>NZ_AP022576.1:2487943-3731915 GCF_010730355.1 Mycobacterium florentinum
CACCTTCGTCAACTGCGGCCGCTCGCGGACCAGCGCGGTGGCCAGCTCGCGGTAGTCGAAGCCGCCCGCCTTGTCGGTGATCACCATCCCAACCGCACCGCTGACGTCGGCGAAGTGACTCAGCTCGGCGGTGCGGTGGCCGGGCAGACACATCACCGGCACCACACCCGCGCGCAGCAATCCGAACAGCGCCAGCGCGAACTGGCAGGAGTTGGGCAGCTGCAGCAGGACCCGGTCGCCGGCGGCAAAGCCGAGGTTGGTCAGGCCGCCGGCGATACGATCGGCCAGCGCGTCGAATTCGGCGAAGGTGTAGTTGGTGTGGGCATCGGCGATGCCGCGGCGATCCGGCCAACGTTGCGCGGCCTCGCGCAAGATGGAGTCCAGCGGCAGCCCCGCCCAATAGCCGGCCCTCCGGTAGGCGTCGGCCCGGTCGCCCGGGAACGGGACGAATCCCGTTGCGAGGTCAACACTTTCGTCGTGTTTGACCTCGGCATCGGGATGGAATCCGGTGCTCATCGCGGTTAGCGCCCTTTCAGGGTAATTTAAGTCCGCAAACAAATATAGGGTAGCCTCCGCATAGTTAGGACAGCCTTCACTAATTGTTGAGAGGTTTCACACAATGGGTCGCGCCGCGACGAGCGCACTGAACGTTCGAGAGCAAGTCGCCGAACTGCTCGGCGTCACCCCCGACGCACTGGACCCCGAAGCCGACCTCATCGCCTCCGGACTCGACTCGATACGGATGATGTCGCTGTCCGGGCGGTGGCGCCGGCAGGGCATCGACATCGGTTTCGCATCCCTGGCCGAGAACCCCACCGTATCCGCATGGACGCGGCTGGTCGCGGCGCTCGGCGAAAGCGCGAGCGAGAGCGCTACCACCGACGAGCAGCCCGAAGCCCCGCACGACGATGACGGCGGCGACACCTTTCCCCTGGCACCCATCCAGCACGCATTGTGGCTGGGCCGCAACGAAGAACAAGCGCTCGGCGGCGTGGCCCCGCACCTGTATGTGGAGTTCGACGGCGCCGGCGTCGACCCGGAAAAGCTGCGCACCGCCGCGGCAGCGCTGGCCCGCCGCCATCCGATGCTGCGCGTGGAGATCCTGCCCGACGGCACCCAGCGGATCACCGACCGCACGCTGCCGGTCGAGGTGGTCGACCTGCGCGACCTCGACGCCGCCGGTGCCGAAGCGCGGCTGGCCGAGATCCGGGACGCGAAATCTCATCAGATCCTGCACGGCGAGGTCCTCGAAATCGCGCTGACGCTAATGGCCGACGGGCGCACCCGGCTGCACGTCGACATGGACATGTCGGCCGCCGACGCCGTCAGTTACCGCAACTTCATGGCCGACCTCGCCGTGTTCTACCGCGGCGGCGACCTGCCCGAGCTGGGCTACACCTATCGGCAGTACCGGGCCGCGCTGACGGCCGCCACCTCGGTGTCCGAGGCGGACCGTCAGTGGTGGGCCGAGCGGGTGCCGGACCTGCCCGAACCGCCGTCTCCCCCGCTGGTGCCACCGTCCGAGCAGGCCAATCCGCGCCGCAACATCCGGCTCTGGCACTACTTCGACGCCGACATCCGCGAGGCGCTGTTGGCCGCGGCGCACAAGCGCGGCATCACCCCGGCGATGGCGATCGCCGCGTCCTACGCCGGGACGCTGGCGCGCTGGTCCACCAATTCCCGATTCCTGCTGAACCTGCCGATGTTCGGCCGCGAGCCGTTCCACCCCGACGTCGAGAAACTCGTCGGCGACTTCACCACGTCGCTGATGCTCGACGTCGACCTCACCGACGCACCGACCGCGGCGGCCCGGGCCCGCGTCTTGCAGGAGTCGCTGCACGCCAGCGCCCAGCACTCCAGCTATTCGGGGCTGTCGATCCTGCGCGACCTGACCCGGCATCGCGGCATGCCCACGCTGGCGCCGTTCGTGTTCACCAGCGGACTCGGGCTCGGCGACCTGTTCGACGGCGAGGTCACCGAACAGTTCGGCAAGTGCGTCTGGCACATCTCGCAGGGGCCGCAGGTGTTGCTGGACTCCCAGGCCACGCCGTTCGACGGCGGCCTGCTGGTCAACTGGGACGTCCGCGCGGACGCGTTCCGGCCGGGCGTGGCCGACGCGATGTTCGCCTACCACGTCGCCGAGCTGATCCGGCTGGCCAACGACGACGACGCCTGGGAGGCACTCGACCCGCCCGCGCTCCCGCCCGAACAGCGCGCCCTGCGCGCCACGCTCAATGGCGTGACCACCGTGCCGAGCGCAGAAGCGTTGCACCACGGCTTCTTTCGCACCGCCGCCGCGCATCCCGATGCGCCCGCGGTGTACAGCAGCCTGGGCGACCTCAGCTATGCGCAGTTGCGCGAGCAGGTCCTTGCCGTGGCTGCGACGTTGCGG
Organism: Mycobacterium florentinum; assembly: GCF_010730355.1. Classification (NCBI taxonomy): domain Bacteria; kingdom Bacillati; phylum Actinomycetota; class Actinomycetes; order Mycobacteriales; family Mycobacteriaceae; genus Mycobacterium; species Mycobacterium florentinum. The sequence continues at coordinate 2,490,336 of NZ_AP022576.1, forward strand.
GCACGCGGGGTGGGACGCGGCGACGCGGTCGCGGTGCTGGGCCCCAAGACCGCAGAACAGATCCCGGCGCTGCTGGGCATTCACGCCGCCGGTGGGGTGTACCTGCCGATCGGCGTCGACCAGCCGGCCGACCGTGCCGCGCGCATCCTGGGCGGCGCGGGTGTGCACTCGGCGCTGGCGTGCGGGCCGCGCACGCCCGGGCTCGACGAACTGCCGGTTCCCGCGCTGACCGTGTCGGAAGCGATCGCGCAGGGCCTGCCCCGAGTCGACGACACCGAGCCGTCCGCCACCGATCCCGCCGACGTGGCCTACGTGCTGTTCACCTCGGGCTCCACCGGCGAACCCAAGGGCGTGGAGGTCAGCCACGACGCCGCGATGAACACCGTCGAGTTCATCAACTCCCACTTCGACATCGGCGCCGACGATCGATGCCTGGCGCTGTCCACGCTGGAATGCGACATCTCGGTGCTGGACATCTTCGGCATGCTGCGCGCGGGCGGCTCGATCGTGGTGGTCGACGAGGAACAGCGGCGCGACCCCGACGCCTGGGCGCGGCTGATCGAACAACACCGGGTCACGGTGCTGCACTGGCTGCCCGGCTGGCTCGAGATGCTGGTCGCGGTGAACTCGGGACGGATCTCCTCGGTGCGCGTGGTGCCCACCGGCGGCGACTGGGTGCGCACCGAGATGGTGCGCGCGCTGCGCGCCCAGGCGCCGGGGGTCCGGGTCGCCGGACTGGGCGGCGCCACCGAAACGGCCATTCACAACACCATCTGCGAGCCCGGCGAGTTGCCGCCGCACTGGGCCGCGGTGCCGTTCGGCCACCCGCTACCGAACAACGCTTGCCGCGTGGTGGCGGCGGACGGGTCCGACTGCCCGGACTGGGTTCCCGGCGAGTTCTGGGTCAGCGGGCGCGGCATCGCCCGCGGCTACCGCGGCCGGCCGGACCTGACGGACGGCAAGTTCGTCGAGCACGACGGCAAGAACTGGTATCGCACCGGCGATTTGGCGCGCTATCTACCCGACGGAACGCTGGAGTTCGTCGGCCGCGCCGACCACCGGGTCAAGATCAGCGGCTATCGGGTCGAACTCGGCGAGGTCGAGGGAGCGCTGAACCGGCTGGAGTCGGTCGACGGTGCCGTGGCCGCGGTGATCCCGGTCGCAGGGGACGCCAAACGCGAGCAGTTGGCCGCTTTGGTCCGGGTCACCGATCCCGCGCTGACGCCGGCGCAGCTGACGGCAGCGGTTTCCGGATTCGTTCCCCCGCACATGGTTCCCGACCTGATCGTGCTGGTCCCCGAGATCCCGTACACGGTCGGCGGCAAGATCGACCGCAAGGTGGCCGGCGAGCGGCTCGCGCTCGCCGTGCAGGAGCGCGCCGCCGATACCGCGACGGGTCAACGGGCCGCGTCGACGCCGCTGGAACGGGCGCTGGCCGATATCACCGCCGGCCTGCTGCGGGTCGCGTCGGTGAGCGCCGACGACGATTTCTTCGGCCTCGGCGGAGATTCGGTGCTGGCCACCCAACTGGTCGCCCGCGTGCGCGCCTGGCTGGACACGCCAACCGTGATGGTTGCCGACATCTTTGCCGCGCGCAGTGTGTCGGCGCTGGCCGCGCTGCTTCAGGGCCGCGAAGCGGGCAGCGACCGACTGGCCCAGGTGGCCGAGGTCTACCTCGAGGTGGCGGAGATGGAGCAAAACGAGGTGGCCTCCGCACTGGACTCCCCGGCGTCCTGACAACGGGCAATTTCGTCGAATTCCTCACTTGACCTGCTGCTTTGCGGCGGGAATGTGGTACGCCCATGACCCCTTGCCGAAACTGTAGCCATCCGACTACACTCGGGCTTAGTCAACTGACTACACCCGATGTTCAATCAAGGACTACTGCCATGACAGACCAGATAACCGTCACCAAGCTGGGCAGCCGGATCGGCGCTCGGGTCGACGGGGTGCACCTCGGCGGGGACCTCCACCCGGCCGCCGTCGAGGAGATCCGCCGGGCGCTGCTGACCCACAAGGTCATCTTCTTCCGGGGTCAGCACCACCTCGACGACCAGCAGCAGCTGGCATTCGGTGGGTTACTGGGCACACCCGTCGGGCACCCGGCGGCCGGCGCGCTCGCGGCCACCGGGGCACCGGTCATCACCCCGATCAACTCGGAGTACGGCAAGGCCAACCGCTGGCACACCGATGTCACGTTCGCCGCGAACTACCCGGCGGCCTCGATCCTGCGCGCGGTCACCCTGCCCAGCTACGGCGGATCGACGCTATGGGCCTCGACGGCCGCGGCCTACGAGGACCTGCCCGAGCCGCTCAAATGCCTTGTCGAAAACCTGTGGGCACTGCACACCAACCGCTACGACTACGTGCCCGCCGAGGCCACCCTGGCGATGACCGACGCGCAGCGCGCGTTCCGGCAGGCGTTCGAGAAGCAGGACTTTCAGACCGAGCACCCGGTGGTGCGGGTGCACCCGGAGACCGGTGAGCGCACCCTGATCGCGGGCAATTTCGTGCGCAACTTCGTCGGCCTGGACAGCCACGAGTCGAGCGCGCTGCTGGAACTGTTGCAGCAGCGAATCACCAAGCCCGAGAACACCATTCGCTGGAACTGGGAGGCGGGCGACGTCGCCATCTGGGACAACCGGGCCACCCAGCACCGGGCGATCGACGACTACGACGACCAGCCGCGGCTGATGCACCGGGTCACCCTGATGGGCGATGTGCCGGTCAACGTGCACGGCGAGCGCAGCCGGGTGGTCAAGGGCGCGCCGCTCGAGGTGATCGCGAGCTAGCCCGCGGTCGAGGTGACCGGATCGATCGGCAGCCAGCGCAGTGCGCCGGGCGCGTCGGCCGGCACCACCGGGTACTTCGGCGCGATCGGGTCCAGCCGGCGGTAGGTATCGCCCTGCAGCGGCCGCTCATCGTTCTCGCCCTTGTTCGGCCACAGTGAGGCGGCCCGCTCGGCTTGCGCGGTGATCGACAGCGACGGGTTGACGCCCAGATTCGCCGAGATCGCGGCGCCGTCCACCACCAGCAGCGACGGATAGCCGTAGACGCGGTGGTAGGGGTCGATGACTCCGTGCTCGGGGCTGTCGCCGATCACCGCGCCGCCGAGGAAGTGCGCGGTCAGCGGAATGTTGAACAGCTCGCCCCAGGTCCCGCCGGCGACGCCGTCGATCTTGTCCGCGATGCGCCGGGTGACCTCGTTGCCCACCGGGATCCACGACGGGTTCGGCTCGCCGTGCCCCTGCTTGCTGGAATACCAACGGATGCCCAGCTTTCCGCGCTTGGTGAATGTGGTGATCGAGTTGTCCAGATGCTGCATGACCAGCGCGATCACGGTGCGCTCGCTCCAGCGGCTGGGATTGAGCAGCCGCAGCATCTTGCCGGGATCCGCACCGGCGTTGTCCAGCAGCTGCCGCCAGCGCGGCACGTCGGTGCCTTGCGGGCCGGGGCCGTCGGTCATCAGGGTCTGCAGCAGCCCCATCGCGTTGGAGCCCTTGCCGTAACGCACGGGTTCGATGTGGGTATCGGCGGTCGGGTGAATCGACGACGTGATCGCCACCCCGTGCGTCAGATCCAGGTCCGGTGAGACTTCCAACCGCCCGGCGCCGACGATCGACTCCGAGTTGGTCCGGGTCAATACGCCCAAACGTGTTGAGAGACGAGGCAATCGGCCCGAATCCCGCATCTTGAACAGCAGATGCTGTGTCCCCCAGGTGCCGGCGGCCAGGATCAGGTGGCTCGCCGTGTAGGTGCGCCGGTCCCGGCGCAGCCAGCTTCCGGTGCGGACGGTGCGGACCTCCCACAGCCCATCGGAACGCTGCTCGAAGTTCTTCACCGTCGTCATCGGAATGATTTGCGCCCCAGCTGATTCCGCGAGACCCAGGTAGTTCTTCAGCAGCGTGTTCTTGGCGCCGAAGCGGCAGCCCGTCATGCAGCAGCCGCATTCCAGGCAGCCGGTGCGGTCGGGGCCCACGCCGCCGAAGAAAGGATCCGGCACCGTCTTTCCGGGCGTCTTGGTCCCGTCGGGCCCGAAGAACACCCCGACCGGGGTGGGCACGAAGGTGTCTCCGCAGCCCATCTCGTCGGCGACCTCCTTGACGATCCGGTCGGCGTCGGTGAAGGTCGGGTTCTCCACCACGCCCAGCATCCGCTGCGCCTGCCGGTAGTGCGGCATCAGCTCACTGCGCCAGTCGGTGATGTGGCGCCACTGCTGATCGTTGAAGAACGGATCCGGCGGCACGTAGAGCGTGTTGGCGTAGTTCAACGACCCGCCGCCGACCCCGGCGCCGGCCAGGATCATCACGTTTTTGAGCGGGTGAATCCGCTGAATGCCGTAGCAACCGAGCCTGGGCGCCCAGAGGAACTTGCGCAGATTCCACGACGTCTTGGCGAACTCGTCGTCGGCATAGCGGCGGCCGGCTTCCAAAACGCCTACGCGGTAACCCTTTTCGGTCAACCGGAGCGCGGTGACACTGCCGCCGAACCCCGAACCAATGATCAGGACGTCATAATCTGGCTTCATCCCCACCAGTATGAACTTACCGGCCAGTAACGAGCTAGCCCCTAAATCCCTACGGTCAGGCCGACCTTCTGGAATTCCTTGAGGTCACAGTAGCCGGCCTTGGCCATCGATCGGCGCAGGCCACCGAGCAGATTCAGGCTGCCGAACGGGTCGTCGGAGGGTCCGTTGAGCACCTGTTCGAGCGGCGGCCGCTCGCCGACGGCGATCTGCAGCAGCGCCCCGCGCGGCAACGACGGGTGTGCGGCCGCGGTGGGCCAGTACCAGCCTCCGCCGAGCGCCTCATCGCTTTCGGCCAGCGGGGTGCCCAGCACCACCGCGTCGGCACCGCAGGCGATGGCCTTGGCCAGCTCGCCGGAGGTGTGGATGTCACCGTCGGCCAGCACGTGCACGTACCGGCCTCCGGTCTCGTCGAGGTATTCGCGGCGGGCGGCGGCGGCGTCGGCGATCGCGGTGGCCATCGGCACGCTGATGCCCAGCACCTCGTCGCTGGTGGTGACACCCCGGGTGGAGCCGTAGCCGACGATGACGCCGGCGGCGCCGGTGCGCATCAGGTGCAGCGCGGTGCGGTGATCGAGTACACCACCGGCCACCACCGGCACGTCGAGTTCGGAGATGAAGGTCTTCAGGTTGAGCGGTTCGCCGTTGGAGGCGACCCGTTCGGCCGAGATGATCGTGCCCTGGATGACCAGCAGGTCGATGCCGGCCTGCAGCAGCACGGGGGTCAGTGCCTGCGCATTTTGCGGGCTCAGGCGGACCGCGGTGGTCACCCCGGCCTCGCGGATGCGGGCCACCGCGGCGCCCAGCAAGTCCGGGTTCAGCGGCGCCGCGTGCAGTTCCTGCAGCAGCCGGATCGACGCCGACGGTTCGGGCTCCTTTTCGGCGGCCTCGACCAGCTGCGCGATCTTGGCCTGCACGTCGGCATGCCGGCCGATCAGCCCCTCGCCGTTGAGCACGCCCAGCCCGCCGAGCCGGCCCAGCTCGATCGCGAACTCCGGCGACACCAACGCATCGGTCGGGTGCGCCACGACGGGGATCTCGAACCGGTAGGCGTCCAGCTGCCAGGTGGTCGACACGTCCTGCGACGAGCGGGTACGGCGGGACGGGACGATGCTGACTTCGCTGAGCTCGTAGGTGCGACGGGCGACTCTGCCCATCCCGATCTCGACCATGTTGAGTTCGCTGCTCACCGCGCGTAGTAGTTCGGTGCTTCGACGGTCATCGTGACGTCGTGGGGATGGCTTTCCTTGAGCCCGGCCGAGGTGATCCGGACGAACTGCGCCTGCTGCAGCACCTCGATGGTGGGCGAACCGGTGTAGCCCATCGCGGCGCGCAGGCCGCCGGTCAGCTGGTGGATCACCGACGACAGCGGGCCGCGGAACGGCACCCGGCCCTCGATGCCCTCGGGCACCAGCTTGTCCTCGGAGAGCGCGTCGTCGGCGAAGTAGCGGTCCTTGGAGTAGGACTTGGCTCCGCTGCGGCCCGCCATCGCGCCCAGCGACCCCATGCCGCGGTAGCTCTTGAACTGCTTGCCGTTGACGAAGATCAGCTCGCCGGGCGCCTCGGCGGTACCGGCCAGCAACGAGCCCAGCATGGCCGTCGATGCGCCGGCGGCCAGCGCCTTGGCGATGTCGCCGGAATACTGCAGTCCGCCGTCGGCGATGACCGGCACCCCGTGCGGTCCGCAGGCCGCGACGGCTTCCAGGATCGCCGTGATTTGAGGCGCGCCGACCCCGGCCACCACCCGGGTGGTGCAGATCGAGCCCGGTCCCACGCCGACCTTCACCGCGTCGGCGCCGGCCTCGACCAGCGCCAGGGCGGCCGAGCGGGTCGCGACATTGCCGCCGATGATCTCGACCTTCTCCCCGACTTCGGCCTTGAGTTTGCCGACCATTTCCAGCACGGTGCGGTTGTGCGCGTGCGCGGTGTCCACGATCAGCACATCAGCCCCGGCGTCGACCAGCATCATCGCGCGGACCCAGGCGTCACCGCCGACGCCGACGGCGGCGCCCACCAGCAGCCGGCCGTCGCTGTCCTTGGTGGCCAACGGGTGTTGTTCGGTCTTGACGAAGTCCTTGACGGTGATCAGCCCGGTTAACCGCCCGTGGCCGTCGACGATGGGGAGCTTCTCGATCTTGTTGCGGCGCAACAGGCCCAGCGCCGCGTCCGCGCTGACACCCTCGCGGGCGGTGATCAGCGGGGCCTTGGTCATCACCTCGGAGACCGGCCGGGTCTGGTCGACCTCGAACCGCATGTCGCGGTTGGTGATGATCCCGACGAGCGCGCCGGAGTCGTCGACGACGGGCAGGCCGGAGATGCGGAACCGGGCGCACAGCGCGTCGACCTGGGCCAGCGTGTTGTCCGGCCGGCAGGTGACCGGGTCGGTAACCATGCCGGCCTCCGAGCGCTTCACCATCTCGACCTGGCCGGCCTGTTCGGCGACCGGCAGGTTGCGGTGCAGCACGCCCATGCCGCCGGCCCGGGCCATCGCGATGGCCATCCGGGACTCGGTGACGGTGTCCATCGCCGAGCTGACCAGCGGCACCCGCAGCCGGATCTTCTTCGTTAGCTGGCTCGACGTGTCGGCGGTGGCCGGAACCACATCGGAAGCCGCGGGCAGCAGCAATACATCGTCGTAAGTCAGGCCCAGCATGGCCACCTTGTGCGGGTTATCTCCCCCGGTCGGCACGGCTTCGTCGGCCAGACCGCCGACGCGCAGGTAGGGGCTTGCGACCAGGTCGGAGCTGTCTTCGAGGTGGGACGTGCCACGGGACATCGGTGAAACCCTCCATACGCGCGCGGAGCGAGAAACCCATCCTATCGGTCCCGGGCGTCGGGGAGTTGCACCCGTTGGCGCGCCGCCCGGGCCAATCGGCGCGGGTCTGCCTGCTGGCGTTACCACGGCCTGGCTGCGTAGGCTAGGGGCGTGCGTGACCACCTCCCCCCGGGTTTGCCACCCGACCCTTTCGCGGACGACCCATGTGACCCGTCGGCGGCGCTGGACGCCGTCGAGCCCGGACAGCCGCTGGATCAACAAGAGCGCATGGCGGTCGAGGCGGACCTGGCCGATCTGGCCGTGTACGAAGCACTGTTGGCGCACAAGGGAATTCGCGGACTTGTGGTCTGTTGCGACGAGTGTCAGCAGGACCACTATCACGACTGGGACATGCTGCGGGCCAACCTGCTGCAACTGCTGATCGATGGCACCGTCCGCCCGCACGAGCCCGCCTACGACCCGGAGCCGGACGCCTACGTCACCTGGGATTACTGCCGCGGATATGCCGACGCCTCGCTCAACGAGGCGACGTCGGACGCCGACGGATTTCACCGGCGCCACTGAGCGATTGAGCTGCCTGTTTTCTTAGGGCGTATTACCGGGCGCGACCGATGACTAGTGCCGGTGGTGACTCGGAGCAGGACTTGGGGTTTGGCTGGGCGCGGGCAGGGTTGCGCTCGGGGTGATTGCCTTCGGAATCGACGAAACCTGGGACTGCGGAGCCGGAAGCACCGCGGAGCTCGGCGCGGGTGCGGCCGGCGGGAGCGTCGCGTTCGGATCCCGCGAATCGACTTTCGCGTTCAGCAGATCGATCTCGTCCAGCAGCTCTTTTCGGCCGGCGCTGTCGTTCAACGACTGCACGGTGCTGCTGACTTCCGCCAGCTGATTCTCGGCCTGGGTCCATTGACCCTTGTCGATCAGTTGCTGCACCTTCGCGAGATCCGCCTTGGCGGACAACATGGTCTGGTTCTGGTTGACCCGGGGCTCGTCGAAGAACATCGAGTGCAGGCCGTAGAGCGTCCCACCCGGACGCGCCTCGACCACCATGGCGCCGAACCCGCTGAGGGCGATCAACGTCGCCGCCACCGAGGCGACCGTTGCCAGGCCGCGACGGCTGCGCCGCTGCTCGATCATTCCGGCGCGCAGCGCCCCCACGGCTTCCTCCGGCGACACCAGCGCACTGGCCGGTGGCCAGCGCAAGTCGTCGCGCCAGTCCCCCAGCAGGGCGGCCAGCGCGTCGTCGTTGGGATCGTCGACGTCGATCGGCTGACGTTCGGCCAGCGCATCAAGGAGCAGATCGGTCCGGCTCAACTCGTCGAGCCCCGGTCGGTCTGTGAAACCAGATTCAGGCATAGTCCCCCGCCGCAACCATCTCGGATTTGAGCCGCGACAAAGCTCGGTGCTGTGCTACCCGAACGGCTCCTGGTGTCGCGCCGACGGCGGCGGCAGTCTCTTCCGCAGAGAGGCCGACGACGACGCGAAGGATCAGAATCTCGCGTTGCTTGGCGGGAAGGATGTCGAGCAATTCGTTCATCCGGCTGACCGAGTCGGCTTCGAGAGCGCGCTGCTCGGGGCCCGCCTCGGACGACCAGCGCTCGGGAACGGATTCGGACGGGTAGGCGAGATCGCGGCCGGCAGCGCGATGGGCGTCGGCCACTTTGTGCGCCGCAATGCCATATAGGAAGGCCAGAAAGGGGCGTCCTCGATCGCGGTAACGCGGCAGGGCCGTAAGCGTCGCCAAGCACACCTCCTGAGCCACATCGTCGGCTGTCAGGCCACCCCGCTCGACGGTGCCGACTCGCGCCCGGCAATATCGCACCACAATCGGGCGGATGGTCTCCAGCACCTCCCGTAGGGCGTTTCCGTCTCCCGCTACGGCTTCGGCAACCACAGCGTCGAGACGTTCACCTTGAATTGTCATCGACGGCGGTATCTCCAACGTTACAAACCGGACACATCGCGGGCTAACTCTCTCGATGACAATAACGGCCGAAAGCCGTTTCAGCCGGAAGGCCACGTTCCACCGGCGCGCCGCACCTGGCCTGCGCAGATATCCCTAATTTCAGCCATTTTGGGCGCGGAAATCGTGACGCTGCCGATATCAAACAGCAAGCAGGCCGATGCCCATCGCAGCGGTATCAGCCCCAGACGGCCGGTGGCGTCCAAAGCGACCTCGCCGACGGTGCGGGCGTGGTCGATCGCGCCCGCACTGCACAGCGCGGCGGCGAGCACCACGTCGCTCTTGACCCGGTGCCGCTCCGAGCCGTATTTCATGGCCCGCGCGAGCTCGACGGCTTGCTCGGCATGACGGACGGCGGCCGCGCCGTCGCCGCGTGCCATCGCCAATTCGGCAGCCACCCATCGTCGGCGCACCGGCAGCCGCTCAGGCACGCCCGCCGCCAACTCCAAGTCCGCGCGTGCCAACAATGTTGCGGCTGCACCGAAACGGCCGACGCCCAATGCGTCGGCCGCCAGTCCGATCAGCGCATCGGCGCGGGCTTCGGGATCGCGGCCCGCCAGCGCGAGGGCACGACCGTCCCAGCCCCGGGCCCGCGCGTGCCAACCGAGTTGGCGCAGAAACGATCCCTGCGTGCTGTGGGCCAGCGAGACCAAGCGGCCGGCCGAAACGCTGCGCCGTAACACCGCGAGGTCTTGGTAGGCGCTGCCGTAGCGGCCCTGCCCGCCGGCCGCGACGGCACGCAGCCAGAGTTCGCTTGACGTGGTCGCCGTCGGCAGCGGCCAACGGTCCGGCTGGTCTCCGAACGCGGCCGCGGCCAGCGTCGGGTCAACCGTCGAAGTGTGACGAGTTTCAATCACGGTGATAGTAGTAAACAGTTCGTGCTGTTGGTGTTACTGAAATGTTAATCACGATCAGCTCTGTAATAAATGGCTCTTCCTGGTCCTTGTGCTCTGAGCTGGGAAATCTCGGTTTGATCAAGTGCCTGGTAGCACCGTTCTCCTACGCCAAATGCGTGGCGGATGAACGCGGAGTTAATTCTGTTCCAACCCCTATATATTTTGTCACACTAAGCGCCTATTGACGGAAATTCACCGGCCCACCTAAGTTCTAGCAATGACGGGTAGTCATCGGTGACGCCGCCCTTAAATCAGTTGCACACTCACTTTGCGAACCCAAACCCCCCGTGGGTGCGCCGTGCAGGAGGGAACTAGCCATGCCACAGCCGGAGCAGCTACCTGGGCCCAACGCGGACATCTGGAACTGGCAACTGCAGGGACTGTGCCGCGGTGTCGACTCGTCGATGTTCTTTCATCCCGACGGCGAACGTGGCCGCGCCCGCATGCAGCGTGAGCAGCGCGCCAAGGAGATGTGCCGGCACTGCCCGGTGATCCAGCAGTGCCGGTCGCACGCACTCGATGTCGGTGAGCCGTACGGGGTTTGGGGCGGCCTGTCCGAATCCGAGCGCGACATGCTGCTGAAGGGCGACATCGGCCGCAACCGCGGCATCCGCCGCTCGGCCTAGTCCGGGGACGCGTCGACTCCAGCTGACGTCGTGCGTTGTCGCCGATCACCGGGTCGTCGTCACTAGAGTCCGAATATGGACATCTCGTGTGCATTCGCGACGTCGTCGAACACCCCGGCCCACGCGGAGCTCGCCGAAGCGCTGGGCTACCAGCGGGCTCTACGACTCTCCGGCCCTCTACCCGGATGTATGGATGATTCTCAGCCGCTGCGCGCAATGCACGTCGCGGATCGGCCTGGGGCCCGGGGTGCTCGTTCCGAGCCTGCGGCATCCGATGGTGAACGCCGCCGCGATCGCCGAGCTGGAAAGCCAGGCGCCGGGGCGCGTCGCGGTGGCGATCGGTTCGGGTTTCACCGGCCGGATGTCGCTGGGCCAGCGGGCCATGCCGTGGCGGCTGGTGGCCGAATACGTACGGTGCTTGCGCGCCCTGCTGGCCGGCGAAACAGCCGAGTGGGAGGGCGCGAAAATCGGTATGTTGCAGCTTCCCGGTTTCGGGGCGAAGCGACCGATCGAGGTACCGATACTGATCGGCGCCGACGGCCCGAAGGGGCTGGCCGTTGCGGCGGAACTCGGCGACGGCGTCTTCTCCGCGGCCGTTCCGCAGGCCGAGGCTGCCAAGATCGCCGACTGGCGGGCGCTGTTGTGCTTCGGGACCGTGCTCGACGACGGTGAGGAGCTGACCTCCCCGCGCGCCATCGATGCCGCAGGGCCCGCCGCGGCGGTTCTGTATCACGCTATGTATGAGCGCGGCGGTGCCGAGGCAGTCGACGCGCTGCCCGGTGGGCAAGGCTGGCGCGAGGCAATCGAGGCCTACCCGACCGACGAGCGGCACCTCGCGATCCATCGCGGACATCTCGTCAAGGCAAATGTGAGCGACGAGCTACACCTCGTCGAGCTGATCCCGTTCGCGAGCTCGATGGCGTTGACCGGCACCGCCGGCGAGTTGCCGGAGAAGATCGCCGGACTCGCCGCACAGGGCGTCACCGAGATCGTCTACCAGCCAGCCGGATCCGACATCGAGCGGGAACTCACGGTGTTCGCGTCGGCCGCCGGTCTGCGTGAACCGCCCTCATGATGGCCTCGGTCCGAGAAGAGTTGCCGGCCAACTCGAATGGAATGGTCCCCACACCGCCGGCCCGGCGCATGCGCCGTTCCTGCAGAAGCATCACCGCGGTGTAGCCAACGAACGCCAGTATCGATGCCCCGGCCTTATCGAGACTCCCTTGATCACCGACTTTCAAACATCCATTGGTACGCCGAGCGCACTGGCATTTCTGGGCTCCGATGCCGCCAGCTACATCAACGGAACCAACCTGCTCGTCGACAACGGATTCTCAGCAGCCGTCACCACCAACCAGATTGACTACTCAAGCTTGCCGGCGGTTGACGCATTGACCAACTCCTCGGCCTGATGGCCGTGCCGCATCAGTCGAGGATCCTTCGTGCGACGTTGGTGCTGACGAGGTCGAGGAGTTCATCACCGCGGCCGGCCAGGATGGTTCGGATTGCGTACAGCGAGAACCCCTTTACCTGCTCAGCGGTGATGGTCGGCGGGATGGTGAGCTCCTGACGCGCGGTGACCACGTCGATGACCGCGGGCCCGTCATGCGCGAACGCGACTTCCAACGCCGCGTTGAGGTCAGCGGGCTGTTCGACACGCTGCGCAAAGAGCCCGACCGCGCGCGCCACCGCGGCGAAGTCGACTGCCGCCAAGTCGGTGCCGAAGTTCACGATGCCGGCGGCCTTCATCTCCAACTCGACGAAACCCAGCGATGAGTTGTTGAACACAATCACCTTCACCGGCAGTCGATTCTGCTTGAGCGTCACCAGTTCCCCGAACAGCATCGTCAGGCCGCCGTCCCCCGCCAGCGCGACAACCTGCCGACCACGGTCAACAGTCTGTGCACCGATCGCGTGCGAGAGGGCACCTGCCATGCTCCCGTGCGTCGCCGACCCGATCAGACGGCGCCGACCGTTCATCGTCAGGTACCGGGCCGCCCAAATCGTGGGTGTGCCTACGTCATAGGTGAACACCGCATCATCGCTTGCCAGTTGACTGGCAAGCCGCGCAACGTATTCCGGCCGGATCGGCGTGCGGTCGCGGTCGTTGACCGCCAGATCGTCAAGCGACTTGCGGGTCCTGCGGTAGTGCTTCAGCGCGCGATCCAAGTGGTCTCGCTCGAATGCTGGGGAGAGCAGCGGCCGCAACGCGCTGATCGTGTCCTTCACCGTGCCAAGCAATCCGAGATCGACATGCGCGCGCCTGCCGATATGGCTCCCGTCGATGTCGACCTGAATGATGGTGGCGGCGGTGGGATAGAACTGCCGGTAAGGGAAGTCGGTGCCCAGCATCAGCAGCACATCGGCCTCCTTGATCGCCTTGTATCCGGAGGCGAAGCCGAGCAGACCGGTCATGCCGACGTCGTAGGGGTTGTCGTACTCCAGATGCTCCTTGCCGCGCAACGCATGCACGATCGGCGCCCCCAACGTCCCTGCGAGGTCAACGACTTCGTCGTGCGCCCCGGCGCACCCCGCGCCAGCAAGGATCGTGATGCGTGTCGAGCGGTTGAGCATATCGGCGGCCTGGCGCAACGGCTCGTGGGCGGGTCGCAGCACCGAGCGGGTAGCCAAAACCGGCCCGATCTTCCAGTCCGGGTCACTGAGCTGGCTCAGGAAAACCTCTCCCGGTACGACAACAACGGCGACGCCGCGCTGTTCGATCGCGGACCGCATCGCCATCTCGACAATGCGTAGCGCCATTTCCGGCTTGCTGACGAGCTCGCAATACACGCTGCACTCACGGAACAGCTCCTGCGGGTGCGTCTCCTGGAAGTACTGCGAACCGACTTCATCCAGCGGTATCTGCGCCGCGATCGCCAAAACTGGAACACGAGTGCGCTGCGCGTCGAACAACCCGTTGATCAGATGCAGATTGCCCGGCCCGCAGCTGCCGACACACACCGCCAGGCCGCCGGTCAAAGCGGCGTCGGCCGCGGCGGCGAAGGCCGCGGCTTCCTCGTGACGCACGTGTTCCCAAGCGATTCGGCCCGAGCGGCGGATCGCATCGGTAAATCCGTTGAGGCTGTCACCCGGTAGGCCATAGACACGTGCTATCCCGCTGCCTTCGAGTGCTGAAATGATGTGCTGCGCAACGGTTGGCAATGCCTCGTCTCCTCGATCATCGGGCGGTCACGCGCCGTCGAGGGTTCCGGGTTGGGCGGCCTCGGTGCTTAAGCCGTCGACTTCTCCAGGACGTGCACGCCGCACGCGGAACCGAGTCCGATCACGTGAGCCAGGCCCACCTTGGCATCCTTGATCTGGCGTTCTCCGGCCTCGCCACGCAGGTGGTGACAGATCTCCCAGACGTTGGCGATGCCGGTGGCCGCGATGGGATGGCCCTTGGACTCCAGCCCGCCTGACACGTTCACCGGAGTCGAACCGTCACGCCAGGTCGCACCCGAGTTGAAGAAATCCGCCGCGCCGCCCTCTTCGCACAGCATCAGGTTGTCGTAGTGCACCAGTTCGGCGGTGGCGAAACAATCGTGCAATTCGACGAGATCGAGGTCGGCTGGGCCGATGCCCGCCTGCTCGTATGCGATCGTGGCGGCCTTTCGGGTGAGCGTGTTGACGTTCGGCAACACCTGACAGCCTTCTTCATAGGGGTCGGTCGTCAGGACCGACGCCGACACCTTCACCGCGCGCCGCCGCTGTTCGAGCGACAGCGACTTCAGGGTCTCGCCGCTGCACACGACCGCGGCCGCCGCACCATCGCAGTTCGCCGAGCACATCGGGCGCGTGTTCGGGTACGCGATCATGACGTCGTTCATGATCTGCTCGAGGGTGAACCGCTTTTGGTATGACGCAAGCGGATTCAGCGTGGAGTGGGCGTGGTTCTTCTCGCTGATCTTCGCGAACAACTCGAAGCTGGTGCCGCCGTACTTGTGGCCGTATTCGACCCCGATCTGGGCGAAGACGCCCGGCATCGTCTCCGTACCGATCCTGCCGTCGATCCCCGCGACCGCTCCATAGCGGCCGGCCGGCGTCCAGGTGTCAGCGTCCTTCTTCTTGGCCCCGCCCGCCAGCAGACCGGCACCCGCGAGCTTCTCGACACCGACCGCCAGGCCGTAGTCCACCTCGCCGGCCTTGACGGCCATGATGGCGGTGCGCAGTGCGGTGGCACCGGTGGCGCAGGCGTTGGCGACGTTGTAGACGGGGATGCCCGTTTGGCCGATCTGCTTCTGAAGCTGTTGCCCGACACTGGCATTCGCGTTCATCAGGTTGCCCGCGGCGAGCACACCAATGTCGGCCATGGTGACGCCCGCGTCCGAAAGCGCGCCCATGGCGGCCTCGGCCGCCAGGTCGACGGTGTCGAGTTCGGGGTGCTTGCCGAACTTGGTCATGTGGATGCCGAGGATCCAGACCTCATCGCTTGCGCTCATCACTGCTCCTTGGTTGCCGAAACGGGTTCGAAACCGAACCCGACCGCCTCCGTGCCCTCGGAGTCGGTGCCGATCGAGTGGGTGGCGAGACGTACTTTCATGCCGTCGAAAACGTGCTCGGGGTCGGGCTCGACGTTGATGAGGTTGGCACGCACCTGGGTTCCGCCGCAGTCGACCACGGCGGCCACGAAGGGGGTAGGGATACCGGGCGCCGCGAACGCAACGATGGTGAACGCGCGCACCGTGCCCTCGGTCACGACCGGGACGGTCCTGAATTCGGTGGCAAAGCACTTGGCGCAGGCGTTTCGCCGGTCGAAGTATCGGGCACCGCAGTTGACGCATTCCTGCGCGACCAGACGCGGTTTGTCGTCGTCCAGCACCAGATAGTCGACCAGCGGGATCTGTCCGGCCATGCGCACCTCCGTCGTTGGTGTCCTCGACGTTATCGCGAGACCGCCGACCCCGATAGCCTGGGCCGCATGACAAGCCAGAGCGACAAGGACGCGGCGTCGGCCGAGGGCACGGTGACCGTCACGGAGACGGGCACGGGCACGTACACGCAGCAGATCACCGCCGGACACCACCTGCTCGTTGCCGACGAGCCACGGCCGACCGGCGACGACGCCGGGCCCACGCCGTACGACCTACTGCTGGCCGCGCTGGGTTCGTGTACCTCGATGACGGTGCGGATGTACGCCAACCGCAAGGGCTGGCCACTGGAGCGGGTGCGAGTAACGTTGCGGCACTCGCGTATTCATGCGCAGGACTGCGCCGAGTGCGAAACCAAGTCCGGTTGGATCGATCACATTGATCGGGAGATCGAGTTGACCGGCGATCTCGACCAGACACAACGGGATCGGCTGTTGCTCATCGCCGAACGTTGTCCCGTCCATCAGACGCTGACCTCGGAAGTCCGGGTCGCCACATCATTGCGCGTTCCGCAATAGATTCGGGTAACTCCCCTCCCCGAAGGTGATTACTGCACCTTCTCTACTCGACGTAATATATCGTTATCTTGACGATCGTAACTATTTCATGGCACCGTCAAAGGGTGCTCAACTCGAGTCCAGTGGCCCTGATCACCGGTGCCGGCCGCGGCATCGGTCGTGCGTCGGCGGTGCGTCTTAGCGCGGCGGGCTACCGCGTCGCCCTGACCTCGCGCAGCGAAGACCAACTCCACGAAACCGCCCGATCCTGTTCCGGCGAGGCGCTCGTGCTGCCGGACGACATCACGTCCACCGACGCCATCGACCGCGTCTTCGACACGGTCGAGGAAGCGTGGGGCGGCGTCGACGTCCTGGTCGCCAATGCGGGTGCGGCAACCTCGGCTCCCGTTTCCAGGACCACCGACGAACAGTGGGCCCAGATGCTCGACCTGAACCTCACCGCGCCGTTTCGTTGCATTCGGCGGGCCCTTCCCACCATGGTCGAGCAGGGCCACGGCCGCATCGTGGTCGTGGCTTCCGTCGCCGCCAAGAAGGGTGAGCCCTACGTCAGCGCCTATACCGCCAGCAAGCACGGCGTACTGGGCGTCGTCCGCTCGGCGGCGGCCGAGGTCGCGGCCAAGGGAGTCACCGTCAATGCGGTCTGCCCGGGCTACGTCGACTCGTCGATGACACAGCACACCATCGCCAACATCGCGACGGCAACCAACTGCACGCCGGAGGAAGCACGAGCAGTGCTGGAGGCCAAGCAACCCAACCGGCGCCTGGTGACGGTCTACGAGGTAGCCGAAGCAGTCTGGCTGTGCGTCACGAACTCCGCCCTCAACGGGCAGGGCATCACCATCGACGGCGGAGGAGTCCAGTCGTGAGTCTCGAGTTCGTCAACCCGCCCGAATTGGGCACCCCCAAGGGCTTTTCGCACGCCGTCGTGGGCACCGGGTCAATCGTGTTCCTGGCCGGGGAGACGGCACTGGACGCGTCGGGGCGCATCGTCGGCGAGAATGTGGCCGCGCAATTCGAGCAAGCCCTGGGCAATCTGCTCACCGCACTCGCGGCCGCGGGCGGCACGCCCTCGGACCTCGCCAGCCTGACGATCTACATCGTCGATATGGACGACTACCGAGCCAACTCCCGCGCCATCGGCGCCGTCTGGAAGCGACTCGTCGGCACTCAATACCCCGCCATGGCGGGCATCGGTGTCGCGCGCCTGTGGGACGCCGAGGCGCTCGTCGAAGTGCAGGGATACGCCGTCCTGCCCGCCTGAGCGTTCCCGTGGTCACCCCGGGGCCGCCATCTTCTATGTCTCTTTCTTGACTATCGTCATTGACAGTCCATACCACGTACCGCACACTGCACTCGAGTGGTTTCTTCCAGGAAGGACGCGATGCCGCCACCCTCTGCCCACCACGACACTTTTTGCCGAGACAATCTTCCGGCCGAAGGCGACTGGCCCGAGCTGCTCTTCGACCTGCCCGGCCTGGAGTACCCCGAGCGGCTCAACTGCGCCGTCGAGCTACTCGACGATGTCGCCGACCGCGTCGGCGCCGATCGGCCATGCCTGTTGGCACCCGGCTCCGCGGTGTGGACGTATGGCGACCTGCGTCGCGTCTCCAACAAGATCGCGGCGGTGCTCACCGAAGATCACGGGATCGTCCCGGGAAATCGTGTCCTGCTCCGCGGCCCGAACAATCCGTGGCTGGTCGCCTGCTGGTTCGGCGTGATCAAGGCCGGCGCGGTGGCGGTCACCACGATGCCGATGCTGCGCGCGGGAGAACTGGCCGACATCGCCGAAATCGCCGCCGCCGACTTCGCGCTCTGCGACGCCCGTTTCGCCGACGAGCTGGACTCGTCGGGCATTGGGGGACTGCGCGTCGTGGAGTACGGCGCCGGCGCCGGTCTCGACGCCGCCATCAAGGACAAGACCGCGGAGTTCAGGCCGGTCGACACCTCAGCGGAAGACGTTGCCCTGCTTGCCTTTACATCGGGCACGACCGGCCGCCCCAAAGCCACGATGCACTTCCACCGCGACATCTTGGCGATTGCCGACACCTTCTCGGCGCACATCCTCAAGCCGGTGGCCTCGGACATCTTCACGGGAACTCCGCCGCTTGCGTTCACCTTCGGCCTAGGCAGCCTGGTCGTGTTCCCGCTGCGCGTGGGCGCCTCAACCCTGTTGCTGGAGAGGGCGACTCCCGACCAACTCGCCGACCTCATCGCGGAGCACCGGGTATCGGTCTGCTTCACCGCACCCACGGCCTACCGCTCGATACTGACCTCCGGCAAGGCCAACCAACTCTCGACGCTGCGCCGGGCGGTCTCCGCCGGAGAACATCTCCCCGCGGCGACGTGGCAATCGGTCTTCGACGCAACCGGCATTCGCCTGATCGACGGCATCGGGGCGACCGAGATGCTGCACATCTTCATCGCGTCCGCCGACGAAGATCCGAGGCCAGGTTCCACCGGGCGCGCCGTACCCGGCTACGTCGCAACGGTTCTCGACGAACACGGCCACCCCCTGCCCCCGGGGACTCCGGGGAGACTCGCGGTCAAGGGCCCCACCGGCTGTCGCTACTTGCGCGACGATCGGCAACACGAGTACGTGCAAAACGGCTGGAACATCACCGGCGACACCTTCGTCCAAGATGCCGATGGCTACTTCTGGTATCAGGCTCGCAGCGACGACATGATCGTGTCCTCGGGCTACAACATCGCCGGCCCCGAAGTCGAAAACGCCCTGCTCGCACACCCGGACGTGAGCGAGTGCGGTGTGGTCGGCCTCCCGGACGAGAGCCGGGGTCAACTTGTCACCGCCTTCGTGGTGCTGCGCGAGGGAGTAGACGGCACGGAAGTTGTTGCGACGCAACTGCAGGAGTTCGTCAAGCAACGCATCGCTCCCTACAAGTACCCGCGCCGCGTGGTCTTCATCGAGCAGTTGCCCAAGACGGCCAGCGGCAAGTTGCAGCGCAAACGGCTTCAAGAACTGGAACCGAGCCGGAGCACCCAACACGCCCACTGACGACTTCGTCCATCGGGACCGATATATACGATATTTGACGCTCGTAATTTATAGGGCATATAATACCCTCGTCGCCCGAATTCCTACAGGAGGCCAGTGTGCGTATTGCAGTCGTCGGTGGCGGTCCGGGCGGCCTGTACTTTTCGGCCCTGGCCAAGCAGCTGGGCCCGGACAACGAGATCACGGTGTGGGAAAGGAATGCCGCCGACGACACCTTCGGGTTCGGCGTCGTCTTCTCCGACGAGACCCTCGGCGGGATCGAGCACGCGGACAGTGAGATCTATCGGCGGATGGAGCAGGAATTCGCGCGCTGGGACGACATCGACGTGCATTTCCGCGGTGAGACGATTACCAGCGGGGGCCACCGTTTCGCGGCCATGAGCCGCAAGCGGCTGCTGCAGATTCTCCAGGAACGTTGTGCCGGCCTCGGCGTGAGCGTGCATTTCTGCACCGAGGCTCCGAATGTGAAAATCCTTGGCGCGACGCATGATTTGGTCGTAGCATCCGACGGCGTCAATTCGGTGGTGCGTTCGGCCTACGCCTCGTCCTTCGAGCCGCGGCTCGACCACGGTGCGTGCAAGTACATGTGGCTGGGGACCAGCAAGGTCTTCGACGCGTTCAAGTTCTATATTCGCGAAACGCCGTACGGCGTGATGCAGGCGCATGGCTACCCGTTCGATGCCACGGGTAGCACCTTCATCGTCGAGATGAGGGAAGACGTCTGGCGCGCAGCCGGGTTCGACATCTTCGCGGCACGTGATTTCGCACCGGGTGAGTCCGACGAGAAATCCATCGACGTGGTCAAGGACCTGTTCGCCGACGTCCTCGACGGCCACGAGGTGATGGCGAACAACTCCAAATGGATGAACTTCGCCACCGTGCACAACGAGCACTGGCGGCACGACAACATCGTGCTCCTCGGCGATGCCGCGCACACTGCCCACTTCTCCATCGGCTCAGGCACCAAGCTCGCGATGGAGGATGCCCTGTCCCTGGCCGCCTGCCTGCACGAACACGATGACGTTGCCGTCGCGCTCAACGAGTACAAAACCGAGCGCAAGGCGGTCGTGCTGTCTACCCAGCGCGCAGCCCGGGCGAGCCTCGAATGGTTTGAGAACCTCAACCAATACGTCGACCAGCATCCCCAACAGTTCGCGTTCAACATCATGACCCGCAGCCGCCGGGTCACCTACGAGAACCTGCAATTGCGCGATCCCGAATTCGTTGCGCGCGTCAACGACTGGTTCGCCGCCGAGCACCTCTCCCACCGGCCCGACACCCCGCCGATGTTTCAGCCGTTCCAACTCGGCGAGTTGCAGCTGGCCAACCGCGTGGTGGTGTCCCCGATGGACATGTACCGTGCCCAGGCCGGCATGCCCAACAACTTCCACCTGGTCCACCTCGGCGGCAAGGCGCTTGGCGGCGCCGGCCTGGTGATGACCGAAATGGTCTGCGTCAGCGAGACAGGCCGGATCACCCCCGGCTGCGCCGGCATATGGACCGACGAACAGGCGTGGGCCTGGCGGCAGGTCACGGACTTCGTACACGCGGACACACCCGCGAAAATCGGTGTCCAGCTTGGTCATTCCGGCCGCAAAGGCTCCACGAAGCTCATGTGGGACGGTATCGACCAGCCGCTCGACGAGGGTAACTGGGAAATCGTGGCCCCGTCGCCGCTCCCGTACCAGCCGGATGTGAACCAGGTGCCCCGGGAACTCACCGAAGCGGACCTCGCGCAGATCAAACAGGACTTCGTCGACGCGGCAAGGCGATCCGACGAGGCGGGCTTTGATCTGCTCGAGCTGCACTGCGCACACGGCTATCTGCTCTCGTCCTTCATTTCCCCGGTCACCAACCAGCGCACCGACCAGTACGGCGGCGACCTGGCCAGTCGGCTGCGCTACCCGCTGGAGGTGTTCCGGGCGGTACGGGAGGTGTGGCCGGCGCACAAGCCGATGACGGTCCGTATTTCCGCGACCGACTGGGTCGACGGCGGAATCACCGGTGACGACGCGGTTTTCATCGCCCAGGCCTTCAAGGATGCCGGCGCCGCCGCGATCGACGTCTCATCGGGCCAGGTGACTCCCGCCGAGACGCCCGCCTTCGGCCGGTCCTATCAGACGCCCTTCGCGGACAAGATCCGCAACAACGTCGACATACCCACGATCGCGGTCGGTGTGATCTCGTCGCACGACGACGTGAATTCCATTGTGCTGGCCGGGCGGGCCGATCTGTGCGCGCTGGGCCGGGTTCATCTCTACGACGCCAACTGGACGCTGCACGCCGCCGCCGAACAGGACTACGCGGGCCCCGGTGCCCAATGGCCGAAGGCCTGGCGAGCCGGCCGGCGCAAACCGCAGACCGGCCGCACCGACGGCCCCAAGCCGCGCCTGCAACTGATCCGCGAGGGCGTGACCGGCACCCGACACGACCGGTGGCGGCCCGCCCAGCAGGAGAGTCGATGACCGTGCTCAGCGCCCACGAGAGCGCGTACACGCGGCGGATACGCGAGTTGGCGCAGACCGAGTTGCTGCCGCTGCTCGACCACGGCGGCGACGGCCGGGTGAACCGCGCGCTGCTGGCGGCGATGGGTAATCACGGACTGCTTCGCGACCTGTTCGGCGGATCGCCCGACGAGCCCCCCAGCGACGCCGCGGCCATGCGACTTTGCCTGCTGCGCGAGACCATCGCCGGTGTGTCGACCGAAGCGGAGACCGCGCTGGCGCTGCAAGGTCTCGGTTCGTACCCGATCCTGCAGTCGGGTCGACGCGAGGCCGTCGAACGGTGGATCCCGGGGGTGGTGCGCGGTACCACGGTCGCGGCCTTCGCGCTGACCGAGCCCACGGCCGGTTCCGACGCGGCCGCCCTGGCGCTGACGGCCGCGCGCGACGGCGACGGGTGGCGATTGAGCGGGGAGAAGATCTGGATCTCCAATGCGCCGGAAGCCGACGTCTACACCGTGTTCGCCCGCACCACACCGGATGCGGGCGCTCGCGGCGTCACGGCGTTCGCGGTGGCCGGCAACGCCGCCGGCCTGTCCGGTGAGCACCTCGACTTGCTGTCACCGCACCCAATCGGCCGGCTTCGCTTCGACGATGTGCGCGTCGAGCCCGCCGACGTGCTCGGCGAGGTCGACGCCGGGTTCAAGGTGGCGATGCGCACCCTCGACCTGTTCCGCCCCAGCGTCGGCGCGTTCGCGGTAGGGATGGCGCAGGCGGCGCTGGACGCCACGATCGACCACGTCGCCACGCGACACGCGTACGGCGCACCGTTGGCGACTCAACAGTCGATCGCGCACAAACTCGCCGACCTGGCCACCCAACTGGAGGCCGCGCGGCTGCTCGTGTACACCGCTGCCCGCACGTATGACGGCGGTGCCACCCGCGGCGAAATCACCCGGCGCGCAGCGATGGCCAAGCTATTCGCCACCGAAGCCGCTCAGGTCATCGTCGACCAGTGCGTCCAGCTGCACGGCGCCTACGCCTTACGGCGCGGCCATCTGCTCGAGCACCTCTATCGCGACGTCCGCGCGCCCCGCATCTACGAAGGTGCGTCGGAAGTGCAGCGCTCCATCATCTCCCGTGAGCTGTTCCGAGAAAGGACGACACCGTGACCCGGTTCCGAGCATCCGTCCCGCTGACGGCGACGTGGAAGAACTTCGACTTCGCCGTCGAGGGTCCCGTCGCCACCGTGACGTTGAGTCGTCCCGAAAAGTTGAACCCGCTCACGTTCGAGTCCTACGCCGACCTGCGCGACCTGATCGCCGAACTGCCACATCATCGCGGCGTCAAGGTCCTGGTGATCCAGGGAGCGGGACGGGGTTTCTGCGGTGGCGGCGACGTCAACGAGATCATCGGCGAGCTGATCAAGATGAAGGCCGGCGAACTGATGCAGTTCACAAAGATGACCGGCGACGTCATCCGCGCCATGCGCGAGTGCCCGATCCCGATCATCGTCAGGATTCAGGGCATCGCAGCCGGGGCGGGCGCGGTCATCGCGCTCGCGGCGGACTTCCGGATCGTGGGCCGCTCAGGGCGTTTCGCTTTCCTGTTCACCAAGGTCGGGCTGTCCGGCGGCGACATGGGCGCGGCCTATCTACTGCCCCGTGTCGTCGGCCTTGGCCGCGCCACCCAGCTACTGATGCTGGGCGACACGATCGATGCCGAGACCGCCGACCGCTACGGCCTGGTCTCACAGCTCGTCGACGACGAACTGCTCGACGAGTCGGTCGCCGCCCTTGCCCACCGGCTCGCTACCGGCCCGAGTCTTGCTCTGTCACAGACCAAATCGTTGCTGACACGCGAGCTGGAAATGTCGCTGTCGGCTGCGATGGAACTCGACGCGATGACCCAAGCATTGCTGATGACCACCGACGACCACGCCGAGTTCCACGCGGCGTTCAACGCCCAGCGCCCACCCGCCTGGAAGGGACAGTGATGGACCCCGTCGATTTCCTGCAGAGCGACGACCTGCTCTCGGACGAAGAGCGTGCCATCGGCCAGAGCGTGCGCGACTACGCGCGGGCCGAGCTCGCGCCGCACGTGTCAGACTGGTACGAGTCCGGCACGATCCCGGTCGAGATCGCCCGGGGCCTAGGAAAACTCGGCCTGCTCGGCATGCATCTCGAGGGCTACGGCTGCGCCAACACCACGGCCACCGCCTACGGCGTCGCATGCCGCGAACTCGAGGCAATCGACTCGGGGCTGCGCAGCCTGGTTTCCGTGCAAGGGTCGCTCGCGATGTTCGCGATCCACCACTGGGGCACCGAACAACACCGCCAGGAGTGGCTCCCGCGAATGGCGACCGGCGACGCGATCGGATGCTTCGGCCTGACCGAAGCCGACGCGGGCAGCGACCCCGGTTCGATGCGCACCCACGCAAAGCGAGACGGTGACGATTGGATACTCAACGGCTCGAAGATGTGGATCACCAACGGCACGATCGCCAGCGTCGCGATCGTATGGGCGCAAACCGACACGGGTATACGTGGTTTCGTCGTCCCAACCGACTCGCCCGGCTTCAAGGCGCACGAGATCGGCCGCAAGCTGTCGCTGCGGGCATCCGTCACGGCCGAGCTTTCCCTCGACGATGTCCGGCTGCCGTCCTCGGCGGTCTTCCCGGACGTCCGGGGCCTGAAGGGACCGCTGTCCTGCCTGAACGAGGCACGGTACGGCATCCTGTGGGGTGCGGTCGGCGCCGCGCGGGCCTGCCTGTGTGAAGCCCTCGAATACAGCCTCCTGCGAACACAATTCGGCAAGCCATTGGCCGCGTTCCAACTGACGCAACGCAAGCTCGCCGACATGTCGATCGCGGTGGCCAATGCCGCTCTCACCGCCGTCCAACTCGGCCGGCTCAAGGACACGCACTGCATCACGCCCGAACAGATCAGCCACGGCAAACTCGCCAACGTCCGCTCGGCCCTCGAGGTCGCTCGCACCGCGCGCGCCGTGCTCGGTGCGGCCGGCATCACCCTCGATCACTCGGTGATGCGGCACATGAACAACCTCGAGACGGTCGCGACCTACGAGGGCACCGAGGAAATGCACACGCTCAGCATCGGGCGTGCGCTTACCGGCATCGCCGTGTTCCGCTGACCGATTGGCAAGTCAGCCAGACGATTTACGTCGGGGCGGCGTACCGGTTCTCGCGCGCCTTCCGTGGATGACCGCCAGCGCATGTTTCTGCGCCAACGGGCGCAGTACCTTGTTCAGCTCGCCGAACAACTCGCCGGCCGCCTCGCCGTTCCACGCCGGCGGCAATAGCGACAGCGGCAGGCCGGGATCACGGTACGGCAGCTGACGCCACTGGGTCAGCATCTGCACGTACGTTTGAAACGCCTCCTCGGGGCTGAACCCCTCGGCCGACGACCGATAGAGGGCCGACCGATAGCGGTGCAGGAACTCGGCATACAGCTCGGTGAGTTCTTCCAGGTTCCACCACACGTGGACTTTCGATCGAAGGTCGCTGAATGCGACGTATCGACCGCAAAAGATGTCGACGTATTCGAACAACCCCCTGCGTTGCAGGGCATGACGGGTCTCATCCGCAAGGTTTCCCGGTGCCAGCCAGACCCCGGGCGCCACGGTGCCGAAGCCGAGGCGGGTGAGGCTCGATCGCAGGGAATGCCGCTTTTCCCGCTCGGATTCGGGCACCGAGAAAACCACCACCACCCATCCGTCTTCGATGGTGGCTCTGCGGCGTTCGAAGATCCGGACGTCGCCCTCGGCCAGCACCTCCAACGTCGACGCGGACACGGCGTAGCCCGCGGTGTCCGCGTGATGCTCGCTGATCAGGACCCCACGACGCTTGAGGCGTGAGATCGCCGAACGTACCGCCGGCCCCTCGCCGCCAAGATCGGCCATCAGGTCGACCACCGAGGCGACGGACAGCCAATTGCCCTCGGCACGCGCGTAGAGGCCGAAGATCGTCAGAATCTGCTGAGCGAGGCGCGCGTCCCGACCACCGCCGGTCCGAGCCGAGTGAACCGCTGAGGCCATGCGAGCACCCTACCCGGGTTCGCATCGCGTTTGGTTGACGGCGGTCACGCCTTCGCGCGCGCCGGCACTCAGTCGGCGGGCGGACGCGGCGCCGGGCTCCCCGTCAACGCGATGTAGACCGCGTCGATGTCGAGGTCCAGGTCGACCCTGCGGTGGACGAACCGCCATCCTGACGGAGTGCGGGCGAAGGCGTCCGTATACCGACCGCTCGTCACCAAATCCCAGGTGCTCTTGTCCTTCTGGCGCTTGGCCAACAGCAGGGTGGCGACTTGCGTCGCCCGGTCACCGCTGACGTCGACGATGGCGTCGAGCGTCATGTGCACGGTTCCGTAACCGAGTCCCTCGGCGGCCGCCATCAACTCCTGACGACCCGACAGTACGGGAAGCCCAACCAGCTCCATGGTGCCCTCGGGTACAAACGTGTCGGCGAACGCGTCGATATCGCGGTCGTCGACGGCGCGTGAGTACCGGGCGGTGAGATCACGGATGGCGATCCGATCTTCGGCAACAGACACGATGAGATTCCTTAATTAGACGGAGTGAACGCGACGTGGACCGCGGTCGGGCTGAACAGGAAACCACCCTGCAAGCCGCTGAATTCGACGTCCTGGGCGAGACGGAGGTCGGGAAGACACCGAAGCATTTCTTCGGTGGCGATCCGCATCTCAGCGCGTGCCAGATGCATACCGAAGCACTTGTGGATGCCGTCGCCGAAAGCAAGGTGCCGGTTGGCATTCGGCCGCTCGACGCGAAACTCATCCGGAGAGTCGAACACGTCGGGGTCACGATTGGCCGCACCGAAATTCATCATCACTCGGGCGTCCGCCGGCAAGTCCACGCCGTGTATCTGAGCGGGACATGTCGTCTTGCGCCCAATCGCGTGGAGCGGCGAGTAGATGCGCAACGTTTCTTCAACCGCATTGGGGATCAGCTCCGGCCGCTCGATCAGCAAGTCACGCCGGGCCGAATCGGATCCGAGCAGGTATGCCATGCTCGCCAGCGCCGCCACCAGCGAGTGGTGCCCGCCGAGCGTCATAGTCACCACGTACATCGCGAGCTCCGGATCCGGGAGCAGCTCGCCACGAATCTTCACCTGGGTCATCGAGGTCAGCGCGTCCTCGCGCGGCTTCTCCCTGCGATCCTGGACCTCGGCGATCATCATGCCGACATATGCGCCCATCGCCGCGTCGCCGGCCGGCGTGTCGGCGTTGCGGACCCAGTCCGTCGTCAGTTCTCGCACCCGCTGTTTGGCCACCCCGGTGATTCCGAGCACCTCGGCGATCACGCCGACCGCGAACGGCTCGGAGAAATCCTCGATGATCTCGCATTCCCCGCGGCTGCGGACCGCGTCGAACAGCTCAACGGCATTGCGCCGGATCATCGCTTCGGACTTCGACACTTCGCCAGGCGTCAGCAGGGGCACCATCACCCTGCGATGGTCGCCGTGCACCGGCGGGTCAAACTCCAACGCCCGGAACGGCGGTCGATCCAACTCGGGTACGAGAATGCCGTGCGCCGAAGAATACGTCGCGTGGTTCTGGGCGACGCTCCGAACGTCGTCGTACCCGGTCACTGTGTAGAAGCCGCCGTAGAGGTCACTGAATTTCACGGGGCACTCTCGTCGCATCTCGACGTAGGCGTCGTAGAGCGCTTCACCTTTCAGGGTGTCATCGTGGTGGTCGTAGCCTACTGGCGATTGACGTTCCGTCTCCATAAGGACACCGTGTCGTGAATGCATCACCAACACATCCGTCAAATTACCGAGTCTGTACTGATTTTCGAGGCCGAAGGTGCGGGCGCCGAGCACATTCGATTCACGTTCGCCCTACTGCCGAGCGTCCTCGCCCTCGTCGATCCGGCGGCGGAACGCGACGATCTCGTGCTCGGCGCAGATCAGCACCGCGGACGTGAGCGCGGCTGCACCCGGCGTGTGCACGACGGCCCAGCCCAACCGCCCCCACGGCACCGATGCGTCGCCTACGCGCCCGTCAGGCTCAGTAGAGGGGTCAGCAAAGGGGACCGTGTCAAGCAGCCTCCGTTTCGGTTGGTTGGGCGCCCTTGGCTATCACATCACCATGCCGCCGTCGACCGGTAGGACTTGTCCGGTGACGTAGGACGCCGCGTCGGAGGCCAAAAATACAAAGGATCCGGCGATCTCGTCTGGTGCGGCCCAGCGACGCAATGGGATTCGCGCCATCATGTTGGCGGAGAACTTTTCGTTGGTGCGGATGGTCTCGGTCATCGGTGTCGCGGCGAGCGGGGCCAGGGCGTTGACCAGGATCTGCTTGCGCGCCAGCTCGCGAGCGAGCGACTTGGTCAGTCCGATGATCCCGGCCTTGGCGGTCGAGTAGTTGACCTGGCCGAGCGTGCCGGTGATCCCCGCCGCCGAGGTGACGTTGATGATGCGGCCGGTCCCATCAGTCGCCAAGAACGGCAGCGCGGCTTGAGCGCAGTGGAACGCGCCCAGCACGTGAATATCGACCAGACGCCGGAAGCTGTCCTCGGAGATATCCGCGAACATCGCGGGTGCGGTAACACCGGCGTTGTTTACCAGGATGTGCAGTGTGCCGCTTGCCATCTCGGCAGCTTTGGCGACCGCGGCATCGGCCGAGGCGCGCCGTGTCACGTCGAGCGATGCGCTATCGGCCGCACCGCCTTGCTCGGTGATGCGCGCCGCGACCGCTTTTGCGGCGTCTTCATCGATGTCGGTCACCAACACCGCGGCGCCCGCGGCGGCGAACGCCTGCGCGACTGCCGAACCGATGCCGCCGGCGGCGCCCGTCACCAGCGCCGACCGGCCGGTGAGATCGAACGATGGAATCATCTGTGTCCCTTCAGACTGTCTGCATCGGTCCCGACCGCGCACCGGCGAGGTCCAACGCGATGTCGACGATCATGTCTTCCTGGCCGCCCACCAAACGCCGCCGGCCCACTTCGAGGAGCAACGCGCGGGTGTCCACTCCATAAGTCCGTGAGGCGTTTTCGGCGTGCCGCAGGAAGGACGAGTACACGCCCGCGTAACCGAGCGTGAGCGTCTCGCGATCGACTTGAACCGGCCGATCGCGCAGCGGGCGAACCAAATCGTCGGCGGCGTCTTGCAGCTCGAGCAGTTTGCAGCCATGCGACCAGCCGTGCAGATCGGCGACCGCCACAAACGCCTCGATGGGAGTGTTGCCTGCCCCCGCACCCTGCCCGGCGAGTGAAGCGTCCACGCGGGTCACCCCCTCCTCGACGGCCACGACGCTGTTGGCCACTGACAGGGACAGGTTTTCATGGGCATGCACGCCGATCTGAGTCTCGGGCTTCAGCACGTCACGGTAGGCACGGACCCGCTCGCGCATTCCTTGCATCGTCAGCCGCCCGCCGGAGTCGGTGACGTAAACACAGTGAGCCCCATGCCATTCCATGATCTTGGCTTGGGCTGCCAATTGCGCCGGATCGGCCATGTGGCTCATCATCAGGAAGCCCGACACGTCCATACCCAGTTCGCGCGCGGTCGCGATGTGCTGGGCGGCAATGTCGGCTTCGGTGCAGTGAGTGGCGATGCGCACCGACCGGACCCCGAGCGAATGCGCATGCTTGAGTTCGGCGATGGTGCCGATGCCGGGAAGCAGCAGGGTGGTCAGCACGGCGGTTTCGATGGCCGCGGCCGCGGCCTCGATCCACTGCCAGTCGGTATGGCTGCCCGGGCCGTAGTTCAGCGAGCCGCCGGCCAGGCCGTCGCCGTGGGCGACCTCGATGGCATCCACTCCCGCCGCATCGAGGGCTGCGGCGATGCGGGCGACGTCCTCGGTGCTGATCCGGTGGCGGATAGCGTGCATACCGTCGCGCAGAGTGACGTCTTGAATGTATAGCGCGGAGTTCACTTCCGGACCTCCGCGAATTGCGCGTCGAGTTGCCGCTGTGCGATCGACTCGGCGACCCGTAGCGCGGCCGAGGTCATGATATCGAGGTTGCCGGCGTACGACGGCAGATAATGCGCGGCGCCTTCGACTTCCAGGAAGACCGACACCCGGGTAAGCACCGGGCCGGCACCGTCGGGCACCAGGGTGTGTACGGGTTCATCGGGTGCGACCGGGGTGAACTGGACCTGCTGTTTGAGGCGGTACCCGGGCACATACCCACGGACCCGGTCGACCATCGTGCCGATAGACGCCGCGATCGCGTCATGGTCGGCATCACCGATCAGGCAGAAGACGGTGTCGCGCATGATCAACGGCGGTTCGGCGGGATTGAGGATGATGATCGCCTTGCCCCGCGCCGCTCCCCCGACCGATTCGACTGCCTGCGCGGTGGTTTCGGTGAATTCGTCGATGTTGGCCCGCGTTCCGGGACCGGCCGACTTCGAGGCGATCGAGGCCACAATCTCGGCGTAATGGACTGCGGTGACCGCGGAGACCGCCGCGACGATCGGAATGGTGGCCTGACCGCCGCAGGTCACCATGTTGACGTTGGTGGCCCCGGCATCCAGGCAGGCATGCAGGTTCACCGGCGGGACCACCATCGGGCCGATCGCCGCGGGCGTCAGATCGATCAGCGTCTTGCCGTACGGCGCCAGGGTAGCGGCGTTGGCCAGGTGGGCCCGCGCCGAGGTCGCGTCGCACACGATGTCGATGTCGTCGAATCCGGGCAACTCGATGAGCCCGCGCACACCCTCGTGGGTGGTCGGAATACCCACCCGCGCGGCCCGGGCCAGGCCATCGGAACCGGCATCGATTCCCACCAGTGCGGCCATCTCAAGGTGCTTGGACGTCCGCAGAATCTTGATCATCAGATCGGTGCCGATGTTGCCGGATCCGATAATGGCGACTCTTGTCTTGTTCACGACTCCTCCAGAAATGAGAAATGGGCGGAAAGCAGCCCCAATGGCGCGATTTCGGCGTGTATGCGAGTACCCGGTGGTGCGACGACCATCGGGCCCAGCGCACCCGACAACACGATCTGACCGGCGAGCAACGGCTCGCCGTAGGCGGCCGCGGCGCGGGCCAGCCAGGCGAGGGCGTTGAGGGGGTCACCCAGGCAGGCCGACCCATCACCGTGCGACACCAATTGGTCGTCGACATACATCCTCATCGTCACCTCGCGCGGCTCGAACTCGTCGAGAGTCAACCGCCGGTTGCCGAGCATGAATAGCCCGGCCGACGCGTTGTCGGCGACAGTGTCGGCAATTGTGATGTCCCACTGGCGAATCCGGCTGTCCACGATCTCCAGGGCCGCGACCGCGTAATCGACGGCGGCGCGAATGTGCTCGCTGTCGTCGAAACCCGCGACCAGGTCGGCGCGCAAGACGAACGCGATCTCGGCCTCCACCTTGGGCTGCAGGAGCCGGTGTGACGGAACCGATCCCGTACTGGAGACCTCCATATCGGCCAGCAGCACCCCGAAATCGGGTTGGTCGACCCCGAGTTGCCGCTGAACCGCCGGCGAGGTCAGCCCGATCTTGCGCCCGACGATGACCCCGCCCGCGGCGACCCTGCGATCGATGAGTTCGCGCTGCACGGCATAGGCGGCGTCGATGTTGTCCGCGCCGATTACGGCGCGGACCGGGGCGATGGGCTGCCGCGTCCGCGCGGCCGTCTGCAGCTTGTCGGCGACGTCGTAGATGGCGGCGTCCGCAATCTTGTCGTGAGCGGTCACCATTGCCGGCGGCTTTCACTCGCCACAGTCGTTGTACGGCACCGTGACACGCTCATTTGAACACCACCACGGAGCGCAGCACCGCGCCGCGGTGCATCTTGGCGAACGCATCTTCGATGTCTTCGAGGCCGATGCGCTCGGAGACGAACCGCTCCAGCGGTAGCCTTCCCTGCAGGTACAACGCGACCATCGTGGGGAAGTCGCGTTCGGGTAGGCAATCGCCGTACCACGACGACTTCAGCGTTCCGCCGCGGGAGAAGAAGTCCACCAGCGGCATGTCGAGACGCATGTCGGGGGTCGGAACACCCACCAGCACAACGGTTCCCGCGAGATCTCGGGCATAGAAGGCCTGCGTCCAGGTCTCCGGACGGCCGACCGCGTCGATCACCACGTCGGCGCCGAAGCCGTCGGTCAACTCCTGGATTGCCTCGACGACGTTGCCGGTACGGGCATTAACGGTGTCGGTGGCCCCGAAATCGGTGGCCCAATCGAGTTTGGCGTCGTCGGTGTCCACCGCGATGATCTTGCGCGCGCCGACCAGCCGGGCCCCGGCGATGGCGGCGTCGCCCACCCCGCCGCAACCGATCACCGCGACGGTGTCATCGCGGGTGACCGCACCGGTGTTGACGGCCGCGCCGAGGCCGGCCATCACCCCGCACCCCAGCAGCGCCGCCGCCGCGGCATCGGCCGCGGGGTCGACCTTGGTGCACTGGCCTTGGTGCACCAGCGTTTTGTCGATGAAGGCCCCGATTCCCAGCGCAGGGGTGAGTTCGGTGCCGTCCGTCAGCGTCATGGCCTGCGCGGCGTTGTGGGTGTCGAAGCAATACTGTGGGCGACCCCGGCGGCACGCCCGGCACTGTCCGCATACCGCACGCCAGTTGAGGACCACGAAGTCACCCGGCTCGACGGCCGTGACCCCCGCCCCCACCGACTCCACGGTGCCGGCCGCTTCGTGGCCGAGCAGGAACGGGTAGGCGTCACTGATGCCGCCGTCGCGGTACGTCAGATCGGTGTGGCAGACGCCGCAGGCGCCGATTGCCACCACCACTTCGCCCGGGCCGGGATCGGGGACGAGCACGTCGACCAGCTGGACCGGCTCGCCCCGCTTCTTCGATACCACTCCCCGCACTGTCTGGGTCAAATCATCTCTCCTTGCGTGTGTGCAATTTGTCGCTCGAGCTACTTGATCTGGGCGGCAAGGTCGGCCGACATGGCCTGTAGTTGCGGTGCCCAGGAGGGCCAGCCGTGGTCACCGGCGACCGGGAAATCGAAGTGGCCGTTGCGCCCGCCCACCGCGACGTAGTGGGCGTAGAACACGCGGCTGCTGCCCTGGGCCTGTTCGGGGTAGCCGATCATCGCGGCTTCGTCACTGGCGGTCAGGGATTGCGGGCTGTAGATCCACAGTCGAGTGTTGTTGTCTACCAACGCCTGCACATGCACGTCCGGGTCATGCCACTTCCAGCGGCCCAGCTGCGGCAACCCCCACATGTTGCGGATGTCGACGTCGCCGAACCTCATCATTCCCGCGCTGATCGCCCCGTTGAGGGTGGTGTTCGACGGGGTCAAGAAGCCCGACATCGAGCCCGCGTACCTGAAACGGTCGGGATGAAATTCCGCCAGCATCAGCGCGCCGGTGCCGCCCTGGGCGGCCCCGACTACCGCGTGCCCGCCCGGGGCCAGGCCCTTGTTGGCCGCCAACCACGTTGGCAGCTCGGCCGACAGAAAGGTGTCCCACTGGCGACTCCCGTCCTGCTCCCAGTTGGTGTAGAGGCTGTATGCGCCGCTAGCCGGGGCCACCACCGAGATTCCCTTGCCCGCAAGCGTTTCCATTGCGTTGCCGGCGCTCACCCAGTTGCTCACGGCACCACCGGCGTCGAATGCGTCCAGCAGGTACACCGCGTGGGGTCCGCCGCCCAGGAAGGCGACCGGGATGTCACGCCCCATCGCCGCCGACGGGACCATCAGATAGTCGACCGTGGCCGCGCGCGCATACGCCGCCGTCAGCAAACACAGCGTCGATGCCGCCGCCAGAATGACGCGTAACAGCGTGGTGCCGACCTTCACGGGATGCTCCTAGTAATGGTGCTAGACCTGTGGATACGCCGGCGGTGGATAGGCACCGCGCAGAATCCACGCGAACCAGTCGATGCCGTACTCCAATTCATCGCTGATGTCGTAATCGGGACTGGGATCCATGGTCCTACTCTCCTGTCGATACCGAAGGTTTGATGAACGCCATTGGGGCACTGATCCTTTGGCCGGTGGAACTCATGCCGGTTTCCCGTACACGGCTACTACGACCGTGCGATCCAGCCGGCTCGCCGACCACACGCCGATCTGGGTGTAGTTGCAGTTCTGCATGACGGCCAGGTATGCGGGGTTGTAGTACCACTGGTTGATCAGTTCGATGCCGCTGATCGCCATCGCCGGGTTGATAGCGACGGTTTCGGCCACCGGGCCGTGATACCCGGCAGCGGCGGCGCGGTCGGCCACCGAGGTTCCGTCCGAGCCGAGGTCGCCGTCGAGCGAGTAGTTGGCAAGCACGTCGTCGGTGTGCCACTGCGCGGCCAGCCGCAGCGGTGGGCTGACCCGCAGATCGTCGGTGCAGCCGGCGTGTCGGTGAATCGTGTACACATTCGAGACCACGCTGGCGTTCAACCGGCTGTTGTCGGCGTGCGCCTGCGGCGGCCCCAGCACCGCCGTC
The DNA here is from genome assembly GCF_010730355.1 of Mycobacterium florentinum. Classification (NCBI taxonomy): domain Bacteria; kingdom Bacillati; phylum Actinomycetota; class Actinomycetes; order Mycobacteriales; family Mycobacteriaceae; genus Mycobacterium; species Mycobacterium florentinum. Next base: position 2,524,356 of record NZ_AP022576.1, read on the forward strand.
AGCCCGAAAATCGCCAGACCCGCGACAAGCTTTGTACCGTAGGTCATTTCGGCTCGAACCCGGCCACCAGCCAGCGGTTCCCAAGTTTGTCGAGGGTGACTTCGACGACGGATGCGGTCTGGGTCGGCGCGTCGTTGCCGATCATCACGGCCTGGTTGACGAAGAGCACCACCACGGCGTGGCTGGCACTGGCCGACTCCGATGCCGCGGCGGCCACCGTCGCGGCAGCAGAGATCTTCTTCTCCCGAGCCCCGGGAATCACGACGTCGTGTATCAGCGAGGCATAGGAATCGTGGAACGTTCCGGTGAGACGGTCGCTGGCGGCTGTGAGCTTCTGTTCGACGCTGTCGGGGGTGTAGGACAACATCGCGACCGTGCTGTCCTTCGCCGCCTGGACCGATTCGACCGCCGCTCGACTCGCCGCCGCCGCGCAGGCATCGAGATATTTCGCATAGGCGGCCACCCCGGACAGCGCCGCCACCAACACGAAGACACCGACCCCGACGACGCGAACCCCTCGGTCGCGTCGGGTGGGGCCGGGCTGCGGCGAATCGAGATCGGAATCGGAATCCGGGTCGGCGACGGCACGACGGGTACGCAGCCGAGCCATCGGCCGGCCCAGGGCAGATCGCATGCGCCGTAACGTCGTTGGTCGCCCGGACGGCGAGGATTGGTCGCTGTCGGCACCGTCCTGCGGTGTGACGTCGTCCCCCTCTTCGAGGTCGACGGCAGCGAGATTCTCGTTCGTGGTCATGGCACGAACTCCACGTTGGACACCTTGACCTCCTGCCCGACCTTCTGTACCGAGATCCGCATGCGCCACAATCGCGGCTTTTGTTCAGCTGCACCGGCATTCGAGATCCGCACGCTGACCGCGACCAGCACTTGAGCGTCGTTGGCGGTCGCCGACTCCAGCCCGGCCGCGGTGACCGTGCCCTGCGACGTCGACTGCACCTGTTTGACCACCTCGATCAGCGGCTTGGCCCGGTTGGCGAAGTCGTCGTGAAACGCGCCGGTCGCGGAGTTCAGGACACGCTGCACGTCGGCGTCGGCCTGCCGCCAGTCGATGGAGGTCAGGTTCAGGGCCCCCTGCCGACCCGCTGCCAGGAACATCGCGCGCTGCTGGCTGACCCGCTCGGCCTCGTAGGCCCGCCATCCGAGCCACCCGGCGACACCGGAAACGGCCACGATCATGGTTATTCCGACCAGCAGCGACTGCCGGCGTATCGACATTCGCCGGCGCGGCGCGGGTGCGCAGTCGTCGTCGACGGTCGACGCGTCGCGGTGTACATCGCGTTGCTCGTCGGGCACCTCGTCGGTGTCGGTGAGCTCTGCTTGCGGGGTGTCGATTGTCATCGGTCAGCGTCCTGTCGGGGGAAACACCATGTCCTGCCAGCTGCGCTGGACCGGAGCGTCGGCGGCCAGGTCGGCCTGGGTGTGCAGGCGCCCGTCGGGCCCCGTGTAGGAACCGGTGGCGGGGTCATAGATGGCCGCCGCGAGTGCCGGGGGTGCCGGCGGGGCGGCGCTCGGTGGGGCCTGCGCACCCGGCGGCAGCTGCGGAACCGGCTGGCCGGACAGCGTCGCGTTCGGGTCGCCCTTCCAGTTGTATCCGTCGTTCAGCGGCAGGTAATTCTCGTTTCTTTCGCACAATTCGACCGTCGGTGCCCGCTTGCCCGGCCGGGTTATACAGGGCGCGTTGTGGGCGCCCCGGACGTTGAGCAACGAATCTTGCGGAACCCGGCAATACAGGTCGCCGGGTGGGCGCTCCGGATAGTCCACCTCGCTGGGCGAGCGCACCTGATTGGGCGGCAGGAATCCGGTGGTACAGGGCGGCGGAAGATTCACATTCAGGTTGAACGACAGGTAGGTGCCCTTGTAGGCCTGTTTGGTGTCGCGGTCGGCCAGGGTCGAGCCCTGCAGCATCTCAACCAGCGGCGGCATCAGCACCAACACCTGCTCGATGCTGGGTTGGTAGGTCAGCGCCACCTGGCCGACGCTGGCCAAGTTGGCGGCCAAGATCGGCAGCGTCGGCTTGAACCGGTCCAGCAGCTGGCGGGCTTCGTTGACCGCACCCGGGCCGGCGTTCAACAGATTTCGCATCGAATTATCTTGGGCCGCAATCTCACCGGTGATCTGCGCGACGTTCGCAGCCCACGCCTTGATCGCGTCCGAGGAGTCGACCTGGGTGTCCAGGATCGGTTTGGATTGGTCGATCAGGGTGGTCAGCGCGTCCAGATTGGCGCGGGCGTCGGCCGCCAATGTGGTCGTGCCCTTCACGAGCCGCGCCAGTTCGGGGCCCAAACCCCCTACGGCGGTGTAAGACTCGTCGATCGCTGTTCGCAGGTTGTCGTGCGGGATGGCCAACAGCCCGGCGTTGGTGGCGCTCAACAGCGAGTTGATGTCGGGCGGCACGCTGGTGCGATCCACCGGGATCACGTCGCCGTTGCGAAGCGCGGGGCCGTTCCCGCTCCGCGGAACGAATTCGATGAACTGCTCACCGACGGCGGTCTGACTGTGCACCTGGGCTTGGAGGTCCGCCGGGATCCGTACCCCCGATCTCAGCGACAGCACCGCGGCCACACCGGTCGGGGTCAGCCGGACGTCGTCGACGCGCCCCACTTCGGTGCCGCGGTAGGTGACGTTGGCGTTGGGGTAAAGCCCTGCAGCCGTGGGCAAGTCGACCGTCACCCGATAGTGACCGATGCCGAAGAACTCGTTTCCCACATCGAGATATCGGAACGCCATGATGCCGCCCGTGACGACGGCGATCACGGCGAACACCGCCAGCTGCAGCCGGACGCGCAAGGTGAGATGCATCATGTTAGGGCCCCTGATCGAATCGGTAGGGAGCCAGCAGAGGATTGCCCGCGGTGTACGGGCTGGGTAGCACACCCACGGTGCGGCCCCACTGCATCTCCAGTTGGGTGAGGTTGCCCTCCCAGCGTGTGCCGGTGAAAAACGATGTGTCGAGCCGGCTTAGCGTCAAGTCGACGACCAGGGTCACGTTCGCGTAGTCCCCCCGGAACCACTTGGTCAACGTGTCCTTCGCGAAGGGGTAGGTGCTGAACAGGCCCAGCGACCGGGTCAGTGCGCGCCCGGCATTGCCCAGCGATTCCAGCACCGGGCCGAGGTCTTTGAGCTCGGCCACCAGCGAGGCCTTGGTTTGGCGCACCGAATCGGCGGCGAGTGCGCTGAATTTGCCCAACTGATCGAGGGCGTCGATCAGGGTGTCACGTTCGCTGTTCAATGTCGCCAGTGCGCCGGGAATCGTGTCCAAGCCCCGGTCGATGACGGGCTGCTGTGCCGCGAACTTGGTCAGCAGCACATTGAGACTGTCTGCCGCGGCGATGATGTCGTGCTTTTGCGCATTGACCCGGCCGATGAATGTGTCCAGCTGGCCCAACAGCGTGCGCAGCGCGTCTTCGCGGCCGCCGAACGCGGTCGTCATGGCGATGGTGATGTCCTGCACCTGCCCCAGGCCGCCCCCGTTGAGCAGGAGCCCGGCGGACGCCAGCGTCTGCTCGGTGGACGGGTACGCCTTGGTGGCCGACAACGGGATCACCGATCCCTGGTGCAACTGGCCGCGGGGGGGCTCGTCGGCCGGTACCGCCAACTCGATGTGCAGCGATCCCAGCAGGCTTGTCTGGCCAAGGGTGGCAGTCGTATTGGCGGGTAGCTTCACGTCGCGGTTGAGACTCATCGTCACCAGGGCGTGCCAATCCTGGCGCTCGATTTTGGTGACGGTGCCCACGGTGACGTCGCCGACGCGCACCCGGGAGTTCGGCTGGATGGTGTCCACGTCGGGCATCTGGGCCGTGATCGTGAACGACCCGTCCCCGCGGCCCTGGGTGCCGGGCAGCGGCAGCGAGTTCAGGCCCCGCCAGCCGCAACCCGACAGCGCGGTGACCAACCCGACGAGGACGACCGCGACACGGCGGCGGGTAGGTGTGTGCATCAGCGGTCGCCCCCGGCGGGCATCATCATGCCCTGCAACCCGGCCGCCGGATCGTACTGCACCGGGGTGCCGGCCGGCGGCGGCGACGCGTCGGCCGCCAATTGTGCTGGGGCACTGGCCGGTACCGCGGCATTGTTCTGTGGCGGTACGTAGTCCGGGCGCATCCAGTCTTCGCTGTAGGTGATTTCGTTGGGCCGTGCGGCGGCTCCCACGAAGGGATTGACGCCGAACGGAAGGAAGTTGTACTGGCGGTTTTTGACGATCGGGGCCAGATACTGCACGCACAGCTTGGCCGACTGCTCGGAGCCCAACCTGGAGGCGGCTTGGATCGCGCCGCACAGGAAGTTGATCGGATTCGCGAAGTTGTTGACCGCCAGCGCACCGCTGAGCGTGCCCTGTGCGGGTTGGTACAGGTTGACCGCGTTGCTCGCGGTGGTCGGCAGGATGTGCAGCAGCTGCTTGATGTCACCGAGACTCTCGGCCAAGGTTTGGGACACCGCCGCCAGCTTCTCGGTGGTGGTGCCCAACGTGTCGCGGTTGTCGGCGACGAACGTCTTCACTTCGGCCACCACGTCGTTGAGATCCTTGATGGCACTTGCAATCTCGTTCGGGTCGTTGGCCAGCACGCCGGTGACCGAGGCGAGGTTCTCGTTGAGCTGGCGAATCAGCGTGGTGCTGCCCTGCAGCGCCGACACCAGCGTCGCCAGATTCTTGACCGAACCGTAGGTGTCGGCGCTGTGGTCGGCCAGGGCCGACACCGCGGTGGACAGTTTGGTGAGCGCTTCACGGATGGTGGCTCCCTGGCCGCGCAGGTTGTCGGCCGTGGTGTTGACCAGCGCGCCCAGCGTGCTGACCCCGCCGGGCTCGGTGGGCTGCAGCAGCCGCGTCAGCCGTTCGAGTTGGCCGCGGAAGTCGTCCCACTCCATCGGCACCGCGGTCCGGTCCTCGCCGATGACCGCGCCCTGACCCAGACTGGGTCCGCCGTGGTACGGCGGGGTCAACTGGATCGCCCGTGACGTGACAAGCGTCGGTGACAGGATGACGGCCTTGGCGTCGGCGGGCACCTTGTATTGGTCGTCATACCAGAAACTGATCTTCACCCGATCGGGTTCGGGTTCGATCGCGTCGATGCTGCCGACCTTCACACCCCGGATTCGCACATCGTCGCCGGCGAACACGCCGTTGCTATTCGGGAAGTAGGCGACGACATGGATGCGACCGATCTGGCGGGCAGCGCCCAGCACCAGGTAGGCCGCCGCCACGATTACGACGACCAGCACGGCCGCCAAGGCGGACCGCAACCAGCGCGGGCGGTTCATCCGCCGGCCCGCGTCGACTCGGGTTCACCGGGTGCGGGAACGAATACCGGGGTGGGTGTCGGCTGCGCCGGCGTCAGCTGGCCGGGCGGCAGCGCGGGCGGGCCGGGCGGGGGTCCGCCCGGGGGCGGCGCCGGGATCGGCTCGCGGTACGGGTAGCGCGGATCTCCCGGCTTGCCGGTGATCGCATCGGGCAGCGTCAACCTCGGCTCGCCGCCCTGGCCGGTGCGCGGATAGGGCACGGGCAGCGGCGGTGTGCCCGGCTGACCGGTCTGCGGGTCCGTCCGCTGCGAGGGCAGCAGCACATTCGGATCCAGGCCGAGGTCAGAAAAGGCGACGTCGACGAACGGCTGGATGAACTGTCCGGGCAGCAAGTTGACGACGTAAGCCTTGAAAAATGGCCCGGACGAGACTGATTCGCCGAAGGACATCACGTAGGTGTTGAGACCCTTGAGCGACTTCTGGACCTCGGCCTTGCGGTTGTCGATGGTGGCGAGAACGCCGTTCAGTTTGTCCAGTGCGGGTTTGAGCGTTGCGCGGTTGTCCGCGATGAAGCCATGGATCTGGGTGGCCAACGCCGAGATGTGTTGCGAAATCTGGTCTAGCGCAGCGCTTTGGCTGCGCAGCGCCGCCAGTACGGCGTTGGAATCCCTGATCAGGCGCACGACCTTGTCGGTGCGTGACGCCAGCACCGTGGTGGCGTTCGCGGCGTTGGACAGCAGGGTGCGCAGCTGCGCATCGCGCTCGTTGAGGGTCTCGGAGAATCGAGCGACACCCTCCACGGCGACCTTGAGCTGCGGCGGGGTGTCGTGCAGCGTGGTCGCCAGGGTCTTCAGTGCGTCCGAGAGCTGATCTGTGTTGAGCCCGCTGATGGTTGCGGTCAGGTCCCCGAGGGCGTCGGGCAGCTGATACGGGGACGTGGTGCGCTGCATCGGGATGGTGCCGGTCACGTGACCGTCGCCGCGCGGGGTGACTTCGAGGACCTTGTTGCCCAGCAGGCTGATCGTCTTGATCGCCACCTCGGTCTGTTCGCCCAGCCGGACGTCGTCGGCCACCGTGAAGGAAACCAGCACGCCGTGCGGGTCGAGGCTGATGGATTTGACCTGGCCGGATTTGAATCCCAGCACCTGTACCGGGGCCCCCGTGGTCAGGCCGCCCGCCTCTTCGAAGTACGCCGAATATGTTGTGCCAGAGGTGATGAACGGCACCCGGTTATAGTTCAACGTGGCGACGGTCAGGGCGGCCACCACGACGACGGTGACGATGCCGATGACGACCGGGTTGCGGTCTTGGAAGCGTTTCATCGCGGTGTGCACCTGCCCGTGTCCTGCCCAGCGACCTTGATGAAGACCGGCTGGCCACCTTTGCCGTTGACCTTGAAGATCAGGTCACACATGTAGAAGCTGAAGAAGTCGCCGTTCAGAGCTTGCCGGCCCAGCACCCGGTAGGCGTCGGGAAGCGTCTTGAGGAAGTCATCGAAATAGTCGTGATCCGCTTCCACGTTGCCGGCGGTGCGGTCGGTCTCGTGCACGGTTTTCTGCAGCGGAGCCCGCGCTTGCGACAGCAGGTCGGCGATCGAGCCGGCGGCCGCGTTGCCGTACGCCACGCTGTTGACGAGGTCTTGCTTGCGCTCGGCCAGCGCGTGCATGAGTTCGGAGAGCGAGTCGACGGCGGTGGCGAACTTGTCGCTGTGCCCGGCCAGCGATCCGAGCACGGTGTTGAGGTTCACCACGACTTGACCGATCAGCTCGTCACGGTCGGCAAGCGTGTTCGTCAGCGCGGCGGTCTGGGCCAGAATCGAGCCGATGGTCGCGCCTTGGCCTTGAAACGCCGCAATCAGTTGCGAGGTAAGCGTATTGACCTGGGTGGGGTCCAACGCGCGGAACAACGGCCGGAACCCACCGATCAGCGCATCCAGGTCCAGCGCCGGCGCGGTGTTGGCGACTTTGATGGTGCCGCCGGGAGGCAGCTTCGCCGTCGGCCCCGGGCCATCCTCGAGGGCCAGATAGCGCCCGCCGATCAGGTCGGCATACCGGATCACCGCCCTGGTGCCTTGGGTGAGGACCACCGAGTCGTCGGCGGAGAAGGTCACCCGCACCGTGGCGTCGCCGGAAATCTGGATGTTCTTGACCTTGCCGACTTCCACGCCGGCGATGCGCACGAAGTTCCCGTTCTGCAATCCACTGACCGTGGTGAAGATGGCGTTGTAGCTCTTCTCGTTCTCGAATCGCAGCTGTCCGTAGATAGCGACCAGCGCGAACGCGCCGATTCCACACACCACGACGAAGGTCGCAAGGCGTAACAGGAGTCCTGTTAGGTTACCCCGCAAGGCAATTCACCTCTCGCACTCGTGATTTCCGGTTGTAGTACGCCGACCGCTGCCGGGTATCACGGCGTCGGCGGATTGGCATCGTTGGGCGGGCGCCCCCCGTCCGTTGGGGTGGGGGGAGGGAGCGGAGGGGGGACGCCCGGGTACAGGGGGGTGCCGTCGGGCGCGTACTGAGGCGCGCCGTAAGGCGGGGCACCCGGGTATGGCACGGGACCGGGAGCCGGCCCGCCCACGTAGCGGATGCTTGGTGGCTCGGGTGTGCCGCGGGTCACCGGGAAGTAGTTGGCCCATCCGGGGAAGCCGATGCCCGGATTCGGCCGGATGTCCAACCCGGTGCCAAAACCGGTGTCGGTGACCAGGTAACGCACCGGCCAGTTCTGCGCGACGTCGGGCAGCGACCCGCATCCGGGTTTGCCGCCGGGCCCGCCCTTCGCGGCGACGACCGGCAGGTTTTGCGGATTCCGGTACGGGTCGTCGCCGAGCAGCAACTGGGCGTCCATGATCAAGGACTTGCCGTTGCTGCCCCCGAGCATCTGAGACCAGTCACCGAGGGTGCGGTCGGCGCCGACGAGGAGACACGTCAGCTCCGGGTTGTATTTCATCAGCAGATCGGTCGTGGGCCGCAGCACGTTGACTGCTGTGATGAGGTTGTCCTTGCTGGGGCCCAGCACGTCAATGCCGCTGCGAGACAAGCCCGCCACGCCCGCCAGCAGCGCGTCGAGTTGGGTGGCTTGTGTCGTCACCGTGGCGCTGGTGGTGGTGAGTGCAGCGAGGGTGTCGATGAGGTGGTCGGCGGCCGCGCCGTACACGTCGCCGACGCGCTGCAGCGCGCGCCAGTCGGCACGTAGCGTCTCGGTGCGCGGATTGACAGCCAGCAGAACCTGATTCGTGTCGGTGATCGATTGGCCGATGCGCTCGCCCTGTCCGCGCACGCCTTCGGCGATGGCCGACAGCACCGCGTTGAGCTTGGCCGGGTCGATCTGTTTGATGAGTTGCACGAGATTTTCGAAGACGGTATTGACCTCGGTGGCAACGTTTTTCGAAAGCAGTACCGCACCGGCGGCGAGCCGTTTGGGGCTGGGGTTGCTGGGGTAGATCAGGTCCACGTACTTCGCGCCGAACAGCGAGGTGGCATTGATCCTCGCCTCGACGTTGGCGGGGATGAAGTTGATCTTGTCGGGGTCGATCTCGAGTTGCAGGGTCTGCGAGTTGAGCCCGCTGGAGATCGTCGCGACGTGTCCGACCTGCACGCCGCGCATCTTCACCTTCGAGTACGGCTCCATGACCAGACCCGAGCGATCGGATTTCAACGTGACCGGCACGGCCGCGGAGAACGTTCGGTTGAAGGACGCGACACTCAACACCGCGGCGGCGACGATGCCGGCAACCAACGGGAGCGCCAACCATTCGGCGGCGATCTGGGCTCGTCCTCGGCGTGCCATGGGTCAGCCCGCGAAGTTGAAGTTGCCGGTCTGACCGTACAGGGCCAGGGTGACGAACAGCACGATGAATGCCGCTCCGATCAGCGAGGTCCGGGTCGCTCGGCCGACAGCCTTGCCGACACCCGCGGGCCCCCCCGCCGCGGTGTAGCCGTGGTAGGTGTGGATCAGCATGATCACGGTCACTTCGGCGATCGTGACGACGAATGACCGCAGTAGGTCCGCGGGAATCAGAAAGGTGTTGAAGTAATGCTGATACACGCCACTGGACTGGCCGTAGATGAGAGTGGTGACGAAATAGCCTGCCGTGTAACCCAGTAGCAGTCCCACGCAGTACAGCGGGATGACGACGAAAACGCCTGCGCCGATCCGAGTCGAGGCGAGGTAGGCGATGGAGCGGATGCCCATGACCTCCAGCGCGTCGATCTCTTCGTTGATCCGCATGGCACCGAGCTGAGCGGTGGATCCGGCGCCGATGGTGGCGGCGAAGGCGATACCCGCGGTGAAGGGGATGACCAAACGGGTGTTGACGAACGCCGACGCGAAGCCGTTCAGCGCCTCGACCCCGATCTGCGACAGCTGGTTGTAGCCCTGGCTGGCGAGCGCGCCGGCGTTGGACATCGTGATGAACGAGACCACCGCGACCGTTCCGCCGATAATGGCCAGCGAGCCGGTGCCAAGGCTCATCGCCGCGATCTGACGCAGCACCTCGGCTCGGTAATAGATGACGGCGTGGGCGACCGAGCCGAGCGCTTTTCCGTAGAACCTGGTCTGCTCACCGATCCGGCGCCAACCGTCCCGCAGCTCTCTGATCCGCGCCGCACGCGGCACCCACTGATCGGCCAAGGTGCTGGTGCTCATTTGGTCACCTCGAACCCGAGGGCGGTGATGATCAGATTGATGATGAACAAGAGGACGAACGAGAACACCACCGTTTCGTTCACGGCGTTACCCACTCCCGCGGGCCCGCGCCTGACGTTGACACCCTGAAAACAGGCGATCAGACCGGCAGTGAGCCCGAACATGGTCGCTTTGACCATGGCCACCAACACATCTCGCAATCCGGTCACCAGAGTCATGCCTGACACGAACGCCCCGGGTGTGACGTGCTGGAAGAACACCGAGAAAAAGAACGCACCGGTGACCCCGGTCAACGTCACCAGCGAGGACAACAGCAGCGCGACCACGGTCGCGGCCAGCACGCGCGGAACGACCAGCGCCTGGATCGGGTCGATACCCATGACCTTCAACGCGTCGAGCTCTTCCCGGATTGTCCGCGCCCCAAGGTCGGCACACATCGCCGAGGCCCCCGCTCCCGCAACGACGAGGACCGTGACGAACGGGCCGATCTGGTTTACCGCGCCGAGCGAGGCGCCGGCTCCGGAAAGGTCAGCGGCACCGAATTCCACGAGCAGCACGTTGAACGTGAACACCGTCAGCACCACATACGGCACCGATAGCATCAACGCGGGGAACATCGCCACCTTGGCGACAAACCAGGTCTGTTCCAGGAATTCGCGCCACGCGAATCGCGTGGTGAACATCGTGACGAAGGTGTCCAGCGCGAACGCCGACATGGAGCCGACGCCGCGAAGCGGCTTCATCGGCGCCGAATCGGCGATCGACGCGGTCCGCTTGTGCCTCGACAAAATTGTCGGTGCTGCAACGAGATCAGAGGATGCAATCTTCATTTGTCGACCTCAGATGAAGGCTTCGTTGAGGGCTTCCCGGTTCTCGGCGGTGGTCACGAAGGCAGTAAGGTCCTCCTCCACCGTCTCGACGTGGGGGTCGCCCGGTTCGACGAAGTAGTAGCCGCCGGCTGAGATTGATTTCGGCTCATGCCCATCCAGGTCGACCCGAATCTGCCCATCCAGCACGAAGATCTGCACCCAGCTCCGATGGGAATGATGCGGGAAGACAAACCCTTTCGGCAGCTTGAAGATGCCGGCGAAAAGATTGCCCTTGTCCCACAGCCGACACTCTTCGACGTTGAACCCCGCCAGATAAGCCGACGCCCACCGCTGATCTTGGGTGGTGACGAATTTAGCCATGGACGCTCCTGGCGCGGTAGGGATGAGACATTCGCTCTCCGGGTCGGCAACGGCGCGCGCGTTACGAGCCACCACCGCTTCGCAGACCCCGAGAGATGCCGCGAGCGTGGGTGGACGCGAGTTGCCGCCACTTGGTGATGCACATGTCGGGCGGGAACAGGTGCTCGTTAGCCCATCCGTTTTGGTGGCTGTAGAACTCTTCTTGCGCCTCACGAGCCCAGACGTCGTCGTCGTTGAATCCGTGCAAGGCGAGGTCGCGCCACTTGTTCTCGAACTCGTCCTCGAAGGCCTGGACGTCGGCCTCGTTTGTGACCTTGCGCTGCAACACCTGGAAGTACTCGTGCTCGTTGGCACCGACCGGAACATAGAACTCGTACTGCACCAGCGTGGGGTCCGGGAAGGGATCGACCTTGAGCACTCCCGGCAGCCACACGCTTACCCGTGCGGCTACTCGCTTTTCATCGCCGGACAGCTGGCATTGCAGCACGGGCTGGCCGCCCAGCTGCGCTTCGAAGACCGGCTTGTAGTTCTGGGCGAGATTGTCCACCACGCCTTTGGGCCAGCCCTGTGAGTGGACCTCCATCGCCCCGCGGTCGGCCGGGACAAACCCGTATGGCAGAGCGAGTTTGTTGCCGGAGACCAGCGGTGAGTCGCGATGCATGAAGATGTGGGTGGTGTCGAAGCCGTTCTCCACACCAAGCCGCCAGTTCGCCGCGACGGTGCGGCGGATCCCCAGGCAGTGGGTGTCGGTGTCGAGAAATCCCGGCGGAACGTCCTCACTCAACGCGGGGGGCTCCTGGTCGCCGACGAACACGAAGATCAGGCCCTGTTGTTCTTCGACCGCGAAGACGGGGATACCGACCTGCCCGATCACCGGCGATTCCGGAGATGTCAGCACATCGGTGAGCTGCCCGTCGGCCAGGCTGTAGGTCCAGCCGTGGTACCAGCACGACACGGTGCCCTTCTGAAAACACAAGGGCTGCGCGGAGAACCGCACGCCGCGGTGCGCGCACTGATCCGCGATCGCGCGCACTTGCCCGTCGACACGGGTCAGCAGAATCTGCGTGCCCAGCATCTTCACCGATGCGAACCCGCCTTCGGCCAGTTCGTGGCCGAACAGGGCCGGGTGCCAGTGATTGCTGAAGCCCAGTTCGGCCTGCAGATACCGCGGCCACTTCGAAGCCACGCCTGTTTCGATTCGTTGGTCGGCGGCAGTCACCAGGCTCTTCTCCCCACGTAGATCGCTTTCGATTTAGCAAGCGACTATGCCAACGCCGCAACGACGTGACATCCGTTGAACTACCTAGTGAGGTACCGAAATACTCCGAGTTCAGTAGTCGACGGGCGCCGGATCAGTGCCGGCTGGCGATCCATCCGGCGATCTGGCTACGCGAGTTGAAGTCCAATTTGCTCAGGATGTGCTGAATATGGCTGTCTATCGTGCGACTGGACAGCACCAATTCCGCCCCGATCTCTCGATTCTTCATCCCCCGCGCCACCAGTTCCGCGACTTCCATTTCCCGTGGGGTCAAAGGGGATTCGTCGTTGCGCGGCGGTGAGCTTGCGGCGTCCTCGACACCGAGGAGGTTGGCCGTTGCCAGATCGGTGCTCAGCAGGGCCCCGCCGGCGATCAATGCCTCCGCCTCCCGCGCACTGAGCACCGTACGCAGCCGCGCCTCGGTGCCGGCGTGGCAGTTGGCCAAATCCGTCCCGAACGCACCCATCGACGTTCCCAGGTTGTCCCAGATTGTGCGGGCGGCCCCCAACAGCCGTGCACTTTCGGCGTAACGCCCGTCCGAAGCGGCGATCCAGGCGAAGAGCTCGACCACATGTGCAATCCCGAGATGATCACGGAACTCAAGCTTCATCCGCAGACTTTGCCGGGCCTGCTCGGTGGCCTCGACGTAATCGCCCGCCGTCCATTTGTTCAGCGACAGCGCCCATAAGGCGTAGGACGCGGCCCAGCGTTCGCCGTAACGAGCGCTCAGTTGCAGCGACTTCTCGCAGGCTGAGATCGCCAATTCCTGTTCGCCAGTGAACAAATAGACCACCGCAAGCTGGAACAGCATCTCTAGAACGCCCGCGACGTCACCGCGTTCCTCGTGGCTTGCCATCCCGCGTTCGTAGTAGATCCTGGCCTCGGCCGGCTCACCGCCAAAGAGGGCGGCCATGCCGCGAAGCTGCGCGATGTAGCCGCAGAGATCGGGCGCGTCGATCATCGCCGCGAGCTTGTCCGCATCGTCGAGCCTGGTTCGCGCTTCGGTCACCTCGCCGCGCAGCAACGCAAGGTAGGCATCGACCCACATGGCGTTGGCGCGAGTGCGGCAGGAAGCTTCCGTGCCGATCGAGGACAAGGCCTGACGAAGCCAGCGTCGTCCCTCGCCGAGGCTTCCGCCCGCGATCCAGTACCACTGCAGCGCGGCGGCCATCGCGCACGCCTGTTCCGATTGATCGGCTTCGATGCAGTAATCGAAGGCGCTCCTGAGGTTGGTGTGGTCTTCCCGGAGGCGGGCCAGCCAGGTGGGTTGATCGGGGCCACACCACTCCGCGAAACTTCGCTCGGCGAGCCGCAGGAAATAGTCGCGGTGCGCAAGGTGGAGTTGCTGCAACTGTTCTTTCTTCGTCAGCCGGTCCTTGCCGTACTCGCGAAGAGTTTCGAGCAGCCGGTAGCGCATCTGCTCGCCGGCTCGCTCCACGATGAGAATCGACTTGTGTACCAGGGCATCGACCAGATCGACGATCTCGTCGCTGGTCAGACCGTCGCCCGCACAAACCGCCTCGGCAGCCGCCAGCGTGAAACTGCCCGCGAACACCGATAAACGCCCCCACAGCGCCTGTTCTTTGGCGGAGCACAAGGCGTAGCTCCAATCGATCAGCGCCGCGAGGGTCTGGTGACGTGGCAGCGCCGAGCTGTTGCCTGCGCTCAGCAGCTGGAAACGACTGTCCAATCGTTCGAGGACTTCACCCACGGGCAGTGTCCGCAGTCGAGCCGCCGCGAGTTCGATGGCAAGCGGGATGCCGTCGAGGCGTTCGCACAGCCGCGCCACCAGCGCACTGTTCTCCTCGGTGATGTCAAACCCGGATCCGCTGTCCGATGTCCGGGCGCGCAACAGGGCGACGGCGTCGAACTCGTCCAACGAGAAGGCGTCGAGCCGCGTTCCCGATCGCGGCGTCGACAAGGGTGGCACGGTGAAGATGTACTCGCCCAGCACCCCCAACGAGTGCCTGCTGGTCACCAAGAATCGCAGCATCGGCGCGGCGCGGAGCAGCTCGTCGACGAGTTCTGCGCACGCGGCGCTGAGGTGTTCACAATTGTCGAGGATGACGAGCATCTGCTTGCCGGCCAGGTGGTGATGGAGTTGCGACAGCGGCGCACGCCGCGTTTGCTTCACCACACCCAGCGCGGTGGCTACCGTTTCGGCCAACGCCGCGGGGTCCTGCAACGCCGCCAGCTCGACGAACCAGGCCCCGTCCGCGAAGGCTCTGCGCGAGTCGGCCGCGACCTTGATCGCCATACGCGTCTTCCCGACGCCCCCGACACCCGTCAGGGTTACCAGCCGTGATGCGGACAGCTGTGCACGTAGTTCCGCGAGTTCGTGGCGACGGCCGATGAAACTCGTCACGTCCGCGGGTAGGTTGCCCTCATTTCGCTTCATTGATCGCACATTCGTAGCACCCGCCGCGGGCAGCCGCGGCCGGCACCAGAGTCGGTGCTGAACGCCTAGTGCGCAGCACCATGCCACCGTCCCATGCGACAGCATGATACTGAGCCACGGCGAAGCCGCCCAGGAATTCGCCGGAGTGATCGGGCCGGACCCGCGCGACGAACGATGCGTTAGTGGGCCGCGGCATCAAGAAGGTCACCTGCGGCGAACCGCGGTGCCTCGTTGCGCAACAGCTTCCGCGCGGTCCCAAGTGCCTTGCTATTGACACCGAACACCCCGATGGCGCTCCCCTGGGCCGAGTAGACGGCCACAAATTTGCAGCCCGCGACGTCACCGGCGAGTTCCACGCGATCGTGCCCCCGGGTATCGCCGACACACCACATGTCGAGGTCAAGCTGTTTGGACCACACGAAGGGCAACGCGTCACATACTGCGTTGCCGCCCAACATGTTTCGGGCGGCGACCGCGCCCTGGTGCTGCGCATTCGACTCGTGCTCGATGCGCACGTGCCGGCCTAGCAGCGGCGAATACATCGCGGCGACGTCGCCCGCGGCGAACACTTGAGGATCCGTGGTGCGGCAATGCGCGTCGACCACGATCCCCCCGTGCGAAAGCTCGACGTTGGTCCCGTCGAGCCAGGAGGTTCCGGTTCGGCTGCCGACGCCGACCACAGCGATGTCACAGGCGATCGTCGCGCCGGAGTCCAGGCGGACGCCCTCGACCTTGGAATCGCCGCAGATCTCGACGGCTGTCGCGCCGAGGTGTGTCTTCACTCCGGCGCGCTGGTGGCGCTCGGTAAGGGTTGCCGCGACGTCGGGTCCGACTACCCGCTCCATCAGATACGAATCCATTTCGACGACATGGACATCCGCGCCCAGCGAGATCGCGGTCGCGGCCACCTCGCAGCCGATGAAGCCGCCCCCGATGATGACCACGGTGGTAAAGGCGGTAATCGCCTGTTGCAGACTGAGTGCGTCGTCGAGATTACGCAGGGTATGGACGCCCCGCAGCGAGAAACCCGGAATGTCGAGCGCGGCGGGCATCACGCCGGTCGCGATAAGCGCCTTCTCGTAGGCGAATTGCGCCCCGGATGCCAATGTGACGACCCGATTTTCGGTGTTCAGCCCGGTGGCCGCATCGCCCAGGACGACCTCGATCCCCTTGTCGCGGTAGTACTCGCTTTGCTTCAGGTACACCGAGGACAACTCGGCGTCTCCGGATAGGACCGCCTTCGACAACGGGGGTCTGGCGTAGGGAAGTCGACTTTCGGCGCAAACCATGCGCACCGACCCGGCGGCGCCCTTCCTGGTCAGCGTGTCAACCGCGCTCACTGCCGCGAGGCCTCCGCCGATGATCAGATACCGCGCGTCCTGGACAGCGCTGGGCACGCTAGTCGTCATCCGTGGTCGCGATGAAGACCCCGCCGCCGTCGATCACGACGTCGTATTTCTGTACCGGTTCGGTACACGGTTCCGCCGTCGGCGCCCCGGTGCGCAGATCGAATTTGCCTTCATGCAACGGACATTCGATCTCCAGCGTCTCCGGATGAAGCTGGCCCGAATCCAACCACGCGTCGGCGTGACTGCAGATGTTCGATATCGCGTAGACCGCGTCCCCGACTCGCACCAGCATCACTTCCTCACTGCCGGCATCGACGGCAATTGGTTCCTTGTCGACCAAGTCGGCGTAGTCGGCGACCTTGACCAGCTTGCAGCCGCGCGCATTTTCGACGCTCATATTCCTCATTTCAATCGTGCTCGACGACGGCCGTGCCGCGGGTCAGACGTTGACTTCCGGGGGCGTGGCAAAGGCAAACGCACTCATACCCGTTGCCCACGGTTTGATCGGTTCGTAGTAGAGGCTCGCGCCGCCCGCGTCGCCAATAGCCGCCGCGGCGAAGATCCAGTTACGAATCTCCAGGCCGCCGTTGCCCGCGTGCTCGACGATGTAGTCGTTCGACCAGGCCGCGGCATAGCCGCCATCGCCGGCCGACAGCAGGGCCAGAAACTCTTGATCGAACGGTTCGTTGATCCGGCCCATCTGGGCGGTGCCCGGCCAGTGGGACAGACCACCGCACCCCACCACGACCACCCTTTCCTCGCGCGTCGCCACGTAGCCGGCCAGCAACCGCCCGAGGAGATAGCAACGAGCCGCGGTCGCGGTCGAACACTGTGATTGGGTCCCGATAATCAGCGGCATCACCGGAACGTCGTTGCTCGGAAACATCATCAGGATTGGGATGGCCAATCCGTGGTCGGCGCGAATGGTGTTCATCGAGGCGATATCGAAACCCCGCGTCGTGCTGTAGCAGAGGAAGTTCTTCGCAAACTCCGCGTTCGACGGGATCTCGACCCTGGGGATGTCCATTTCGCCGAAGGTCTGAAATGAATCCACCACCGGCACGGTGAACGGGGGTTGGGGACCGCTCGGCAGCAGCGTCGGTCCGTGTTCGGACGACACAAAGATCACCAGATCGGGGTTGAGGTCGTATACCATGCGCCCGAGTTCGCGGAAACCGTCAACGACCTTCTGCGCTTGCTGCTCCACGCCAGTGCTGGGAAACATCGTGTGCGATGTCGCGAAGGCTCCGACAACCTTGCCCATCAGTGCTCCCCGTTTGAGACTGCGGTGGTGAAGTATTCGCGCGCGCTCATCGCCCGCTCGAATTCGGGGTTGCAAATGAACGAGCCCCACATGGCCAACAGGGGCGGTACCCCCAACGGGGCCAACTTGTCCGGCGTCGGCTTGTTCCGGACGATCTCCCACTCATCGGCAGACAGCCCATACCGATCCACAAGTGTCGCGTCGAGAGTGCGGATCGCGTGCCACGCGTCCCTGCTGGCGAGCCCGTCCTCGAACATGCGGCTCAGCTCAGACGGACTCATCGCGTTCGTCCTCTGCCAGCAGGAAGTCGATCGAGATGCGGGCAAACTCCTTGGGATGCTCCAACATCGCCCAATGGCCGCAACGTGGAATCGCGTACAGGTGAGACCGGTCGATGAGCTGGTGGAAGCGGACGGACTCAAGCAACGGCACTACCGCGTCCTCGCGCCCGGAAACAACCAGCGTCGGAACCTTTACCGTGGCGATATCGCTTTCCTCGAAGTGCAGCCCGCCTTGGTCTTTGACCCAGGCCATCGTGCGCCGGTAGGCGTCCATCACCTTGTCGTCGCAGGTGAGTTTGTACCGGTACTCGACGAGACCCTTTGGTGGCGTGAAACTTTCGTGAGTCAGCGCATCGACGATTCTCGCCATGCCGTCCAAGTTGGGCTCGGCGTAGTTCAAGATCGTCTGCAGCTGCGGCGAGAAGCTTCGGTTAAGCCCGGCGCTGCCCATCAGGACCAGCTTGCTGACCCGGGCCGGATCGGTCATCGCCAGCCCGAGTGCGGTCGCGCCGCCCATCGAGTTGC
Source organism: Mycobacterium florentinum (assembly GCF_010730355.1). Taxonomy (NCBI): domain Bacteria; kingdom Bacillati; phylum Actinomycetota; class Actinomycetes; order Mycobacteriales; family Mycobacteriaceae; genus Mycobacterium; species Mycobacterium florentinum. Next base: position 2,542,521 of record NZ_AP022576.1, read on the forward strand.
CGACCAGAGACACCTTCTCGAGCCCCAGCGCGTCGAGAAAGGCCGCTAGATGCGCGACGCGGGCCGGTTGCGAGTACTCGAACGCGTCGTCGCCGGGCAGGCTCTGTCCGAACCCGACCATGTCGTAGGCGATGGTGCGGAAACGAGCCGAGAACATGGGGATCGACGTCACCCAGTTTCCCCAGGCGTCGGCGCCGGCACCGCCGCCGTGGATCAGCACCACGGGCGCGCCGTCGCCTGCTTCCCAGTAGCGGGTGCTGACTTGGCCGACTTCGATGGAGCTGTCTCGCGGGGCCGTTGTCGTCGCGGTCATTTGCCCACTACCGGTGAAATCACTGGATTCTTCTCCCCACACGCGTGGATTGCTGTTGATTAGCCAACGACTATGCCAACGCGGCGGTGGGGCGACATCCGTTGAAATACCGAGCCGACTACCGAAAACAGCACTGGGCCAGGGCGGGTGCTACCGGCGCGGCAGTGATCCCGCGCCCACGTATCCCAGTGCCAGGGCGAGCACGGCGAACTTGATCAGGGCGGCGGTGCGCGCGCGTCGCGCATTCTCGGCGACACGGTTTCCGTTGAGCACCTTCAGCAGCGAGACGCCCTCGACCGCATCGCCGGCGACGGCGACACCCACGATGGCGGGCAGGGCGGCCGGGTGGCCACGGCGCCGACGGGTGCGCTCCACGAGCAGGGCGGCGAAGACGCCATAGGTGGTCATGTAGCCGAAATCCAGCCACGTGGATATCAGTGCGGCGCGCCGGCCGTCGCTGCCCCAGCGGGCCATGATGGCCTCGGCCCGAGAAGCGTTGCCGGCCAATTCAAACGGGATGATGCCCGGGCCGCCGGTCGCACGCATGCGTCGTTCCAGCACGAGCATCCCCGCGGTGTAGGCGGCAAACGCCAGCCCCGATGCGCCGAGCCGATTAATCCTCATTCTGCTCACCAAGTTATGGCTTTTTGGCCCACACCGCGAGGTTCGGGCTCACCATCAATACCGGGTCGGGACCGCACTCCACCCTGACCCGCTCGGCGAAGACGTCGATGTCGAGCTCATCCTCGCTGGCGATGCCGTTGGTGGTCAGCACCCCTGACAGCCCCCGCAGCAGCGTGCTCACATGGTCCACCACGTCGGCGCCGTGGTAGACGAGACCGGAAACCTCATAGGGCGGCTGTGGGACCAGGCCGATCGAACGCAGCACCGACGGCAACCGCGATGCCACCCGTTCCGGGACCCCGGTGGCGAGAAATCCCGCTGTCATCCACCGCGACAGCTGCTCTATCGACGGGCTCTGGGGAGACATGATGACGCCGGCGGACGACATGTGCTCGAACTCAAGAAAGGCCATCACGCCTCCCGCCACCAGGCGATCGGCGAGGGCACTCAGCACGGCCTCCAGGTCGGGCTGATACATCAGCACCAACCGGCCGACGATCGCGTCGAACGGCCCCTCCGGCGGGACGGAAATGTCGCCGGTTTCGAAGCGGACATGCGACAGCCCCAGGTCCGCGACGCGGCGGCTCGCGGCCTCGACGTTGTCGGGGTCGCGGTCGATGCCCAGGACTTCGCCCGACGAGCCGACGAGATCGGCCACGATGATCGCGACATCGCCGCCGCCCGACCCGCAGTCGAGCACCCGAGCGCCCGGACCGATGCCTGCTGCGCGGAACAGCTTGTCGGTGGCAGGACGCAGCTGCTCGCCTTGGCGCGCGAGCCGGTCACGTTCGCGTTCCGTGTTCGACCACGCATACTGTTTGGCCACGCGCCGAATCGTTCCACACCCGTTCGGTATTGGCGCGTTAAGCGAAATGTGGCAGGTTAATCCCGGCCGATCTGCTGCAGGACCGCGCCCATGTCGGCGAGGTCCCACACCGCGGCGAACTTCCCGTCCGCGACGCGATAGAGGGTGAACTCCGAAATGCTCACCCGGCGACCGGTCGCTTCGATGCCCTGGAAGATGCCGCGATGAGTGCCGGTGACGGTGAAGTGAACCGAGATGTAGTCGTCATCGACGACGAGGTGCCGCATGTCCCAATGCCAGTCAGGAAACGCGGAGACGATCGGCGCGAATTGCGCCGCAACGGCGGCGGGATCCATCGGGGCGTCGTTGACCTTGATGGCCGCGGTGTAGAACGACGCCATTCCATCGAAATCGTGTTCGTTACAGCACTTCAGGTAAGCCTGGTACAGGGATCGGTAGTCCTCGAGCCGACTCACCAGAGCGTCCTCACTGTCCGATAGTGGCCCGGGCGCACAGCACCGCACGCTGGCGCTCGCCGTCGTCGCCGACGATATGGAGGTCAACGTCCCCGAATCCCGCGGATCGCAGCGCCTCGACAATCGGTTCAGGGTCGCCGACTTCGCTGAACGGCAACGCGGCCGCGACCTCGTCGGAGTAATGATGTGCTGCCACTTGAGTATTCAATGAGCAGTCGGCAACCAGCGTCCCGCCCGGAGTCAGGACGCGGCGCCATTCGGCGAATGCCTTGTCGGGTTCGACCAGGGTCCAAATGAAGTGCCGGGCCGTCACGGCATCGAAACTGGCATCGGGAAACGGCAGCCGTTCGGTCACACCCTCGACGAAGGTGATGGCCATCCCACGCTCGGCGGCCTTGGCCCGCGCGTGCGCCAGCATCGCCCGCGACGCGTCGAATCCGGTTACCTGATGACCGAGCTCGGCCAGCAACAGCGCGACAAATCCCGTGCCAGTCGCGATGTCGAGCACCCGGGAGGAGGGCGGGATCGCACCCAGCGCCGCCGTCCACAATTGGCGTTCGGCCTCGGAGAAGATGCCGTGCGCGTCCTTTTGGTCGTACCGCGCGCCCTCTTCCTCCCAGAAGGCGCGAATCGCGCTGTGCGCGCCTACTAGGCCCTGACCATCACTCGGCGACATAGCAATTCACCCTAGCCTCCTGGAGTGATTACGCGTCCACGAGCGGCCGGAGCGCCTCGCCCACCTTTGTGATGACGCCGGGCGTGTAGCCGTGGGTCGGAAGGTTGACGATCACGCCGTCGACGCCCACGTCGAGCACGCGGCGTTTGATTTGATCGGCGATCTGATCGGGCGTTCCGACGACCGCTCGGCCACCACGCGGCCCGCCGATGTCGACGGGTGCATCGCTGACCACCACGGTCAGCAGGGTGCTGGTCTCCAAAGTGTCTGGGTCGCGGTCGATTTCGGCGCAGCGCTGGCGCAAGACGTCCAGCTTGCGGGGCAGGTCGTCGATGTCGGTGATCAGGTTGAGATGGTCGGCGTAGCGGGCGGCCAACCGAAACGTCTTCTTCTCGCCGGCGCCGCCGAGCATGACCGGGATGTGGTCGCGATAGCGGGGCTCGTTGATCGCGCTCTCGGTGTGGTACCACTTCCCGTCGAAGGTCGGCCGCTCGCCGTGCAGCATCGGCACGATGATCTGCAGCGCTTCGTCGAGCTTTTCGAAGCGCTGGGTGAATGTGTCGAAGTCGAACCCCAGCTGCTTGTGCTCCAGTTCGAACCAGCCCGCCCCGATACCCAGGATGGCGCGTCCCGCGCTGACGACGTCAAGCGTCGTGATCGCCTTGGCCAGCAGGGTCGGGTTGCGGTAAGTGTTGCCGGTGACCAACGTGGAGAGCTGCACCCGCTCGGTCGCGGTGGCCAGCGCCCCCAACGCGGTATACGCCTCGAGCATGGGTTCGTCCGGTTCACCCAGTCCCGGCAGCTGATAGAGGTGGTCCATCACCAGGACGGTGTCGAACCCGGCGGCCTCGGCTTCTTGAGCCTGCGCCTTGACCGAGGGAAACAGCTCTGCGACGGACGTGCCATAGGAAAAGTTCGGGATCTGCAATCCGAGTCTGATAGTCACGCCCTCATACAACCGCATCGAGCGGTAATTGCATTCCGCGCCCGCCCCTAGGCGTGGATATCCGGAGTGCGGACATGCTCCGGGCGGAAGCCGCGCCCGACCAGAAGCGCCGGAAGCGCTTGCAGCGGGCCCCAACCGATGATCTTCGGAATCTGGATCGGCGACAGGTCACCGCTCAAGTTGGGCGCGACCGCCTTGTCCTGCACCAGCACCTGACCCGCTTGAATGATCCGAGTCGGCAACTCGCGGCGGCGCTGCACCTTGGCCAGGTCGGCGTCGGTCAGCCGACCTTCGCGCAAGGGGCCGCACAGGATGTTGGCCGCGGCCACGGCATCGGCGACCGCGAGATTGATGCCGACCCCACCGGCCGGCGACATCGCGTGCGCCGCATCGCCGATGCACAGCAGCCCGGTGCGCCACCAGGTCTGCAGCCGGTCCACCCGCACGTCGAGCTCGCTGGTGTCGTCCCACGAAGTCAGATCGTTGACGTGCTCACGCAGCCGCGGTTGTGCGGTGACGATCTTTTCCTTGAACTCCTCCAACGGCCCACCGCGCGGGCTGGCTCCCTTCGGCATCAGATAGGCGACCTGCCAGTAGTCGCCCCGGTAGATCATCGCCATCAACAGGCCCTTACGAACCACGCCGAACAGTTCTTCGGGGTCTCCGGGGCGCCATTTCAGCCGGAACCACAACACGTCCATCGGCGAATGCGCCGCAGCGGTCTGCAACCCCGCCGCCGCGCGCACCGCCGACTTGCGCCCGTCGGCGGCCACCACCAACTCGGCCCGCACCTCCAGACCCGGCGTACGCACGCCCACCACCCGATCGCCGTCGAAGATCAGGTCGGTGACCTCCGCGTTACGGACTAGGGTGAATTCCGGGTAGATAGAAGCCTTTTCGGCAAGGAAGTCGAGGAAGTCCCACTGCGGCATCATGGCGATGTAGGGCTGTTTGAAGCCCAGCCATTTGAGCACCTTGAAGTCGCCGATCGTGCGAATCGAGCCGCCGGTGTCGAAGGCAAGACGGTCGATCTTGGTGTGTGGCAGTTTCAGGAACTCGTCGATGCATCCGAGCTCGTCCATGATCCGCAGCGTGCTTGGGTGCACGGTGTCGCCGCGGAAGTCGCGCAGGAAATCGTTGTGCTTTTCCAGCACGACAACCCGGACTCCGGCGCGAGCGAGCAGCAGAGCGTGCACCATGCCGGCGGGGCCGCCTCCGGCAACGCATACCTGGGTCTGCATAACTTGTGTCATCGCTCGACACTCCTTCGGAGTTTGGAATACAATTGCAGACTACATCAAGTAATGTATCAGATACGCGAAGGAGGCGGTATGGCCCGGCCGGTATCGACGCCACAAGTGGTGGAGGCCGCGCTGCGCGCCGCAGAAAAGCTGCGCAAGGATGTCGCCGACGTTCCAGTCGCGATGATCGCCGCGGAGGCGGGGATATCCCGGAGCACGCTGTTGCGGCGCTTTGACGGATCCCGCACCGCTCTGAACGACGCCGTCCGCGCGGCCGGAGTCGACCCCGGCGGCCTGCCCCCCGTCCGCGACCGGGCGGTGGCCGCAGCAGCCGCGCTCATCAGCGAATCCGGCCTTGCCGCAGCAACATTGGAGGCCGTCGCCGCCCGGGCCGATTGCTCGGTCTACAGCCTGCACGCGGTTTTCGGCGGGCGCGACGAATTGATGCGCGCCGTCTTCGAGCAGCACAGCCCGATCCTGGACATCGAGGAATACCTGGCGCATCCCGTTGGCGGCCTTTCCGAAATAGTGCGCGGCTTCTACCGAACGGTGGCGAACGCGCTGAGCCGCGAACCCCGGGTTGCCCCAGCGATATTCGCCGAGGCCTTCGCACGGCCCACCAGTCCGGCCGTGCAATCGCTGGCGGCCTACGGCCCCCCGCGGTTACTCGGCGTACTCGGTCGTTGGTTCGACGCCGAAATTCGTGCCGGACATATCCGCGACATGCCGCTACCGCTGCTGGCCCAACAATTGTTGGGCCCCATCATGATTCACATGCTCACCCGGCCGGTGTTGCCGAATGTCCCCGGCCTGCAACTGCCCGACATCGAAACCGCCTGCGACGTCTTCGCAACGAACTTCGTGCGTGCCGTCGCGACGCCGAGGAACTAGCTGGCGTCGGCTCTGGGCGGTTACCAGGGAAGCTTTCGGCGACACAGCAATTCACACTACTGTTCTTATATGCAGACGGTGTTGTTCACGCTCGGGTTGGTGCTGTTCCTGCTCGGCCTGCTCACGGGATTTGTCGTCCCGGCGTTGAAGAACCCGCGCATGGCGCTGTCGAGCCACCTGGAGGCTGTCCTCAACGGCATGTTCCTGGTACTACTCGGCCTACTCTGGCCACATATCCACTTGCCGAACGCTTGGGAAGTAACGGCGGTGGTCCTCATCGTCTACGCCGCCTACGCGAACTGGATCGCGTCGCTGCTGGCGGCGGCATGGGGCGCCGGCCGCAAACTCGCGCCGATTGCGACAGGCGACCACGAGGCGTCAACGGCTAAGGAAGGGTTCGTCAGCTTTCTGCTGGTGTCTCTCTCGGTCGCGATGGTGGTCGGCGTCGGCATCGTCATCGCCGGCCTTTAGCGGCGTGCGCCACAACGAAAGCGCCCCGGGCCTTTTGGAGTTTGCGTCACTTGTCCGCGAATTCGGCGAGCTTGGCATTGACCGCCGCAGGATCCGGTCCCGCGTATGTCTTTGGATCTTGTTGACCCATACCAGGAACGGGCAGCTGGCCGCGGGACCGTCCACCGTTCCCAATTGTTCGATGTGCTTGCCGGTCCTGGGTCAGGAACAAGAACCGGGCTGCGGCGACCGGACGTCGAGGCATTCATAGCCATGCAGCTCCCACCTCCGCCCCCTCAACCACGGCCCGAATTGCCGTGGTGGCGTTACCCGGTCATCGCAGCCAAACGCCGTCGCCGGCGAGCATTCCGGTGATCACGAATACGGTCCAGTGCATGGCCGAGACCAGCCGTCGCTTCATTGATAGCCCTTCAGCAGGACCAGATCGATTCATCGCAATATTGAGGCCGCGGTTTTGCAAGTTTCTTGTCACCATCCGACGACGGAGTTTCTTTCGACGCAGTTGGATCAATCGTTCATCTGGGCACCATCTGGCAGTGCGATCAATGACTAACGCGTACCGTCTTCTTCGCCATCGGAAGTGTCGGCGTGGCTGTCAGCCAATTCCGCCGATTCATCGGCGGTCTCAGTCTCAGAGCGCTTCTTGAGCCGCCGGTACCAATAAGCGACGACGAGGCCCACCAGGGCCAGCACGAAGATGGACACCCACAGAGGCACTCCCACCACACTCCACTTGAAAAACATCACCGCCAGTACCGCGATCAGTTTCATTCCGTGCTCCTATCCTCCATCGAAAGGCCGCCACCGTTTCGGAGTTCAGGCCGGACCCGTTTCGGGCAGCGCGGGCAAGGATTGCTGCAGCGTTCCCGCCGTCGCCGAGTCAATGAGGTCTTGGATGCGCCGGTCCGACCTGCGCAAACCCCGCACCCACTCTTCACCGACTTTTTCACCGTCGCGCTCGATGACGATCCGCCAACGCAAGCCGAGCCAATGTGCGATGAACCAGAAGGGCCACCAACCCCCGACGAGCATGACGAGAAGAACTAACCCCCCGAGGCCGAGGTCGTCGCTGCCGACGGGAAAATGGGAAAGGTCATACCACCGGCGACGCCGGACTGTCCACCGCATGCCCATCGGGTCAATTACTTCGGCCATCTCGTCCCCGCTTCTACTGATACCGGCTTCTGCCCCAACCGCTCTCGGTCACGTGCACTTTGCAGCAGGCTTCTTGCGGGATTCTTGTGACAGAAACCGCTGTAGCCGGCAGTGAATCCGAACACTCTGCGTGGTCTTACGGTTTCAAGAATCTTGCAAGACACCCATTCCACAGTGTCTATGTAGTTATCAGCACGGAGGTCATTCTTCGGCTTATTGCTTGCATATCTATTCGCAATGAGAGACTTCGCTCTTAAGTAGGAGGGGTTCATGCATCGGTCTATGGTCTGCGTAGCCGGCGCAATGGCTGTCGTCGCCGCGCTGTCGGGGTGTTCGAATGACAAACCCAGCACGAGTTCGTCCAATACGTCGCCCGCCGCGGGACAGGCCACGGTCTCGGTCAACCACGTAGATCAAACCGGTCTTGGCCCAATAGTGTGCGACGTGAGCGATTACAGCGCTGAGATCACAATAAAGAGGAATGGCCACAACATGGCGCATGCCTCATTGGCCTGGAAGCAGGGCAATCCGCCGCAGCTCAAATCGGCACTCCTGCTAGGGATCCAAGGCACCTCTTTGCGGGATCCGGAACTCGGGTACGGGGATACGCCGCCCGCCGTGGCGGATCCGACGGTCAAGAAGTACGGCAACCGTTTCGTGATCAGCGCCTACGGCTGGAACCGAACTGACCAACACGCTCCTTTCGACATCGATGTGACCTGCCCATAGTCGCCGAACCATGCCAGCACGCTCGTATGGGGGCGATTCCAATTCACGGCGGCCCGTCTCAAAAATGGTCGTAGTTCATCGGGGCGAGCTTGTAGCCGTGACCGGTCGTGTCGTTTGCAAATCGGGCCCAACCCCCGACGCCCGCTATCGTCCAGCCCTCAGCGTGATAGGTATAGCCTTCGGAGATCGGCTGGATGTCCGAAGACGTGTTGATGGTTATGGCATCGGTTTCGAAGAAGCTGCCCGTGGTGCTGATTGCACGCCCTGGCGCAGGATCGGTACATGTATAAGCGTTGGTGATGTGCTCACCCGGGATGCATACCTGGCAAGTGACTTGCTCTGCCGTGACCATACAGATCGTCCCCCATTGGGTTCTGAAGTACTGATACGCGGGAGCGGACGGCGCCGAAGATGGCGCGGGTTGTGCGATTGAGGCCGAGTTCTGTGACGGCTGCATGGTTGGTTGTGAATACGGTGCAGCGGTAGGGATTTCGGATGCGCGCGGGTGGTGCGATTTTGCCAGGGCGTTGACCCCGATGACCGCTGCGATGGCGACGACCGCGACCGTGATTGCGATCCCGAGCGGGCCGCGAAACGCAGACGGAGAATCAGGGCTGGGCACGGGAGCAGGATCAGGACTTGTCGACACCGGTTTAGCTGATGGCGAGGGCGCTGGTATGGAGGGTCCGCTGGGTGCTGACGGTCGGGAACGGACGACGGGTATCGGCGGCGGATCGAGTGGGATGCTGGCCGGCGCAGGGGCTGCCCCTGTTGCTTTCCTTCGATGCTGGGCTTCTTCGATCGCATGGCCCAAGACATAGGTCCACGCTTCGGGCAGTGGGCGGCTCTGTGGCGCGTTGGTAAGCGTGTCGGTAATGATCTGCCGCAACAGATCTGGTGTGCTCGTCGGCACGTGCTGGGGGCTTTTGGTGTCGTGGTCACCGGCCAGCAGCCTCAGGGCCAGCAGGCCGAGTTTGTAGGTGTCGGAGTAGACGGTGGCCAGCTCCTCGCCGGGGGTTGTGTCCCAGCCGGGTGTTTCGACTTGGCGCAGGGCCGAGACACCGTTGATCCGCATGGCATCGCAGTCGATGAAGTAGACGGCTTCGTGTGGTGTCAGGGAAAACAGCAGGTTTTTAGGTGAGATATCGCCGACACAGACGCCGTGCCTGTGCACGAATGCAAGCCCTGAGGCCACCTCGCGCAGCAACGTATAACGTTGCGCATCATCAATTTCGATACCACGGGCCGCTAAGACCGACGAGTGATTGAGCAGGTGCTGGAATTCGGCGGTGGTTGACGACATCCCTTTAACGGTTGTCAGTGGGATGAAGAACCGCTCGGGGATCGCGGGCATCACGAATCCCGTTGACTTGCCTGCATCTTCGACCAGGGCGCAGGGCCAGGCAGCAATCGAGATAAGCCGTTCGGCCTGGGCATAAGACAGCGACTGTTCGACCAGGGCGGGCATCGCAGATAGTGCAGTGAAATCGATTTCGGCCAGAATCTGGGGTTTGTATTCCTTGTAGACCATCGACGCGGCGAACTTGGTCTTAACGTTGGGTGCGCGATAAACCACGCCTTGGCCGCCCTGCCCGATCTTGGTCAGCGCACCCAGTCTGTCGCGTTGGATCACTTGCGCTGCCATGGCAGACCTTCCGCCTCACGAGCCCGGCCGAGCCTTCATCACGTCGTGCGTCGTCATCTTCTTTCTTCCTCGCGCAGATGTCCAGGATCGGCAGCTGCCGAACGGAGCACGACCCAAGTTCCGTGCGGCCGCTGCGGTGGAGTCGGGGTTAGCGATGACGTCACGAAGTCATATTCGCGTAAGCCACACGGCCGCGCCGGCTATGTGGGCTGAATGGCTCGAAATGTTGGAAGACGTCCATCCGGTCAATACTTTTGGCATTATCGACACACGCTCGGGATGTCGCGCGAAGAACAACGCCCTAGCTAGGAGGCAGGCATCTCCCCATGACACCACAGCAGTATCGATCACCGCGGTTAGCGTGGCTGCGCCCATCTCGAAGGTGTCGACCCACACCTGCTGCACCTAATCGAGCATTCCTTCTCGGAATGATGGCTAACCCCGCATGACAATTCGGCAAGAATCTTTCAAGCTGATAGCCGGAACATTTCTGTGACTGGTCTCAACCCATGACCCCGGATTGTCCGGAGAAAGACAACGAACATGACGACACCCGCCCAGCCCGGCTGGTACGACGACCCAGAGAACTCGAACGCGCAACGCTATTGGGACGGTCAGAACTGGACACCGCACCGTCAGCGAAAGAACACGGCTCCGACGACGCCCGACCCCGCGCCGTCGGCACCGCCCGTGCTCCCACCGCCGCCGGCGGCCACCGGGATACCGCCTTCGGACGGGCTGGGATCTTTCGTAGACAAGGGTCGATCCCACCCATCTCGCCAAAACAAAATCGCCATCGCAGGTGTCGGGCTAGTCGCTATCTTGATTGTGTTCGCGGTGGGTGTGTTCCTGTTTGGCGGTAATGGAGGAGCCGGCGACTCGACGGCTGCGGTGGACAAGTCGTCGAAGTCGTACCAGATGGGGCTGGCGACCGGCACCAACGGTCAGGCCGAGATCGCTGCTTACGGTGGGTTCGATATCCTCACCCACTCGTACAAGAAGCTCTCACCTCACGATGCGTGCGAGGGCCAGTGGGACATCGACAATGGCGCAGCACCTGACCTGAAGCTGTCCAAGACGGACTACATGGCGGGATGCTTGTACGGGATCGACCACAACGCCAACTCGACCAACGCCAGCCACGCACCTACGGCTACGGTGGTGCCCCCGTCGAGGAAGGGACCCAACGGCTCCACAATCCCGAATCGGCCGGGTTCATAACCGCTCGCTACCGTAAATCGGTTCACGAAATGACTACCGCGCAAAGGTGGTTGCTGGCCGCCCTAGGGGCAGCAGTTGGCCTCGCGGCGGCGTGGGCTATCGCTCATTATTTCGGTCCGCATTACCTATGGGTTGGCACCCTTCTGTTCCTGCTGTGGGGTTGGATACGGAACAGCCGTTGAATGAGATGGTTAGAATTTGGCACGGGAAGTGCCGGGCCATCTCGCGCTCTATCGGCGACTCGGAGCTCGTCCGCCGACTCATCGACTGATTAAGCCGACGGCTATTGTTTGGCATCCCACCACTACCGCAGCTTTTGCACGCTATTGATGGTGAATCCGAATTGGGTAAGTGGTTGCAGCTCTACCGGCGCACCCCGGACTGCCAACACCATAACCGTGCCGTCAGACTCGATAGCTGATGCGTAGTAATTTTCTCGAGTCAGCACTAAATCGTTGCGCATTTTGTAGTCGGAGTCATACTGGCCGATGGATATGTAGTCCATTCCGCTCTTGGCTCGACACATCCCCTTGCCTGTCGCGGCAGGCAGAGTGCCGCGGCCATCGATGAAGGTTCCCAGCTGGCAGACGGCATCTATCCAGTCCTCTTGGCCGCCGTACACGGTCCCGGGCGTGGGCCCGGGAGCGGTGCCAGATGACGAGCGGGAGTCGCCTGCCTCCGCAGCAGCCGCGCCTGCTCGTCTCGGCGCCTGCGACATTCGGCATCTGCGGCCGCACTACGCCGTCGGGTAGAGGATGGCGCGTTCCAAGCTGCCGTCGCCGGGTGGGCCGGGCAGCACGGTGGCGGAGTTGGCCGCCGGGTCATAGACCCGCAGCACTGCGTTGTGCGAGCCGCAGTTCCCGCTGGTCCTGAGCAGCAACTTGTCGCCCGTGACACCGACCACGCGCACGGTCCTACCGCTGTCCACGCCGGGAACGGTGACCTGCGTGGTCGTCATGTCGGCGTTGAGGCGAAACAGCAACCCATCGCCACCGCACCCTGGCACGTTCTCCAGGAACGTGCCGCTCGGGACCCGAAAGGCGTTCTGGTATCCGATTTGCCCGTCGTCGACCGGTGTCAGCGCGGTCGGGGCCCCGCCATCCAGCGGGACCTGCCAGAGCTGGGCTCCATCGGCGACACCGGGGGGGACCACACAGGCGGCGAGGACCACCGAAGGGGTCCACCACCGGACGGGTCTGCAGGAGGCACGCGGCGCCGGCATCGGCAGCTGCCGAGTGATCACTCCGTCGTTGCCCATCACCACCATGCCGTTGTCAGTGCCCAGGACCAGCTGGTCGCCGTCGGGTGTCTGCAGGTAGCCGCCGTCGAATTTGCCGGCTCCCCCCAGCCGATCGGTGGAAAAGGCCAACTGCTTGTCGCCGCGCAGATCAATCCGCTCCAGAGTGGATTTGTATGTCTTGTAATCGCCACTGGAGGTGTCGAAGTCCGACACGAGGATGGCCTGACCGGTCGGGCGGCTGTAGGCGCCCAGGGCGCTGCCCTGGGAGGCGATCGTGAAGCTTTGCTTGGTGCCGGTCGCCAGGTCGACGTCGGTCATCGTGATGTGTCCCCCGGCGGCGAAGCGGTCCTCTAACAGAGCGTGCCTGCCGTCGCCCGACCAGTCGGCCAGGTCGCGCGGATTGCCGGCACCACCGGGTTCCGTCGCTGGCGAGGGCGGAATGGTAGTGATGGCGTAGCGGCCGCCCGCGGGGTCGAACAAGTAAAGCGTGAGCGGCTGCGTCGGCGGTCGCGGCGCGGACGTGGGGGGGTTCTGCGAAGCCGCCTGCGGCGCACTCCAGGTGGCCAGGATCCAACCCGGCCCGACCTGATTCCACGGAATTTGGCTGGCCAGTAGCTCCTCGCCGGGAGCGGCTAACCGCGCGCTCGAGTTCGCGGAGGCGCCCGTGCTTTTCGACGGGCCCGAACACGCCACCAGAGTGGCCGCGCTGAGGATCATCAGGGCGCCGACGAGCCCCCGCATCGACCTCATCGGTCCGTTGCCAACGGGCGAACTAAAGACGGATCACTTTCAGGGTCGTAGCGCCTCATCGACGGCTGGCCGCGCCAAACTTTGCTCATGGCTGATTCCTTTCGAGGAACATGTTCGTGGGCCAGTGGTAACTTCGACCGATCGCGACACCGGCAGCCGTGGCCGACTATGTCAAGGCTGCAGCGGACGTCTTGCAGCATTCTTGAAAGGTACCCACGTCCACGCATGGTTCGGATTCCGTTATCTCGTAGGTGCTTTGGCTGCGATCTGAGCCTTCACCCGCCCGCCAGTTTCCAGACCCGATGGTGCTCGTCGCCGGAACATATATGGCAGTCCTCATTCATGCTGACGTAGACGGCGCCCGCGCCGTCCGCCGCCACACCATAGGGGCTGTAGACATCATGAGTTGGCAGTACGGTCGGGGTTGCCGAGCCTGACGGCAGTTCCATCACCCCGAGGCCCCAACTGCCATAACCCGTGACGTAGAGGTTTCCGGCAGCGTCTACCGCGACACCGGACGGGGTTTGGACAATGCCCGTAAGTGGCAGCGTCGTTGGAGTACTGGAGCCCGCGGCCAGTTTCAGCAGCGATCCGCCAGCGCTGACGACATAGACATCGCCCGCGCCGTCCACTGCCACTTCGGCCCTGCCATGGAGGGGTCCGAACGGCAGGACGCTCTGAGCGTTGGAGCCCGCCGTGAGCATTCGGACTCCGGTGTTGGAATCATCGACCCAGCAGCTGACGTAGAGGTTGCCGGCCGCATCGACCGCCACCCCGGACGGGCTTCTAAGGTCGGTGAACGGCAGCACGGTCTGGCTGCCAGACGCAGCCGCCAGCTTCACTACTCGAGAATTGGACCCATCGACGACGTAGACATTGCCCGCGGAGTCCACCGCCACGCCGTCGGGATAGTTAAGGCCGTTGAACGGCAACACCTTTGGTGTCGTCGCGCCCGACGTCAGCTTAAGTACCCGATTGTTGGCGCCGTCGGTGACGTAGACGTTGCCCGCGGAGTCCACCGCTACCCCGAGGGGGGCCACCCCGGTGAAAGGCAGCAGGGTCTGCGTCCGAGGGGCTGCGGTTTGCACCGCAGCCGCGGCGGTTGGCGGGGTCTGCGGCGAGGGGGTTGCGGAATGCGTGGTTGGCGCCAAAGGCGGTCTGGATTCCGTGGATCGTTGAGGCCAAAGGAGATAACCAATGAATCCGACAATGGCCACGAACCCGACCACCGCGGCGATCAACGCAAACTTCATCGCAAACGTGGACTTCGAACGGTCGACCGGTTCTGGAGTCGTCATCTCCTTGCTCCCTCGGAGAAGATTGCCGGGGTCGGGGTCCGCGGTGTCATCCCGATCGGCTCGCTAATCCCGGTCGTCTCATGGCAACGCTGACGCAAACACCTTGAAAGATTCTTGTCGCGCCATGCTCGACAGTGTTCAAATGCGTGCCCTGCACTCAAGCCTCCATAAACGAAAGCGCCCGACGCTGCAAGCACGATACTTGAGATATCGGCCAAGCGCATTGCTTTACATCACCCGCAACCGCGACTCCAATAAGCCCTCCAATGCGTCCACTGAACTACAGCATCCTGAGGAGATAGTCGCGGATTCCGCGCGCACACCGACTGCGATAAATCACACGCAGTCCGGGCGATGAGCCCCGCAAGAATCTCACAAGACGTCGGCTCGATCCTCATGGCACCGGCCGCAATGGCTCCGATTAGGCAATCGGTGCAAAGCCCACGCATTGTCCGGGGGAAGGAATCCGACAATGAATCAGCGCTCACAGCAACGGCCCAAAAGCCGCAACAGTCGGGACTTCCCGTGGATGACAACACGCGGACTGTTGGGAACGCTCAGCGCGGTCGTCGCTTTGCCACACCTCGTGGCGTTGGCCATCGCCCCGCCCGCCGCGGCAAACGTCGACCTGGCCGTGGGAATGCCGATCAACATCGGCCACCATGGCTGCTCGCTTGGTTTCTTCGGGTTCAACGCTCGACAGGACCGACTGGCGGTGACCGCGGGGCATTGTTCGGACTCAGTGCCCGACGAGCCGGTCTACGCCGACAATGGCGTCAGGATTGGGCATGTCGTCGCCTGGAAGCAAGACGCCCAGGAGGGCGCGTCGGGCAAGCTGACCGGTGCACGCGGATACACGGTCGTCCTTGTGTACAAACGGTTTTCGCTCGAACCTTTCTTCACCGGCGTCAGCTCCTCAGTCAACGACGGTGATTCCATCTCCAAGTTCGGTCAACGCACGGGCAAGACCAACGGTGTTGTGAAGAGCTTTCGCTACGATCCCAAACGGCCTGATATGGCTTTGCTTTCGTCGAACATGGTGCAGCTACCCGGCGACTCCGGTTGCCCGTGGTACACCAGCGAAGACAGGCTCGTCGGGATCGGATCGAGTAGTGATCAGGAATGGGCGGGGGGTGACGCCGGCAGTCAAGCCCAGCCGATCCAAGCACTGCTGGACATGATCCGGGCCAACGGCGGCATTTGGGGCGAGGACTTCAAGGTTTGGACGCAGTAGGGCAAACCGTTACGTCAAAGGGCCGAACTCGCCGCGATTTTCGCAAAATCACTGTGCCACAAAGGATTTCTCCAGTTTCAATACCCTGTTGTTGCCAGTGTCGACTACGTACAGGTTGCCCTGGGTGTCCAACGCGATACCGCGCGGATTGTTGAGGCCGGCGAAAGGCAGGATGGACTGGCTGACCATCTTTGTGTTGGGGTCGGTCTTAAATTTCAGCACCCGGTTGTTACCGCTGTCGGTGACGTAGACAGTGCCCACCGCGTTTTGATCCGCCGCCACACCGTGCGGGCTGTTAAGGCCGGAGAACGACAGCACAGTCTGCTGCTGGTTGCCGTTGCTCTGCGCCGACACATTCACCACCCGATTGTTGCCGGTATCGGCAACGTAGACGTCGAAGAACCCCCTATTCACGACCGAAACACCATCCGGGCTGCTTAGGCCGTTGAAGGGCACCACGGAGGGGACGTTGGTCCCGGTACGCCATGTCAGTACCCGATTGTTACCGCTGTCGACGATGAAATAGCTGCCCGAATAAATCAGGGCGCCCTGCGGGGACTGGAGACCGGTAAATGGCCCGAGCCACTCGGTGTTGTTCGAAGAGGACTGCCACGGCGGGGTAGGCGTGGACTGGGGGGCCCTATCCCATAACATCCGGTCGTTGTTGGCGTCGGAGACGAAAAGGTCGCCGTAGTTCTGCGCCGAAATACCGACAGGATTGTTAAGCCCCGTAAACGGCGGCACGGACTGGGTGGGCGAGTTCGGCGCCAATCTCACCACCCGGTTGTTGCCACTGTCGGTCACGTAGACGGCACCGTTGACGTCGACCGCGACACCCGCGGGACGATCGAGGCCGGTGAAGGGCATTACTATGGCCGATCCAGCGGCTGTAGAGGACTGCGAGGGTTGCACCGAACTCGGAGTTCCACTTGTCGCCGCTGTCGCGGGCGAATTCGATGTGGCGCTACTTCCGGGATTAGTCGCCGAGGTGCCGCCACCGGGAGTAGTGGTGCCCTTATTTCCGCAGGCCGCCGTCATCGCACCCAACAAAATGACCGCGACGGCCGCCGTGACACCTACCGAACGACGCGCGCAACGAGGAAAGTTCATGAAGGGGACCTTATTCTCTGTCCATCTCAATCACCAGAAACAACGATTCCGAGTTTCGGCTAATTCTCGCTACGGAGATTACCGACGTGCCGCCCGATGCAGTGATGAGCACGGAGGTCGCCCATGCGTCGACGGCTGCGCCGACCAACGGGGCAAACCCTGTCGACACCAACGTCGGCGTTAAATATGTTGTAGTACAACGGTTTCTGCCTGCGCAATCATAGAGGGCGGGCTAAACATCTTGCGTCGTCATGGATGTCGTCATGACGATCCTCCCAGTGACGCCATGCCACCGAAGAGCACCAACCAGATGATTATGCCGAAGGCGAATGCGCAGCCATTAATAATGAGAGCGCTCAGAGCCAGCCCCTTGCCCGCCCCGGTCGTCTTGCTCTTGTTGAACGCGAGGTATCCGATGATCAGGCCTAACACCGACGTGGCGGTGCCGACCCCACACAGGAAGTCGCACAGGACGCTGATAATGCCAACAGCGAGCGCATATACAGCCAGGGCGTTCGTGACCCAGACCGAGCGATTCTCGGCCATCGCGGCGCGAAGCTGATCCTGGGTTATCCCAGCCTGCTGCAAATCGGCGGGTGTAGTGGAGGACCATTGCTGGCCGTCCCAGTACATCTGGCCGGGTCCACCGTTCGGATCTGAATACCAGCCTGCCGCTGGCTGTTGACTCGTCATGTTCTCCGCTTTCTCTCGAAGATGGGTGACGACAACGTTGGTGGCTACGCCTTGCAGGATTCTTGAAGGTTGTCGCGATGGCCGGCGCTCGGCCTGTCAGAGGGTTGCTCGAAAATCAGCCGGAAACAACCGGTCGCGCAAACTATGCCACCACAGCGATCACCGATCGGACCGCAAACATCCGAGATCCCTTAAGCGACTGTCATCTTCGTAGAGATGGCTAGCTCGTTGCGGCGACAGACTGTCGGCACTCAGCCAAATACTGCGGCGCCGGTGAGCTCTTCATGACGACGATCCTCCCAGTGACGCCATGCCACCGAAGAGCACCAACCAGATGATTATGCCGAAGGCGAATGCGCAGCCATTAATAATGAGAGCGCTCAGAGCCAGCCCCTTGCCCGCCCCGGTCGTCTTGCTCTTGTTGAACGCGAGGTATCCGATGATCAGGCCTAACACCGACGTGGCGGTGCCGACCCCACACAGGAAGTCGCACAGGACGCTGATAATGCCAACAGCGAGCGCATATACAGCCAGGGCGTTCGTGACCCAGACCGAGCGATTCTCGGCCATCGCGGCGCGAAGCTGATCCTGGGTTATCCCAGCCTGCTGAGGAATTTGGGTGCCCCCGCCTTGAAATTGTGGACTAGCGGTCGGCCACTGTTGGGGAAGCGGTTGTTGGGTCGGGTCACCCATCCCGTACTGCGGTGCGGCAGCCGCATAGCCGGGCTGGGGCGACGGCGGCGGGAGCGGCCCGGGCAGGACTGGAGGTTGCTGCGGCGGCGCGGGCATGACCGGTGGTCGCGCGGCCGAACCAGTCGGCTTGCGCTGACGGTGCGGTGTCCAGGCTTGGCCGTCCCAGTAACGCTGGGCGTTCGGGTCGTCTGGATCGTCGAACCAACCTGGCTGATCGGGCATCGACATGCGAAGGTCCTCCCTGCGCTGAACTGCACTCGTTCGCAGGGAGGATACTCCCTGCGAGCCGCGGATGCCGCACGATTTCGGGCTTATCAACAATTCCCCGGCTCCGAATTGCGAATAGTGAAGTGATCTCCCAACACCGGGGCGGCGCGACGCCGATCCGCGACAAGAAATTTACAAGGGTTCGGGCTCACGCTATCGGAGCATGACGGGCACCCGGCCGGCCTCGCTGGTATGGCACCAAATCTTGCGTTGCCAAAGCTTGCGAAAAAGTTTCGGGTGTGCGATTCGGGCAGTACACTTTGACGGCCCGGGTCAAGCGAATGTGGTGCTTGACCCTAATTGTTCGGTGAGAGTGGGTGTGTAGCGGTGGAACCTAAAGGATCGATTCTCCCGGTCTATTTCGTCGCCGACGAGTCTGGCTCCATGAGCCACAATATCGGCGACCTCAACGACAGCCTCACCTCCCTGACCCAATCGGTCATCAGCTCCGGACAAGCCCTCGCCTCGTGCTCAGCAGAACTGCAATTCGAAAAGCCGGAGGGCTTCACCCTCGCCGTCGACATCGTCTAACCACACCCGCCCACACACGCTGATGGTGTCCCTCACGACGTCGGTGCAATCTGGCGACTCAAGTCAGCCTGCGCGGCAGGAGGATTGAGATCACGGCTCAAACGATCGCGCGTGACAAGCTGGGTGCTCTGACCAAGATCGGCCAGGGCGGCCAGGGCGTGGTCTACGCCGCACCAAATGTAAAGACCAAGTTCGCCGACTCGATGGTCTACAAGGAATACAAGACCCAGACCCGCGCCGAAATCGACTTCACCGCATTGGCCGCGATGCCCGCCCTGGTCGAAGACTCCCTGACCTACTCGCAGGCCGAACGCCTGGTCTCGATCGCCGCCTGGCCTTGTGCACTCGTCGAAGACGCTGGAAAGCCAACCGGATTCGTCATGCCCGCCATTCCTGACCGATTCTTCGTCCCGCTGCAAACCGCCAAGGGAACCTCGAACACCACCGCCGAATTCCAGCACCTACTCAACCACTCATTTGTTCTGGCCGCCCGTGGCATCAACATCGATGACGCGCAACGCTATACGCTGCTGCGCGAGGTCGCCTCCGCACTGGCATTCCTACACAAACAAGGCGTCTGCGTCGGCGACATCTCGCCGAAGAACCTGCTGTTCTCACTCACCCCACACGAAGCCGCCTACTTCATCGACTGTGATGCCATGCGCATCAACACCGTTTCAGCCCTCCCCCAGGTGGAAACCCCCGGCTGGGCGATTCCCTCGGGCGAAGAACTGGCCACCGTCTTTTCCGACACCTACAAACTCGGCCTGTTGGCGCTAAGACTGCTCGCCGGTGACCAAGACACCAAAAACCCCCAACACCTTCCGCCGACCACACCGAGCATGCTGCGCCAAATCATCACCGACACACTGAAACCCGAGCCAGAACAACGACCGCTACCCGAAGCCTGGACGTACGTTCTAGGACACGCCATCGAAGAAGCGCAACACCAAAAGAAGCTCGCCTCCGCGGCTTCGACATCGGTAGACACCGCACTCGAACCGCCACCCGTGCCCGTCGTCCACTCCAGACCATCTGGAGCCCGGACGGGTCCTCAACCCGCGATATCCGTATCGCAATCCACCCCGCCGCCAGTACCGACTCCGAGCACGCCGGTGTCAAGCAAGAGCAACGTTGGACTCGTCATCGCCATCGCGGCCGTCGCAGTCGTTGCAATCATTGTCGCGATCGTCGCCAACGTCAATAATCACACGAATTCGGCATCGACCACCCAACCGCCCTACGCTCCGCCGGTTACTGCTTCCTCACTTCCGACGACAACGCCGACTTACACCACCAGCCAAATACCTTCGCCTACACAAACTTTGGAGCCAACAACCGTCGCGCCGCCACCGCCGCCGGCACCACCGCCCCCTCCCCCAGACATGTACGTCGCGATCGCCAGCGCACAGCCGGACGGATGGGGTTGGGCAACATCTGACGTCTCACAAGATGACGCCGTGGCGAAGGCGGTTGGAAAATGCAAACAGTCCAATCCCGCAATTCCCTGCTTTTGGAATGCATGGAGCCGAAACGGCTGCGTGGCAATCGCTAAGGGCCGTGACGGGACTATATGGGGCGCAAACGGATCCACTCGGGTTGACGCTCAAAACAATGCTTCCAACAAGTCTGGAGGCGGGCGGGTTTTGGCGTGGGCTTGCGCGTGAACCCCACAACCAGTCTGCGAAGCGACGGATCTGCCGACCATGAAGGCGGGCACCCACCACTCCAGGATTGTCGAGAAGTGTTGGAAAGCACTGCAGGCCGGTCTGGACATTGCGCCGTGGATCCGTTCCGCTGAGGTACCGGCCGCGCTGGACCAGCACAGTCCGCGCTGTTGAGCCGGCCAAATGGGGTCAGCTGGAAGCGTCGCAAATTGTCCAGTTGCCGTTCTCTTTCGCGAAGGAACTGGACTCGGTGCTGGGGCTGGTTGGCGACTTAGACCACGTGGAAGTCACCTGAGCCGTGGCGTGGTTTCCGTTGACGCGGATGTTGGCCACCGACATCGAGACGGCCCCGTTCTCGTCGAGTATGCCGCGTAGACCGTCGCTGGTGTAGGCCGCGGCAAAAGCCCCGCCGACGCCGGACAATTTCGTTTTACCACCGCAAATTAGTGAGTCAATTCCTGCGCCATCTGCGTTGTTGAAGTCGGTGGCGAAGGTGGCGACGAGAGCTGTGATCTGCTCCTCGTCCGATTTGCCCGCGATGAAGTACTTGTAGCCAAATACTCCAGCGACGGCTAAGACCGCTACGACAGCGATGGCCGCAACGATCATGAGTGGGGCCCGGGATCGCCGCGCCGCTGGGACAGTTGACGATGGCCCCGGGGCTTGTCCCGCTGGGGCAGCTGGCGCGGGCCACTGGGGTTGCCCCGCCCCGGGCGGAGGCGGTGAAACCGAGGGGGGCGACGAAACTGGCGGCGGGGGTGGAGGCACGACCGGCTGAGGTGCGCGCCGCGACACCGGCTTTCGCTCACGGTGCGGTGTCCAGCCCTGACCGTCCCAGTAGCGCAGTGCATTCGGTTCTTGAGGGTCGTCGTACCAGCCCGCCTGGTCAGGTGTCGTCATAGCCAGACCTCTCATTCGCTGAACGGCGCCCGCCGAAGGCAAATGGAGCGTGGCGGTGCGTGTCCAACTCGGTGATATGTCGCGTCATCATTGTCTTCCGCTCGGCGTCCGGCAAGGATTGCCGCGATCCGCACCGAAATGCATGATCCACCCCAGCCATTAGAGAACCGTCGTATCGTCGGCTGGTGGCAACGCGCGTTGGCTCGAGAGCAATTCCGAACTGTCACTTGGAAGTGGCTGGCTCCTCGATGTCATGTTGCGCACGCCGGCCAATGCAGCCAATGAGCCCTCAGCGGCCACCTGGAATGGCGACATGATGCAGCGAGAGTGGGTGTGTTGCGGTGGAACCTAAGGGATCGATTCTGCTGGTCTATTTCGTCGCCGACGAGTCTGGCTCCATGGGCCACAATATCGGCGACCTCAACGACGGCCTGGCCTCACTGCACGACGCCCTACAACGAGAATCATTCGCCGCAGCCAAAGTCCGACTCTCGGTCATCGGGTTCTCCGACACCGCCTTCACCTACCTCGAACCCACCGATCTGCGCTTCCTGCAATGCATGCCGGTCCTAACGGCCCAGGGCCGCAACTCCTACGCCGCTGCCTTCGACCAACTGAGCTACCGCATCAGCGTCGACGTCCCCAGCCTCAAAGCCCAGGGCTACGCCGTACACCGCCCGGCTGTCTTCCTCCTCACTGCAGGCCTACCCGACGGACACGAGGACTGGCGATCACGTCGGGCTAAGCTGCTCGCCCAACCCGCGGCCCCCAACATCCTGGCCTTCGGCATTGCCGATGCCGATGCAGCCACGGTCGCCCAATTGGCCACCAAACCCCACTTCGCATTCGTCGCCGCCCGCGGGGTGGACGCTGTCACGGCCATTTCAGAGTTCCTGACCGCACTGACCCAATCAGTGGTTTAGACCAGACCCGTCAACCACCGAGGTCCTCGACAAGAATCTTTCAAGGACAGCGGCGCAACCTAGCCCCAATCCGCAACGTCGATCGCTTAGCCCTCGGGAGAATCAGCATGACGGCACCACCCCGGTTGGCCGCTTCAGTGTCCCGAAAGAACTATTCAGCGCTATTGCGTGCGAAAAAGTTTCGGCTGTGGGAGTGGAGCAGTACACTTTGACGGCCCGGGTCAAGCGAATGTGGTGCTTGACCCTAATTGTTCGGTGAGAGTGGGTGTCTAGCGGTGGAACCTAAGGGATCGATTCTGCTGGTCTATTTCGTCGCCGACGAGTCTGGCTCCATGGGCCACAATATCGGCGACCTCAACGACGGCCTGGCCTCACTGCACGACGCCCTACAACGAGAATCATTCGCCGCAGCCAAAGTCCGACTCTCGGTGATCGGGTTCTCCGACACCGCCTTCACCTACCTCGAACCCGCCGATCTGCGCTTCCTGCAAGGCATGCCGGTGCTAACAGCGCAAAGCCTGACCTCCTATGCCGCAGCCTTCGACCAACTGTCCTACCGCATCAGCGTCGATGTCCCCAGCCTCAAAGCCCAGGGCTACACCGTGCACCGGCCCGCGGTGTTCTTCTTGACCGACGGCCTGCCCAACGGCAACGAAGACTGGCGCGCAGTACGCGCCCGACTGCTCGCCCAGCCCGCGGCCCCCAACATCTTGGCCTTCGGCATCGGAGACGCCGACGCAGCCACCGTCAGCGAGCTGGCCACCAAACCCCACTTCGCGTTCGTCGCCGCCCGCGGCGTCGACACCGGCGCGGCGATCTCCGAATTCCTCACCTCCCTGACCCAATCGGTCATCAGCTCCGGACAAGCCCTCGCCTCGGGCTCAGCAGAACTGCAATTCGAAAAGCCGGAGGGCTTCACCCTCGCCGTCGACATCGTCTAACCACACGAGGCCGACGACATGAATCTGGTCAAGAGATCGCAGCGATGGTGCGGATCACCCCGTGACGCGGAAGGACTGCGATGACGGCACAATTGATCCAACGCGACAAGCTGGGTGCGTTAACCAAGATCGGCCAAGGCGGCCAAGGCGTGGTGTATGGCGCACCAAATGTAAAGACCAAGTTCGCCGACTCGATGGTCTACAAGGAATACAAGACCCAGACCCGCGCCGAAATCGACTTCACCGCATTGGCCGCGATGCCCGCCCTGGTCGAAGACTCCCTGACCTACTCGCAGGCCGAACGCCTGGTCTCGATCGCCGCCTGGCCTTGTGCACTCGTCGAAGACGCTGGAAAGCCAACCGGATTCGTCATGCCCGCCATTCCTGACCGATTCTTCGTCCCGCTGCAAACCGCCAAGGGAACCTCGAACACCACCGCCGAATTCCAGCACCTACTCAACCACTCATTTGTTCTGGCCGCCCGTGGCATCAACATCGATGACGCGCAACGCTATACGCTGCTGCGCGAGGTCGCCTCCGCACTGGCATTCCTACACAAACAAGGCGTCTGCGTCGGCGACATCTCGCCGAAGAACCTGCTGTTCTCACTCACCCCACACGAAGCCGCCTACTTCATCGACTGTGATGCCATGCGCATCAACACCGTTTCAGCCCTCCCCCAGGTGGAAACCCCCGGCTGGGCGATTCCCTCGGGCGAAGAACTGGCCACCGTCTTTTCCGACACCTACAAACTCGGCCTGTTGGCGCTAAGACTGCTCGCCGGTGACCAAGACACCAAAAACCCCCAACACCTTCCGCCGACCACACCGAGCATGCTGCGCCAAATCATCACCGACACACTGAAACCCGAGCCAGAACAACGACCGCTACCCGAAGCCTGGACGTACGTTCTAGGACACGCCATCGAAGAAGCGCAACACCAAAAGAAAACGGCGGCAGCAGTTTCCGCACCAGTCAGCGCGCCATTGGAACCACCACCAGCACCCGTCGTGCACTCCCGGCCATCGGGATCCACCCCGCATTCCCGACCACCCGCGGCGGCGCCGTATCACCAACCGTCGATCGGCTGGTCGCAGCCGCCAACCAGTGCACCGTCTCAGTCTTCGTCCCGCCTAGGGCTCGTGATAGGGCTCGCGGCGGCCGCCGCGATCGTGGTCGTCGTCGTAGTGGCGCTGATAGCGCAGAAAAATAGCAACAACGTTTCGACTGCGAGTGCCCCGGGGACGAACACACAAACAAACGCAGCGACGGAGCCGGTTTACGCCAACACACCCACATCCGCCTACACGCCACCACCCGATCCCCACCAGCAGCTGCAGCAGCTCGCCGCTCAAGATCAGCCCTACATCGTCTCGAACCTTGCCGACCACTGGGTCCCACAGCTCAGTTCCAAGCTTGGTGTACCACCATGGACCTACGACAGCGAAGACGGCGTGACGTACGACAGCGACCAGTTGATCCTGCAGGACTACCAGCGGCTCCGCCAGCTGTATGACGCCAGACTTGCATGGTCGGGCGACTGGAGCAACTGGGACGGCCCCAACTTCTGGGTAACCATCGTGCCGCTGACCTTCCCAAGCCCGAGCAGTGTGCTGAACTGGTGTGCCGGCAAGGGATTGGACAAGGATCATTGCAGCGCCCAGATCGTCAGCAAAACTGCGGGCCGCTATGGCACGCACGGATAGAAGGATTGATGGCGATCCGCAATGACCGATGACCTACCGCGATCAAACCAGCCGTTGCGCCCCGAAGAACCCGCGAACGACGCCACCGCGGCGTCAGACCTGACCCCGGCAGCTCAGCGCGAGAGCAGCCAAGCTCGAACGCGTGCCCTGCTATTGCGGTGGCCGATGCTCACCGCCGCGGCCACCCTTGCCGTGGCCTTGGTCGCCGGCGGCACGTTCGCGGTCCTTCAGATAGGCGCCGTCCGCCAGCTGCTCCCGTGGCATACCGGCAGCCAAAACCATGCTCGCGCAACGATTTCGGTGGCGGCGCCCAGCCCGGCCGCCGCGGCGCCCTCGTTGCCGCCGGGCTGCCCGGACACCGCCGCGTTGGTGCACTCGCTGTCGACCCGCGACAAGCTAGCGCAGCTGTTGATGGTCGGAGTGACCGACGCGGACGACGCACGCAGAGTCATCGCCGAGCAACACGTCGGGGGCATCTTCATCGGCAGCTACACCAATCTGTCGATGTTGACCGACGGGTCGCTGACCGCCATCGGCGCCTCGGCGGAACCGCTGGGACTCGCAGTCAGCGTCGACGAGGAGGGCGGCCGGGTGCAGCGGCTGCGCTCGATCATGAAGCCCGCGCCTTCAGCCAGGGTGCTGGCCCAAACGGACACACCCGATGAGGTCTACCAACTTGCCTTAGCGCGCGGCCGCCAGATGCGCGGCTTCGGCATCACCATCGATTTCGCGCCGGTCGTCGACATCACCGACGCACCCGACGACACGGTGATCGGCGACAGGTCGTTCGGCGACATTCCTGCGGAGGTCACGCGATTCGCCGGCGCCTACGCGAAGGGTCTGCGCGATGCCGGGGTCCTACCGGTGCTGAAGCACTTTCCCGGACACGGTCGCGCGTCCGGAGACTCACACCAAAATGGAGTGACCACTCCGCCGTTCAGCGCGCTAAAGGATCTGGACCTCGTGCCCTACCAGACCCTGGTGACCCAAACACCGGTGGGTGTGATGATCGGCCACATGCGAGTTCCCGGCTTGACCGAAACTGACCAGGCAAGCCTGAGCCCGGAAGTGGTTGCGTTGTTGCGCAACGGAACCGGGTACGGAGGACCGCCTTTCGACGGCCCAATCTTCACCGACGATTTGTCGACGATGAAAGCGATCACCGATCAATACATGGTCTCCGACGCGGTCTTGAAGGCCCTGCAGGCAGGCGAAGACGTCGCGCTGTGGATGAGTACCACCCAAGTACCGGCTGTGTTGAACAAGTTGGAGCAGGCCGTGGCGGCCCAGGAGCTGAGTATCACCAGCATCGAGGCTTCCGCGCAGCGGATGGCAAAGGCGAAGGCGGCCTTCAACTCTCATTGTGGTGGTTAGCGGCAGATGAGTCCTAGGCTGAGGCGCAGACAGTACGCCATCATCGGGGCAGCCGCCGCTGTCATTATCGTCGCCGCAGGTGTCGTTGTCGCGATCAGGCTGACCGGCAGCAATCCGCCCGGCCGCCCTGCGAACGCGGCTCAAACTTCGGCAAGCCCGACCCAGACCCAATCCACCGGAACACAGACACAGACCCCTCCCCTGGTGGCCAATGTCACTCCCGGTAGCCCTGACTCGGCCACGTTGAAAGCGGAATTCGCCAAGCTGCAAAGCGAGATCGACGGCTCAGTCGGAATAGCGATCGCGCCTGCCGGGGATGGGAACGCACCAATTGTCTTGGGCCAATGGTCGATCGGACCGGCGTGGTCAACCATGAAGATCCCGTTGGTCGTTGCCGCCCTACGCCAACCGGGCCACGGTGACATCACCGACGCGATGACCTCCGCCATCACCAAGTCCGACAACGACGCGGCCGAATCGATCTGGGAAGGCCTTGGCAAGCCGGCGGAAGCGGCTCGAACGGTCGAAAACGTTCTCGTCGAAGCGGGCGACCACACCACCGTGGAGTCGCAGCGGATTCGGCCCGAGTTCACGGCTTTTGGGCAAACGAAATGGCCATTAGCGGATCAAGTGCGCTTTGCCGCCTTTATGGCATGCGATGCGCGAGATGCGCCGGTACGCGAGCTGATGGGCCAAATCGAGCAGAACCAACGATGGGGATTAGGTCAGATCCCCAACACCGCGTTCAAGGGTGGCTGGGGGCCTTCGACGGAACGAAAATACCTGGTCCGGCAATTCGGCTTTATCACGAACCCGTCGTCCGGCGCCGTCAGCGTTGTCGCGGTGGCGGTGGAGCCCACATCGGGATCATTCGACGACGGCACCGCCGATCTCGACAAGATCGCTGGTTGGCTGAAGGAGCGCATTGACATACTGCCGCACGGCCAATGCGGCCGCTGACGGGGCGTGGCCCGGATCCGCGACAAGAAATTTACAAGGGTTCGGGCTCACGCTATCGGAGCATGACGGGCACCCGGCCGGCCTCGCTGGTATGGCACCAAATCTTGCGTTGCCAAAGCTTGCGAAAAAGTTTCGGGTGTGCGATTCGGGCAGTACACTTTGACGGCCCGGGTCAAGCGAATGTGGTGCTTGACCCTAATTGTTCGGTGAGAGTGGGTGTGTAGCGGTGGAACCTAAGGGATCGATTCTGCTGGTCTATTTCGTCGCCGACGAGTCTGGCTCCATGGGCCACAATATCGGCGACCTCAACGACGGCCTGGCCTCACTGCACGACGCCCTACAACGAGAATCATTCGCCGCAGCCAAAGTCCGACTCTCGGTGATCGGGTTCTCCGACACCGCCTTCACCTACCTCGAACCCGCCGATCTGCGCTTCCTGCAAGGCATGCCGGTGCTAACAGCGCAAAGCCTGACCTCCTATGCCGCAGCCTTCGACCAACTGTCCTACCGCATCAGCGTCGATGTCCCCAGCCTCAAAGCCCAGGGCTACACCGTGCACCGGCCCGCGGTGTTCTTCTTGACCGACGGCCTGCCCAACGGCAACGAAGACTGGCGCGCAGTACGCGCCCGACTGCTCGCCCAGCCCGCGGCCCCCAACATCTTGGCCTTCGGCATCGGAGACGCCGACGCAGCCACCGTCAGCGAGCTGGCCACCAAACCCCACTTCGCGTTCGTCGCCGCCCGCGGCGTCGACACCGGCGCGGCGATCTCCGAATTCCTCACCTCCCTGACCCAATCGGTCATCAGCTCCGGACAAGCCCTCGCCTCGGGCTCAGCAGAACTGCAATTCGAAAAGCCAGAAGGCTTCACCCTCGCCGTCGACATCGTCTAACCACACCCGCCACCATGGCCTCGTTCCCGCACAGGCGGAAGGACAAAGTACCTCGCGATCAGGAGGATCCCGCGAGGTCTCGACACCGGCGTCGGACGGGCGGCCGGTCGGTGCCGGTGCCCCCGCCGCCTCCTCCCGCACCTGCCCCGGCGGGGCCGCCCCCGCCTGCGCCGCCCCCACCGAGTACGGGCTCACCGGCAGTTGGCATGCCGGGCGGCGTCGCCGAAGTCGTCGGTTCTGCCGTGGTCCCACAGATCGTGATTGGTGCACCCTCTCCGAGTGTCGAGCCATCCGTGATCTCCCCCGAGTATCGTTCACTGCCGTTTCGCCCCGACGTGGTAATCGACGGTTGGTCCAACGACTACCTGACTGTGCGTGGGGTATCGCAGCGTGGGCATCTGCACCGCTACAACGGCGCACCGCGGCAGGACGATTTCGTGATGCACAATCTGCCCGATGGCCGCGTGATCGTCGTTGTCGCCGACGGTGTTTCGGCGGCGCCGCAATCGCATATCGGCGCGAGCACTGCCACGAAACAAGCCGCCGACTGGCTGCACGCCAACCTCCGCTACGACCTCGCGAACTTCGATTGGCTGCCCCTACTCAAGAGCACCGCATGGGCACTGAACGAGCGCGCCCAGGCCCTCCTCGGCCTCGACGCACCGGACCCCGTCCGCGCCGAGGAACAACTCGCGACCACGTTGGTCTGCGCGGTGATCGAGCCCACCGGGGCGCATACCGTGCGCGCCCACTTGATCAGTGCCGGTGATTCGGATGCATGGCTACTATCCGCGGGTCACTACATGGAGTTGCTCGCCGGCAAGACTGATTCTCCCTCCGGGATCGCCTCGTCGGCCGTGGTGGGATTGCCTCGCGTACCAGCCGAAGTGGCGCCGGTCGTGGTCGACATGGGATACAACGACGTGCTATTGATCGCCACCGACGGGATTGGTGATCCCCTCGGAACGGGACAAGGTGGAGTGGGCAACCTATTTCGTGAGGTGTTAGGCAGGCCGTCGCCGCCTTCCCTCATCGAGTTCGCCCACGCCGTCGACTTCAGCCGCGAAACATTCGACGACGACCGAACTTTGGTCGCGGTATGGCCAAGGAGAGAAGCACCGCCTCAAGCGGGGACACGCCAGGCGGCTCGCCCCCGTAGTCAAGTGGAAGGTCTTCAATGACAGGGCAGGTAATCGCGCGCGACAAACTGGGTGTGCTGACCAAGATCGGGCAGGGCGGCCAGGGCGTGGTCTATCGCGCGCCCAACGTCAAGACAAAGTTCGCGACGTCGATGGTCTACAAGGAGTACAAAACCCAGACCCAAGCCGAAATCGACTTCACCGCGCTGGCCGCGATGCCGGCCCTAGTCGAAGACTCTCTGACGTACGCCCAAGCCGAACGACTAGTCTCGATCGCCGCGTGGCCGTGTGCTCTCGTCGAAGACAGTGGCAAGACAACGGGATTCGTCATGCCCGCCATATCTGATCAGTTCTTTATCCCGATGACAACGGCGAAAGGAACCTCCACCACCACGGCCGAGTTCCAACACTTACTGAACCACTCGACGGTACTGGAAGCCCGCGGCATTAATATCAGTGTTGCACAACGCTATACACTGCTGCGCGAAGTCGCCTCGACGTTGACGTTTCTGCACGAACACGGCGTGTGCGTCGGCGATATCTCACCAAAGAACCTGTTGTTTTCGCTTGAACCTCGCGAGGCCATCTACTTCATTGACTGCGACGCCATGCGCATCAACGGAACCTCGGCGCTGCGCCAAGTCGAAACGCCCGGATGGGGCGTGCCTTCCGGTGAGGAACTGGCCACCATCTACTCCGACACCTACAAGCTCGGGCTGCTGGCGCTCCGGCTGCTCGCCGGTGACCAGAACACCCAAAACCCCCAACACCTGCCGACGAGCACCCCCAGCCTACTGCGTCAGATCATCACCGACACACTCAAACCTCAAGCAGAAGCCCGTCCCCTGCCTCAAGCATGGACCTATGTCCTCGGCCACGCCGTCGAGGAAGCTCAACACCAAACACTCACTGCAGCAGCAGCATCCACCAGCATTGCGCTAGAGCCCCCGCCGACACCGGTCGTGCACTCGCGACCACCGGCAGGCGGCAAACGCGCTCAGCCCGTGGCATCCCCCGCATACTCTCAGCCCCCGTTCAGCCAGCCACCACCGATGAGCGCACCCCCATCGCAGCGCTCCACGACGAACGCCTGGCCGTTCGTGGCGCTGGCCGGCGTCATCGCCGTCGTAATCATCGCGGCCGTGGTGCTGGTCAACGCGCTCAAGTCCAGCCCCAGCAATAGCAATTCATCATTCAACGCCCAGACCACCACCTCCAGCTACTCGGACACGTATTCCAGTTACGCGTCGTCGCCAACGCCGACAACGACGGCGACACGCACGTTTTCCATGCCGAGCGATTTACTTTCGGGGCCCGACTTCAACGGCGACCCCAACTGTGTGAATGGCGAGCCGCTGCCCAACCACCCGGGCGGCAGGGTCGGACCAAAGTCCTACGGGGCCAACGGCGGTAAAACGTCGTGCGCCTTTGCGTTCTCCGTGGGGCGGGCGTATTGGGACACTAATCCCACACCCGGACCAGACCCGCAACGCGTAGTCGCGGCCGGCACCGTGGCGTGCACCTTTGTCCAGCAGAGCCATCCGAATGTTCAGTGCTCCGGCAACAACTTCGTCATGTACTGCTCAATCGAAAGCGGCGACAACTGGATCACTTGCAGGGGCGGCAACGATGCGGTTGTCTACATCTTCTAAACGAGAGCCCGCCCGTTGGATGAGATGACGTTTGGGCGTTACCGTCTGCTGTCGGTGATCGGCCGCGGTGGCATGGGCAACGTCTACAAGGCCCGCGACACCGTGATCCCTCGCGATGTCGCTATCAAGGTCTTGTCCAACGACCTGGGTGCCGATCCCGACTATCAAGAGCGGTTCCGTCGCGAAGCCCTCGCCGCTGGTCGGCTCAACGAACCCCACATCATTTCTATATACGACACCGGGGAGATCGATGGCCGGCTTTATCTGGTGATGCCCGTTGTCGAAGGTGTGGACCTAGATGAACTCCTCCGGCGGGATGGGCCGATGAGGCCGCAGCGCGCAGTCCGAATGGTCGAGCAGTTGGCTGACGCTCTACACGCCGCCCATTCGGCCGGACTGGTGCACCGCGACGTCAAGCCCTCGAACGCGCTGGTGACCGCGAACGACCATGTCTACCTTATTGACTTTGGCATTGCTCATGACGCTGCGGCCCCGAAAATAACGCGAACCGGCGAGATGTTCGGCAGCTTTGGTTACATGGCACCGGAGCGATTCGATATCGATGCCGGTCCACCGGACGCCAGTGCCGACATCTATGCGCTGGCTTGTGTGTTCTATGAGTGCCTCACCGCCTCTCAGCCCTACCCGGGAACCCCGCAGCAGCAATACAGCGGGCACGTGAACCTTGATCCGCCGAAGCCCACTCGGCTCGTTAGCATTCCCGCAGAGTTTGACGAAGTCATTGCCCGCGGCATGGCCAAAGATCCCCGCGAACGCTATGCGAGCGCGTACGACTTATCCGCTGCCGCCCAGCGCGCGCTGCGCGGCAGGTCCAACGAAGCGAAAGTTGTAATCGATCCGATCAGGTCGGCGGCCCCACCCACCCGTCATCACAATCGGGTGCCACCCGCTCCCCCAAGCACGCGGCAACATATGCAAACCACTCCCCCGGCTCCGTTTCACGCGAGGCCTGATGCCGCTGCGCCCGCACAGCGGAGCCGGCAGCGCCGACGGCTCAGTGGCCCATTGATTGCCGGCATCGTTGTCTTGGTCGTGGTCGTTCTCGGCATCACAAGCTATCTCCTGCAACCGAACTCGAACTCACCCGCATCCCAGGCCCCCGCCCCGCAGGCCCCGCAAGGGCCGGGGGCGGCGGGGCAATCGGCAAACCCTTCGGGGCGGCAGCCCGCGCTACCGTTCACCGGCCTCAACAGGCCAGGCGGCATCGCGGTCGACGGCGCCGGCGATGTCTACGTCACCGACGGCGGTAACGATCGGGTGTTGGAGCTGACGACGGGGGCGAGCGCTCCGACCGAACTGCCATTCGCTGGGTTGGGTAACCCGACCGGTGTCGCAGTGGATACCGCCCGCACCGTTTACGTCACCAACGTCGGCAACAATCGAATACTGAAGCTGGCGGCGGGCTCGACCAGCACAGTCGAGCTCCCGATCACCGGCCTCAACGGCCCACAAGCAGTTGCGGTCGACAACGCCGGGAACCTCTATATCGCCGCCGGCAATCGGGTCCTGAAACTTCCGGCGGGATCCAGCAACACCGTGGACTTGGCATTCACCGGTCTCAATGGCGCGACAGGCGTGGCAGTGGACAATGCGGGCGGGGTCTACGTGACCGACAGCGGCAATAATCGTGTGCTGAAACTAACGGCCGGCTCGGCCCAGAGTCTGCCGTTCACCGGCCTGAACAAACCGGACGGCGTAGCGGTGGACACCGGCAGCAATGTCTACGTGGTCGACAGCGGTAACAATCGTGTGCTGAAACTGCCCGCAAACGCGTCCGCGCCAACAGCCTTGTCGTCCAACAACTTTAAGAACCCTGGTGGCGTGGCGGTCGACGCGGCCGGCAACGTCTACGTCGCTGACACAGGAAACAACCGAGTGGTGAAACTCGCGGCAGGCTGAGGCCCCCGGAGCCCGCCGGACATTCATCCGCTCTTTTTCTTGGCCAAGGCGTCTACGCAGCCCTGAATCCACTCCTGCTGATTGAGACCCTGCGCCTGGTTCGTTGCCCAGGAGCCACAAACCGTGGTGGACCCCATCAAGCCAGCTTGGGTTTGTACCAAACTATTGCCGTCGGCGAAGTTGAACCCCTTGTTGTAGGAGTCGCTGTGGCCGAACGAGCCGCCGCAGGCGGTCAGAACGGCGGCAGTAAGCAGGCCAACCGCAGCAAGAACGTTCTTCACTAGCTCAATCCTTTCGTCGGGCAGT
The DNA here is from genome assembly GCF_010730355.1 of Mycobacterium florentinum. Lineage (NCBI taxonomy): Bacteria > Bacillati > Actinomycetota > Actinomycetes > Mycobacteriales > Mycobacteriaceae > Mycobacterium > Mycobacterium florentinum. Next base: position 2,575,910 of record NZ_AP022576.1, read on the forward strand.
CACGAGCAAACGTTGAGGCGGGCGGCTTGCAGAATTCTTGTAACCGAAGAAATTCGCCGACTTCGCTGCACACCAACATGTTTGGCCCGCGATACCGCGGCACATGACGAGCAATTGCGGCCAGAATCCGGCGTGCCGGTGTCGTCATGTGCAGGGCTGCAAGGATTTTGCAAGCCGCCGGCCATACCGTCACTGCGTTCACTGACGTCACCAGATAACGCTGACGCCTTATGGCAAGGGAGAACAAGAATGTCCGATTTGTCGCCGCCCATCGGCAGGCCCCGGTACACCCTCGAAAAGGTAGACGTCCTAACGCAAGACGCGGCTGTAGTCGAGTTGACTCCCTGTCATATCGAGGTTCAGCTGCCACCTGCGACCCTGATTACTGAACAAGCAGTCATCTTCAGCACGGCGGCCGCCACCGCAAAAGTCCGGCCGACGCATTGGTGGACCCGCGCAGTTCGTACTGCCATTGCGGCCACGGCCCGTATCTTCATGATCGCGCCAGCGGACGCCCGGCCAACGCAACACCACTATCCAAGGCGCGACGGCATACTCGAAGACTCCCGCCTGGAACGCGAGATGCACCGGCTATGACTACTTTCGTCGTTTTTTGCGTCGCTGCCACAGTGATGGCGATCGGCATTCCTTACTTGCAGTCTTGGCTGGAGCGCTGGGACTATGACCGTCATTTTGAAGATTGAGGAGCTCGCCGTCACCACAAAATAGAATCGACGTACCCTTCGGACCCGCCGCGCTTGCCGCGTCTGGGTGAGTCCAGCTATGCCAACAGGTCGTGTGGCGTCAGAATGAGACCCTGATGTCGCCAACGCCACGGAGGCATACCTCGCCATGGACGCAACACGACTTAGGTTCGGACTTTTGGGGCCGCTGCTGGTTACCACGGGAGACCAGACCATTGAGTTGGGCTCACCCAAACAGCGTGCTGTGTTGGCCATGCTGTTGATCAACCGGAATCGTGCGGTCGGCACCGAGTCGCTGATTGACGCGACCTGGGACCAATCGCCGGTACCGGCGGCACGCACCAGCATCCACTCCTATGTGTCACACCTGCGCCGGCGACTAGCCGTCGCAGGTGCCGACCCTAACGCCGTGTTGGCCAGCGCGCCGCCCGGGTATCGACTCGGCGTGCCTGATGGCGACTGCGATCTGGACCGGTTCATCACCGACAAGACCGCAGGCATCCAGGCTGCGGCCGCCGGACGATTCGAACAGGCCAGCCACCATCTGCTGGAAGCGCTCCACCAATGGCGCGGGCCGGCGCTGGATGACTTACGCAACTTCGCATTCGTTGAGGCGTTCGCCACCGCGCTCGCGGAGGACCACATGTTGGTTCACGTCGCCCGCGCGGAAGCCGAAATCGCTTGCGGGCGGGCCAATGCCATTATTGGCGAACTCGAAGCGCTAGCGGCCGCTCATCCCTATCACGAACCGCTCTGGGCGCAGTTGATCAGTGCCTATTACGTTGCCGAACGCCAGTCCGACGCCCTGGACGCCTACCGGCGACTGAAAGCGGTGCTGGCCGAGGATCTGGGCATCGACCCCGGCCCTACACTCATCGCCTTGCACGCACGAATCCTGCGCCAGGAACGCTTGGATACCAAGCAGTCCGCCAAGACCACCGCGGCCGGTGCCATGGCTTTCGCGCGCGCCGGCTCCGGCCGCCTGTTGGTTGACGCTGCTTTGCGCGATGCCACCGGACGGCAGTATCCGCTGCGAGGTGCAATGACCCAGATCGGACGCCTTCCCGACAACGACATCGTCCTGCACGATGACGATGTCAGCAGACACCACGCCGTAATCTTGGATAACGGAGGCACTTTCACCATTACGGATCTACGATCGGCCAACGGCGTGGAAGTTGGGCACCGCCCACTCACGCGCAGTGTCACGCTCGCCGATGGCGACGTCATCGGTATCTGCGGCCACCAGTTCACCTTCGAGATCCGGCGCCCCCAGTAGTCGTAAGGAAGGCTGTAGCCCTTCCCTAGCCCGCAGCCGCAACCCCATTTCCCGGGCTTCAAGAATTCTGCAAGTCGACCGCCGAAGTCTATGTGCTGACGGCAACGCGTCGCTGCATCCGCTTGAATTTGCATGCACGAGGGATGGGAAATGAGCAACACATTCTTGGAACAGCTGAAATATGACGTCGCTTATCGGACGATCCGTAGTTACCAGTGGATCCTCAGATGCATCGGGGACATTACCGAGATTGCGACGAATATTACCTGGAGAAACGGTGATAAATAAACTGCAGGCAAGATGCTATCTTGGCCTAGGAATTATCAATATTGGTCGCCTATTGGCGGCATCAGTCGGCGGCGCTCTAGTCGACAGGGCATTGCACCCCATCGATACCTACCATGAAATCCAGAAACGGCGGGCCATCAGCGCGGAGCGGACACTTGAGCCCAGCCTTCCCGAGCATGAACAGAGAAACACTAATGGATCCGCGACGGGCTGAGCTTTACCTTCGTCATATTCGCGAGGGCGGAGCGAAGATTGCGGATTTTCTCACTGCCCGGCCCGATATAGATCCCGATTTTATTGAGGATCTGCCCGCTCGACACGAAGCGGAACTAGAGCGACATATTTCTGACCTGAAGATCACCCAGCAGATTGAGCGGGATGTGTTAGCGATCGAGGAGGAATAGGATGAGTGCCGGGGTTTCGAACTCAAGTGTAAATCGTCGGGAGCAAGAAGCGGTCACCAATTGCCTCAAGGCGACGGGCGGCTCGTGGACTGCCGTGCCGCCCGATTATGCAAATTTTTCTCGCGCCGAGGTTCTGAAAAAGCTCGAACAGGTGCGGGACGCTGTGCTCGCCGAAACGAACGCTCCGAGAGCCGAAGTAGAAGCGGCGCACGACAGGAGCCAATACTTCGTCGAAAGTTCCTTCGACTTCTATGAGCGCAAAAAGGATCTCGGACGAAGGATCGAGCGTGCGTTCGTGGTGCCGGTACGTTCCACCCGACTCGATCACGACCACGGAACAGAAGGCAGCGGGTACGCGAGCGAGTCGACGCCGTTTTGCCCGCTGCTGGATCCAGCCCGATTTGGTGTATCGTCCGAAATCCGCATGCGGACCATATATGGCCTGCCCCCCACCATCCTCGATACGTATTTACGAAGTCCGAATGACAACGAGACGGGGGCGCTTGTCTTGGCACCAGTGTATGCAGATATGGCGCGCGATATATGGTCGAACCCTACAGATGCCGGGCAATCGCGCGAGCTGGCTCGCATCGTCGAGCGGTTGCTGTTCAAGACGGCCGAGTTCGCGCATCATTCATTAGGCGCCAATTTGATTGGTCTGGGGGCGACGCTGCCGCTATTGACAGATTTTGGCGATTCGCTCAAACGCGTCGACCACATGAGGCGACTTACGACGACGACAGGACACGGCGGAACCGTCCATATGCTCGCCAAAACGACGATCGAAGTGATGAAGCAATCCGGCGTCGAGGACCGCGGCACCATTGGAGTTATCGGAGCCGCGGGCTCAATTGGATGGTCAAGCGTCCAGGCCCTCAAGACGATGCTCCCTGATCACAAGTTCGAGGTATTCGACAGACGCGTAGAACGACTGCGGACCCTCCTGGCCGCCGACGCGGATTCCGGCAGGATGAGGCTCAACGAATGCCTTGCGGACGTCTTCAACAACAGCGCCTACATCGTGTGCGCGATCACGGACAAGCTGGACATGATGTCGTCTGAATTCGACGCCGTCGACTTCTCGAACATCAGGGTCATTGACGACAGTCAGCCTGGCGCAATCGACCGAGTCCAAATGGAAAGCCTTGGCGGTCAAGTTTTTTGGGTAGCAGGCAAGGATGCCAGCGCGAATAGATTCATGACACGCGATGGCTACTACACCGAAGGCGTCCCTTACAACTACGGCGACAGCTCCGGCTTACACGGACAGTCCACTGAATTCGCCTGTGGACTCGAAGCTGCGGTCATCGCAGCATGCGGCGACACCAGCAAGGCCGTCAACAAGCGCGTGGTGTACCAGGATGTACAGATCATCGGACATCTCTTTGATGAGTACGGCATCGAAGTCGCAGATTTCCAATCCTTTGGCAGACCGGTCGATATCCGGTGACCGTTGGGTCGGGACTACCGCACCTTCGCGGAGATCTGGTGGGCGATGCTGACCGCGGAACCGGGAGGGCCGGCGCAGGTGGCGACATCTATCGCGACGTTTGCGGCTACGGTCAACGCCCGCTCGCAGGACTGAAGGACGCCGGCGGGCGTAACGGTGGCGCTAAGGGTGCCGTCGTTGTTAGTGACCGGCCCTACGGTATGCATCTGCGAATTACCATTCATGGCAATGACGAATTGGCGTCCTGAGCAGGTCATCCAGCTCTTGATCGAGGCGGTGAAGAAAGAACTCGCACCTTGAGCGGAAGGGAATAACACGACCGCCTGATTGACGGCGTTTTGTTGAGGCTTTTGGGCAACCTCCGCGCGCATGGCGCTCCATCCACTCCCCGCATACACCTCGGCTTGCACCGCGTAAGCCAGGGCCAGACACGCCCGATCCGGCACACGGCTGCTGAAGTCCGGCATCGTCGTCATGGTGCCGACCGCACTCATGCCCGTCGAGTCCATCGCGGCGTTGATCGCATCGATGCCGAGCAGCAACCCGTTCAGCGCATTCGGGGGCAACGGGGGCAGTTCGGGCGTGCTGGCGGTCGAGCTTGGGGGTTGTGCGGGTGCCGACGAGTGCCGGTGTAACACAAGATAACCCGTGATAGCGATGAAACCGCACACCACGACCGCAACCGTCGCGGCGATCGCGGCAATCAGACCCGGTCGACGACGCGGCTGCGGTGTCGTCAACGGCTGGAGGGGCTGTGGGGTTTGCTCGAAATCCGGACGGAGTGCGGGCTGCGGGTGCCGGTATCTGGTAGCCGCCGCCGGGTCGGGACGCGCTATTGATGGGGCGGGTGGCGGCGCAGCCCCCGTGGTCGGCCGGCGAATCGGATCGGTGATCGCAGCGCGGGCGGCGTCGGCGAGCGCGATCGTGGTGTCATAGCGCTGACCGGGGTCCTTGGCCATGCCGGTCGCGATCACCTCATCGACGGGCTGCGGCACGGTGGGTTCAGTGATCGAGGGTCTTGGCGGTGGGTCCTGCAGATGCGCGAGGGCTTGGCTTTCGAAAGAGTCGCCCTGAAACGGCTGGCATCCGGTGAGGCATTCATACAGCACACAGGCCAACGCATAAATGTCTGCGCGGGCATCGACCTCGCCCTTCCTCAGACGTTCGGGTGACATATAAGCCCAGGTGCCAATCGCGGGATCGCCGGTGCCGGTCAGATTTCTCTGCCCGGTATTGCGCGCGATGCCAAAGTCGATCAGATAAGCGAAGTCGTCCTCGTCGAGCAGAATGTTCGATGGTTTGACGTCGCGGTGCACCAGGCCAATCTTGTGTGCGGCATTCAGCGCTTTGGCGACTTGTTCGATGATGCGCACCGTCCGGGTCGCGGACAGCGGCCCGTCACTGAGTATGGTCTGCAGGTCGCGGCCTTCAATGAACCGCATATCAACATAGAGACGTCCGTCAATTTCACCGTAACTATGGATGGGAATGACATGCGGATCGTTTAGCCGTCCTGCCGCATGAGCTTCGATTCGGAAACGCTGCTGAAACTCGTCATCCTCAGACAGATGTGCTGCCAAGACCTTGATCGCAACGATCCGATCGGTAAACGTGTCGTAGGCCCGCCACACCACCCCCATGCCGCCGCGGCCCAGTAACTCAATCAACCGGTAGCGGCCAAACGGGGTGCCGTCCACGTCAGCTTCGTCGGCGCCCATGGTCCAACACGATAAGCCCGGCGCCGTCAAGGCACCTATCGGAAATGCCGACCGCCCTGGGCTTCCCGGCAAGAATCCTGCAGGCTCTTCGTCTCAACCTGCGATTCGGTGTGACTGCGGAGGACAGTCCGTAAAAGAGAGTTGCAAAACAAAACACCCCCGACCATTTCGGCCGGGGGTGTTTCGTACTGCTCGGTTAGTGGTGGTGATGACCGTGGCCGTGGCCGTGGTCGTCTTCCTCGGTGGCCGGCTTCTCGACGACCGCCGTCTCGGTGGTGCTAGATTTAAGCCATGTCTATACAGGCAAAACGTGCTCTCCTCATCATCCGCTTGTCCGAGGTCACCCACGTTGCCGAAGGCTAAGGCCGAATGTCTGGACTGCGGCGTCCAATTTGACCCCAGGCCGAGTGGCCACGGGAAAGCGCGAAGCCGCTGTGAGCGGCACACGCGCCAGTACACAGCGATGTTGAAACGCGCCAGGAGGATGCTGCGGCGGGCGCAAGAATTCGGTGTCAAAGCCGAACTCGTTATTCCAGAGAAGGTCTTTACTCGCGATAACTGGATCTGCCACGTATGCGGGAAGAAAATTCCGCTGCGGTCTAGGTCGTTGCATAATCGCACATCCACGCACGAGTACGATCCGCTATCCCCCTCAATTGACCACATTATTCCGCACAGTGCGGGCGGCCCTCATACCTACGACAACTGCGCCACCGCCCACCGTCGATGCAACTCTTTCAAGAATTCCGAACTGAACTATGTTCACGATGATCCCAATCGGAAACGTCGGCTTACGCGCAAACTTCCTCTGAATGTCGAAGCCGTCAGGGCTCGGTTGAAGCTCCAAACCATACCGCAGGAGGTATCAGAACGTGGACGCCAGCTTTATGGACTGACGGACGATTGCCTGATCTGGACGGGGACCAAACCAAACGCCAGGGGCTATGCCGCCATGTATTTGATTGGCGGGAAGGCTCGACTTATTCATAGGGTGGCCTATGAGGTAATTCATGGTGAGGGATCGGCCGAAGGCCTCACAGTCGATCATCTGTGTGGCGTTCCACTGTGCTGCAATGTCAACCACTTGGAGGCGGTGTCGAACGAAGAGAACGTGAGGCGAAGATCACTCTGGATCACTCATTGCGTCAATGGCCATAAATTCACCGAAGAGAACACATACTATTTTCACACGGACGGCCATCGGCGTTGCCGTCAATGCAACCGGGACGCCTACCATCTAAAAACGCTCGGCCACGAATTCGTACTAGACGAGGAGAACGCACCCGCCAAGCGGGCACGCTGTCTAACCTGCCGGCTGGAGAGGGAATCCACACCACAGTTCTGCCCCTATGGTCACGAATACACGGCGGACAATGATAACGACAAGCGCGATAAACAAGGCAAGCGAGTCTGCAATCAGTGCCGCCGCAACAAGCATCATCTTGAGCAATTCAACCACGAGTTCGTAATTGACAGCTCAAACCCAAGCCTGAAGCGGCAGCGGTGCTTGATCTGTTACAACGCCACCGAGAACGCCACACACTGTCCCCGCGGCCACGAGTATACAGAATTCACGATTGAGTACTCCGTGGATGGCTATCGTAAATGCGCGCAGTGTCGACTCGACCTTCTGCATTACCCCAGCTATGGGCATAATTTCGAGATGGATACCAGCTACACCGGAAAGAAGCGCCGGTGTCTTGAATGCGTGAAGAGAAAGCAGGCGTCAATATCAACCCACTGCAAAAATGGGCATGAATTGACCCCTGAAGTCACGACTTATCACGCCACGCGAGGAAATCGTATTTGCGTTCTATGTGAACTCAACCGCACGCATGTGCCCGCAACGGGACACGAGTTTGTCATCGACGTCAACCACACCGGGCAACTGCGTCGCTGCTTGACATGCAAACAACAAAAGGCAGCGAGTCGGACCCACTGCGCTAATGGACATAAGTTCACTCCAGACACGACCTATTACCACACCTACACCGGCAAACCGCGCTGCGTAATATGCAAAATGAACTATAAACATGTGCCGCAATTTGGTCACGAGTACATGATCTACCAAACTGCCAACGGCAGGCGCTGCCTGACTTGTTTTGAAGACGAGCAAAAGAGAGCTCGAATGCCATGACCGACCAAACCAGACGAGCACTGATCGTCACTCGCCTATCCAAGGTCAGCGACGCTACGACCTCACCGGAACGCCAACGTGAGATCTGCGAGGAACTGTGCCAGCAGCGCGGGTACGAGGTTGTGGGCATCGCCGAAGACCTCGACGTGTCGGGGTCTGTGGACCCGTTCAACCGGAGGAAACGGCCGAACCTGGCTAGGTGGCTTGCGAACGAAGAACAGCCGTTCGACCTGCTCGTGGCGTACCGAGTAGATCGGTTCACGCGGTCCATCCGGCACCTACAGCAACTCGTCAACTGGGCTGACGACCACGGCAAGCTCGTAGTGTCTGCGACCGAAGCACACTTCGATACCACGTCGCCGTTCGCCGCCGTGGTCATCGCGCTTATGGGCACCGTGGCACAGATGGAGTTGGAGGCGATCAGCGAACGGAACGCTTCGAAGTCCCGCCGTGACATCAAGCTCGGTAAGTACCGGGGATCAACACCTCCGTGGGGATACCTCCCCGAGAAGGTCGATGGCGTCTGGCGGCTGTTACAGGACAAAGCGCAGGTCGACATTATCGAGGAGGTAGTTCGTCGCCTACTCGATCACCACCAGCCGATGCAACGGATCGCCCACGACCTCACCCGTCGCGGCGTCCTCACTCCGAAAGACCACTTCGCCCGACATCGCGGCCGGAAGGTCGAAGGCCGCGAATGGAGTGTTACCCAACTCAAGCGGTCACTGCTCAGTGAGACGATGTTGGGCTACGCCATGTCAGGTGGCGAGCCCGTACGTAACGACGACGGATCGCCCGTCATCCGGTCTGAGCCCATCCTCACCCGCGAACAGTTTGACGCCTTGCGGGTGGAACTCGAGAACAGATCGAGACGAGGTGAACCCAGCAGAGCGTCATCCTCATTGCTGTTACGGGTGATCTACTGCGGAATGCCGTGCTCCCACAAGCAAGGCGACGAAGACTCCCCCGGCGACTGCACCGGCGTCTGCGGTGAGCCCGTCTATAAGTTCAACGGCGGCAGCCATAGCCAGTTCCCTCGGTATCGATGCCGCACGATGACGAAAGCGCACAAGTGCGGGAACCGGACGATCCGCACCGACGAGATAGACAGGGTGGTCGAACATACGGTTCTGACGCTCCTGGGAGAATCCGAACGCCTTGAGCGAGTGTGGGATTCGGGTTGTGACAACTCCACCGAGCTATCCGATGTAGAAGCTGAACTGTCGGACATCACGGGAATCGTCGGCACGGGCCCGTACAAGGCCGGTACCCCGTTGCGCGCTCAGCTCGACGCTCGGATCGCGGGGCTGACTGCCCGCTACGAAACACTGTCTTCAGAGGTTGTAAAGCCATCCGGTTGGTCGTGGCAGGGCACCGGCGAGCAGTTCTCCGATTGGTGGGAGCGCCAAGACACCGAGGGCAAGAACATCTGGCTCCGGGCGATGAACGTCCGCATCGAGTACGACCGCGATCAGATCCGGATAGACGCAGGCGATCTGACCGAGATGGCGCGTCAAGTCAGTGCCGCCGGGCCGATAGCCGACATGCTGGAATTGTTCCAGACCATGAGAGACAACAACATTCAAGGAATCACACGGCAACTGGACGGCACTCTGGCGCCGACGCCGTGTGGCACCGATCGAAGCAATTCAACCGAGCACGCTCTAGAACTCCGAAGGCCGTAACTTCTATGCCGCCGAAGAAGTACTTGAAGTTCTACGTCGGCCGCAATTGTGTCGTGGTTCCTGGACGTGGCAGAACCAAAGCAGTCCGTAAAGACTGCGGCGGTTGGTCTAGTTATCAGACTCAGTGGTATCAGAGCAAGCTCACCGGAAACGCGATGCTCAAGAACGGCACGGGTGGTTTGCTTGTTGTTGACATAGACCCGAAGAATGGCGGATCGGTGGAATCGTTGCGGCGCAGATTCCCGGACCTGCTCGACACTAGGACGGTCCAGACGGTCACACCGCACCCTGACGGCTTCGGGGTGCACCTGATCTACACCATTCCCGACGATGTCCGGGTGGCCACGAATCGCCGACTCGGTGTCGGCATAGACGTTCCGCATTGGGCGATGCTGCCGGGGAGCAAGTTCGTAGGCGACGACGGCATCGAGCGGATGTACGAGTTGATCGACGACCGCGAGCCAGCTGCCGCACCCCCGGGGTTGATTGCGGCTGTAGACAAGGGCGTCAAGGACGAGTTGCTCGACAATGAATCGCCGTCTTACATCGACCCCGACGATTCTGTTGGGTTGGTGGACGCACTCGTCAAGAAGTTCGCCAACGCATACGCAGGGGAACGCAACGAGACGTTTGTTCAAGTCGCTCCGACCGTGATCCGGCTCAAAGGTGAGGAGGGCGCGGACATGCTCAGGAACGCCTATACAGGCGATGACGACGGTTGGCTTGAGAGCGCGCTCAGTAGCGCGCTGACCAAGTACGACGGGAGTAGCGCACCCAGCCGTGTCGTTCGTACCGAGTCGCCGTACATCTCCGGTGCACTGGCGCAGACGATGCAGTCGGCGCTGTACGGTAAGTGGCCGGGTGCTGGCGGTGCCAGCGACCGCAGGGTGTTCGTCGGGGTGACCCAGCTGTGTTTGAACACCGGGATGATGCATTGGCCGGCTAGCGTCAGGACGCTCGCGTTGGTGGCTGGTCTTGAACCGAAGACCGTCAGCAAGGCAGTGGCTCGACTGGTGAAATCGGGGCGTCTGTACGCCGTAGAAACCGATGACGGCGGGACACCCGACTACGCCCCAATACCGGGGGAATTGACCACAGTATTGGTTAGTAAGGGAATGCCCCTAGGCATTCCTGTAGTAGATCCACTTCATGATGTGTGGATGAGTGACGGCCTTACGGGCCGTCATGGTCAAGTGTTCGACTTGGTGAGCGTGGGCATCACCCGCGCGAACGACATCGCCAAAGCAGGGGGCATGGGATACGACACAGCGCGTGATGCGCTGTCGAAGCTGGTGAATGTTGGGTTGCTACTCAGGCAGGGCACGGTCTACACCGTGCCTGCAGGCGTGGTTGAGATTGCAGGTCGATTGGCAGATGAGCTAGGCGGCACCGACCGCCGCGAGAAGTTGGCTTCCCGGGTACTTGAGGAACGGCTCCGTCCACGTGGTGATGCCGCTCCCGCTCCGGCTGTCGCAGACGACAACAGCGACGACGACTTGCGTGACTTCCATGAGCAGGAGCTGCTGCGGCAGCTTGGCCTGATCTAGCGGGCCGTCAGCCCGCGTTGTTGTAAACGGTTTGGCGGGAAACCCCGAACTCTTTGGCGAGCGCGGTGACGGACTCACCCGCCGCCATGCGTCCACGCAGAACCTTGACCTGTTCATCGGTGAGGGCTGCTTTCCGGCCCTTGTAGACGCCTTTGGCTTTGGCGATGGCGATGCCCTCGCGCTGGCGTTCGAGGATCATCGATCGCTCGAACTCAGCGACGGCTCCCAGCATCGTCAACATCAGGTTGTTCATGGGTGAGTCATCACCGGCGAACGTCAACGACTCTTTGACGAACTCGACCTTGACACCCTGGCCGGTGAGTTCCCGGACGATCCGGCGCAGGTCTTCGACGTTGCGTGCGAGACGGTCCATAGAGTGCACGACGAGCGTGTCGCCCTCGCGTACGTATTCGATGGCACGGGCCAACTCAGGCCGGTCGGTGTTCTTGCCGCTGGCATGGTCGGTGAACACCTTGTCCAGCTCCACCCCGTCGAGCTGACGACCCGTGTTCTGGTCAACCGTGCTGACTCGCTGGTATCCGATGCGCTGACCCAACTCCGTCTCCCTCACTCAGTCCGTACTGTCCAAATAGACTCTAAGGAGTTGGCGTACACCTGTCAATCAATGCCGCATAAGACCCTAATTTGACGCTGTAGCGGTTAGTGTCGCTTGCCCAACACGGGTGTAGACCAGATGGACATTCCACTTCGGCTCGGACTCAGGCGGCAAACAACGCGGCGAAACAGGATGACGAAGAGTACGGTGGCTCTATGCACGGCTATCAGGAGCTGACGGAGGAAGCCGCTTTCGAGGGCCTTCTGGGAAGAACGTACCCTTGGCTGCCTCGAATGGAACTTCGTCGTGCTTCCGAATTCCTTGTCACGCACATGGACAAGCTTTGTCTAGATGACAGCCCGGAATTCACTCCGGAACTGATGGCGCAGGCGGAAGAAATGGGTCTTGCGTTCGCCGCCGAGTTCAACCTGTCTGCGCCGAACTTGGGGACCTCTCCGTCGGCCCGCGGTCTCCTGCAACGCCTAGCGGTCGACGCGTTGCACAAGGTCGGTATCGGGCGCTAGAGAAGCGACCGCCGTTGAGCACTGCCGGAACTGGCGCGGGTGGTCGCCGCATCCCGGCCCAGCCGGCAGAAAGTCATGCCGAAAAAATTCGTAGAGCTTGGCGGTCCGTTCCACGGGCGACAAAAGTTCTAATTTCGTGGGTGATTTTGTTTGTCTTCGTCGGGTTGGGGCTATTTGTCTGGGTGACTGTCCTCGGGGGTGTGGCGATCGCATTCAACATTCTCACCCAGCATGAGTCGCCTATCCGATCAGGCCTGGGCCCAGCCGGCATGCTGCTTTCGTCGTTCGGATTCTTCGTAGCCCCAGCCATAATTGGCGCGCTGGTCGGCGCGGTATACGTAAGCGCGAGCCAGCCTTCTCCACGCTCGATCGGAAAGCGGATGGAACACATTGAATCGAAGTTGCGTCCGCGGCAGAGCGGCAGGTAGTGCACATGCGTCGACTTGGGGAGTTGTTGGATGAAGGCACCGACACTGAGAAGACATTTGCTGACAGGCTGCTACGCAAGCTGGCGATCGACGGATTTATATGGAATAGAACTTGGCGTCGGGGCGAGGACATTTGGGAGAGGACGGTGCAAATGTTCATTGACCTCGGAAAGCCCAATCCAGAGGTTCGTGCGATGGTTCTCCTGACCGCATGGATGACGGGGGATCCAGACCCGGAGGGATTCGGGCCCATCATTGATCCGTAGGGTGCCCGACACCGGAGGCTCCTGTCTACGGCAGGCATGAGTGCTGGACTACTCCAGGGGGTATACCCCCGCCCCCGCTGTCACGACCGGAATTGGGAAAGTGCTACTGGGCGCGAGGCGACGCGACGGGGGCCGTCCAGATGTCGAAAAGAGCTGTCGGGACTTTGCAAGGTCTCCCGACAAACCCGCTCACCATTAAGCTTGCGATCGACGCCCTCGCGGCGGTAGTCATGGACCTCTCGAACGCCGGCGAGTCGGTCGAGTACATCGAGGGATTCGCTAAAATGGTAACCGCCCTCATCCTGTCAGTCGATGTCGCTGGAGCAAGTGACGACCTTCGCTCATTCGCATTCGACAGAGCCAAATCGGTTCGAGCCTTTCTCAAGAAGCGCACCGAATACATGGCGGTTCGAGCGATCCAACAAGCTGTGGAGGCTCTGAATGGATTTATTGCGCTAGATACCAGCGGAACTGTCGGCATGCAGGATTTGGTTGATGAAGTCAATGACCTCATAGAAGCAAGCAATTACGCCGCTGTCAAAGAGATGATCCCGACCCTTCTTGAAGGTTCTAACGACTATGATCGCCTCACTATCGAATCCATACAGGTGATCGCACAATTGCACTTGAGCGAGTTCGACGCAGCCGGCGCGGGCATCGATCGCCTTTTGGCTTTCCAGATGCATCAGGACTACATGGCAACGCCCCTAATGCAGGGTTTGGGAAAGATACATCAAGTACTCACGGCGCTGAGCGCGAATCTCCCCCCGGCGCTGTCTGCGCGGATCCGGCCGGTTTACGCTCGGACCATGCAGCTGTGGGCGCTGGTAGAGAGCCGATCGAGCCGGAAGCCCGGCGGCGAATAGCTTTCTATTTCGCTCGCCTGGGAAAAAGGTCGCATCACCCGGGCTACTTTGAGCATCGAAGAAGGAATTCGCGCGGGTTGCTCAACTAGTCGCTCCAAGAAGTCGTCGTCTACGCCGTCAAAGGACTCGACCTGGGGAGTTGTTTCGTGGACACCGCGCTTCAAAATCACCTGGACCGCCATACCCCACGGGCTATCTGCGCCGAACCTCGGGAACTCGCCTTCCTTGGAAGGGGCATTCACTCGACCCCATCCCGTTCGCGGAGGTTCTGAAAGCGCTCCTGCAGCAGCTTCTCGATCTCCTCGGGCATCTCCTCGGTCGGCCATTCGTCCATGTCGAGTTGCCGCACCTGCCAAAGCCTTTCGCGGCGGCGCTCGGAAGGCCAGGGTAGGTCGTCATCCCCTTCGACCACTGAAGCTTCATCGGCGGGAACATGCTCACCGGCATCTTCGATTGCCCTCTTGAGCGCCTCGTTCACGCGAGCAAGCCAGGCGACGACACGCGATAGCGGTACGTCGCTGACGAATACTTCTTTGTTGGTCGCACTGATCTGCCCTGGCACCCGATCGGGATATTCGTTCGCAAAGGCGGCCGCTGACCGCCCGCCGACTTCATCCCAGTGCTCGGCGATATTCCGTGTCAGTTCGAACAGTCGCTCGTCAGTCATCTCGGGCCGCACGTCGGCTGGCAGACGATCCTGAGCACGCAGCACGTTGCGGACGGCGACGAAGAACAAGTCGAGTTCATTCGCCACCTGGGCAATCAGTGCGAAAGTGGGGACGCGGATCGGGCGGTGTGAATCGTGTGGGCCGTAGCCATCGTAGTGGCCCTCTCGCCAAGATCGTGCGTGGTCGGTGTCCTCGTTCAGTTGGGCGCGCGAACGCGCGGCCTCCACTGCCCTCATCCAGTCCTGAACGATCGCTTCTAACCGGGTGGCTTGCATCCAGGAGCCCTCGACCCAGCGCAGGCCAGCATGCCATATCGTCAGGTCGTCAGCCGGAACCGCACTGTTTGGCACAACACACCTCCCATAGCCGACGGTGCGAAGGCTTGGAGCCGAAGGGCCGGGCTTTGTCTCCGGACCCGGCCCTCCGAACTCAGTAGAACTTAGTGGTGGTGATGATGGCCATGGCCATGGCCGTGGTCATCATCTTCTTGGCTTACTTTTTCGACGACCGCCGTCTCGGTGGTCAGCACCATGCGGGCCACCGACGCCGCGTTCAGCACCGCCGACCGGGTGACCTTCACCGGATCGATGACACCCTGTTTGATCAGGTCGCCGTACTCCAGCGTCGCGGCGTTCAGGCCCTGCCCCGCGGACAGCTCACGGACCTTGCTGATCGCGACCGCACCGTCGAGCCCGGCGTTGGAAGCGATCCAGTACAGCGGCGCGGTGAGAGCGTCGGCGAACACGCTGACGCCCGTGGCCTCGTCGCCTTTCAGCGATTTTCGCAGCTTCTCCAACACCTCGCCGGCCTGGATGAGCGCCGATCCGCCACCCGCGACGATGCCCTCCTCGACGGCGGCCTTGGCTGCCGCGACGGCGTCCTCGACGCTTTCCTTGCGCTCCTTGAGCGCAGTCTCGGTGGCGGCACCCACCTTGATCACGGCCACGCCGCCGGCCAGCTTGGCCACCCGCTCCTGGAGTTTCTCGCGATCCCATTCCGAATCGCTGTTCTCGATCTCGGCACGCAGCTGCTTGACACGCTTTTCCACCGCGTCCTTCGCGCCGCCGCCCTCGACGATGATGGTGTCGTCCTTGCTGACCACCACGCGCCGGGCCGAGCCCAGCACATCGGTGCCCACCTCGCGTAGCACCAGACCGGCATCGGGATTGACCACCTGGCCACCCGTCACGATCGCCAGGTCCTCGAGGAAGGCCTTGCGCCGGTCGCCGAAGAACGGCGACTTGACCGCAACCGCCTTGAGGGTCTTGCGAATGGAGTTCACCACCAGCGTCGCCAATGCTTCACCCTCGATGTCCTCGGCGATGATCAGCAGTGGCTTGCCCGATTCGGCTACTTTTTCGAGCATCGGAAGCAGGTCGGGCAGCGAGCTGATCTTCTCCTGGTGCAGCAGGATCAGCGGGTCATCGAGCACGGCCTCCTGCGAATCGAAGTCGGTCACGAAGTACGCCGATAGGAAGCCCTTGTCGAAGCCGACGCCCTCGGTGAATTCCAGCTCGGTGTTCATCGTCGACGATTCTTCGACGCTGACGACGCCGTCGGTGCCGACCTTGCTCATCGCCTCGCCGACCAATTCACCGATCACCTCGTCGCGCGAGGAGACGGTCGCTACCTGCGCAATGCCCTCCTTGCCCGACACCGGGATGGCCGCGGCCAGCAGCGCCTCGGACACCGCGTCGGCGGCCTTGCTGATGCCGGAGCCCAGCGAGATCGGGTTGGCGCCCGCGGCCACCTGCCGCAGGCCGGCCTTGATCAGCGCTTGCGCCAGCACAGTCGCTGTGGTGGTGCCGTCGCCGGCGACGTCGTTGGTCTTGGTGGCCACCGACTTCACCAGCTGGGCACCCAGGTTCTCGAACGGGTCGTCCAGGTCGATCTCACGCGCGACGGTGACGCCGTCGTTGGTGATCGTCGGCCCACCGAACGCCTTGGCCAGCACCACGTGCCGGCCGCGCGGGCCCAGCGTTACGCGCACCGCGTCGGCGAGCTTGTTCACGCCGGCCTCGATACCGCGACGCGCGGTTTCGTCGTACTCAATAAGTTTGCTCATCAGGCTCCTTTAACGCGTGCCGCCCCGGAAATCACCCGTGCTTGCGCACGGGGATCGCCGGGGCGGGACACGGTTGTTTACTTGGAAACGACAGCCAGCACGTCGCGTGCCGACAGGATCAAGTACTCCTCGCCGTTGTACTTGATCTCGGTGCCGCCGTACTTGCTGTAGATGACGGTGTCACCCTCCGACACGTCGAGCGGGATCCGCTTGTCGCCATCCTCGTCCCACCGGCCAGGGCCGACTGCGACGACGGTGCCTTCTTGCGGCTTCTCCTTGGCGGTGTCAGGAATGACCAGACCGGACGCGGTCGTGGTCTCGGCCTCGTTGGCCTGCACGAGAATCTTGTCCTCGAGTGGCTTGATCTTCACCTTCGCCACGATTGGAGCCTCCACTATTTGGATCGGGTCCGGGACGTGCGCCCGGACTGGAGTTGGCGGTCGATTCGAGGCTTGCCCGAAACGTCCATTTACCAGATGTTTCGGCATTCGGCCGTGCCCTTGGGCCGTCGTCGCGGGAGCCGACACAAGGGATCGTCCGATTGCCACCTAGCACTCTATACACGAGAGTGCTAGCACTCAAGGCCGCCCTCCTGCTTCCCGCGGATTTACGCTCTCAGCTCAGCCAACCTGGCCTTTTATCACCGGCAGCCCCGGGTCGCTGGCCACGTCCAACGGTGACGGCGCCGCGCCCGCGGCAACCAGGTGCGCGGCGAACGACGCGATCATCGCGCCGTTGTCGGTGCAGAGCCGTGGCCTGGGGATACGCAGCGTCAGGCCCGCCTCGGCGCAGCTTTGGGTGGCCAGCTCCCGCAGCCGCGAGTTGGCGGCCACTCCCCCGGCGATCAGCAGGGTCCCCACCCCGAGCCCGGTGGCCGCGCGCACCGCCTTCATGGTCAGCACGTCGGCGACGGCTTCCTGGAATCCGGCGGCAATGTCGCCCGCGGCGGCGTCGGGATTGCTCTCCACGTAGCGCGCGACGGCCGTCTTGAGCCCGGAGAAGCTGAAGGTATGCGGGTCGTCTCGCGGGCCAGTCATGCCGCGCGGGAACACTGGGATCTCCGCGGCCTCCCGGCCGCAGGTGCGGGCCAGCTCGTCGAGCACCCGGCCGCCCGGATAGCCCAGCCCCAGCAGCCGCGCGACCTTGTCGTACGCCTCGCCCGCGGCGTCGTCGACGGTGCTGCCCAGCTCCAGGATCGGCTCGCCGAGCGAGCGCACATGCAGCAGATGCGTGTGTCCACCGGACACCAGCAGCGCCACACACTCGGGCAACGGCCCATGCTCGTACACGTCGGCGGCCAGGTGCCCGCCCAGATGGTTCACCGCGTAGAACGGCACCCCCCACGCGGCCGAATACGCTTTAGCCGCAGCCACTCCCACCAACAGGGCACCGGCCAGCCCGGGCCCGATAGTGGCCGCGACGACGTCCGGCCTCTCCAGTCCGGCGACCTGCAGCGCACGGCGCATGGCCGGACCGAGCGCCTCCAGGTGTGCGCGGGAAGCGATTTCGGGGACCACGCCGCCGAACCGGACATGCTCGTCGACGCTGGACGCCACCTCGTCGGCCAGCAGGGTGACGGTGCCGTCGGCGTCGAGTCGTGCGATGCCGACTCCTGTTTCGTCGCAAGAGGTTTCGATGGCCAAAATGTTTGTCATCCCACGGCTCCCCCACAAGCGGGAGGTGCCCCCACCCGCCGCATCGTGTACGCGTCCGCGCCGCTGACGCGGTAGTAGCGCTTGCGCAGGCCGATCTGCTCGAAACCCACACTGATGTAGAGCGCGATGGCCGCCTCGTTGTCGGTGCGGACCTCCAGGTAGACGACACCGCCGTCGGCGAACTCGAGCAGCTCGCCGAGCAGCAGCCGGCCGATACCCCGGCCCTGGTACTGCGGGTCGACGCCGATGGTGTGCACCTCGTATTCGAACGGCGGGGTGCGGCCCAACCGGGAAATGCCGGCATAGCCGACGAGGATGCCCGCGGTGCGTGCGCCCACGTAATGGTTGTGGGCACTGGCCAATTCGCGGTTGAACGCCGCCGCGGGCCAGGGGTCGTCGCCGTCGAACAGCTGGGCTTCCAACTCCGCGCACCGCTGAGCGTCGGCGCGGGTCAGGACGCCGATCGTCACGGGCTCGCCGCAGGCCGTCATGGGCGGGCCGCCAGGGGTTTGGCGTCGGGCCGGCGCAGATACAACGCCACCAACGGCTGCGGGCCGGCGGACCAGTCGGACACGGCGGCCACCAACCCGGCCGGCGTCGGGTGGACGGGCTCGCAAACCGGCAGTCCGAACAGCACCGCGTGTGCGGGCGAACCGGCGACCGCTTGGGCCGCGCCGCGGTCGACGCCGGCGGGGGCGTTGACCGCCGGGCCGGCCGTGCGGACCCCGTCGCGGTAGCGGGCCCAGTAGACCTCGCGGCGGCGGGCGTCGGTGACCACCAAGGTGTCGCCGGTGGTCAGCGCTCCGATGGCGTCCAGGCTGCACACGCCGTGCACCGGGATGCCCAGCGCATGCCCATAGGCGGCTGCGGTGGCGATCCCGGCCCGCAGACCAGTGAACGGGCCCGGGCCACAGCCGACCACGACGGCGTCGAGGTCGGTCATCGTCAGCCCGGCATCGTCCAGCGCGGCGAGCACGTTGGGGGTGAGCCGTTCGGCGTGGGCGCGGGCGTCGACGGTGACCTGCTGGGCCAGCACGGTGTGATCGGACAACCGCACAATGCCCGCCGTCACCGCGGGCGTCGCGGTGTCCAGCGTGAGGATCAGATTCACGAGCGGCCCCACTCCCAGGTCGCGATCCGCACGTCGGAGTGGCTGACCCGCTCCAGCCGGATGTCGAGATGACGTTCGGAGAGCCGCTCGGCAAGACCCTCGCCCCACTCGACCACGACGACCGCGTCCTCGAGATCGGTGTCGAGATCCAGTGAATCGAGTTCGCCGAGCAGGTCGGTGCCCTGGTGGTCCAGCAGCCGGTAGACGTCGACGTGAATCATCGTCGGTGCGCCTGCCTGTCGCGGCGGGTGCACCCGGGCCAACACGTACGTCGGCGACGTGACCGGGCCGTCGACATCCATTGCCGCGGCAATTCCCTTGGCCAGCACGGTCTTTCCCGCTCCGAGCGGACCGGAGAGCACCACGACGTCACCGGCGCGCAGCTGCTGTCCGAGCTGCGCGCCGAGCGCAATCGTGTCCTCGACGCGATCGCAGGTCGCCGTGCCTGATCCTGTTCGCCGCGGCGATCGCAAGCCCGGCGCAGCCGGGTGCAGCGAGTCGCCGCCATCCACTCTCAGTTCAGCCACGGCGCCGCATCCGTGCTCGGGTTCGCCGGTACCACAGAGTCATTCTGCCCGGAATGGCCCGATTGACCAGCCTGACCAGCCCGTCGTTGATGGCCTCGGGCTTGTCCAGCAGGGCCAGGTGACTGGCCCCGCTGACGATGACCAGCTCCGATCGCGGCAGCGAGGCCGCCATCTTTCTCGAGTACTCGTCCGGCGTGATCAGATCGTGGTCCCCGCAAGCGATCAGGGTCGGGATTCTCAGCAGTGTCCACAGGCCGGCGGTTTCGTCATGCACTTCCAGCGCGCGCAGGAACCCCACCAAGGTGGGGATCGGGGTGCCGTTCATCATCCGCTGGGAGAACGCGTCCAGGCTGCGGCTGACATGCAGATCGCTGTAGGACGCGGCCCGCAAAATCGGTCCGATCAGCGATCGGGATACGTTGCGGCCGCGGTGCATCAGTTTCGGCGCAGACCGTGCGGTAAACCGAAGTGCTTCCACCGCAGGGTTTTTCAGAATCTCGCCCAGTGGTGAGCGGGTAACCCCTTCGGCGGCAGAGGAAATCAGCGCCGCACCGACGATGCGGCCGCCGTACTGCTCCGGGTACTGCCGCGCATGCGACAACACCGTCATGCCGCCCATCGAGTGGCCGACCAGCACGATCACCCCGCGCGGCGCGACAGCGGTCAGGACGCTTTGCAGGTCCTGCCCCAGCTGCGTCAGCGTGTAGGTCTCGGGCGAGCCTTCGCCGGAACACCCATGGCCACGCTGGTCGTAGAAGACCATGCGCACTCGCGATCCCCACTTCTCGGCGAGCCGCTTGCGCTGAAAGTGGAAGGAGCCCATACGCAGACAGAATCCGTGCGCGAAGACCATCGTCAGCGGGGCGTCCAGCGGGCCGACTTCACGCACCGCCAGCACCACGCCGTCGGGCGTGGTCACCACGTAGTTGCGGTCGCTGTTGAGCCGCTCGAAATCCTCGTCGGCATAAGGGTCGTCGGACAGCGTCACGCGTTGCGTCATCGACCGGCGCACCGACGCGCCGACGATGGTGGCGACCGCAGTCAGCCCTGCCCCTCCCGCAAGCCATGCCCTTCCCCGTTGGCGCCTGCGAGTTTGTTCATCGTTCAACGGTTTCGGCCTCGCGGTAGGTCCTGGCGATGCGCCCCCGTGGGCTGGTGACCACTTCGTAGTGGATGGTGCCGAGCAGATCGGCCCAATCCTGTGCCGTGGGTTCGCCGATAGCGCCGGGACCGAACAGGATCGCCTCGTCGCCTTCGGCCACGTCGAGCGGGCCGGGACCGAGGTCGACCAGAAATTGGTCCATGCAGATCCGCCCGACGGCGCGGCGCAGTCTGCCGTTGATCAGCACGTCGAGCCGACCGCCCAGCGACCGGAAGACACCGTCGGCGTAGCCGATCGGCATCAGCGCCACGGTCGTGTCCTGCTTTGCGACCCAGGTGTGGGCGTACGACACGCCTTCGCCGGCGCGCACCGACTTCACCAGCGCAACAGCGCATTTCACCGTCATCGCCGGTATCAGCCCCATGTCGCCGAGCTCGGGAACCGGGCTCAGGCCGTAGACCGCGATCCCGGGCCGCACCATGTCGAAGGCGAGGTCGGGACGAGACATCGTGGCCGACGAATTCGACAGGTGGGCGATCTCGAACCGCACACCCTGGTTGTGCGCCTCGGCCAGCATCTCGTTGAACCGCTGAGCCTGAACATCATTGATCGAGTTGTCGGGCTG
This sequence comes from Mycobacterium florentinum, assembly GCF_010730355.1. Taxonomy (NCBI): domain Bacteria; kingdom Bacillati; phylum Actinomycetota; class Actinomycetes; order Mycobacteriales; family Mycobacteriaceae; genus Mycobacterium; species Mycobacterium florentinum. The sequence continues at coordinate 2,597,515 of NZ_AP022576.1, forward strand.
GTCAGCGAAAACCATGTGCGACATCAGCCCGCGCAACCGGACGGCATCGTCGGCGACCGCCTGGCGCAGCGCGGTCAGCATCGATGCGTAGTCACCCGGGGGCACGCCGTTGCGGTTCAGGCCGGTGTCGACTTTGACGCTCACGGTTGCCGTCCGACCGGTCCGGCGTACCGCGTCGAGCAGCTGGTCGAGTTGGCGCACCGAGGACACGGCGATCTCGACGTCGGCGATCACCGCGGGCCCGAAGTCGAGGCCGGGCGGATGCAGCCAAGCCAGGACCGGTGCGGTGATGCCGTCGGCGCGCAGCGCCAGGGCTTCGTCGACGGTGGCGACACCCAGTTCGGCCGCGCCGGCGGCCAACACGGTGTGGGCAACCCGAAGGGCGCCGTGGCCGTAACCGTCGGCCTTGACAACGGCCATTACCTGCGCTGATCCGGCGTGCTCGCGCAGCACCCGCACGTTGTGCGCAATTGCACCAAGGTCCACCACGGCCTCGGCGAGGACACCCGGCGTCAGGGATATCGGCGTGACTGCCACGGCCGCCATTGTCCCAGAGCCGAAGAGAGTGTCGCCGAGCATCGACTTGTTGCGGGGTTTTTGCCCTAATCGGCCCAACAAGTCGACGTTCGGCGTCACCACCTCAGTGCGCGAAGTGCTCGTTGCTGTAATGCCCGCCCGGCTTGAGCTTGTCCAGCGAGGCCAGCGCGCTGCGGGCGTCGTCGTGCAGCGCCCGGGCCAAGTCGGCGGACAGCCCCTCGCGCACCACGATGCGCAGCACGGAGATGTCCGTGGCGTTGTCCGGCATGGTGTAGGCCGGCACCTGCCAGCCGTAACCGCGCAGCTCATGCGAGACATCGAACTCGGTGTAGCCAAGGCCGCGGGCGAGCCGGAAGCTGACCACCGGGATCGCCGAGCCGTCCGAGATCAGCTCGCAGTGGTCTCCGACGCGCAGCTGCTCACCCAGCCAGCGCGCGGTCGTCGACAGTGTGTGCATGACCTGGGTGTATCCCTCGCGGCCCAGCCGCAGGAAGTTGTAGTACTGGCCGACGACCTGGTTGCCGGGACGGGAGAAGTTCAGCGTGAACGTCGGCATGTCGCCGCCCAGATAGTTCACGTGGAACACCAAATCCTCGGGCAGGTACTCCTTGCTGCGCCACACGACGAACCCGACGCCGGGGTAGGTCAGGCCGTATTTGTGGCCACTGACGTTGATCGACACCACCCGCGGCAGCCGGAAGTCCCACTTCAGCTCGGGATGCAGGAAGGGCACCACGAATCCGCCGCTCGCGGCGTCGACGTGCACCGGGACGTCCACACCGCCGCCGGCCGCCAGCTTGTCCAGCGCCGCGCAGATCTCCGCGATGGGTTCGAGCTCGCCCGTGTAGGTGGTGCCCAGGATCCCCACCACCCCGATCGTGTCCTCGTCGACGGCATCGATGACCTGCTCGGGGGTGATGACGTAGCGCCCCTCCTCCATCGGCAGGTAGCGCGGTTCGACGTCGAAGTAACGGCAGAACTTCTCCCAGACCACCTGGACGTTGGAGCCCATCACCAGGTTGGGCGTGCGGCCCTTCCAGTCTTTGCCGACCTTCTCGCGCCACCGCCATTTCATCGCGAGCCCGCCGAGCATCACCGCTTCGCTGGAGCCGATGGTGGACACACCGCAGGCGCTGGACGGGTCGTCGTCGCGTAGGTCCTCGGCGTGGAAGAGGTCGGCGACCATGCATACGCAGCGCTGCTCGATGGCCGCGGTCGCCGGGTACTCGTCCTTGTCGATCATGTTCTTGTCGAACGTCTCGGCCATCAACCGCCCGGCCTGGGGATCCATCCAGGTGGTGACGAAGGTGGCCAGGTTCAACCGCGAGCTGCCGTCGAGCATCAGCTCGTCGTGGATGAAGCGGTAGGCGGCATCCGGGTCCATCGATTCCTCGGGCAGCCGCAGGGCGGGTATCGGCGCGGTGAACAGCCGCCCGGTGTAGGCGGGGGCGATCGAGTGGGCGGGCAGAGATGGGTGGCTGCGGGACACGGCGGATCCTCTCGTTAGCTGTTACAGGGCGGCCAGGGCCGCGCGGATGTGCGCCACGATGCGCGACGCGGAGGTGGGCGCCTCCCCGGGACCCGGATCGGCGGCCGACAGCGCCGCGGCGTGCGCGTGGACGTAGGCGCCGGCGGCGGCCGCCTCGGCGGGCGGTAGTCCCGCGGCGAGCAGCGCGCCGATCATCCCGGACAGCACGTCGCCGGACCCGGCGGTGGCCGCCCAGGACTGCCCGGCCGGATTCAGGTAGACCGGGCCACCGGGGTCGGCGATGACGGTGACATTTCCCTTGAGCAGAACCGTGGCGCCGAACGTGTCGGCCAGCTTGCGGGTGGCGCCTATCCGATCATCCCCGGGCGGGTGACCGGCCAAACGGGCGAATTCACCGGCGTGCGGGGTCAGCAGCGTCGGGGCGCGGCGGTTGGCCACCAGCTCGGGATGCGCGGCAAGGATGGTCAGCCCGTCGGCGTCGACGAGCACCGGCAGGTCGGTGTCCAGCGCGAACCACAATGCGGCGGCGCCGACGTCGTCGGTGCCCAAACCCGGTCCGACCACCCACGCCTGCACCCGCCCGGCCGCCGTGGCGGTCGGTGTCGCGATGACCTCGGGCCATACCGCGAGGACCTGGCTGTGTCCGCTGCCCGCGTAGCGGACCATGCCCGAGGTGGCCGCGACCGCGGCGCCGGTGCACAGTACGGCCGCACCCGGATACGTCGACGAGCCGGCCAGGATGCCGGTCACTCCCTGCGTGTACTTGTCGTCGTGCGGGCCCGGCACCGGCCAGCGGGCGGCGACGTCGTCGGCCTCGAAGCCCAGCACATCGGTGTCCGGGAGATCGAGGCCGATATCGACCAGCGTGACGTCGCCGCAGTCGGCCAGCGCGTGCACGGGCTTTAGGCCGCCGAAGGTGACGGTCAGCGCGGCGTGCACCGCGGGGCCGGTGATCGCACCCGTCCCCGGGTCGATGCCGCTGGGCAGGTCGACGGCGACCACCGGGATGTCTGCAGCGGCCTCGAACACCTCGGCGGCCGCCGGTCGCAGCGGACCCGAGCCGGAAATGCCGACCACGCCGTCGATGACGAGATCGGTTGTCGCCGAGACACTCTCCACAATGCGACCGCCGGCCTTCCGGAAGGCGGCCAGCCCCTTGCGGTGGGTGCGGTCCGGGCTGAGCAACACCGCATCCGCGGCCGCGCCCCGGCGAAGCAGGAAGGTCGCCGCCCACAGCGCGTCCCCGCCGTTGTCACCGGAGCCGACGACCGCGCACACCCGCCGGCCGGCCACACCGCCCGTGCGGGCCGTTAGCTCGCCAATAATCTCGGTGGCCAGCCCGAAGGCGGCGCGCTTCATCAGGGCGCCATCGGGCAGGCTGGCCAGCAGCGGTGCTTCGGCGTCGCGGATCGCATCTACGGAGTAGTAATGCCGCATCGAATTCAGCATTCCATGCTCGTCTGTGTTTGCGCACAGCACTCGTTCAGGAGTCGTCCGTACATTCGGTGGTAGCGACGAATTGGAGGGGCTATGGCGCGCACGGATGACGACACCTGGGATCTGGGAAATGGCGTGGGAGCCACCGCAACCGGCGTCGCGGTGGGCCGGGCACTGGCCACCCGCGCACCCCAGCCACTGATCAACGACCCGTTCGCCGAGCCGCTGGTGCGCGCCGTCGGCGTGGAGTTCTTCACTCGCCTGGCCAGCGGCGACCTGGACCCGGCCGGGGTCGACGACAACGGCGACTTCGGGATGCTGGGGATGGCGGACATGATGGGCATCCGCACCCGGTTCTTCGACGACTTCTTCGTCACCGCGGCCGCCGCGGGGATCCGCCAGGTGGTGATCTTGGCCTCGGGTCTGGACGCCCGCGCCTACCGGCTGCCCTGGCCGGACGGAACGACGGTGTTCGAGATCGACCAGTCCCAGGTCATCGAGTTCAAGAGCGCAACCCTGGCCAAGCTGGGCGCCACCCCGACAGCCGATCGGCGCGCGGTGCCGGTCGACCTACGCCACGACTGGCCCGCGGCCCTGCGCGCCGCCGGACTGGACCCCGGCAAGCCGACCGCGTGGAGCGCCGAGGGTCTGCTGCCGTTCTTGCCGCCCGAGGCCCAGGATCGGCTGCTGGACAACATCACTGAGCTCAGCGCGCCGGGAAGCCAGCTGGCCACCGAAAACGTGCAGGGCGCGGGCGACGCCGTAGAGACGATGGCCGACCGCATGCGTGAGGTCACCGAGCAGTGGCGCGAACACGGCTTCGACATCGAGATGACCGACCTCTGGTATGCGGGCGACCGCAACGACGTCGTCGAGTACCTGCGTTCGCACGGCTGGCAGACAGCCGCCAGCGGGGTCGTGGATTTAGCTGCGAACTATGGTATTTCGCTGCCGCCGAGGCCCGCCGCGCCCGACAAGGAGGGCACGCTGTCGGCGTTGCAATACGTCACCGCCACCCGGAGCTAAGCCTCGAAGGACCTGATCATCCATTCGGTCATCGCGACGGCCAGCGCGGCGCGGTTCTCGCGCTTGATGATGCCGTGTCCGTCGTTGTCGAAGAGCAGGTAGCGCACGTCGCGTCCGAGCTGGCGCAACGTGTCGACGATCTGTTCGGATTCGCTGACCGGCACGTTGGTGTCATGGGCGCCGTGCACCACCAACAACGGCGTCGTCAGCTTGTCGGCGCGCAGCAGGGGTGACAGCTGGTCGAGTAGTTCGCGATCGCCGATCGGATGGCCGTATTCGGGGTACGCGGAGTCGGCGATCCACGGCTCGGTGTTGCGATAGAACGTGCTCAGGTCGCTCATCCCGCAGATGCTGATTCCCGCGGCGAACAGGTCCGGGTGAAACGTCAACGCGGCCTGCGTGAGGTAGCCGCCGTACGACCAGCCTGCGCAGGCAATGCGGCGGGGTTCGACGAAGCCGTTGTCGACCAGGAAGCTCGCGCAGTCGGCGACGTCGTCGATGGCCGCGAAGCGCTTTTCCTTGTCGTCGGCGTGCACGAATGACTTCCCAAAACCCCCGGAGCCACGGACATTCGGCGCCAGCACGACGAACCCATCGTTGACCAATCGCGAGAAGATGTCGTTGTAGCCGGGCCGGGCCTGGCCTTCCGGACCTCCGTGCAAAAAGATGACCGCGCCGGCCGCAGCGTCGGCGTTCATCGGCCGATACAGCCAAGCGTTCAAGCGCAGCCCGTCGCGGGCGATGATCGTCTGCGGCTCGGCGAAGACTGTGGGGATCACCACCGGCTGCTTGCCCTCGGTGTCGATGAATTCCCATTCGCGTGAGCGCGGGTCGACCAATTCGACGGTACGCGGCAGGTCGGGCCCCTCGACGGTCATCGCGACCATCGAGCCGCCCGCGCTGATGGACAGCTCGCTTGCGACCGGCCCGGGCAGCGGAATCGGCTCGCTCAGGGTGTAGTCGGTGTATTCGAGGATCTGTAATTCGCTGCGGCCCTGCAGGTTCCACAGTAGTGCGACGGTGGACAGGTCGTCGCTGACGGCGAACTCGGCGAGGTCGCAATCCGCACGCTCGGCCACCACGATGTAGCTGACGCCGTCCAGCGTGACGGTCACTTCCAGCAATCGGGCCTGCTCGCAGCCATTGTCGCTGCGGATCAGCGCTCGTACGTATCCGTCGGCGCCGGTGCCCGGGTTGTACAGCTTCGTCTGCTCGCCGGAGAGTCCATGGCGCAGGCGACGCGGTTGGTGGTCGTCGAGGATGACCCCCTCGGCGGTCGTCGAGCCGGGATCGGAAGGGAGCAAACTGATTTCGGTCTGTCCGAACATCATGATCATTTCGTGGTAGCCGCGCGGGCCGACCCGAATCAGTGCCGCGCCGGCCCAGGCATCGACCAACCGGCCGCCGGATCGACGGTCCAGCACGGTGTGACGACCGTCGGTCGGATCGATCAGGCAAGACCGCCCCACTCCGTCTTCGCCGGTCAGGATCGCCGCCACCAGGGTGCCGTCCCACGCGATCAGCTCGGCCGTCCCGGCTTCTTCGTCGTCGATACGCCAGGCCATCCGATCGTCGGGATCGGTGGTGACGACCCAGATTTGGCTACGAGACCCGCTCCCGTCGAGCGTTACCTGACACGCCAGCCACTGGCCGTCCGCGGAGTGGATGACGCGAGCGACCGGACCCTCGACCGGCAGCTCCACGTCTCGCGACGAGCTGGCCCGCCAACCGCGCAGAAAGCGTTGCACCGCGCGGGGATAGCCGCCTTCGTCGACGATGTGGGCGACCGCGGTTGCGTCCGGCGACAGCGACGCGCCGTAGACCTCGCGCACCTGCCGCCCCATCGATTCCCACCTCCAGGTTTCTCGCGGCCGTCGTCGTGTCCCGACACGTGACGAGGGTATCGGCCTGGCCGGAATTCCTCTTCCGCGGCCAAGCCGTCAGACCGGCTCCTCGCGGGAACGAAATCGGCGAAACGCGGCCCTGACCCGCGCCGGACTCCACGGCTTGTCCTTTTTCGCCCGGGCCATCGGATAGAAGCAGAGGCCGATGAGGATCGACGTGAAGTGACCGATCGCGGTGAAGTTCAGCCCGTGTTTGGTCATGGTGATCAGCGGAAAACCGAAGATGACCAGCAGCACGCCGAGGTAGAGCCAGCGCCATGGCCGCGCGATGCGATAGGCCAGCACGGCCATGATGCCGACGAGGAAATAGCTCACCCCGATATCGCGTGAGCGAACCAACCGTTCCGATGCGTCGTGTTCCTCGATCGCGAAGTACAGGATGCCTTCGCTGATGTAGGTGGAAAGGATGTGGCTGGTCAACCCCACGGTGAGCCAATTCAGGTGGCCGAGCCAATGTTCGGCCGGGGCGAGAAACAGGGTGAACAGCAGCAGGTAGGGTTCCAGGCTTTTGCCGTCGATCCACAGCAGGCTGGAGAACAGCACGGAGAGCGGGTCGGTGCCCAACTCGTGAATGTTGGTGGAGCGGTGCAGCAGTACCGAGTGCAGTTGCCGCCCGGACATTTGGTTCTGGATGACCGTCGTGATCATCAACACGAATAGCCAGCCGTACGTTAGCGGCGCGCCGCTGACGAAATGCCAGACTCCCAGCGCCAGGCTGCGTAGACGCGCCCCCACCGATCCTTCCGCCACGGCGTCCACCTTTGCATGCCCGGCGGCTTGGGCAAACTGTTATGCCGCCTTTTCGGGTTCGGGTCGTAGATGCCGCCACCAGCAATAGACATAGAGCACCATCGACATCACCAAGGCGACGATGACCCAGAGCGTGACCGTCACGTCAACCCAGGACCCGATCGGGGGCGCGTCGGGCAGAGCATTTCGCAGTGGTATCACCGCGAAGAGCATTGCCGCGTACCACGTTGTCATCGGTGGCTGGAATTTTCGCTTATCGCGCGCCGTCTGAATCGCGACGAATGCGCCCACTCCGGCCACCGCGAGCATCACCACAATGATGACGGCGGCGAACAACGCGATGCTGGGCGACCGGCGCAGTTCGACTCGGTACGGCGACTGCGGATTACCGTCACCAGCAACGGAGAGCCGCCAGCCGGAGACACGGTCGACGAATTTCACCGGCAACTGTTCGGGTCTCTCGCTGCCATAGATGAGGTCGACGGTGATCGGCCCCGATTGATACTTATCCAAGGGCCACACCGACGGATCTCCGCTAATCGTCAGCGGGACAGGGTATTCGCCCGGAAGCATTCCCTTCGTCCACGCGCGCTTGCTGGGCGTGACCGCGGAGTGCACCACGACGGCGAAGTCTTGGTTGAGGCCGCGCGTTCCCGGATCCAGCAGCCCGGGCCCGGGGGTAACGGTCACGTTGGTATGAACCGCGCCCTTCATCGACTGGAGCTCGAGGAAGTCGATCGTCACCGTGGTCCCGTCGGCCTCGGGCTTGCCTTGGGTCAGTTGCAGCGGGCAGCCGCAACCGGACCTGGCGTAGAGCGAGACCGTGGTGATGTAGGCGCCGATGAAGAAAATGACCAGAGCCATGATCGAAAACTTCATGAACCGAGTGCCTCTGGCGAAACCGTTCGATGCCAAGGTTGCCTCCCCGCTGACCGGGCTGTCCTGAGATGGGGTCCCGGCGAGAAATACTAGGCCCGCTGCCCGCCGCAGCTACGGCCCGCCACTCGAGACGGACGCCAGCTCATCGGGTCCGGGCCGCAAATGCCGCCACCAGCAAGAGATGTAGAGCACCATCGAGATCACCAGCACGACAATCACCCAGAGCACGATCGTGACGTCAATCCAGCTTCCGAATGGTGGCGAGTCGGGTAGTGCAGTTCGCAGCGGCATCACCGCAAAGAGCATCGCCGCGTACCACGTTGTCATCGGCGGCTGGAACTTTCGTCGGTTCCGCACCGTCTGGACCGCAACGAACAGGCCCAGGCCGGCAAGGGAAAGGTACACACCGACGATGACCACACCGAACGCCACGGTGCTCGACGTCCGGGAGAAATCCAATCGATATGGCGGGGCATCTCGCCTTTGCCGACCTCAGTCGCGCCGACCTGCCAGCCCAGCAGGCGGTCGACGAATGTCACCGTCGCCCGTTGCGGCACTGCGGCGGGGCCGCGGTCGAGTTCGATTGCGATGGGCTTCGTACGGTAGTGATCGAAGGGCCAATCCCCGACGTCGCCGGAAAGGATCAGCGATACCGGGAAGACATCGGGCAGTGTGCCCTTCGACCAGGCACGCTTGCTCGGCGTGACCACCGATGAGACGTCGACATCGAGGTCTTCCTTGAGTTTGTGGGTCGCCGGATCCAGCAGCGCGGGTCCGGGTGTAATGGTGACGTTGCCGACCAGCACACTGTTGTTCGACCGGATGTCTTCGAGATCGACGGTCACCGTGGTCCCGTCAGTGTCGGACTCACTTTCGGTCACTTGATGTGGGTGGCTCATGCCACTGGTGACATACAGCAGGAGCGAGGCGAGATACGCCGCGATGAAGACGACGACGCCAATGATCCCCCACTTCATAAGCACTGGCTTGGCGTATAGGGATTCATTCACGGACAAGAATGCCCCTCCATTCACTAGCTGTAAGGATGCGGTCTTGCCCGGAGATGCTACGCGGAGAAACCGCGCGAAGGCCTCACGACCGAAGACTCCCGCCGTGCGCAGCTAGTCGCGTTCTGCCTGATTACTCAACAGTGACTGGGCTGAAGCGGGCTGCTCGACAGCAGCGGCTGCAAAAGGGTTGATACCAACGGGATTTCGATCAAATGATCGGCGTAGGGGCGCACGTTGTCGTCGCCCTGTTCGGCGATCACGATGGTCACCGGGCCCCGCCTCTGAATCTCGCCGGCGTAGCAAAACCTTCGCTACACCCGGCCACTCGAGAAGGAGGCCAGCTCATCGGGTTCGGGCCGCAGATGCCGCCACCAGCAAGAGATGTAGAGCCCCATCGAGATCACCAGGATGACGGTCACCCAGAGCACGATCGTGACATCGATGAGGACTCCAATTGGCGGCGAATCGGGAAGCGCATTTCGCAGCGGCACCACCGCGAACAACATTGCCGCGTACCACGTTGCCATCGGCGGCTGGAACTTTCGTTTGTCCCGCACCGTCTGCACCGCGACAAAGAAGGCAAAGAACGCAAGGGCGATCAGCACGCCGAGGATGACGACCGCGAACGCCACGGTGCTCGTCGACCGGACCAAGTCGACTTGGTAGGGGCCGACCAGATCTTCATCGTTGATGCGATCCGTAATGACATCCCAGCCCAGTAGGCGGTCGACCATCGTCACCACCGCCGGCACGCGGGTGGGGCTGGAGCCGGATACGAGCTGGGCGACGACGGGCCCCGAATGGTATTCATCGAAGGGCCACGCGGCGACTTCACCGTCGAGGGCCAGCGAAATGCGAAACACGTCGGGTAGCGTGCCTTTCGGCCAGGTGCGCTTGCTGGCGCTCACCGCGGAGGAGACCGAAATGGTGAGATCGTCCTTGAGATTGTGGGTCTGCGGGTCCAGCAGCCCGGGTCCCGGATAGACGTTGACGCTGGCAACAACCAGGCTGTTGGCCGACTGAACTTCTTGTACGTCAATGGTCACCCGGGTCGCGTCGGGCACCGGCTCGCCCCGAACGACGACATTGGGATGACCCATTCCACCGTCGACGTACAGCCACACCGAGATGGCATAGGCGGCGACAAACAACACGACACCGACGATGCCGAGTATCGCGCGCCGGCTACTCAACGGTGACGGACTTCGCCAGATTTCGCGGTTTGTCGACGTCGTAGCCGCGCGCCTGCGCCACCGACGCCGCAAACACCTGCAGCGGAATGGTCGACAGCAGCGGCTGCAAAAGCGTTGACACCGAAGGGATTTCGATCAAATGATCGGCATAGGGACGCACCGTGTCGTCACCTTCCTCGGCGATGACGATGGTCACCGCGCCACGGGTCTGAATCTCGCGGATATTGGACATCAGCTTTGCGTGCAGCGTAGCCGATCCCTTGGGTGACGGCATCACGACGATGACCGGCAGGTTGTCCTCGATCAGCGCGATCGGGCCGTGCTTGAGCTCGCCCGCTGCGAAGCCCTCCGCGTGCATGTAGGCGAGCTCTTTGAGTTTCAGCGCGCCTTCCAGCGCCACCGGGTAGCCGACATGTCGACCCAGGAACAGCACGGTCGAGGATTGGGCAAACCGATAGGCCAGGGCCACAACGGGTTCGATCGTCGCGAGCACCCGCGACACGATTTCCGGCATCGCTTCCAGCTCGCGGTATTCGCGTTCGACCTCATCAGGATATTTGGTGCCGCGGGCCTGCGCCAGCGCCAGGCCGACCAGGTAGTTGGCGGTGATCTGCGCCAGGAAGGTCTTCGTCGAGGCCACACCGATTTCCGGTCCGGCGCGGGTGTAGAGCACCGCGTCGCACTCGCGCGGGATCTGCGAGCCGTTGGTGTTGCAGATCGCCAATACCTTGGCCTTCTGCGCCTTGGCGTGCCGAACAGCTTCCAGGGTGTCCGCGGTTTCACCGGACTGTGAGATGGCCACCACCAGGGTGCTGCGGTCCAAAACCGGGTCCCTATACCGGAATTCGCTGGCGAGCTCGACTTCCACCGGCAGACGCGTCCAGTGCTCGATCGCATACTTGGCCAGCAGCCCGGAGTGATATGCCGTGCCGCACGCGACGACGAATACCTTGTCGACCTCGCGCAGTTCCTGATCCGACAGCCGCTGTTCGTCGAGCACGATGCGGCCGTTCACGAAATGGCCGAGCAGCGTGTCGGCGACCGCGGTGGGCTGCTCGGCGATCTCCTTGAGCATGAAGTACTCGTAGCCGCCCTTTTCCGCGGCGGCCAGGTCCCAATCAATGTGGAACTCGCGGTATTCGACGTCTTCGTTGCCGTCGAAGTCGGTGATCCGGTAGCCGTCGGCGGTGAGCACCACGCACTGGTCCTGGCCGAGTTCGACGGCGTTGCGGGTGTGCGGAATGAAGGCGGCGACGTCGGAGCCGACGAACATCTCGCCGTCGCCGACGCCGACCACCAGCGGTGTCGACCGGCGGGCGGCCACGATGGTGCCGGGCTCGTCGGCGTTGGCGAACACGAGAGTGAAGTGGCCCTCTAGCCGTCGCAGCACCGTGAGCACCGAAGCGGCGAACTCGCCGGCCGTCTCGCCCTCGCGGTAGGCCTGGGCGACCAGGTGCACGGCGACCTCGGTGTCGGTGTCGCTGGCGAACTCGACGCCGGCCGACTCCAGCTCCTGACGCAGGGTCGCGAAGTTCTCGATGATCCCGTTGTGGACGACGGCGATCTTGCCGGCGGCGTCGCGGTGCGGGTGAGCGTTGCGGTCGGTCGGGCGGCCGTGGGTGGCCCACCGGGTGTGGCCCAGGCCGGTGGTGGCGCGCAGGTCGTCCGGCGGCATTTCGGCGACGGCCTTGTCCAGGTTTTCCAGCCGGCCGGCCCGGCGGCGCACGGTGAGTTTGCCCGTGCCGTCGACCAGCGCGACGCCCGACGAGTCGTAGCCGCGGTACTCCATGCGGCGAAGTGCGTCCATGACGACTTGGCAGGCAGGGGCCTGCCCCACGTAGCCGACGATTCCGCACATTCTGACCAGAATAATGCAGCCGTGCCGGCGGGCCGGCCTGTCGCGGGCCGCCGGGGCGCTGTCGAGCGCGCTAAGGACCACGTCGAACGCGCTCAGGGCGGTTTTCGGCCCGACGTGGCCCCAACCCACGTCGAGTGCGCGCTCAGGGCGGTTTTCGGCCCGAATTGTCGCCCTGAGCGCACACTCAATGCCCTGACGCAACACTCGACGAGCGAGAGGCGCCGTCGGCGCCACCCGACGGTATCGTTGGGCCGCCCACCTGCGCGAAAGGCCTGTTTTGACCGACCCGTACCGCCGCTTCTCCGTCAGGCTCCACGAGCACACCGGGGTGCTGATTCTGTGGGTCCAGCGCAGCTTCACCTTCACCGGCACGCTCGAGCAGTGTGAGAAGGCATACCGCGATCCGCAGCTGCATTGCCTGGTCACCGGCTGGTGGGGCCTGGTGTCGCTGTTCCTGCTGAACCGGATAGCGCTGATCTCCAACTACACGGCGATCCGCCGGGTGCGTGCCCTGGCCACGCAGGCCCCGACGCCCCACGCCGGGGCGCGTTATCCGCCGACCGGCCGGGCCCCTCCCGCCGGCTCAGCAGCCCCACCCGGCCCGGCCGTCGCGCCTCGCCAAGCCCCGCCGCGCCGCCCGGCCGGGCCGCCGCCGCCGCCGGGGTGGTACCCCAACCCGGGCGGGCCGGGGCAGCGGTACTGGGACGGTGTCACGTGGACTCATTGGACCCATCCCCGCTAACGTCAACGCGTGGCCCGCATCCGCAAGCTCGTCACCTCCCTCAGCCGCCGTGGCCCGCACAAGGTTTTGCGTGGTGACCTGGCTTTTGCCGGTCTGCCGGGCGTGGTCTACACCCCCGAGTCCGGTCTGAACCTCCCCGGCATCGCGTTCGGTCACGACTGGCTCACCGCCACTACCCGCTATTCGGGTCTGCTGGAGCATCTCGCGTCGTGGGGCATCGTGGCCGGCGCTCCCGACACCGAGCGAGGTCTGGTGCCTTCGGTACTCAATTTGGCCTCCGATCTCGGCACCGCGCTCGACATCGTCGCGGGCGTGCGGCTGGGGCCGGGCGACATCAGCGTGCATCCCGCAAAGCTCGGGGTGGTGGGCCATGGTTTTGGGGCCTCGGCCGCCGTGTTCGCCGCGGCCGGAATGCCCGGCGCACTGGCGGCGACGGTCGCGGTCTTCCCGACCGTCACGACTCCCCCGGCCGAGCAGCCGGCCACGTCGCTGACGGTCCCGGGCCTGATCCTGACCGCACCCGGAGCCCCAAAGACGTTGAACTCCAACGCGCTGGCGCTTTCCAGCGCCTGGAGTTCGGCCACGCTACGCATCGTCAGCAAGGCCGAGCCCGCTGGGTTGTGTGAGGGCCGACGACTGGCGTCGGTGGTCGGGCTGCCCGGTTCTAACCGCCGCACCCAGCGATCGGTTCGAGCCCTGCTGACCGGATATCTGCTCGCGACGCTGGCCGGCGACAAAACCTATCGCGACTTCGCTGATCCAGATATGGTGCTGCCCAAGACAACTCCGCTCGACCCCGAGGCAGAACCGATCGCCCTGGAAGAGAAGATCGTCGCGCTGCTGAAGTGATCGGGCCGCGTTATGCGGGCCAGCGCGACGTCAACTCGCGAGGTGTCCACGCCGGCCACGTGGGTGTCCCGTCCAGCTGGCCGAAACTCATTTGGGCGACGATGCGAGGGCCCTTGAGCGCACTGTTGTCGTAGACGGTGGCGGAGTCGCAGCGTGCGATGGCGGTGGCAACCAGTGTCCAAAGACGTTGGTAGCGTTGACGAATCTTGTCTTCGGGTACGGCATGTCCGCCGGTGGCAACCCGATGCTTGACCCGCTCCACGGCCAGCTTCTCGGGTATGAGCAGCACGTGCAGCACAATGGTGTAGGACGCCGCGTGTGCGCTGTCGGTCAGCTCGAGTTTGGACGGGTGAGAAAACACCGTTTCGGCGATGAACGATCGGCGCAGTTCGATGAGCCTCGCCCTGGTATCGGCCGCAATCCGCGCGGCCTCGTAGGAATGGGCGGCAGCGTCGGCAGGCCAGCGCTGTCTGGCGATTTCGTCGGCGTTGACGAAGACGCTCGTCGGCAACAGCGGCGCGAGCGTGAATTCGACGAAGGTTGATTTACCGGCTCCGTTGGGCCCGACAACAAGGTCGAGACGGTTCATCGGGCCCCGGCGTTCACCTTCTTGCGCCGTATGGGTCGCGAGTTCGCCGTCAACACGGTCGAACTGCCATCGGGCCGGTATTCGACGATCTCGCCGGCCTCGTTAAGGGCAACGGTGGTGACGCCACGCTTGGCCAGCAGCTTGCCGTAGTTGGCCTGGTTGAGGTTTTCCTGGATCGCCGCGGCGATTTCGGCGTTGAAGACGACACCTTCCTCGACACTCAGCTCGCCCAGTTCCAAATCCCCGGCCAGCGCCGCCTCCACCCGGCGACGTGCAGCGGAGTGCTGGCTCGACACCGCGCGCCCGACCCGCGCCCAGTGATCCAGCTGCTGCTTGGCCGATCGGCTCTGCCGCGCACCCTCGGCCTTCGCACTGTCGACGAGGTCGGCGGCGAACCGGGTAACTCGATCCACGCTCTCAGCCATTTCTCCTCAAATCTGTAGCATTCTGTAACCAGTGTAGCAATCAGCTACACGCGCTGCGAACTCATCAAGAGCACCGCGCTGCGGGCCGCCGGGCGCGGCGTGATTAAGTGTCGTTCATGCGAATCGGAATCGCGCTGGACTATTCGGGCGGCTTCCACGAAGCCGTCGACCGCATCGTCGAACTCGAAAAGGCCGGCATCGACATCGCCGTAGTGGCCGAGGCGTATTCGTTCGACGCCGTCAGCCAACTCGGATATCTGGCCGCCAAGACGAACACCGTCGAACTGGCCTCGGGAGTATTTCCTATCTACATCCGCACGCCGTCGCTGCTGGCGATGACCGCCGCGGGTCTGGACTTCGTGTCCGACGGTCGCTTCCGCTTGGGCATCGGCACGTCCGGGCCGCAGGTGATGGAGGGTTTCCACGGCGTCGAGTTCGACGCTCCGATCGGCCGCACCCGCGAGATCGTGGAGATCTGCCGGCAGGTGTGGCGCCGCGAGCGGGTGCAGTACGACGGCAAGTACTACCAGCTGCCGCTGCCCGCCGACCGAGGGACGGGCCTGGGCAAACCGCTGCAGCTCATCAATCACCCCGTGCGCGAACGTATTCCGGTTACCATCGCGGCGCTGGGCCCGAAGAATGTCGAACTCACCGCCGAGATCGCCGAGGGCTGGCAGCCGGTTTTCTACCTGCCGGAGAAGGCCAACACCGTCTGGGGTGAGGCGCTGGCCGCCGGCAACGCCAAGCGGGATCCGGCCCTCGGACCGCTGGACATCATGGTGCACGCATCGACGGCCATCGGCGACAACGTCGAGGAACGGCTGGCCTGGGTCAAGCCGCAACTGGCCCTCTACATCGGTGGCATGGGCGCCAAGGGCCGCAATTTCTATCACAACCTGGCGACGCGTTACGGCTACGGAGAGGTCGCGGACAAGATCCAGGAGCTGTACCTGTCCGGCCGCAAGAGCGAGGCGATCGACCTGGTGCCCGACGAGCTGGTGCGCAGCATGTCGCTGATCGGTCCGCGCGGTTTCATCACAGAGCGCATCGCCGCCTTCGCCGAGGCCGGTGTGACGACGCTGTTGGTAAGCCCGGCCGCGAGCGACCCGAAGGAAGCCGTGCGCTTCGTCGAGGAAGTGCTGGAGCTGCGCGGCGCCTGACGCGTCATTGCCCGGCCTGCGGAACCTGGTCCGCGGCAATCTCACACGGCGTCGAACCATCGGTCGGCGGCGCGGCCGCGGGAGCGGGCGCTGTGGCCGGAGTGGGCGGCGCGGCCGCGGGAACGGGAGTTGCCGCCGGAGTGGGCGCGCTGGCGGGTGGTTGCTCGCCAACCGGTAGTGGCGGCGTCCCGGCAGGCGGGTCAACTGGTTGAGCCTGCGCGGCTTCCTTTGGCGCAGCAGCCTTTTCGGCGTCGACGTTCTCAGGGTCTTTGTCAGCGTCGTCATGCACGTCGTCGGGGTGAAACGGATCCTCGTCGGAGGTGTCGTCGTCGAAGGGGTCTTTGCCCAACGGATCCGACGGATCGCCAAGCCCGTCCGTCGCCGAACCCAGCAGACCACCTATCGCATCGACAATTTGGCCTGCCAACCCGCTGAGGCCGCCCAGACCGCCGGCTCCCCCACCCAGATCGCCCAGTCCTCCGGCACCCGTGGGGAGGGCGGAAGCATTACCTAGCCCGGCGCCCAAGTCCGACAGTGGAGTCGCGAGGTCCGATAGCGGTGGTGCGGGGGGTGCCGGAGGCGTGGGAATCGCGGCGGGGGCGGAAGCCGGCGTTGCGGGTGCCGGGTCCGCCGCACCGCTGGGAACCACGGCCGCGGGCGCGGTCGCCACTGGCGGCGGTACCGGCTGAGGAGCTACCGGCGGGGACGGTTGAAAACCGGGCCCGAGGTCGCCGGGCGTATCGAAGTACGCTGCGGGCGCGGCACGCATCCGGTCGTTCACCATGTCGTAGGCGGTCCCGAATGCAGACAACGACGAGCGCATGGCCGTCAACCAGTCGTTGCGAATGTCGTTGTCCACGTATGGCGTTATCTGCCCATGGACGACCTGCTCGGCCGTCGACCGCTCCGCCGACCCGGCCGTCACCACCGCGGCGGCGGCCAACCACGCCGACCGATGCGCCTGACTGCGATCGTCGATCGCGATAGCGGTCCCGACCTTGGAGTCGAGCAGATGCCACAAATTGTCGCGCAGCGATTCACACCGCTGCGCGGCCGCCCGCACCTCGTTGGCAACCATGGTCGCGGCATCGCAATGCCGTTGCAGGAACGCAACCGCGGCGTCGCTTCCCACCCCCGTCCATGCCGCGGAGAGCTCGCCAACCTGGTCGTGCTGAATACGTATGCCTTCGGCAACCGCGGCGCCGGCTGCCCGCAGCCGCGCGCAGTCCCGGTCAAGGACATACAAATCGAGGCCGTCTTCGCTGCCGAACCAATCGCGGATCTGGGACGGGTGCGACGTCAAGTCCGGATGCTCGTATCCCAGTGTCTGGCAAGCCCGTACGTAGGCCTGGGTGTGCTCGACAGCGACCCGGCCCTCCGCGAGGCGCTCGGCGACGTCCAACCGATCGGCCATGCTCAGGCGATTCGCGCCGCGGCATACAGCTCGGCGTCGGCGTAGCGCTGCGCCCCGGACCGCAGCGCGACGGCGATCGCGACCGACGCCCGCGACCACTGCGACAGCTGCGTCGTCAAACGCTCCAGCTCGGCTCGCAGCGCATCGCCGCGCGCCGTATACGCCCGGCCGGCCGTCGCGCCGCTAAAACCCAACGCCGCCAGGTGATCACAGACAGCGCTGTCGATCAGTTCGGCGGCGGCCCGCAGTTGATCGGCGACCCGGTGTACCGCCGCGACGTCAATTCCAGTGCGGTCGAAAGTGGCGTGTCGTATTCCCATGCCTAGTCCGACGCCGGACTCCCCGTTGGGGTTCCAAGGCGCTCGAACTAACGCTGATCGCTGACCGCTTCGGCGACGCGGGCGGCCACCCGCTGCGCGGTGTCTTCTTCGGGCGCTTCTACCATGACCCGGATCATCGGCTCAGTTCCCGAGGGGCGCAACAGGATTCGACCGGTGTCGCCGAGTTCGGCCTCGGCCTCGTCGACCGCGCTGCGCACCGAGGGCGCGGTGGCCGCGGTGGTCTTGTCGGCGACTTCGACGTTGATCAGCACCTGCGGGAACGTCTGCATCGACGCGGCAAGATCGGCCAGCGACGAGCCGGTCTGCACCATGCGGGTCATCAGGCGCAGTCCGGTGACGATGCCGTCGCCGGTGGAGCCGTGCGCGGGCATCACGATGTGGCCGGATTGTTCGCCGCCCAGGCTGTATTCGCCGGACCGCAGCTCCTCGAGGACGTAGCGGTCGCCGACGCCGGTCGTGCGGACCGTGACGCCCGCCGAACGCATGGCCTGGTGCAGCCCGAGGTTGCTCATCACGGTGGTGACCAAGGTGTTGGACGCCAGCTCGCCGGCTTCCTGCATGGCCAGCGCGAGCACCACCATGATGGCGTCGCCGTCGACAAGCTCGCCGCTGGCGTCCAGCGCCAGGCAGCGGTCGGCATCGCCGTCATGTGCCAGACCCAGGTCGGCACCGTGCGCGAGCACCGCGGCGCGCAGCGAATCCAGGTGCGTCGATCCGCAGCGATCGTTGATGTTGAGGCCGTTGGGCTCGGCGTTGATCGCGATCACCCGAGCCCCGGCGGCGCGGTAGGCGCGCGGTGCGGCCGACGACGCCGCGCCGTGGGCGCAGTCGACGACCACGGTCAGGCCGTCGAGCGGCAGCGTGCTGGCCTTGCCGACGTGGCGTAGGTAGCGATCGGCGGCGTCCTCGGCGTCGATGACGCGCCCGATCGCGGAACCGACCGGGCGCAAGCCCGGGCCGGCCGCGACCAGCTCTTCGATCTGGTCTTCGGTGTCGTCGTCCAGCTTGCGGCCGCCGGGGCCGAAGATCTTGATGCCGTTGTCGGGCATCGGGTTGTGCGACGCCGAGATCATCACGCCGAAGTCGGCGTCATAGGCGCCGGTCAGGTAGGCCACCGCGGGGGTCGGAAGGATCCCGACGCGCAGCGCGTCGACGCCCTGGCTGGTCAGGCCGGCGATCACGGCGGCTTCGAGCATCTCGCCGCTGGCGCGCGGATCGCGGCCGATCACGGCGACGTGCCGGCCCGGTTTCCCGGGGCTCGCCAGGCGTCGCGCGGCCGCGCTGCCCAGCGATAGTGCCAGCTCAGCGGTCAATTCGCGATTGGCGACTCCGCGAACACCGTCGGTGCCGAATAGTCGACCCATCGGACAAACCTCTCACAGTGACGTCATGCGCACAAAGTGCACTTACTTTTGTGACCGCAACCGCGCAGGTTTACGCGACGACACGCCGAAGACGGCGGACAAAAGACGCACAAGATGCGCGGTCGCGGCCAGAAAGTGATCGCTGATCAGCGCTTGCTGTACTGAGGAGCCTTACGGGCCTTCTTCAGGCCGTACTTCTTGCGCTCGGTGGCGCGCGGGTCACGGGTGAGGAAGCCGGCCTTCTTCAGCGGGGGCCGGTCCTCGGGCTGGGCCAAGATCAGCGCCCGGGCGATGCCCAGACGCAGCGCACCGGCCTGACCCGACGGGCCACCGCCGTGCAGCAGCGCGTAGACGTCGAAGGTCTCCACCCGATCCACGGTGACCAGCGGGGCCTTGATCAGCTGCTGGTGCACCTTGTTCGGGAAGTAGGCCTCCAGGCTGCGACCGTTCAGGTCGAACTTGCCGGTGCCGGGCACCAGACGCACCCGCACCACGGCCTCCTTGCGGCGGCCGACGGTCTGGATGGGCCGGTCGAGCACGATCGGCGCACTGGGCTGGGCCGCGGGAGCCTCAGCGGTGGGCTCGGCAGCGGTCTCGGCCGGGGTCTGTTCGGCGGTCACCTCGACGACGACCTCGACGGTCTCCTCGGGTGCTGCCTCGTTGGTCTCGGTCACTGGGCCACCTGCTTGATCTCGAACGGAACCGGCTGCTGCGCGGCATGCGGGTGCTGCGGGCCGGCGTAGACGTGGAGTTTTTTCTGGATCTGACGGCTGAGCTTGTTGTGCGGAAGCATGCCGACGATCGCGTTCTCGACGACGCGGGTGGGGTGCTTTTCCAGCAGCTCGCCGATGGTGCGTGAGCGCAGACCGCCGGGATACCCCGAGTGGCTGTAGGCCAGCTTGCTCTGCAGTTTGTCGCCGGACAGGGCGACCTTGTCGGCGTTGATGACGATGACGTAATCGCCGCCATCGACATTGGGGGCGAACGTCGGCTTGTGCTTACCGCGCAACAGGGTGGCTGCCGCGACGGCAAGGCGTCCAAGCACTACGTCCGTGGCGTCGATGACGTACCACGACCGCGTGGTGTCACCCGCCTTTGGCGCGTAGGTGGGCACAGCGCTTACCTTCTTTTCTCTCGGGTGGATCCCGGTTCGAGCCGGGTGCCGGTCAGGCGTCCACGGTTGGGGTTTGGTCTCGGCGACCGACATTGACCCGAGTCCCCGGCGTACCGCACGCCAACGGAGCAGCTTACCGACCTACATCCCCGCAGGTCAAAATGACTGTGTGGTCCCGACGGCTCTCCTTCCGCCGGGACCACACAGTGGCTCATGATCGCGGCTACCTTGCCCACAAGCCGGCTGCGCGGCGGTCGGCTTGTGCGACCTCGTCCGCGCCGTCGCGCACCGCGTTGCCAAGGTCGACCAGGATCTCGTTCAACGCGGTCGCCGCTTGGTGCCACTTGAGCTGCTCGGCCTGATAGGCCGACGCCGCCTCGCGGGTCCAGAGCTGCTGCAACGGGGCAATTTGGGAGCGCAGTTCGTCAAGCGCGGCGTTGAGGCGAGCCGACGTGGAGTGGATCTCCTGGCGCACCGAGTGTTCGATTTCGCCGAAGTTATAGGACAGCACTGGGTCCACCGCAATGTCCTCTCACAGATCTCCACCGGCGGCGCCGATGTGATGGGCATGGCTCTGACCGGCAGCCTGCAGCGCGGCCTCGTTCTGCCGAATGGTGTCGGCGATCGCGTGCAGCACGTGATGAAGCCGCAACGACTCGGCATTCCAGCGATCCACCACGTCCTTGAATCGCGCGGCCGCCAGCCCACCCCACACCGACGGCGGCACGCTACTCATCCGGCCGATGAATGCCTGCAGCATCGCGCGGATCTCCTCGTTGCGAGCGTCCGTCGTACCCGCGACCGAGCGCATCAGATCAAAATCGGTGCTCAGCGTGTTCGCACCCGGCGGTGTAGTCACCCTTCTCCTTCCTTCTCCGATACCCAGTACGACCACGCGCGCTGGTGTTCGGTTCCATCCCGATTTCCCAGCCGCGTCGCGGAGCTCATCCGATCGCGTGAGCCGACCGCACCGCCTCGTCACAGGCGTCGCGCACGGCATCTTCTTCACCGGGCCGGCTCTGGCATCCGACACTGATCCGAACCGATCCATCAACCAACACCGTCCAACGGACGTGATGGCTGGCGCGGACTTCGCGGTAGGTCACGGCGGCCCGTCCGGCCGTGACCCCGGACGGGTTGAAGTCGACAAACAAACCCGCGGGCTCGCTGTCGATCGCATGCTTCAACCGGTCCGCAGTGGCGCTGAGCGTCTCCTCTGGAATCGGCGATTGTGTGATGTGCAATGCCACCTCAGAATCTGACGGCGACGTGACCTGCACCCGTGCCGACCCCGGCCCGGCGACCACTCGTCGCGTCGCCCAGTTCGCGGGCACGGTCAATGCAACCCGGCCTTCAACCAGAAACGTCGTCGACGGCGCGTTCCCGGGCGCGACGCCGCGATGGCCGCCCGCCGCGAGCGCCGGCACCGTTGCTACCAGTGCGACTGCCGCGGCGGCCAGACCGCCAAACATCCGGACGCGCGATCGGGCACAACGGGCATCGACTCCCGGCCGCACCACCTCACGCTGGCCCGTGCGAGACGCCGGAAGCTCCAGCCGTGCTAGCCGGGCGTCGTCGATCCGCACTATTCGCCGGCCACTTGTGCGCAAGCCGCGGGCGATCAGCGTCGCAAGCGCCTGCGCCCCGGTAATGCTGCCGGGCACATCGATCAGCACGGTAGTGGTTGTGCCACAAACTATTTCACCGATGCGACCCGCGACCCGCTCGGCCACGGACTGCGGCTCTCCCGTGCGTGCAACGGCGACGACGTCCTCGCCCGTGACCGCTACCAATCGCTCCGCGATCTCCACCACCACCGCTGCTTCCGCACTCGCCGCCTGCCTGAGCAACCACGACCGCGGCCGCACCGCCACATCATCGAATACGGTCTCCGCTGCCGAGGTAACTACATTGAGCCGCGGCGACGGCCACCACGACGGATGCACTACCTGAATTGTTTTCTGCGCGTGCGGATTACCGCAGTCCAATGAACGCAGTCCACTGCGCCACAACGAATCAACCGGGACCGGCAGCCCGTCGACCAGCGCCACTTGATCGTCAATAGCGTCCAGAGCCGCGCGGAGCATCTCCGATGTCTCATCAGCGACTGCGCCTGGGGCGCAACATAACCGGCGAACCGTTCCCGGGCCGGTCGCAATGATCGCGCGATGCGCGTTCACGGGGTCGGGCTCCAGCCCACCTGGATTACTTCTTCGTCGCCGCCATCAGTCAGCCAGACGCCGCGCCCCGCCGGCAATCGCTCCGGACGTCTCGCACCCAATAGCGAGCCGTCATCGGGACGCGCACTCATCATCAATCCCATGCACCCGACCTCACGCAGGCCCGCCAGTAGCGGCTCGAACAGTCCGCGCGCGGCGCCCCCGCTGCGGCGTGCCGCCACGACGTGCAGTCCCAGATCCCGTGCATGCGGCAGGTATTCGAGCAGGGCTAGCAGCGGGTTGCCGGTCGGCGTCGCGACCAGGTCATAATCGTCGACGACGATGTAGATATCCGGGCCGGACCACCAGGACCTGTCCCGTAGCTGCGCCTGAGTCACCTCCGGCGGGGGCATCCGATCCCGCAGCAGATCGACCACGTCCGGCATCAGCCCTCCCAGCGCAGCCGGCGACAGCGCATAGCCGCCGAGATGCTGCGACTGCACGACGCCGAGCAGGGTGCGGCGAAAGTCGACGATCAATAGCCGTGCCTGCCCAGCCGTCTTCGTCCGAACAATTTCGCGGCACAGGGCCCGCAGCGTGCTGGTCTTTCCGCATTCGCGCTCGCCGAGCACCAGTAGATGTGAATTCCGCTCGAAATCGACTGCGACCGGGTGTAATCGACGCTCCTCGAGACCGAGAAGTATGCGCGCTTCACCTTCGCCGCCCGCCAGGTCGAGGACGACGTGGTAGTCGACGTGCGTGGGCAGCAACGGTATGGGCGGGGCGGATGGCCCACCGTGGCGGCATCGCAACTCGTTCGCCTCGAGCGGCCGGGAAATGGCCGTGTGCAGACCGTCGTGGGACAGACCACGACCCGGTCGGTCACGGGGCACCTCGCGCGCCCGTTTTCGATCGAGCTCGGAATCGGCGGGATCGCCCAGCCGCAATTCGATCCGGGTGCCAATCTGATCCCGCAACGAGGGTCTGACCTCCGCCCAACGCGAAGCCGAGAGCACCACATGCACCCTGGACGAAAGTCCCTGAGCAGCAATAGCAGTAATCGGTTCCTCGACCGCCGTGAACTCTTTGCACAGGTTCGCCCAACCGTCGATCACGAGGAAGACGTCAGCGACATCGACGCCCCGCTCGTCAGGGGCGCCCTCCCGCGAGCGCATGATCGACTCGATCTCGGCGACCATGCGTGCCACGAGCCGAGGCTCGGATCTGGTTGCGATCGCGCCGACGTGCGGCAGTGCGCGCAGCGACGCCAGCGTCCCGCCGCCGAAGTCCAGGCAGTAGAAGTGCACCCGGCTCGGATCATGTGTGGCGGCCAACGCGGTGATCAGCGTCAGCAGAACGGTCGACTTGCCCGACCGGGGAGCGCCCACGACCGCGACATTGCCTGCAGCTCCTGATAAGTCGACCATCATCGGTGTCCGGCACTGTTCGAAGGGGCGGTCGACGATGCCGATGGGCACGGTCAGGCGTTCCGATCCCGCATCGGGCAGCACCTCGTCCAGCGGCGGCGCCGCGCCCAGCGGGGGCAGCCACACTCGGTGCGCGGCCGGCCCGTGTCCGGCTAGTCGGTCCAGCGCGGTGCGCAGCAGGGTGGGTGCGGGCAACCCGTCCGACTCGGCGACGCGAGCGACCGGCCCGACGGCTTGCGCGGTGAACCCGTGGACCGATGTCAGGTTCGTGTGGTCTGCGCGCACGGTGTCACGGGCCGGCCCTCCGGCCCGTAGCGGTCCGGACACGAAGACGGTTTGGAAGCGCATCAGCTCGCCGCTTCCGGAACGCAGAAAGCCGGCCCCGGGTGTGTTCGGCAGCTCGTAGGCGTCGGGTGTTCCCAAGACTATTCGTGATTCGCTGGCGGACAGCGTCTTCAAGCACAGGCGATAAGACAGGTGGGCTTCCAGCCCGCGCAGCCGGCCCTCGTCAAGTCGCTGACTGGCAAGCAACAGGTGCATACCCAAGGACCGGCCGAGTCGACCGATCGCGACGAACATGTCGGCGAAATCCGGGTGCTGGCTCAGTAGTTCGGAAAACTCATCGACGATGATGAACAGTACCGGCAGCGCGGTCAATTCGGCGCCCGCCCGACGGGCCTGCTCGTACGCCGCCACACTGGCGCACCCCGCCGTCCGCAGCAATTGTTGCCGGCGGTTCATTTCACCGGCCAGTGCGTCCTGCATCCGCGCAACCAGCGCCGCTTCCTCGGCGAGGTTGGTGATGACCGCGGCGACATGCGGAGCCTGCGCCAAATCGAGAAAGGTTGCGCCGCCTTTAAAGTCGATGAGCAGTAGATTCAGTACTTCGGGCGAGTTCAGCGCCATCATGCCGAGTGCGACGGTGCGCAGCAGCTCCGACTTCCCCGAACCCGTTGCGCCCACGCAGAGCCCGTGCGGCCCCATGCCGTTTTCGGCGGGCTCTTTGATGTCAAGCTCGAGTGGCACCCCGTCGATCGTGTTTCCGATCGGAGCGCGAAGTCGAGCGTGCTGATCTCGGCTGCGCCACAGCGCAATCGGGTCGAAACCGGCGACATCGTCAACCCCGACCAGGCCCGGCCAGCCTGAATCATCCCCGGGGCAGGACGCCGCGCGGACGTGGTATGCGGCAAGCCGACGCGCGCAGATCACCGCGTCTAGCAGATCCATCCGGTCGGGGTGCGACAACGCTTGAGTCAGACCGCCATGGTGGATCGTCAACGGCGAGCCGGTGCGGCAGGGGCCGGCCTCGAGGATGGTCATACCTGCGACGGCGCCATCGAACTCGCTGCGCCCCGGTAGATCGCGGATCACCACCACGCGCGGCGGCAGTCCGATACCGGCCAGTTTGCTTTGCGCCTGCGCCGCGCTTTGATACAGCATTCGTGCAGTGCCCACCGAATCCCGGGCGACCGGATGCTGGTTGTGCGGCAACCACTTCAACCAATCCCAGTCGGCCCGATTCCGGCCCTCGACCACACCGACAATGAGCAGTTGGTCCGGAGGGTGCAGCACGGCCAGCTGGCAGATCATCGCACGCAGCAGTCCGCGTGCCTCGGCCGAATCGCCATCGACAGTGACTGCGGCCGTTGCCGTCAAGTCAATGGCGATCGGCACGTCGCCGACCGTCGCGTGGGTGTGGATGAAGCGGTGGACGGCCGCGGTGGTAACGGGATCCGTCCGCTCGGCGGCGTGGATTTCGGGGGCTACCAGCCGGGTCGAAAGCGGCTGACTACCAATGCCGACACGAACCGAGCAGAAGTCGGCGTCGGTCGCCCGTCGTTCCCACATCCGCGCGCCACCGATCAATGTCCACAGCGTGGCTGGGTCGGGATGGCTCCGACAGAGTGAGACTTGCTGCGCCGCAGCGGTTTCAGCTACCGACTGACGCAGCCGAGTCAGGTATCCCAAATAGTCGGCCCGGCTCGCGGCGATCTCGCCACCGTGCCCACGGCCACGTTGGCTGATCGTCGCCAGGACCATCGAAACCAGCATCATCACCGGGAAGACCAGAAATGCGGGGTTGCGCGTAGACGTCGAGCCGGAGACGAAGGCCAGCGCCATCACGCCCAGGGTGACGACGGACATCCCGATCGGCAGCACGCGCATCAGCGGACTTGTCGTCGACTGCGGCAACTCCGGCGGCGCGGCAACGACGATCTCCGCGGTCACGACTCCCGGCGGCGGCTCCCGCAATCCAGGCACGAACGCCTCAGTCATCCCGGCCCCTCCCAGCGTGCGACGACGGTAAGCAGTGAGCGAAGCGCCCGCAACTCGCCTGTGGACAAGTGCGTACCCGGGTTCCGAAAGTGCTTTAGCGTCTGACCCATCCGAATCTGAAGAGGTTGACGTTGTCCATATCCGATCCGGGGCTTCGCCGTGTGTCCGTGTATGCCGACACTGCGGTCGTCGACTTGGCCCTGCCGTCCGGCATGCCCATTGCCACGCTGCTCCCGCCGATCGTCGACGCCCTCAAAGCCCACGGCGTCAGCGATCCGAACACGACGCGGTATCGGCTGTCGATCCTCGGCTCGGCCACGCTGGATTCATCTACGACCCTGGCGCAGTGCGGAATCCAGGACGGTGATGTCCTCGTCCTGAACCGCTCCGCGACGCCGCCACCCGCGGTTCGATACGACGACGTCGCAGAAGCGGTGTCGGACACGCTTGGTGACCGGGCCCGGAGCCCGTCCCGGACCTCCCGGGCAACACGGCTCAGCGCCGCGCTGGGGGCCGGATGCCTGACCGGCATAGGGTGCCTTGCGCTGGCTCGAAACACCTTCACCCCCAACGCCGTACCTGACTTCGATACCACGACGGGAATCGCTGCGCTTATCGCCTTCGCGGCCCTGATGTTGGCGGCGCTCGCGAATCGCGCATACCAGGACGCCATGGCCGGCCTCACACTGAACCTGGTCGCCACGGCATTCGCCGCGGTCGCCGGCTTTCTCGCCGTACCCGGCGGCCCGGGTCTCCCCAACATGCTTCTGGCGGCTGCTGCGGCGGCGGTCGCCGCCGGGCTGGCGGCGCGTGTATCCGATTGCGGTGCTACCACATTGACCGCGGTGTCGTGTTTCGCGACCGTCGTCGCCGTCGCGGCGTTCGGGGGTGTGGTCACCGGCGTCCGGTTGCAGGTCATCGGTGCCGCCTCGGCACTGGTATCGCTCGGTCTGCTCGGCGTATCGGCACGCGTGGCGATCGTCCTGGCCGGGTTGTCGCCCAAGACGGTCCATACGGCCCCTGATGATCTGGCCGCCCGCGCTATTCGCGCGGATGCCTGGTTGGCCAGTCTGCTGGCCGCGTTCTCGTCCTCCGCGGCCACCGGCGCCATCGTCACCGTAATAGCGGGCACACCGCGGCTCGCCTGCACGGCGCTTGGCCTTGCCACCGGCGGGCTACTGCTGCTGCGCACCGATTCGGTTGCCGGGAGAAGAATACTGACGGGCGTCATCGGCGCTGTGGCCACCATCGGAACAACATTCGGAGCTGCCGCGCTCAGAGCACCAGAGCACGGCGCGTGGGTTGCTGCAGCGACGGCGTTGTTGGTCGCCGGTGCGCTCTACCTCGGGTTCGTGGCTCCCGCGACGTCGCTGTCACCCATGACGCGCAAGAGCGTCGAACTGTTGGAGTGTTTGGTCCTCATCGCGATGGTGCCGCTGACCTGTTGGGTATGCGGCTTCTACGGCGCCGCCCGCGACCTGCATCTGACATGGACTTGACTGCCTCGCGTATCGTGCGGTTGGTGGCGGTATCGGCATTGACGGCATTGACGAACTTGGGAATTCCATTAGCACAAGCAGTTTCGCCGCCGGAGATTGACGACAGGTTACTACCGAAGCCGGCGTTGCCGGCCCCGGGGAGGCCTACCGTGCAACGCGAGGTATGCACGATGGTGAACGGGAACCCAGGGCCGGGGCGAAACCAGTTCGCAGACCTCGATTTACCACGGGTGTGGCGGCTCACCCGCGGTGCGGGCCAACGGGTAGCGGTTATCGACACCGGCGTCTCGCGACACCGACGGTTACCCGACGTGGTGGCGGGAGGCGACTATGTGTTCACCGGCGACGGCACCCAGGATTGCGACGCGCACGGGACGTTGGTCGCCGGAATCCTAGCCGCCGCAGCCGATTCCAAGACCGACAATTTCAGCGGCCTGGCGCCCGATGTCACTTTGATCAGCATCCGGCAGTCCAGCTCGAAATTCGCACCCACGAGCGACCCGTCGAACTCCGGCATCGGTGATGTAGACACCATGGCGCGAGCGGTCAGAACTGCCGCCGACCTGGGCGCGTCGGTGATCAACATCTCGTCGGTGGCGTGCGTTCCGGTCACCTCACCGCTCGACGACCGGGCGCTGGGGGCCGCGCTGGCCTACGCGGTCGACGTCAAGAATGCCGTCGTGGTGGCCGCGGCCGGAAACACCGGTGGCGGCGGACAATGTCCGCCGCAGCGCCCGGATGCAAGTTGGCAGAACATCTCGGTCGCCGTCAGCCCGGCCTGGTACGACGACTATGTCCTGACGGTCGGTTCGGTTGACTTCGCCGGGGTGCCGTCGACATTCACGCTGGCCGGACCCTGGGTCGACGTCGCCGCAACCGGCGAGGCGGTGACGTCATTGAGCTCTGCACCGTTGTCCGGAACCAGTTACGCCGCACCAGTTGTCAGCGGAGTTGCCGCGCTGATCCGGGCCCGGTTCCCGGCGCTGACGGCGCGACAGGTGATGCAGCGCATCGAGTCGACAGCGCATCATCCGTCGGCGGGATGGAATCCGTTGGTAGGCAATGGGACAGTCGACGTCCTTGCCGCGGTGAGCACCGACTCGAGCATGACCGCGACCGCGAAACCACCTCCGGCGCGCGTCCCGATCGGCGCCCCGGCGCCCGGGCCGACGAATTCTCGTGCGCGCGATACCGCGTTGCACGGCGCGGCCATCTGCCTGGTCGCTCTGATCTGCGCGCTGATCATCGGCGCGGCCAAGCGACGGCTACGGGGGTCCCGCGATGACGTCGCGGGCGACTGACGCGTTCGCCCTGCTCAGTTCGGGCCCGGATGGCAACACCACGAGCATCGGCCACGGCGCCGGGACAGCATCAATGCCCAGACCGAGGTCATGGGCGGCATCGTCGTCGTGAATCGCGAAGCGCACGCCGGTGTCGGTGACGAGGTAGCGGGTGCGGGCCCCACGCACGTAGGCGTTGCGGCCGGGTGGCAGGTAGACGGCATCGAGCGCGGGACCGCGACCGTCGGCTTGTGACAACGGCACCGAAGCCTGACCGGCCGGGAGTGGCAGGCCGCTCGCCGTCAGGAATGCGGCATCGGGATGGCCGGAGGCCGCGGGCCCCGAACTCGCACACACGGTGGTGCCGCCGCTCATCCCCCGGTCCCCGGGTGCACGTTCGGGGAACGTCCCCACCGGCAGCGTGTCGACGATTTGGGCGCCGCGGATCACGTCCGGTGCCACCGCGATGATGTTGGCGGCGCCCCGCGAGTCGCTGAAACGCAACAAGTCCGCCGCGACCTGACCGACGCGCTGGACCCCGGTGCTCAGGACGGCGTAATACTCGTCACCATCGCCGCGCGTGACGCGCAACACACTGCCGACCGGAAAGTCGGGAAGCCCGGCTGCCTTGCCGCCCGCGCCCCGAATTCGAGGAACCGTGATCGGTGGAGCCTCCGGGACCGCGTTCAGCAATGCTTGCGAGACGACGAGCGGCGCGTGACCCTCCAATCGCAACGCGCGCACGACCGCGGTGTCCGCAAGATCCACGACAGCCCGCTCGCCGTTGTACAGCAGGTACGCGGGCGGTCCCGGACCCGGTGCGACCAGCAGCGCCTGATCGCGGGTCAGACGATGGACCGACGGTCCCCCGGTCGGCCCGACGACCACCGTCGTGGCCGTTCCACCATCGGTGTCGCAGATCGTCCAGATCGCATCGTCGCCGGACAGCGGCGGCCCGAGAAGCTGCGGTGCACCCGGAATCCCCAGCAACGGGCCACGTTTGGTGCGGCGCAATTCGGACTCGGCAACCGGCTGCGGATTGGCATCGGTCGCCGCGACCAGCCGCGCTGAAGCCAGGTTCAGCACCGGGTGCCAGGTATCGCCCACCCGCACATACAGTGCTCCGGTCTCCTTGTCCATCACGATCTGCGCGCGATCCAGCCGCGCCTGGGGCACCAGCATTCCAAGAAATGCACATCCCGCCACCGTGATGGCCGCCAGCACGCAGCCGACCGTCAGGGGCCCCGGGCGCGCCCGCAGCGGTTCGCCGGACGCGCCCGTATCGCCGCTCAGCAATGCGCGCTCGAGGCGGCGTAGCAGGAATCGGTAACCGCTGACGTGCGCCCAGGTCGTCGGTTGGTGGGGCACTGACCTCCCAAAGTCGGCGAATCCGCTGGTCACGTTAACCGGCTCCGGACGCCGCTGCCCCCGGTTATCCACAGGCGGACAGGTTTGGCCGGGTCTCAATTTGGGTAAAATTGACCGGTGATTTCACACCGCATCCATACCCGTCGGGCGGGCAGCGTGCGGTTAGCCGGTCGCCTGGTCGGCCTGGGGTTCGCCGCCCTGGTCACGGCCGCGGGCCTGCTCGCCACGCCGAGTGCCCCCGTGGCGCACGCGTTCGACTGCCCCGACGTCGAGGTCATCTTTGCCCGTGGCACCAACGAGCCGCCCGGCCTGGGCCGCGTCGGCGACGCCTTCGTCGACACGCTGCGCCAGCAGACCGGATTGAACATCCTGCCCTACGGGGTGAACTACGCCGCCAGCAAGCTGCAGCTGCACGGCGGCGACGGCGCCAACGACACCATCGACCGCGTCAAGAAGAGCGTGGAAACCTGCCCGAACACCAAGATCGTGCTCGGCGGCTACTCGCAGGGCGCATCGGTGATGGACATCGTGGCCGGCGTCCCGATCGGCGGCATCAGCTGGGGCAGCTCGCTGCCGCCGCAGTACGCCAACAACATCTACGCCGTGGCCACCTTCGGTGACGTGGCCGACCGCGCCGGCGGCACCCTGCCCAGCCAGAGCGCGCTGCTGGGCTCCAAGGCCATCGACCTGTGCAACCCCAACGACCCGATCTGCCACGCCGGCCCCGGCAACGAGTGGAGCGGGCACACCGAGGGTTATGTCCCCGTTTACACCACCCAGGCCGCCGCGTTCGTCGCGGCCAAGCTGATGGGTGGCACGGGCCAGTCGGTGCCGGGATACGGCCCGTCGGTCCCGGGCACCGGCCCGCAAACCCCCGGCTACGGCCCGCAGAGTCCCGGGCAAGCACCCGGCCCCCTCCCGCAGAGCCCGCAGGCTCCCGGCCCGCTGACACCGAGCTACGCCCCGCAGTCGCCCACCCCGCCGGTCCCCGCGTCGCCCACGCCGCAGACCGACGTGGTTGCCGCGGTCCACTGACAAACAGTCAATAGTCTGTACCATCGCGGCATGACCTTTGCCGCGAAAAGGCCACGCGCGCACCGTTATGCCAGCGTTACGGCCGCCGCATTCCTCGCCGCGACCGCAATGCTGTTGGGGTTCCCGGCGGTCCCCCGCGCCTTAGCTGCGTGCCCGGCCGTCGAAGTGGTGTTCGCCCGCGGAACCAACGAGCCACCCGGCGTCGGGAAGGTGGGCGGGGCCTTCATCAACTCGCTGCGCCAGCAGACCCAGCGAAATGTCGGCGCCTACGGAGTCAACTACCCCGCTAACGACGACTTCCTGGCCGCCACCGACGGCGCGAACGACGCCAGCGCCCACATCCAGCACATGGCCGACAACTGCCCCAACACCAAACTGGTGCTCGGCGGCTACTCGCAGGGCGCCGCCGTCATGGACATCGTCACCGCGGCACCGTTGCCCGCCCTCGGCTTTCGCGACCCGCTACCGACCGACGCCGCCGATCACGTCGCCGCGGTCGCCCTGTTCGGGAACCCGTCGGGCCGGGCCGGCAATCTGATGACGGCGCTCAGCCCGGATTTCGGCGGCAAGATCCTCAACCTGTGCAACCCGGGCGACCCGATCTGCTCCGACGGCAACTCGTGGCAGGCCCACCTCAGCTACGTGCCCGGATTGACGAACAAGGCCGCACATTTCGTCGCCGCCAAGATCTAGCGGCACAAAGATCCGGTAACGCCCAAGTCGCGGAGTGATCACGGCCGTTCACTGATGCCGGCCGAAAATGCGTACCATCGGCTCATGGGGGTTAGACGGATTCGCAATGCATTGCTGGCGGCGTTCATGGTCGTCGGTTCCGTGGTGGCTTTGGCTCCGGTGGCCTCGGCGGGCCCGCCGTGTCCGGGCGCCGAAGTGGTGTTCGCCCGGGGCCGTGAGGAACCGCCCGGCGCCGGCCTGGTCGGCGATGCGTTCGTCAACTCGCTGCGGTCCAAGACGCAGCTGCCGCTCGGCGTCTACGGGGTCAACTACCCCGCCGACGTGGATCCCGCCAAGGGCGCCAACGACATGAGCAGCCACGTCCAGTACATGGCCAAACATTGCCCCAACACCCGCGAGGTGCTCGGTGGCTACTCGCTCGGCGCCGTCTCGACCGATCTGGTGATCGCGGTGACCCAGCCGTCGTTCGGCTTCAAGAACCCGCTGCCGCCGGGCATCGATGAACACGTCGCGGCGGTCGCGCTGTTCGGCAACGGCACCCAGCGAGTGCTGGGCCCCGTCCCCGGCTTCAGCCCTGCCTTCGCCGGCAAGACGATCGAGGAGTGCGCCCCCGGCGACCCGATCTGCAACGGCAACGGCAAGGCGGTGTGGGCGTCGCATCTGCAGCCGTCCTACATCGACTCCGGACTGGTGGATCAGGCCGCCGCCTTCGCCGCCGGCAAGCTGTAGCCGTATTCCACAGGCGCACAGGCAGTTGCCAGGCGCTTCAAGTGGCGGGAGCCATCGCGCCACCGGACAATGCAGAACGTGACGTCCACCGCCGCAACCGACAAATCGCCCGCTGCCCGGGAAACGCTCGAGGACTACACATTGCGCTTTGCGCCGCGCAGCTACCGCAGGTGGTCCACCGCGGTGGTGGGGATCTCGGCACTCGGCGGTATCGCGTATCTGGCCGACTTCGCGATCGGCGCTAACCTCGGCATCACCTACGGCACCGCAAATGCGTTGTGCGGCATCGGGATTTTCGCGCTGGTGATCGTCGCGACCGGACTACCCCTGGCCTATTACGCGGCGCGTTACAACATCGATCTGGATCTGATCACCCGCGGCAGCGGCTTCGGCTATTACGGCTCCGTGGTGACCAACGTGATCTTTGCGACGTTCACGTTCATCTTCTTCGCGCTCGAAGGCTCGATCATGGCGCAGGGCCTCAAGCTGGGCCTGCACGTTCCGCTGTGGATCGGCTACGCCTGCTCCACGCTGATCATCTTCCCGCTGGTGATCTACGGCATGAAAGTGCTTTCGCAGCTGCAACTTTGGACCACGCCGCTGTGGCTGATCCTGATGGTCGCGCCGTTCATCTATCTGGTGACCAGCCATCCCGAGTCGGTCGGCGAGTTCTTCTCCTACACCGGCAAGCAGGGCCACGGCGGGGTCGACGCCGGCTCGGCGTTGCTGGCCGCGGGGGTTTGCCTGGCGCTGATCGCCCAGATCGCCGAGCAGATCGACTATTTGCGGTTCATGCCGCCGAAGACTCCGCAAAACTCGCGCAGCTGGTGGACCTGGGTGCTGTTGGCCGGTCCCGGTTGGGTGCTGTTCGGCGCGATCAAGCAGATCGTCGGGCTGTTCCTGGCCGCCTATCTGGTCTTCCACCTGGCGGGATCGCTGTCGATCGCGAACCAGCCGGTGCACCAATTCGACGAGATCTATGCGAACTTCATGCCGGAGTGGCTGGCGCTGACGCTGGCGGTGATCCTGGTGGTGCTCAGCCAGGTCAAAATCAATGTGACGAACGCCTATTCGGGTTCGCTGGCCTGGACCAACTCGTTCACCCGCGTCACCAAGCACTACCCCGGCCGCGTCGTGTTTCTCGCCGTGAACCTCACCATCGCGCTGATCCTGATGGAAGCCAACATGTTTGACTTCCTGAACACCATCCTGGGCTTCTACGCCAACTGCGGCATGGCGTGGGTGGTGGCGGTGGCCTCCGACATCGTGTTCAACAAGTACCTGCTGGGCCTCTCGCCCAAGGCGCCCGAATTTCGCCGTGGCATGTTGTATCCCGTCAACCCGGTCGGTTTCGGCTCGATGCTGCTGGCAGCGGGGCTGTCGATCGTCGCGTTCTTCGGCGGCCTCGGCGAAACGCTAAGGCCCTATTCGCCGTTGGTGGCGATCGTGGTCGCGCTGGTGATGCCCCCGATCCTGGCGATCGCGACCCGCGGCAACTACTACCTGCGGCGCACGCACGACGGCATCGATCTGCCGATGTACGACGAGCACGGCAATCCGGTCGGCGACCAGTTGACCTGCCACGCCTGCAATCACGACTTCGAGCGCCCCGACATGCTGGCCTGCGTGGCCCATGCCGCGCACATCTGCTCGCTCTGCCTGTCCACCGACAAGCGCGCCGAGCACCTGCTGGACGCCCAGGCCTAGCGGGTGCGCAGGTCCCGGGTGATCAGGATGCGCGACGCGAGCTCGTCATCGGGCGGATAGTCCACACCGACCAGCGTGAGGCCCTGCGCAGGTGCGGCCGCGAAATCGCTGGATCGTGCCGTCGCGCTGAGTAATTCACGACACCACTCTCGCGTGCGCCGACGCTCGCCGACGGCCAGCAGCGCCCCGACCAGCGAGCGCACCATCTGCCAACAGAACGCATCGGCGCTCACGTGCGCGGTGATCAGATCGCCGTCGCGCGACCAGTCCAGCCGCTGCAGGTCGCGAATCGTGGTGGCACCGCTGCGATAACGGCAGAAGGCCGCAAAGTCGTTCAACCCCAGCAGATCCTGTGACGCCTCGCTCATCGCATCCACGTCCAGGTCGCGCGGCCAGGCGGTGATGTAGCGCGCCCGCTGCGGCTCCACCCCGTAGGCCGCCGTCGACAGCCGGTACTCGTAGTGTCGCCGCAGCGCCGAGAACCGCGCGTCGAAACCCGCTGGGGCGCGGATGATTCCGAGCACCCGAACGTCGGCGGGCAGGAACCGGCCCAACCGGCGCAGCAGCGGCAGGAATTCCGGATCGCCGGTGCGCGGCGAACGCGGATAGGCATTCGGCAAGGCGGCGGCGGGCACGTCGACGTGGGCCACCTGTCCGGTGGCGTGTACTCCCGTGTCGGTGCGCCCGGCCGCCCACAGCCGTACCGGCGTGCGGAAAACCGTCGTCAGCGCGTCGTCGATAACGCCGGCGACAGTGCGCTGCCCGGCCTGAGTTGCCCAGCCCGCGAAATCAGTTCCGTCGTAGGCGATATCGAGCCGCAGACGGACGTCTTCGCTACTTGTCGTCTGACTCGTCACCCTCGTCGGCGGCCTCAGCCTCGGGCTCCGCAGGCGCTTCGGCCTCGGCGGCCGGCTCGGCCGCTTCGGTCGTCGTCTCCTCCGAGGCGGCTTCCTCGGTTGCAACCTCTTCGGTTGCAACCTCTTCGGCCTCAGCCTCTTCGGCCGGTGCCGCCGCGGCGGCGGGCGCCTCAGACTTCTTCGAAGCCTTCACCCGACGCGCGCGGTCGGCCTCGGACGTGACGGTCTTTTCCTGCACCAGCTCGATCACGGCCATCGGGGCGTTGTCGCCCTTGCGTGCCTCGACCTTGATGATGCGGGTGTATCCACCGTCGCGGTCGGCGAAGAACGGCCCGATCTCCTCGAACAGCTTGTGCACGACGTCCTTGTCGCGGATCTTCTTCAGAACCTCTCGACGGTTGTGCAGCGTGCCCTTCTTGGCGTGGGTGATCAGCTTCTCCGCGTAGGGGCGCAATGCCCGCGCCTTCGGCTCGGTCGTCTTGATCCGGTCGTGCTCGAACAACGACGTGGCCAGGTTGGCCAGCAGAGCCTTCTGGTGCGAAGACGACCCGCCGAGGCGAGGGCCCTTGGTGGGCTTGGGCATTGCGCTATCTCCTAATTGGGGCCGACCCCCGTATCAGGTAGGGCCGGGACGGAATGGGCGTTAGAGCTGTTCGGTTTCGGCGTAGTCCGCGTCGTCGTAAGCACCCTCGGTGGACCAGGTGCCGGTGGCGACGTCGTAGCCGGCGACCTCGGACGGGTCGAAGCTCGGCGGGCTGTCCTTGAGCGACAGGCCCAGCTGGTGCAGCTTGACCTTGACCTCGTCGATGGACTTCTGGCCGAAGTTGCGGATGTCGAGCAGGTCGGACTCGGTCCGGCTGACCAGCTCGCCGACGGTGTGCACACCCTCGCGCTTGAGGCAGTTGTAGGACCGCACGGTCAGATCCAGGTCATCGATCGGCAGCGCGAACGAGGCGATGTGGTCGGCCTCGGCCGGCGACGGCCCGATCTCGATACCCTCGGCCTCGACGTTGAGTTCGCGTGCCAGGCCGAACAATTCGACCAGGGTCTTACCCGCCGATGCCAGGGCGTCGCGGGGGGTGATCGAATTCTTGGTCTCGACGTCCAGGATCAGCTTGTCGAAGTCGGTGCGCTGCTCGACACGGGTCGCGTCCACCTTGTAGGTGACCTTGAGCACCGGCGAGTAGATGGAATCGACCGGGATACGGCCGATTTCGGCACCGGAGGCACGGTTCTGCACGGCCGGCACGTAACCACGACCACGCTCGACGACGAGCTCGACCTCGAGCTTGCCCTTGTCGTTCAGCGTCGCGATGTGCATGCCGGGGTTGTGCACCGTCACGCCGGCGGGCGGCACGATGTCACCCGCAGTGACCTCACCCGGACCCTGCTTGCGCAGGTACATGGTGACCGGCTCGTCCTCCTCGGAGGACACCACCAGACCCTTGAGGTTCAGGATGATGTCGGTGACATCCTCTTTGACGCCGGGCACGGTGGTGAACTCGTGCAACACGCCGTCGATGCGAATGCTGGTGACGGCCGCGCCGGGAATCGACGACAGCAGCGTACGCCGCAGCGAATTGCCAAGGGTGTAACCGAATCCCGGCTCCAGCGGTTCGATGACGAACTGGGACCGGCTGTCGGTGAGGATCTCCTCCGACAGGGTGGGGCGCTGAGAAATCAGCATGGTGTTTCTTCTCCTTCTCGGCACCCGCTATTTGATGCCGTTAGGGTTTTCTCTCGGGCGGGATGCCCGAGAGAAGTCTGGGCCCGTTACTTCGAGTAGTACTCGACGATCAGCTGCTCGGTGAGTGGCACGTCGATCTGTGCCCGCTCGGGCAGCTGGTGGATCAGGATGCGCTGACGCTCCCCCACCACCTGCAGCCAGCTCGGGATCGGACGGTCGCCCGCCGTCTCCCGCGCGATCTGGAAAGGCACGGTGTTCAGCGACCCGTCCCGCACGTCGATGATGTCGTACTGCGACACCCGGTAGCTGGGGACGTTGACGTGCACGCCGTTGACGCTGAAGTGCCCGTGGCTGACCAGCTGGCGGGCCATCCGGCGGGTCCGCGCCAGCCCGGCGCGGTACACGACGTTGTCCAGCCGGCTCTCGAGGATCTTGAGCAGCTCCTCACCGGTCTTGCCGGTCTGCCGCACGGCCTCTTCGTAGTAGCGACGGAACTGCTTCTCCATCACGCCGTAGGTGAAGCGAGCCTTCTGCTTCTCCTGGAGCTGCAGCAGGTATTCGCTTTCCTTGATGCGCGCGCGGCCGTGCTGGCCGGGCGGGTAGGGACGCTTCTCGAAGGCCTGGTCGCCACCGACGAGGTCGGTGCGCAGCCGGCGCGACTTGCGAGTGATGGGTCCGGTGTAACGAGCCATGATTGTCCTCCTAGACCCTGCGTCGCTTGGGCGGGCGGCAGCCGTTGTGCGGCTGGGGGGTGACGTCGGAGATCGCGCCGACCTCCAGGCCCGCGGCCTGCAGCGAACGGATCGCGGTCTCCCGGCCCGAGCCCGGGCCCTTCACGAACACGTCGACCTTGCGCACGCCGTGCTCCTGGGCCTTGCGCGCCGCGTTCTCGGCGGCGAGCTGCGCGGCGAACGGGGTCGATTTCCGCGAGCCCTTGAAACCGACGTGGCCCGACGACGCCCAGGCAATGACGTTGCCCTGCGGGTCGGTGATGCTCACGATCGTGTTGTTGAAGGTGCTCTTGATGTGCGCGGCGCCGTGCGGGATGTTCTTCTTTTCGCGCTTGCGGGTCTTCTGCCCCTTCTTGGGCGCGGCGGCTGCTGCCTTCTTGGCGGGTGGCATGGGTTACCTGGCCTTCTTCTTGCCGGCGATGGTGCGCTTGGGGCCCTTGCGGGTACGCGCGTTGGTCTTGGTGCGCTGGCCACGCACCGGAAGGCCGCGGCGGTGCCGCAGACCCTGGTAGCAGCCGATCTCGATCTTGCGGCGGATGTCTGCCTGGACCTCGCGGCGCAGGTCACCCTCGACCTTGAGGTTGGCCTCGATGTAGTCGCGCAGGTGGGTCAGCTGGTCGTCGGTGAGGTCTCTGGTGCGCAGATTCCGGTCGATGCCGGTCGCTTCCAGGATCTCGTTGGAGCGGGTTCGGCCAATGCCGAAGATGTACGTCAGCGCGATCTCCATCCGCTTGTCACGCGGCAGATCGACGCCTACTAGTCGAGCCATAGGTGGCGTTTCCTCTTTTTCTAGGCGGAGGTCTGTTCCCAGGCCGTTCCCGGTGTGATCGGGGCCCGGCCTCCGACCGGGCGTGGATGAGCGGCGTACCCGCTCAGTGGTGCTGGGAGGTCATCATTTAGTTGTCAGTGGGCTGCGGGGTCCATGGCGGCGACCCGCTACGCCCGGCTACGCCGCGCTGGCGATCGCCGCTAGCCCTGGCGCTGCTTGTGGCGCGGATCTGAGCAGATCACCATGACCCGCCCATGCCGACGGATCACCCTGCACTTGTCGCAAATCGGCTTCACGCTGGGGTTGACCTTCACGGCTTTTCGATCCTGTTCTCGTCTGTTGGTTGGTTACTTGTACCGGTACACGATGCGGCCCCGGGACAGGTCGTAGGGAGACAGCTCCACCACCACCCGGTCCTCGGGCAGGATGCGGATGTAGTGCTGCCGCATCTTGCCGCTGATGTGGGCAAGCACCTTGTGACCGTTCTCTAGCTCAATGCGGAACATCGCATTGGGCAGCGGCTCGACCACCCGGCCCTCGACCTCGATGGCGCCGTCCTTCTTGGCCATAACTACTCGTCAAATCCTCGTCGTTTAGTTTCGTTGTCTGCTGCGCCAACAACGGCACAGCATTCACACCGACTTTCCGAACGTGAGCCGGTGACAGGAAATTCCTAGGGAACGGACACACAAAAAAGCCGGCGCGAAAGATGCACCGTCGGTCCATGGTACCCGTTTGTACGGCGTGGCCAAAATCCGTGATCGAAGCGCTCCCGGGCGGCCACCTCGACCCGCCACACCGCACCTGACAAGCGCATACTTGACCCCAATGACAAACCCCCCACGTCACCTTGATGGTGCCGCGCAGTCCCGCAAACCGGTGATACTGACCGTCGACGACGATCCCGCGGTATCCCGCGCTGTGGCCCGGGACCTGCGGCGCAAATACGGCGAGGATCACCGCATCGTGCGCGCGGAGTCGGGTCCCGAGGCGTTGGAAACTCTCAAGCAGCTCAAACTGCGCGGCGAAACGGTCGCGACGATCGTCGCCGACTACCGGATGCCGCAGATGACGGGCATCGAATTCCTCGAGCAGGCGATGGACCTGTACCCAGTGGCCCGCCGGATCCTGCTGACCGCCTACGCCGACACGCACGCCGCGATCGACGCGATCAACGTCGTCGACCTCGACCACTACCTGCTCAAGCCGTGGGATCCCCCGGAGGAGAAGCTCTACCCCGTCATCGACGCGCTGCTGGAAGCCTGGCGCGCGGCGCCCGAACACGCCATTCCGCACACCAAGGTCATCGGGCACCGCTGGTCGGCGCGGTCCTGGGAGGTTCGTGACTTCCTGGCCCGCAACGGGCTTCACTACAACTGGTTCATGGCCGACGAACCCGTGGGCGAGCAGCTGCTCAAGGCCGCCGGCGAGGACGGACTACGGCTGCCGGTCGTCATCACCCAACACGGCGACCCGCTGGTGGAGCCCTCCGACGCCGAACTGGCCGACACACTGGGCCTGTCCACCCAGCTGTCCCAGGACTTCTACGACCTGATCGTGATCGGCGGCGGGCCCGCAGGCCTGGCGGCCGCCGTCTACGGCGCCTCCGAGGGGCTGCGCACGGTGCTCATCGAAAGCACCGCGACCGGCGGCCAGGCCGGCCAAAGCTCCCGGATCGAGAACTACCTCGGTTTCCCGGACGGGGTGTCGGGTGGCCAGCTCGCCCAGCGGGCGCGCCTGCAGGCCGAGAAGTTCGGCGCCGAGCTGATCACCGCCCGCACGGCGACCGCGCTGGAGATCAACGGGCCGAAGCGCACGGTGCGGTTCGCCGACGGCGGTTCGGTCGACGCGCACGCGGTCATCCTGGCCACCGGTGTGTCCTACCGGCAGCTGGACGCGACCGGCTGCACCGAGCTGACCGGCCGCGGCGTCTACTACGGCGCCACGACCTTCGCCTCGGACTGCGAAGACGAAGAGATCTACGTGATCGGCGGGGCCAACTCGGCCGGCCAGGCGGCCATGCACCTGTCGAAGACGGCCAAATCGGTGACCATCTTGGTGCGCGCTCCGTCGCTGGAGGCGTCGATGTCGTACTACCTGATCCAGCAGATCGAGCGGAACCCCAAGATCACCGTCCGCACCTGCACGGAAGTCGAGTGCGCCATCGGCGACGAGCACCTCGAGAAGCTGACCCTGCTCGACAACCGAACCGGCGAGAGCGAAGACGTCAGCTGCGCGCGGATGTTCATCTTCATCGGGGCCGCCCCGCGCACCGACTGGCTGGACGGAGTGGTCGCCCGCGACGACCACGGATTCATCCTCACCGGCCCGGACCTGCGCAACGTGTGCGGCTGGACGCTGGACCGGCCGCCGCATCACCTGGAAACCAGCGTGCCGGGGGTGTTCGCCACCGGCGACGTCCGCTCCACCTCCGCCAAGCGGGTCGCGGCCGCCGTCGGCGAGGGGTCGATGGCCGTGATGCTGGTCCACCGCTACCTTGCCGAGTCGTAGAAGGGTCGCACATCATGACCGCCAAAACGCCGTGTGAGCCCGACGAGCTGCGCAGCCTGTTCCTGTTCGAGGCCCTGACCGACGATCAGCTCGCGGTGTTGTGCGCCAACGGCCACATCGAGAACTATCAGCCGCAACCGATCTGCGTCGAAGGCGAACCGGCGACCTGCTTCTACGTGCTGATCGAGGGCGAGCTGACGATGTCCAAGCTTTCCGGCGGTCAGGACATCGAAACCAACCGCACCTCGCAGCGCGGCGTGTATTGCGGCGCCTGGCGGGCGTTCACCGGTGGGAAGCAGAAGACCTACGACGCCTCGGTCCACGTGACCAAGCCGTCGCGCTTCTTCGTGATGGACGCGCCCATCTTCGCCCAGTTCATGCGCGACCAGTTCCCGATGGCGGTGCACCTGCTCGACGGCATCGCCGTCGGTACCGACCGGACCCGCCGGATCATCGACAACCGGGAGAAGCTGCTGGCCCTGGGCCGGCTGTCGGCGGGGCTGACCCACCAGCTCAACAACCCGGCCGCGGCGATCTCGCGGGCCGCGGCGGATCTGCGTGAACGCGTGGCCAACATGCGCCACAAGCTGGCGATGCTCGCCGACGGCACCATCACGCCCGAGGCGTTGAGCGCCCTGGTCAAGCTGCAGGAGCGGGTCGCCGAGCAGGTCGCCAAGTCGTCGACGCAGCACCTCACCGCACTCGAGACCTCCGACCGCGAGGACGCCGTCGGCGACTGGCTGGAGGACCACGGCATCGAGGGCGGGTGGGACATCGCGCCGACCTTCGTCGAGGGTGGCATCGATACCGATGCGCTGGAACGGATTTCGGCGGTCGCCGAGGAGCTCGAGACGGCCTCGCTGGAGCAGGCGATCCGATGGATCAACTACACCATCGAGAGCGAGCTGTTGATGAACCAGATTCTGGAAGCCAGCAAACGGATTTCGGCGCTGGTCGCCGATGCCAAGCAGTACTCGCAAATGGATCGGGCGCCATTCCAGGTGGCCAACGTGCACGACTTGCTCTACAGCACCCTGGTGATGTTTGCCGACCGGTTGACCAAGGACGCGGGCAAGGACGCCAGCAAGGACGCCAAAGCGATTACCGTGGTGAAGGACTTCGACAAGTCGCTTCCCGAAATCCCTTGCTACCCAGCCGATCTCAACCAGGTGTGGACCAACATCATCGACAATGCGATCGCCGCGATGCGCGATACGGGTGGCACCCTGACCGTGCGCACCTGCCGGTACGGCGAGAACATGGCCCGGATCGAAATCTGCGACACCGGGCCGGGCGTTCCCGCGGATATCCGCGAGCACATCTTCGAGCCGTTCTTCACCACCAAACCGTTCGGGGAAGGCACCGGCCTCGGGCTGGATCTCGCGTTCAACATCGTCGTCAAGAAGCATCGCGGGGATCTGCGGGTGGAATCGGTCCCCGGCGACACCCGGTTCATCGTGCTGCTGCCCCTGGAGAAACCGCCCGTCGCCGACGTCGCCGCCGTCGATGACGACGAAGTGGACGACGCCGACCCGGAATAGCGCCACCGGCGGCCGGGTTAGAGACGGCATGACCGATGCAGCTGCAAGCAAGCCCAATCTTGGCCGGTTCGGAGTGTTCGGACGCGGCGTAACGCCCCGGCAAGCCAAAGAAATCGAGTCACTCGGCTACGGCGCCGTGTGGGTGGGTGGTTCCCCGCCCGCCGAGCTGGCGTGGGTGGAGCCAATCCTGGAAGCGACGACCACCTTGCAGGTCGCCACCGGGATCGTGAACATCTGGACCGCGCCGGCCAAGGACGTGGCCGAGTCGTTCCACCGGATCGACAAGGCCTACCCGAACCGCTTCCTGCTCGGGATCGGCGTTGGCCACCGCGAGATGATCACCGATTACCGCAAGCCCTACGACGCGCTCGTCGAGTACCTCGACGCACTCGACGAGTACGGCGTGCCGGCCCATCGCCGGGTGGCGGCGGCCCTGGGCCCGCGGGTGC
Organism: Mycobacterium florentinum; assembly: GCF_010730355.1. Classification (NCBI taxonomy): domain Bacteria; kingdom Bacillati; phylum Actinomycetota; class Actinomycetes; order Mycobacteriales; family Mycobacteriaceae; genus Mycobacterium; species Mycobacterium florentinum. The sequence goes on from NZ_AP022576.1 coordinate 2,640,315, forward strand.
TGGGACTCTCGGCGCAACGCAGCGCGGGTGCGCACCCGTATCTGACTACTCCAGAACACACCGCGCACGCCCGCGAGCTGATCGGCCCCTCGGCGTTTTTGGCGCCCGAGCACAAGGTGGTGCTGACCACCGACGCCGAGCAGGCCCGCGCCGTCGGACGCCAGGCCCTGGACATCTACTTCAACCTGGCGAACTACCGCAACAACTGGAAGCGGTCGGGTTTCGCCGACGACGAGGTCGTCCGGCCGGGCAGCGACCGCCTGGTCGACGCGGTGGTGGCCTATGGCACTGTGGACCAGATCGCGGCGCGGCTGAACGAGCACCTCGCCGCCGGTGCCGACCATGTGCCCGTGCAGGTCCTCACCAAAGATGAAAACCTGGTGTCGGCGCTGGCTGAACTGGCGGGCCCGCTTGGACTGAACCGCTCGTAACCAACCGCGGAGGGGAACCTCGTTGAACGACGCCGCATCACTGAAGCCCAACCTCGGCCGCTACGGCGCCTGGCTGCCCACCCGCTCCGTCACACCCGAACTGGCTGCCGGGATCGAAGCACTCGGATATCCCGCCGCCTGGATCGGCGGATCGCCGGACGCCGATCTGGCCTGGGTGGAGCCGGCCTTGGCGCAGACCGGCTCGCTGCAGCTGGCCACCGGGATCGTCAACATCTGGACGGCGGCGGCCGCACCCGTCGCCGAGTCGTTCAAGCGCATCGAAAGTGCTTACCCCGGACGGTTTTTGCTCGGTATCGGAGTGGGCCACCCCGAACACACCCAGGAGTACCTCAAGCCCTACGCCGCGCTGGTCGGCTACCTCGACGCGCTGGACGACGCTCTGGTGCCGACCAGCCGGCGGGTGCTCGCGGCGCTCGGTCCCAAGGTGTTGGCGCTGTCCGCGGAACGCAGCGCCGGCGCGCACCCGTACCTGACCACGCCGGAGCACACGGCCCAGGCGCGCGAACAGCTCGGCAACTCGGTGTTCTTGGCCCCGGAGCACAAGGTGGTGCTGACCACCGACCGCGACAAGGCGCGCGAGGCCGGCCGCCAGCTCGTCCAGCATTACCTGGGGCTGAGCAACTACGTGAACAACTGGCGGCGGCTGGGGTTCACCGAGGACGACGTGCGCGCGCCCGGCAGCGACAGGCTGATCGACGCGGTGGTGGCCTACGGCACCCCGGAGGCCATCGTGCAGCGCCTCAACGAGCACCTCGACGCCGGCGCCGACCACGTAGGCATCCAGGTGCTGGGCGGCTACAACGAGGAGACGCTGCTGCCCTCGCTGCGCGAACTGGCCGGGCCGCTTGGGCTAACCCCCGCAAGCTGACCGCGGCCCTCGGTTAGGGTTTGACCATGCGGTTGCTGGTCACAGGTGGCGCCGGTTTCATCGGCGCGAATTTCGTGCACAGCACCGTGCGCGAGCGTCCCGACGTTTCAGTGACGGTGCTCGACGCCCTGACCTATGCCGGGCGGCGCGAGTCGCTGGCCGACGTCGATGACGCCATCAGGCTCGTCGAGGGTGACATCTGCGATGCCGAGCTGGTCTCCCAGCTGATCGCCGAGTCCGACGCGGTGGTGCACTTCGCCGCCGAGAGCCACGTCGACAACGCGCTGGACAACCCCGAGCCGTTTCTGCACACCAACGTGGTTGGTACGTACACGATCCTGGAAGCGGTACGGCGCCGCGGGATCAGGCTGCACCACATCTCGACCGACGAGGTCTACGGCGATCTGGAACTCGACGACCCGCAGCGGTTCACCGAGTCGACGCCCTACAACCCGTCGAGCCCCTACTCGGCCACCAAGGCCGCGGCCGACATGCTGGTCCGGGCCTGGGTGCGCTCATACGGGGTGCGCGCGACGCTGTCCAACTGCTCCAACAACTACGGGCCGTATCAGCACATTGAGAAATTCATCCCGCGCCAGATCACCAATGTGCTGACCGGCCGACGGTGCAAGCTGTACGGCACCGGCGCCAACGTGCGCGACTGGATCCACGTCGACGACCACAACAGCGCGGTGTGGCAGATCCTGGACAAGGGCCAGATCGGGGCGACCTACCTGATCTCCGCCGAGGGTGAGCGCAACAACCTGACCGTGCTGCGCACGCTGCTTTCGATGATGGGGCGCGAGCCCGACGACTTCGACCACGTCACCGACCGCGTCGGCCACGACCTGCGCTACGCCATCGACCCATCCCTGCTGTACGACGAATTGCACTGGGCACCAAAGCATACCGACTTCGAAGAGGGGCTGCGTGAAACCATTGACTGGTATCGGGCCAACGAATCCTGGTGGCGTCCGCTGAAAGACGCGTCGGAAGCCCGCTACGAAGAACGGGGGCAGTGAGATGGAAGTTCGCGAACTCAAAGTCCCCGGCGCCTGGGAGATCACCCCGAAAAAGCACGGCGATTCCCGCGGCATGTTCTTCGAATGGTTCACCGACCACGGCTTCCGGGATTTCGCCGGTCATGCGTTGAATGTCCAACAGGCCAACTGCTCGGTGTCGGCCGCCGGCGTGCTGCGCGGGCTGCACTTTGCCCAGCTACCGCCCAGCCAGGCCAAATACGTGACCTGCGTGCGGGGCGCGGTGTTCGACGTCGTGGTCGACATTCGGGTCGGCTCACCGACCTTCGGCCAGTGGGATTCGGTGCTGCTCGACGACGAGGATCGCCGGACGATCTACATCTCCGAAGGCCTCGGCCACGGTTTTCTTGCACTGCAAGACAATTCGACGGTGATGTACTTGTGCTCGGCGGAATACAGCCCGCAGCGTGAGCACACCATCTGTGCCACCGACCCGGCCCTGGGCATCGACTGGCCGCTGGTCGACGGCGTCGCCCCGAGTTTGTCCGACCGCGACGCCGCCGCCCCCGGCTTCGACGACGTGCGCGCGGCCGGTCTGCTGCCCACCTGGGAAGAGGCGCAAAAGTTCCTGGTGGAGCTGCGCAGCGAGGCGTGACCGATGTCGTCGCGACTAAAGTGGCGCAGGTCACCGGGGATGTCCGGCCGCTCGGCATGGCCACCTGCCGGTAGCAAAGCGGCAACGTCGGGTTGGCACTAAACCCACGTTTGTCCGAGGTTCATCGACTACCTTGGGCATTCCGCGCGGAATCTCTGGCCGGCCGCGCGGGGAGGACAACAGATACGGATTAGCGCGCATGAAGTTAGCGGAGGTGTTCGACCCTCGATGTAACGCATTGAACCTGTTTCGGCTGGGGCTGGCCGCCGAGGTCATGCTGTTTCACTCCTGGCCGATCACGGGCCACATGCCGCCACAAGCGCTGCTGCAACTCCTCTTTTCGGTGGGCGTCGACGGGTTCTTTGCGATCTCGGGATTCCTGATCACCGCAAGTTGGCTCCGCGACCCGAAAGTCCGTGACTACCTCACCGCACGAGCACTGCGCATCCTGCCCGGGCTCTACGTCTGCCTGATCGTCACCGCGTTCGCGTTCGCCCCGGTCAGCGTGGCGGTTCAGGGCGGTTCGGCCGCGAAACTGCTGCAGTCCAGCGCGCCGTACGAATATGTCCTGAAGAACGCCACGCTGATCTCGGTGCTCCAGTTTGACGTCGCCGGCACACCGCGCAACGTTCCCTCCCCCGGCGCCTGGAACGCTTCGCTGTGGTCTCTGATCTGGGAAGTGCTGTGCTACATCGCCATTGCTGTGATCGGCATCATCGGCCTCGCGAATCGCCGCTGGCTTTCGCCAGTGATCCTGGTGGCCGCGGTGATCGCCGCGGCAATGTTGCCGCCGCTGACGTTCCCCGGCGCATGGACCATCCCCCAGCTCGCCGCGCGCTCCGCCATCATGTTCGCGGCGGGTGCCGTGATGTTTCAGTGGAAGGACGTGATTCCCGCGCGATGGTCACTTGTCGCGGCCAGCGTGGTCATCGTCGTCGCGTCCGCCGCCGTGCTCCCCGATTACCGGGTGGCCGCGGCGCTTCCGCTGGCCTATGCCGTGATCGTTTCGGGTGCCCTGATCCGCCACAAGCGCACGACATTGCGGACGGATCTGTCCTACGGCGTCTACATCTACGCATTCCCGATTCAGCAGATGCTGGCCGTCCTGGGGCTGACCGGCCTGCATCCGGCGCTGTTCTTCGTTATCGCGTTCCTCTCCACCCTGCCACTGGCGGCGATGAGCTGGTTCTGGATCGAGAAGCCCGCGATGGCGCTGAAGTCCCGACTCAAACGGAAGTGGGCCGCGCCGGCGCAGCCCAAAACCGAAGGCACGGCTGCAGACTCCGTCGCCGAGCAGCCGACGCCGGGCGTGCACGGCACGGTGTAGGCGGCCGGCCTTCGGCCCGCTCGATCGCGGCGTGCATCGACTATCTTGGGCGTAGGTGAAACTCGCGCAGGTCTTCGATCCCCGAAACAACGCCCTGAATCTTTTTCGGCTCATGCTCGCCGCCGAGGTCATGCTGTTCCACTCCTGGCCGGTCACCGGCCGCACCCCGCCACGCGTGCTGCTTCAACTGCTGTTCTCGGTAGGCGTGGACGGATTCTTTGCGATCTCAGGATTCCTGATCACCGCGAGTTGGCTCAACGAACCGAAACTGCGTGACTTCCTCGCCGCTCGCGCGCTGCGCATCCTGCCCGGGCTCTACGCCTGCCTGATCGTCACGGCGTTCGTGTTCGCCCCGCTCAACGTGGCAATCGCGGGTGGTTCGGCCACAAAGCTGCTGACGTCCTTCGCGCCGGTCAAGTTCGTCCTGAAAAACAGCGGGGTGGCCTACATCCAGCACTTCGTGGGCGGAACACCGTTCGGCGTCCCCTTTCCCGAGGGCGGCTGGAACGCTTCGCTGTGGTCGCTGATCTGGGAGCTGATGTGCTACCTGGCCGTCGCCGGCATCGGGCTGGCCGGGCTGGCCAATCACCGCTGGGTTTCGCCAGTACTGCTGGGGGTTGCCGTAATTGGCGCTACCCTGGTGCCGCCGCTCGAATTCCCGGGGGTATGGACGGTTTGGCAGCTCGTGGTGCGCTCCACGATCATGTTCGCGGCCGGGGCGCTGCTGTATCAGTGGCGCGACGTGATTCCCGCCCGGTGGTGGCTGGTCGCGGTGAGCGTGGTCATCGTCGTCGCCGCGGCCGCCCTGCTGCCCGATTACCGGGTGGTGGCGGCCCTTCCGCTGGCGTATGCGGTCATCGTGTCGGCGATCAAGATTCATATCAAACGCATGAGATTGCGTACGGATTTGTCCTACGGCGTCTACATTTACGCATTCCCGACACAACAACTGCTGGCAAGCTGCGGGCTTGCGAAGCTGAATCCGATAGTGTTCGCTGGACTTTCGACGACGGCCGTCCTACCCTTGGCCGCGCTAAGCTGGTTCGTGGTCGAAAAGCCCGCGCAGTCACTCAAATTTCGGCTAAAACGGAAGTGGTACGGGGAAGAGCTCTCCGAAGCGGGCCGGGCATGACACCACTGGGGTGGCAAACCGCGTTGGCAGAACCGGTTTGGCGATGCGAAGAAGGGGCGGATCGATTAGATGCACAGACGGGATAACCCGACAGCGGGGGCCACTGGTAGCAGCGCATGAAACTCGGGCAGGTATTTGATCCGCAGAGTAATGCGCTGAACGCGTTGCGGCTCGCCATGGCCACCGAGGTGATCCTCTGGCACTCCTTCGCCGTCACGGGTGGCGTCCTGCCGTCCGCGCACGCACGACAGTTGTTGTTCGGGGTCGGCGTCGACGGGTTCTTTGCGATCTCGGGATTCCTCATCACCGCGAGCTGGGTCAACAACCCAAAGCTGCGTGACTATATCGTCGCTCGGGCACTTCGTATTCTCCCCGGGCTCTACGTCTGCCTGGCGGTGACGGCATTTGTCATCGCACCGATCGGCGTGGCGATTCAGGGCGGAGCGGCCGCAAAGCTGCTCTTGTCCAGCGCGCCGTTCGAGTACGTGCTTAAAAACAGCGCAGTAGCGGTGCTCCAATTCGATGTCGGCGGAACGCCAACCGGTGTCCCATTTCCCGGCATGTGGAACGGATCGCTGTGGACCCTTATCTACGAGGTGCTGTGCTATGTCGGTGTCGCCCTCCTCGGATTGGCGGGACTGACACATCGTCGATGGACTTCGGCGGTGGTACTGGTGCTGGCGGTGTGTTTGGCCGCGTACCTGCCGCCCATGACATTTCCCGGTGTGTGGAGCAACGAGCAGTGCATTGCGCGGTTTGCCATCGTGTTTGCCGCCGGCGCCCTGGTGTATCAATGGAAAGACGCAATTCCCGCTCGATGGTCACTCGTCGCGGCGAGCGTGGTCATCGTTCTCGTGACCGGGTTACTGCCCGACTACCGCCTTGTCGGCGCCATTCCGCTGGCGTACGCCGTCATCGTTTCCGGCGCGTTGATCCACAACAGGTACTTGAGGTTGCCGACGGATCTGTCCTACGGCGTCTACATTTACGCTTTCCCCGTACAGCAGTTGCTGGTTATCTGCGGGCTGGTTCATCTGAATCCCTTCGTGTTCGCGGTCATTGCGACGATCGCTACCCTGCCGCTGGCCGCGCTGAGCTGGTTCCTGATCGAGAAGCCCGCACAGTCCTTCAAGTCTCGACTCAGGAAGAGGCGGGCTGGCGCCGAGCTCCCCGAAGCCAGCCGAACCTGACGCCATCGGGGTAACCGGAAACCATCCACAACAGCACGGTCAGCGCTTCGGCTGCCACGCTGATCGCGGCGTACGGCGAGGGATCCCAACCGTGCTCGGCAAAGCCGAAAAGCCCAGCGGTTCGGGACAATGCAAAGGCGACCAGCGATCCGCCGGCGATCGCCGCCGCGGCCCAGCGCAGCCACCACGGACCGCCGAGCAGGATCAGCAAGCCGACCGCGAACGACGCGCTGGCCTGGACCAAAAACCCCGTGCCGATCGTCGGAATGTGCTGGTAACCGTGGACATAGAGATAGGCGTGGCTGGCGGCGCTGCCGAGCAACGACGCGGCGAAGCCGATCCGGACCAGGATATTCATTGCAGCCTCTGTTCTTTCAAAGCGAGGGCGGTCTCGCCCTTGGTGTAACTGACCTCGCGGATGCCCAGCGCGTCGTGCAGCTTTGCGGCCGGCAACGTGATCGGCTTGGGCGCCGGCCCATCGCCGGGATGCGGCAGCGGGTAGGCGGTCGTCGTCCCGCTGTAGAACGACACGTTGCCCTCCATCTTGGAAAACAATTGGTGCACATGCCCGTTGATGCATGTCACCGAAGCAAACCGGCGCAGGTAGCTGAGTGCCTGGGTGGCGTCGTCGGTGCCCCAGCCCCAATCCGGATACATCGCGAACAACGGGATGTGGCTGAAGACGACGATCGGGGTATCGCTGGAGAGCCCCGCGACGTCCTTTTCGACGAACTCCAGCTGGTCGACACCCAGATGCCCGAGCTTGCGCAGGTTCAACGTGTTGACCAGCGCGATCACGTGGACGCCGGCGGTGTCGAAGCTGTACCAACCGTCGCCCACCGATCCGGCGCCGAACACCTTGCGGTACTTCTGTCCCGCGTCGTCGACCGAATCGTGTTCCCCCGGCACGGTGAACACGTGCGGCGTCTTCAGCCCGCTCATCATTTGCTTCACCTGGTCGAACTGCTCGGGAGTGGACAAGTGGGTGAGGTCGCCGGTGTGAATGACGAAATCCGGTGTGTAGCCGAGGTTGTTGATCTGATCGATCGCGTGCCCGAACGAGCCGGACACGTCCGGGTTGGGTGCGCCGGTGAAGCCGATGTGACTGTCACTGACCTGAGCGAAGCGCAGCGCCGGCTTGAGTTTTGCGCGCTCGGCCGCGGCGGCCCCGGCGACATGCGAGATCACCTCGCCGCCGGCCACGGCGAACCCGACCGCCGCCCCGAACCATGCCCCGTGCCGGAGCAGCTGGCGGCGATTCATCGTGCGCGGGTCATCGCTCATGGCGTCACCACCACGGTGCCGTGCATCATCGGGTGAATCGAGCAGACATAGTCGAAAGTCCCTGCGGTGGAGAAGGTGTGGGTGAAGCTGGCCCCCGTCCCCATGCCGGGCGAATGAAATGAACCGTCGTTTGCGGCAACCGTGTGAGGTTCTTCGTCACGATTGATCCAGGTGACCGTGGTGCCCGCGCGGACCGTCAGCGTCGCGGGTGCGAACGCGAAGCCGTCGATGGCGACCTGGTTACCGCTCGACGGTGCCGAAGGTGCGGTGATCGATGGCATCGCACCGGAATCCGGCCTCATCGTGACCGGGGCGTGCGCATCGGGCCGCGAAGCGGAGCATCCGGCCAGCAAGAGCACCCCCGCCACAAGCAACGCCGAAGGTTTTCGATACAAGATGGCTGTCATGCCAACAGATAGGAGGGGTGGTTACACCGGTTAGGCCGGCCGTTCGGGGTACGGGGGTGGTGCAAGCACCTCGACGACGCCGTTGACCTCACGAATCATCAATGTAGACAGCGGCTTTGGGGCGATCGGTAGTTGATGGGTGAGCACTTCCCCCGCGGGTGAGAACGACGTCGAGTGGCAGGGGCAGCGTAACCTGTCGTCGGGCGCGTCGAACCACAACTTGCACCCCTGATGCGTGCACACCCCGGATACCGCCTCGACTTTGCCATCGACGCGGCGAACGAATCCGCTGACCGACCCGAGGTCGAACGCATGCATGCGGCCGTCCGGCACATCCGAACTCGCCGCGACACGCTGCCAGGTCCCGTCATTGGGCGTGAGTTGTCCTGCGACCGCGGGGCCTTCGGTGATGCCTCCGGTCACGGCGCGATCGATGGAAACCGCGGTGACCGCGGCGGCCGCCGCGGCGGACGTGCCGACGATCACCTGGCGGCGCGTGGTGTTCTGCTTGGGTGTGGGTTGCGCGGGCGGTGCGCCGGCCATTTGTTCGGCGAGACGGCGGTGCAGATCGGTGAGAAATTCCTGGCGCGGGGCGGCGTCACCCTGCCCGGCAGCGCGCAGCTCGATCGCCGTACGGATCTGAGCAGCCTCAAAGTCATCGGGCGCAAACGGTTTTGGCCGGCGGCCCCGCAGCAGATCGTCGACATAGCGACGCAACCCTCGCGCGTTCATGACTGGCCCCCATCGTTGACCTGTGCCGCCAGCCGCAGCGCACGATGTTGAAGCACCTTGGCGTTGGCAACGCTGATTCCGAGTTCCGCGGCTGACTCCTTGATCGAATTCTTTTGCAGGAAGCGTAATTCCAGGATCTGGCGATAGCGGTCGGGCAAATTCTCGAGAACCTGGGCGACGCGCGCCGGTGCGGTGCTGATCGCCTCCTGGCTATCGGGTGGTTGCTCGATGTCCTCCTCGATCGAGGTTATCTCGCGGCCCAGCGTCTCGCGCCAGTGCGCGGCAAGCACCGTTCGCGCCGTGGCACGCAGGTATGCGCGCACCTCACCGACGCTCGCGGTCAGCCGCAGCGGCCGCAGCGCGGCGAGGAACACCTCGGCGGTGAGGTCCTCGGCGTCCGCCCGGTTGCCAACCCGGGCGAACAGCGTGCGGTACACCCAGTCCGCGTTGTCCTGGTACACGGCTTCCCAGTCGGTATAGCCGTCGTTGGGCACCGCGCGCAGGGGACGCGGGCCCGCGGGTTCGTGGTGTGGGGTCACGTGCCTCCTCACCCGATCAATATCTTCTCGGGTTACACCGGGGGTCGGGATCTGGCAAGCAAGCCGTTTTCTATGCATCGTCTAGCAAAAGCGTCTTACTCCTGCGCGAAGCCGCCGGTGGGCCTATCGTGCTTGGTCAACCGCCCGACGCCGGGAGGCCTAGGTGAACATTTCCGCCACGGCAGCGCACAGGCTGGTGTTCGGCGTGACGATGGCTCGGCTGCCGTTCGCGATCGCATTTTTCTTGTGCTCGTATGTCCCGGACGGCCGCGCGCGATGGGCGATGGTCGCGCTCGGTCTGCTCGTGGAGGCCAGCGACCTTCTCGACGGCTACCTCGCTCGCCGGCTGGGGGTGACGACACCCGTCGGGGCGATGATGGACAGCACGGTCGACCATGTGGTGCGGACAACCGAGGCAGTGACCCTGCTCGCGGTCGGCGTCCTTCCCGCGCCCGTGCTGGTGGTGATGATCGGGCGCGACGCCGCGGTCTCGGCGATACGGCAACTCTCGCTGCGCCGGTCGGGCCACGACGGAGGAACGAGGCGCAGCGGCAAACTGAAGGGCATCGCTCAGGGCATCTGCCTGGTGACGCTGACGACCTCGTATGCCGTCGGCCCAGCGCCGGCCCTGTGCTGGCGCACGCTGAACTCCGTTGTGGTCGGCGTGGCGTTGCTCGTCACCGTGCTCTCACTGCTCGACTATTCGATCGCATACTGGCGATCGGCGAGACCCCTGCTCCCGCCAAAGCGGGACGCCGGCGACGTACTTCGCCCACAGAGCAAATCCACCCGCTCTTCAAACTCGATGCCAACGGCAACCTCGTCAACCACCAATTAACCGGCGCCACAAGGTAAATACGATCATCTTGACCTCGCCGACGCTACGACGCGATCGCGCATGGCGCCTGCTGCCCCGTATCCCGCTCGGCAGATGCTCGCCGTCCGCGGGCTTGCCGGCCTGAATATGTTGGCGTTCTTTGCCCTTGGGGTGATCACCACGTTGCCGCGGCGCCGATCCCCGAACTCCCGAGTACCACCTAGTCGCCTTGCGCGGCGAGCGAAGCGACGACGAGTTCGTCGAGCTTCGAGGCGGTGGCGGACAGCACCGTCTTCGCCACGCCCAGGATCCGCTCACGCACCCGCGGCTTGGCCGAGGCCGGCGGCAGCAACTGCCCCACCAGATGACCGAAGAGATCCAGGCGCGAGCCCGACAGCCAGGCCGTCAGGTCGGGGTCGTCGAACCAGCGCAGTTGATTGGCATAGTCGGCCAGCGCGATGCGTAACCAGTCCAGATCGGTATCGGGATGCGGCAACGGCACGCACAACTCGTTTCTGGTGGCGTCGTCCGGATAAGCCGCCTCCACATGGGCGATCAGCGAGGCGCTGAAAATCTGCTGGCAGCCGCGCACGCTTTGCAGCGTGATGCGGCCCGGCTCGAAAATCGCAGTGGCCGGCCGCTTTTCGGCACCGTCGGCGGTGCAGTCGATATAGAGCGCGCGCCCGTCCATCGCCACGTCACCGCCCTCGAGGATCATCTTGTCGTTCTCGATGGCCAGCAGGTGGCCCTTGCGCACCACATCGCCGATGCGGCGCAGCTGGCCCAGTTCGGCCTGGGTCACGGTCGCGCAGCGATACATCGTGGGCGGCACCGCCGCGTCTATCCGCAGCAGGGTGCCGGCGTCCTCGAGGCGGGCGAACAGATCATCGGGCGACGTGGCGTCCCGGATCGCACGCAGCTGCGCGATGAAACCGGCTTTGATCCGGTCGGCGAAGGTCTCCCCGGGCTGCATCATCGCGCGATCCAGGAGCCAGGAGTCGCGGGGCATGATCCAGGTCAGCCGGTCCGGTGCGACGCCATGGCCGAGCAGCCACAGGCAGGTGTCGATGCCGGTCTTGCCGGCCCCGACGACCACATAGCGCTCGTGCGCGCCGCGCCCCGGCAGATCGTTGGGTGGCACGCAGTCGATACCCGGCGCGACGCGATACGACGGCGGGCGCATCGCGGGCACCATCACCCGCATGTAGGTGGCGTCGACGATCCGGCGGGCCACGTCAACGGTGTATTCGGCGCCGGCCAGCGTAACGAAGCGGCCCGCGCCGCGGTATTCGCTCATCGGGAAATAGCGGACCCGCTCGGTCGGCACCAGCCGCTGGCGCATGACGTGGTCGTAATAGGCGCAGACTTCTCCGGCCGTCGCCAACTCGTAAAGCCCTTTGTTCCAGCCGGCCTGATCGATGCTGTCGCGGCCGAGCCGAAGCGAGTTGACACCGTAGAACACCGACGGCTGATGCAGCCGGACGAACGGGTACGCGGCCGTCCAATGCCCGCCGGGCGCGTCGTTACGGTCCACCACCACGACGCTGGCGTCCGTCTCAGAGACCAGCGTGTCCAGGAACGCCATCCCCATGGCGCCCGCGCCGACGACCAGGTAATCGGCCTCAATCGTGTGCATACCGGGCTCAACGCTAGCCCGCACGACCGCGGCTGGTAACCCGCCTTGCCAAGGCCAGAACCCGGTTACTAGGATATGCAAGTATCCGCTCACTCACGCGAACGACACCCAAGGGCACCCCATGACCACACAGATCCCGCACTTCATCGACGGGAAGCGCGTCGCCGGCCAGTCCACCCGCACCGCCGACGTCTTCAACCCCAGCACCGGCGAGGTGCAGGCAAAAGTCCCGTTGGCGTCGGCGGCCGACATCGATGCCGCGGTCGCCTCCGCAGTTGAGGCCCAAAAGGGCTGGGCCGCAACGAATCCGCAGCGACGCGCGCGGGTGATGATGAAGTTCATCGAGCTGGTCAACAAGAACACCGATGAGCTGGCCGAGCTGCTGTCTATCGAGCACGGCAAGACGGTTCCCGACGCGCGCGGCGACATCCAGCGCGGCATCGAGGTGATCGAGTTCTGCATCGGGATCCCGCACCTGCTCAAGGGCGACTACAGCGAGGGCGCCGGCCCCGGCATCGACGTCTACTCGCTGCGCCAGCCGCTGGGCGTGGTCGCGGGCATCACCCCGTTCAACTTCCCGGCGATGATCCCGTTGTGGAAAGCCGGACCCGCGCTGGCCTGTGGAAACGCATTCGTGCTCAAGCCAAGTGAACGCGACCCGTCGGTGCCGGTGCGCCTGGCCGAACTGTTCCTCGAGGCCGGCCTGCCGCCGGGGGCGTTCCAGGTGGTCCATGGCGACAAGGAAGCCGTCGACGCGATCCTGCACCACCGGAACATCAAGGCGGTCGGCTTCGTCGGCAGCTCCGACATCGCGCACTACATCTACTCGACGGCCGCGGCCAACGACAAGCGGTCGCAGTGCTTCGGCGGCGCCAAGAACCACATGATCGTGATGCCCGACGCCGACCTCGACCAGGCCGTCGACGCGCTGATCGGTGCCGGATACGGCAGCGCCGGCGAGCGCTGCATGGCGATCAGCGTCGCGGTGCCCGTCGGCGAGCAGACCGCGGATCGGTTGCGCGCCAGGCTGGTTGAGCGGGTCAACCAGCTGCGGGTCGGCCACAGCCTGGACCCCAAGGCCGACTACGGCCCGCTGGTCACCGAGGCCGCCGTCGCCCGGGTGCGCAACTACATCGATCAGGGTGTGGAAGCCGGCGCCGAAATCGTGATCGACGGGCGCGACCGGCGCAGCGACGACCTGACCTTCGGCGACGCCAACCTCGAAGGCGGCTTCTTCATCGGGCCGACCCTGTTCGACCACGTCACCACCGACATGTCCATCTACACCGACGAGATCTTCGGGCCGGTGCTGTGCATCGTGCGGGCCCACGACTACGAGGAGGCGTTGCGGCTGCCGTCCGAGCACGAATACGGCAACGGTGTCGCGATCTTCACCCGTGACGGCGACGCCGCGCGCGATTTCGTGTCACGTGTGGAGGTGGGCATGGTCGGTGTCAACGTGCCCATCCCGGTGCCGGTGGCCTACCATACCTTCGGCGGCTGGAAGCGCTCCGGCTTCGGCGACCTCAACCAGCACGGTCCGCAGTCGATCCAGTTCTACACCAAGACCAAGACCGTGACATCACGGTGGCCGTCCGGCATCAAGGATGGCGCCGAATTCGTCATCCCGACAATGGATTAGTGCCATGTTCGCCCTGAACGACGACGAGCGGGTCATCACCGAGACGGCGGCCGCCTTCGCCGCCAAGCGCATTGCGCCGTACGCCCTGGAATGGGAAGCAGCTCAACACTTCCCGACCGACGTGTTGCGCGAGGCCGCCGAGCTCGGCATGGCGGCGATCTACTGCCGCGATGACGTCGGCGGCAGCGGGCTGCGCCGCCTCGACGGGGTGCGGATCTTCGAGCAGTTGGCCATCGCCGACCCCACAACCGCCGCGTTCCTGTCCATCCACAACATGTGCGCGTGGATGATCGACAGCTTCGGCACCGACGAACAACGCAAGGAATGGATTCCGCGGTTGGCGCCGATGGATGTCATCGCCAGCTACTGCCTCACCGAGCCGGGCGCGGGATCCGATGCCAGCGCGTTGAGCACCCGTGCGGTCAAGCAGGGCGGCGACTACGTGCTCGACGGCGTCAAGCAGTTCATCTCCGGGGCGGGCGCTTCGGACGTGTACGTGGTGATGGCCCGCACCGGCGGCGAGGGACCGCGCGGCATTTCGGCCTTCATCATCGAAAAGGGCACGCCGGGAATGAGTTTCGGTTCGCCCGAGGAGAAGATGGGCTGGCACGCCCAACCGACCGCACAGGTGATCCTGGAGGGAGTGCGGATCCCCGCCGACGCCATGCTCGGCGGCGCCGACGGCGAGGGCGCCGGGTTCGGCATCGCGATGAACGGCCTCAACGGCGGCCGGCTCAACATCGCGGCGTGTTCGCTCGGCGGTGCGCAGTCGGCCTTCGACAAGGCGGGGGCCTATGTGCGGGATCGGGAGGCGTTCGGCTCCGCACTGCTCGACGAGCCCACCATTCGCTTCACCCTGGCCGACATGGCGACGGGGCTGGAGACCTCGCGAATGATGTTGTGGCGGGCGGCAAGTGCGTTGGACACCGGCGATCCCAACAAGGTCGAGCTGTGCGCGATGGCCAAACGCTATGTCACCGACACCTGCTTCGACGTCGCGGACAAGGCGCTGCAACTCCATGGGGGCTACGGCTATCTGCGCGAGTATGGTCTGGAAAAAATCGTCCGCGATCTCCGGGTGCACCGAATCCTCGAGGGCACCAACGAAATCATGCGGGTGGTCATCGGCCGCGCGGAGGCCGGCCGATTTCGCGCTACCGCTTAGAAAGGCAGCAATGACAGAGCCTTTGAAGATCGCCTTCTTAGGGCTGGGGAACATGGGCGCGCCGATGTCGGCGAACCTGCTGGGCGCGGGCCATGCGGTGCGCGGGTTCGACCCGGTGCCCGCGGCGGCCGCGGCCGCGACCGAAGGCGGCGTCGAGGTGTTCGACAGCGCCGCCGATGCGGTGGCCGGGGCCGACGTGGTGATCACGATGCTGCCCAACGGGGACATCGTCAAACGCTGCTACGCCGAGGTGCTGCCGGTCGCGCGCGAAGGTGCGCTGTTCATCGACAGCTCCACGATCTCGGTGACCGACGCCCGCGAGGTGCACTCGCAGGCCCAGGCGCACGGGGTTGCACAGCTGGACGCACCGGTCTCCGGTGGGGTCAAGGGCGCCGTCGCCGGGACGCTGGCATTCATGGTCGGGGGCGACGAGTCCGCGGTGCAACGGGCACGGCCGGTGCTGGAACCCATGGCGGGCAAGGTTATTCACTGCGGTGCCGCCGGGGCGGGACAGGCCGCCAAGGTATGCAACAACATGGTGCTGGCGGTGCAGCAGATCGCGGTCGGCGAGGCCTTCGTACTGGCCGAGAAGCTCGGGCTGTCGGCGCAGTCGCTGTTCGACGTGATCACCGGCGCGACCGGCAACTGCTGGGCGGTGCACACCAATTGCCCGGTGCCGGGCCCGGTTCCGACATCGCCGGCCAACAACGATTTCAAACCCGGCTTCGCTACGGCGCTGATGAACAAGGACCTCGGGTTGGCGATGGACGCGGTGACGTCGACCGGTTCGGCCGCGCCGCTGGGCACACATGCCGCCGAGATCTACGCGAAGTTCGCAGCCGACCATGCCGACAAGGACTTCAGCGCCGTCATAGAAATGCTGCGCGGCTGACGACCTTCCGCAATGCGGTTGTCTCCGAAGGAGTATTCGATGATCGAAATACTGGATGACATGCCGGCGGGAGTTACCGGCATCCGGGTATCGGGCCGGTTGAACGCCGAAGATCTGCGCACCGTCAAGCCCGCCATGGAAGGGCTCGTGCAGGGCGGCGAGATCAGGATCGTGGAGGTCATCGCGTCCGATTACCAGGGCTTCGGACCCGGCGGGTTGGTCGAGGATCTGAAGTTGGGTCTGGGCTCCGTATTCAAGCATCATTCGGCGTTCAAGCGAATCGCGGTCGTGTCCGACAAGGAATGGGTCCGCCATACCCTGCACGCGCTGGCATGGATGGTCCCCGGCGAGCTCGCCGTGTTCGGGCTCGACGAACTCGACCGCGCCACACGGTGGGCCGCCGGTTAGAAGTCACCGGCGTTGCGGCGCAACGTTTCAATCGAGGACACCAGCGCCTGCGACTCGGCGGTTTCCATGCCGATATCGGCGAACACCTGCTCGTTGAGCGTGACGGTGGCGTCCTCCACCGTCGACCGGCCAAGCTCGGTGATCTGCACCAGTGTCGTGCGGCCATCGGTGGGGTGCGGGACCCGCTGAACCAGCCCGTCGGACTCCAGCCGGCGGATCGCGTGCGTGACGCTGGTGACGTGCACCTGTAGCCGGTCGGACGCCTTGGTGATGGGCAACGCCCCGGTCCGGCTGAACGCGAGCAACCGCAGCAATTCGTAGCGTGAGAAGCTCAGGTCATAGGGCCGTAGCGCCGTCTCGACACGGGCCAGCAGGATCTGATGCGCACGCATCACCGAGGTCACCGCGACCATGCCCTGCGAGACATCCCCCCAGCCCGCACGCTCCCAGTTGGTGCGTGCCGCGGCGATCGGGTCGCGCTTCTTATCGGGGGCCACGCCTTTTCTTACCGCACTTGCGGCAAAAGCGGGTCAACTGGCGCGATTCAGCCGGTGCTTACTTGCCGACCGCGGACAACACCGCCAGGGTGGATGCGCGGCTGCCCACGGTGATCCGCGCGCCGCCGTCCGGGTAGCAGCGCACCCGAAGCCCGCTGTCGGCGAACACCTCACTCCACGGCCGGCCCTGCGCACTCTTCGACGGCAGGTACATGAAGTTCGCGTGCGCGTCGGTGGTGTATATCCCCAGCGCGGACAGGCGCATCCGCAGATACCGCCGCTCGGAGGTGATCATCCGGATCCGTTGCAGCAGTTCGTCTTCAGCGTTGTAGGACGCCGTGACCGCGGGCAGGCTGGTCATCGCGATGCCGAACGGCAGCTGGTGTGACCACATCGTCGCCGCCAGCTCGGGTGCCGCCACCCCATAGCCGATCCGCAGCCCGGCCAGCCCGTAAGCCTTGGAAAACGTCCGCACCACCACGACATTGGGGAATCGCCGCGCCAGTGCCGAAACCTCGACCCGGTGTTCGGGTGCGGTGAATTCGATGTACGCCTCGTCGAGCAGGACGATGGTTTCGCTGCGCACGCGGCGCAGGAACCGGAACAGGTGCGACGTCGGCTCCAGCGTCCCGGTGGGGTTGTGCGGCCGGCACACCACGACGACGCGCGCGTTCGCGGCCGCGTCGGCCAGCCGGTCGAGGTCATTATGACCACCCTTGTCCAGCGGCACCGTCACCAAGTTCAGCCGCGCCATCTGCGCGATGATCGGGTAACCGTCGAAGGTGGGCGTCGACGTGACCATCGTGTCGCCCGCAATGGTCAGCGCCTGCAGGGTCTGCAGCACCACTCCCGTCGCGCCGGCGCCCAGCACCACCTGCTCCGAACCGACCCCGATGCGACCCGCTATCAGGTTGCGCAGCCGCTCGGGCAGGAATTCCGGATACCGGTTGGCCGCATCGATGGACTTGATCAACACCGACCGGACCGCGGGCAGCGGCGGGAACGGATTCTCGTTGAGCGACAAGGCCAGTGGATCAATTGCATCCGGGACGGAGTCATCGATCTCGGCGATGGCAGAACTTGCGACGGGTTGCATCAGTCTCGCCCGCCCCAGCGCACCGCCGCCGCACCGGCGAAGTCGCCGGCGTGGGCGAAGCCCGCCATCAGCACCACGTCGCCGGCCTTGAGCTGACCGTCGGAGATCGCACGATCCAGATTGACCGGGATCCCGGCACCGAACAGGTTGCCGCATTCCTCAAAGGTGTCCCGGTGACGTTCGGGCGGCAACTCCAGCGCGTCGCGCCAGTTGCGCAGAAACGCGCGGTTGGGCTGGTTGGTGACCATCAGATCGATATCCTTGGTGGACAATCCGATTCGGTCGCATACCGCGTACGCCACCTCGGGAACCTGCCGGTTGCCGCGGGCCAGCACCTTGGTGATCTTGCTTTCGGTGAAGCCGATGCTGCCCTCGCCGGGCCCCGCCTCCCACCACTTGCGCGGCGGATCGAAGGAGAGCGTCATCTCCCCGGCGTATTCACCGAAGGTGCGGCACTCGACATCCAGAATGGGCGACTTGTCGCTCACGGCGACCAATCCGACCGCGGCGCCGTCACCGGGCACCGCGGACTGTGCCTTGCGGCGAATCGTCGGCTGGTCGAAGAATTGGCCGGCCGCGTTCTGCGCGATCGCGATCAGCGCGGTCTGGCCTTCGCCGGACGACAGCAGTTTGCGGGCCACGTTGAGCGCCAACACAAATGCCGCACATCCACCGTTGTTCAGGTCGAGCACCCACGACGGTCGCAGACCAAGCCGGTGCGCGATGCCGCCACCTTGCCCGTAGAACGCCATGTCGGGTACCTGAGTGTGGGTGATCAGCACGTCGACGCCTTCGACGACGTCGTGGCCGTGCCGCTCGATCAGTCCTTGCACCGCGCGCTCGATCATGTCGATGGAACTCTCGTCCCGCGCAACGTGATGGCGAAACTTCGGAGCCCGGAACATGACGTTCTCACGGAGCTCGTCGGACTCGGCGAACTGCGCGTAGTACTCGGCGGGGATCGGCTCGCCGGGAAGATAGGTGGAGACGTCGATCAGGCTGACGTTTGGTTTACCCATGGTTGCTCATCTCATCCATTCGGGGGTCACCGGTAGGCCATTGCGGTGGCGGTACTCGGCGATTGCCTTGAGGTTCTTCATTTCCAGCAGGTGGCCGGCGCCGAACATGTCCCAGAAGTCGCCGACCCACACCGGGCGCTGCGCCGGCGCGGTCTCCGGATACGGGTTGTGGTCGTAGAACGGGTGATGGCAATTCGTCCACAGCACAACCGAACCCGGCTTGTCGAGAACCACCTGCGCGTCGATGACCCGCATCAGATAGATCATCCACAGGTGCTTGCCCTGATCCCACGCGCAGTGGTAGTCGACGGTGCGAGCCTGCTCGTTGGCGACGGTGCGCGTATAGATCTCGGTCTCCGAGCCGAGCCTGTCGTAGGCCAGCCACAAGCCGGGCTCGTCGGTCGGGGTGAAACCGCGCAGACTGTATGTCCACTCTTCGAGGCTGCGGGTGTCGGACAGGTACTCGAAAAGCTCGTCCGGCGGGCAGTCGACGTAATCGTTGACGGTGCAGTAATCCCCGAACACCTGATCGTGCGGGTATACCGATCGCATCATGTCCATGATGATCGGAGTGGCCTGCTCCCTAGGACTGGTTTCGATGCGAGTGACCCCATCGATAAGGTCGGGAATATCTTCAAGCGCTGGCAGCGACATTGGGGCATTTCTCCTTAACAGTCGGAATCTCGTCGATAGCAATGGTTTCGGTCTTCGCCGCGGTCAGGAATGGCGCGAAGGGCGGGATCTCGTCGGCGGCGCACTCCACGCTGACCACCGCCGGGCCGTCGATGCCGAGCGCGGTGCCCATCGCCGCGGCGAGTCCTGCTGCGTCGCTGACGTCGATCGACGTCAGGCCCGGAAACATGGCCGCCAGCCCGGCGCCGAGCTGGCTGGGCCGAAATCGGTTGTAGCTGTAGAGGTTGTCGTAGAACAGCTGCTCGCGAGTCACACACATCGCGTGCGCATTGTTGTTGAACAACACGAAGGTCACCGGCAACCGGTATTGCACCGCGGTGTGAACTTCCATGCCGTGCATGAAAAACGCTCCGTCACCGGCGATCACCACGGTGCGCCCGGGCGGCCGTCCGCTATTGGCCCGCCCGAAAGCCATTCCGATGCCGGCCCCGAAGCTATAGCCCATGCCGCCCATGCCCAGTGCGACCGTGAATCTGCCGCCCCGCCGGGCCGGCAGGTAATGCACCGCCGACGCGCCGGTGTTGCCCGCGTCGACCACGATGTCGGCGCGGTCGGGCAGGACGCGGTCGAGCACGGCCATCGCGTCGCGGTAGCGTAGGCCCTCGCCAACCCATGACGGGGGCTTCAATTCGGAGCGAGACACCGCATCGGGCACCCGCACGCCCGTCGGACGCCCGCTGCCGGACAGGGCATTAGTCAGCATCCGCAGCGAGCTACGCAGGTCGTCGGTGTGTACGTGCGTGCACGGAACATAAGGCCGCGCAGAGCCGATCGAGACGGTGCGCACCGCCGACAGGGCGTCGTCGAGCCCGGCGCGGGCCGTGACCGACAGTCGGGTACCGACCACAAGGCACACGGCGCTGGCGGCCACCGCTTCGGCGACACCCGGGTGGCCCATCACGCCGGTTACCCCCAGCGCGGACGACGACCCGAATCCCGGTGTGCCGGAGGCATCTTTGGCGTCCGGCACGGTGGCCACCCGGGCCCGCAACAGTGCGCGCAGCTCCTCGAGCTCGGCACGGGCGTTGTCACGAGCCACCTGCTCGCCGGCGATGATGGTGATCGGTCCGTCGACATTGCGCAGCACCGGAATGATCGGCTGCGGGTTTCCGATCGGCCGCGGGTCGTTAGCGATACCGCGGGATCGATCGGCGTAGACGAAGGCCTGCTGAATGTCCTTGGGCAGCAACAGCACTGCCGGTCCCCCGGTGCGCGCCGCGGCGATGGCCCGCGACATTGCCGCACCGATATCGGCCGGCCGCAGCACCCGCTCGCAGAACACCGACACCGTGGAGAAAACCGCTTCGGCGTTCAGCGATCCGTTGTTGCCGCTGGTGTCCTGAAAGCTGCCGCGGCCATCCATCGTCGTCGGTGCCTGGCCGACCAGCGCCAGCACCGGAACCCGGCTCGTCAGCGACTCCCCAAGGCCCGCTACAAGATTCAGCGCGCCGCCACCCGACGTCGCGGCCACCACACCGAGCCCGCCGCCGCTGCGGCTGTATCCGTCGGCCATCGTTGCGGCGGAGAACTCGTGCTTGGCCAGGACGCCGGTGATGTCGGACCGGAAATGTGCGGCGTCGTAAAGGTCTTCGATGTTGGCGCCGTCCACACCGAAGATGTGGTCGACGCCGACCGAGGCCAGACTTTCGACGATGTGGTCGACAACGCGGTGCTTCCGAGGCATCTGCTCACCTAAAGTTCGATTGAGACGATGCCTAAGGCACGAGTCAGGTGAGCCGCCGGTTCACCTGACGGGTTCTACAGCGAGCGCTGCAACAAAACCTGCCCACTATCGGCGGCCACCACTTGCACGGCGGCGATCTGTTCGATCGGTGTCGAGATGCTCGCGGCGGGCGTCGCGGTGTGGCCGGGTTCGGCCACCCAGGTCGCCAACCGGGTCTGGCTGCCGTCACGACCGACCACAACCATCGCCAGCGTGTCATGGTGCGCGTACGGCGGAGCCAGGCAGACGCACTTCAAGTTGATGGCCGTCCCCCAGTGCTGGCTGGAAATCTGCACCGTCGACGTCAGCAGGTTGGTGCCCACTTGCGCCATCTCCGACGACGCGGCCACCGACTGGACAGGCGCCGCCGGCGTGGTGTGACCCTGGACGCCGACGAACACGCCGACCGCCAGCACCGCGGCCGCAGCCGACGAGGCCACCCAGGTGATCGCCCGGGTGCGGCGGCGGCGCCAGGCCACCTTCGCCAGCAACGACGGCAGCAGCTCGGGCGAGGGCTCCGGGGTAACCGGTGGGATGCCGCCGGACTGCGCGATCGCGGCGGCTTCTTCACTATCAAGCTGCGAAAGCAGGGCCGGCACGCCACTGAGCTCAGCGACGGCCTCCCGGCACGCCGCGCAGTGGACCATGTGCCCTTCGAATTCCCGGCGGTCGACCGACGACAGCGACCCCAGCACGTATGCGGCATCCCACATCGCGTAGCGGTGATTGTCACCCATGATCAAACCAAAGACCTCGTTGTCGCCGGGCGGGCCTACACCTCGGATCGGCGTCTTCATTTCATCCATCTCCTGTCACCCTTCAAGCATTCGGAGCCGATGACCACACGGATTGGTGGTTGGGCTGTCATCGAGTAACTCCGAGTTCCTGCAGAGTGAGCCGCAAAGCCCGCACGGCATAGTGTAGTCGCGACTTCACGGTTCCTTCGGCAATGTCAAGGTCTCCAGCAATCTGCGCGGTGGTCCAGCCGCGGTAGTACGAACGTTCGATGACGGCGCGGTGTTCCGCGGACAGTTGCGTCATCGCATCGGCGATCAACAGCCGGTCCAGGGCGGCGTTGACCTCGTCGGGCGTGGCCTGCTCGGGCGCTCCGTCTTCGTCGAGCGAGCCGACCACGTTGCGATACCGGGCGCTGCGCCGATCGTCGATGATCATGTTCCGGGCAACGGTGAACAACCAGGCACGCGCCGACCGCTCGGTGTCGCCGACGACCTCCGGATGTTGCCAGGCTCGCAGCAGCGTTTCCTGAACGACGTCCTCGGCATGGGCGGCGTCGCCGGTCAGCCGCAGCGCGTAACGCCACAGCACGGCAGCGTGCTCGTCGTAGAGCGCCTTCATCAACGCAGCTTCTGCCGCCGCGGTACCAGCGCCCCGGGCCACTCGATCACCTCCTGCCAATTGACACGAGTGGAGTAGGTGTTTGGTTCGAGGTTCAGCTCAAGGTGAGAATGCGGGGCCCGTCGTCAGTGACCGCCACGGTGTGCTCCCAGTGCGCCGCACGCGATCCGTCGGTCGTGGTGACCGTCCAGTCGTCGTCGAGCACCCGCGTTTTGCCTGTTCCAAGCGTCAGCATCGGCTCGATGGCCAGCACCGAACCGGGGGCCAGCAGCGGTCCGCGGCCCGGGGATCCCTCGTTGGGCAGGAACGGGTCCATGTGCATCTGCCGGCCGATGCCGTGGCCGCCGTAGCCCTCCACGATGCCGAACGCGCGGCCGTGGCGAACCTCGGCGGCACGCGTCCCCATCTCGATGGCGTGCGCGACGTCGGTCAACCGGTTACCGGGGATCATTGCCGCGATTCCGGCTTCCAGCGACTCTCGGGTCGCCACGGACAGTGCTTCGTCGCTGGGGTCGAGCGCCCCGACGCCGAACGTGATCGCCGCGTCGCCGTGCCAGCCCTGCAGAATCGCGCCGCAGTCGATGGACACCAGGTCACCGGGGGCCAGTATTTCCGCCGCGGAGGGGATGCCGTGCACCACCCGGTCGTTCACCGACGCGCAGATCGACGCCGGGTAGCCGTGATAGCCCAGGAACGACGGCGTCGCCCCCGCCTCCCGGATCGCCGACTCGGCGATTTGGTCCAGACTCAGCGTGGAAACCCCGGCGACCGCGGCCGCGTGCACCGCCTGCAGCGCGGCGGCAACCACGGCACCTGCCGCGGCCATCGCGTCGAGTTCGCCGGCGCTGCGCTGCGGCACTACCTTGCGACTGCGCAGCCGCGCCAGCGCGCGCATCGTTACTTGCCCAGCGCTCGCAGCGCGCGGGCGAATACCTCGTCCAACGATCCGATCGCGTCGACGGTCTTCAATTGGTCGTGGTAGTACTCCAGCAGCGGAGCGGTTTCGTCGCGATAGACCTTGAATCGGTTGAGGATGACGTCCTCGGTGTCGTCGGCGCGGCCGCGGCCCTTCAGCCGTTGCAACAGTTCGTCCTCCGACACCCGGAATTCCAGGACCGCGTCGATGTCGGTGCCCCGGCGTCCCAGCATTTCGTGCAGCGCCTTGGCCTGTTCGATCGAGCGGGGGTAGCCGTCCAAAATGAAGCCGCCGGCCGTGTCCGGGTCGTTCAGCCGGTCGTCGACGAGCTGGTTGGTCAGCTCGGAGGGCACCAGGTCGCCGGCATCCAGGTAGCGCTTGGCCTCCAGGCCCAGCTTGGTGCCCTGCCCGATGTTGCTCCGGAACAGATCCCCGGTGGAGATCTGCGGGATCCCGAGCTTTTCGCTGAGTTTCTCCGACTGTGTACCTTTACCCGCCCCCGGTGGCCCCAGCAAAACGACTCTCACTTGAGGAACCCTTCGTAGTTGCGCTGCATCAGCTGACTCTCGATCTGTTTGACCGTATCCAACCCGACGCCAATCATGATCAGAACCGCCGTACCACCGAATGGCAGGTTCTGCACCGCCCCCGCGTTTCCGATCTGCAGGAACAGGTTGGGCAGCACTGCGATCGCACCGAGGTAGATCGAGCCCGGCAGTGTGATCCGGCTCAGCACGAAGCGCAAATAGTCGGCGGTGGGCTTGCCCGGCCGGATACCGGGGATGAAGCCGCCGAACTTCTTCATTTCGTCAGCGCGCTCGTCGGGGTTGAACGTGATCGACACATAGAAGTACGTGAAGAAGATGATGAGCCCGAAGTAGATGCCGATGTAGACCGGATCGCTCGGGTCGGACAGGTACGTGCCGACGAACTTGTCCCACCAGCTGTTGCCCACGCCTCCGCTGCCACTGCGGATCAACTGGGTGATCAGGTGCGGAATGTAGATCAGCGACGACGCGAAGATGACCGGGATAACACCGGCCTGGTTCACCTTGAGCGGCAGATACGTCGAGGTCCCGCCGTACATGCGCCGGCCCACCATGCGCTTGGCGTACTGCACCGGGATACGGCGCTGGCCCTGCTCGACGAACACCACGCCGACGATGATGAGCAGCGCGGCGAGCAGAACGGCGGTGAAGATCATGCCGCCGCGGCTGTCCAGGATCGTCTTGCCTTCCGACGGTATGCGGGCGGCGATGCCGACGAAGATCAGCAGCGACATGCCATTGCCGATGCCGCGCTCGGTGATCAGCTCGCCCATCCACATCACCAGCGCCGCGCCGCTCGTCATCACCAGCACGATGACGACCAGGGTGAAGATGCTCTGGTCGGCGATGATGTCCAGCGAGCAGCCCTGCAGCAGACCTCCGTTGGCCGCCAGCGCCACGATGCTGGTGGCCTGCAGAATCGCCAGGGCGATCGCCAGATAGCGCGTGTACTGCGTCATCTTGGCCTGGCCGGACTGGCCTTCCTTACGCAATTCCTCGAAGCGTGGAATCACCACGGTGAGCAGCTGCACGATGATGCTGGCGGTGATGTAGGGCATTACGCCCACCGCGAACACGGTTAGCTTGAGCAGCGCACCGCCGGAGAACAGGTTGATCAGCGAGTAAATCTGTCCCGCTTCACCACCGCTGGCCTCTTTGATGCACTGCTGGACGTTCGGAAAGTTGACGCCGGGCGACGGCAGCGCCGCACCCACGCGATACAGCACGACAATGCCAAGCGTGAAGAGGATCTTCCGTCTCAAGTCGACTGTTCGCAGCGACGAGATGAAAGCCGAAAGCACTTCTATCCTCCTGCGCGGCCGGGGTTATCCTGCGTTACGCGCGCTCAACACCCGCAGGCCAGGACGTACGGCGTCACGCGTCGAATCGTGTACGAGACTAACAGCTGGTCGGACCGGATCCTCAAAAGGGCGTCATGGAGCCGTGCCAAATGGGCTCAAAAAATTCAGGAAGCGGACAGCCTCGAGGCGTAGAGTTTTGTCAGCTCGTTGCATTTGCTAAGTATCAAAGCTGGCTGTCGACGATTGAGGAGCACCATGACACGCACCGACCAAGACAGTTGGGATCTGGCCTCCAGCGTCGGCGCGACGGCCACGATGGTCGCCGCGGCCCGCGCGGTGGCCAGCAATGAGGACAACCCGATCATCAACGACCCCTTCGCGGGGCCGTTGGTGCGAGCGGTCGGGCTGGATTTCTTCACCCGGGTGGTCGACGGCGAGCTGACCGCCGCCGAAACACCCGAGGGCGGCCTGGGCGACCTGCAGGTCGAGACCGACTCGATCGCGGTGCGCACTCGCTTCTTCGACGATTTCTTCCTCAACGCCGCGCGCGACGGGATCCGCCAGGCGGTGATTCTGGCCGCCGGCCTCGACGCGCGCGCCTACCGGCTGTCCTGGCCGAAGGGCAGCGTGGTCTACGAGGTCGATCAGCCCCAAGTCATCGAGTTCAAGACCACCGCGATGTCGAGCCTGGGCGCGGCACCGTCCGCCGAGCGGCGCACCGTCAGCATCGATCTTCGCGACGACTGGCCGGCGGCCCTGCGCAGCAGCGGGTTTGACGTGACCCAGCCGACGTCGTGGAGCGCCGAGGGGTTGCTGATGTATCTGCCGCCGGAGGCGCAGGACCGGCTGTTCGACAACATCACCTCGCTGTCCGCGCCTTCAAGCGTGCTGGCGACCGAGTTTCATCCGCCGTCCGAGACGACGATGTCGGAGCGGGCTCAGGAATTCAACCAGCGGTGGCTCAATCTGGGCTGCGACATCGACCTGTCGGGATTGTTCTTCGACGGCGAGCGCAGTGACGTCGTCGAGTATCTGAGCGGCCATGGCTGGCAGGTGAGCTCGCGGCCGCGTCGCGAACTGTTCGCCGACTACGGCCGCGACTTCCACGACAGCGAGGCGCTGTCCCAACTTCGCAACATCGTCTCTGTTACCGCAACTCTTCGTTAGGAGCGCCGCATGACGAACACCGACAGCAAGCGATTTGACGGCGACAGTTGGGATTTGGCGTCCAGCGTGGGAGCCACCGCCACCGCGGTGGCGGCCCGCCGGGCGATGGCGTCCAAGGGACCGAACCCGCTGATCGACGATCCCTTCGCCGAGCCGCTGGTCAACGCCGTCGGCGTCGACGCCTTCATCCGGATGATGAACGGCCAGGTCGAGGTGTCCGAGGACGATCCCGCCTTCACCCCGCAGCGGCTCAGCGAAGGCATGGCGGTACGCACCCGCTACTTCGACGCCTTCTTTCTGGAGGCCGCCGAGGCCGGCGTGCGCCAGGGCGTCATTCTCGCGTCCGGGCTGGACACCCGTGCCTACCGGTTGCCATGGCCGGACGGCACCGTGCTCTACGAGATCGACCAGCCGCAGGTGATCGAGTTCAAGACCCGCACCCTGGCCGATCTCGGCGCGACCCCGACCGTCGATCGCCGGACGGTCGCGATCGACCTGCGTGACGACTGGGTAGGCGCGTTGCGCGGCAACGGATTCGACTCGACCCAGCCGACGGCCTGGATCGCCGAAGGACTGCTCGGGTACCTACCGCCGGACGCCCAGGATCGCCTGTTCGACAACATCACCGCGCTGTCGGCTCCCGGCAGCCGCATCGGCACCGGCTACGTCCCGGACATGCGCGACCGCGTCGAAAAGCGGGGCCGCGAGATGAGCGAACGCTGGCGCCGGATGGGGCTGGATCTCAACTGGTCCGAACTGGTCTACACCGGTGAGCGCAACGACGTGGCGTCTTACCTTGGCGAACGAGGCTGGCAGACGACGGTGCGCAGCACCCCGGAGATGTACGCGCACAACGGATTTGAGTTCCCCACCGAACCGTCCATGGTCGCCTTCGGCGACATCAAATACCTATCGGCGACCTTAGGAGGCTGAGCATGACGCGTACCGACCAAGACACCTGGGACCTGGCCTCGAGCGTGGGGGCAACCGCGACCTGGGTCGCCGCCTGCCGCGCTCTTGCCGGCAAGCAAGCGGGCGCCCTGATCGACGATCCATTCGCCGATCCGTTGGTTCGCGCGGTGGGTGCGGACTTCTTCATCAAAGTGCTTGACGGCGAAATCACCGATGAGACCGGCGGCCTCGACCCCGACGCGGACCCCGACGAGGAGTTCAACCTGCAGCGGATGGTCAACATGATGGCCGTGCGCACCCGGTATTTCGACGACTTCTTCACCGACGCGACCGCCGCCGGCATCCGGCAGGTCGTGATCCTTGCGGCGGGCCTGGACTCGCGTGCCTACCGGTTGGATTGGCCCACGGGCACCGTCGTGTACGAGGTCGACCAGCCGGCGGTCATCGACTTCAAGACCACCGCGTTGTCGAACTTGGGCGCCGAGCCCACCGCACAGCGCCGGACGGTTGCCGTCGACCTGCGCGATGATTGGCTAAACGCGTTGCGCCAAGCCGGTTTTGACGAGACAAAGCCCGCGGCGTGGAGCGCCGAGGGCCTGCTGATGTACCTGCCCCCGGAGGCGCAGGACCGGTTGTTCGACGCCATCACCACGCTCAGCGCACCGGGCAGCCGGCTGGCGACCGAATACCACCGCGACGGCATGCCCCTGCTCGAGAAGCGCGCCAAGGCGATGGCCAGGCGCTGGGGGCAATTCGGCTTCGACACCGACGTGTCGGCGCTCGTCTATCACGGTGAACGCACCCCGGCCGCGGATTACCTGAGCGCGGCCGGCTGGCACATTACGGCGCGCACCCGCGCCGATCAGTTCGCCAAGGCCGGGCTGCCCGTGCCACCGGGCGAAGGCCTCAAGGCACTGGAGAACCACATTTCGGTGGTCGCCGTCCTGCAGTAGCCGGTCAGGCCGGTTTGGCCGCCGGAGCGCGAACCACCAACGGCACGGCGGGGAAACACCACGCCAGCTCCGAGCGCGACTTACGCAGCACGGCAGTGCCGTAGCCCCGCTTGCGGTGGTCGGGGTGAATCCAGATCCGCACGTTGACTTCGCCGTGGGCGAGCTCGCCGAAGACCATCCCGACCTTCTCGCCGGAATCGACGGCGACGAACCAGGCCGCTTCTTCGTCGTCGACGCGACGCAGTGCCGCACGGATCTCGTCGTCGAGATTGCCCGCCGGTCCGCCGGATCCATCGCCGGCAGCACCGATCTCCTCGGTGCGGGTGGCGAACAGGTCGCGGTCCTCGGCGGCCGAGAACGGCCGAAGCTCCAGGCTCTCCCCCGAGCTCGCCGGCCGCTCCCCGAGCGTGAAGCTCAGCTGCTTGTTCAGGTCCTCGAGTTCGGCGAGGATCTTGCGGCGCGAATCGATGGTGAGCTGTTCGAAGCACATGCCCATCACCGCTTCGGCGGCGAGGTGGGAGGTGTCGAGCAATTTGACGATCCCCTCGACCGCGGCCGCTTTGTTTTCCGACTCCACCACGACGTCGGCAATTTCATGCCGGCGTTCAAGAGCTTTCAACAGGGCGTCTGCGATCTCTCTCCGGGCGGCTTTGCGGTCCTGGTCGGTCATTGCACCAGCCTAGAACGCCAACCCGGGAACCGCGCTAGATCCTCGAGTCTGAGGCCCGCGACGGCCAGTCTCCCAGCTCCAGGAATCGCCGGTAGCGGTCCTGCACCGGGGTCGCCCAGGCGCGATCGGGATCGACGATGCGCTCGGTGCGGGCCCAGCGCGCGGCATCGGCGATCGACGTCTCCAGCCCGGCCGCCATGCGGCCCAAAAAAGCCGCGCCCAGCGCCGCGCCCTCGGCCACCCCGGAAACCTCCACGGGCCGGCCGGTGGCGTCGGCGATTGCCTGCATCCAGGGCTGAAGCCGGGTCCCACCACCGGTTGCCACGATGCGCGACACCGGAGCCCCGCTCAGCTCGATCAGCTGACGCACGACGAAGCCCGATGCCTCGTAGGCGGCCCTGCGCAGCGCGGCGGGGCCGTGGGTGAGATCGACGCCGTCGAGCACGGCCCGGCGGTCCGGGTCGTGGAACGGTGTGCGTTCCCCGCGAATGTAGGGCGACCACACCGGGACCCGGCGCGGATCGACGGACGCCGGGTCACCGGGTCCGATGACGCGGTCCACCCAGCCCAGAAACAGCCCGCCGGCGTTGCTGGCGCCACCGATCTGGCTTTTGGGCGCCTTGGTGTGCGGAATGGTCCATAGCCCCGGCACCTGACGAGCCTCGGGGACGGTCACCCACACGATCAGCGTGGTGCCACACATCACCAGCACCTCGCCGTCGCGATCGGCGCCGGCCACCATCTGCTCACACAGCGCGTCAACGGCGCCTGTCGCCAGCACGGTTCGGGTCCCGGGTAGCTGCCCGGCCGCGGCGCCGATCGTCTCCACCCGGGGCAGCTGCGCGGCAGTGGCGCCGCGTTCGGCGCACGCCTCCCGGTTCCACCCGGTGCCGTCGAACAGGGGGTACGAGGTGGCCGCGGTGGCGAAGTCGATCACTGCCTCGCCCGCCAGGGCGTGGTTGGCCACTGCCGGCGCCGGCCAGTACCCGGCCGCCTCGGGGGCTTCGACGGCCATCCAGCGCAGGAACTCGGCGGCTTCGCCCAGCGCGGGAAGCGGCTGATCGCCGTCGACCCGTCCGCGCTCGTCACCGTAGAGCAACCCCGGCATGAAGGGCCGGCCCGCGGCGTCGACGGCCGTCAGCGAGGGAACCATCGCCGAAACGGCCACCGCGCGGGGCTCGGGCCCGGAAAGCAGCGGGCGCAGCTGATCCAGGGCCGCCAAAGGGCCGCGCCGCCAAGCCTCGTCGGCATCGTGCTCGAGCCGGTTGGGCGTCGGCACCCGAACCTGATGCGGAATGCGCGCCCGCGCCGTCACGCGGCCATCGGCGTCGGCGGCGACCGCTTTGACCGCCGTGGTCCCGATGTCGATGCCAATCGTGACGCCGTTACGTGACACGGG
Organism: Mycobacterium florentinum; assembly: GCF_010730355.1. Lineage (NCBI taxonomy): Bacteria > Bacillati > Actinomycetota > Actinomycetes > Mycobacteriales > Mycobacteriaceae > Mycobacterium > Mycobacterium florentinum. The sequence continues at coordinate 2,670,691 of NZ_AP022576.1, forward strand.
CGTCACCGTACGCCAGCATTGGCATTCGTGACATCAAGACCGCGTGCCCTGGTGACGGCCCCGCTGCGTGGTCGGGGGTTCGACAAACTCCGGCAGCTCGCCGATGTGGTGTACGACCCCTGGATCGAGGCGACCCCGCTGCGGATCTACAGCCCCGAGCAGTTGGCCGAACGGATCGGCGCCGAAGCCGCCGACGTCGTTGTGGTGGAGAGCGACTCGGTGCGCGGGCCGGTGTTCGACGCGAGTCTGCGTGCGATCGCCTCCACCCGCGGCGACCCCAACAACGTCGACATCGCCGGGGCCACCGCTGCGGGCATCCCGGTGCTGAACACGCCGGGCCGCAACGCCGACGCGGTCGCCGAGATGGCGGTGGCCCTGCTGCTGGCCGCCACCCGCCACCTGCTGACCGCCGACGCGGATGTGCGCAGCGGCAACATGTTTCGCGACGGCGGCATTCCTTATCAGCGGTTCAGGGGTGCCGAGATCGCGGGGCGCACCGCGGGGCTGGTGGGGCTGGGCGCCGTCGGCCGGGCGTTGCGATGGCGGCTGACGGGGCTGGGCATGCGGGTCATCGCCCACGACCCGTATCACGACGAAGCCCGGCACAGCCTCGACGAACTGCTGAGCGAGGCCGACGTCATCTCGCTGCACGCACCGGTCACCGACGACACCACGGGAATGATCGGCGCCACTGAATTCGCCGCCATGCGCGACGGCGTGGTTTTCCTCAACACCGCCCGCGCGCAACTGCACGACACCGACGCGCTCGTCGAGGCGCTGCGCGGCGGCAAGGTGGCCGCGGCGGGACTGGACCATTTCGTCGGCGAGTTTCTGGCCACCGATCATCCGTTGGTGGGCATGCCCAATGTCGTGCTGACCCCGCACATCGGCGGGGCGACCTGGGACACTGAGGCACGGCAGGCGCAGATGGTCGCCGACGATCTGGAAGCGTTGCTATCCGGCAACACGCCCGCCCATATCGTCAACCCGGAGGTGCTGGGGTCATGAAGTTCGTGGACAACCCGGAAGCCGCGGTGCTGGACGCGGCCAAAGACATGCTGCGCCGCGGGCTCGTCGAGGGAACCGCCGGCAACATCTCCGCGCGACGGTCCGACGGCAACATCGTGATCACCCCCTCGTCGGTCGACTATCGCGACATGGCGCTCGACGATCTGGTGCTGATCGACGCGCAAGGCGCTGTGCAGCACGCCAAGGACGGCCGGTCGCCGTCGTCGGAAATGCAGCTGCACCTGGCGGCCTATCAGGCGTTCGACGACATCGGCAGCGTCATTCACAGTCACCCCGTCTGGGCGACCATGTTCGCCATCGCGCATCAGCCGATTCCGGCCTGCATCGACGAATTCGCGGTCTACGTCGGCGGCGACGTTCGCTGCGCCGACTACGCCGCATCGGGCACACCCGATGTGGGGGGTAACGCCGTCAAGGCACTGGAAGGCCGCGGCGCGGCCCTGATCGCCAACCACGGCCTGGTCGCGGTGGGCCCCCGCCCGGACAAGGTCCTGCATATCACCGCACTCGTCGAGCGCACCGCTCAAATTGTCTGGGGTGCAAGGGCTCTCGGTGGGCCGGTGCCGATTCCCGAAGACGTGAACCGCAACTTCGCCGGCGTCTACGGCTACCTGCGCGCCAATCCTCTATGAGCCGCGCACAGCTGGGCCGCGCCTGCGTGACCCGCATCGTTGAGTTTCAGTTCGAGTTGGGGACAACGTCTTTCGCTCAAACCCCGCCGTCCGAATGGCACCACAACGCCGACCTGCTGGTGCCGGACTTCTTCGATCCCGACACCGAGAAATGGCGCATCGCGGTGCAAAGCTGGGTCGTCGAGGTGGACGGACTGACCGTCGTGGTGGACACCGGCGTCGGCAACGACCGTCAGCGCCCGCACATGCCGCCGCTGGATCAGCTGAACACCGCGTTCCTCGCGGGGTGGGAGTCGGCCGGCATCGACCGCAGCGCCGTGGACGTGGTGATCAACACCCACATCCATTCCGACCACGTCGGATGGAACACGATGCTCGACGACGACACCTGGGTACCGACGTTCCCCAACGCCCGATATCTCGCGCCCGCAGCCGATTACCGCTACTTCGCACCCGACGGACCGGTCGCGCGGCGATCGCCGCGCACCGAGCAAGAGGCCACCGCGCAGCGCGGCGATCAGCTGGTCTTCGCCGACAGCGTGCTGCCGATCGACGAGGCGGGCCAGCTCGTCCAATGGTCCGACGACTATCTGATCAGCCCGTCACTGCGACTGCGGGCCGCGGCAGGACACACGCCCGGCTCCTCGGTGCTGTGGCTGGATGCTGGGGTGCCCGCGGTGTTCGTCGGCGACATCACGCACAGCCCGCTGCAAGTGCGCCGACCCGCCGACCCCTGCGCCTTCGACGTCGACGCCCCCGCTGCCGCCGCCACCCGGCACCGCATCTTCACCGAGGCCGCGCAGACGCGCGCCACCGTGATCCCCGCGCACTACCCCGGCCACGGCGGCGCATCGATCCGCACCGTGGCCGACCAATTCGAAGTCGACGAGTGGCTGGACATCGAAAAGCTATGACCTATCGGGTGATTCAATGGTCTACCGGCAACATCGGCAAGCGGGCACTGGGTGTCCTGATCGACCGCAACGATTTCGAGGTGGTCGGCGTCCATGCCTACGGATCTGACAAAGTCGGCCGTGACGCGGGAGTTCTCGGCGAGCGTCCCCCGATCGGTGTGGCCGCGACCGACGATGTCGACGCGCTGATCGAGCTGGCACCGGATTGCGTCAACTACATGCCGCGCGCCATCGACTTCGAACTGGTGGCCAGGCTGCTGCGCAGCGGCATCAACGTGGTGACCACGGGAGACTTCCTGACCGGTTCCTATCACCCGACGGAGCGTGCGGCGCTCGAGGCGGCGGCGCACGATGGCGGCGCGACCTTCCTGGGCACGGGTTTCGAGCCGGGTTTCATCAATGTCGTCGCCGGTTTCCTCACCGGCGCGTGCCGAAAAGTGGACAGCGTCAAGCTCGTTGAAACGTTGGACTGCACCACCTATCCCGTTCAAGACGTCTGGAAGGTACTCGGATTCGGCAAGCCCCCGCGGGGCCGGGTGAAATCGATTGATCCACAGACCCAACGGTATGGCCTCGGCTACTTCGAGACGCTCGACATGATCGCCGGCATGCTCGGCGTCGAGCTCGACTCGACGGAGGCATTCGTCGAGAACGCGGTTCTGACACGGGATTTGCAGCTGGGGTGGACGGACTACGCGGCCGGCACGACCGGCGGTCAACGCCGCAGCTACCGCGGTTACCGCAACGGCCGCCCGGTGATCGAGCTGGCGATCTGCTGGACGATGAGCAGCGACGCGCTCGATCCCCAATGGGAAGACCCTGAGGGTTTCAGCGTGGTGATCGACGGCGAACCGTACGTCGACGCGACGATCCGGTTCGGCCATCCGGGTCAGGATGCGATGACCGTATTGATGGACAGTACTGCCGTCGCGGCGGTCAATGCCGTACCCTTCCTCTGCGATGCGCCCCCGGGCGTCATTACCCCAATTGATCTGCCGATCATCGGATCTCGGGGCGCGATGGCCTAGGTGGCCCGCAGCCGCCAGCCTCGCGGCGGCAGGCCGTGGATCCGGCTGAACTGCCGGCTGAAATAGCCGGGGTCGAAAATCCCGACCCGCCGGGCGACCTCGGCGACCGGCAGATCCGTTTCCTCCAGCAAGGTGCGCGCTTCGGTCATCCGGCGTTCGATGATCCACTCCTGCACGGTGCGTCCGGTGCGGCGCCGCACCACTGTGGTGAGATGCCCCGGCGTCATACCGAGTTCGCCCGCCACGTCGCGCAGCGACAACGCCTCGGCGTAACGGCGCTCGATCACCGCGAACACGTCGGCCAGTAGCGGCTCACCGCTGCGCTTCAGGTCGGCCACCACGTCGCGGGCCAGCCGCGCCAGCTCGATCAGCAATAGCGTCAGGTGCGCCAGGGCCGCCTGCCGATGGCCCTCCTGCCGGGCGGTCAGTTCGGTTTCGATCGAACGGACCGCGTTGTCCCACAAGGATCGTCGATCTTCGGGAATCTCGAGCCGCAACACCCCACCGGACTGCCCGTGCAGAAACGGGAAGAGCACCGGGTGGCCCCGCCACGCCGGCCACGGCGAGCGCGCGTCCTCACCCAACGCGGCGGGATCGAAGAACACCGCGACACCGGCCTCGAGATGTTCCAGCTGCCCCGGGTCGAGCACCTCGCCCGGGGCGGCCACGTACACCAGGCCCGCCACGGGGACGTACCACAGGGCCGGGAAATCGTGAATGTGACGACGCCGCTCGCCGAGGTCTCCGATGTGACGGTGCACCGACACCGGAGAGGCGCCCGGGCCGGTCCGATACTGGTAGATCGGCACACCGCCGCGGTAGTCGATCAGCCGAGCTGCTTGCGTCACAATTGCAGAAGATAGTCCAATTTTTGGCGATGATCACCCAATTCTATGGTCAGCCAGTGGTCCAGTATGGCTTCTGTGACGAAACATCCTCCACATGACTACCTGCCCGCCACTGGCCACGCAGCTTTCCTGCCCGCATACGACTTGATCGCGAGGCTCATGGGCCTGGGCAGCGTCTACCAGCGGCTGGTCAGCCAGGCGGATATCGCCGCCGGTCACCACGTCCTGGAAATAGGTTGCGGCACGGGGAATCTCACGATTCGAGCCAAGCGCGCCCAACCCTCGGCCGACGTGACCGGTTGCGATCCGGACCCGCGCATCCTGGCGGTCGCGAAGCGGAAGGCCGGCGGATTGACCGGCATCCGCTTCGAGCAGGGTTACGCCGAACGGCTTCCCTACGCCGACGGCGAATTCGACCGGGTCCTGTCGTCGATGATGCTGCATCACATCAACGACGATGCGAAACCGGCGGCGGCGGCCGAGATATTTAGGGTACTGCGTCCCGGCGGACGCCTGCACCTGGTCGACATCAGCGGCGACACGACCAGCGGCGGCTTGGTGTCACGGCGCATCCGGCACAACCATCACGCGGCCGGCAACCTCGGCGACGCCGTGCCCAGACTGCTCCGCTCGGCGGGATTCGACTGCACCGAACTCGCCACCACGCGGCAACGGATCGTGGGCCAACTCAGCTTCTACCAGGCCATCCGACCCGTCTAGCGGGTTGCCGGCAGGCGCAGCAAGATTGACCGATGATCGAGATCGGATACGAGATTCGGGACAGAATCGCCTACGTCACGCTGAACCGGCCCCAGGCGAAGAACGCCGTCACGCCGGACATGCACGACGCGCTCTGCCGCGTGTGGGCCGACTTCGAGCACAGCGACGACGCCGACGTCGCGATATTGACCGGTGCCGGTGACGCCTTCTGTGCGGGCGCCGACCTTGCGACGTATGTGCCGATCAACTATGTGGACGCAACACCGAACCGGGTGCGCGACATCGTCGATATGGGGTTCGGTGGCCTCACCCGGGGACTGCACCGGATTCTCAAGCCGACCATCGCGGCCGTCAACGGATGGGCGCTGGCCGGTGGCCTCGAACTCGCGCTGGCCTGCGACGTCCGGGTCGCCTCGGAACGCGCAATGTTCGGATCCTTCGAGGCGAGGCGCGGATTCCATCACGGCGACGGCGGAATCACACGGCTGGTCAACACCTGTGGCGTCGGCGTGGCGATGCAGATGGTCCTCACCGCGGAACCCATCGACGCGACCCGCGCGCTGCAATGCAACATGATCGCCAAAGTTGTTCCACACGAACAACTTATGCAGGAGGCCGAAGTGCTGGCAGGGCAAATCCTGCGCAACTCCCAGCGCGGGGTTCGGTCGGCCAAGCAGACAATCCTGGAGATCATCGGCAAGCCGCTGGACGATCAGCTGAGGACGGAGGGGTGGAACTCGTACACCTGTCTGGACCAGGAGGAAGCTCGCGAATTGCTGGGCCGATTCTTCGACAAAACAGACACCGGGCGAGCGGGCGGTTAGCGCTGGTCGATCGCGACCTTGATGGCGCCGCTTTCGGCCTGGTTGGCAATCGCCAAAAAGGCGTCACGCCAACGGTCCAGCGTGAAGGTGTGGGTCAGCATGGGCCGCAGGTCGATCCGGCCGGCGGCGACGAAGTCGAGATAGTGCGCGATCGCATGCTTGCGCTGCCCCTCGACCTCCTCGAACCCGAAGGCATTGGACCCGACGAGGGCGATCTCCTTGAAGTACAGCGGGCTCCACTCCCACCGGCCGGGCGCATGGACACCGGCCTTCACCAGCGTCCCCCGCGCGCGCAGCAGCCTTACGCCGACCTCGAAGGTCTCGGGCTTGCCGACCGTGTCGTAGACGACGTCGACCGCGCCGGGGTGGGCCATCGGCAGTCCCAGCAGTGGCTGGCGCAGCCGGCCGCCGCCCCAGGCGGCGAGCTCTTCGATCAGGGCCAGACGTGGTTCGTGCGCAAGGACTTTGGCGGCCCCGAACTTTCGCGCGACCTTCCCCTGAGCATCGAAGCGCGCCACCACGGCCACCGCCACGTCGGGATGGAGCGCCTGCAGGATCGCGACCGCACACAACCCGAGCGAGCCGGCGCCGTAGACCAAGACCCGGCCCGAGCGGGGTGGCGGATGGCGGGTAATCGCGTGCAGCGATACCGAGAACGGGTCGGCGAACACGGCCATCTCGTCGGGTATCGACTCCGGAACGGCGAACAGCATGCTGTCGTGCGCGGGCATCAATTCGGCGTATCCACCGGTCACGTCGGCTGACACCCCGGTGTGGATGCCCGGCTTGATATCGCCGTCGGTGAAGCTCCAGCACAGGCTGTAGTCGCCGCTTTCGCAGGCGGGACACTTCGGCTCGATCCCGCGCGGTCCGCACGACAGCCAGGGGTTGAGCACCACCCGCTGCCCCACTTCGAGTCCGCGTGCTCCTGCCCCCAGCGCCACCACGTCGGCGACCACCTCGTGGCCCATCACCTGAGGAAAGGAACAGAAGCCGCCCATCGCGTTGTCGGCGTCGTCCTCGCCGAAATCCATCAGGATCTGCTTGGAGTCCGACCCGCAGATCCCCGTCAATCGCGGCCGGGTGATCACCCAATCCTGGTGTGGCAGTTGCGGATCCGGCACCGCCCGCAGGGCGGTCGGGGTGCGGGCCAGGTTGACGGTCAACGTGTTGGCATCGCCGGGGACCTCGAACGGCTCCGGTGTCACCCCGTACACCAGCGCCTTCATCGGGGCGCCATCCCGGCCACCCCGGCGATGAAGGCGTCGAGGTCGGCGTTCTTGGCGTCGACGACAGCCTTCATGTCGGGCACATAGTGCTCGAATCGGTCGCTGCCCAGCGCGTCGATGATGCCGTCGGCCACTTCTTCGGCGGCGACCTTGGGGCCCTGGTAGAGCGGATCCTCGCTGCCCGGCTGATCCCAGATCTCAGTGTCGACCGGGCCCGGCTCGATCAGTTTCACCGCGACCCCGCTGCCGTGCAGGTCCACGGCCATCGCCTCACTCCACCCGCACAGCGCGAACTTGCTTGCACAATAAGCGGTTTCGTGGATGATTCCGAGCCGTCCGCCGACGCTCGACACGTTCACGATCAGGCCCGAGCCGTGCGCCAGCATTCGCGGCAGCACGGCCAGCGTCATGCGCATCGGGGCGAAGAAGTTCACCCGCATCACGTCCTCGACCTCGTCGGGCTCCAGTTCGGTGACGCGCCGGCGCTTCGGGATCGCCGCATTGTTGATCAGCACGTCGATGCCGCCGAGACCATCCCAGGCCTGCAGCGCAAGCTCCCCGACCGCCGCGGTGTCGCCCAGGTCGGCCACCCACATCGCCGAGGCCGGCGAGGTTCGCCGGCAATCCGCCAGCACCTCGCCGAGGCGGTCGCGCCGCCGGGCGATCAGGCCCACCACCGCGTCCTGTGCGGCCAGCCGCCGCGCCAGGGCCGCCCCCAGGCCCGAGGAAGCGCCCGTGATCAGCACCCGTTTCCCGGCCATGCCGAAGGGCGTTGCGTACGCCATTCGTCAAGGTTGCCCCGAATCGCGGGAAGCGTACAGTGGTGGAAGCTTGTTATATTGGCTAAGTATTAGCGAAGGTAAGCTAAATACATCCGATAGAGGGGGCAACCAATGACTTCCACCAGATACGAGGGCGACACCTGGGACCTGGCGTCCAGCGTCGGGGTGACGGCCACGATGGTCGCGGCCGCGCGCGCGATCGCGACCCGGGCCGAGCGTCCGCTGATCAACGATCCGTTCGCCGAACCGCTGGTCAAGGCCGTCGGCGTCGACCTCCTCTCCCAGCTGGCCAGTGGCGAACTGGATCCTGCCGAGCTGAACGACGTTCACGACGGGGCAGCGGGATCGGCCGGGGCGATGTCGCGCATGGCCGACAACATGGCCGTGCGTACCAAGTTCTTCGACGAGTTCTTCACCGCCGCCACGAAGGCGGGTATCAAGCAGGTTGTGATCCTGGCGTCCGGACTCGACTCCCGCGCCTACCGGTTGGCGTGGCCCGCCGGCACCGTGGTCTACGAAGTCGACCAGCCACAGGTCATCGAATTCAAGACCAAGGCGCTGGCGAACCTGGGCGCCGCGCCCAGCGCCGACCGCCGGGTGGTGGCCATCGATCTGCGCGACGACTGGCCCACCGCGCTGCGCACCGCCGGCTTCGACCCGGCCCAGCCCGCGGCATGGAGCGCCGAGGGCCTGCTCAGTTACCTGCCACCCGATGCTCAGGACCGTCTGCTGGACACCATCACCGCGCTCAGCGCGCCGGGCAGCCGGCTGGCCACCGAGAGTGCGCCGAACCCCGAGCCCGGTGAAGAGGACAAGATGCGCGAGCGCATGCAGACCATCGCCGAGCGCTGGCGCGCCCACGGTTTCCATCTCGACATGGCGGGTCTGGTCTACCTTGGCGACCGCAACGAAGCGGTCGGATACCTCGCCGACCGCGGCTGGCGCCTGGCCAGCAGCAGCATCCGGGAGTTGTTCGCGGCCAACGGCTTTGAGCCGCTCGAGGACGACGACATGCGGATGGGCGAAATCCTTTACACCAGCGGCACTCTGGAGAAGAAATGACAGCAGACACCGGACGCACCGAAGGCGACACCTGGGACCTGGCGTCCAGCGTGGGAGCGACGGCCACCATGGTCGCCGCCTCTCGCGCTGTTGCGTCGCAGGGGCCCGACGCGCTGCTTGACGACCCGTACGCCGATCCGCTGGTGCGGGCGGTGGGGCTGGACGTCTTCGTGCGCGTCATCGACGGCAAGATCGATTTCGAGGACGACGCGCTGCTCAACCGCCAGGCGCGGATTCATCAGATGACGGTGCGGACCAGGTTTTTCGACGACTTCTTCCTGGATGCGACGAAGGCCGGTATCAAGCAGGCCGTCATCCTGGCATCCGGCCTGGACACCAGGGCCTACCGGCTGCCGTGGCCGAGCGGAACCGTGGTGTACGAGATCGACCAGCCGCAGGTGATCGCGTTCAAGACCGACACACTGGCCGGCCTGGGCGCCGCGCCGAGCGCCGAGCGCCGCACGGTCGCAATCGACCTGCGTGATGACTGGCCCGCGGCATTGGCCGACGCCGGCTTCGACGTCACGCAGCCGACCGCCTGGAGTGCGGAAGGCCTGCTGCCCTACCTGCCGCCCGAGGCCCAGGACCGGTTGTTCGACCACATCACCGCCCTGAGCGCGCCGGGCAGCCGCGTGGCCACCGAGCATGTGCCCGACCCCAATGCGTTCACCAACGAGCGCTTGCAGCAGATCAGCGACCGGTGGCGCAGCTTCGGTTTCAACCTCAACGCGGCCGATCTGTTCTACCAGGGCGAACGCAGCGTCGTGGTGGACTACCTGGCCACGCACGACTGGCAGGTGACGGCGCATTCCGCCAAAGAGCTGTATGCCCGCAACGGATTTGAGTTCCCGTCGGACGAGATGACGGCCGCCTTTGGCGACATGAGCTATGTCGCCGCAACCCTGAACTAGGGCGCGGCTAGGGTCGTCTCATGCCTCGTGCACACGACGATAATTGGGATCTGGCGTCCAGCGTGGGCGCGACCGCGACGATGGTGGCGACCGGGCGTGCCATGGCGACGAAGGATCCCCGCGGTTTGATCAACGATCCGTTCGCCGAACCACTCGTGCGCGCGGTCGGGGTGGATTTCTTCACCAAGATGATGGACGGTGAGCTCGACCTCTCGGCCATCGAGAACGCCACGCCGGTCCGCATGCAGTCGATGGTCGACGGAATGGCGGTGCGCACCAGGTATTTCGACGACTACTTCTTGGACGCCAGCGCCGCCGGGGTGCGCCAAGTGGTGATCCTCGCGTCCGGGTTGGACTCGCGCGCCTACCGGTTGCCGTGGCCCGCCGAGACGGTGGTCTACGAAATCGACCAGCCGCAGGTAATCGAGTTCAAGACAACCACTTTGGCCGGCATCGGGGCCCAGCCCACCGCGACCCGGCACACCGTTCCGATCGACCTGCGCCAGGACTGGCCGGCGGCACTACGGGCCGCCGGGTTCGACACCGCCACCCCGACCGCGTGGTTGGCCGAGGGGTTGCTCATCTACCTGCCGCCCGACGCCCAGGACCGGTTGTTCGACAACATCACCGCGTTGTCCGCGCCGGGCAGCACGATCGCCACCGAATTCGTGCCGGGCATTGTGGATTTCGACGCCGATCGGGTACGGGAGATGTCGGGCTCCTTCCGGGAACACGGCGTCGACATCGACATGGCGTCGCTGGTGTACGCCGGGCAGCGCAACCACGTCGTCGACTATCTGGGTACCAAGGGCTGGAGTGTCGAGGGCGTGACGCGAACGGAACTGTTCGGCCGCAACGGCCTGGACGTCCCGCCGCCGGAAAACGACGATCCGCTCGGCGAGATCATCTTCATCAGCGGCCGGCTCGCCGGCTAGAAGCGCGACTCCCCCAGCCACAACACGCTCGCACCGCTGACCGCCTGCTCGAGGTTCTCCACGATCGCGGCGACGGTGCGCCCGAGCAGCGCGCCCAGCGCGTCCGGCAGCGACGCGGCGGCCGGCTGCGAGGACGCCCGGGGCCGCACCAGCGCAAGCAGCGAGGATCCGGGGAAGCTGACGACCCGGACCTCGGCGTCCTCATCCAGACCGGCCAGCACCTTGGCGCGGCGCACCGCGGCGCGCAGACCCCCGAGCTCGTCGACCAGGCCACGCTCGAGGGCGTCGGCTCCGGTCCACACCCGCCCCCGGGCAACGGCGTCGACGGCCTCGGTGCTGAGGTTGCGGCCCTCGGCGACGCGCTGCACGAAGTCGTCGTAGATCAGGTCCGCCTCGGCCTCCCGATCGGCGCGCTGCTGCGCCGTGAAGGGCACGTCGGTCGACCACGCGTCCGCATTGGCGTTGGTGCGCACCGCATCCGAGACGACGCCGAAGCGCTCCTTGAGATCGCGGAACACCAGCTTGCCGGTGATCACACCGATCGAACCGGTGATCGTGGCCGGGTTGGCCACGATCACGTCGGCGGCCATCGCGGCGTAGTAACCACCGGACGCGGCCACCGAGCCCATCGACGCCACCACCGGTTTGCCGCGTTCGCGGGCCCGCGCCACCTCGCGCCAGATGGTCTCCGACGCCGTGACCGAGCCGCCGGGGCTGTCGATCCGCAGGACGATCGCCGACACCGAATCGTCGCCCGCCGCCTCCCGCAGCGCCGCCGCGATCGTGTCACCGCCCACGCTCGAGTTGCCGAACGGCAGGAACTGGGGCCCGCCGCGGCCGTTGACGATCGGACCCTGCAGCGTGATCACCGCGAAGGTGGGCTTGGGGCGGCGGCCGGGAATCGGTGGTGCCGGCGGCACCAGCCGCGATCGGGACGCGGCGGCATAGCGCGTCAGGTTGAGCCGCGGCGTCAGCTTCTCCGGGTCGGCCCCGGTGTCGTCTTCGTCGGGCGAAACACCTTCCACACCAACCAATTCCGCGATCCGCGTGTGGGCCTGATCGCGGAAGCCGATGCGGTCGACCAGCCCGGACGACACCGCGTCGTCGCGCAGCAGCGGAGCCCGGTCTGCCAGCGCGTCGAGCGCGGCGGAGTCGATCTTGCGAGACTCGGCGATCGCGTGCCACACCTGGTCCTGCAGGCTTTCCAGCATCCGGGTGACCGCTTCGCGATGGGCCTCGGTGAAACCCTCTTCGGTGAAAACGTTTGCCGCCGACTTGTATTCGCCCCTCGCGACGAATTCGGCGTCGATTCCCGCCTTGTCCAGCGCGGTGCGCAGGAAGGTCGCGTTGCTCGCGAAGCCGATCAGCCCGACGGTGCCCGAGGGCTGCATCCAGACCTCGCTGAACGCCGAGGCCAGGTAATAGGACAGCGTGCCCGGGTAGGTCTCGGCCCAGGCCAGCGACGGCTTGACCGCACTGAACGCCGCGATCGCCTCGCGCAGCTCCTGGACCACCGCCGGCGGCGCGGCCGCGAGCTGCACCCGGGAGATCAGCCCGGCGACCCGGGGATCCTCGGTGGCGCGGTGGATCGCGGCGACCGCCTGGCGCAGCGTGATCGGCCGCTGCGCCCCGGTGACGAGCGCCATCGGGTCGAAGCCCGCCGTCTCGGGCGGCAGCGAACGCAGGTTGAATTCGAGCACGCAGCCATTGGGGACGCCGTGGTGGCGAGCCGTGTCGACGCGGCCGGCCAGGGCACGCACGTCGTCGACACCGGGCAGCGAAGGCAAAAAGGCGAACATGCTCTGCAGCGTACCGATCGGCGCCCGTAGGGTGAGTTCGTGAGGTTCTCGATCGCCATCCCCCAGTTCGATTACGAGGTCTTCGACCGGGATGGGCTGCGTTCCTTCGTCGAGCGGGCCGAAGAACTCGGGTTCGAGGGAATCTGGACGCTCGAGCAGACCATCGGCCGTTCGCCGATGCTGGCTCCGCTGGAGCTGCTGTCTTATTGCGCGGCGTTCACGCAGCGTTTGCGGCTGGGGGTGGCCGTCCTGGTCGCGTCGCAGCACGAGCCGCTTCAGCTGGCCTCGGCGGTGACGACGGTCGACCGGATCAGCCACGGCCGGCTGGATATCGGTGTCGCACCGGGGCGGGGCGGGGTCACGCTCGCCGCATTCGGCGTCGAGAAGGACACCTTCATCTCCTGGTTCACCGAGGGGCTGAGCCTGATGAAGGCGGCCTGGTCCGACGAGCCGACGGTGGATTTCCACGGCCGGTTCCGCACCGTCGAGAACCTCCCGTTTTCGCCCAAGCCGGTACAGCGCCCGCACCCGCCGATCTGGTTCGGCGCGATGGCCCCCAAGGCCGTGGCCCGGGCGGTGCGCCTCGGTGACGCATTCATGGGCGCGGGCGCGGCGAGCACCGAATCCTTTGCCGGAGTCGTCCCGATCGTGCACCGCGAGCTCGACGCACAGCAGAAGGATCCCGCGCTCTTTCCGATCAGCAAGCGCGTTTACCTGATGGTCGACGACGATGCGGCGCGCGCCCGCGAGCGGGTGCTCGACGGGCTGCATCGCCTCTACGGCGACATGCCCGGCATCGACTCGTTCCCGGTCTCGGGCACACCCGACGACGTCGCCCGCGGACTCCAGGAAGTGATCGACGCCGGAGCACAGTCACTGCTGCTCAATCCGCTCGGCCTCGATGTCCCGGAAAATCGCGAGCAGATGGAACGCCTTGTCGCGGAAGTGATTCCGCAGCTCGGTTAGTCAGCTCCCCAGTTTCTTGCGCAGCCATTCGCCGATCTCGGCGATCGCTTCGTCGACCTCGGGCACCCAGCCCGCGGCGAGGATGAAGGAGTGCTGGCCGCCTTCGACCTCGCGCACCAGGACGTCGTTTCCGGCCGCTTCGATGCGACGGGCGAATTCGGCGTCCTCACCGGCGAGTACTTCGTCGCCACCCCAGAACACCGCGGTCGGCGGCAGCCCGGACAGATCCGCGGCAATCAAACTCACCCGCGGGTCGTCGAAGCCCACGCCGGTGTCGTCCAGCCAGCAGGACCTGAAGAACTCGGCGAGCGGACGGGACAGCAGCCGGTCGCGCTCCGCATTGGTGGTGTAGGTCTCGTTCGTCATCGTGAGATCGACCCACGGGGAGATCGACACGATCGCACCCGGCAGCGCGGCTCCTTCATCGCGCAGGGCGAGCGCGAGGCCGACCGCGAAGTTGCCGCCGACCGAATGCCCAACGCTGGCAATGTTTTCCGGCCGGTACCCCTGGGCCATCAGCCAGTTATAGGCGTTGCGCACGTCTTCGATCTGGGCGGGGAATTTGTTTTCCGGCGAGCGCCGGAAGTTGAGTACCAGGGCGCGCGTGCCCGCCGCCTTCGCGATGTGCGCCGCGGCCTTGCGGTCGGAGTACATGGACGCGACCACGGTGCCGCCCAGGTGGCTGTGCAGCAACACCCGGTCCTGGTCGGCATCGACGGGAATGCACCACAGCGCCTCCACCCCGCCGGCGTCCACTTCGGCGTACGTCACGCCCTCGGGTTCCTTGGTGGCCAGATGCATCGTCTCGATGACGTCGCGCACCGTGTTCAGGTCGAAATTGGGGTTGGCGGACCGCGCGCTCAGAGCGCCGAAGAATTCGGCGAACTCTTTCGCCTGCGTGCTGACCATTGGGGTGCCTCTCACTGGATTTATTGAATAACGGTCGTTATCGTAACGGACGTTATCCTATGCTGGGGTGAGCGTCAAGCAGAAGGGCGGGACCAGTGAGATACCCACCAGGCCAGAAGGCACGCGCGCGCGACGCCCTGGTGCGCGCCGGTACCCGCTCGCTCAAGACGAGCGGATTCAACGGCGTCGGCGTCGACGGGCTGGCCGCCGCGGCGGGCGTGACGTCGGGCGCGTTCTACTCGAACTTCCCGAACAAGACCGCGATTCTCGAGGCCGTCGTCGAGGCGGGACTGGGCGAACCGTTCGTCACGGACACGGGTGCGATGACCCACGCCGAGGCACGGGCGCACATGATCGCTTTTCTCCAGGGATACATGAACACCGATCACAGCCACGATGTGGCTGGTGGGTGCGTGATGCCCGCGTTGAGCGCGGACGTGTCCCGCGCCGAACCGCCCGTCAAAGAGGCCTACCAGCGCAAGATGATCGCACTGATCGATCGGATCACCGAGCTGCTCGACGGAGAACAATCCGACCGCCGGCAACGGGCATGGAGCATCGTCGCCTTGATGGTCGGATCGGTCCTGATCTCGCGCGGCATGCCCGAGCAGAGCGAAACCCGAAGCGCAGCACTAGATTCCGCGCTCAGTACCGCCTCCGCACTAATGGACGCGGGGGCGGAACCGCAGCGTTAGGAGAGCTCGGTGGCCGAGCCGCCGGCGGCGGTGATCTTGTCGCGGGCGCTGCCGCTGAACTTGTGCGCCGACACCTCGACCTTGACGGCCAGGTCGCCGTCGCCGAGGACCTTCACCAGCGAGTTCTTCCGAACCGCTCCCTTGGCAACCAGCTCGGCGACGCCGATGGCACCGCCCTCGGGGAACAGCCGGCTGATGTCACCGACGTTGACGATCTCGTACTCGGTACGGAACCGGTTCTTGAACCCCTTGAGCTTGGGCAGCCGCATGTGGATCGGCATCTGACCACCCTCGAAGGTGACCGGCACGTTCTTGCGCGCCTTGGTGCCCTTGGTACCACGGCCGGCGGTCTTACCCTTGGAGCCCTCACCGCGACCGACGCGGGTGCGCGCCTTCTTCGACCCGGGGGCCGGCTTCAGGTCGTGCAGTTTGATGGTCATTTGGTCTCCTCCACCTCAACCAGGTGGCTCACCACCGCGATCAGCCCGCGGGTCTGGGGGTTGTCCTCGCGGACCACCGACTGGCGAATCTTTCGCAGCCCCAACGTGCGCAGGGACTCGCGCTGCTTCCAGCGCGCCCCAATGGTGCCGCGCACCTGGGTGATCTTCAGCTGGCTCATTGCTGTGCCGTTCCTTCGCGCGCGGCACTGGCGGCCAGCGCTTCACTTTCGCGTCGCGCCTTCAGCATCCCGGCCGGGGCGACATCCTCGATCGGCAGACCGCGGCGAGCGGCCACCTCTTCCGGGCGCTGCAGCAGCTTGAGCGCGGTCACCGTGGCGTGCACCACGTTGATCGCGTTGTCACTGCCCAGCGACTTGGCCAGGATGTCGTGCACCCCAGCGCATTCCAGCACGGCACGCGCCGCACCGCCGGCGATCACACCGGTACCCGGGCTGGCCGGGCGCAACAGCACCACACCCGCTGCCGCCTCACCCTGCACCGGGTGCGTGATCGTGCCGCCGATCAGCGGGACCCGGAAGAAGCCCTTGCGCGCCTCTTCCACTCCCTTGGCGATCGCGGCCGGAACTTCCTTGGCCTTGCCGTAGCCGACGCCGACCATGCCCGCGCCGTCACCCACGATGACCAGAGCGGTGAAGCTGAATCGCCGACCACCCTTGACCACCTTGGAGACACGGTTGATCGCGACGACCCGTTCCAGGTAGTTGCTCTTGTCGCCGTCGCGGTCGCGGTCGCGGCCGCGGCCACCGCCGCCGTCGCGCCGACCCCGCCCGTCACGGGAGTCGCGGGAATCGCGGCCGTCCGGGGCGCCTTGCCCCCCAGCGGACTGCTCCGCCATTATGCGGTCCTTCCAGTTGTCATCAGAATTTCAATCCGTTCTCGCGGGCGGCGTCGGCCAGCGCCGCGATCCGTCCGCCATAGCTGTATCCGCCGCGGTCGAAGACCACGCTGTCGATGCCGGCGGCCTTGGCGCGCTCGGCGATCAATTGACCGACCCGCACGCTGTGGGCTTTCTTGTCACCGTCGACGCCACGCACGTCGGCCTCGATCGAGGACGCGGCGGCCACCGTGGTGCCGGTCAGGTCGTTGACCAGTTGCACGTGGATGTGCCGGGCGGACCGGTTCACCACCAGGCGAGGGCGCTCCGAGGTGCCGGAAATCTTCTTGCGCAGCCGCGCGTGCCGGCGCAGCCGCGCGACACGTCGAGCCGCGGAGATGTTCTTGCCCACCGGCTTTTGGGCGTCAGCCTGTGTTTTCGCCATGACTACTTACCTGTCTTTCCGACCTTGCGGCGGACCTGCTCACCCTCGTAGCGCACGCCCTTGCCCTTGTACGGGTCGGGACGGCGCAGCCGACGGATGTTCGCCGAAATCTGGCCGACTTTCTGCTTGTCGATACCGGTGACGCTGAACTTCGTCGGCGTCTCCACCGCGAAGGTGATGCCCTCGGGCGCCTCGATCAATACGGGATGGCTGTATCCGAGCGCGAACTCGAGGTTGGAGCCCTTGAGCTGCACCCGGTAGCCGACGCCGAAGATCTCCATCTTGGTGGTGTAGCCCTGCGTGACGCCGGTGACCAGGTTGGACACCAGCGTGCGCGAAAGCCCGTGCAACGAACGGCTTTCCCGCTCGTCGTCCGGACGGTTGACCACGATCGCACCGTCTTCGCTGCGGGCCACCGTGATCGGCTCGGCGACAGTCAGGTCCAGGGTGCCCTTGGGACCCTTCACCGAGACCTTTTGGCCGTCGATCGTCACGTCGACTCCGGCGGGAACCGGAATCGGCTTCTTACCAATGCGCGACATGGTTCCCCCTCACCACACGTACGCGAGGACTTCGCCGCCCACGCCTTGTCTGGCTGCCTGGCGGTCGGTGAGCAGGCCTGACGATGTCGAGATGATCGCCACGCCCAGCCCGCCGAGCACGCGTGGCAGGTTGGTCGATTTCGCGTACACCCGCAGACCGGGCTTGGATACCCGGCGCAGGCCGGCGATGCTGCGTTCCCGGCTGGGTCCGTACTTGAGCTGAACCACCAGCGCCTTGCCGACCCGAGCATCTTCGGTCCGGAAGTCGCTGATGTATCCCTCGCTCTTGAGGATCTGGGCGATGTTGGCCTTGATCTTGGAGTGCGGCAACGTCACCTCGTCGTGATACGCCGAATTGGCGTTGCGCAGACGTGTTAAAAAGTCTGCGATCGGGTCCGTCATTGTCATGACAGCGTCTGTAACCTTCCTCGCGATGGTTCCCGTTAGGGGCCTGTCGCGCACCTGTTCTGGAGTGGTCTGTAGTCCTGTGCCTGTTACCAGCTGCTCTTCTGCACGCCGGGCAGTTCGCCCGCGTGCGCCATTTCGCGCAGGCAGATCCTGCACAGCCCGAACTTGCGGTAAACCGCGCGCGGACGTCCGCACTTGTTGCAGCGCGTGTAGCCACGCACCTTGAAGCGCGGCTTGGCGTTGGCCTTGTTAACGAGTGCCTTCTTAGCCATCTACTCAGTTCTCCTTGAACGGAAAGCCGAGGGCCCGCAACAGCGCTCGTCCTTCGTCGTCGTTCGTCGCCGAGGTGACGACGTTGATGTCCATGCCGCGGACCCGGTCGATCTTGTCGACGTCGATCTCGTGGAACACTGACTGCTCGGCCAGTCCGAAGGTGTAGTTGCCGACACCGTCGAACTGCTTGGGCGAAAGCCCGCGGAAGTCACGAATACGCGGTAGCGCAATGGAAGTGAGCCGGTCGAGGAACTCCCACATCCGGTCGCCCCGCAGGGTGACCCGCGCGCCGATCGGCATGCCCTCGCGCAGCTTGAACTGCGCGATGGACTTGCGGGCCTTGCGGATCTCGGGCCGCTGCCCGGTGATCAGGGCCAGGTCGCTGACCGCGCCGTTGATCAACTTGGCATCCCGGGCTGCGTCGCCGACGCCCATGTTGACGACGACCTTGGTCACGGTCGGGATCTGCATGACGTTGCCGTAGCCGAATTCCTTGTGCAGCGCATCGCGAATCTCGTTGCGGTAGCGCTCTTTCAGGCGCGGCTGCACTTTCTCTGCAGTGGTCATGTCAGATGTCCTTGCCGTTGCGCTTCGAAATACGGACGCGCTTACCGGTCTCCTCGTCGACCCGGTAGCCGACCCGAGTCGGCTTGCCGTCGGAGTCGACCACCATCACGTTGGAGACGTGAATCGGCGCTTCCTGGGTCACAATTCCGCCCGAGCGGGCGCCGCGCTGGTTGGTCGAAACCGCGGTGTGCTTCTTGATCGCGTTGACGCCCTCGACGAGCACGCGGTCGCGGTCCGGGTAAACCTTCAGCACTTTGCCTTTGGCGCCCTTGTCCTTGCCCGCGATCACCAGGACGGTGTCGTCCTTCTTGATCTTCATCTACAAAACCTCCGGAGCCAGCGAGATGATCTTCATGAATCGCTTCTCGCGCAGTTCGCGCCCGACCGGCCCGAAGATGCGGGTCCCGCGCGGGTCGTTGTCGGGCTTGATGATCACCGCGGCGTTCTCGTCGAACTTGATGTAGCTGCCGTCGGGACGCCTGCGCTCCTTGACGGTGCGCACCACGACGGCCTTGACGACGTCACCGCGCTTGACGTTGCCACCCGGGATGGCGTCCTTGACGGTGGCGACGATGACGTCACCGATGCCGGCGTAGCGTCGCGACGAGCCACCGAGCACCCGGATGCACAAGATCTCCTTGGCGCCGGTGTTGTCGGCGACCTTCAGCCGCGATTCCTGCTGAATCACTCGATCTCCTGACTGAGTTCACGTGTGCACGGCAGGAGAACACCTCGGCAAACCTCCGGAAAGCAAGGCCCACCACAAACCTGACGTGCGCGGTCTTTGTTACCGAAGGGCACGCGGGGCCTGTGACGCTTGCACGCACCGGCCGAGGTCTGCCCAAGGCAACCCCTAGAGTCTAGGTGAAGACCTGCTCAGCGCCAAATTCCTGGCCGGGCAAATCTCCCCGGGTGCGCGACCCGCCGCCATCGCGCCGCGGCACCCTCATCTAGCAGCGGCGATACCAGCGGTCGCGGGGCTTTAATCCCCTTGCCGGACCCAGGCGAGGATGTACAGACTCATCGCCACCACCAACGCGATCAGCACCCACTGCACGACGGCCTGGTCGATCCAGGAGCCCGGCGGTGGACTGCCGGGCAGGATATTTCGCAGCGGGACGATCGCGAACAGCATGGCGGCGTACCACGTCCCGAACGGCGGCACGAACTTTCTGCGACCCATCACCATCGGAATGGCCACCAACAACGCCAGGGTCGGCAGGGTGATGAGCACGATGCAGATGAAGATGTCGAAGACCAGTGGTCCCTTGGCCCGCTTCATCGTGATGACCAGCTGCGCGTCGTCGAGACCGCGCGAGTTGACGCTGCTGGTTTCGTCGTCGCGGCTGACGGTGACGTCCCAGCCGTCCAAACCCCCGGTCACCTCGACACGGGCCGGTAGCTTTTTGCGGTCGTCACCGGAGCCGACGAAGGTGTCGGCCGAGATTTTCTCGGTCTTGTACGTGTCGAGCGGCCAGTTGGCCGGATCGCCGTGGGCTTCGATCGTGGTCTCGACCTGTGCCGGCGCCTTGCCTTTGGGGAATTGCAGATCACCGAGATCGTTGGTCGGATACAGGCGCACCGCGACGTCGGTGTTCAGCACGTCGAATCGCTTGTCGTACAACGAATCCGGAGGATAGACGAGCACATCCACCTTGAGCCGATTGGCGGTGGTTTTGAAGTCGTCCAGGCGCAATTGCACGATGGTGTCGTTGCCGCCACCCTCACTGAGGTCCAGCGGCGGGAGTGGTCCCTCCGATCGCTGCAAGTAGTGCACGCCGAACAGCGAGAAGGCGTAGACGCCGACGACGACCGCCAGGATGAACGCACCGAGCGAGAGGCGCGGCCGGTGCCTGCTGAAAAAGCTGAGCGGGCCTGACTTCGGCGGCTTCTCCGACTCCGGTGGCGTCCCCGTCGGCGGCGTTTCGGTGGTCACCGGTCCGGGCCGGCAACTCGCTGGCGAAATCCAGCTTGACGGGGCGCCACGGGCAGATGGTAGCGAACATCCACACTGCCCGCGCAACTTGATCCGGTGCCCTGCAGAGTTCTGTCACCTGCCCGAAAGCCGTCGTTAACGCGCGGCGACGAATCCGGGGTCGGCAACGCAGCGAAATCCGATATGGGTGGTAGCGGTGTCCTGCGATTGCGGTGACCGGGCAGCCGGACGGTAGCGGTGGCAGTACTCCGGCGCGCACAGGTGCGAGCCACCCTTCAAGGCCTGGCTGACGGCCGGGTTCGCGGGCCCCGAGGGTGTACAGCAGGCCTTCGGGGGCTCGTCGAGCCGATGGTGCGCAGAAAACTCGGTGGCCGTCCACTCCCAGACGTTGCCGATCATGTCGTGCAGTCCGAACCCGTTCGGCGGAAACGCTCCCACCGGCGACGTTCCCACCCAGCCGAGCGCACCGTCGTTGCGGTACGGGAAGCTGCCCTGCCAGGTGTTGGCCATCAGTTGCCCGCCGGGATTGGGCTCGTCGCCCCACGCGTAGATGCTCGCGCATCCGCCGCGGGCGGCGTACTCCCACTCGGCCTCCGTCGGCAGCCGCCGCCCGGCCCAGCGCGCGTAGGCGGCGGCGTCCGGATACGCGACCTGAACGACCGGGTGTTCGGCCCGGTCCGCGATGTCGCTGTCCGGCCCGAACGGATGGCACCAACTGGCGCCCGGAACCCAGTCCCACCATTGCCGCCAGTCGCGCAGATCGACCGGTCCCGGCGTGGGGCGGAAAACCATTGCACCCGCACGCAGTTCGGCGGGATCGACACCGGGGTACAGCGCCGGGTCGATCGGCTGCTCCGCGACCGTGACATAGCCTGTGGCAGCAACAAATTCGGCAAACTGCGCGTTGGTCACCGGGTGCCGCTCGACGGCGAAAGAGCCCACCCTCGCGGTGTGGATCGGCGCCTCTTCGGGATAGAAGCTCGTCGAGCCCATGCGGAAGGCGCCGCCGGGGAGATCGACCAACTCGGTGAGCACCGTTTCAGGGTAGGCGGCGCCCAACTCGCGTTATGCCCGCGCTAGTTGTACTGCCCAGGCAGGTTGGTTGAGGAAGTGTGACGACACGCTGTAGCGGTCGTTGATGGGTGAAGGTCTCCTGTCGTGGAGTGGAGCTGCTACCACTGCACCCACAACGAACAGGAGACCTTCGTGGTCCACGCTAATGCCGTATTGACCCCTCGTGGGCGGTTGTTGCTCGCGCGCCGCATTGTTGACGAAGGCTGGCCGATTGCCCGGGCAGCCGAACATTTCCGTGTGTCCTGGCCAACCGCCAAGCGTTGGGCTAGCCGCTATGTGGCCATGGGTGTGGTCGGGATGGGCGATCGGTCGAGCCGGCCACACCACTGTCCCAGCCGCACTCCAGAGGTTGTTGTCCGGCGGATCGTGGCGTTGCGGTGGCGGCACCGCCTCTCGCCGTTGGCGATCGCGTCGCGTCTGTCGATGCCGGCCTCGACGGTTCACGCGGTGCTGGTTCGGTGTCGACTGAACCGGTTGTCCCACATCGATATCCGCACGGGTGAGCGGATTCGCCGCTACGAGCACGAACACCCAGGCTCGCTGATCCACGTCGATGTCAAGAAACTGGGCAACATTCCTGTTGGCGGCGGGTGGCGGTTCGTCGGACGTGCGCAGGGCAGCAAGAATCGCGCGGCGACGCCTGGCATCCGCCGCAGCCGCAATCGCGATGAGCTGCTCGGCCACGCCTTTGTCCATACCGTCGTCGACGACCACTCCCGGGCGGCCTATGCCGAGATCCACGACGATGAAACCGCCGACACTGCTATAGCGGTCCTACGCCGAGCAGTGAGTTGGTTCCGCGCGCGGGGAGTCGTCGTTGAACGAGTGATTTCCGACAACGGCAGCTGTTATAAGTCCAAGGCCTGGCGACACGCGTGTTCAGAGCTCGGCGTCAAGCCAAAACACACCCGCCCATATCGGCCTCAGACCAACGGCAAAGCAGAGCGCTTCCACCGCACAATGGCAGCAGAATGGGCATTCAGCCGTCACTACCACAGCGAAGCCCAGCGCCGGTCCGCATTAGCACCCTGGCTGCATACCTACAATCACCATCGGCAACACTCAGCGATCGGGAAGGTCCCGCCCATCACACGGTTGACCAACCTGCCTGGGCAGTACAGCTAGTCCGACTTCTTGTACCAGGTGACCATGTACGCCATCATCGCCGCGACCAGTGCGATCAGCACCCAGATCACCAGCGCTTGGTCAATCCAGGCACCCGGCGGTGGGGCCCCCGGCAGGAAGTTGCGGATTGGGATGACCGCGAACAGCAGCGCGGCGAACCACCCGCCGAACGGAGGTACCAACTTTCGCTTGCCGAGCGCCATCGGAATGACGACCGCCAGCGCCATGGTCGCCAGGGCGAAGAGGACTAGGCAGATGCCCAGATCGAAGATCAGCGGGGCCTTGGACCTCTCCAGCGTGATGATCACGCTGTCGCCGCCTTCGCCGACCCGTTGGACCTGGACGTCCCAGCCTTCCAGTTTTCCGGCCACCTCAACACGGGCCGGTTTGTACTTGCGATCGTCGCCGGAGCCGCCCATGACCTCGGCCGAGAGCGTGTCGGTTTCGTAGGAATCGAAGGGCCAAATCTCGGGGTCGCCGTGCGCCTCCACCGTGGTGGCCACCATTGCCGGTGACTTGCCCGCCGGGTAGGCGAGGTCACCCGCGTCGTTGGGGGGATCCATGCGCACCGCGGTGTCGGTCTTGAGCACCTCCAGCTTCGGGTCCCACATGTTTTCCTGCGGGTAGACCAGCACCTTCACCCCGAGGCGATTGGCGACGGTCTTGAGCTCCTCGATGCGCACCAGCACGACGGTGTCGTCGGCCGCGTTGAGATCCGGGGCCTTCAGCGGTGCCGCCGATTCGCCCAGCAGGTGAAAGCCGAACAACGACAAGGCGTAGACCAAGAAGAAAGCGAACAGGATGACCAGACCGAGCAGCAAGCGGCCCTTCTTTTGGGGCGGCGGCGGGGCGGCGTGCGTTGGCGGGGCTTGGGCGGTCATCGGTCACCTTCCACGAGGGACAACGGGCGGCGAACTCACATCGCTGGGCAATTCCAGCTAACCCGAGACGACACGAAGTCCGATGGTAATGAACTCGTGCCAATCGCGCCGGAAATGCGACTATTCGCAAACTGCCTTAGTCATCCTGTCACCTTCGGTCGGCGTTGCAAACTTTGGTATTCACCCGATGTTTGTTTGCGCGTCGCTTCGATAGCTGTAAATGTCGACGTGTGTCGAAACCGGGTGGACATTCACCCCGAAACCGAGCTCGCCGCCGACGCCGGGCGCCGTCTTCGCCGTCCAGGCGACGCGTACCGACCTGCCCGAAATCTATGCCGCCGGAGACCGAGTCCACACCTGCCTGCCCTTGCTCCGATTGATGCGGTTACCCCAGGTCACCGCTGCCATGAATCACACCGCATCGCTAGACTTCGGTCACAGCCCAAGGCCGTCTGACCCGCTGCCGTTCCCAAGGAGGCAAACAACGTGAAGCACAACAAATCGGCTGCCGCCATAAGCGTGCTGACCGCGGCTGCACTGGTGCTCTCGGGATGCGGCAAACCCCACACCTCCCTGTCGTACGCCAACGGAGCGCGAGTGGATTGCGGCGGCAAACAAGAAATCAGCGCCAGCGGTTCGACCGCGCAGGCAAATGCGATGAAGCGATTCATCGATGCGTACGCGAAGGCCTGCAAGGGACAAAATCTGTCCTACACCGCAAACGCTTCGGGGGCGGGAGTCGCCGATTTCCTCGCGGGCAAAACCGACTTCGCCGGCTCCGACCTACCGCTTTCCGGTGACCAGTACGCGGCGGCCAAGCAGCGCTGCGGCGGCGCCGATGCCTGGAACCTGCCGGTGGTGTTCGGCCCGATCGCTATTACCTACAACCTCAACGCGATTGACTCGCTGGTGCTCGACGCGCCCACGCTGGCCAAGATTTTCAACGGCACGATCACGCGCTGGGACGACCCGGCCATCACCGCGATGAACGCGTCGATGCCGCCGGAGAACATCCATGTCATCTACCGCGCCGACCCCTCCGGCACCACGGCCCACTTCCAGGCCTACCTGCAGGCCGCCTCCGGTGGGGCCTGGGACAAGGGCACCGGCAAGACCTTCAACGGCGGCGTGGGCACCAGCGCCCACGGCAATGTCGGCACCTCGTCGGCGGTGAAGAACACCGAGGGCGCGATCTCCTACAACGAGTTGTCGTTCGCCATGGACCAGGGACTGTTCGCCGCCCAGATCAAGACCCCGGCGAGCCGGAAATCGTTGCGGCCGGTGCGCATCGGGACCGACACCGTCGGCAAGACCATTGCAAGTGCCAAGATCGTCGGCAAGGGCAACGACCTCGTGCTGGACACCGCACCCTTCTACAACCCCTCCCAGCCCGACGTGTACCCGATCGTGATGGTCACTTACGAGATCGTCTGCTCGAAATACCCCGACCCGGCCGTCGGCCAGGCGGTCAAGGCTTTCCTGCAAGCGGCCGTCGGTCCGGGCCAGGCGGACCTCGACAAGAACGGCTACATCCCGCTGCCGCCCGACTTCCAATCACGGGTCTTCACCGCTATCGACGCCATCACGTCGGCGTCGATCGAGAATGTGCGCTAAGGCTTTTCGAGCTCTAGGTTTTCTTCGACTTTCGATCTCGCTGTCGCCACCAGCCGACGAGGAACAGCGACATCGCGGTGACCAGTCCGATCAGCACCCATAGGACAACGGCTTGGTCGATCCACGAGCCGTACGGTGGGCTACCCGGCAGCACGTTGCGCAGCGGAACGACGGCGAACAGCATCGCGCCGTACCAAGTCGTCATCGGCGGCAAGAATGAGGTCTTGCCCAACACCACCGGAATGGCCACCCATAATGCCAACACCGGCAGAGCGATAAGCACCAGGCACACACCGAGATCGAAGATCAGCGGACCCTTGGCCCGGTGCAGCGTGATGACCACATCATCCATCACATTGGGATCGGCATCGTCGGGGTCGTGAACGCGGGTGACGCTGGCGTCCCAGCCGTCCAGCCTTCCGGTCACCTCGATACGGGCCGGCGATTTTTCGCGGTTCTGGCCGGTTCCGGTGAACACGTCGGCGGCGATGACGCCCGTTGTGTACGAGTCGAATGGCCAGTTGCCGGGATCGCCGTGTGCCTCGATGGTGGTGGCGACTTGGGCGGGCGCTTTTCCGACCGGGTACTGCAGATCGCCTAGGTCGTTGTCGGGATACAGTCGCACGGCCGCGTCGGTGGTCAGCACGCCGAAGTTCTTGTCGTACAGCGAATCCTTGGGGTAGACAAGCACATTCACGGTCAGCCGATTCGCCACCGTTTTCAGCTCGCTCAGGTTCACCTGTACGACGCTGTCCTCGGCCTCGACCTTGCTGAAATCCACGGCGGGCAGCGGCGGTGCCGATTTGGCCATCAGGTGCATCGCGATCAGGGAGAGCACGTAGACACTGATGACAGCTACGAGAATCCCGAAGGCTATCGCGATTTGCCGTCCGCGCGAATCTTGTTGCGACGGCGGCAACGGCGCAGCTTCAGCGGTCATCGGACATCACCACCACGAGTAGAAGCGGATAGTTTGCGCCATTCCCGGCAGGCACGGGGTCAGATGCTAGCAGTCGGGCGCGCAGTTTCAGGGGATAACGACCGCGAATTGCTGCATCACCGTGGATTTCGCCGCGTCGAACCCGGGCGCACCCGCGGGCCCCTCCATATGGACAACCACCAGAAAAGCCTTGGTGTTCGTCCAGATATGGGTGATCCGGTCGGCGATGGCGACCCCACCGGCTCCCCCGACACTGCCGCTGAGCAACTGGCTGCTGTAGCCGCAGAACTGAGCCGCGTCGACGCTGACCTGGACGCCCGGCCGTGCGGTGCGCAGGTCGGCGCCGTAGCGCAAGAACGCCCCGCCGGGTTCAAGGTCGGTCGGTGTGATCGTCACCTGCACCGACAACCCGTCGGGCCCGGTCGCGGTCAGGGCCACATCACCGGTGCCCGGCGCCGAGTTCCAGCCGTCGGGTAGCGGGACCGTGAGCTTGGGCGCCACCGGATCCGACACCGACGCCGCGGTCATCCGGCCGTTGCCGGTGGCCGCCGGTAGGCAGGCCAGCGCGTTGGGCGGAATGTGATCAGGCGGTGTGACCTCGACGCCCGGCACCGGCTCGGCCGGGTCGGATTTGCGCGGCTTAGTCCCCGAGGTCGGCGTCGACGACGCCGTCGTGCTGGCCCGAACGGCGTTGCCGCCGGTCGTTTTTCCGCATCCCACGACCAGGCATGCCAGCACACAGATCACCCCCGCCACGGCCAGCGGGACAGACCTAGCTCGTCGTGAGCGCTCAGTCTCGCGAAAATGCAAGCGCAAGTTCGGATTCCACGTCTTGGTAGGGTCGTCCGGACAAATCGATGGTGACCGCGGCGATACTCCCGCCGGTGAAGACGAACGGTGCCTTGTAGCTGCTTGATACTCCCGACCCGCCGTTTCGGCCGACGGTGATGCCGGCACCCGCCAAACCGAAGGTACCGGGGTGGGTGGTGACATCCGCGAGCGTGCCGACCACCTCGTCATCGATGAACAGGGTGACGTCACCCAGCGGAGTATGACTGTTCGGCACGGTCCCGGTCCGCGCGTAGCTGGCGCCGAAAAGGTGTCTGCCCAACGGAACCGCGCCCGAGGAGGACACCAGCTGCTGGCGCTCACCCAAGAAATTGTAGACGTAGTGCAGGCGTCCGTCCTGGATGAACAACACATGCCCGCCGTGCGCACCGCCCTGCTTGAACAACACGCCTTCGGCGCCGGTGGTATCCACGGTCACGTCGGCCAGCACGCCGAACGAGCGGCCACGGATTTCGGCCGCGGCACCGATTCCGACGTCCGCGCAGTCCGGGTAGTAGATGTAGCTGGTCCGCTCCCCCACCAGGTAAGGCCGGAAGCGGGTCAACGTCTCCATCATGTTCAGGTCCCCCAGCGGAAGGCCGTTGTACTTGGCGGCCTCGGAAAACCACAGCGCCTTAAGCTCTTCCAGCTTCTCGGGTTGCTCGGCGGCCAGGTCGTGGCACTGGCTGCGGTCGGCCTCGATGTGGAACAGCTCCCAGCGGTCGGTGTCGAAATGCGACCAGCCCGCCGGCGAGGCGGCGTGCACGGTGTTGGCGAACCAGCCGTTGTGCCAGATCCCGCGGGTACCCAGCATCGTGTAGAACTGGGTCTGCTTGCCGGTATCGGCGTTCGCATCAGCAAGGGCCGCTTTGAAACTCACGCCATCCAACGGCTTCTGCGTAATACCCTTGACCGTGTCCGGCGGTGTCATGTCCAGCAGCTCGTAGACGGTCGGGGTGATGTCGGCGACGTTGACGTAGGTGTCGCGAATCTCGCCGTGTGCGGCAATTCCGTTGGGCCAGGAGATGATTGCCGTGTCGGCGATACCGCCCTCGTGCGAGGCGTAGCGCTTATAAAGCTTGTAGGGCGTGTTGAAAGCCATCGCCCAGCCGATCGGGTAATGGTTGTAGGTCTGGGGTCCACCGAGGTGATCGAAGAGCTTCATGCTCTCCTCGACGGTGTCGATGTATCCGTTGAAGAACTTGCCCTCGTTCACCGATCCGTTCGGGCCGCCCTCGCCGCTGGCGCCGTTGTCGGAGATCACCACGATGATGGTGTTGTCCAGCTGGCCCGACTCCTCGAGATAGTCCAGGATGCGGCCGATCTGGGCATCGGTGTAGCTCAGGAAGCCGGCGAACACCTCGGCCATCCGCGAAAATAGTTTGCGCTCTTCGTCATTCAGCGATTCCCAGGGGCGAACCGTGTCCTGCAGCGGCCACGGCTCACCGTTTGGCCCCTTGACATCCAAGTACGGATTGATCGGGGACAGTTCGGTATCCGGCGGCACCAGCCCCATCGATTTCTGCTTTTCCAGGACGACCTCGCGGTAGCGTTCGTAGCCTATGTCGAACTTGCCGGCGTACTTGTCGGCCCATTCCTTGAACACGTGATGCGGCGCGTGTCCGGCGCCGGGGCACACGTAGCTGAACCAGGGCTTGTCGGGCGCAATCACCTTGGCATCTCGGATGAATTCGATTGTCTTGTCGGCGATGTCCTTGGACAGGTGGTAGCCGTCCTCTGGGGTGCCGGGCGGGTTCACCGGGTGGTTGTCGTAGACCAGGTCGGGGTACCACTGGTCGGTCTCGCCGCCCATGAATCCGTAGAACCGCTCGAAGCCGCGCGAGGTGGGCCAGTGCCGTTTCGTCGAGGCCATGCTGCATTCTTCGAGCGGCGTGAGGTGCCACTTGCCGACGCAGTAAGTGTTGTAACCACGTTCGGCGAGCACCTCGGAGATAAGCGCGGTATCGGTCGGGATTCGGCCGTTGCAATTCGGGAAACCGTCGGTGAATTCTTCGATGGTGGCCATACCCACCGTGGTGGCATTGCGACCGGTCAGCAGCGACGCGCGGGTCGGTGAGCACAGCGCGGTGGTGTGAAATTGAGACAACCGGATGCCGCGCTCGGCAATCCGCGTCATCGTGGGCATCTCGACCAGACCGCCGAAGCAGTCCCAGGTCGCGATGCCGGTGTCATCCCAGACCAGATACAGGATGTTCGGCGAATTCTCCGGGGCCGTCGGCGCCGCGTACGGACCCCAGTCCGGCTCCGAATCGCGAATGTCCAGCTCGATCTTGCCTTGAAATTTCGGGGAGTCAGAAGACATGCGCCGAGCGTAACGCCACGCAAGCGGGTGGTGCCCACGATTCAGGCCGAAAGCAAAACGCCCGAGACCGTGCTGTCTCGGGCGTTGCTTGTCGCTCGGAAGTTACTTGGCCTTTTCCAGCACCTCGACGAGACGCCACCGCTTGGTGGCCGACGTCGGGCGGGTCTCCATCAACGAGACACGGTCGCCGACGCCGGCGACGCTGTCCTCGTCGTGCGCCTTGACCTTCTTGGTCGTCCGGATGATCTTGCCGTACAGCGCGTGACGCATACGGTCTTCCAGCTCGACCACGATGGTCTTCTGCATCTTGTCGCTCACCACGTAGCCGATGCGCGTCTTGCGACGGCCACGTGTCTTCGGGTTCGCCGGGGTGTGCTGCGGCCCCTTCTCTTTCGAAGCGCCATCCTTGCCGGCGGCTTGCTTGGGGGCGGCCTTAGCTTCTGCCATCACGATTCCTTACCGTCGGGTCCGGACGCCAGGCCCAGCTCTCGTTCACGCAGCACCGTGTAGACACGGGCGATCTCCGAACGCACCGTGCGCAGCCGGCGGTTGTTGTTGAGCTGTCCCGTCGCCATTTGGAAACGGAGATTGAACAGCTCCTCCTTGGACTCGCGCAAGCGGTCGGTCAGCTCTTCATTGGTGAGCTCCCGCAGTTCGCCAGGCGAAATACCCACTGCCATCAGAACTGATCCTCTCGGGTGATGATGCGTGCCTTGATCGGCAGCTTGTGGATTGCCCGGGTGAGCGCCTCGCGGGCGGTCTGCTCGTTGGGGTAGCTGAGCTCGAACAGCACCCGGCCGGGCTTGACGTTGACGATCCACCACTCGGGCGAGCCCTTACCGGAACCCATCCGGGTTTCCGCGGGCTTCTTGGTCAGCGGACGGTCTGGGAACACGTTGATCCACACCTTGCCGCCACGTTTGATGTGCCGGTTGATCGCGATACGAGCCGACTCGATCTGCCGGTTGGTGACGTAGGCGTGCTCGAGGGCCTGGATGCCGAAGTCGCCGAAGTTCACCTGCGTGCCACCGCTGGCGATGCCGCGCTGGCGTGGATGGTGCTGCTTGCGGTGCTTAACTCTGCGGGGAATCAACATGATTCAGCTCTCCGTGCTCTGCGGTTCGGGTGCAGGCGCAGCTTCCGCGGGGGCGGCGTTTTCCTCGGCGCCCGCGGCACGCCCAGCCTCAGTGCTGGTGGCCGTGGTACCCGATGCACCGCTGCGGCGAGGGCGGGTGCCCGACGGCCGTTCGCGGCGCGGACGGTCGGCGCCCGCCGGTGCGGCAGCGGCCAATTCGCGCTTGCCACCGACGATGTCGCCCTTGTAAATCCACACCTTCACACCGATCCGGCCGAAGGTGGTCTTGGCCTCGTACAGGCCGTAGTCGATGTCGGCGCGCAGCGTGTGCAGCGGAACCCGGCCCTCGCGGTAGAACTCCGAGCGGCTCATCTCGGCGCCACCGAGGCGGCCCGAGCACTGCACCCGGATGCCCTTGACGTTGGGCTGGCGCATCGCCGACTGGATGGCCTTACGCATCGCGCGACGGAACGCCACACGGTTGCTCAGCTGCTCGGCAACACCCTGAGCCACCAATTGTGCTTGCGACTCCGGGTTTTTCACCTCGAGGATGTTCAGCTGGACCTGCTTGCCGGTCAGCTTCTCCAGGTCGGCACGGATCCGGTCGGCCTCGGTGCCGCGGCGGCCGATGACGATACCGGGACGCGCGGTGTGGATGTCGACCCGGACGCGGTCGCGGGTGCGCTCGATCTCCACGTCGGCGATGCCGGCGCGCTCCAGACCGGTGGACAGCAGCCGGCGGATCGCCACGTCTTCCTTGACGTAGTCGGCGTACTGCTTGTCGGCGTACCAGCGGGACTTCCAGTCGGTGGTAATCCCCAGCCGGAAGCCGTGCGGATTGATCTTCTGGCCCACTAGTCTGAGCCTCCCTTCGCGTCAGAAGTCTCAGACGTCTTGGCTTCAGATTGCGGCGCAGCCTTTTTCGCGGGCGCCTTCTTGGCAGCGGGTGCCTTCTTGGCGGGCGCCTTGGCCGGAGCCTTCTTGGCCGGCGCCTTCGCGGCGGCCTTGCTGCCCTCGGCGCGGCGGGTCCGCGACGACTTGGACGACTGCTGGTCCTTGCTCGGACGGCTTTCCACCACGACGGTGATGTGGCTGGTGCGCCGGCGGATCCGGAACGCGCGACCCTGGGCGCGCGGGCGGATGCGCTTGGCGGTGGGGCCCTCGTCGGCGTAGACCGAGGCAACCACCAGGGTCGCCGGGTCCAGGCCGTCGTTGTTCTGCGCGTTGGCCGCGGCGCTGGCGATCACCTTGGCGACCGGCTCACTGGCGGCCTGTGGCGCCCAGCGCAAGATGTCGAGCGCGTCGGTCACCGACTTGCCGCGCACCAGGTCGATGACCCGGCGCGCCTTCGTCGGCGAAACCCGCACAAACCGTGCTTTGGCGACGGCCGACGGATATTCAGTCGTCGAGGTGCTCATCGGCGCTTGGCCTTTCGGTCGTCCTTGATGTGGCCCTTGAAGGTGCGCGTCGGCGCGAACTCACCGAGCTTGTGGCCGACCATCGCCTCGGTAACGAACACCGGGACGTGCTTGCGGCCGTCGTGCACCGCAAAGGTGTGGCCGATGAAGTCGGGAATGATCGTCGAACGACGCGACCAGGTCTTGATGACCTGCTTGCTGTTCTTCTCGTTCTGTACGTCCACCTTCTTGAGCAGGTGGTCGTCGACGAACGGTCCCTTTTTCAGGCTGCGTGGCATCTGCTACTCCTCGACTTCCTAGCGACCGTGCTTCTTGCCGGTGCGCCGGCGTCGGACAATGAGCTTGTTACTGGCCTTGTTCGGCTGACGGGTGCGGCCCTCGGGCTTACCCCACGGGCTGACCGGGTGGCGACCACCGGAGGTCTTGCCCTCACCACCACCGTGCGGGTGGTCCACCGGGTTCATCACGACACCACGGACGGTCGGGCGCTTGCCCTTCCAGCGCATACGACCGGCCTTGCCCCAGTTGATGTTCGCCTGCTCGGCGTTGCCCACCTCGCCGACGGTGGCGCGGCAGCGCACATCGACGCGGCGGATCTCACCACTGGGCATACGCAACGACGCGTAAGTGCCTTCTTTACCGAGCAACTGGATGCTGGATCCGGCCGACCGCGCCATCTTGGCGCCACCGCCCGGCCGCAGTTCCACGGCGTGGACCAACGTACCGGCCGGGATGTTGCGCAGCGGCAGGTTGTTACCCGGCTTGATGTCCGCGTTGGCGCCGGACTCCACCACGTCGCCCTGCGAGAGTCCCTGCGGGGCAATGATGTAGCGCTTCTCGCCATCGAGGAAGTGCAGCAGCGCGATGTTGGCGGTGCGGTTCGGGTCATACTCGATGTGCGCGACCTTGGCGTTGACACCGTCTTTGTCGTTACGCCGGAAGTCGATCACCCGGTAAGCACGCTTGTGACCGCCACCCTTGTGGCGAGTGGTGATGCGGCCGTGGGCATTACGCCCACCGTGCCCGTGCAGCGGGCGCACCAGCGACTTCTCCGGCTCCGAACGAGTGACCTCGGCGAAGTCGGACACGCTCGCGCCGCGGCGACCCGGGGTCGTCGGCTTGTATTTGCGAATTGCCATGTCTTATCAGGTCTTTCTCTCGGGCGCGGCTAGGCCGGTGCTCCGAACAGGTCAATCGGCTTGCTGCCCGGGGCCAGGGTGACAATCGCGCGCTTGGTGCCCTTGCGCTTGCCAAACCCGGTCCGGGTGCGCTTCCGCTTGCCCTGTCGGTTCGCGGTGTTCACCGATGCGACCTTGACGGAAAAGATCTTCTCGATAGCGATCTTGATCTGCGTCTTGTTCGAATCGGGGTGCACCACAAAGGTGTACACGTTGTCGTCGAGCAGGCTGTACGACTTCTCCGAGATGACCGGAGACAGGATGATGTCGCGTGGGTCAGTGACGGTCGCCATCAGGCCGAAACCTCCACATCGTTGTTGTCCGCGGTTCCCGTTGCTGCCGCGATGTAGGCGTTGAGCGCCTCGACGCTGAACACCACGTCGTCGGAGCGCAGCACGTCATAGGTGTTGAGCTGACCCGGCGCCAGGATGTGCACACCGGGCAGGTTGCGCACGCTCTTGGCACCGGCCTCGTCGGTGCTGCCGATGACGACCAGCACCTGCTTGCGATCGGTCAGCGTGCTCAGAAATGCTTTGGCGCTCTTGGTCGACGGAGTCTGACCCGACACCAGCTCGGTGATCGCGTGGATGCGGCCGTTGCGGGCCCGGTCGGACAGCGCCCCGCGCAATGCGGCGGCGATCATCTTCTTCGGCGTGCGCTGGCTGTAGTCGCGCGGCTTGGGGCCGTGTACGGTGCCACCACCGGTGAACTGCGGGGCGCGGGTCGAACCCTGCCGCGCACGTCCGGTGCCCTTCTGCCGGTAAGGCTTACGGCCACCACCGCTGACCTCGCCGCGCGTCTTGGTCGAGTGCGTGCCCTGGCGGGCCGCCGCGCGCTGCGCGGTGACGACCTGGTGCATCAACGCGATATTGGCGGGGGCGTCGAACAATTCGGCGGGCAGCTCAATCGAGCCATCGACCTTGCCGTCCGGCGTCTTTACGTCAATTTTTAGCGCTGCCATTACTTCTCACCTCGTTTGATCGCGGTGCGAACCACGACGAGTCCGCCGGTGCGGCCGGGGACCGCACCCTTGATCAACAGCACGCCGTTCTCGGCATCGACCTTGTGCACCACCAGGTTCTGCACGGTCACCCGGTCGTTGCCCATCCGGCCCGCCATCCGGGTGCCCTTGAAGACGCGCGCGGGAGTGGCGCAGCCACCGATGGAACCCGGACGACGGTGTACCGCCTGGGCACCGTGGCTGGCGCCCTGGCCGCGGAAGCCGTGACGCTTCATGGTTCCGGCGAAGCCCTTGCCCTTGGAGGTTCCGGTCACGTCGACATAGGCGCCGTCGGCGAAGATCTCCGCCGTCAGCTCCTGGCCGACCTCGTATTCGGCAGCCGCCTCCGGGTTGTCCAGACGCAGCTCGGCCAGATGGCGGCGCGGGTTAACGCCCGCGGCGGTGTACTGGCCCGTGACGGGCTTGTTGACCTTGCGTGGGCTGATCTCGCCGTAGGCCAATTGCACGGCGCTGTAGCCGTCGAGTTCCGGGGTGCGGATCCGCGTGACCACGTTGGGCCCCGCCTTGACCACAGTCACCGGCACGACCCGGTTGTTCTCGTCGAACACCTGCGTCATGCCCAGCTTGGTACCCAGAATGCCTTTTCTTGCCATGAGTTCGCCGATCTCCTACTGGATGTTGACGTCGACACTGGCCGGAAGGTCGATGCGCATCAAAGCGTCAACGGTCTTCGGCGTCGGATCAAGAATGTCGATCAACCGCTTGTGGGTGCGCATCTCGAAGTGCTCCCGCGAGTCTTTGTACTTATGCGGGGAGCGGATGACGCAATACACATTCTTCTCGGTCGGCAGCGGCACCGGCCCTACGACGCTGGCACCCGTACGGACGACGGTCTCGACGATCTTGCGCGCCGAGGCGTCAATGGCCTCATGGTCGTAGGCCTTAAGCCTGATGCGGATCTTCTGTCCCGCCACGCTTCTCCTACCCTCACTCCTCTTGAGGCCCGGGTATCCGGGCCTGGTGCCACCGACGCGCCGACTCGACCCGGCCCATCTGGGGCCGATCGAGCGCTGCGCCGGATACTGCGCCGCTGTTTACCTGTCGTGGTTCACCGGCCCCCGCGGTCGGGCGTGTCACCCTCACACAGCCTTGTTCGCGGCCAAAAAATAGTCGCTCCAAGGATGGGACCGGACGCACCCGTTTGGGCGCTGGTCGTATGCCCGGCCAGGCGCGAACCCGGCTCAAGGCAACCCGAACAGTATGCCCTAGATCATGGCCCAAACAAAATCCCGCCCAAATCCCGGCCAGAATCCCGCGACCAGGTCAGATAGGCGATTTCGAATAGTAGCGAGGAGAGTGGTCCTTCGCCGATGGTCACCCGGCGCTTAGCGTCGGATTTGGGGCGCCGATTCGGGCAAGGGGGACCATGAGCACGCCGATTGTCGACGATGCCGCGAAGGTGTTGATCGATCCCATCGCCTACACCGACGAGGCGCGATTCCATGCGGCACTGAGCCACCTACGCGCACAGGCACCGGTGTCCCTGGTCGACTGGGAGCCTTACCTACCGTTCTGGGCTGTCACCAAGCACGCCGACATCATGCGGATCGAGCGCGCCGACGAATTGTTCGTCAACGAAGCCAGGACCGTGCTCGCTCCCGCCGAGGTCGACGCGCTGGACCGCGCCCGGCTGGACGCCGGGGTGGGCCTGCGCACGCTGGTCCACATGGACGGCTCCGACCACCGGGCGTTTCGCGCGATCGGCGCGGACTGGTTTCGGCCCAGGGCGATGCGCGCCCTGCAGGCTCGCATCGCCGACCTGGCCAAGATCCATGTCGACAAAATGGTGGCCGCAGGCAACGAATGCGACTTCGTCCAAGAGGTCGCGGCGAACTACCCGCTGTACGTGATCATGTCGCTGCTCGGGCTGCCGGAATCGGACTTTCCCCGCATACTCGCGCTCACCCAGGAGCTCTTCGGGGTCAGCGACGCCGAACGTCGCCGCGGCAGCACACCCGAGCAGCAGCTCGAGGTGGTGCTGGAATTGTTCGACTACTTCACCGCGCTCACCGCGTCGCGGCGCGAACGGCCGACCGAGGACCTGGCCTCGGCGATCGCCAACGCCACGGTCAACGGCAAGCCACTGTCCGACATCGACGCCGCGTCTTATTACGTCATCGTCGCCACCGCCGGCCATGACACCACCAGCTCGACGATCGCGGGCGGTCTGCGGGCGTTGATCGAAAATCCCGACCAGCGCCGGCGATTGATCGACAACCTGGGAATGATGCCGTCGGCCGTCGAGGAAATGATCCGCTGGGTGACCCCGGTCAAGGAATTCATGCGCACCGCCGTCAAGGACACCACTATTAGCGGCGTACCGATCGCCGCGGGGGAATCGGTGTATTTGTCCTACGTTTCGGCCAACCGGGACGAGGAAGTGTTCGACGAGCCGTTCCGCTTCGACGTCGGCCGGGATCCGAACAAGCACTTGGCATTCGGCTACGGCGTTCACTTCTGCCTGGGCGCCGCCCTGGCCCGCATGGAGCTGAGCGGCCTGTTCACCGAACTGTTGCCGCGGCTGAAATCCATTGATTTCAACGGGGAACCGGAACTCGTCGCCACGACGTTCGTCGGTGGTTTCAAGCACCTGCCGATTCGGTACTCGCTGCGCTAGCCCTGCCCTGCGCACGCTGAACGTGCAGGAAACCGTCGACGGCCGCGAGCGCGCATTCCCGATAGTCAAAGTCCGGCAGCGTGGACAGACGCCCGAGCACCAGCGGACCGATCAGCAGGGCGATCGCCCGGGATCGGTCCACCTCACCGAGTTCCGCGGCCTCCGGGCTGTCGAATAAGGCGTCGAACGGCGCGGCGTACTGCGCGGCGATGCGTTCGCGAAGCGTGGTGATCGCCGGGCTGTCGGTGGAGCTGGCGCGGTGGGGCTCCGGCAATTCGTCCAGATCGCGGCCCAGGGACAGCCAGGACATGGCCGTCATCACCGCGGGCGCTTGCGCCACCGATTCGGCTTGGGCGAGCACCAGGGCGACAAGCCGATCCCGCAGCGAGCCCTCGTCGGGCGGTATCGGGGACGGCGGTATCAGGCTGTTGAACGCCGCGGCCAGCAAATCATTACCACTCGGGAAGTGGCGATACAGCGTAGCTCTCGCCACGTTGGCGGTCCGGGTGACCGCTTCCACGGTCACCGCACTGGGGCCCCCGGAGTTGAGCAGCGACGCGGCGGCTTCCAGTAAGCGAGCCCGCGATCGCGCGGGTCGCGGATCAGTACTTCCCTCGGTGATTGTGACTCACCTCCCTGTTTAGAAACAAGACTATCGGTCCGCCTACGAGGCTATTGGTCTCGAACCCTCGCGCGCTCCCGAAGGGATGCGCATCTCATGGTCGATGTCCTGATCCGGCCTGACCAGCGTACTGATGCAGTGAGCATTGGCGGTAGCCCTCGCGGGCGCGCCTCGTCGGCGGCTACACCGTGGCGCCGGCCCGCCTGCTGCTGCCGGCCGGTGCGATCGGTGATCGTTACAGCAGGCGCGGCGTCCCGCTGAACGGATTGCAGGTTCGCGGTCGGCTCGGCCGTCGCGATCGCGGTGGCCGCCATCCTGGAAGCACCCAATCGGGGCTGGGGGGATCCGCCGGTGTGGGGCGGCATCGGCGCCGCGGCGATCATCGCGGCGCTCCCGGCACTGGTATCGGGATCTACACGGCCTCAACGACTTCGGCGATCATGGGTGCGGTTCCTGGCCGGACAGCTCGGACCGCAAGGGGCCACACTCGCCGAGGGGGCCGAAACCTATTGCGGCGCATTGTTATCGAACGGGGCGGGGACTGAATCGGAATTCGCGACAGTCGAGCCTCGGTGTTGCATCTGCGCGTCCGGGCGGACGATGGCGCCGAATGCCTGCGGGCCGAGCGCTACGGCGAAACGATCGAAGCGGTCAAGGCGCGAGTCCTCGAGATGACCATCGAGGTCTCCACCCGGGGCGCCGCGATCAACAGGGGCGTCGACAAGGGCGGTCAGGTTCGCACGGCAATGGAGGTACACGACGTACCTCGCTTCGGGGCGCACGGCGCGATCGAACGCCGAACTCGTGGAGAAGGTAGCGCGGACCGCCCGCGAATACGGCCGGCCGATTGCCACGCCGTCGCAGGCGCGCCATCTGATCCTCGTGCGCGACACCCCCCGCACCGGGTTGACGCCGCAACCGAATTTCAACTCGTCTCGTAACACGGACTGCCAAAAGGACAGTCAGGCAACGAATTCCGCCGCGCGGTGTCCGAGCATCACGATGGTCGCGTGCGGACCGCGGCTGGTGATGGCGGGCAAGACCGAGCCGTCGATCACCCATAGGTTGTCCAGCCCGCGCACGCGACACCGGGGGTCGACGACCGCGTGCGGGTCGTCGTCAGACCCCATCGGGGCACTGGCACACAGGTGCTGCGATGTCGCCCACGCCGGTGGCCCGACATATGTTGCCGCACTGGCGAGTTCACGTGCCAACTCGCTGCCGCGGCGCAATGCGGCGACGTCCTCGGGCTCGCTGTCGTAGCGGTGCTCGATGCGCGGGGGAACGGCCGGATCGGCCGACACCAGCGAGATACGCCCGCGTGCTCGCGGCTGCATCAGCGCGACCCCGAGATGCGGCCAGTCGGGATGCCCCGCGGTGCCGTCACCCGTCATCGCGACGAACCCGCCCGTGTACGGTCTGATCTCGATGTCCTCGGCGGCGTTGAGTACCACCTCCAGCACGGGCCGGCCGGTGGCCACCGTCCAGTCGGTGGGCAACACCCACTCCGGGTGATCGCTGCAGAACATTCCCACCGGGAGCGGCGCCGTCACCGGCACGCCGAGCGCCCGCAACATTGCCTCATCGCCGATGCCGGACAGCATCAGCAGCTGCGCTGTTTGAATAGCACCGGCGCACAAAACGATTCGATCAGCGGTGAGCGTCGTGGGTCCTTGCGGACCCACCGCGTCGACTCCCGCGGCGGCTGTGCCGTCGAACCGCAATTGCACGGCCCGAGTCCACGACAGCACAGTCAGGTTGGATCGCCCCAGCGCCGGCAGCAGATATCCGGCGCCCGACCCGATGCGGACGCCGTCGACGATGTTGAGCGGCACCGCACCGACACCCGGGACCAGCTCCGGCCCGCAATCATTGAGGTCGGCAATCCAGGAAAACCCGGCAGCCCGCGCCGCTGCGATGAAACGTTCACTGGTACCGGTCATTTCGTGGGTTCGGCGCACCCGGATCGGCCCGCTGTCACCGTGGGCGGGACCGGTGAAATCCAGGTCGGTCTCGATGGCGCGGAAATGGTCGATAACGTCGGACCACGCCCAGCCCGGTATCGCGGCACGATCGAAATCGCGCGGCAATCCGCGACAGAAGTACCCACCATTGACCGCCCCGGAACCCCCGACCGTCGCCCCCCGCACGATCGGCAGCTCGCGAACGGGCTGATCGGTGATGCGGCTGGTGTAGCGCTGCACCAGCGGGCTGCCCGCCCCGATCGGCAGCTGTAGCCCGTTGGCGGTTTGGGCCAGCAGCGCCGGATCGGCGAGCGCGGGCCCGGCCTCGAGAACGGTCACGGTGCG
Source organism: Mycobacterium florentinum (assembly GCF_010730355.1). Lineage (NCBI taxonomy): Bacteria > Bacillati > Actinomycetota > Actinomycetes > Mycobacteriales > Mycobacteriaceae > Mycobacterium > Mycobacterium florentinum. The sequence continues at coordinate 2,710,445 of NZ_AP022576.1, forward strand.
GCCGGGGTCGGCGGAAAGACGTTCGGCAACAACCGATCCGGCACTTCCGGCGCCGACGATCAGCACATCGCTGTGCGTGCTGGTCAAGGCGGCGGCTAGGTCCGGATCTGCGGTTTGAGCGCGCGCAGGTTACGCTCGCGGACCACGCCCCACCACAGCCCGAGGCCGTAAGCCAGGTCGTCGACGCGCTTGAGCAACAGGTAGGTGAGCAGCCCGATCGGCTCGGCCTCGTCGCCGGTGGCGTCCCGGCGGCGCAGCCAGTCGACCACTCCGTCCATCACGGCCGCGACCACCACGACGCGTCGGCAATGTCGCGACACGATGGCGGCGAGCAACGCGACGGGCCAGTAGTGCCGACAGATGGCCGAGGCCAGCTGCAGCGCCGCCGACCACAGACCGCGAGTCGCGATCACCACGACATCGGTGAACGCGGTATCGGCACTGCGCATGGCTTTGGCGATGCGCCGACCGGTCACGATCGCGATCACGATCGAGGCCACCTGGGACAGGCTGGTGCCGAGCGCCATCAGAATCCACGCCATCAGCGCCCACCCCGAGATCACCACCGGGGCGGTCTTGTCGGGGTGGCGCACCGACAGCGGTGCCGCGGAACCGCCGTAAAATGCCTTGCGCGCAAGCCAATCCCGCAATTGCGTGCGGTGATCGTGCGCGACCAGCGCGATCGGTTCGTAGCGCAGCCGGGCGCCCGCCTCGATCAGTCGCCAGCACAGGTCGACGTCCTCGCCGGACTGCATGGTCTCGTCGAAACCGCCGACCTCACAGATGGCCGAGCGGCGGCAGATGATCGCCGCGCTGGGCACGTAGGACACCGTGCTGTGCGGCAAAACCGGCGCTTCCCGCTGCCCGAGGTCCAGTGAGGAGTGCACCGCCTCGTACCGGGCCACCACGTTCTCGCTGTGCGCCAAGCCCACGATGCGCGGCGCGACCAGGGCCACGGTCGGGTCGCAGAAGTGCCCGAGGAGGGCTTCCAGCCAGCCGCGGCGCGGCGAGACGTCGGAGTCCATGAACGCGACGAAGTCGGTGGTGCATGCGGCCAGACCGGTGTTGCGCGCCGCTGCCGGACCCTTGCTGCGGGGGTGGTGGAGCACCTCGATATCGCAGTGCGTGCCGGCAAAGTCCGCCTGCTCGATCGGCGACAGCGAACCGTCGTCGACCACGATCACGCGCAGACCGCGCAATGAGTTCAACAAACGCCCAACACCAGAAACGTTGTCCCGCACCGGGATTACCACGGTGACATCGCGGTGCGATGGGCCGCCGGCCGGGCGCGGATGGGCGACGGTGGCGTCCAGCAGAGTGCGGGCCAGCTGAGCGCTGAGGTCGTCGCGGACCTTCAGCCGGCCATCGGAGAGCATGCCCTGAGCGGCGGGCGCCAGCTTGAGCAGCCGGGTCGGTGAGCCGCCCAGCAGGGCGGAGCCGTCGCCGAGCACCCGCACGCGGCGATCGACCTGAACGGCGAACCCGTCCGGCAGTCGAGGCTGACTCATGTCAGCATCCCGTCGGGGCCGGGCGACCAACGCACGATCCGGCGCACACAACCGTCGACCATCTCGGAGAAGATGCGCTTGCCCTCGGCCGCAGTGGCGGTGGTCGGGTCCCCCAACACTCCCACCGGGCTGACCGCCGCGACTCCGCCGGTACGCATCGCGGGGAGCAACTCGGGCAGCGGTGCCCGGTTCCCGGCGAGCCACCGGTCGGTCAGCACATCGGACGGCGAGATATGCAGCAACACCGATGTTTCGGTATGGCCGGCATGGGCGTCGGCGCCGGCGGTCGCGCAGGGGCACCACGCGACGTCGCGTCCCTCGGCGCGAAGCGTGGTCACCGCGCGGTGCAACGCCTCCGCGTTGCCGCCGTGGCCGTTGACAAAGACCAGGCGCTGGGCCCAGCAGGCGGCCGACCTGCCGTACTCGACCAGCAGCATCGTCAGCGCGTCGGTGCCGATGGAGATCGTTCCGGCGAAACTCTGGTGCTCGCCGCTGGCGCCGTAGGCGATGGCCGGCGCGACCAACCACGCCTGCTCGAGGCTTGCCCGGGCCCCCCTGGCGACCGCCGTCGCGATGCGGGTATCGGTGTCCAGCGGCAGGTGCGGACCATGTTGCTCGGTCGACCCCAGCGGGATCATTATCGGCGGCGAGGTGCTCAATAGCTCGCTCGACGTCGCAGCTCCTAATTCGCCGAGTACGGGCACTCGGTGATGGTAGGCCGAATTCACCTGGCGTGCACCAATTGTTGAGCGTTCAAAGTTATTTTTTTTCTGGGTTGTTCATCAAGGCGCCGAAAGTCGGCTCGTTCGTCACGGTTGCCACGCGCGTATCACAATTTTCGCATACGTCGATTTTCGCTGGCAATCCCAGATCCGCGCGAATTCGGCTTCACTGACGACGAAGTCCGGGAGGGCACCCGGCCCGAAATTGGGCAAAGTTGCCCAACATGGTCAGAATTCGGTCGACCGTGCCGCGATCAAGCCCGTCCGCCCGGCGGCACGCCGAGCGTCCGGGTGAAGCCGTCCGGCACCAGAATGTCGTCCGGCGACAGATCGTGGACCGAGGCGTGCCCCAGCCCCATGAGCGCCGAGTCGATGCCGCCGCGCAAGACGTCGAGCACGTTCTCGACGCCGGCCTGACCATTCGCGGCGAGGCCCCAGAGATAGGCACGGCCGATCATCACCGCCCGCGCTCCCAACGCCACGGCCTTGACCACGTCGCTCCCACGCCGGATGCCACCGTCCAGCAACACCTCGACCTGATTGCCGACGGCCGCCACCACCGGGGGCAGCGCGCGGATCGACGCGGGCGTCCCGTCCAGGTTGTTGCCGCCGTGGTTGGACACCGATATCGCCGAAACACCGGCATCCACAGCTCTTTTCGCGTCATCGACCCGCATGACGCCCTTGAGCATGAACGGCCCGCCCCACAGCTCGCGCAGCCAGGCGATGTCTTCCCAGGTCGGTGGGGGGGTGCCCATCCACTCCCCGTAGGCCTGGAAGAAAGGCGGACCGGCCTCCCCGCGCGCCGCCTGGTTCGGCACCGAGAGCGCCGGCGGACGCATGGTCTTCGCCCACTTCAGGAACCACCGGGGCTTGAAGGCCGCCTCCGGAGACAATCTCAGAATGGTCCGCAGGTTCATCTCTTCGGGAATCTTGGGGCTGCCCCAGTCGCGCCCATGCGAGAACGACCAGTCGGTGGTGACGATCAAACCGACCGCACCGGCCGCGCGCGCCCGCTCGACCCGCGCGGCGATCGCGTCGCGCCCGCCCAGCCAGTACACCTGGAAGAACAGCTTGGAGTTTGCCGCGATCACTTCCTCGATCGGCTTGCTGGCGAACGACGACAAACCCATCGCCGTTCCCCGTGCCGCAGCCGCCCGCGCGACGGCGACCTCACCGTCGGGGTCGACCGCCTGAACGCCGGTCGGCGAAATCAACACCGGCAGGGAAATATCTTGTCCCATAACGGTTGTTGATAAATCGCGCTTTTCTTGCGCACCTACCACATGGGGCGCAAAACCGAGTTCGCCGAAAGCATCGACGTTGTCGGAAACCGTGATTCCCTTTTCACTGGCCGCAACAAGGGCTGAATAAACGGATTTCGGCAGCCGCCGCTTTGCGCGCTGTTGAGCGATCGCGACGGTTTCAAACCACTCGTCGGCCATGGCTAGACGGGGCTTTCGTTGCACAGCCGCGCCGGCGGTTGCTGGGGCGGCCGCACCGACAGGGTCAGCGGCACCGGCTGGCGCACCTTCTGGCCGCGCGAGTGGTCGGCACGCGGACGCGGGGTCTCCCGGTTGCGGGCCAGCGCCGACGCACTGTGCCCCTGGACGCATTCGGGATCCGGCCCGTCCATCGGCAGGCCGGTAAAGAATTTGGCCGCCATGCAGCCGCCACGGCAGCTGTCGTAGTGCCCGCAACTGCCGCAAGCGCCGGCCGATTGCGGCTCACGCAGCTCGCGGAAAAGCGGTGCGTTCTTCCAGACGTTGTCAAAACCGCCGTCGGACAACACGTTTCCGGCCAAGAAGCGGTCGTGGATGGCGAACGGGCAGGCGTACACGTCTCCCACCGGATCGATCAGGCACACCACCCGGCCGGCGCCGCACATGTTCAGCCCGGACAGCGCACCGGAGGAGCCGAGTGGCGCCAGGTGGAAGAAGGAGTCACCGGTGAGCACCCGCTCCCCCTTGGCGACCAGCCAGTCGTAGAGCTGAACCTGCTGGGCCGCGGTCGGGTGCAGTTCTTCCCACACGTCCGCGCCACGCCCCGACGGCCGTAACCGGGTGATCCGCAGCGTGGCGCCGTAACGGCTTGCCAGAGAAGCGAATTCGTCGAGCTGGTCGACGTTGTGCCGGGTCACCACGACGGAGATCTTGGCGTCTTTGAATCCGGCCGCGGCCAGGTTCTCCAGCGCACGCACCGCCATCGCGAACGACCCGGGCCCGCGGACCGCGTCGTTGACCTCCGCGGTAGCACCGTCCAGCGAGATCTGCACATCCACGTAATCGCTGGCCGCCAGTCGCGCGGCGACCTCCGGCGTGATGCGAACCCCGTTGGTCGAGAACTTGACCCCGACATGGTGGGCGGTCGCATAGTCGACCAGCTCCCAAAAGTCCGAGCGCACAGTGGGTTCCCCGCCACCGATGTTGACGTAGAACACCTGCATGCGTTCCAGCTCGTCGATGATGTCCATGCACTGCCGGGTGGACAGCTCGCGTGGATCGCGCTTACCCGACGAGGAAAGGCAGTGCACGCAGGCCAGGTTGCAGGCGTAGGTGAGCTCCCACGTCAGGCAGATGGGCGCATCGAGCCCGTGCTCGAATTGTTCGATGAGCCGCGGTACGGCCGCTGTTGTCATTGATGGTCCTCCTGGGGCACCAGCATGCGGGAATCGACCAACACACCCAACGCGTGCAGATAAGGTCCCTGCTCGCAGTCCTCGACCCCCTCGACCCGCAGGGCCGACCGGACGTCGGGATGGTCGGCCAGCGACCGCACCACCGCGAGGATGGTGCGGTTCTTCAGAAAAGAAAGCTTGCGGGTGCCGAAGTGATAGAGCAGTGCGCCAAACGGTTCCGGTCGAACCGCGACCTGCGGGTGCAATCGCCAACCGCGATCAGGGTCGAACCGGCCTTCGGTCGGTCGAGCCTGCGCGGACGCAGGCACGGTCAGTAAACCCCGCACATTCCGTCGATGGACACCTCTTCAACCAGGGTCTCGGTGACCAGCTCGGCGTCGGTTTCGATTTCGCGGTCCATATGAATTGCCTCTCGTACGGTCTCGACAACGATGGTCGATCTTGTCACAATCGTCGTCAGAATATGGCATCGAGTGCCGTAATGGAAGGGCTGGTCTGATGCTTCCACAGTCGCGAGTCGGCCGGCGCCGCTCGACGACACCGGGCCACATCACCGACGTCGCGATCGAGCTGTTCACCGAGCGGGGATTTGCCGAGGTGAGCGTCGACGATGTTGCGCAGGCTGCCGGGATCTCGCGGCGCACGCTGTTCCGCTACTACGCCTCCAAAAACGCCATCCCGTGGGGCGAATTCGACACCCATCTCGCGCATCTGCGGGAGCTGCTCGACAGTGTCGGCCCGCGAGTTCGGTTGGGTGGGGCGTTGCGGGCAGCGCTGTTGGCGTTCAACACCTTTAACGACTCCGAGACCGTCGCGCACCGTCAGCGGATGCGTGTCATCCTGCAGACCGCCGAACTGCAGGCGTATTCGATGACGATGTACGCCGGCTGGCGCGAGGTGATCGCGGAATTCGTCGCGCGGCGCACGGGAGCCGAGACGACCGACCTGCTGCCGCAGACCGTCGCATGGACGCTGCTCGGGGTCGCGCTCTCGGCCTACGAGCATTGGCTGCGAGACGAATCCGTCACGTTGCAGACCGCACTCGGCAAGGCCTTCGACGTCGTCGGCGCCGGGCTGGGCAAGCTGTAACCGTGAGCACCGAGCACCTGCTGCACACCCTGCGCGCGCAGGGGCGATTCTGCGGCACGTCGGGGTCGACGATGTACGAGGAACTGTTCGAGCTGGTGGCCTCCGACGTCGAAACAGGCGGCGTCTTCGCAGCGATCCTGTCCGGACAGGAAGACGTCCCGTCGCGCGAGGCGGTGCCGCTGCGGCTGCTGGGCGGTTTGCACCGATTGGTGCTCGACGGCCGGGCAGCGGTGTTGCGCCGCTGGTATCCCAGCACCGGCGGCACCTGGGATGCGGGCAGTGCGTGGCCCGAGATCACGCTTGTCGCGCAAGGCCATGCCGAGGGTCTGCGCGCGGCGCTGGGACATCCGCCGCAAACCAACGAGGTGGGCCGATCCGCCGCCCTGATCGGCGGGTTGCTGCGGATTAATCACGAAATCGATTTGCCGATACGGCTTTTCGAGATTGGATCGAGTGCCGGACTGAACCTTCGGGCCGACCGGTATCACTACCGCCATGCCGGCGGGCAGTGGGGACCGATCGACTCGCCGGTTTTGATCGACGACGCATGGCAGGGTCGGTTACCGCCGGCCGGTTCGGTGCGGATAGCCGAGCGGCGAGGCTATGACATCGCGCCCGTCGACGTCACCGGCGCCGACGGGGAGATGACCGCGCTGAGCTACGTCTGGCCCGACCAGGCCGCCCGGCTGGAGCGGCTGCGTGGCGCCATCGCGGTCGCCCGCAACGTACCCGCGCAGCTGGTGCGGCAGAGCGCCGCCGCCGCGGTCGCCGGCCTGACCCTGGCCGAGGGCGCGCTGACCGTGCTGTGGCATTCGATCACGTGGCAGTACCTGTCACAGGACGAACGGGGCGCCGTACGCGCTCGCGTCAACGCACTCGGCGAGCGCGCGAAGTCCGCCGCACCGTTCGCGCATCTGACGATGGAACCCGCGCGCGACGGACGGGGCAGTCCGCTCAAGTTCCTGGTGCGCGCCCGTCGCTGGCCGGGCGGCGACGCTGTGGTTCTGGGCGAGTGCCATCCGCACGGCCCACCCGTGAACTGGCAATAGGCGCGATAGGCAAAAAATTTTCGCCCACAACCCGTCGGAGTTGGCGTTGCCGCCGCGACGATAAGGGTGTGAGCGCCGAAAAGGGTCACCAATCCGACGCTCGACGCGCGCTTTTGGCGCTCTACGACGAGGCGTTGCCAGTGGTTTACGGGTACTTCGTCCGACGCTGCGGCGATCGTGGCGCGGCGGAGGACCTGACGTCGGAGACCTTCCTCGCGGCGATGGACGCCGCGCGCAGGGCCGAACCGCCGCCGATTTCGATCCCGTGGTATCCGGGACACCGAGTACGGCGTGCTGCTCGACGCCACCGACCCGCACGGCACGGCGTTCGCGGTGCACCAACCCATTGCCGGCCGAAAGCGCCCGGAAATCAACGGTTCCGGGCCCGGCGAACTGTCCTATGTCACCTACGAGGTGGCGGATTCGGCCGGATTCCGCGAGTTCTATGGCCGACTGCTGCGGTGGACCTTCGAGCCGGGCCGCGTCAGCGACGGCTGGCAGGTGGTGGGGTCGCATCCGATGGCCGGCGCGGCCGGTGGCAGCACGCGTCCCGCCACCGTGCCGATGTGGACGGTCGCCGATATCGAGGTGGCGATCGCGCGGGTCCGCGAAGCGGGCGGCACCGTGCTGGCCGAGCCGGCCCGCCAGCCCTACGGCATCAGCGCCGAGTGCACCGACGATCAGGGTGCGCGGTTCTACCTGGGGCAGTTCTAGCTCAGCGCCTCGGGGTTGGCGATCCGGATCGGCGCTCCGTCCAGCCAGGCGACCACGGCTTCGATGCTGTCCGAATAGAAGGCGGCCAGCATCTCGCGAGTGACGTATCCCAGGTGGGGAGACAACGTCACATTCGGCAGACGGCGTAACGGATGGTCGGGCGCGGGAGGTTCGATGTCATAGACATCGAGGCCGGCGCCGGCGATGCGCCCCGTCCGCAGCACCGAGATCAGCGCCGTCTCGTCGACGATCGGGCCCCTGGACGTGTTGATCAGATAGGCGTGCGGTTTCATCAGGGCCAGCTCGGGTTCGCCGACCAGGCCACGCGTGCGCTCGGAGAGCACCAGATGGATGGAGACCACGTCGGAGGATTCGAACAACGCCGCCTTGTCGACCCGGCGCGCACCGGCCGCCGTCGCGGCCTCCTCGGTCAGGTTCTGGCTCCACGCAATGACTTCCATGCCAAACACGTTGGCGTACTCGGCCATCCGCTTTCCGGTCCGACCCAGACCCAGCAGCCCGAGGGTCTTGCCGGCCAGCGTCACGCCGACACTGCTCTGCCACCCGCCATCGCGCATCCGCCGGTGCTCGTCGGCCAGGTTGCGCACCGTCGCGGTCAACAACCCCCACGCGAGTTCGGGAGTGGCGTCGCGGACCGCGCGGAATCGCGGGTTGGCGAAATCCGAATGGGCAACCAGGACGCCAAATTCGCTGGCCGCGGCCATGTCCAGGTTCGGCAGGCTCATGCCCACGATCGTGATCAACTTCAGATTTGGAAGCTGCTCGATCAGCTTGCGCGGCAATGCCATCCGTTCGCGCAGGGTACAGATCACGTCGAACGGCTGCAGTACCTCTGCGGCTTCCGCTTCAGAGAGATGCCGGTCGAAGACGGTGATCTCGGATCGGCTCCGCACCGGCGACCAGTCGGCGAGCTCGAGTGCCATACCGGCGTAGTCATCGAGTATCGCCACCCGGGGCATGGGTGTCAGCCTAGCATCTCCGAAATCGGTGTTGCCGCAGCGATTTTACCGCGGGCCTTCATGACTTTGCCCGGCAAACCGCCGCCGACCACGCCGACCACTACCCCGTCCCGCTCGTAGTAGGCCAGGAACTTTCGTCCGTCGTCCTCGACGAGGTGCACGATGTCGGTGGCCTCCGGCTCGCCCAGGCACTGGATTTTGACGTCGTACTGGTCGCTCCAGAAGTACGGCACGACCGCGATAGACGGCACCTCTTGCCCAAGCATCGCGGGCACCACCACCCTGGCTTGGTCGGCCACGTTGCTCCAATGCTCCACGCGCGCTTGATGTCCCGTCGCATCACGCCACGAGGCGACATCTCCTAGCGCCCACACGTTGGGCGCAGTGGTGCGCCCGGCCTCGTCACAGATGACACCGTTGTCAACGTCGACACCACTGCCCTCCAGCCATTCGGTGGCCGGCCGCGATCCGATGCCGACGACCACCAAATCGGCGGCAAGCTCGGTGCCGTCGCTGAGCACCACGGTGTCGACCCGGCCGTCTCCGCGCACCTCGGCCACACCGATACCGGTACGCACGTCGACGCCTTCGCCGCGATGCAGGCGCGACACCAGTTCGCCGATCTGTTCGCCGAGCACCGACGCCAGCGGCGTCGGCTGCGGCTCCACCAGCACCACGTCGACCCCCAGGCTGCGCAGGCTGGCCGCGACCTCGCAGCCGATGAAGCCGGCGCCGACCACCACGGCGTGCTGCGCCTCGGAAGCGTGCTCGCGCAGCGCCATGCTCTCGTCGAACGAGCGCAGCACGCGAATATCGTCCAGATCCGGGAACGCGGGAATCCGTCGCGGGACCAACCCCGTCGCGATCACCAGCTCGTCGTAACCGAGCGAGGTTCCGTCGGAAAGGGTCAGCGTCTGCGCGGCGGTGTCCAGGCCGGTGGCCGCCGCACCGAGCCGCAGCGTGATGTTGTTCTCGTCGTAGAACTCACGCGGCTTGAGGACGACGTCGTCGACCTCTTTGCGCAGCACTTCCTTGGACAACGGCGGCCGATCGTAGGGCAGATGGACCTCGTCGCTGACGATCGTGACGGGCCCGGTGTAATCCGACCGGCGCAATTGCTCGGCCGTGCGCGCAGCCGCGAGCCCACCCCCGACGATCACGATTCCTTTATTGCTCACGTGGAGTTCATAGCACGCGGGGCGGTCAGTACTTTAGGGCACCCTTATCGACGGGGATCTGCATTCCGGTAATCGTGCCCGCGCCGTCGCCCGCCAGCCAGGCTACGACGTCGGAGACCTCTTCGGCCGCCATGAATCCCTTGTACTGCATCGGCATTGGCGGGAAGCTGTGCACAAAGCGGGGATGCTTGGCGAAGATCTCCATCATCGCTTCCGGTTCGATCATCGGGGTGTCGATCGAGTAGGGATGGATGGAGTTGACCCGGATGCCGTATTCGCCGAGCTCGATCGCCAGGGTGTTGGTCAGTGCGGTCAGCCCGAACTTGCTGGCCGAGTAGTGGCCGTTGCCTGGTGTGGCCTTCAGGCCGGCCGACGAGCTGACGACGATGATCGATCCGCCGTTGCCGGCCTCGATCATCGCGGGAATCGCGGCGCGCAGGGTGCGCCAGGTGCCGGTCAGGTTGACCCCGATGACGGTGTCCCACTGCTCGTCGGTGAGTTCCCAGACCCGGCCCCAGCCCAGCACACCGGCGTTGGCGACCACGATGTCGAGCCGGCCGAACTGCTCCACGCCGTCGGCCACCAACTGGCGCACCGTGGGGTCGTCGCGAATGTCCCCGGCACGGGCCAGGATCTTGCGGCCCTCGGCCTCCACCAGTCGGACGGTCTCGCTGAGATCTTCGGGGGTGGCCGGCGTGTACGTCACGGTGTCCGACGCGGATGCGCAGATATCGAGCGCGATGATGTCGGCGCCCTCACGGGCCAGCCGCACCGCGTGTGCGCGCCCTTGCGCGCGGGCGGCACCGGTAACGAATGCCACCCGTCCTTGCAGTGATCCGTCACGTCCCGACACGGCACGCCCCTTTCGCCGAATCACAGGCTAGCAGCGAAACTGAAACGTGTTCTAACTTGGTTCGAAGACTCGTAGCGCTCAGATCTCCGAGATGATCTGGGTCCGCCGCGCGTTGTACTCCTCGTCGGTCAACGCGCCACTGGTGCGCAACGTCTCGAGCTGTTGGAGTCGCTCGGCGATCGATGCCTGTGGGGGTGAGCCGACCGGTGACGCCCCGGCCGGGGCGCCTTGCGCGGCGGGTGCCTGCTCGGCCGCGCGGCGCACCACGGCTTGGATCTGCTGACGCAGCCCCGGGTTTGACCGGATGTCGACCATCCGGTTGAGCGGAACGTTGTTGTCCTTGAGGATCCGCAGGATCTCCATCAGCGGTCCCGCCTGCCCGCTCAGGTCATAGGTCCTGTTGTCCTCGGCCACCGTAAACTGCGCCGGCACCAGCCCGTTGACCAAAGCGCTTCGTTCCCAGTCGATTTGGTATTCCTGCGTGGTGGGGTCGAGCAGTACCACGAGCTTGCGCGCGGTGAGATTGCCCAACCTGGTGACGCTGGCGATGACCCGGTCTTGACTGTCGAACGGTGTGAACCCAGGCCCGGCGATGTGCAGGTCGACCTTCACCAGCGGCTGGTCGTTGATCCGGGTCCCCGTCTCGGCGAGCCCGGTGATCTGGGCGAGCGCCAGCACGCCGTGCTGTTCCAGCAAAGCCGACTTGGCCGCCGACTTGGCGCCGTAGTTGGTCAGTGCGAGCGCGATCAGAACGTCGGCCACGGTGATGAGCAGCCCGACATAGAACATCCACTGCAGCACGTTGCCCAGGCCGAGAGTGAAGTAGACGACCAGAAAGATCGGCCCGACCAAACCGCCGCACAGCAAAACCACCAACTGCGTCTTGAGATAGCGCGCCAACACGTGGGTCTCCTCGCCTTGCCGGGAAGTTCGTGTCAGATTAGCGCTGTCGCATGCGTTGTATCCATAGCCGGAGCGTGCATCAGCCCTGGCCGGTCAGCGCGATGGTGTGGGAGGCCGGCCTTTGGGAGACGCCGCCGGGGCCGGCGTGGCCAGGCCACTCGACACGGCCGGTATCGCCGCCGGCAACATCGAGGCCGACGAGAGCTCCGCGGTCGCCACATCCGCCGGGGCAGCCGAGGCGGTCGCCGGGCCGGATACATCCACTGCCGCCGCCGGGGCCGCCGGGGCCGGCCCATAAGACGGTGCCTGTGCGTGCGGCGCCGTGGCCGCGGGGGCCGAAGCCGCCGATCCCGCCGGCGCGGCCGCCACCGTGGTGGTCGCCGCCATCGGGGTCACTGTCGCCGCGGCCGGCGCGGCCGCCGGTGCCACCGCGGCGGCCGGCGCCGTGGCACCCGGCTGCACGGCCGCTGCAACCGGCACCCCCGACGCCATGCCACCCGCCTGTGCCGCGGCGCCGATGACCGCCTGCTGCGAGCTCAGTGCCTGGCCCGATGCGCCGGCCGCGCCCAGCACGGGCTGCGCGGCCGCCTGCAGCGGCATCGCGTTGACGACCTCGGTGTCGGCATATTGGGTCGCGCCACCGCTCATGAGCTCGACGAATTGCTGATGGAACAGCGCCGCCTGAGCGCTGATGGCCTGGTAGGCCGCGGCGTGCACGCCGAACAGGTGCGAGATGCTCGCCGACACCGCGTCGGCGCCAGCGGCCTCAACGGCCGAAGTCGCGCCGGACGCCGCCGAGTTGGCGGTGTTGATGGCGGTACCGATTTTTGCCAAGTCTGATGCCGCAGCCGCCACATACTCCGGCGTCGCATTTACGAACGACATCCGAACCTCCCGGCCAGGCCGCGACGGTCAACTTCCCCGACCGTCAATTTCAGACTGGACATTGCAGGATCTTACCGGAAATTAGCTGACCAGGTGTGCAGCTTTATGCAGGCCCGAAATGCACAAAGCCCGGACCGCCGAAATCGGCCAGTCCGGGCTCTGCGCTGTAGAGCTAGTTGATGATCTTGACGACCCGGCCGGCGCCGACGGTACGGCCACCCTCGCGGATCGCGAACCGCAGCCCGTCGTCCATGGCGACGGGTTGGATCAGCTTCACCGAGATGTTGGTGTTGTCACCGGGCATCACCATTTCGGTGCCCTCCGGCAACGTCACCACACCGGTCACGTCGGTGGTGCGGAAGTAGAACTGCGGACGGTAGTTGTTGAAGAACGGCGTGTGCCGGCCGCCCTCGTCCTTGGACAGGATGTAGACGCTGCCCTCGAACTCGGTGTGCGGCGTGGTGGTGCCGGGCTTGACCACAACCTGGCCGCGCTCGACGTCCTCACGCTTGATACCACGCAGCAACAGCCCGACGTTGTCGCCGGCCTGCCCCTGGTCGAGCAGCTTGCGGAACATCTCCACACCGGTGACCGTGGTCTTGGTGCTGGTCGGCTTGATGCCGACGATCTCGACTTCCTCGTTCACGTTGATCACGCCGCGCTCGACACGGCCGGTGACCACGGTGCCACGACCGGTGATCGTGAAGACGTCCTCGACGGGCATCAGGAACGGCTTGTCGGTCTCACGGACCGGGTCCGGAATCGACTCGTCGACGGCGTCCATCAGCTGCTCGACGGACTCGACCCACTGGGCGTCGCCCTCGAGCGCCTTGAGCGCCGAGACGCGGATGACCGGAGCCTCCTCGTCGAACTCCTGGGCGGCCAGCAGCTCGCGTACCTCGAGCTCGACGAGCTCGAGCAGCTCCTCGTCGTCGACCATGTCGGCCTTGTTCAGCGCGACCAGGATGTAGGGCACGCCGACCTGACGCGCGAGCAGCACGTGCTCACGGGTCTGCGGCATCGGGCCGTCGGTCGCGGCAACCACCAGGATGGCGCCGTCCATCTGAGCCGCGCCGGTGATCATGTTCTTGATGTAGTCGGCGTGACCCGGGGCGTCCACGTGGGCGTAGTGACGCTTCTCGGTCTGGTACTCCACGTGGGAGATGTTGATGGTGATACCGCGCTGACGCTCCTCGGGCGCGTTGTCGATCTGGTCGAAGGCGCGCGACTCGTTGAGGTTCGGGTACTTGTCATGCAGGACTTTGGTGATCGCCGCGGTCAGTGTCGTCTTGCCGTGGTCAACGTGACCGATGGTCCCGATGTTGACGTGCGGCTTCGTCCGCTCGAACTTCGCCTTCGCCACTTCTGTGTCCTCCTGGACTGATTGGTGCTTTTGAAAAGCAGTGTTGATGTTGTTGTAAGTGCCGCGGTGGTAACCGGGCTAGGTTACTCCGAGCTGATGTTCACTCGCCCGTCGCCTTAGCGATGATCTCCTTCGAGACGTTCGCGGGGACTTCGGCGTACGAGTCGAACACCATGGAGTAGTTCGCCCGGCCTTGAGTCTTGGACCGCAGGTCGCCGACATAGCCGAACATCTCCGACAGCGGGACGTGCGCCCGAACGACGCGCGCACCAGCCCGCTCCTCCATGGCCTGGATCTGGCCACGGCGGGAGTTCAGGTCGCCGATCACGTCACCCATGTAGTCCTCGGGTGTGGTCACTTCGACCGCCATGATCGGCTCGAGGATCACCGGCTGGGCTTGCTGCGCAGCCTTTTTCAGCACCTGTGACCCTGCGATCTTGAATGCCATTTCCGAGGAGTCAACCTCGTGGTAGGCACCGTCGAGCAAGGTGACCTTCAGGTTCACCAGCGGGTAGCCGGCCAGCACGCCGTACTGCATCGCGTCCTGGGCACCCGCATCCACCGACGGGATGTACTCGCGTGGGATGCGACCACCGGTGACCTTGTTCTCGAATTCGTAGGTCGCACCGTCCTCGCCGGTGAACGGCTCGAGGTTGATGAGCACCTTCGCGAATTGGCCCGAACCACCCGTCTGCTTCTTGTGGGTGAATTCGACCTTCTCCGCGATCCGCTTGATGGTCTCCTTGTAGGCGACCTGGGGCTTGCCGACGTTGGCCTCGACCTTGAACTCGCGGCGCATCCGGTCGACCAGGATGTCCAGGTGCAGCTCGCCCATACCACCGATGACGGTCTGGCCGGTCTCCGCGTCCTGGTGCACCTTGAAGGTCGGGTCCTCCTCGGCGAGCTTCTGGATCGACAGCGACAGCTTCTCCTGGTCGCTCTTCGTCTTGGGCTCGATGGCCACCTCGATCACCGGGTCGGGGAAGGTCATCGACTCGAGCACGATCTGCTGGTTGGGGTCGCTCAGGGTGTCACCGGTGGTGGTGTCCTTGAGGCCGATCACCGCGTAGATGTGCCCCGCCGAGGCCGTCTCGACCGGGTTCTCCTTGTTGGAGTGCATCTGGAACAGCTTGCCCAGCCGCTCCTTCTTGCCCTTGGTGGCGTTGATGACCTGGCTGCCGGAGTCGACCTTGCCCGAGTACACCCGGACGTAGGTCAGCTTGCCGAAGAACGGGTGCGTGGCGACCTTGAACGCCAGCGCCGAGAAGGGCTGGTCCGTCGACGGGTTGCGGGTGATCTCCTCGTCCTCTTTGCCCGGCGCGTGGCCAATGGCCGGCGGCACGTCCAGCGGCGAGGGCAGGTAGTCGATGACCGCGTCCAGCATCGGCTGCACGCCCTTGTTCTTGAACGCACTGCCGCACAGCACCGGGTAGGCCTCTGAGCTGATGGTCAGCTTGCGGATGGCGCCCTTGATCTCGGCGACGGTGAGCTCTTCGCCGCCGAGGTACTTCTCCAGCAGCGCCTCGTCGGTCTCGGCGACGGACTCGAGCAGCTTGGTGCGGTACTCGTCGGCCTTCTCCTGCAATTCGGCAGGGATGTCGATGGTCTCGTAGGTCTCGCCGAGCTTGGTCTCGCCCCGCCACACCTTGGCCTTCATCTCGACCAGGTCGACGACGCCCTCGAAGTCGCCTTCGGAGCCGACGGGCAGCTGGATCGGGATGACGTTGGCGCCGAGGCGCTCTTCCATCGTGCGGACCGAGAAGTAGAAGTCGGCGCCGATCTTGTCCATCTTGTTGACGAAGCAGATCCGCGGCACGTCGTACTTGTCGGCCTGACGCCAGACCTGCTCGGACTGCGGCTCGACGCCCTCCTTGCCGTCGAACACGGCAACGGCACCGTCGAGAACACGCAGGCTGCGCTCCACCTCGACGGTGAAGTCGACGTGCCCGGGTGTGTCGATGATGTTGATCTGGTTGTCATTCCAGAAACAGGTGGTGGCCGCGGAGGTGATGGTGATTCCGCGCTCCTGCTCCTGCTCCATCCAGTCCATGGTGGCGGCGCCGTCGTGGACCTCACCGATCTTGTAGCTGATACCGGTGTAGTAGAGGATGCGCTCGGTCGTCGTCGTCTTACCGGCGTCGATGTGCGCCATGATGCCGATGTTGCGGACCTTGGTCAGGTCGGTCAGCACGTCCTTCTGTGCCACAGAAGTCTTCCCACTCTTTCGTTGCCTAGTTAGCTATCTGTCGCTTTGCGCCCCGGCCGCGCTACGGCCGGTGAATGTCACCAGCGATAGTGCGCGAAGGCGCGGTTGGCCTCGGCCATCTTGTGGGTGTCCTCACGCCGCTTGACGGAAGCCCCGAGGCCATTGCTGGCGTCCAGGATCTCGTTCGCCAGCCGCTCGATCATCGTCTTCTCCCGGCGGGCCCGAGAGAAGCTGACAAGCCAGCGCAGCGCCAGCGTGGTGGACCGGTCCGGACGCACCTCGACGGGCACCTGGTAGGTCGCACCACCGACACGGCGGCTACGCACCTCGAGGGCGGGCTTGACGTTGTCGAGAGCGCGCTTGAGCGTGATCACCGGATCGGTGCCGGTCTTGTCGCGAGCCTGCTCCAGCGCACCATAAACAATGCGCTCGGCGACCGATTTCTTCCCCTTGAGCAGAACTTTGTTCACCAGCTGGGTCACCAGCTGCGACCCGTAAACCGGGTCGTTGACCAGCGGACGCTTAGGCGCGGGCCCCTTGCGCGGCATTAGCTCTTCTCCTTCTTGGCGCCGTAACGGCTGCGAGCCTGCTTGCGGTTCTTGACACCCTGGGTGTCCAGCGAGCCGCGGATGATCTTGTACCGCACACCGGGCAGGTCCTTCACACGACCACCGCGTACCAGCACCATCGAGTGCTCCTGCAGGTTGTGGCCCTCGCCCGGGATGTAGGCGGTGACCTCGACCTGGCTGGTCAGCTTCACGCGCGCGACCTTCCGAAGCGCCGAGTTCGGCTTCTTCGGGGTGGTGGTGTACACGCGGGTGCATACGCCACGGCGCTGCGGGCTGCCCTTCAGGGCCGCGGTCTTGACCTTGGCGATCTTGTCGCGGCGACCCTTGCGGACCAGCTGCTGAATGGTTGGCATCTACCGGCTTTCTGTGTTCGAAGTCTTCGTGCTGCTCTTAAGTCTCTGTACTGCAGTTTTGCCTCGCCGCACTACCCCGCGGCCGGGTGTGTCGCACCCGCTCAGCATCGGAACCATCCGATGCGTGGTGGACATGCGAATTGGCCCGGCATCCATTTCCTTACGTCAGGCGCCGTAAGCCGCCAGGCACGAGCCACCACAATACCCGCCACTGGTCGGGCAGGTCAAAGCGGCCGCTGGACGCAACGGCTGACCTCAGCGCGCGCGTGCGGTGGCCCGCTATTTCGGCGGAGCTCCGTCCGGCGCGGTGCGCTTGTCCAGGCCCGTTGCCAGCCGCAACACCATCTCGGCGAACAGCGCATCGGTGTCGATGTCGTCCATGACACCGGTCATTTCCAGCAATACGAACCCGTGCAGCGCGGACCAGAATTCCAGTGCGGCGAAAAAGGCCTCCTCGCCGTCGAGGCCGTAGGAGGACAACACCGAGATCACGGGGGCGGCCGCTCCCCGGGTTGCCGCGGTGTATTCGGGGTCGTCGCCGCCCAGCGGCATCCGGGTGAACGCCGAGTACCGACCGGGGTGGTGATGGGCGTAGCTGCGGTAGGCACCGGCCATGACCAGCACCGCGTCGTCGCGGGCGCGCCCCTCCCCGACCCGGTTCAGCATGGTGATGATGTCGTCGATGACCCGGATCCGCACCGCGCGACGCAGGTCCTCCAGGCTGTCCACGTGGTTGTAGAGCGACGGCCCCTTGGTGCCCAACTGCGTCGCCAGCGCGTTGATGGTCAGCGAGTCCCAGCCTTCCCGGTCCAGGAACGTCAGTGCGCCATCGACGATGCCGTCGCGGCTCAGCTTTCCCGGCCGGGACGGGGATCTGCCGCCACGTGGGCGGCCTGCCGCCGACGGCTGTTCCGGATGAACTGCCATGGCGATCGCCCTTCGATTGCGGTGACTAGGTGAAGGTCAACTAATGACTCTAGTTGACAGAGTCGCCAATCTACTCGGACCGATCCGGGGCGGGTCGCGGTTGACTACGACGAAAATATTTGCCACCGAGCAGGCAAATACACGTAGGCTCAGTCCAGCAGATACCCGCCACAGACGTACCCAGTGAAGGGGGCCGCGGTGCACTGGAGAGCCGTCGCCGGGTCGCTTGCAACCTGTGTCATCGCGATTGCCGCTACGCCCGCGGCGCCGGCACACGCCAAGAACGGCGACACCCACGTCATCGGGCAAAACACCACGCAGGTGGTGGACTGCAATGACGCAACCCTGATCGTCAACGGCACCGGGAACTACATCAACGCGCTGGGCAACTGCTGGGCGGTGACCGTGATGGGCTCGGGCAACACGATCATCGCGGACTCGGTCACGCACGACATCACGGTGTACGGCTACGACCAGACCGTCTTCTTTCACAACGGCGCGCCGATCCTGTGGGATCGCGGCCGGGAATTGGGCATGGTTAATCGGCTGCAGCAGGTGCCCGCCTGAGGTGCAGTTTCGCTACCGAGGAGGGGATTATGCGCGTCCACATCACTGACCATCCGTCCAAGCTCGCGGTGCTCGCCCTCGCGGCGGTAGTGCTGGCCGGTTGCAGTTCGACCGCCAACCCGCCCGGGAACCCGAGCTCCACGACGAAGAGCAGCGCACCCACCACGACGACCGGCGCGGCGGCGCCGACGACGTCGGGTGGCGAAAGCACCACGGCGTCAGTCGAAATCGGGAACACGCTGAACTACGGATCGATGGGGACGACGGCCACGCTCGACTGCGCCAGCGGCAAATCGCTGAACGTCGCCGGTTCCAACAACACCTTGACCGTCACCGGCAGCTGCGTGACGGTGAATGTCGGTGGCACCAACAACAAGATCACCATCGACAAGGTCGACACCCGCATCACGGTGCTGGGTCTCGACAACACCATCACTTACAAGGACGGCGAGCCGAAGGTGGACAACCTCGGCTCGGGTAACACCATCAACAAGGGCAGCTGAGCGGCTAGCCGGCCGGTGCGCCGTGGCGGCCGGCGCCGGCCGCGAACCGCCCCGCCCCTTCGTTGGCCTCCGCGGCAACCTTCCAAATGCTGGCGAACTCTTGCTCGATTGCCGCCGATTCCGCCAACCCCCACTGCTGTAGCGCCGAAAGCCGGTCCGCCCGCAGGCACTGCTGGGGCAAGGCGGCCAATTCCGCGGCCAACTCCTCGGCCGCCTGTCGCGATTCGCCTTTGGGGACAACACGATTGGCCAGTCCCATCGCGAGTGCTTCGTCGGCTTTGACGCCGCGGCCGGTGAGGATCATGTCCATCGCCCGGCTCTGCCCGATCAGCCGCGGCAGCCGCACGGTGCCGCCGTCGATCAGCGGCACTCCCCAGCGGCGGCAGTACACACCGAACACGGCATCCTCCTCGGCCACCCGCAGGTCGCACCAGATGGCCAGCTCCAGACCACCCGCGACGGCGAAGCCGCTCACCGCGGCAATCACGGGTTTGGACAACACCATTCGCGATGGGCCCATCGGGCCGGGACCGGTGGTGTGGATCGCGTTGGCCTCCGGCGTGCCGAAGGCCTTCAAATCCGCTCCCGCGCAGAAGGTTCCGCCGTCACCCCACAGCACGGCCACCGAGGCGGAATCGTCGCGGTCGAATTCGTCGAACGCCTCATGCAGCGCCGCGGCCGTCGGGCCGTTGACGGCGTTACGCGCGCCCGGCCGGTTGAGGATCACCGTCGTCACCGGACCCTTACGCTCTACTCGCACCGGATCAGTCATCTCGCCTCCAGAAGTTGAGTTGCATCGCGCCGCTGCAGCAATTCGGTCGCGAAGTCGTGGTAGGCGCTGCGCAGCCCAGCGCCCGGCCAATCGCCGTGCAGCAGTTCGGCGGGCAGCATCGGGTCGGTGAGCAGGTGCCGCACTATCGCGGCAGCCACCACAAACCGGCCGGGAATGTCGCAGGCTTCGGCCATCTCGTCCAGCAACCGGCTTCCGTCCTTCACCCACGCCGGTAGATCCCACAGCTCGGCGACCAACTGCTCGGGCTCGTCGTCGCGCGCCTTGAGCACCCGTACCCGGTCGGCAACGTCGGGCTCCAGGTCGAGGTCGAGGTTGTCGGGCCGCATCCAGACACCCTCGCGCAGCTCACCGAAACGCTTGCGGTACAAGCTGGCTCGCTGCGCGGCCCGGGTGCGGGCATCGGTGCCCACACTGGTGACAATCACGACGTGCCAATCTCCGTGCCAGGCCCGGGTTCGTGGCCGCATCGCCTCGTCCTGACGGCCCTGGCGGGCCAGCAGCCGATCGGAGAGCCGATACCCGTCGGCGGAGCGGACCAGATCGCCGGCACTGACCATTCGGGTCAGCGCGACCCGCAGCGTCGTCTCCTTGATCCCGAAATCGGCTGTCAGCCTGATCAAGTCGCTCGCGGTCGCCCAGGCGGGGTGAGCGCCGAGCAGCACGCTCAGCACCACGGACCGGGCCGTCATGTTCGGCATGGCTACACTCCGGAGGTACGGCGGCCGTAGTCACCGAACGGCTCGTCGCGATGGCGGACCGCTTCGCGGAAGCCGTGCTCGACGGAGTCGGCGACGAAGTCGTGGCCCTCTTGGGTGTGCCGGGCGACACCGTCGAACACCGTGCTGACCATCCGGCTGGTGGCCACACCCTGTTGCAGCAGAGCAGAATTCAGCGCAAGTTTGACCATGATCAGTTGATTGACCGGAACCGAGGCGATGCGCTGCACAAGGCGCTCGGTGCGCTCGTCGAGGTCTTTCGGGTCCGGCGCCTCGACGGCCAGCCCCCACTCGGCGGCCTGTGCGCCGGTGATCGAATCACCAGTGAACAGAAGACGTTTGGCGCGCTGATCACCGAGCCGGTGCGCCCACAGGCCGGCCGCCGGGACGCCCCACACCCGGGTGGGCGGGTAGCCGATCTTGGCGTCGGCGGCGGCGATCACCTGGTCGGCATGCAGCGCGATGTCGGTGCCGCCGGCCACACAGTAGCCGTGGATTTTGACCACCGTCGGCTTGTCGGCGTGCATCAGGCTGGAAAACCCGCGCACGAATCGGCTCATCATCTGATAGTCGATCATCGGGTCCCACGGGCGGTCCGGCAGGTGGTTGACGCCCTGGGTTTTTCCATCGAGCACGGTGCCTTGGTATGCCCCGGTGCCGCCTGCCGAGCCGGTGCGGTCGGCGTAGGCGGACAAGTCGAAGCCGGCGCAAAAGCCCTCGCCGCGACCGGATACCAGAATGACGTGCACGTTCGGGTCGAGATCGGCACGCTCGACCAGCGCCGAGAGCTCCAGCGGGGTGTCCGCGACGATCGCGTTGCCCTTTTCCGGCCGGTTGAAGGTGATCCGCGCAACCCGGTCGGTGACCTCGTAGGTCATCGTTTTCAGATTGTCGAAGTCGACCGGCCTGATCGCATGAGTCATGTTCTGGCTCAGCCCTTTACCAGCGACCGCTCCAGGATGGGGGCCAGATCCAGGCCGGCCGGCATGGTGCCGAACGCAGCACCCCACTGTCCGCCCAGCCTGGTCGCCAGGAATGCCTCGGCGACGGCCGGGTGGCCGTGGCGCACCAACAGCGAGCCCTGCAGGGCCAGGCAGATGTCCTCGGCAACCTTGCGCGCGCGGTACTGGATGGTGTCCAGATCGCTCAGGTCGTGCCGTAGTCGTTCGACATGGCCGCCCAGCCGCGGATCCTGGCGCGTGCTCCCATCCAGCTCGGCGAACAGCACCTCGACGCATTCGGGCCGAGTTGCCATGGCGCGCAAGGTATCCAGCGCGCTGACATTGCCGGAGCCTTCCCAGATCCCCATCAGCGGCGCCTCGCGGTACAGCCGCGGCATGCCGGACTCTTCGACATAGCCGTTGCCCCCCAGGCATTCCAGCGCTTCGGCGGCGTGCGGGGTGGAGCGCTTGCACACCCAGTACTTGCTGGCCGCCAGGCCGATGCGGCGCAGCAGCGCTTCCTTCTCGTCTCCGCGCAGCGCGGCATCGGTGGCACCGGCCATCCGCATCGCGACGATCGTGGCGGCCTCGGCCTCGACGGCCAGGTCGGCGAGCACGTTGCGCATCAGCGGTTGGTCAATCAGGTAGGCGCCGAACGCTTTTCGGTGCTGGGCGTGATGGATGGCGCGGGTCAGCCCGGTACGCATGCTGGTGGCGCTGCCCAGGGTGCAGTCCAGGCGGGTGAGGTTGACCATCTCGATGATGGTCGGCACCCCGCGCCCCTCCTCGCCCACCAGCCAGGCGGTGGCGCCGTCGTATTCCACCTCGCTCGAGGCGTTGGCGTGGTTACCGAGCTTGTCCTTGAGACGCTGCAGGAACATCCGGTTGCGGGTGCCGTCGGGCAGGATGCGCGGCAGCATGAAGCACGACAATCCGCCGGGCGCCTGCGCGAGGACCAGGAAGATGTCGCACATCGGCGCCGAGGTGAACCATTTGTGACCGACCAGGCTGTAGGTGCCGTCGCCGTTCGGGGTCGCCTGAGTGGTGCCGGCGCGCACGTCGGAGCCGCCCTGCTTCTCGGTCATCGACATGCCCGCGGTGATGCCGGCCTTCGTGGTGGCCAGCTTGAGTTCCGGGTCGTACTCGCGACTGGTCAGCAGTGGTTCGTATACAGCGGCCAGCTCGGGGTTGTAGCGCAGCGCCGGGACGACGGCATAAGTCATCGAGATCGGGCAGACGTGACCCGGCTCGACATTCCACGCCGAGGTCTTCGCGGCCCGCACCACATGCGCGCCCGGGCGATCGTCGGCCCACGGCGCCGCATGCATGCCGTGCGCAATCGCCGCGCGCATCAACTCGTGGTAGGCCGGGTCGAACTCGACCTCGTCGACCCGGTGCCCGGTGCGGTCATGGGTGTGCAGGATCGGCTGATTGCGGTCCGCGAGCTCACCCCAGCGCTGGGCCTCGTGACTGGCCGACAACGCCCCGACCGCGTGCACCTCGTCCAGACCCCACTGCCCGCCCTCGCGGATCAGGGCCTCGACGAGCATCGGTGATGTCGCGGGGTTGTAGTTGTCCAGCGGCGGAACCTGGTTGGTGACGACGTGCGTGTCCGACATGCCACCCATATTACAGTTTTTCAACAACTGCACAAGAGGTGTAATACGCCGGTCCTGGGTTCAGGCGTTGGTGTTCTCCCGCAGGAACGCGATGTCGTCCTTGCGGCCCTCGTCGGAGGTTTCACAGATCACCGGCGCGTCCGCGGCCTTGACCGCCGCGACCAGCAATTCCGGATCGATCTGTCCGGTGCCCAGATTGGCGTGGCGGTCGCGGCCCGAGCCCGCCTCGTCCTTGGAGTCGTTGCAGTGCACCAGATCGATCCGACCGGTGATGGCCTTGATCCGATCGACGGCATTGACCAGCGCCTCACCGGCCGCCCAGGTGTGGCAGGTGTCCAGGCAGAAGCCAATTCCGCTGTCGCCGATGACATCCCACAGCCTGGCGATGGTGTCGAAGTGGCGGGCCATCGCGTGGTCGCCGCCCGCGGTGTTCTCCAGGTACACCGGCACGGTGGATTCCAGCTGATCGAGCGCCTTGCGCCAGCGTACGAAGCCCTCGTCGAGGTCATTGTCGTCGGCGACGTGGCCACCGTGCACGATGACCGCCGCGGCGCCGATCTCGGCGGCCGCATCGCAGGTCTGCTGCAGGATTTTGCGCGACGGGATCCGTACCCGGTTGTTCGCCGACGCGACATTGATCAGATAGGGCGCGTGCACGTAGATCGGCAGCGCCGCGGCCCTCAGCACGGCGGCGTCCTCACGGGGCTTGGGCGCCTTCCAACTCTGCGGGTTGCCGAGGAATATCTGTACTACGTCAGCGCCCTCGGCCTCCGCTGCGGCCAGCGGGTCTTGCGGACTGACGTGCGAACCGATCAGCACGTTGGCCAGTCTAGTGAGCGGCGCCGACGCGCCGCGAGTTACCGCGAGCAGACGCAAAAGCCCCACACACGCCGTGCGTGCGGGGGCTTTTGCGTCTGCTCGCCCGGGCCTAAAGGTGGCGGTTAATGCGCGCGATCAAGCCAAGCGGATCCAGTCTTATGTCGTTGACGGTCATTGGAATCACTGTCCACCCGCACTCCTGTAGGCGAGCGGTTTTGAGCCGATCGTGGACAAAAGCCTCGCGGCTCATGTGCCATTCGATGCTGTCGTACTCGGCGATGACCATCGCATCCGGCCATGCGAAGTCGACGCGCCAGCACCTCCCGTAATGATCGACGATGCTGTACTGCAACTCCGGCATACGCAACCTATTGTCGACAAATACGAGCCTGGCCTCGCTCTCCATCGGCGACTCTGCGCGACCGTCGGCGTGGCCGGTCAACTCTCGAACCTTGACGATTCCGCGGCGGCCTTTGTGCTCACGGATGACGGCTTCCAGTTCCCCTCTGGTGCATGCGCCAACGTAGAGCGCCGCATCGAGCGTGGCTAGGGCACGCGGACGCCGCAGCATCCGCGCGACTTCGATCACCGTCCACGCGGGTGCGGTCGCAAGACGACCTTCGACTCGTCTCAACGGTGCGCCGATTCGCTGATGCACCATGACTCCGACTGACGGCCGCATTCGCACCCCGGGATCGAGAATGTGAACGCACGACACGCCTTCCGTATCGAATCCGTACAACGCTGCTGCCGTCCCCATGCACGCCACAATCGGCTGGCCGGCAACAAGATCGAGCGCTCCAAGTTTCATCAACACGTCGGGTTCGTGTAACGCATAGACTCCGCGGCATACCCGAACAAGCCTGCCCGCCTTGATCATTCCGGCGAGACGCTTGCGAGAGACCACGGTCAGGAGTTCGCGGGTCGTCGCCAACCCGCCACGGGCTACTAACACGCTTTCGATATCCACGCCAGCGACAATGCATCGCGGTCAGGGCCGAAAGTACTCATCCACCAACGCGTTGGGGATCAAGGCGCATCTATGGATATGGTGACAAGACGCAAAAGCCCCCGACACGCCGTGCGTGCGGGGGCTTTTGCGTCTGTTCGCGCTACTGACTAGCGGTAGTCGCTGTAGCCGTAGTCGTCCAGCGGAACCGCGGCACCGGTGGCCTGGCCGAAGTCCGGGCTGTAGTACTGATCCTCGTAGGACGGGATCGTGTACGCCGCGGCGCGGGCCTCCTCGGTCGGCTGAACCTGGATGTTGCGGTACCGGTTGATTCCGGTACCGGCCGGGATCAGCTTTCCGATGATCACGTTCTCCTTCAGACCATTGAGCTTGTCGCTGCGGCAGTTGATCGCCGCATCGGTCAGCACTCGCGTGGTCTCCTGGAACGACGCCGCACTCAGCCACGAGTCGGTGGCCAGCGACGCCTTCGTGATACCCATCAGCACCGGACGTCCGGCCGCGGGCTCGCCGCCCTCGGCCACTACCCGGCGGTTCTCCGCTTCGAACTCCGCGCGGTCGATCAGCGAACCCGGCAGGAACTCCGTCGCGCCCGAGTCGATGATGGTGACGCGGCGCAGCATCTGGCGAACGATCACCTCGATGTGTTTGTCGTGGATCGACACACCCTGAGCGCGGTAGACCTCCTGGACCTCGCGGACCAAGTGGATCTGCACCTCGCGGGGGCCCTGCACGCGCAGCACCTCGTGCGGGTCGGCCGAGCCTTCCATCAGCTGCTGGCCCACCTCGACGTGGTCGCCGTCGGAAAGCACTCGCTCGGAACCGTCTTCGTGCTTGAACACACGCAGCCGCTGCCGCTTGGAGAGCTTGTCGTAGACGACTTCCTCGCCGCCATCGTCGGGAACGATGGTGATCTTGTAGAAGCGCTCGCCGTCCTCGAGCTGAACCCGCCCGGTGACGTCGGCGATCGGCGCCTTGCCTCGCGGCACCCGGGCCTCGAACAGCTCCTGCACACGCGGCAGACCGCCGGTGATGTCCTCACCGACACCACCCTGGTGGAAGGTACGCATGGTCAGCTGCGTACCGGGCTCACCAATGGACTGCGCGGCCACGATACCGACGGCCTCGCCGATGTCGACCAGCTTGCCGGTCGCCATCGAACGCCCGTAACAGGTCGCACACACACCGGTACCGGTGGTGCACGTCAGCACCGAACGGACCTTGATCTGCGTGATGCCCGCAGCCAGCAAGGCCTCGATCGACGGGTCGCCCAGGTCCTCACCACGCGCGACGACGACGTTGCCGGCCTCGTCGACCGCGTCGGCGCCCAAAGTCCGTGCGTACGCCGAGGTTTCGATGTACGGGTCACGGATCAGGGTGCCGTCGGGCTGACGCTCGGCCAGCTCGACGATGATGCCGCGCTCGGTCTCGCAGTCGTGCTCGCGGACGATGACGTCCTGCGACACGTCCACCAGACGACGGGTCAGGTACCCGGAGTCGGCGGTACGCAACGCGGTGTCCGCCAGACCCTTTCGAGCGCCGTGCGTGTTGATGAAGTACTCCAGCACGGTCAGGCCCTCGCGGAACGACGACTTGACCGGACGCGGGATGAACTCACCCTTCGGGTTGGTCACCAGGCCCTTCATGCCGGCCAGCGTTCGGGTCTGGGTGAAGTTACCCGTGGCACCCGAGTCGACGATCGTGATGATCGGGTTGTCGGCCGGGTAGTGCTCGCGCAGCGCCTTACCGACCTCGTCGGTGGCTTCCTTCCAGATCTCCACCAGCGCCTCGTTGCGCTCGTCGTGGTTCAAAGCACCACGCTGGAACTGCTTTTCGACCTTGTCCGCCCGGTCCTCGTAGTGGTCGAGGATCTCCTTCTTCCGCGGCGGCACCAGCACGTCGGCCATCGAGACCGTGACGCCGCTTCGGGTCGCCCAGTAGAAACCGGCGTCCTTCAGCTTGTCGACGGTCTGCGCGACCACGATCATCGGGTAGCGCTCGGCCAGATCGTTGATGATGGCAGCCTGCACCTTCTTGTGCATCTGCTTGTTCACGAACGGGTAGCCCAGCGGCAGCAGCTCGTTGAACAGCACCCGACCCAGGGTCGTCTCGGCCATCCACGAATCGCCTGGCTGCCAACCGTTCTGACCGAACAGCTCGGTCTCGATCTCGGCCGGCGGACGCAGCTGCGTCAACCGCACCTTGATCTGGGCCCGAACCGAGAGCAAGCCGCGGTCGGACGCCATGATCGCCTCGGCCGGCGAGGAGTACACGCCCTGCTCCGGCTGGTCCTTGCCGGCCGCGCGGTATTCGCCTTCGGCCCCGGCCACCTCGGTGGTCAGGTAGTACAGCCCGGTCACCATGTCGAGTCGCGGCATGGCCAGCGGGCGGCCGGACGCGGGCGACAGGATGTTGTTCGACGACAGCATCAAGATGCGAGCCTCGGCCTGCGCCTCGGCACTCAGCGGCAGGTGCACCGCCATCTGGTCACCGTCGAAGTCGGCGTTGAACGCCTCACACACCAACGGGTGCAGCTGAATGGCCTTGCCCTCCACCAGCATTGGCTCGAAAGCCTGAATGCCGAGTCGATGCAGCGTGGGCGCACGGTTCAGCAGAACCGGGTGCTCGGCGATGACCTCTTCGAGCACGTCCCACACCTGGGGACGCTGGCGCTCGACCATTCGCTTGGCGCTCTTGATGTTCTGCGCGTGGTTGAGGTCGACCAGCCGCTTCATCACGAACGGCTTGAACAGCTCCAGCGCCATCAGCTTGGGCAGACCGCACTGGTGCAGCTTGAGCTGCGGGCCGACCACGATGACCGAACGGCCCGAGTAGTCGACACGCTTACCGAGCAGGTTCTGACGGAACCGGCCCTGCTTACCCTTGAGCAAGTCGCTCAACGACTTCAGCGGACGGTTACCCGGCCCGGTGACCGGACGGCCGCGACGGCCGTTGTCGAACAGCGCGTCCACCGACTCCTGCAGCATCCGCTTCTCATTGTTGACGATGATCTCGGGCGCACCGAGGTCGATCAGCCTCTTGAGGCGGTTGTTGCGGTTGATCACGCGGCGGTACAGGTCGTTCAGGTCGGACGTGGCGAACCGGCCACCGTCGAGCTGCACCATCGGGCGCAGCTCCGGCGGGATCACCGGCACCGCGTCGAGCACCATGCCCATCGGCGAGTTACCCGACTGTTGGAAGGCCGCGACGACCTTCAGACGCTTCAGCGCACGAAGCTTCTTCTGCCCCTTGCCGTTTCGGATGACGTCACGCAGGATGTCGGCCTCGGCGTCGATGTCGAAGTTCTCGATCAACTTCTGGATCGACTCCGCGCCCATGGCCCCGGTGAAGTACTCGCCGTACCGGTCGACGAGCTCGCGGTAGAGGTTCTCGTCGACGATCAGCTGCTTGGGAGCCAGCTTGGTGAACGTCGTCCAGATGTCATCGAGCCGGTCCAGCTCGCGCTGGGCCCGGTCGCGGATCTGACGCATCTCGCGCTCGCCACTGTCGCGAACCTTGCGCCGCGCATCGGCTTTCGCGCCCTCGGCCTCCAGCTCGGCCAGGTCGGCCTCCAGCTTCTGGGCACGGGCCTCCAGGTCGGCGTCGCGCTGGTCCTCAACACCCTTGCGCTCCACCACCATTTCGGCCTCGAGCGTCGAGAGCTCGTTGTGCCGCATCTCGTCGTCGACCGCGGTGATCACGTAGGCCGCGAAGTAGATGATCTTCTCGAGATCCTTCGGCGCCAGGTCGAGCAGGTACCCGAGGCGCGAAGGCACGCCCTTGAAGTACCAGATGTGCGTGACCGGTGCGGCCAGCTCGATGTGTCCCATCCGCTCGCGACGCACCTTGGCCCGAGTTACCTCGACGCCACAGCGCTCGCAGATGATGCCCTTGAAGCGCACGCGCTTGTACTTGCCGCAGTAGCACTCCCAGTCGCGAGTCGGTCCGAAGATCTTCTCGCAGAACAGGCCGTCCTTCTCGGGCTTGAGCGTGCGGTAGTTGATCGTCTCCGGCTTCTTGACCTCGCCGTAAGACCATTGCCTGATGTCTTCCGCGGTGGCCAGGCCAATACGGAGTTCATCGAAGAAGTTGACGTCGAGCACGTAACTCCCTTTCCCCTTGCGGGTTTAGATACTTGAAAACGTTGGTTAGGCCAGATCCTCGACGGACGCGGATTCGTTGCGGGACAGGTTGATTCCCAGGTTCGCGGCGGCGCGCTCCAGGTCTTCATCCTCGCCCTCGCGCAGTTCGATCGCCGCACCA
The DNA here is from genome assembly GCF_010730355.1 of Mycobacterium florentinum. NCBI lineage: Bacteria > Bacillati > Actinomycetota > Actinomycetes > Mycobacteriales > Mycobacteriaceae > Mycobacterium > Mycobacterium florentinum. The sequence goes on from NZ_AP022576.1 coordinate 2,739,570, forward strand.
TCCGACGACAGAACCTCAACGTTGAGGCACAGTGACTGCAGCTCCTTGAGCAACACCTTGAACGACTCGGGGATACCCGGCTCGGGGATGTTCTCGCCCTTGACGATCGCCTCGTATACCTTGACCCGGCCGACGGTGTCGTCCGACTTGATGGTCAACAGCTCCTGCAGCGTGTACGCCGCGCCGTAGGCCTGCATGGCCCAGCACTCCATCTCACCGAATCGCTGACCACCGAACTGCGCCTTACCACCCAACGGCTGCTGGGTGATCATCGAGTACGGACCGGTGGAGCGGGCGTGGATCTTGTCGTCCACCAGGTGGTGCAGCTTCATGATGTACATGTAGCCAACGGTCACCGGGTACGGGAACGGCTCGCCGCTGCGGCCATCGAACAGCCTCGCCTTGCCGTCCGCGTTCACCATCACGTCGCCGTCGCGGTTGGGCAGCGTGCAGGCCAGCAGGCCCTGCAGCTCCTCCTCCTTGGCGCCGTCGAACACCGGGGTCGACACCGTCTGGTCCGGCTGCGCGTGCCGCAGGCCCTCCGGCAGGTTCGCCGCCCACTCGGGCGTGCCCTCGATGTTCCAGCCGGCCTTGGCGACCCACCCGAGGTGGGTTTCCAGGATCTGGCCGATGTTCATACGTCGGGGCACACCGTGGGTGTTCAGGATGATGTCGACCGGGGTGCCGTCCGGCATGAACGGCATGTCCTCGACCGGCAGGATCTTGCCGATGACGCCCTTGTTGCCGTGGCGTCCGGCCAGCTTGTCACCGTCGGAGATCTTGCGCTTCTGGGCCACGTAGACGCGAACCAGCTCGTTGACACCGGCGGGCAGTTCGTCGTCGTCCTCACGCGAGAACACCCGAATGCCGATCACCTTGCCGGACTCGCCGTGCGGCACCTTCAGCGAGGTGTCGCGGACCTCACGGGCCTTCTCACCGAAGATCGCCCGCAGCAGCCGCTCCTCCGGAGTCAGCTCGGTCTCACCCTTCGGGGTGACCTTGCCGACCAGGATGTCGCCGTCACGAACCTCGGCACCGATGCGCACGATGCCGCGCTCGTCCAAGTCGGCGAGCACCTCGTCGGAGACGTTCGGGATGTCCCGGGTGATCTCCTCGGCGCCCAGCTTGGTGTCGCGGGCATCGATCTCGTGCTCCTCGATGTGGATCGAGGTGAGCACGTCCTCTTCGACCAGGCGGTTGGAGAGGATGATCGCGTCCTCGTAGTTGTGGCCTTCCCACGGCATGATCGCAACCAGCAGGTTCTTGCCGAGGGCCATCTCGCCGTTTTCGGTGCAGGGACCGTCGGCAATCACCTGGCCGGCCTCGACGCGGTCTCCCGCGTCGACGATCGGCGACTGGTTGGCGCAGGTGCCGTGGTTGGACCGGGCGAACTTGCGCATCCGGTAGGTGTGCCGGGTGCCGTCGTCGGCCATCACGGTGATGTAGTCGGCGGACACCTCCTCGATCACCCCGGCCTTGTCGGCCACCACCACATCGCCGGCGTCGATCGCGGCGCGCAGCTCCATACCGGTACCGACCAGCGGCGCCTCGCTGCGCACCAGCGGAACGGCCTGGCGCTGCATGTTGGCACCCATCAGGGCACGGTTGGCGTCGTCGTGCTCGAGGAACGGAATCATGGCCGTGGCCACCGACACCATCTGGCGCGGCGAGACGTCCATGTAGTCCACCTCGGACGACGGCACGTACTCGACCTCGCCCGCCTTGCGGCGAACCAGAACGCGCGACTCCTCGAACCGGCCGTCGGCGTCGATCGGCGAGTTGGCCTGCGCCACAACGTGGCGGTCCTCCTCGTCGGCGGTCAGGTAGTGGATCTCGTCGGAAACCACACCGTCGACGACCTTGCGGTACGGCGTCTCGATGAACCCGAACGGGTTGACCCGCGCGTACACCGACAGCGAACCGATCAGACCGATGTTCGGACCCTCAGGGGTCTCGATCGGACACATCCGGCCGTAGTGCGACGGGTGCACGTCACGGACCTCGAGGCCCGCGCGCTCACGCGACAGACCGCCCGGCCCCAGCGCTGAGAGGCGGCGCTTGTGGGTGAGCCCTGACAACGGGTTGTTCTGGTCCATGAACTGGGACAGCTGGCTGGTGCCGAAGAACTCCTTGATCGCCGCCACGACGGGACGGATGTTGATCAGGGTCTGCGGCGTGATCGCCTCGACGTCCTGCGTCGTCATCCGCTCGCGGACGACGCGCTCCATCCGGGACATACCGACCCGGATCTGGTTCTGGATCAGCTCTCCGACGGTGCGCAGACGGCGGTTGCCGAAGTGGTCGATGTCGTCGGTCTCCACCGGAACCTCGGTGCCGCCGGGAACCGTCATGGTCGCCTGGCCCTCGTGCAGGCGCACCAGGTACTCGATGGTGGCGACGACGTCTTCCTCGGTCAGCGTCGACGACGTGATCGGCTCGCCGGCGTGCAGGCCGAGCTTCTTGTTGACCTTGTAGCGGCCGACGCGGGCCAGGTCGTAGCGCTTCTCCTTGAAGAACAGGTTCTCCAGCAGGGTCTGCGCGGACTCTTTGGTCGGCGGCTCGCCCGGACGCAGCTTGCGGTAGATGTCCAGCAGCGCCTCGTCGGTGCCGGCGGTGTTGTCCTTCTCCAGCGTCGACATCATGATCTCGGAGAAGCCGAACCGCTCGTGGATCTGCTCGTTGGTCCAGCCCAGCGCCTTGAGCAGCACGGTGACCGGCTGACGGCGCTTGCGGTCGATGCGAACGCCGACGGTGTCGCGCTTGTCGACGTCGAACTCCAGCCACGCACCGCGGCTCGGAATCACCTTGACGCTGTGCAGCAGCTTCTCGGTCGACTTGTCGATCGACTCGTCGAAGTACACACCGGGCGACCGGACCAGCTGGCTGACCACGACGCGCTCGGTCCCGTTGATGATGAACGTGCCTTTCTCGGTCATCATCGGGAAGTCACCCATGAAGACCGTCTGGCTCTTGATCTCACCGGTGTTGTTGTTGATGAACTCGGCCGTGACGAACAGCGGAGCCGCGTACGTCATGTCCTTGTCTTTGCACTCGTCCACCGGCGCCTTGACTTCGTCGAAGCGGGGGTCGGAGAACGACAGTGACATTGAGCCCGAGAAGTCCTCGATCGGCGACAACTCGTTCAGCACCTCTTCGAGGCCACCGACCGGGTTGACGTCCCCGCGGCCGGAGGCAATCTCACGCCAACGCGGCGAGCCGATCAACCACTCGAAGGAGTCGGTCTGCACGTCGAGAAGCCCCGGAACCTCAAGCGGTTCGCGGAGCTTGGCGAAAGAAACTCGGTCAGGTGCTCCAGGCACGGAGTTGTTAGAACTAGAGGAGTCCGTCTTGCTCTGGCGAGAATCTGCCAAGATGCATCCTTCCAGCACCTCGTGCGACTGACGAGAACCGGGCCACCGGGTCTGTTCGCCGCAACTTGTTTCGGTTTATGCCGGCGAACGAACTACCAAGCCTCACGCGCGCAACTAAATAGCTGAACCGCAGAAGGGGCTCAGGCTAAGACCACGGTGTCAGGTGGCGGGTGAGGTGGGCAGGAAGTAGCCAGCGCAACGTCCAACAATAGCGCAGGCGCGCGCATTCCTCAACTACCCATCCGGGGAGCATCGGCGCTGGCTGGCATCTCGACTTTCCCGTAGGTACATGCTGCCCAACAGATTGGCCTGTGCGCGCCCGTTCGTCAAGAGGAAGGGGCGGCAAGTTGTCGCCGAATTCCTCTGTCCGCAGCTTGCGGCGCGCACCCCTAGACCCGTCGCCACTGCAAGCCGTGGCGACGGGTCTAGGTCAGACGATTGCGGCTAGTCGCCGAACTCGTGCGCTTGGTACTTGTGTGTGCCCTCGAGGTCGTCGAGGATCGCGGCCTGCGCCTTCTTGGGCAAGGTGTGCAGCATCTCGCGCACCCGGGCCTGGCGACGAGCCACACCCTTGCGCTCGGGCATCCCCGGCGTCGCGGTGATCTGCGGCGGCACACCCTCGATCTCCTCGGTACCACCGGCGTGGTGACCGGCATCGAGCAGCGCCTGCTCTTCGGCCATGGTCGCCTCGTCCTTCTCCTCCGACATACCGATCGGGCCGATACGCCGGCCGTTGAGGAACTGGCGCACCACCGGCTCATCGCTGGTCAGCAGCACCTCACGCGGACCGAACATCACCAAGTGCTTGCGGAACAACATCCCGATGTTGTCCGGCACCGTGCGGGCGATGTTGATGTTGTGCGTCACGATCAGGATCGTCGCGTCGATCTGGGCGTTGATGTCCAGAATCAGCTGGCTCAGATACGCGGTACGGACCGGGTCCAGACCGGAGTCGGGCTCGTCGCACAGGATGATCTGCGGGTCCAGCACCAGGGCGCGAGCCAGGCCGGCACGCTTGCGCATACCACCGGAGATCTCGCCGGGGAACTTCTTCTCGTCGCCGCCCAGACCCACCAACTCGAGCTTCTCCATGACGATGTCACGGATTTCGCCTTCCTTCTTCTTGGTGTGCTCACGCAGCGGGAAGGCGGTGTTGTCGAACAGGTTCATCGAGCCGAACAGCGCACCGTCCTGGAACAGCACCCCGAACAACGTGCGGATCTCGTAGAGCTCCTTGGCCGAACACTCGATGATGTCGGTGCCATCGATGACAATCGAGCCACGTTCTGGACGAAGGAGGCCGATCAAAGACTTCAAAAACACGGACTTGCCGGTACCCGACGGGCCCAGCAAAACGCTGACCTCCCCGGCAGGGACATCCAGGGTCACGTCTTCCCAAATCCTCGATGATCCGAAGGACTTGGTCAGACCATTGACCTCGATAGCGACACCCATAGGGAACCCTTCCGTCGACGCATGCTGCCACCTGCCCCTTTGTGTGGCATGAGTCACTGTAGCGCACGCCCGGGACCGCACAGCATGGTTGCACAGCACCGGAGCGAAAAATTCGCTGACCTGAGACCCGCCCCTGCAGGCAGGCTAATGGTCCCGGCAGTGACCGTAAAGTGTCAATCGGTTGGAGCCCAGTTGCCGTGGAAGCCCATCGGTACCCGCTGCGGCAGGTGAACGGTCGCAACCGAGTCGAGCGTCTGAGCGTCCAGGATCAGCAATTGCCCTTCGTCACGGCCCCGGTGATAGGCGTAGCCCATCAGGACGCCGTCGTCCTCGGCACGCTGCCCCGAGCCGTTGGTGGGGTTGGGCACAAAGGACATCTCGCCGAGCAAAAGGTCCGGTTCCAGCGCCGCGACGGTGCTTGATCCCGTCGCGTAGTCGTGCTTGTACAGCGCCGTGGTCATCTCGGTTGCTCCACCGGAGAGGTAGCCGCCGTCCAGGCCGACGGCGTATCCGAACCGGTGGCGCGCACCCAGCACCGACTCGTCGATCCGGGGAAACTCCTGCGGACGATCGTCGCGGCGTTCGGTGCTGACCGCGCCGGTCGTCAGGTTGATCGTCCAGCGGTTCAGCACGGGGCGGCTGTCGCCGGGACCGCGCAGGTCGCGCTCGAACATCCGCGCGTAGCTGACCACGTCGAGTACCAGGACCTCAGTCCCGGCGCGCATCTCCGAGAAGGCGTTGAGCGGGTGGAAGACGTAGCACGGCTCGATATCGAACCAGCGCACGTCCGCGTTGCCGCCTTCGCGGGGCATCACCCCGATGCGCGCCGGATAGGTGTCCTTCCAGCTGTATGGCATCCGATGCATGGGCTGCCGATTGCTGTTGATCGCCGCCATCATCGGGCCGGGAATCCGGACCCGGCCGAGCACCGACTCCATGACCAAGCGCGCCGGCAAACTCAGCCAGCGCGGCACGTTGGCCGGCACCACCTGGGCCGGGTCGAACGTCACCGGCAGGTCGTAGATCACCACGTACTTATCCGTCAGCGAGAAGTCATGCATCATCGGCGACCCGGACACGTCGATGTCGACGGTGCGCCGCGCGCGCCCCGCGGTGTCGATCACCGAGTACTGCACGGTGTGCCCGCGTCCGAAGCTGTAGGACACCGCGTGCAATTCGCCGGTGCGCGGATCCCGGTGCGGGTGGGCGGTGTAGCCACCGAACAATGTCCCGTCGAAGTCGCATGGCCCGACGGTGTCCAGTTCGTCGGTGAGCTCGTAGTTGGCACCGCCGCCCTCGACCAGTGCCAGCGTGCGCCGGGCGTGGGTCAGCACGTTGGTGTTGGGGCCGACCGACAGCATGCCGATGCGTGGGTTCAACCCCGTTCGCTCGGGCTCGCCCAGCGCGGCGCTGGTCGGCGGGGTGCGGACCCAGCGGTTGCGATACCAGCAGGCCTTGCCGTCGCGCAGCGCCACCCCGTGCACCATCGCGTCGCCGGTGAACCAGTGATAGGTGGCCGGGTCGACCTGCGCGGCCGGGTTGGGCCCGTTGCGCAGGTAGCGCCCGTCCAGGTGCTCGGGGATCTGCCCGGTCACGGTGAGGTCGGTCGCGGTCACTTCGGCGCCCACCGGCGCCAGGAAGCCCTCGAGATAGGGGTTCTCGGATTGGGCGGTTTGTGTGGAAGTCATGGGCTGAGCTCCTATAACATTGTTATTGCAGCGTTATTGAGACGGTACGCCGGTAGTGAGAAGATGGCAAGGCCTCATCGGAGATGGTTGGAGAGATGACTTCGGAAGTTCAGCGCAGTGTTCGCGACGAGATGCTGCACGCCGCGGTCGGCCTGCTCGACAGCGACGGCCCCGATGCCCTGCAGACCCGCAAGGTGGCCAGCGCCGCGGGGACCTCGACGATGGCCGTGTACACCCATTTTGGCGGGATGCGGGGCCTGATCGCGGCGGTCGCCGAGGAGGGTCTACGTCAGTTCGACGCCGCCCAGACGGTGCCGCAGACCGCCGATCCGGTGGCCGATCTGTTTACCGTCGGTGCCGCCTACCGCCGCTACGCCATCGAGCGGCCACACATGTACCGGCTGATGTTCGGTAGCACCAGCGCGCACGGCATCAACGCGCCGGCCGGCAATGTCTTGACCCTAACGGTCGCTCAGATCGAGCAGCACGACCCCAGCTTCGCGCACGTGGTGCGGGTGGTGCGCCGGTGCATGCTGGACGGCCGGATCACGGTGGGCAGCGCCGACGACGACGCGTCCGTCGTGGCCACCGCCGCCCAGTTCTGGGCGTTGATTCACGGATTCGTGATGCTGGAGCTGGCCGGGTACTACGGCGACGACGGCTCGGCGGTCGCGCCGGTGCTCACCGCGCTGACCACGAATTTGCTTGTTGCGCTTGGGGATTCCGCGCAGCAAGTGGCGCAGTCGCTCGAGTCTGCGATGCGCTGAACACACGAAACCCCCGGAACCTGGGTCCCGGGGGTTGCGCGAGTTGAACTACTTGACGGTGACGGTCGCGCCGGCAGCCTCGAGCTTGCCCTTGGCCTCCTCGGCGGCTTCCTTGGCGACCTTCTCCAGCAGCGGCTTGGGTGCGCCGTCGACCAGGTCCTTGGCCTCTTTCAGGCCCAGGCCGGAGACGATCTCGCGGACCACCTTGATGACGCCGATCTTCTTGTCGCCGGCGGCCTCGAGGATGACGTCGAACTCGGACTGCTCCTCGGCGGCCTCGGCGGGGGCACCACCGGCGGCAGCGCCACCGGCAGCGGCAACGGCGACCGGGGCGGCCGCGGTGACCTCGAAGGTCTCCTCGAACTTCTTCACGAAGTCCGAGAGCTCGAGCAGGGTCATTTCCTTGAAGACGTCGAGCAGGTCATCGGTGGAGATTTTTGCCATGGTGTGGGTCCTTCCTGAATTGGGTTTATGGGTTATTCGGCGTCAGCCGGTGTCTCGTCGGGTGCTTCTGCCTCGGCGGGTGCTTCCGAAGCCGCGGCTTCGGGAGCGGGTTCTGCGGCCGGGGCCGCTGCGGCGGCCGGGTCGGCCGCCTTCTTCTCCTGCAGAGCGGCCGCGAGGCGGGCGAACTGCGAAACCGGCGCGTTGAACAGGCCGGCGGCCTTGGCGAGGTTGCCCTTCATGGCACCGGCCAGCTTGGCCAGCAACACCTCGCGGGATTCCAGGTCGGCGATGCGCTCGACCTCGGCCACCGTCAGCGCGTGGCCGTCCATGTAGCCACCCTTGATGACCAGCGCCTTGTTCTCCTTGGCGAAGGTCTTGATGGCCTTGGCGGCGTCGACGGGCTCGCCGCTGACGAACGCGATGGCCGTCGGGCCCGCGAACAGCTCGTCGAGGCCCTCGATCCCCGCTTCCGTGGCTGCCCGCTTGATCAGCGTGTTCTTGGCCACGGTGTAGGTCGCCGAACCCGCCAGCGAGCGGCGCAGCTCGGCCAGGTTGGCGACCGTCAGACCGCGGTATTCGGTGATGACGGTCGCGGTCGAGGCGCTGAACTGCTCGACAATGTCCGCGACGGCGGTGGCCTTGTCGGCTTTGGCCATGCATACCTCCTCAGTGAAACGCAGTGAAACTGTGTCGTCGGTGATCACCCGAGGAACGACGAACGCCCCGGCGCAGGATGCGGCACGGGGCGTTGAGATACACCGGCGCGGGCGCCGGCGGTAAGGCCTCGTCCTCCTGCGTGGGCCGCCGGGATGTTCCCGGACCTTCGACCGATTGCTCGGTGACCGACGGTCTTCGGTGGATCGGCACCAAGGATAGCGGCACAACCCGCCGTCAGCCAAACGGCCAATCTCAGGTGACGGCGACGGCCAGCAGAGCGAGCACCACCAGCAGCAGCAACACCCGCAGCCAGTGCAGCCGGTCCCACCGCGCCGCGAGCTCGCGCGATATCTCGCCGGTGGCCGGCCACTTCGCGATGCGGTTGTTGATCGGCACCAGCATCGTCACGGTCAACAGCACGACGACCACCATCAGGCCCGCGGCGAAGGCGCACAGCCAGCCACTCGTCGCGCCCCAGCCGCGGACCGCCGCCACGGCCAGCATCAGCAGGGTGCCGATGTACCAGAACGGCATCACGGCGCCCAGCACCCGAGCAGCCCGGCCCCGGACCGCGCGGAAGGCATCGTCAGGCAGCGGCGCGAACATCGGATTGAAGAAGGCCGCGACCGACAACTCCACGCCCACCATCGGCCCGGCGATCACCACCGCCAGTGCGTTCAGCATGTCGTTCATGAGAACGACCCTGGCTGTTATGCTGACAAATATCAAGGTACTGACAAATTAGTCAGCATGCTTGCGAGGCTGGGAGCTGCGATGGCGGTATCGAAAAAAGAAATCGGTCACTGCCCGATCGACGCCGCGCTGTCGGTGATCGACGGCCGCTGGAAGGGCACGATCCTGTGGCGGCTGTCTGACGGCCCGATGCGGACCGCCGAGTTGCGGCGCAGCATCCCGGGCATCACCGAGCGGATGCTGATCCGGCACCTGCACGAGCTGGTCGACGCCGGAATCATCGAGCGCCACGACGCCCGCACGGTTCCGCCCTGTGTGCACTACTCGATTTCCGAGTACGGCACAACGCTGGAGCCGGTTCTGGCGAGTTTGTGCGATTGGGGCCGAAAGCATATGCAGCGCAACGTGGTTAGCTATAGCCCCGCGAGCCGGGCCGCGCCGACCAGGCCCGCCTCGCCGCCCAGCTCTGCCGGCACGGCACGTAGGCCGGACAAGAAATCCAGCCCGGCATAGTCGGCCAGCACCGCGTGCAGCGGGTCGAAGAGCAGGCCACCGGATTTGGCGACTCCACCCCCGATGATCACCAGGTCCAGATCGCACACCGCGGCCACCGAGGCGATCATCGCCGCGAGTCCGGTGGCCCCGCGGTGGAATGCGCGCAGCGCGATCGCATCCCCGGCCGCCGCCGCCGCAGCCAGCTCCCGCGCCCCGGCACCGGGTGGTGCGGACCAACCGTTGGCCCTCGCCCAGCGCACCAGCCACGGGCCGGCGGCCACCGTCTCGACGCAGCCGCGACCTCCACACGCGCACCGTTCGCCACCCTCTTCAACCACCACGTGACCGACATGACCGGCATTGCCGGTGCGCCCGGTGTAGGGCATGCCGTTGAGCACCAATCCGCCGCCGACGCCAGTGGACACCACCATGGCCAACAGGAACCCCGCACCCCGTCCCGCTCCGTGCCAATGCTCCCCCAACGCCATGCATACGCCGTCGCCACCCAGCCGCACCGGCACGCCAGGCACGACGGACGCGACCCGGTCCCGCAGCGGAAACCCCTGCCAGCCCCCGATGTTGATCGGACTGACCGTTCCGCTGGGCAGATCGATCGGGCCGGCCGACGCGATGCCCACCGCGCGGACCACCCCGCCGGCCGCGGCTAACGCCTCGGCGATCATCGCGGCGACGACGGCCCACACCTGGTCGGCCGAACCGCCCGCCGGCGTGGGCCGGGTAGCGGTGTAGACCAGCGAACCCTCGGAATCAGCAAGGCCCACAGCGATTTTCGTGCCACCGATGTCGAGGCAGAGGGTAAGCATGGCCGATCAGTGCCTATGGGTGTTGTCGGGTTGACGGGGGTCGCCGGGATGCTCGTAGCCGGGGGCGAGCTCGACCAGCGCGGCCCGTCGCTCGTCCAGCCACAGCCGGAAGGCGCGACGGCGCGCGGCGGCACACAGGTGCTCGGTGATCGCGGAACGAACCTGCTCGAGCGGCGGCCCAGCGCACGACGGCGCGCGCCAGCCGTCGCGGTCGGGGCGCAGAGCGGCGAACCGCAGCGGATTGCGGGCGTGGTAGTCGGCCACCTCGCGATCGCCGACCCGGACCGTCGCGGTCACGTCGGCGAACAGCGCCCGGGCCCGCGGGTCAGCCAGCGCCGCGGCGGCCACGCTGCCGATCTCCAGGCGGGCCGTGACGTCGGGCAGCAGCTCGGCCTCGGCCGGCGCGCCGCGCACGCTCAGTCCGCGCGCGGTCACCTCGGCGGCGACGACGCGATCGGTCACCAGGAGTTGGGTGAGCCAGCGCCGCAGTTGGCGCCCCTCGCTGGTGCCGCGGGCGGGCAGCGCGGCCGCGTGCGGGCCGGCGCGCAAGCGCGCTTCGGCCGCGTCGACCTCCTCGACCGCGACGGGTGTGCCTTCGACGGTGGCAACCGTCTGCGCGCTCATGTCACGGTCACCTTAACCGCCGGCGAGTAGACCAGCCGTCCCGCGCAGCCGACCCGCACCAGGGCCCACCACTGGCCGGGTTCCAGCCACGCGGGCGGGCTGACGTCGAAGCCCAGCTCGACGGTGCCGCGGGCCGGCAGCACCGCGCCGAGCGAGGCCGGGCCGATCCACTCCCAGGTGCCCCAGGGGCTGATCAGATGGGCCTCGGCCGACAGGTCCGACGCGGCATTGCTCCCGATCGTCACCGCGAGCCGGGTCGTCGCACCGGGGCGCAGCGCGATCTCGTCGGGCCCGCCGACGAGGTAGATCAGGTCGGCGTCCTGGCCCTCCCCGACTTCGACGATGCTCACGTCCTCGACCGCCTGACGCCAGGCGGCCGGGACCCGGTCGCCGGTGACACGCAGCTGCGCCCGGATCGAGTACTGGCCGGGCTGGGCATCGGCCGGGATCGCCAGCACCACGTCGGCCTCGCGGTGCTCGCCGCTGCCCAGCGTGAACGGCAGCTCGGCGGGTGTCACCGACCAGCCGTCCGGACCCGCCAGCACCACCACGCCGTGCAGCTCGGCGTCGGTGCAGTCGCTGGCCGCGGTGAGCCGCAGGGTCAGCTCGCCGCCCGGTTCGGCGGGCACTCGCTGCGGGTGCAGGTGCGCGACGGCGGGCAGCCCGCCCAGCGGCGCGGGCCCGCGATTGTGCAGCCAGTACCGCGCGTAGAGCGGCTGGGCGATCTCGGCTTCCGGGCCCAGCGCGATTGGGTCGCCGAGTGCCTCACGGATCTTGAGCCGGGCCAGCACGGTAGCGACCTGGTAGCCGTGCAGCTCGATCGATCGCTTACGCGCCCGCGGCGTCTCCAGCAGGTCGGCGGGCTGCAGCCCGCCCAGCTTGCCGAGCGGGGAGCCGATCTTCACCCGGGTAGCCGACCCGGTCGTTTCGACCAGCCGCAGCGCCACCGTGCCGGGGTCGACGGGCTCGGACCGACCGGCCGTCAGCGGGTTGCCGGCCGCCTTGAACGCCCCGACGTGCACGGTGTCGGCGGGCTTGACGTGCAGCAGCGACCCGGTGGGCGCCAGGTCGCCTTGTCGTCGATCCGGGAAGACGGCGTGCAGCGGGTGGGAGAACTGCGCGCTGCGGTTCGGGATCTCGGCGTCCCGCCAGTCGCCGTCGCCGCAGGCGAGCGCGTAGTCGAAATGGTGTGTCCAGTGCTGGAGTTGGAAGTTCGAGCCGTCCGGCGCGGTGCGGCGTGGTTCGTCGATCCAGGTGCCGGACGGCCAGCCGGTGCAGGACCGCAGCAGTGCGGTGTGCAGGGTGCCGTCGCTGTCGACGGCGAAGCTCGGCACGCCACGGTTGAGCAACGCCACGGTGCGGGATTCGAAGTGTTCGGCGCCCGGCGCGGCCCGCTGTTTGACGCCGATCTCGGCATCGTCGAGATCGGCTGCCACCGAAGCGATTTCGGTGTGGAGGCGCTTCTCGTCGGCGCCATCGATCACCAGCACCGGCAGCGCGCGCACCGCGCGCAGGTCGACGCCGGGCACCCAGGCCGCCGCCAACGACGTCGCCGCGGGCACCCACACCCTGGCCCGGCCCCGCTTGGCCAGCTGGCGATCGAGTTCCTTCGCGTACCCCGGATCGGCCTCGGCCAGCACCGCTTTGGTGAAGGTGTTGCGGTCGGGCCCGCCGAGCGCGATCCGGACATCGGGCAGGTTGGAGTCGACATCGAGGTTGCCGTAGCGCGGTTTGTCGGCGCCGCCGCAGGTCGCCGTGACGCCGGCGCGGACCAGCGCGACCATCAGCTCGCGCGCTAGCGGTCCGGACGACGCCTCCGACGGCGACACCACCTCGGCCACTGATATCGCACGAATATCCTTTTTTCCCAATCGAATCCGCGCAGCCGACGATAGGCCGAACCAGCCGTAGGCCGGGTTGTCCAGCGTCCACGGCAGGTGCTCGGTGTCCACGGATGCGAGCCCGTCATGCAGCAGCGCGAACCCGCGACCCACCACGGCGTCGCCCACCTCGCTGACCGGCATGGCGCCCGGCACCGGACACGGCCAGCGCAGCCGCAGCAGGCGGTCCTCGCCGGTGAAGTCGTCGATCGTGGTGCGGCAGTCCACCCGCCCCACGCCGTTCCACAGCGTCAAGGTCTGGGTGTAACGCAGCAATTCGCCGATCCGGCCCTGCACGACCAGCCGCTGGCCGAGCGGCCCGCGATAGGCCCGCACCTGCGCCGGCGATTCCGACGAGCCCACCACCGGCCCCTTGGGCAGCAGATGCCACGGGCCCTCTCCCTGCGTCGGGTGGGCCGGGTATTCGTCGTAGACGGCGAGCTCGTTACCCACCCGCCCGACCCCGATCAGCTCGCGGCCGTCCTGGATCAGGGACGCGACTCCCCCGCCCCGGGCCGGGTCGGCCGCCAACCGGTAGTACTCATTTTCGATCTCGTGTCCGGGCATCGGTTCCCAGCCGGTCGCCTCGTCCGCGGGAACCAGCCGATAGGCCCGCCAGCCCAGCGATCCGACGTCGCGGGCCAGCCAGCTGACCGACCGCCCGTCGTGCTCGACCAGCGCGGGCAACTCGGCGCCGTCGGCGTCCAGCACCCGCACCCCGGCGGGCAGCGGCGGATCAACCCGGGCGGTGACGATGTCGGTGCGCCGGTGGGTCAGTGCGTTCCACACCACGACCCTGTCCGCGGGACCCTCGACGGCGCCGGACAGCAGCGCCAACGAGTTGTCGCGGGCGGTGCGGCCCAGCTCCCACGCGTCGCGCCAGCCGGTCAGCAGATCGAGGTAGACCTGGTCGGACTCGGAGCCGGTGATCGCGTCGTGGTGGGCGCCGTAGGCCAGCTGCACCCACGCCTTGGCCAACGCGGCATGCGGATAGTCGGCGCCGGCCATCAGTGCGGCGAACACCGCGTAGCGCTCGGCATCCAGCACCGCGTTTTCCGCGGCGCGGTTGGCTTGTTTGGTGTCGATGTAGGAGACGTCCTTGCCGGTGTAGATCGGATTCATGTCGCGCGTCTGCGGCGACGGCACCGACCCCCGCTCGTCCAGCTCGGCGCGCACCGAGGCGAAGAACTCTCGAGGCAGCGCGCACACGAACCGCGGCCAGGTGTAGCGGGCCGCCCAGTCGCGGTGGATCTCGGTGACCCACTTGTTCGGCGGGGTGTAATCGGTGCCCACCGGCAACAGCACGTTGCGGGTCAACGCGACCCTCTTGAGCTGGTCGAACACCGCATACGTGGCGTCCTGCGCCTCGCTCAGCGACGCCGACGAGTCCATGCCCCAGCCCGCCCCGTAATGCGCCGGCATGTAGTGGGTGAGCAGGCCGCGCCCGGATGGCGAGATCCATTCGAACTCGCTGCAGAACTGCATGCCCTCGACGCCGCCGGAGTGGGTCGGCCCCCATTGGTGGTGCGGTCCGCGGGCCCACGAGCTCGACGTCAGCCCGGCATCGGCGGCCATCCCGGGAAACTGCGGGTCGTGGCCGAACACGTCGAGCTGCCATGCGGTGGCCGGATCGGCACCCAGCACATCGCGCTGAAAACCTATGCCGTGTACCAGGTTTCGGATGGTTGTCTCCGGGCTGGTGAGATTGGTGTTGGGTTCGTTGTAGGTCCCGCCCATGATTTCGACCCGGCCTTCGGCGATGAAGCGGCGCAGGTCGGCGCGGTCTTCGGGGTGGGTGTCCCAGTACGGCTTGAGGTAATCCACCTCGGCCAGCACGAACTTGTACTCGGGCTCGCGGCGGGCCATTTCCAGGTGCGCGTGCACCAACTCGAAGCCGTTGGTCTGCCGCCCTTTGCCCGGCGGGTGTTCGCGCCACTCGCTGGTGTAGGCGCCCTGCGTGTTCCACCACACCGGGTCGTAGTGGAAATGGCTGACCATGAACATCGTCCAGCCGGGCTCGGCCACGGTGAACTCGAACGCAACGCCGGCGCCCCCCGCATGCACCCGGGCGGCCCGCCGTTCACCGACGACCGGCCGCTGCACGGTCACCGCAATCTCGACGACTTCGTCACCGACCCAAGCGCGCGCTTCCCCGGTCAGCCCCTCGCCCTCGACCCATACCGGTGTCGGCTCGGTTACCCCGCCGACGGTGACACTGACCAGCTGTAGCGGCGTGTCCTGCGGCCCAACGAACAGTTCGGTCGAGCGCGCCGAAATCAGCTGCATGCCCGCACCTTACGTTGCTCGGCTACAGACTTGTCACCCCTTGCTGCAAAGCTGGATAGCGTGACGGACCTGACCACGCAATGCGGCCCGGCCGAGGGGCGGTACGCCGACTACCCGCTCAGCAAGCTGGTCTTGCACATCAATCGCGAAGCGATCCACCATGGCGTCGAGATCGCTTGCCTCCGAGGCCTTTACGTACATCGTCAATCCATCAACCAGGAGGAGTGATCATGCCAGCCCTCGCCCCGCCGGTAGCCGACGAGCGCAGCGCCCTGCGCGAGTACTTGGCCTTCCACCAAAGCGCCTACTTCGCGGTGTCCTACGGCCTCACCGACAAGCAGGCCCGTTCGTCGCCGTCGACGAGCGCGCTGTCGGTCGGTGGCCTGATCAAGCACGTGACACGGATGCAGCACAGCTGGATGGCACGCGTCGCGGCTGCCCCGGACGCGGCACCGAAGGACCCCCGGCCGTTCGACCCCGAGGCATTTGCGGACCAGCACGTGATGCGGCCCGACGAGACGCTGGACGGACTGCTGCGGGATTTCGCCGAACAGAACGCGACGTCGCTGCGGCTGGTGGAAACCGCCGATCTCGACGCGGCGGTGCCCGTGCCCCGCGACGTCCCGTGGTTTCCCAAAGACCTGGATGCCTGGTCGGTGCGATGGGTGATCCTGCACGTCATCAACGAGTTGGCCCGGCACGCGGGGCACGCCGACATCGTCCGGGAAACCATCGACGGAGCCACGATGTACGACCTGATCGCCGGGCTGGAAGGCTGGGAGATCGAGGGCTGGGTCACACCCTGGAATGCCGGAGCGGGTCGGTAAAAGACCTGCTCACCGTCGAGTGAGTTGGGCCTCGGCACCCCCGGTTTGGCAGACTGCTGGGATGAGTTCCACCAAACACCGAGAGGTGGCCAAGCTCGACCGGGTGCCGTTGCCGATCGAAGCAGCCCGGGTCGCGGTCACTGGTTGGCAGGTCACCCGCTCCGCGGCCCGCGTCGTCAGCACGCTGACGAGCAAGGGTCCATGGCAGCAGAAGGTGATCAAGCAGCTGCCCCAGACCTTCGCCGATCTTGGTCCGACATACGTGAAGTTCGGGCAGATCATCGCCTCCAGCCCCGGTGCGTTCGGCGAATCGCTGTCCCGCGAATTCCGTGGCCTGCTCGACCGGGTGCCGCCGGCCGACTCCGGCGAGGTGCACAAGCTGTTCGTCGAGGAGCTCGGCGCCGATCCGTCCGACCTGTTCGCCAAGTGGGACGAGACGCCGTTCGCGTCGGCGTCCATCGCGCAGGTGCACTACGCCACGCTGCACAGCGGCGAGGAAGTCGTCGTCAAGATCCAGCGGCCGGGCATCCGCCGCCGGGTCGCCGCCGACCTGCAGATCCTGAAACGCTTCGCCCAGGCCGTCGAGCTGGCCAAGCTGGGCCGCCGGCTCTCGGCGCAAGACGTGGTCGCCGACTTCTCCGCCAACCTGGCCGAGGAGCTGAACTTCCGTCTCGAGGCGCAGTCGATGGAGGCCTGGGTCTCGCACCTGCACGTGTCACCGCTGGGCCGCAACATCCGGGTGCCGACCGTGCACTGGGACTTCACCAGCGACCGGGTGCTGACGATGGAGCGGGTGCAGGGCATCCGCATCGACGACGTCGCCGCCATTCGCAAGGCCGGGTTCGACGGCGTCGAACTGGTGAAGGCACTGCTGTTCTCGCTTTTCGAGGGCGGGCTGCGGCACGGGCTGTTCCACGGCGACCTGCACGCGGGCAACCTCTACGTCGACGACCAGGGCCGCATCGTGTTCTTCGACTTCGGGATCATGGGCCGCATCGACCCGCGCACCCGCTGGCTGCTGCGCGAGTTGGTGTATGCCCTGCTGGTCACGAAGGACCACGCCGCGGCCGGCAAGATCGTCGTGCTGATGGGGGCCGTCGGCACGGTGAAGCCCGAAGCCCAGGCCGCCAAGGACCTGGAGAAGTTCGCCACCCCGCTGACCATGTCGACGCTGGGCGACATGTCGTACGCCGACATCGGCCGCCAGCTCTCGACGCTGGCCGACGCCTACGACGTCAAGCTGCCGCGCGAGCTGGTGCTGATCGGCAAGCAGTTCCTCTACGTCGAGCGGTACATGAAGCTGCTCGCGCCGAAGTGGCAGATGATGTCCGACCCGCAGCTGACGGGGTACTTCGCCAATTTCATGGTCGAGGTCAGCCGCGAGCATTCTTCGGATGTGGAGGTCTAGGTGGAGATCCGCACCGGCTATGCGAGTTCCGGGCCCGCGTCGAGCGACCTGAAGCTCTACTTCGAGGACATGGGCGATATCGACGACCCGCCCGTGCTGCTGATCATGGGGCTCGGCGCCCAGCTGCTGCTGTGGCGCACCGAGTTCTGCGAGCGGCTGGTCGGCCAGGGCCTGCGCGTGATCCGTTACGACAACCGGGATGTCGGCCTGTCCAGCAAGACCGAGCGGCGCAGCGCCGGCCAGCCACTGGTCACCCGACTGCTCCGCTCCTGGGCGGGCCTGGAGAGCCGGGCCGCATACAAACTCGAAGACATGGCCGACGACGCCGCGGCCGTGCTGGACCACCTGAACATCGAGGCGGCCCACGTCGTCGGGGCATCGATGGGCGGAATGATCGCCCAAGTCTTCGCCGCGCAATTCGCCTATCGGACAAGAACTCTCGGGATCATCTTCTCGAGCAACAACTCGGCGTTCCTACCACCGCCGGCCCCCCGGGCATTGCTGGCACTCGTCAAAGGTCCGCCGCCGGACTCGCCCCGCGACGTGATCCTCGACAACGCGGTCCGGGTGAGCCGGATCATCGGCAGCCCGGGTTATCGCATTCCCGACGAACAGGTTCGCGCCGAGGCCGCCGAGGGATACGACCGAAATTACTACCCGCAAGGCGTCGCCGGGCAATTCAGCGCGATCCTCGGCAGTGGGAGCCTGCGGCACCACGACCGGCGCATCAAGGCGCCGACCGTTGTCATCCACGGTCGGTCCGACAAACTCATGCGACCTTTCGGCGGACGTGCGATCGCGCGGGCAATAAGCGGCGCCCGATTGGTGTTGTTCGAGGGAATGGGACATGATCTGCCACAGCAGCTGTGGGATCCGGTGATCGGTGTTTTGACTGGCAATTTCGCCGAGGCCAGCTGAGCTGAAGTCGAGCAGGCGGCTTCGGCGTTTTCAGTTCGTCACGGCTTCGCGCGGGATGTGACAGCGTTGTAGCGTTGACACTTGGGAGGACGTGATGGTTGCGAATATGAAGCCGTATTACGAAGAGTCGCAGGCTACTTACGACATTTCGGACGACTTCTTCGCGTTGTTCCTGGACCCCAACATGGTCTACACCTGCGCATATTTCAAGAACGACGAGATGACGCTCGAAGAGGCGCAGCTCGCCAAGCTGGATCTGGGACTCGACAAGCTCAACCTCGAGCCGGGGATGACGCTGCTCGACGTCGGCTGCGGTTGGGGCGGAGCGCTGGTCCGCGCGGTCGAGAAGTACGACGTGAACGTCATCGGCATAACGCTGAGCCGAAACCACTACGAGCGCAGCAAATCCCGGCTTGCCGCGACCCCGACAGAGCGCCACGTCGAGGCCCGTCTGCAGGGCTGGGAAGAGTTCGACGGGCACGCCGACCGAATCATCAGCTTCGAGGCGTTCGACGCGTTCAAAAAAGAACGGTGGCCGGCGTTCTGGGACTGGGCCTACAAGGTTCTGCCCAATGACAGCCGGCTGTTGATGCACAGCATATTCACCTATCCCCAGAACCACTGGACAGAGCACGGCATCCCGATCACGATGAATGATCTGCGGTTCTTGCACTTCCTCGGCAAGGAGATCTTCCCCGGCGGCCAGATGTGCGGCGAAGCCGACATCGTCGACCTATCGCGAGCCAGTGGTTTCTCGCTCGAGCAGACCCAGTATCTGCAGCCGCATTACGCGCGGACCCTGGACATGTGGGCGGCCAATCTGGAGGCCAATCGCGAACGCGCCATCGCCATCCAGTCCGAAGAGGTCTACGACCGCTTCATGCGCTATCTGACCGGCTGCGCCGGTCTCTTCCGCAAGGGCATCTCGAACGTCGGACAGTTCACCCTCACCAAGTAGGACCGGTGCCCGCGACACGCCCGACGTGACAGTCGCGTTGAACTGCGAGGTTTCGCCGTTCGTCGAACAGGGCAGATGCGGAGTAATAAAATTTGCCCCACGCGGGCACGGGGGATTTTCAATGCGTTTCGCGGGGAGGGCGCAGCACTCATGACTCAAAAACTGGAGCCACACTTCGAAGACGTTCAGGCGCACTACGACCTGTCCGACGATTTCTATCGCCTGTTCCTGGATCCCAGCCAGACCTACAGCTGCGCGTACTTCGAGCGCGACGACATGACGCTGGAGGAAGCCCAAATCGCCAAGATCGATTTGTCGCTGGGCAAGTTGGGTCTTCGCCCGGGCATGACGCTGCTCGACGTCGGCTGCGGCTGGGGCGCCACCATGCGCCGCGCGGTCGAGAAGTACGACGTAAACGTGATCGGGTTGACGCTGTCCAAGAACCAGGCCGCTCACGTGCAGAAGACGTTCGACGAGATGGACAACCCGCGCAGCAAGCAGGTGCTGCTGGCCGGCTGGGAAGAGTTCAACGAGCCCGTCGATCGCATCGTGTCGATCGGCGCATTCGAGCACTTCGGCCACGATCGCTACGCCGACTTCTTCAAAATGGCCTACCACGTGTTGCCCGGCGACGGCGTGATGCTGCTGCACACGATCACCGATTTCACGAAACAGGAAATCATCGACCTGGGCCTCCCCATCTCCATCGACCTGCTCCGCTTCATCATCTTCATCCAGCGGGAGATTTTCCCGGGCGGACGGTTGCCGAAAATCCCTATGGTGGAAGAACATTCGGACCAAGCCGGTTTCACCGTGACGCGACGCCAATCGCTGCAGCCGCACTACGCCATGACGCTCGACCTGTGGGCCGAGGCACTGCAGGCGCGCAAGGACGAGGCCATCGAGATCCAGTCCGAAGAGGTCTACGAGCGCTACATGAAGTACCTGACCGGCTGCGCCGACAAATTCCGGCAAGGCTACGTCGACGTCAACCAATTCACCCTGGCTAAGTAAGCCGGCAACCTTGACCCCCGGGATCGAATAATCGGTCCCGGGGCGTGCGCGGGGTATCTTTAGGTGCGTTTTCGTCAGGAAGGCAGACGGTCATGGCTCGGAGACTGACACCGCACTTCGCCGACGTGCAGGCGCACTACGACCTGTCCGACGACTTCTTCCGCCTGTTCCTGGATCCCAGCCAGACCTACAGCTGCGCGTACTTCGAACGCGACGACATGACGCTGGAAGAAGCGCAGCTCGCCAAGATCGACCTGGCGCTGGGCAAGCTCGGCCTGCGGCCGGGTATGACGCTGCTCGACGTCGGCTGCGGCTGGGGCGCCACGATGCGCCGCGCGGTCGAGAAGTACGACGTAAACGTCATCGGCCTCACGCTGTCCAAGAACCAGGCCGCCCACGTGCAGAAGACGTTCGACGAACTGGACAGCCCCCGCAGCAAGCAGGTGCTGCTGGCCGGCTGGGAGCAGTTCAACGAGCCCGTCGACCGCATCGTGTCGATCGGCGCATTCGAGCACTTCGGCCACGAACGCTACGACGACTTCTTCGCGATGGCCCACAGCGTGCTGCCGGATGACGGTGTGATGCTGCTGCACACGATCACCGGTCTGAGGCCGGAGCAATGCACCGAACGCGGCATACCGCTGACGTTCGAGATGGCCCGCTTCATCAAGTTCATCGTCACCGAGATCTTCCCGGGCGGGCGGCTGCCGTCCATCGAGAAGGTGGAAGACCACTCGTCCAAGCACGGTTTCCGGTTGACCCGCCGCCAATCGCTGCAGCTGCACTACGCCCGGACCCTCGATCTGTGGGCGGCGGCCCTGGAAGCGCACAAGGACGGGGCCATCGAGATCCAGTCCGAAGAGGTCTACGAGCGCTACATGAAGTACCTGACCGGCTGCGCCAACGCGTTCCGGGTCGGCTATATCGACGTCAACCAGTTCACCCTGGAGAAGTAGCGATCGCGTTCGCACGCTGACCGGCGGCGGATCCGCCGCCGGGAAACCCAGCGGTATCGGACCGCAAATCCGCGAGATGTGCCCGCCCACGTGTAGGGTCCTCGGGATGGCCTACTCGTCGGGGTGCCGGTCCATCGGGGGGACATATGTCTAAAAGTTCAGCGAGAGCCGCACTCGCGCGGTCTAATGCGGCCAATGTTCGGGCCCATTACGACCTGTCGAACGAGTTCTTCGGGCTGTTCACAGATCCGACTCGCACCTACAGCTGCGCGTACTTTCCGCGCGAGGGCATGACCCTGCACGAAGCGCAGCTCGCCAAAATAGACATGACGCTGGACAAACTGGGCCTGGTGCCCGGGATGACCCTGCTCGACCTCGGCTGCGGCTGGGGCTCGGTGATGAAGCGGGCCATCGAGAAGTACGACGTCAACGTCGTCGGGCTGACGCTCTCCAAAAACCAGCACGCCTACTGCCAGCAGGTCCTCGACCAGGTCGACAGCAGCCGGTCACGCCGGGTACTGCTGAGCGACTGGGCGGAGTTCAACGAGCCAGTTGACCGCATGGTCGTCATTGAAGCGTTGGAGCACTTTGGCTTTGAACGCTACGACGACTTCTTCAAGTACGCCTACGAAGCCCTGCCGGCCGACGGCGTAATGCTGCTTCACGTGATCACAGGCCTACATATGAAGGAGGTCATTGCGCGCGGCATGCCTGTGACGATCGGGGCGGCGAAGTTCGTCAGGTTCGTTGTGACCGAGATCTTCCCCGGCGGCCGGCTGCCAATGATCGAAACCGTTGAGGAGCACTCGACGAAGGTGGGGTTCAACGTAGCCCGCGTTCAGTCCCTGCAGTTGGACTTCGCCAAGACCCTTGACTTCTGGGCCGAGGCCCTCGAGGCGCGCAAGGACGAGGCCATCGCGATCCAGTCTGAAGAGGTCTACGAGCGGTACATGAAGTTTTTGACCGGCACCGCCGACACATTTCGGGTCGGCTACATCGACTGCAACCAGTTCACGCTGCAGAAGTAGCTGCCGAGTAACGGGGACGTTTTACGGGTAGACGAGTACGGCGTTGCCGACAACGCCGTGAATGGGGTTGCAGGCCGATGATCTGCTGATCCTGGTCTCTACTCAGGGGGAAAGGTACTGAAGCACATGGTTGAAAAGGCATCCCGTTCCGCGAACATGCGGCCGCATTTCGAGGACATTCAGGCACACTACGATCTCTCGGACGACTTCTTCGGGCTGTTCCAGGATCCGTCTCGCACCTATAGTTCCGCGTATTTCGAACGGGACGACATGACCCTCGAAGAGGCCCAGATCGCCAAGGTCGACCTGAATCTCGACAAGCTGGATCTGAAGCCAGGCATGACGCTGCTTGACATTGGCTGCGGCTGGGGCGCCACCATGAAGCGCGCCGTCGAGAAGTACGACGTCAATGTCATCGGCCTGACACTCAGCAAGAACCAGTACAGCTACTCCTCGAAGCTGTTTGACTCGATCGACACCAACCGCTCCTGCCAGGTGTTGCTGCGCGGCTGGGAAGAGTTCAGCGACCCCGTCGACCGCATTGTGTCCATCGAGGCGATCGAGCACTTCGGTTTCGAGCGCTACAACGACTTCTACAAGAACGCGTACAACATCCTGCCCCACGACGGGCGGATGACGATTCAGAGCAGTACTAGCTACCACCTGCTGGAGGTGGCCAAGCGCAGTAAGAACCCGGGCGAGGGGCTCCGGTTCATCAAGTTCATGATGATCGAGATTTTCCCGGGCGGTCGTATTCCGTCGGCGGAGAAGATGGTGGACCATGGCGAGACGGCGGGCTTCATCGTTCCCGAGTGCCTGTCGCTGCGGCCGCACTACATCAAGACGCTCGGCATCTGGGCCGACACGTTGGAGGCCAACAGGGACAAGGCCATTCTCGTCACGTCCGAAGAGATCTACAACCGCTATATGAAGTATCTGCGCGGTTGCCACCAGTACTTCACGGAGGACTGTCTCGACGTCAACTTGGTGTCCTACCTGAAGCCCGGAGCCGTGAAGTAATTTCCCGCGGTGTCGGATTAGGGCTGCGTCGTTCGTCGGATAGGTAGAGAGTGGAGCAGGAGGCTCCGCTCACTATCGGAGGTGACGAACGTGCAATATTTCGCGCTGTTGATCAGCAAAGAACAAGACCGCCCAACCGATGATCCGGCCGCCACGATGGCAGCCTGGCAGAACTTTCACGCCAAAGCCGGCCCGGCGATCAAATCCGGAGACGCACTGGCCCCGGCTGCCGCTGCGGCGGTCATCACCGGCGGCCCGGACGCGCCGGTGGTCACCGACGGCCCCTTCGCCGAATCCGCCGAGGTGGCCTGCGGCTACTACGTGTTCGAAGCGGAAAACCTGGACGAGGCGCTGGCCCTGGCCCGCGATATCCCGCTCGCCACGTACGGGGCCGTGGAAGTGTGGCCCGCGGTCCACACCCTTGAGCCGTCCCGCCCGCTCACCGGCAACGACTGGCTCGCGCTGCTGCTGGAACCGGCCGCGACCGCACACACGCCCGGCACACCGGAGTGGGACGCCGTGGCGGCCAAGCACGCGGATCTGCACGCGGCCGCGGGCGATCACGTGCTCGGCGGCGCCGCTTTGCACGATCGGTCCACCGCGACCACCGTGCGGATGCGCAACGGTGAAGTCCTGATCACCGATGGGCCGTATGTGGAAGGCGCCGAAATCGCTACGGGCATCTACCTGCTTGGCGCCTCAGATCGCGACGAGGCCGTCAAGATCGCGTCGATGATCCCCGCGTCGACGGTGCAGCTGCGGCAACTGGCTGGACTCTCGGCACTTTAGCCACCTGCAATGACCAACCTGGACGGCGTCTTCCGCCGGGAATGGGGTCCCGCCGTCGCCGCGCTCGCGCGATGGTCCGGCGACCTCACCGTCGCCGAGGACGCCGTCCAGGAGGCCTGCGCCGAGGCGCTGCGCGGTTGGCCCCGCGACGGAATGCCGGACAGCCCCGGCGCCTGGCTGGTTACCGTCGCCCGCAACCGTGCCCGGGATCGGCTGCGCCGCGAATCTGCCCGTCCCGGAAAGGAATTGGCGGCTTTCGTGGACGACATCAGGGCACGTACCGACCACACCGATCCGCATCCGGTTCGCGACGACGAGCTGCGGATGATGTTCACCTGCGCGCATCCGGCGCTGGACCGGCAGTCGCAGTTGGCGCTGACGCTGCGGTTGGTATCCGGGTTGACCGTCGCCGAGATCGCCCGGGCGTTGTTGCAAACCGACACCGCCGTCGGTCAGCGAATCACGCGCGCCAAGAACAAGATTCGTCACGCCAACATCCCACTGCGGGTGCCGCCGGCGCAGCTGTTGGGCGAACGGACGCCCCACGTGCTCGGTTGTATCTACTCGGTGTTCACCGAGGGATATTGGTCGACCGCGGGCCCGTCGGCGATTCGTGACGAACTGTGCGACGAGGGCGTTCGGCTGGCCGGCGAGCTGTGCGCGCTGATGCCGGACGAGCGTGAGACCCACGCCCTGGCCGCCCTGACCCTGCTGCACGACTCGCGGCGGGCAACGCGGATCGACGACGCCGGAATGCTGGTGCCGCTCGAAGACCAGGACCGCCGCAAGTGGGATCGCGGCCGCATCGCGCGCGGGCTGGACCGGTTGCGGCTGGCCGAGGGTTCGACGGGCCCCTACCTGCCCCAGGCGGTGATCGCCGCGGTGCACGCGACGGCACCATCGTGGGAGCAGACCGACTGGATCACCATCTGCACGGCCTACGACCGTCTCCTGGAGTTGACGGGGTCGCCGGTGGCCGGCGCGAACCGCGCGCTGGCGGTGGGCTTCCGCGACGGCCCCGACGCCGGGCTTGTCGCGCTGGACGACGTCGCGCGCGACCCCCGGCTGACCCGCTCGAATCTGGTCGCGACGGTACGGGCCGATCTGCTGCGGCGCGCGGGACGGCCCACCGAGGCGCTGACCTGGTATCGAACGGCGTTACAATCCAACGGTTCTGAGCCGGGCCGCGACTTCTTACGCCGACGTATCGCCGAGTGCGGCGGGTAGGCGCCGCAGCCGGGACTAGGCCTCGGTGAAGTTGCGGGTGATCGACGGGTCGACCGGGATGCCCGGGCCGGTGGTCGTCGACACGGTGATCTTCTTGAGGTACCGCCCCTTGGACGACGACGGCTTGAGCCGCAGCACCTCGTCGATCGCGGCTCCGTAGTTCTCCGCGAGGTTCTTCTCGTCGAACGAGGCCTTACCGATCACGAAGTGCAGGTTGGCCTGCTTGTCGATGCGGAAGTTGATCTTTCCGCCCTTGATGTCGTTGACGGCCTTGGCGATGTCGGGCGTCACGGTACCGGTCTTGGGGTTCGGCATCAGGCCACGCGGGCCGAGGATGCGCGCGATACGGCCGACCTTGGCCATCTGGTCCGGCGTCGCGATCGCGGCGTCGAAGTCCAGGAAGCCGCCCTGGATCTTTTCGATCAGGTCGTCGCTGCCCACCACGTCGGCACCCGCGGCGGTGGCCTCTTCGGCCTTGTCGCCGACGGCGAACACCGCGACCCGGGCGGTCTTACCGGTGCCGTGCGGCAGGTTGACCGTGCCGCGCACCATCTGGTCGGCCTTGCGCGGGTCGACGCCGAGCCGGATCGCCACCTCGACGGTGGAGTCCTGCTTGGTCGAGGCCGTCTCCTTGGCGAGCTTGGCCGCCTCCAGCGGGGAGTACAGGTTGTCGCGATCCACCTTCTCGGCGGCGGCGCGGTATGCCTTGCTGTTCTTGCTCACTTGCTGATCCAATCTGGTGTTGGGTCGTGGTTATTCGGGCCGAAGCTGGCCCTCCCACGGTTGGGGGCTTATTCGACGGTGATGCCCATCGACCGGGCGGTACCGGCGATGATCTTGGCGGCGGCGTCGATGTCGTTGGCGTTGAGATCGGTCTTCTTGGTCTCGGCGATCTCGCGGACCTGATCCCAGGTGACCTTGGCGACCTTGGTCTTGTGCGGCTCGGCCGAACCCTTGCCCACACCGGCGGCCTTGAGCAGCAGCTTGGCGGCAGGCGGCGTCTTGAGCGCGAACGTGAAGCTGCGGTCTTCGTAGACCGTGATCTCCACGGGGATGACATTGCCGCGCTGGTTTTCCGTCGCGGCGTTGTATGCCTTGCAGAACTCCATGATGTTCACACCGTGCTGGCCCAGCGCGGGTCCCACCGGCGGCGCAGGGTTTGCCTGTCCCGCCACGATCTGGAGCTTGATCAGCCCAACGACTTTCTTCTTCGGGGCCATGAGATTTTGACGTTCCTTCCAGGTTTTCTAGATCTTGGAGACTTGGGTAAAGGTGAGTTCGACCGGTGTTTCGCGGCCGAAGATCGACACCAACACCTTGAGCTTCTGCTGTTCGGCGTTGATCTCGTTGATCGTGGCCGGCAGCGTGGCAAAGGGTCCGTCCATGACCGTCACCGATTCGCCGACCTCGTACTCGACGTCGATGACCGGACGTTCCAGGCCGCCCGTCTCGGCGGCGGCAGCGGTGGTGACTGCGCCCTTGGCGGCCTTCTTCGTCGCCGCGGGCGGCAGCAGGAACTTCACCACGTCATCGAGCGCGAGCGCCGACGGACGCGACGTCGCGCCGACGAAACCGGTCACGCCGGGGGTGTTGCGCACCGCGGCCCACGAGTCGTCGGTCAGGTCCATGCGCACCAGGATGTAGCCCGGCAGCACCTTGCGGTTGACCTGCTTGCGCTGGCCGTTCTTGATCTCGGTGACCTCTTCGGTGGGTACTTCCACCTGGAAGATGTAGTCGCCGACGTCCAGGTTCTGCACACGGGTTTCGAGGTTGGCTTTCACCTTGTTCTCGTATCCCGCGTAAGAGTGGATGACGTACCAGTCGCCGGGCCTGCTGCGTAGGTCCGCCTTGAGCGCGGCGGCAGGATCGGCCTCCTCGGCCTCCTCGGCCGACTCCGCGGGTGCGGGGGCTTCCGGAGCCTCTGTGGCCTCCGTGGTCTCAGCCGCCTCGACGACCTCGTCCACGTCGACCGCTTCACCGGCGGACGTGTCACCGTCGAAGGTAGTCACGGTTTTCAGTCCTCTCTATCTTTCTCGAAGCTCAGCCGAACACCAGCAGCACGAGCTTGGTCAGGCCCAAATCAGCAAGGCCTACCAGCGCCACCATGAAGGCGAGGAACACCAGCACCACGGACGTGTAGGTGAGCATCTGCTTGCGGTTCGGCCAGATCACCTTCCGCATCTCCGCAACGACCTGCTTGAGGTAGTTGAAGACGAAAACGAACGGGTTGGCCGTACGGTCCCCGGGCTTCTTCGGCTTCTTGGCCTTCTTGTCGGCCCCGGCCTTCTTGGTTGCCGCGGTCTTCTTGGAGTCCTTAGCGTCCTCGGTCTCGTCCGAGGACTCGACGTCGACGTCCTCGTCGGCATCCGCCACTCGCTGCCGGGACCGCTTGCCGGTCGGGCGTTGCGGACGCGTCGCAGGCTTGGTCACCACGGCCGTGCGACCACCGCTCGTGCTGTCGTCGGTGTCACCGCCGTCGCGTGCGGCGTCGTTGGCAGCAGGGACGTCGAGGCCCTCGTCGCTCACCGCATGCTCCTTTGTTCGCTAGCCATCTCACGATTCGTCCCGGGCTGGCCCGTTAGTGTCCAGCATGGCACGGATCCCATTGTCCGACTCCTCCTCAGGCCGTTGGGGCCCGCATCGTCGTCGGACGTTCGCCGTTTGCAGGGGCGACAGGACTTGAACCTGCAACCTGCGGTTTTGGAGACCGCTGCTCTGCCAGTTGAGCTACGCCCCTTCGCGGTTGGCAGGCCAACCTGCGCTTACCTACCGGGGCCTACATGACACGCGCGCTCTCCGTTCGGTGATCGCCGAACCTACGGACAGCGCGCTGTAATGGGAAAACCCCGAGGTCCGAGTGTACATCGGCACGCGAGTCAGATACTAATTACGCGGTTCTGACGACCTGTCCGGATTCCGGGTCCCATTTGAGCTGGATGGAACCGTCGTCGTTCGATTCTTCCCGGTATTGACCCATCAAGGTGGTGTAGGCCTCCATCACGACGTCTCCGTTGTCGTCGGTGCAGATGTTTTTGGTGACGACGATGTCGGCCCCGAAGCGTTCGTTGACCGACTCGACGTCCATCCGCCCCCACAGCTTGTCGCCCGCCTTGATCGGCCTGTTGAAGACGAATCGCTGTTCAACCTGGACAATCACCAAGCTCTCCATACCCAGGTCGACGTGCCGGAAGAAATCCAGCTGCACGTACTTGGCGAAGATCGTGACGAGGGTCAGCGGCGCGAGGATTGCGTCGTAGCCGAGTTCGGCTGCCGCGGCTTCCTCGTAGAAGGCCGGGTGTTCGTTCTTGATGGACCGGGCGAACTCGCGGACCTGCTCACGGCCCACCACGAAGTAATCCGGATACCGCCAGACCATTCCGCGGATATCGGTTTTGAGCGCCATGGTTTACGCCAACTTGGCCGACGCGATGGCCCGTCCGAAGATCTTCTTTCCACCAGTAGTGGCGCTGATCGCGATGACCACCGACTTGTTCTCCGGATCAACCGACTTGACCCGACCGCTGAAGACCAGCTCGGCGCCCTTGCCGTCGTTGGGCACCGGCACCACGGCCGTGAATCGCACGTTGTACTCGGTGACCGCACCGGGGTCCCCGACCCACGAGGTGACGTAACCGCCGCCGATCCCCATGGTGAGCATGCCGTGCGCGATCGCGGTCTCCAGCCCGACGACCTTGGCGATCTCGTCGTCCCAGTGGATCGGGTTCAAGTCACCGGAAACGCCCGCATAGTTCACCAGATCCTGGCGGGTGAGCGGGTAGGTCTTTTCCGGAAGCTGGTCACCCACCTTCACCGAGCTGAACTCACGCAGTGGCATCAGTAAATCCCTCTTCCCCGTTGTCACCCGCACGGCCCGCCAGGGTCGTGTAGGTCTCCTGGACGATGTCGCCGGCCTCGTCGGTGATCACATTCTTGGTCACGATGATCTGGGTGCCGTGCGAGACACGCATCGAGTCCACGTACACATCACAGTAGATGCGGTCGCCTGCCACCAACGGCTTGAAGTACTTCAGCACCTGGTCAACCTGGACGATTTGCGCGTCGGTCACCGCGATGTTGGCGTACTTGAAGAACGCCGACTGGGCCTGGTAGCCGAACACACAGCAGAACGTCAACGGGGCCAGCAAACCCTTGTAGCCGAGCTCGGCAGCGGCACCCTCGTCGGAGAACCACGCGTCGTCGTTTTGCACGGCCACCGCGTACTCGCGGATCTTCTCCCGCTCCACCTGGTAATAGTCGGGATACCGGTAATGCATCCCGACTAGATCTTTGGTCAACGGCACAGCTTTAAAACCTACCTGGTCAATCTCGTCTAACGGCCTGAGATAGTTAGCGTGTCTCGCGATGTGCCTGGTGCTTGCCGCAGTTCGGGCAGAACTTCTTCAGCTCGAGCCGGTCCGGGTCATTGCGGCGGTTCTTCTTGGTGATGTAGTTGCGGTGTTTGCACACTTCGCAGGCCAAAGTGATCTTCGGCCGCACATCCGTACTGGAAGCCATTTCAGTTCTCTTTCACACGTCACATTGTTGTGTTGTAGCGATGGCCGGACTCGAACCGGCGACCTAACGATTATGAGTCGTTCGCTCTAACCGACTGAGCTACATCGCCTCTGGTACGCGCCGTCCGCCTGTTCGGCGTCCGCCGAGCCCCCTAACGGAATCGAACCGTTGACCTTTTCCTTACCATGGAAACGCTCTACCGACTGAGCTAAGGGGGCCGCAAAACCCGTAGCGGTCAGTCGTGCCTCGGGCCTAAAAGAGGGTACAGCGCGACGAGCGACGGAACCAAACCACGCCGTAGGCGCTCAGCCCCCGCCGCTGTCGCGGTGTGGTTGCCACGCACTGAGGTCGCTGAACTCGTCATAAATGCCCTCTTGGTCGCGATGGGCATCGGCGTCCAGCAGCGTCCGCAGCGCGAGGTGCACGGCCTCGCGCGCGTCGGCCAAGTGGTAGCGACGTATTGCCTCTTGGACCAGATCGTCGTCAATCTCGATCTCGACCTTCTTCAGCATGGAGCAACAATACCCGCGCCGCGCCGCCGGAGCCGTTCGGCGAAAGCGCGGTTGACAGGCCGTGATGCGCCCGAAATGCCCGTTCGGTTGGCCGGGTCATAGTCTGATGCCGTGACAGATTCGTCAGCGGACCGACTGTATTTCCGGCAGCTGCTCTCCGGTCGCGATTTCGCCGCCGGCGACATGATGGCGACGCAAATGCGCAATTTCGCGTATCTGATCGGCGACCGTCAGACCGGCGACTGCGTCGTCGTCGACCCGGCATACGCGGCCGGCGAACTGGTGGACGCGGTCGAAGCCGACGGCATGCATCTGTCCGGCGTGCTGGTCACCCACCATCACCCGGACCATGTGGGCGGCTCGATGATGGGCTTCGAGCTCAACGGACTCGCCGAGCTACTGGAGCGGACCAGTGTGCCGGTGCATGTGAATACCCACGAGGCGCTTTGGGTTTCGCGGGTTACCGGGATCGGCGTCGACGACCTGACCGCCCACGAGCATGGCGACAAGATCAGCATCGGCGACATCGAGATCGAGCTGCTGCACACCCCGGGCCACACGCCGGGCAGCCAGTGCTTCCTGCTCGATGGCCGGCTGGTCGCCGGTGACACGCTCTTCCTGGACGGCTGCGGGCGTACCGACTTTCCCGGCGGGGACTCCGACGAGATGTACCGCAGCCTGCAGCAGCTGGCCGCGCTGCCCGGCGACCCGACCGTCTTTCCGGGGCATTGGTACTCCACCGACCCGAGCGCGTCGCTGGCAGAGGTCAAGCGCTCCAACTATGTGTATCGGGCCACCAACCTCGATCAGTGGCGAATGTTGATGGGCGGCTAATGGATTGAGCGGGGGTTTGGGTCGTTCAATACTGCCCGAATGTGGGTAATCACCCTGATCATTGCGATTCAGCAGCCGGGCCAGCAGGATTTCGGGTTGACACAAGCGGAGGGATGGATTCAATGGGGTGGATCCAGGGCAGCTGGCACGGGGTCACCGATATCGAGTCCAGCACCTGGTTGGCGTGGGCGGCGTGGGCGGCGATCGCGCTCGGCGTGATCGCGCTGGTCTTTACCAACCACCAGATCGGCCGCAACCGCCGGCTGGCCTCCGAACAGACGCGGCCCCACGTGGGCATGCTCATGGAACCGCATGCCGCGGACTGGCATGTGATCGAGTTGGTCGTCCGGAATTTCGGCCGGACGGCCGCTTACGACATTCGGTTTTCCTTTGCGAGTCCACCGACAGTGGCCGAATACGAAAATTCCACCGACGGCTATGCCGAAGTGGTGGAACTGCAACTCCCCCGCGAATTGCCGGTACTCGCGCCCGGGCAGGAGTGGCGGATGGTCTGGGACTCCGCGCTCGACCGCGGCGAAATCGGCGGTGGCATCGAATCTCGCTTCACCGGGAAGGTGCTCTACTACGACCGCCCCGAGAAGCCGCGCGGATGGCGGTTCTGGGAACGCGAGCGCCAGCCGCTGGAGACCAACGTGGTGCTGGACTGGGATGCCTTGCCGCCCGTTCAGCGCATCGAGTTGATGACGACGCACGACCTGGCCAAGCGGGAAAAGCAGAAACTGGAACTGCTACGCAGCCTGCTGACCTACTTCCACTACGCGAGCAAGGAAACGCACGCCGACGTGTTCCGCACCGAGATCGAACGAATCAACAACGCGGTGGCCGAAACTCAGGACCGCTGGCGCGCCCGCCAGCTCGACGCGCCGACGGACGTCGGCCTGCGCTGGGGCAACTCCCAAAACGATCTCGGTAAACACCGCGACGAGCACGTCTGAGGGTCGCACTACGTCCGGCCCCGCGGGGTCATGCAACGTCGATCTGATTCAATCGATCTGCCCGCAGCGAAGGAGTAACGCATGAGCGGTCCGGTTACCTACAGCCTCAAGGACAGCGTCGCGGTCATCCGGATGGACGACGGCAAGGTCAACGCGCTGGGCCCGACCATGCAGGCGGCGATCAACGAGGCGATCGACCAGGCCGACCGCGACAACGTCGGCGCGCTGGTGCTCACCGGCAACGACCGGGTATTCAGCGGCGGATTCGACCTGAAGATCCTGACCTCCGGCGAGGCGCAGCCCGCGATCGACATGCTGCGGGGCGGCTTCGAGTTGTCGTATCGGCTGTTGTCCTACCCGAAGCCGGTAGTGATCGCCTGCACCGGACACGCCATCGCGATGGGATCGTTTCTGTTGGCCTCCGGTGATCACCGAATCGCGGCGCACGCCTACAACATCCGGGCCAACGAGGTGGCGATCGGCATGACGATCCCCTATGCCGCCCTGGAAATCATGAAGCTGCGGCTGACGCGTTCGGCGTATCAGCAAGCCACCGGGCTGGCCAAGACCTTCTTCGGCGAAACCGCGCTTGCCGCAGGCTTTGTCGACGAAATCGTGTTGCCCGAGATGGTGGTCAGCCGCGCCGAGGAAGCCGCGCAAGAATTCGCCGGCCTGCACCAGCACGCACACGCCGCAACGAAATTGCGTGCCCGCGCGGACGCGCTCAAGGCGCTGCGTGCCGGAATCGACGGCATAGAAGCAGAATTCGGCCTATAGGGAGGAGGCGATGCGGCTGCCCGGGCAACCGCCTCCCCTCCTGTCGCCTCCTCCGCTTCGCAGTGTGGCACGACGACGACGGGCCGTCACTTCACCCTTGACCGCAGGTGTCAGACGGCCCAGCGGAAGCGTTTGAGGTACGCCTGCCAGTCCCACGTCAACAAGAACTCCTGCGCCGCCCCGTAGCCCTTCTGATACAGCGCCTCGAGGCGCTCGGTGGCGACGTCGAAGTCGAGGACACCCACATCGGTCGATTCGACCGCGATCGCACGGGCGGCAACCCACGGCTGGTTGAGGTGGGTTTGGTCGTGGCCCGCGAGCATCGTGGTGAGCAGGCTTTCCAGCAACGCCGTCTGCTCGAAAAGGCGCAGCGGTTTCAGCGCGGGCATCACCGCGCTGAAACCCTCGTTGAGCCTCGGTAGGACCGTCACCCCAAATGTGGGCCAGCGCGGTACTTTTCCGTCGAACCGGTCGAAGGTGTCGATCGGAAAATTGGACAGCACACCACCATCGACGAGGGTGGACATCGACCCGCTGAGGCTGCGCAGCTTGACCGGGGGGTAGAAGAACGGGATCGCCATCGACGCGCGCACGGCGTCGGCGACCAGCTGCTCATCGGGGTCCAGCCCGTAGAGCCGCCGGTAGTCCCAGGGCAGTCTCACCAACTGTGCCGCGCTCACGTCGGCGACGGTGACCACCAGCTTGTGGCGCCGCCCGTCGGGCAGCGTGTCCTCGTCGAGCAGCAGATCTCCGAAGTAGGTGACGCCCAGGTTCTTCAGCTCGCTGCGAATCCAGTCATGGGCGGCGTCACCGCGAAACATGCTGGTGTCCCGGACAAGTCCCCACGCGGCACCGAGAATCGGGACGGGTCCCGCGTCGCGCCATTTGCTCAGCGGCGCCGACAGCGCGAGCTCCTTGACCTCTTGGCTGGTCAGCTGGTCACCCTCGGACGCGGCCGCCAGGATCGCACCGACCACCGATCCGGCCGAGACGCCCGACACCCGCGGAAATGCATATCCCGCGTCCATCAAAGCAACGATGGCACCCACCAGGCCGATGAATTTGACGCCCCCGCCGGAGAGAACGAGGTCCGCTGATTTCAGCTGTTGGCGTGCCCCTGCCATTACCCTCCTTGCGCTGAAACCCAGTCGTAGGCAAGGTACTTGCCGTCAAAAGTCACGACGACGCGGTCGCCCGACGGGTGCGGCTTCTTCTGCAGGTCGACGCTGAAGTTGATCGCGCTCATAATGCCGTCGCCGAACTGCTCGTGGATCAGTTCCTTGATGGCGCCACCGTACACCTGAAGTGCTTCGTAGAAGCGGTAAATGGTGGGGTCGGTCGGCACGGCCGTAGGCAGTCCGCCGCGCATCGGCGGCGCCGCCAGCACCGGCACTACCGACTGGTCGAGACCGAGCATCTCGGCCAGCAGCTTGCCCTGCTCCGGCGGGATCGGATGCTGACCCAGCAACGCCGACGTGGTCCACACCACCGGCTGGCCGATGGCGTCGGCCAGCTCCTGCCAGGTGAGGCCGCGCGTCAGGCGCGCAACGACGATCTGTTCGGTGATCTCGTTTCTGTTCATGAATCCAGCATGCTGCACGCGGCCCGAGCGCGCTCGGTCGCCGTGACAAGACGCGTTGCAACAAGACGCCTGCGCCCGAGCGAAAGAGTTTCGTAAACACGGCGATTGCCTCGCGTGGAGATGTACGCTGCCAGGCGTCGGATCTTCAGCCCGGGGATCGAGGTCGCTGTGCGAATCGTTGTCGACCTGAACCGCTGCCTGGGGTATGCGCACTGCGTGCCGCTGGCGCCGGAGGTGCTCAAGCTCAGCGGCGAAGAGGCGCTCAGCTACAACCCCAACCCCGACGACGATCAGCGTCTGCGGGTGCTGCGGGCCGCGGCCGCGTGCCCGGTGCAGG
The DNA here is from genome assembly GCF_010730355.1 of Mycobacterium florentinum. NCBI lineage: Bacteria > Bacillati > Actinomycetota > Actinomycetes > Mycobacteriales > Mycobacteriaceae > Mycobacterium > Mycobacterium florentinum. The sequence goes on from NZ_AP022576.1 coordinate 2,774,412, forward strand.
CGATCATCGTCGACAAGCTCGACGGCGAGTAACGGGCCGGCCGTGAATCCGAACGGCTTCAAAGACCGGGGACGCATCGTCATCGTCGGCGCCTCGCTGGCCGGACTGCGCGCCGCTGAAGCGCTGCGCGAAGAGGGTTTTCGGGGCGAGCTGACCATCATCGGCGACGAGCCCGACGAGCCGTACGACCGGCCACCGTTGTCCAAGCAGGTCCTCAAAGGCTGGGTGGCCGCCGATCACACCAAGCTGCCCCGGCTGCGCGCGGTGGACGCGCAGTGGCGGCTCGGCGTTGCCGCGACCGCCCTGGACCGGGCTAATCAGGTGGTGCGCCTCGCCGACGGCAGCGAGGTGCCCGGTGACAGCCTGCTGATCGCCACGGGTGTGCGGTCGCGGCGATGGCCCAACCCGGAAGAGGCCGCACTGTGGGGCGTGTACACGCTGCGCACCAGCACCGACGCCGCGCGGTTGCAGGCCGCGCTGGCGGCCCGCCCGCGCCGGGTGCTGATCGTCGGTTCGGGCTTCATCGGGTCGGAAGCCGCGTCGGTCTGCCGCGAACTCGGTCTGGAGGTCACGGTCACCGAGCGCGGCCCGGGGCCGCTGGCGGGCGCGCTGGGCGGCGTGATCGGCGCGATCGCCGCCGAGATGCAGCGCGAGGCCGGGGTGGATCTGCGGACCGGCGTGTCGGTGCTGGCGCTCGACGGTGACGCCGACGGTCATGTGCGTCGCGCGCGGCTCTCCGATGGCAGCACCCTCGACGTGGACGTGGTGGTGACCTCGTTGGGTTCGATCCGCAACGTCGAGTGGCTCGAGGGCGCCGGGTTGGCGGCCGGGTTCTGGGGCGTGGGGTGCGACGCCGGGTGCCGCGCGTTCGACATCAACGGGGTGGTCACCAACCACATCTTCGTCGCGGGCGACATCGCCCGTTCTCCGCACGTTCTCTACGACTACGAGTTCCTGGCGATGGAACACTGGGACAACGCCGTGCTGGGCGCCCGGGTCGCCGCACACAACATGGTCTGCGCCGAAATCGATCGCTGGGCGCACCTGCTGATCCCGCAATTCTGGTCGGCCCAGTTCGGTGTCAACATCAAATCCGTTGGCGTGCCGTCGTTTGGCGACGAGATCGTCTTCACCCAGGGCTCGGTCAGACAGCGCCGGTTTGCCGCGGCCTACGGGCGCCACGGCCGCATCGTCGGCGCGGTCACCTTCAACCACGCGAAGTGGATCGACCACTACCGCGACCAGATCGCTCGGTCCGGCCCGTTCCCGCCGCATCCGCCGGGATTCGACTTCCCGGAAAACATGCGGGTGATGCCTGCCGACTTTCCGGCGCGCGGCGTGCCCACCGAGAGTCCGGACGTGGTGTTGACGGGGCACGACCCCAGCGAGTGGCGCGCCGAATTCCGCCCTCGGCACCGATGAGTAAGGAACTTTCGATGACGCCCGAGGAAGCCTTCGACGCCGCAATGCGGCACGAAAACCGCGCGAATCCCTATCCGTTCTTCGACGAGTTGCGCAAGACGCCGGTGGTGCGGGTGACCAACGGCATCTACGCGGTCACCGGGCACGAGGAGCTGATTGCGCTGGCTCACGACCCCAGGGTGAGTTCCGACCTGCGCAAGGGGCACGCACCGACGACCCGCGGCCGCCGGGTCGCCGACGAGTCGGTGGTCGAAATGGCCGAGGCATACGGCCAGGAGCCCAGCTTCATCGCGCAGGACCCGCCCGACCACGACCGGGCCCGGCGTCAGTGCATGCGCTTTTTCGGCCCACCGGATGCGCCGGACCTGATTCCCGGCCAGGAGCCGCTGTGTCAGCAGATCGTCAACGGGCTGCTCGACAAGGCGGTGGGCAAGACGCGCATCGACGTGGTCGACGAGTTCGCCTACCCGCTGCCGGTCAACGTGATCTGCCGGATCATGGGCATACCCATCGAAGACGAACCCCAATTTCACGCGTGGATCGCGGACATGGTCAGCGGCATCTTCGACCTCGGCCCCGACATCCAGACCGAGGAGGGCCGGGCCCGTCGCGCCAAGGGCGAGGCCGCTGACGTCGAGCTCAACGAATACATCGTCGGGCTGGTCGAAAAGGCGACGAAATCACCTGGGCCAGGTATGATTTCGCAGTTGGCCCATGACGACGGACCGGACGGACAAATGTCGCCGAGCGCGATCGTCACCAACACCATCCTGCTGTTCGTCGCCGGTCACGACTCGACGGTCAACCTGATCTCGCATTGCGTGCTCACCGTGCTGCGCAACCCCTGGTCGATCGAATTGCTAAGCAGCAAACCGGAATTGATTCCCGGCGCCGTCGAGGAAGTGCTGCGTATGCAGTCGTCGGTGCAGTTCTTTCCGACCCGGTCGGCGCTGGCCGACATCGATATCGCCGGCACCACCATCCCCAAGGGTGCGCCCATCTACCTCATGTACGGCGCGGCCAACCGGGACCCGCGGCGCTTTGCCGACCCCGACACGTTCGACCCCCAGCGCGCCGACAACGAGCACGTCGGCTGGGGTCGCGGCATACACGTCTGCTTCGGTGGCCCGCTGGCCCGCCTCGAAGTCAACACCGCGTTCGAGGCTTTCCTGCGCCGGGTGAAAAACCCACGGCTGGTTGAGGATCCGCCGCCCTACCGCATCAGCCAGGTGTTCCGAGGCCCACGGCATCTGCTGGTCGACTACGACGAGATCCGGCCCTGAGCCGGCGTGTGATCAGCCCGGTTTGGTCGCGGTGACCAAGCGCGTCGCGAACCAGGGGCCGCCGTACCACATGCGCCAGCCGAGGTTGCGCCGTCGCACGTTGTGCCAGCCCAGTTGACGCAGATGAGCGGCGTGGCGGTTGGTTTCCCACAGGTCGGCGATCGCGAGTTGAGCACCCGGGCGCAGCACCCGAATCGCCTCGTCCAGCGCCTTGCGCCGGCCCTCGTGGCTTCCGATGTTGTGGATGGCCAGACTGCTGACGACGGCATCGACGCTCTCGTCGGCCAGCGGTAGCGCGGTCATGTCGGCGGTCCGCACCTCGACGCGCTCGGCGACGCTTTCCAGGTCCGCGTTGGACAACGTTGACTGCTGCGAATTTTGGGTCTGGTCGGCGCGCCACAGGTCGACGCCTATCGCACGGCCCCTGGGCACCCGCTTGGCCGCGGCGAGCAACACCGCACCGCGCCCGCAGCCGAGATCCAGCACGGTTTCGTCGCCGCGCAGCGCCAGCTCGTCGAGGATCCGGTCCCACACCACGAACTTGCCGCGCCTGGTTGCGTAGATGTACGAGGCGGTCGTCGCAAGCACATCGACCGCCGAGACCGCGCCGAGCACCGCCGCCAACCGGTTACCGCGGGCCAGCGCGACACCGGCGCCCGCGAACAGAACGGCGGAGATGCCGACCACGCCCACAACCTGCCCCCGGGGCGAGACGGTGTGAAACGACCCGTCGTATCCGTATTCGCCTCTGTGCTCGCGCGTCAGGCTCGTGTCCGCCACCGTGCCCGCTCCTACCAGCGTCCGCGGTGGACGACTTCGTCGAACGGGCGCCGGTCCGGCTTGCGGATCGGGGTCAGCGGGCGATCGGCCGGATACCCGACACCGAGCATGAAGGCCACCAGGTAGTCGTCCGGGACACCCAGGACGGCGCGCGCCTTCTCCTGATCCCCCACCGACGAATGGCCGGTGCCGATGCCCAGGTCGGTCGCCGCGATCATCATCGCCATCGTCGCCTGACCGACGTCGTAGTTGTCGGTCACCAGCCGGCGCTCGTCCGGTGGAACCGGCACCACCAACACGATCGCGGCCGGGGCCGATGCGATATGACCGGCGCCGCCCCAGACCGTGGACAGCTCCTGCAGCTGAGCCGGGTCGGTGACGATGACAAAGTCCCACGGCTGACGGTTTTTTGCCGACGGTGCCCGCCAGCCGGCCTCGGCGATCCGATTCAGGTCGTCATCCGCCACCGGTCGCGGCTGATACTGCCGAACATTGCGCCGAGCGCAGATCGCGTCCCAGGTTTCCATCTCGTTCCTCTCGTCTGCGCGCGTCCGCGCCGCGAATGCCGGTGTGCTCTGCCCTTTCTCAGGCTAGCCACACCGGATTCGTCAGGGCGACCATCGCGCCGAGCCGGCCCCGTCGCCCGTCGCGCACCTCGAGTCGGGCAAATCGCGCGGACGCGGCGCCGAGCTCCCATTGCAGCCTGCTGCCCGCCGAGGCTACCGGCGCGCGTCCCGCGCAGCCCGCGGCAGTGATCAGGGCGGCGGTGGTCCCGGGGGCCCCACTGACGACCGCGGTGACCGTCACCGTGGTGCCGGGCGCCGCCCGCAGCTGCTGGCCGGGGCCGGCCACGTCGCCGCTCGGGCAGGACGCGGTCAGCTCACAGGCGACATCGCGTGATCCCACGATGTACGAGCGGCCGCGCCGCAGCCCGTCGACGATCGCGGGCACCGACAGTTCGGCCGCGTGCACGGCCGTCTGCGGCGCGCCGACCACCTGGCGCCGGGCGTGGGAGTCGCTGCCGCCGACCGCGACGATACGCCGGCCCTGCCGCAATAGCCGTTGCCAAATACGAAGGGACACTTCATCATCGACGTTCCACTTGCCGTTCCACACCTCGAGCGAGTCCACGTCGGTGAAACCGAACTCCCACGCCGAGCCGGGTAGGGGCGCGGCGGGATGGGCGGCGACCACCAATCCCCCGGCTTGACGAACCTCGGCGGCGAAGCGCCCGAAGACCCCGTCACTCGGCCCGTAGCGCCAATCGACCCAGCCGTGCGGCGGCAGGCCGACGGCGAGCCAGTGCCCGTGCCGGGTGGTGACCTCGACACCGGGAATCACCAGCAGCGATCCGGTGCGACAGGTGGGCCATACCCGGTTGGCGGAGTTGGTGTTGTGCTCGGTGGAGACGATGAAGTCGAGCCCGCCGGCGTGCGCGGCCGACACCAGTTCACCGGGATCGCGCTCGCCGTCGGAGTGCTCGGTATGCAAATGCAGGTCACCGCGGTACCAGCGCGCACCCCCGACCGAGGCGGGCGTGAACGCCACCGGCGAGTCCTGCATCACCGGCGACTCGGCGGGTGGCTCATAGTCCAGCGTGACCCGTACCTGCCAGGACATCCCCCACGGGCTGAGGACCACCGGACCCAGCGCGACCGCCCATACGCCCGGCTCGATGGGGCCGGCCAGGTAGCCGGGCGTGGCGTAGGTGCGCGAGATCATGAAGCCGTCGCGGGCCCCGCCGGACCAGCCCCGAAATCCCGCCGCATTGCCCAGATCGTGCCCAGCCGCCCCAAATATCCCTAAATCCAACACATTTCGTGCCAGGCCGCCCATACCCGAGTCATAAGAGGCGGCCACCCGAATTTGTTGCACACCCGGCGGTACTTCGAACGGCAGGTAGGCCCACCGGTAGATACCAAAACCGAACCGTCCCGAAAACGCTATTTCGATTGCCGTGCCTGCGATGATGGCATCGGGCGCGACCCTGGCAATGCTCATGGCCTTCTCCCTGTCGGCGTGTTGCCACTCCGACGACGGTGTCGGGTACGCCCACAGCATTCGCCATCAAGGGCTAACCAGCCGTTACATCGACACGAACACCCGCTGTAGGGCTGGTGAGATCGCGCTACGCCGAGCGCTGCGCGGCGACGAACAGGTTGCCGGGGACGTCGTTCTCGACCTCTTCGGCGGGCCTGCGGCCATAGCCGGCCATCAGCTCCAGCGACGGCGTCACCGTGACGTCCCAGCCGTGGCGACCGAACCAGGCACCCACGTCTTCGCGCTCTTCGAAGTACCACAATTCGTCGGTGCTGGGGACCTCGCGCTGCAGACCGGATTTGGCGAACGCCGCGCGGACGCGATCCATTCGCGCCTGCCGCCGCGTCCGCAGCTCGGGATCCAGGAACTTCGGCCCCAACGCCTCCACCCCGATCCGGCTGCCGGCGACGGTCAGCCCCTGCACACGTTCGAACAGCAGCTCCTGTGCCGCGGCCGGCAGATAGGGCATCAGCCCCTCAGCCGACCAGACGCTTGGTTCCGAGGCGTCAAAACCGGCTTCCCGCAACGCCGTTGGCCAATCCTGACGCAGATCCACCGGGACGGCGACCCGATTGCAGGCGGGTTCGGCCCCGTGTTCGGCCAGCGTCGACGCCTTGAATTCCAGCACCCTGGCCTGGTCGAGCTCGTAGACCGTGGTGCCGTCGGGCCAGGGCAACCGCCAGGATCGCGAGTCCAGCCCCGACGCCAGGATCACCGCCTGGGAAATGCCCGCCGTCGCCGCGTCGATGAAGAACGCGTCGAAAAAGGCGGTCCGGGAAGCCATGTAGCCGACCATCGCCTTCATCTGCTGCACCAGATTCGGTTCGGTTTCCAGCAGCTCGGCGGGCAGCTGCGGCGCGGAATACCAGTTCCACACTCCGTCGCCGGCCGCGTCGAGGAAAACCCGCGCGAACGGGTCGCGAATCAGTGGATTGTCGCTCTCGGTCTCCGCCGCGCGGGATGCCGCGACGCCCAGCGCCGTCGCCCCCACGCTCTCGGTGATCTCCCAGCTGTCGTTATCGGTTCTGGCCACGCTCACGTCCTCCCAGTTGACACCCAACTTAGGCGACCCTACGTGAGCAAGCTGTCCGCAGGCTGTGGCCTTGTTCGGCGCCCGCTAGCGTTTACCCGCAGGTGAACAAGCTGGCCGTCAGGTTCATGCGCACTTGCCCGGAGGTATCCGGTTAAGTTGTCGGCGGGCGGCGAACAGTGTGGCCCCGGTCCGAAGGATCCTGACATGCGAGTTGACGGGCGCGACATCAGCGTCTCTGGCAGCTTGCTGCAACCGGTGAATCGGCGGACCAACGACATTCTGCGGCTGATCCTGGCCACCGCCTTCCTTGCGACGGTGATCACCGGTTCGCTGGTCACCCGCACCCGCTGGATTCGGCTGGAGAAATCCGTCTCGCGAATTGTCGGGGTGTTGTCGCCCACGCAGGCCGATGTGGTTTACCTGTTGTACGGATTCGCGATTCTGGCACTGCCGTTCATGATCCTGATCGGCCTGATCGTCGCCCGGCAATGGAAACTGTTGGGCGCCTACGGAGCCGCCGCGATTCTTGCCGCACTGCCGTTGTCGATCAGCAGCAACCGCCTCGCCGCGCCCCGATGGCACTTCGATGTCTCGGACCGGCTGAGCACGCTGCCCGCGCAGTTCCTCGACGACCCGCGCTGGATCGCGATGCTGGCCGCGGTGCTGACGGTTTCGGGTCCCTGGTTGCCCGCGCGCTGGCGGCACTGGTGGTGGGCACTGCTGCTCGCGTTCGTGCCGATTCACCTCGTCATCAGCGCCATCGTCCCGGCCCGCTCGTTGCTGGGGTTGGCGGTGGGATGGTTCGTCGGCGCGCTGGTGGTGCTGGCCGTCGGTACGCCCGCGCTGGAAGTGCCGCTGGCGGCGGCGGTCCGTGCGATGGCCAAGCGTGGATTCGTGGTGTCGCGGCTGATGGTGGTCCGCCCCGCCGGACCCGGTCCGCTGGTGCTGTCGACCGATTCCGGTGATCCCGATTCGACGGCGGCGATCGAGTTGTACGGCCCGCACCAACGCAGCGGCGGTGCCCTGCGAGAGCTATGGCGCAAGCTGCGGCTGCGCGATGCCGAGACCGCGCCGTTTCAGGCGTCGATGAGCCGTGCCGTCGAGCATCGCGCGTTGATGGCCATCGCCATCGGTGAGGCCGGCGTGGCGAACACGTCGACGATCGCCTTCGCGGCCCTGGACCGGGGTTGGACGCTGTACGCGCACAGGCCCGTTCGGGGGATCCCGCTCGACGAATGCACGAAGACCACTCCGGTCGCGCGGGTGTGGGAGTCGCTGCGAAAGTTGCACGCCTATCAGATCTCGCACGGCGACCTGCGCTGCCATGAGATCACGGTCGACGACGGCACGGTGCTCTTCGGTGGATTCGGCAACGCCGAGTACGGCGCCACCGACGTCCAGCTGCAATCGGACGTGGCCCAGCTCCTGGTGACGACCACGGCGCTGTACGACGCGAAGTCGGCGGTGCGGGCGGCGATCGACACGTTCGGCAAGGACCGCATCTTGACCGCGTCTCGCCGGCTCACCAAAACCGCTGTGCCCAAACGGGTCCGGAAGTCGGTAGGCGATGCGGCCGCCGTCATCTCCGCCGCCCGGGCCGAAGTCAAGTCTCAGACGGGTGCGGATCAGATCGAGAAGGAAACCATCACCCGGTTCACCCGCAGCCAGGTCGTCCAGCTGGTTCTGCTCGGCGCGCTGGTCTACGTCGCCTATCCCTTCATCGCCACCGTTCCGGCGTTCTTTTCCGAACTCAGAACGGCGAATTGGTGGTGGGCGCTGCTGGGCGTGTTCATCTCGGCCTCGACGTATGTGGGTGCGGCGGCCGCGTTGTGGGCGTGCACCGACGGGACGGTGAACTTCTGGAAGCTGTCAATTGCCCAGGTGGCCAACACCTTTGCCGCAACCACCACCCCGGCCGGGGTAGGCGGCCTGGCGCTGAGCACCCGGATCTTGCAGAAGGGTGGCCTGTCCGTCATGCGGGCCACCGCCGCGGTGGCGTTGCAGCAATCCGTGCAGGTGATCATGCACCTGGTGTTGCTGATCTTGTTCAGCACCGTGGCGGGCGCGTCGATGGACCTTTCGCATTTCGTCCCGGATGCGACGGTGCTCTACCTGCTCGCCGGTGTGGCGCTGGGCATTATCGGCACGTTCCTGTTCGTGCCCAAGCTCCGCAGCTGGCTGGCGACGGCGGTGCGCCCGCGGCTGCAGGAGGTGGCCAAGGACCTCGTCGAGCTCGTCCGTGAACCCAAGCGACTCTCGCTGATCGTACTCGGTTGTGCCGGAACAACTCTCGGTGCGGCACTGGCACTCTGGACCAGCGTCCAGGCCTTCGGCGGCGGCGCGACCTTCGTCACCTGCACCGTCGTGACGATGGTCGGCGGCACGCTGGCTTCGGCCGCGCCGACACCTGGCGGTGTGGGCGCCGTCGAGGCGGCGTTGATCGGTGGATTGGCGGCCTTCGGTGTACCCGCCGCCGTCGGCGTGCCGTCGGTGCTGCTGTATCGGGTGCTCACCTGTTGGCTGCCGGTGTTCATCGGCTGGCCGGTGATGCGCTGGCTCGCCGACAACGACATGGTCTAGCCACCCGCTCAGGGTTCGTCGGTCTGGGCCTGCGTGTTGACCAGTACGGTTGCCGTCCGCACACTCTCGCCGACCATGGCGGTGAGATAGACGAAGTAATAGCCCTCGGACACCGACCGCGCCACCGTGATCGGGACGGTGACGGTGGACGACCCGTCCGAGGCGAACTGACCCGACACCGGTGCAGCCGTAATCCCGGCGTCGGGCGACACGGCGGAGAGGCTGTAGTTACCGGCACCGTCGACCATCCGTTGCGCGTCGACTTTGACGCTGCCCGTGCTTCCGGGAGCGATCGTGACGACGGGAGTGGACACATTGAGAGTTATCGCCGAACCGCCGGCTCCAAACGACGGCGGCGCCGAGGATTTACCGGCGCCCCAGGATCTGTCCGGGTGCGCGGCGAGGGAGAACGCGAGCTCTCCCCCGGTGCGGATGAGTGACTCGGGCACAAAGGTGCGGTCGGTGGGCTTACCGTCGACGTTCAGACCGCTGATGTACCTCGGCTGGTTCGGTCCGGACGCCCCCGGCGCGGAAATCCGGATGGAATTGCCTGCCGGAAGCCTGATTACGGCACGATCGAAGAGCGGTGTGTTGAGTGTGAGGATTGGCGCACCGGGAGTGCCGGGATACAGTCCGAGCGCAGCCCAGACATACCAACTGGAGAGCGCGCCGAGGTCGTCGTTACCCGGCGCGCCATCCGGCGTGGGCCCGAATAGGCCGCGCACCCGATCGACCGTGAGTTGGGTCTTCCACGGCTGACCGATGTAGTTGTAGAGCCAAGGCACCCCGAAGCCGGGCTCGTTGCCGGCCCAGAGGTACGGCTCGTTGGGACCCACGTTGAGTTTCTTGGTGAAGCGGTCGAGTCGACTGGCCACCGCCTGGCGACCGCCGAGTGCTGTCACCAGGCCGGCTACGTTGTGCGGTACCCACCAGACGTATTGCTCCGCGTTGCCTTCCTCGTATCCGACTTGGCCGAAAGTCGAAGGGGAATCCACGAATCCAGGGCCGCTACGGAAGTACCCCATCAGGCTCCGGGGCGACACGTAGCGGGTGGTCGGATTGAACAGGTTCTGCCAGTACTGCGACCGATTCTGGAATTGGGCCGCGGTCGCGGAGTCACCGAGCGAGTCGGCAAGTCTGGAGATAGCGAAGTCGTCGACCGACCATTCGAGCGTGATCGACGCGTCGGCGATCCAACCATCGGTGCCGAACTCGTACGTAAACGGCGCGTAGCCGTACTCGAGGTAAGTGGCGATGCCCGGCCGCTCCACGTACCCGTTCAGTCCGACTCCGCCTCTCACCGCCGCATTCACCATGTGGCGCAAGGCCGTTCGGACGTCAAAGTCACGGGCTCCGTACATGTAGAGATTGACGATGAGGGGTACCACATTGTCCCCGCTCATCTCGCCGGTCGCATAATTCGCAAATGACCACCGGGGAAACGATCCGCTTTGCTCGGCGTCGTTGACGAGCGATTGCGCCATATCGCTGGCTTGCCTTGGAAACAGCAGTCCCTGAAGGGGCGCCAGACTGCGGTAGGTGTCCCAGTCGGAAAAGTTGGCGTACTGGGTGTGCCCTTTGGCTACTTCGTGGATGACGCCGTCGAATCCGATGTAGCGTCCGTCCGCATCGTTGAAGACGTTGGGGTGCAACAGGGATCGGTAAAGGGCCGTGTAGAACGTGTCGAGGTCGGCGGTATTCCTGCCGGCCACCGCGATACACGACAGCATCGCTTTCCACTCGGAGAGTGCGGCGGCGCGCACCTCGTCGAAGCTCGCAGCGCCCTCGGCAGCCAGATTTGCCCGGGCCCCGTCGATACCGACATAGGAGATCGCGGTGCGGGCTTCGACCACCGAGCCGGGCGGAAAACTCACGTAGCCGCCGCTGTAGGGCGACACCGCGGTACGGGCGCCGGCGTCGACCGAGTAGCCATCCCAGGTTCCGTAAGAGATGAACGGCTGGCTGAACTTCATCGCGAAATACACTGTGTACGTGTTGTTCTTGCCGCAGAACCCACCGCTGGTCGCCCAACCGGTGATGGTGGTGTTGTCCTCGCCGATCTGGATGGCCGCGCGGGAGTTGCCCGCCAGCGACGCGCCGGAACGCACCTGGATTACCGCCGGCCGGCCGTTATGCGGGTAGCTGAACCGACCGACGCCGGTACGGGCAGTGGCGGTGAGTTCCCCGGTCACTGCGGTGTCGGGGAACCGCACGGTGTAGTAGCCCGGCTCGCCCTGTTCCGTGTCGTCGTGGGCGATCCGTTCCCAGGCATTCCAGGGTTGCGAGTCGCTCGCGCTGGTGGTCGGCAACATCGAGATATCCCCGAATGCCGCACAACCCACCGACGCGTGCGTCATGCTGAACCCGGTCGAGTGCGGGTTGTGGTAGTTATAGCCGGCGTAGTTACCGACCGTGTCCGGCGAATACTGCACCATCCCGAACGGCACCGCCGCGCCGGGAAAGTTGTTGATCTCGCCCACCGTCTCACCACCCGTGCCCGTCCCGATGAGCGTGTCAACGTGCTCGACCGGGTCGGCGACGAACGCCGGCTCACCGTCGTAAGCAATGGGCGGCGCGGCCGCCACGAACGTCATGAAGACAGCCACCACCGCAGTCAGTGCGGTGAGGACTGTTCGTGACTTCATAGCTGTCTCTTACTGGATAACAGTCTCTTCGCGTACGTATTTCGCAGAGAGACTTCCGAAAGCTCCGAGCGGCCCGCAGGCCAGCAATCTTTCCCGACGACGTCGATTGATCCCGGTCCGCAAGCCCTGGCACAGGTAACGGTTCAATTTTCGGGGCAATTGCTCAACGAGACGGCCAAATCCAGCAACTATTGTTGGGGTGCTGAGTCTGGCGAGACATCAACATCGACGGCTGCCAGGCGTGGGCGCTGGACGGCGATGATTTCATCCTCTACCTGCCGGCCGAACGCGGCCCGGGCGGGATTTCGCCCGGCGCCGTCTCGCCCCACATCCCGCTGGCCCAGCTCGCGCCGATCCTGCGCGGAAAAGGCTGCTCAACCTGGCGATTGGCCTTACGGTGTGTGCATGGCAGAAGAGTCGTACGCGATCGACGCCGGGCACCCGCCCTCGTTCCTGCTCAAACTCATCAACCCGATGCTGGGTTTCCTGCTGCGCACCCCGCTGGCCGGCCCGGTCCGCAAGCAGCTGATGGTGCTGAGCTTCACCGGCCGAAAGACCGGACGCCCGTTCACACTTCCGGTGAGCGCCCACGTGATTGACAACGATCTGTATGCGCTGACCGGTGCTCCGTGGAAGCAGAACTTCCGCGGTGGCGCGCCGGCCCAGGTCGTCTACGACGGAAAGTCGACCGCGATGAGCGGCCAGCTGATCCGCGACCGCGCCATCGTTTCCGACCTCTACAAGCGCTGCGCCGAGGCGTACGGCCTGCGGCGTGCGCAAACGATGATCGGGCTGAAATTCCGCGACCAGCGCATCCCGACGCTCGAGGAGTTCGGCGAGGCGGTCGACCGCATGCACCTCGGTGCGGTGAAGCTGACGCCGGTCAGCTAGCCCCGGCTTTCGAGCGTGCAACGACGGCGTTGAGTGTGCGCCAGGGGCGGAGATTCGGCTATTTTCCCGCCCAGACGCAACACTCGCGGGCGGTTAGCCGGCCGCCGCGCCGGCAGCCGCCCGGGTTCGGGTGGTCACCGGCGGCTCGAACCCGGCGTCCGACACCGCGTCCCGCACCGCCTCGCCCACCGCCTCCGCCCGGTCGGTCGGCACCAAGGCGATCACGCAACCCCCGAACCCGCCGCCGGTCATCCGCGCGCCCAGGGCACCCGCTCGGACCGCGGTGTCGGCGATCAGGTCGATGCGCCCGGTGGTGATCTCGAAGTCGTCCCGCATCGACGCATGCGAGGCGGTCATGATCTCACCCGCCACGGTGAAGTCCGAATCACGCACCGCGGCAACGAAATCGAGAACGCGCCGGTTCTCGGTCAGCACGTGACGGGCCCGGCGGACGTCGACCGGATCGGTGATCGGCGCCAACACCGAGGGCCCGCCGTCTTGAACCTCACGCAGCGACGACACCGCGAGCGCGGCGGCCGCCCGCTCGCACGACGCGCGCCGGGCCGCGTACTCGCCGCCGGCATGCCGGTGCCGCGCCCGGGAGTCGATCAGCAGCAGCGCGACGCCGCACGCGTCGGGGTCGAAGGCCACCGGCTCGACGGTGACATCACGGAAGTCGATCAGCAGCGCGGTCGACGGCTCGCCGAAAAGTGCGGACAGTTGGTCAAGCAAACCCGTTGGGGCCCCGACGTATTCGTTCTCGGCGCGCCGGGCCAGCCGCGCTTGGTCCTTTCTGTCGATGCGGACACCGGCTACGGTTGTCAGCGCGCCCAGCACCGCGCATTCCAGCGCCGCCGACGACGACAGGCCCGACCCCATCTGCACGTCGCTGGTGACCGACATCGCCCCACCCGGCACCGGGTGACCGGCCTGGCGCAGCGCCCACACCACACCGGCGACGTAACTCGCCCAGCCGTCCAGGTCGCCCGGAACGGTGCCCAGCGGAATACGGACCGCGCCGTCCGCGCGATCGCTACTGACGGTGATGGCGTCGTCGCGGTCGGGGGTAAAGGTCACGACGGTGCGCTGTGGGAGCGCGATCGGCAGCGCGAATCCGAGGTTGTAGTCGGTGTGCTCCCCGATCAGATTGATCCGGCCCGGTGCCGCGTAGCGGACCGTCATGCGAGTTCACGCAATCGCTGGGCCACGCTTTCGGGCATGACGTCGCCGATGAACGCGCCCATCGCCGATTCGGAAGCCGCCAAGTACTTGAGCTTGGTGGCACTGCGCCGGATCGACATCAACTCGACGTGGAAATAGCCGTCCGCTTGGGCCTCGGTGTCCGCGTACTGGTGCAGTGCCGAAATATAAGGCAGCGGAACCGAATACATCCGGTCGAACCGTCCGAGCACGTCGAGATAGAGCCGGGCGAATGCGTCGAGTTCGCCGTCGGTCAATTCGACAAGGTTGTGCACGAACCTGTTCGGGTAGATATGCACCTCGACGGGCCAGCGCGCCGCGAACGGCACGAACGCCGTGAACAGCTCGCTGCGCGCCACGATGCGGCTGCCGTCGGCGACCTCGTGCGCCAGCAGGCCGGCAAAGAGGTTGTCGCCGTGCTGCTTTCGATGTTCGCGTGCCTGCTCCAGCATCGTGGCGGTTCGCGGCGTCAGATACGGGTAGCCATAGATCTGACCATGCGGATGGCTCAGCGTGACCCCGATTTCCTCACCACGATTTTCGAAGCAGAACACCTGCTCGATGCCCGGTGTGGCCAGCAGGTCGGCGGTGCGGTGCCGCCAGGCGTCGACGACCAGCCGTGCGTGCGCAGGTGGCAACTCGGAGAACGAACCGGTGTGGTCGCTGGAAAAACAGATCACCTCGGTGCGGCCGTGCCCGGGCGCGGAGACGAAGTCGTCGCCGGCGGGCGCACCCATCGCCCGCCCGGCGCCGGACAGGCTCGGGAACCGGTTCTCGAACACGACGACGTCGTAGTCCGGTGCGGGCACCTCGCTGGTCAATCCGGTGGGACCCGGACACAGCGGGCACTGATCGGCGGGCGGCTTGTAGGTGCGGTCCTGTCGCAGCGCGGCGATGATCACCCATTGCCCGGTCGACCGGTCGAACCGCAATTGCGACTGGTCCGGATCGCGCTCCGGCAAGGGTCTGCGATCGGCGACCGGCTCCGGACAGTGTCCCGGCAATGCGAAGAACAACAGGTCACGGCCGTCGGCCAGTTTCGCCCGCGTCGGCGCTGTCACGAGTTCGAAGACTAGCCTGGTCGGCAGCAGTCAGGCAGTGACGCCGCCCATAGGGTGAGCAGAAAGAGAGGCGGGAACGGGTGTCGGGTGGGCGCGAGGTGCACGAGCGCGGCCTTGGCGACATCCGGAATCTCGACACCGCCGGCGGTCTGCGCGAATCCACGACGGTGTTCTGCGAGCGAGCGCGAAATTGGTGGATCGGCTCCGATCCCGGGTTGTTGCGACTGCGGATGGCGACTCGGACGACGGCCGCGCTGGCCTGCTCGCTGGCGACGCTTTTCGTGCTGACCCGGGCGACGGGACAGCCGCTGACCGTAGCGTTGCTGGGCGTGGTGATCACGATGATCGCGGCCCGATCCGTCAACGAGCCCGACCCGCGTCAGCAGCGCATCACGATGGCGCTCCTGCCGGTGCCCGCCGCGCTGTCCATCACCGCCGCCGCGCTGCTCGCACCACACCCGGTGGCCGCCGACGCCGTCTTCGTCGTGGTCGTGTTCGCCGCGGTCTACGTCCGCCGCTTCGGACCCCGGGGCAGGGCACTCGGCATGGTCGCGTTCATGGCCTATTTCTTCACTTTGTATCTGCGAGCCAGCATTTCGGAGCTGCCTTGGATGATCGGCGCCGTCGTGGTGGGAACGGTGTGCACTCACGTGATGAGCACCTACGTAATGCCCGATCGGCCAGAACGCGTGCTGCGCGCCACAATTCGGGCACTGCGGGCCCGGATGGCCATCCTGGTCGACACCACGGCCGAGGCGGTTCGTACCGGCCGGCTCGACGAACGGCGTCGACGCCACATGCGGGCCCGCACCATTCGGCTCAACGAGACCGCACTGATGGTGCAGGGCCAGATCGAGGACAAGGCCGATCCCGCCGTCCTGTGGCCCGGAGTGACCAGCCAGCAACTGGCTCCGTGGCTGTTCGACGCCGAACTTGCCATCGAATGGGTCGCCAACGCCGGGCGGACGGTGACCACACTCGTCGCGGAAGATCCCACCGCGATCCCGGTCGGTACTCGCCTCGAATTGGTCGGAGCGCTCAACGAACTCGCGCGAGCGATTCGGATTCCGGCGGCCGACGGTCTGCAGCTGGCCGCGGATCACGCGCAGCGGGTTCTCGACGAGCAGCCCGGGCCCACCGCCGACGACGACCCCGGTCAAGCCGCGGTACGCCGCCTTGCGCTGGCAATCATCAACGCCGCCAACGCAACTGCCGAAGTCCGCGCGATCGTCGAGCACGCCACCACCGGTGCGATGGCGGGCCCCGGTACCACCGAGCCGGCTGAGCCCGCAGACGACCCGCAAGACGAAGGTGCCGAGGCCGAGGAAGCCGACAACGGGCTGTCGCAGACCACCCGGCAGGCCATTCAGGTGACGATCGCCGCGTCGCTGGCCATCATTACCGGTGAGCTGGTCTCGCCGGCCCGCTGGTTCTGGGCGGTTATCGCGACGTTCGTGATCTTCGCCGGTACCAACTCCTGGGGTGAAACGCTGACCAAGGGCTGGCAGCGGCTGTTCGGCACCTTGCTCGGCGTGCCCTGCGGCATCCTGGCGGCCACGCTGGTGGCCGGCGACAAGACGACCTCGCTGGTCGCGATCTTCGTCTGCCTGTTCTGCGCCTTCTATTTCATGACGGTCACCTACAGCCTGATGACCTTCTGGATCACCACGATGCTGGCGCTGCTGTACGGCCTGATGGGCCAATTCTCGTTCGGCGTATTCCTGTTGCGGATCGAAGAGACCGCGATCGGCGCGGTGATCGGAGTGTCCGTGGCGATCCTGGTGTTGCCGACGAACACCAGAACCGCCATCCGCGACGACACTCTCGCCTTCTTGAAGGCATTGACCGCGCTGATCGAGATCTCGACGGCGACGATGTTCGGCAACGACGAAGCCGTCAGCCCGACCGAGCAGGCGCGTCAGCTCGACCGAAACCTGCAACAGTTCCGGATTACCGCCAAGCCGCTGCTGGCGGGGGTGGCCGGCCTCGCCGGACGCCGCAGCATTCGGCGTGGTCTGCGTATCTTCACCGCCTGCGACCGGTACGGGCGAAGCCTGGCGCGCAGCAGCGAGCGCTACCAGGACCACTTCGGATCACCCCAACTCGCGGATGCTTTCACGGCCGCCGCCGAGCAGACCCGGAACAACATCGACGCGCTGGCCGCCCTCGTCGACGGGACACCCGGGGTGAGCGTCAACTCCAAGACCGATGCGCTCGACGCCGCCGAGGCGCTGGCCCGTCATCAAGACGGCGAACACGGGCCGCATCCCGGCACCCGGCGATTCCTCACCGCGGTGCACGCGCTTCGCCAGATCGAACGCGCCATCATCACCGCGGCGACCAACCTCGGCGCGCACGACACCCCGAAGGTATCCAGCTCGACGACGAGCTGAGCCGGGGGCTCGCGCAGATCGCCACCGAACATGATGCGGCTGTTGGAATAACCGACATTTAGCCTCATGTGTATGCCCAGCCGTGTCCAGGCGCTAGCATCTCCTCACGGCCGCCGGTTCGAGGAGCACATTCATCGCCACACCGAACCTCCCGCCGGGGTTCGACTTCACCGATCCCGAGATCTACGCCCACCGGTTACCGGTGGGTGAGTTGGCGGAACTGCGCCGGGCGGCCTCCTTCAACGTCTTACGCAGCCCCAACCCACATTTCGGATTCGGCGGCACCGGAGCTCACTACTGCATCGGCGCCAACCTGGCGCGCATGACGATCGACATCATGTTCAACGCGATCGCCGACCATATGCCCGACCTGGCGTCCGCCGGAGATCCCCAGCGGCTGCGGTCACCGTTCATCAACGGCATCAAACACTGGCAGGTCGACTACCAAAACCCTTCGCAGTCACGCGTTGAGGGCGTACGCCTCCATCGGCCGGTCGTACCCGCGCAGGTTCAGCCGACGTCGCGCTGACGTTTCCATCATGTCGTCGGCCACGCCGGATGCGACGAGCAACTCCCCGGCGGCGGCGTGTTGTTGCATCCGCGCGGAAAGATTGACCGGATCACCCAGCGCGGTGAAATCGACCACCGCGGCACCGACGTTGCCGACGTAAGCGACGCCGGCGTTGACCGCGACACCCAGCTGCAGCCAGGGCCTCTCGTCACCGCCATAGCCGACGGCCCGCAGCAGCTCAACTCCGGCCAGAACCGCGCGACGCCGGTAGTCCGGTCCGCTGATGCCGCGCACAAAGAACGCCATGACCTCGTCACCGATCAGCTTGTCGATCACCGCATCATGTCGCAGCAGCGTCTGCGTCGCGGCCGCGTAGAACCGGTTGAGCAGCGCGGCGAAGTCCGCGGCGATGCCTCGCTGGCCCAGCGCCGTGGAACCGCGGATGTCGGCGAACAACACCGCGACATCCACCTCGGCACCACCCGGGGGAAGCGCGTCACAACAGCGACTGCACAGATTCGGGTTCTTGCGCGACGGGCTGAAACCGGCCGCCGCGAAAACACGCCCACCCGCTCCGCCAAACGGGTTGTTGCACACCTTGCACCGCGGCGCCGACGGCAGGTAGCGGAACACCCGCCGCGCCCGTACCAGTGGTGCGTGCCCTTCCATTAACACCTTGTGCCACGGCTGGTTTGGCGTTATCGCGGCAGTCCTGGGTTCGAAATTGCTGACAACCATGCCGCAATAGTCGACCCTGCGCCGCATGTGCGAATGAGGCATTCGCCCCAAAAAGCCACCCAATTCGGCCGCCGCATTTCGTGTCTCTGCACCGTGCCTCGTTGACACCCGTACGACATGGCCATACATTGTTCGAAAGTTGTCCGCGAGCTCCGCGACCCGGCGCGTCCGCGCTAAGGAGACCGTCATGACCGTCGGCACCGCTCCCGCAAGCGTTTTCGATGCCGACCTCCCGACGCTGAGCTATGACGCCGCGGAAACTCCCGCGCAGGTCTACCCGCGCATCGAAGCAGCCCAACGGCAAAGCCCTATCGCACTCGGACCGTTCGGGCCCGAAGTGCTCTCGTACGGCCTGGTCCGCACCGTCCTTCGTGACACCCGGTTCCAGATCCCGCCCGGCATCAATCTGCTGGTCCAGGACATCACCTCGGGTCCGTTGTGGGACAAGGTGGTCAACAGCCTGCTGTGCCTGGAAGGCGCCGAACACCACCGGCTGCGCAGCCTGACGTCCAAGGCGTTCACTCCCCGCGCGACCCTGCGCCTGCACGACACCATGGCCGACCTGATGAACGAACTCGTCGATCGGGTTGCCGACGCGGGGCGCTGCGACGTGGTCACCGACATCGCCCGTCCCTACCCCGTCCCGATCATCTGCGCGCTGCTCGGTGCACCGCGCGAGGATTGGCAACAGTTTTCGCTGTGGGCCGACGAGATCTTCAAGGCATTCAGTTTCAACGTCGACATTCGCGAACTCGAGCCCGGCGTCATGCGCGCGTGGGCCGAACTCGACGACTATGTCGACGACATGGTCGCCCGGCGCCGGCACAGCCTGACCGACGATCTGCTGTCCGACCTGATCCGCGCGGAGGATGACGGGGATCGCCTCAATGCGGCCGAACTGCGCATGCTCGCCGGGGGCCTGCTGCTGGCGGGCACGGACACCACTCGCAACCAGGTGGGCGCCTCGGTACAGGTCCTCTGCGAGCACCCCGAGCAGTGGCAATTGCTCAAGGAGAATCCCGAGCTGGCCATGCGCGCCGTCGAGGAAACCATGCGTCACTCGCCGATCGCCTGCGGAACTCTGCGGCTGGTGATCGAGGACGCCGAGGTCGATGGCTACCTTTTCCCCGCCGGCACCATGGTGTTGGTGAATACCGCTGCGGCCAACCGTGATCCGGACGTGTACACCGACCCACACCGCGTCGACATCACTCGCGAGGGCGCACCACCCATCCTGACCTTCGGCGGTGGGATTCACTACTGCCTGGGCGCCAACCTGGCCCGTCGCGAACTCGCCGAGGCGCTGACCGTGCTCAGCCAACGGATGGTGAACCCGCGCATCACGGGGCCGGTGCCGTGGAAGCCGATGGTGAGCCTGAGCGGGCCGACGAGCGTTCCCATTGAGTTCGAAGCCGCACCATAGTCATCCACCGGCCACTCGCGTATTGCCAACTGGCAGGATGGAACTCGTGACACTGCGAGATGCCGTCCTTGGTGCGTGGGAATTGGTGTCGTTCGTCGCCCACAACGAAACCACCGGCGAGGACCGCCAGCCACTCGGCACGACACCGCGCGGTCTGATTCTGTACACCGCCGACGGTCACATGTCGGCTCAACTCGCCGAGTCGGATATGAGCGGCTACGTCGCCTACGGCGGGCGATTCTCGGTCGATGAGGAAACAGCGACGCTGCACCACGAGGTCAGCGTGTCGATGATGCCGGAACTGTTGGCGAAACCACAGTTTCGGCAGGTGCGCGTCGAAGGCGACCTATTGACCCTCTCGGCGACGCGAACCGACGAAACCGGCGTGACCACGCACAGCACATTGGTGTGGCGGCGGTCGCCGGTCAGGGCAGTTTGATCGCCGACGTGTACATCTCGACGATCGGCCGGTAGAGGTCGACGTCGTCGAGTTCACTGCCGAGCACTACTGCGTCACTGGTGGCGATGAGTACCTGCGCGAAGGTCAAGGCCGGGATCGTCAGGGTGCCGCCGAGCCGGTCGATGCCTTCGACGATGAACTTGCCCAGCGCCTCGACGACCTCCGCCCGCTTGACCGCCACCCGCTCCCGGGCGTCGGGATTGCGAAGCAGATAGAGGGTGAACTCGTGTCCCAACGCGGCGTGTTGGGCGCCGCGGTCGCGGCTGAGTTGGCGCCACCGCTGCGCGACCTCGTCGAGTTCGCGCGCCCCGATCTGCCTCGACGTCGACATCACCTCGGCGAAATTGTCGAAATAGCGACGCCAGTATCGGTCGCTCACCGCAAGGAAGAGATCTTCCTTGGTGGCGAAGTGTTTGTAGATGGCGCCTTTCGTGTAGCCCGCCGCATGGGCGATGTCGTCGAGAGTGGCTGAGGTGAAGCCCTTTTCGGCGAACACTTCCTCCGCGGCATCCAGGAGCAGCGAACGGGTGTGCTCAAGGCGTCTCTCTCGCGTCCAACGCTCGACCATGCGAATGATTGTGCCACGGGATCTGAGAAACTACTTCCCCTTTTAGATACCCATGGGTATATTTGCGCTCGTTCGGCTACCCGAGGAGTCACCGTCGTGAGCGAACTGTTGAACAAGCGCGCACCCGTCGTCACCGAGTCGTCCGGCGGAGCCACTGCACCAACGGACCCGGTTCACGCGAAGGTGAAGCCCGTCCAGATCTGGGCCGCCATCGGCGGTGCGCTGCTGCTTCTGGAGATCTACGTGTGGATCCGGTGGATGACCGGGCCCTATTTCCAGCGGGTGCCGTCGGGCGTGAGCGATCCGCCGATGTACATGAAGGTGCCGCTCATCGCGAACGCGGTCGCGGCTTGGATCGGCCTGCCAATTGCCGTGTGGTGGTTCATCATTCGACCGTGGCGCCGCGAGCGGCGGATCACCCTGGACGGCATCCTCATGGTGTCGATGGGCCTGATCTTCTTCCAGGATCCCCTGCTCAACTACCTGAATACCTGGTGTACCTACAACCTCTGGATGCCCAACCGCGGCTCCTGGTCCTCGAACATCCCCGGCTGGGTATCGCCGGAGGTGCCGGGACACCAGGTCGTGGAACCACTGCTGACGAACGTGCCGGGTTACTCATTCGGGAATCTGCTGATGGTCATGATCGGCTGCTGGGTGATGCGAAAGACCAAGGCGCGCTGGCCCGGTCTGAGCAATACGAAGTTGATCGGTGTGACCTTCGCCTTCAACATCGTCCTCGACTTCATCATGGAGGGGCTGATCTTTTTGCCCATCGGGTTCTACGTCTATCCCGGGGCGATTCGAGCGGTGTCGATCAATGCGGGCACCTACTACCAGTGGCCCATCTACGAGGGGCTGATGTGGGGTGGCGTCCTGACTGCCTTTTGTTGTCTGCGCTACTTCACCGACGACCGTGGCCGCACCCTCGCCGAACGCGGACTCGATAGCGTCGCAGGCGGTTCCGGCAAGGTACAACTCACCCGCTTTCTGGCGATCTTCGCCGCCGTGAGCGCCTGCTTCTTCGTCCTCTACAACCTCCCCGCACAATGGCTTGCCATGCACGCCGACCCCTGGCCGGAAGATGTGCAACAGCGCTCTTACCTGAACGGGGGCATCTGCGGCGACGGAACCGACCACCCGTGCCCCGATCCCGTCCTGCCGGTGCCGACAAAGCGCTCCGGCTACATCAACACCGATGGCCGACTCGTGCTGCCCCAGGGTTCGGAGGTTCCGAAAGCGGTTCCGTTCCAACCAGGCCGGTGAGGCTTTGACCGCCGGACCTGCGCACCCGCCCTGATTGCGTTCGCGGGCAGCGTAGGGTCCGAACGATGAAAGAGCGCGGGACATCCGACGGCGCCGTGCCGGTCTCACCGGACAACTTCGCCCGGGCCGAAACCGATCTGTATTTCGGCAACGCGGTCGCCGATGGCGGGTTCGGCAAGTTACTCCACCTCCGTGAGTTGATGCCGCTGGACAGGCAACTGGTGGTGCGGTCGAACCGCGACACCCTTTATTCCACCGGCGTCTTCGACCTCGACGCCGGGCCGGTCACGATATCGCTGCCCGACGCCGGCGACCGATTCATGTCGATGCAGGTGATCACCGAGGACCATTACGTGCCCGCGGTGTTCTACGGGCAGGGCGAACACACTCTGGACCGCGACGGCATCGGCACGCGGTATGTCATGGCGGCCCTTCGCATCCTGGTGGACCCCGACGACGACGCCGACCTCGGCACGGTCCATGCGCTCCAAGACGCCGTTGCGGTGCGTCAGGCCGCCACGGGCAGTTTCGATGTCCCGAAGTGGGACCCGGTCAGCCAGAAGGCGGTCAGGGACGCGCTGGTTCAGCTGGGGGCCACGGTTCCCGACTCCAAGGCCATGTTCGGAGCGAAGAATGACATCGACCCGGTGCGGCACTTGATCGGCTCGGCGGTGGCGTGGGGTGGCAATCCGGAAAAGGATGCGATCTATTTCACCTACCATCCCGCCGAAAATGACGGCGCCGCTAAATACCGGCTCACCGTGGGCGAGGTGCCGGTCGACGGCTTCTGGTCGGTCACCGTCTACAACAAAGACGGCTATTTCACGCCGAACCCGCTCAACGCCTATTCGCTGAACAACATCACCGCTCACCGCGACAGCGGCGGCACGATCACCATTCAATTCGGCGGCTGCGACGCGACGACATCGAACTGCCTGCCCATCACCGCGGGCTGGAACTACCTGGTCCGGCTCTACCGACCCCACGAAAAGATCCTCGATGGCGAGTGGACATTCCCAGAGGCCCAACCGCTTTCGTGATCGCGCGATTGTGAGAAAGACCCCACGAGTCGCGGGCCCAGCGAACCCGCTTTACGCTCCTTGGTTACACGAAGTTAACGGGGGGATCTTCTGATGCGTGGGTTCACGGGGCGAAGTCTGCCCGGATACCGGCTGGCCCTGTTGGTGCCTGCGGTCTGCCTGGTCCTTGCCTCCTGTTCGGAGACTGCGTCTCCGCCGGCCGCAACGCCGACGACCTCGACTTCCGAGTCGACGACCACCGCCAGTTCGCCTCCGCCGCCGCCGATCACCGGCCCGCTGGAAAAAGATTGGAAAAGCTACGGCGGAACGGCGTACTTCGGTTGTCCCGAGGAATTCTCCGTCAGCAAATCCGCACTCGAGGACATTCGCCCCAAGATATTCGACACGAAAACCGGACAATACGTCGCACCGTCCCTCCCGACGATTCCCGCCGGCGAGAATGTCACCGGAGCGATCTGCGCGTTGTCGGGTACGGCGGACGACATGAAAGTCGTCTATGTGGTGACGACCGTCAAACCTGCGCAGGCGCCGGCACCCGAAGTCACCAAGACCACCGGCTACGCCTTCGACTTCAAGACCGGGAAGTCCACGGCGACGAAAGAACTGCAACCCCCAACACCTGACTTGAAATTGACCGACCCGAAGCAATGGCGGTTTGGCGCAACGACATCCGGCACCGCCTGGCTCAACGCCTTCACCGACGGACACGCGACCGCGTCACCGCCGCGGACCGTCGTTCTTGCCGGCACCGACCTGTCCATGGCGTGGAACGACCCGCAACCCGGTCGGGTCTGGCCGGATGTCTTGTCGTTTCAGCGAAACACGCAACCCGGCAAGAATTCTGGCGCCGAGCTGCGCCGCCCGTCGGGCGAAGCGATCTATCAGGACAACGACGTAGTCTCCGTCGACGACGAATTATCGGACGGGCCAGACAAATTGGTGAAAATCACCCGGCGAGACTCCCCCACTGTCGTGTCGACCATGTTCTTCGACCTGAACTCCAAATCCATCATCAAGGTCGGCGACTCCGACCGGATCTCCGGCGGCGGGTTGGCCGCGACACTGTCGGACGGAAGCCTGTTCGTCGACGGTCGCGACTCGGCCGACTCGCAATTCGGCTTCGGGGTGTGGAACCTGCGCACCCGGCACTGGGACCTGCTGAAGAACCGAGACGACGCCAAGAAGATGCCGATCGCCAAAATGGCATTCTTCGGTGGCCACCTCTACATCACGAACATCGGCGGAACGTACTCGGTGCTCGCCCTGCCCGCTCCCGACCCGGTCGCGACGAACTGGTCCATCCGGCCCTTCGAGCGGATATCGGGATGGACGCTGGTCTGCCGCGGTGAGACCACCGCGGGCGCAGAGTGCAAGGAAATCGTCATGGTGCAAGACCAGGAAGGCCACTATCCCGGCCCCTGGTTCTAACCCTGCGGCCGGCCCTTCTCGTAGGCCGTCGTCAACCAGAACACCGCGCGCTCCAGGCCGGGCACGATCTCCGAGACGTCGATTTCTCCCTGCGTGTACCGGCCCAGGAAGCCGAATACCACGCCGGTGAGGATCAGTTCGAGATCGCTGGCGAAACTCTGATCGACTTGCGCCAGAACAGCTTTGGCGACGGGGACCACCGCGTCGACGCCGCGCTCGATGAGTCGCTCCCCGCCGGGCCCCGACCTGGCGCGAAAGTAGGATTTCAGCATCTGTGGGTGTTGCTCCCACGGCTCGAAAATGGTCCGCAGCATGTGCATCAGACCCGCGTACAGGGATTCACCGGAAGCAGCGATCGCCTCCGGCTCCAGCAGCTTCGCATAGCGGTTGGTGTCCATCCACCATTCGAGCGCGGCGACGATGAGTTCATCCCGGGTGCCGAAACGCTTGTAAATCGTCGCGAGCGACACCCGTGCCCGCCGCGCGACTTCGCGAAGCGCGACGGCGTCATAGCCCTCGGTGTCGAGTAACTCGACCACGATTCCGATGATCGGGTCGACCGTCTCGCCGGAGTCGACAGTTCCCGCGGACATCGCCCGGGAACCCCTGTTGCCTGCCACGGTAACCATGTTACTCTGGCTGTCCAGTAACCGGGTTACCGGCGATCTAACAGCACTGACGCCGTAATCAAAGTGAGGAAATGTGGGCAAGCTGGACGGCCAAGTCGCCTTTATCTCCGGAGTCGCCCGCGGCCAGGGACGCAGTCATGCGATCCGGCTGGCCCGCGATGGCGCCGACATCATCGGCATCGACATCTGCGCGGACATCCCGGCGAACCATTACCCGATGGCATCGCGCAAAGAACTCGACGAAACGATCGCGCTGGTCGAACAGGTCGGCGGCAAGATGGTCGGCACCGTCGCGGACGTGCGCGACTTCTATCAGGTCAAGTCCGCAATGGATGCCGGTGTCGCGCATTTCGGCCGCCTGGACATCGTGTTGGCCAACGCCGGAATCGCGCCGGTGGCCTTCCGCGAGTTGAGCATCGAAGAAGAACTCGCTCAGTGGCGCGCGGCCGTCGGGGTCAATCTCGACGGCTCCTACCACGTCGCGTGGGCCGCGATCCCCCATCTGCTGTCCGGCAATCGGGGCGGATCGATCGTGTTCACCAGTTCGACCGCCGGACTGAAGGGATTCGGTGGCGTGCACGGTGGCGGCCTCGGCTATGCGGCATCCAAGCACGGCATCGTCGGGCTGATGCGCACCCTCGCCAATGCGCTTGCGCCGGCTAACATTCGGGTCAACACCGTGCATCCCACCGCGGTCAGCACCATGATGGCGATCAATCCGGCGATGACGGAATTCCTCGAAAACTATCCCGGGGGCGGACCACATCTGCAGAACCCGCTGCCGGTCGAGATGCTCGAGCCCGAAGACATCAGTGCCGCCATCGCTTTCCTGGTCTCCGACGAGGCCAAGTACGTGACGGGTGTGACGTTTCCCGTCGACGCCGGCTTCTGCAACAAACTGTGAACAGCGACAGCGGGTCGACGGGGCGTGCGGCGGGCAAGCGCGTCCTGATCACCGGGGCCGCACGGGGATTGGGCCGCAGTCATGCCGTGCGCCTGGCCGAGGAAGGCGCCGACCTCGTCCTGGTGGATATCTGCGCACCCCTAGGGGGGCTGGACTATCCATTGGCGACCGAAGAAGACCTGGCGGAGACCGCGCGACTGGTCCGTGAACGCGGCCGGACGGCTCTCACCTATGTGACCGACGTCCGTGACGACGACGCGCTGAAATCGGTTGCGGACGAGGCGGTCTCCCAGCTGGGCGGGCTCGACGCGGCGGTCGCCAACGCCGGAGTCCTGACCACCGGCACCTGGGACACCACGACGGCCGAGCAGTGGCGCCTGGTGACGGATGTCAATCTGATCGGCGTGTGGAACACCTGCGCCGCTGCGATTCCGCATCTGGTCGAGCGCGGCGGCAGCCTGGTCAACATCAGTTCGTCGGCGGGTATCAAGGGCACCCCGCTGCATCTGCCGTATACAGCCGCCAAGCACGGCATTGTGGGCATGAGCTTGGCGCTCGCCAACGAGCTTGCCGCGCAGAATATTCGAGTCAACACGGTGCATCCGACCGGTGTGGCGACCGGAATGGCACCGGCATCCCTGCACCAACACATCGAGGCGCGACCCGATCTGGTGCCCATCTTCCTCAACGCACTGCCGGCGCCGCTCATCGAAGCATCCGACGTCAGCAACGCCGTGCTCTTCCTGGTATCGGATGAATCGCGATATGTCACCGGACTCGAATTCAAAGTCGATGCCGGCGTGACGATTCGGTAGGAGTCGCGATGGAAACCACACGTCGAGAGCGGGGCCTGCGCCAGTATGCCGAGGTGATGACGGTCGAGCCGCCCGAGGGCGCCAACGACGCGTTTGCGAGCGGACTGATCGACTTTGTCTTCGCCGAGGTCTGGTCGCGGCCCACACTCAGCCGTCGGGACCGTAGGTTCGTCACCCTGGCCTGTGTGGCCGCCGCCGACGCCATCGCGCCGCTCGAGCAACACGTCTACGCGGCGCTGCGCAGCGGTGACATCACGATCACCGAGATGCGGGAGACCGTACTGCATTTCGCCGTCTACGCGGGCTGGCCCAAGGCGTCGAGATTCAACATCGTGGTGGACCAACAGTGGTTCGCCCTGATGGCCGAGCGCGGCCAGCAACCACCGCCCGCCGAGGAATTGCTGCCCTTGGTCACCGAAAGCGATCCGGAGCAACGGCTGCTGGGTGGCGAAAGCTCGTTCAGGGACATCAACTGCATACCGTTCGCGCCACCGCGGGACAATCCGTACACGGGCGCAGGCATCCTGAACTTCGTCTTCGGCGAGATGTGGCTTCGGCCCGGGCTTGGCATGAAGGAACGGCGCCTGATCACCGTCGCCTGCGTCGCATTCCAGGACGCCGAGATCCCGATCATGTCCCACGTCTATGCGGCGCTCAAGAGCGGGGACGTTTCGTTCGAGGAAATGGACGAACTGGCACTGCAATTCGCGGCATATTACGGCTGCGCGAAGGCCGACTACCTGCACCAAGTGATCGGGGAGCAGACGCAACGGGTGTTGGCCGAAAGCGAAGCATCAGGATGACGACGACCGACCCGGTGCACGCGGGCGCGCTGCTCATCGGCGGCGAACGCCTCACCGCGGCATCGGGTGGCAAGCGCTGAGCACGATGGGCGTATGGGAAATGCCATTATCAAAAAGGTGATAGTGCTTCTCTACAGGCGAGAGTACGTTATCGATGTATGAAAACCGTGCGCAGTTTCTGCCGCATATGCACGTCTGTGTGCGGCATTCTCGTCGACGTCGAAGGCGATGAGGTCCTCCGCGTTCGCGGCGACCAGGACCACCCGTTTTCCCACGGTTACTGCTGCCCGAAGGGCCGGGCACTGCCCCAGCTGCATCACCATCCGGACCGGCTCGAACGGCCGCGGATCCGGGTGGACGGCCGGCTGCAGGACACCACCTGGGACACCTGCCTCGACGACCTGGGCACCCGGCTGAAGGACATCATCGACCGCCACGGTCCGGAATCGGTCGGCTTCTACTTCAGCACCATGGAGAGCGCCGGCTTCCGAATGGCCGAAGCCCTACACGCCGCGATCGGCACACCGGCGAAATTCAGCCCGCTGACCATTGACGGCACCGCCAAGCCTCTGGTCTCCGATTTGGTAGGCGGATTCATGGGCCTGTCCGGCCGAACCGATTTGGACAGTTGCGATTTTCTGCTGCTCGTCGGCGTCAACCCGGTGGTCTCGCATGGCCATGCGATCTCGATGCCCAACCCGACCGGCACGGTGCGCGACATCGCCAGGCGCGGGCAGGTGTGGGTGATCGACCCGCGGCGCACCGAGACCGCGCGACTGGCCACCGGCCATCTGGCGGCGCGCCCCAGCACCGACCACGCGGTGCTGGCCTACCTGGTGCGCGAAATTCTGCGCGACGGCATGAAAACCGATGTGCCGGTTCAGGGTATCGACGAGCTGGCCGCCGCGGTCGAGCCGTTCACGCTCGAACACGCCGCGGCGCTCGCCGACGTCCCGGCGACGGAGCTGACGCGGCTGTGCGCGGCGGTGCGCGCCGCCAAATGCGTCGCGGTCGAAACCGGCACCGGCGTGACGATGACCGCCGAGCGGGCCAATGTCACCCAGTGGCTGGCCTGGGTCCTGATGATTCTCACCGGTGCGATGAACCGCCCCGGCGGCACCTGGTTCCATCCCGGATTCGCTTACCAGCTCGAAACTTTCGGCGAGTTCCTACCGATCACTCCGATCGAGGGATCGTTCGGCCCCGGCCCACGCAGTCGCCCGGAGGCCCAGGCGTTCATCAACGAATGGCCGTGCGCGGTGCTGCCCGACGAGATCGCGGCCGGACACATCCGGGCCCTGATCAACGTGGGTGGCAGCCTGGTGACCTCGTTTCCCGAGACCGGCAAGTTGATCCCCGCGCTGCAAAACCTCGAGGTCTTCGCCACCACCGAGATCATCAACAACGAGACCACCGAGTTGGCGACCCACGTACTGCCGACCAAGGATCCGCTGGAACGCCCGGACATCACCATTCACGACATCCTGAGCTCGCAGGTGTCGGTGCAGTACAGTTCCGCGGTCGTCGATCCGGTCGGCGACCGGCGATCGATGTGGTGGGTCTTCGCCGAAATCGGCAAGCGGCTCGGCTACGACCTGAGCAGTCTCGGAGACCCGGACAGCAGCACCGACGACGACGTGCTCTCCGTCCTGTTGGCCGGGGCCCGGACCAAGTACGACGAAGTGGCTGCCACGGGTTGGGCCGAGGTGCCCCGTGAGCTGCCGGCGGCGTGGGTCGACGACCACATCGGTCGCATGGGCGGCTGGCGGCTGGCCCCGCCGCTGCTCGTCAATCAGCTCGCCGGTCTCGAGCCACCACCGCCGTTGGTGATGGTGCCGCGCCGTCAGCGCCGAAAGCTCAACGGGCAGCTCGACTTTCTCGGCGAGGGGCCGGAGATCTTGATCAATCCCGAGGACGGCGCGGCCGCGGGCGTCGTCAGCGGCGGGCGCGTGACGGTGCGCAGCGCCAGCGGAGAGCTCACCGGTATCGCGAAGGTCGACGACGCAATGCGGCGCGGGGCGGTGTCGATTCCGCACGGCCACCACGAGGCCAACGTCAATCGTCTGACCAACAAGGACGACATCGACGTGGTCACCGGCATGGTCCGCTACTCGGGCATCGCTGTCAGCCTGCATCCGGCCTGACCGGAATCAACCGGCCGCCAGGATGGCCAGATAGCGTTGCTGGATTCCGGGCTCCGCCGCTTGCCGGTACTCCAGCAGCTGCGCGCAGCGCAATGCCAGATCGAATGATCGATAGCAGTGGTGCGCGATCAGGGCCAGGTGCTTGAGCTGCTCATTGCTCATCAAGTTCGGGCGGGTGAAGTCGCGCACGTAGACCAGGTCGGCCTCCAGGACCTGGTTGGTGGGCTGGCGCGGATCCACGAACGGCGAAATCGGCCAGAGCTTGATCTCGGGGAAACAGTGTGGGAGGAATCCCTGGCTGCGCAGCTCGGAATCGATGTCTCCCAGCGTTGGCTGATCCTTGTACAGCGTCACGAAGGAAACCTCGGTCTGGATCGCGACCGCTTCGGCGAGTCTCGCCGTCCCGCCCCGAAACACCGCGAGTTCGCCGCCCTGAACGTCGATCTTCAGAAGGTCGACGTGGTGAATCTCGGCAATGTCATCGAGCCTGCGGGATTGCACGGGTACGCGTTCGACCAGCTGCCCCGGAAGCTTGATGTACTCAAAAATGTCCAGCGCCGCCGGGTCCAGTTCGAACAGGCTCGTGAACCCGGATCCGCGATACACGTTGAGCGTGTGCGCGCCGCCATCGCCCACCACATACGGCAGATAACGCTCGTGTGGGCCTTGGCTTTCCTGCAGCTTCTGCAGCGCCTCGAGCTGGGGCTCGAACCCCGTCACACGACAAAGGCCCGCGGAAAGCATTGACGTGTAAGGCGGCTCGGTATCAATCGGATTCGCACCAACGTCTATTACGTCGGTAAGGCGTTGCGGGGCGAGGAGATTCCACAACGCTGAGTTCTTGTTATCGCCATCTGGAAGGTCCCCCATGACCACACCGTATTCGACATTTGCCGACTCGGAGAAGAAGCTCTCAACCAGACGCAAAGACGATACCTATGGAACTCCAATACCGATGGGCCGCGGAGTAATTGCCAGCAATGCCGGCGCTGTGGACGCCGGCAGTCATCGGCGGCGTCCACAGCGTCAGCGCTCAGCTCCCTGCCGGTCGAACGTCAGCACAGAACGACCCGAGCCAATACCTGTTGCGGCAATAGCCATTCCCCCACATAACGCTGTAGCCCCCAGCAATCGACGGAGCTTGACGGTGCGTAACGCCATCGTTTCCCCTTCGTCGGCATGACAATCTCGACGCTACGCACGGGAGGCTAAGCGCACCTTTCGGCTAGCTATGTATCGATTATGTTGCGACTGAGCTGCAACGATGTCGCCTAGCGTTTACAGTTGAAAAACTCTCGGCGCGGGAAAGCGCGCTATCAATAACCCTCATGTAATTTAAATTCAAGTCGCCCAGCGTTGAACGATTCCCCCTTGCTCCTCAAGATGGAGGACGCCAATGTACAAACGTGAAACCGACAAATGCCGTAAGTGCCAGGGGCTGGCGGATGCCCTGGTCTGGTACCAGTTTTCCTCGCGGGGAGAGACGGTCGGAAGGATCATCCACCGAATCCGGTGCCGCAGTGGCTGCTCAGGTTTGGTGGTGGACGGACCGGGAGCGCGCTGCTAGCCCCAACCCGTCCGTGAATAGGTGACCGGTCGGCTAATATCGATTGCATGCCACGGCCGCCAAACCCCGACGTGCGCCGGCGCCTGCTCGCGGCGGGACTCGAGCTCATACACGCGCGCGGCTTTGCCGCCAGCGGCGTCAAGGACATCACCGACGCGGCCGGGGTGCCGAAAGGTTCGTTCTACGCGTACTTTTCGAGCAAAGAAGCGTTCGCCGCGGCGATCCTCGAGCACTACTGGTCCGACATCGAAGCACGGCTGCTGCCCATCCTTGACGCGGACGAGCTGGCACAGCGACGAATCACGCGCTTCTTCCATGCGCTCGCCGACGAACACGAGTCGAGCGAGTTCCTGCTCGGCTGCCTGGTCGGCAACCTGTCGCTAGAGCTGGCCGGCTCCAGCGAACCGGTGCGCGCCGAACTCGTCCGCATTCTTCAGCGCTGGGACACCGCGTTGACCGCATGCGTGCGCTCCGGCCAGAACGGCTCCGGCGACATCCGCGAGGACGTCGATCCCGCCGAACTGGCCTCCCTGCTGATCGAGTCGTGGGAGGGCGCGGCCCTTCGCGGGAAGGTGACCCGCAGCCGCGACCCCTACGAACGGTTCGAGACGATCACCGTGCCGGCACTTCTGGGCTGATTTTCGTGACGATCGGAACACGGGCGCCTGCACCTCTTGATTTATAGACGACTGGTCATCTATTCTAGGACGATGACCGACCACGGCATGTACGCCGAACCGCAGAACCCCGCGCTGCCGGGCTCCAACTTCGAGCTCAACCATCAGCACGCCGCCCTCGTCGTCACCGATCCACAGATCGATTTCCTTAGCCCCGAAGGGGTTTCGTGGTCGGTATTCGGCGACAGCGTCCGCGACAACAACACCGTCGCGCACATCGGTGAACTGTTCGACGCCGCGAAGCTCGCGGGTATCACCGTTGCGATATCACCGCACCACTTCTATCCGACCGACAGTCAGTGGCTCTTCGGTGATCCGCTGGAACAGTTCATGAGCACCGTCGGCATGTTCGACCGCCGGGGCCCGTACACGACGGACGGCTTCGCCGGCTCCGGGGCCGACTTCCTGCCCGAATACCGCCACCACATCCACGACGGACAAACCGTGATCGCGTCTCCGCACAAAATCGTCGGCCCCGAGTCGAACGACCTCGTGCTGCAATTGCGCAAGCGCGGCATCAACCAGGTGGTCCTGGCGGGAATGGCCGCCAACCTGTGCGTCGAAGGCCACCTGCGCGAACTGATCGAGCAGGGCTTCGAGGTCGCCGTCGTCAAAGACGCCACCGCCGGCCCGCGCCTGCCCGAAGGCGACGGCTATCTGGCCGCGCTGGTGAACTTCCGATTCCTCGCCAGCGCCGTCTGGACCACGGCCGAGGCGGTCGATCAGCTCAAGAAAGACATTGGCGCCGAACATCTTTCGCGTCAACTCTAAAAGGAGGCCGAACAACATGAAGACAATCGAGGAGCTGTCTGCGCTCAGATTCGCATTGAACAGCGGTGGTGAGATTCCGGCGCTGGGGTTTGGGACGTCGCTTTCGGACAACCGCAAGACACGCGACACCGTCAAAGCCGCGGTCGAGGTGGGTTTCCGCCACCTCGACGCCGCCGAACGGTATCGCAACGAGGCGGAGGTCGGTGCGGCGCTCGAGGAGTTGTTCGCCGCGGGAACGGTCCGCCGTGAGGACCTCTTCGTCACGACCAAGCTATGGAACAACAACCATCGACCCGAACGGGTCAGGCCGGCGCTGCGGGCCAGCCTGGACAGACTCGGGCTCGATGCGGTCGACCTGTATCTGGTGCACACGCCGTTCGCGTTCCGTCCCGGCGACGACCAAGATCCCCGTGACGTGCACGGGGCCGTCATCTACGACGACGGCGTCACGTTGGAGGAAACCTGGGCCGCGATGGAAAGCCTTGTCGACGAGGGACTTACCCGCGCGATAGGCCTGTCCGACATCGACGCCGACGCCACCCGAAGGATCATCGACGCCGCCCGAATCAAGCCGGCCGTCGTCGAGGTGGAATCGCACCCCTATCACCCGCAGTGGGAACTGCACGAGTTGTGCACGACCGAGGGCATCATCCTGCTGGCCTTCGCCTCACTGGGACACGCGCTGGAGCCGCGACTGCTCGACGACCCGCTGATCACCTCGATCGCTGGGCGTTACGGCAAGACTCCCGCGCAAGTGTTGCTGGCCTGGGGGATTCAGCGAGGCAGCGCGGTGCTCACGGGATCCGTTACGCCGTCGCGCATACGCGAGAACTTCGATGTCACCGCGCTTCCGCAGAGTGCGATCGACGAGATCAACGAGCGCCTCGACATTCGCATTCGGTTCAATTCCGTTGCGGACGCCGGAGTGCCGGGCTTCTCCAACGTGCCCACGGACGCCTGAGGGATTTGCATCGAATTTCGCTGCGCGCCGCCATCCCGCGTCCATAAAATGTGGGATGGCCGTCGGCGTGATCGCGGAATTCGTGCTGGATGAGAAGTGCGTCTCCCAACAGCATCCGTGGAGTGTCTTCGATGCTTCCACGGCCAACGGGCAACTCGCGGGCGTCCTCGCGGGCTTCATGCTGATCTCGATAACGACACTCCTCACCGTCTGGCGCGACGATCTCGAAAGCGCCGAAAGCGCGGTCGTGTATTTGGGATTGGGTGTGATCGTGCTGGGGCTCGACGCCTACCTTTTCGGCTCCGTCGCCGCCATCAAACCGCCGCAGGGCTCTCACGATTTTCAACAGGTTTGCGCGAAGGCGTGGGTCGAGTACATGCCGGGAGTCGGGTTGATGGGTGTGGGCGCGGGCCTGCTGGTGGCCGGCCTCGCCTGGATAATCGCCCGGCATGAGTGGGCCGGTGACAGTACGAAGTTCACCGTTCGGGTAACCCTCGCCGCTCTCTTCGTGGTGATCGGGCCGCTGGCGCTTCTCACCTGGCACTCGATCAATTTCATCGACGAGATGCACGGCGAACTTGCCGAAGTCGACACCACCACACAGGATTTCGGCTCGGCGGTGGTCGGGATCTTCTTCGTCGCCTGTATTGTGACGGTGCTTTGGGTGCTGGTAAGGATCGCGCTCGGCGGCCAGAGCCCGGTCAACCCGCAATGGGCGCGAATCATGATCTCGGCGGGTGTCGCCATTTATCTGGCCGAGGCTCTCGCGTTCACGGTTCTGTATCCGTGGCTGCAGTCCGCGCCCCCGGTTTTCTTCTTCGGCGCCGGGATATTTCTGTGCATCGTCGCGCCATCGATCATTTTCGTGTTGGTCGCGCTCGCAATGCCCGGACGGCGCTGCGAGAACACCTCCGCGCAGCAGGAAGCCGGCCGGGACGTAGCGGCCTAGGTCGCCGCAGGTCTGCGCGCGGCCCTTCCCTACCGTCCCCTTCCCAGACACAAAATTACGGTGTAATTATTATGTGATTTACCCGCCCGGGCGGTCTGCGGCTAAGGAGAGAACGTGAAGGCTTGGCAGGTCCACGGAAGCGGTGAGCCGACCGACGTCCTACGCCAAGTGGACCGCGATGTGCCGGACCCGGGCGCCGAGCAGGTACGAATCCGCGTTGCCGCGACGGGCCTCGGACTACCCGATGTGCTGATGTGTCGGGGCACCTACCCGCTGACTCCCGCATTGCCGTTTACGCCGGGACAGGAGTTGGTCGGCACCGTCACCGCGGTGGGACCGGGCGTCGATATCGCAATCGGCACCCGCGTGCTGGGTGTCAGCGACTTCATCAGCGGCAACGGATCCTTCGCCGCCGAAACTCTTGCGTACGCGAGCAACGTCTTCCCGGCCCCTGCCACCATGGACGACTCCACCGCGGCGGGATTCTGGATTCCCAACATGACCGCGTGGATCGGCCTGGTCGATCGCGGCGGACTCGAAGCGGGACAGCGCCTGGCGGTGCTCGGTGCCGCGGGCGGCAGCGGAATCGCGGCGGTCCAGCTCGGGAAGGCGCGGGGGGCGGAGGTACTCGCCGTCGTCAGCGACGAGAAGCGGGCCGAATTCTGCCGGTCACTGGGCGCCGACCGCGTCGTCGTCGCGCATGGCGAAATCGCTTCTGACGGAACACCCCTCGCACAGGCGCTGCGCGAAGCGACCGACTGGGCCGGTCTCGACGTGATCTTCGATCCGGTCGGCGGTGCACAGGGCACCGCGGCCATGGGCGCCCTGGCACGCGACGGCCGCCATCTGGCGGTCGGCTTCGCCAGTGGTGCGTGGCCCACCCCCGACGTCGCGATGATGGTCATGACCAACACGACGCTGGTGGGTGTGCTTGCGGCGGGCTACAGCCGAGAGCATCTGGAAGGGATCCTGCGCGGCCTCGAAGAATTGGCCGACCGCGGCGCCATCGCACTCAAGGCAGAACGGGTGTCGTTCGACGATATCCCCGAAGCGCTCACGCGACTGGGCGAACGAAAAGTCCTGGGCAAGATCGTCGCCGAAATCGACGGCGCCGGCTAGGCGAGGACGACGTCGAGGGGCACCGCGTTGCTCAGGGTGTGGCCCACCGGCGAGCTGGCCACCACTGTCGTGTGCAACGCCTCAAGCTGCGCCGGGGATGCATCGGTGTCGATTCGGACGGTGGCGGTTATCGATTCAAAGCCCGCGTGGCCATCTTTGAGGCCCAGAAACACCGACAGATCGATGTCACCTCTCAGATCGACCTGCAAGTTGTTGATCCGGATACCGGCGATCGTAGCGTTCGCCGCGTAGCCGACCGCCAGGCAGTTGCCCAGCGCGGCGAGGAGCTGCTCGACCGGATTCGGCGCGCTATCGCCCCCGCCCAGCATGGCCGGTTCATCCGAGGGCACGGCGGCGAATTGGCGCACCCGCGACGACGACGAAAACCCGCCGTTCCACGTCACGTGCGCTGCCCAGGTGGTGTGCGCCTTGCCCGGGTCGGCTCGGACGCCCTCAACCAGAGCGCCAACGGCCCTGATGTCGACCTCGTTCAGCGGCAAGTCGGTGTCGGTAGTCATGAGTTCTCCATCTCTACGCACAACCACGGACGTGGCCGATTTCAAGCATCCCCGGGCCGCAGCTGAGGACCTACAGTATTGAGCGCAGTGATTTGTAGAGCACCTGTTCAAAACCCTTGCGCGCGAACAGCCGCCACCTGTTCTGCGGTGCGCGGCAGAGCCGGGGCCGGCAGACGGTCCTTGACCTGCCAATTTTTATGACACATACTATCTCATTAAATGAAGATGCGGGCGTCAGCTGCACGAGTTTGCTCGACTTACAAAGCGCCGTATGACAATTGGCGCTCATGCTGTCGCTCTCGCATTATCGGCAACTGCATCCGGTGTTCGTCAGCGACACGGTCACAAGTCAGAAGAGCCAGGAGGGGTAAGTCATGACGCCATCCGAATATGCCCACACAAAACTTCAACTTGCGCTCTGGGGCTGCGGGATCGGGTTCGCACTGCTGTTCTTCGTCGGACTGATGCCCTTGTCCGGCTTCATTCCCCCGCCATCGCCCCAGTTGTCCGGAGCCCAATTGATGGCGCAGTACGGCCCCCAGCTGCCGTGGGTCAAATTCGGAATCGTCGTCGGCCTGCTGGGCAGCGCCTTGCTGGTGCCGTGGTCGGCGATGGTCGCCCTGCAGATCGCGCGAATGGAGCAAGGCAGACGCGTCCCGCTCTGGGCCATCTTTGCGTTCGGTGCCGGCTGTGTGAACGCGGTGGCCTTTATCCTTCCCTTCATCTTTTGGGCGGGGGCCTTCTACCGGCCGGACCGCTCGCCTGAGCTGGTCCAGCTGATCAACGACATGACGTGGCTCGAGTTCTTGATGTTCTTTCCGACGTTCAGCATGCAGCTGTTCTGCCTGGCGATGGCCGGCTTCACTCAGCGGCAGGGACCGAAGGTATTCCCCCGCTGGTTCTTGTATCTGAACCTCTGGATGGCGACGATTGGCGGGACCGGTCTGATTTCGATCTTCTTCTTCGGCGGACCCTTCGCATGGAACGGCCTCATCGGATTCTGGCTTCCCGTCGGCTCGTACGTCCCGTTTCTCATCGTCACGTTCGTCCAGTTCTACCGCGCGATCGTCGCCGAGAAGCACTGTTATCAGCCGGCGGACATGCCGGCGACCGTTGGGACGGCCAGGTAGCGGCGCTCTCGCGTCTCAAACCCGTTGCCGTGCGCGAAAATAGCTTCTGACCTGTGGTGGCAGGTACTGGATTCGAACCAGTGTAGGCGTAAGCCGACGGATTTACAGTCCGCTCCCATTGGCCGCTCGGGCAACCTGCCGCCTAGCAGGGTACAACGAGCGGGTAGACAATTCACAAACGGCTAGGAGCAACCCGGAACCAACACGGAAGGGCGTTCGCATGGCGGACTCATCGTTCGACATCGTCAGCAAGTTCGATCGGCAGGAGGTCGACAACGCGCTTAACCAGGCAGCCAAGGAGTTGGCCACCCGCTTCGACTTCCGCGGCACCGACACCACGATCGCGTGGAAGGGCGACGAGGGCGTCGAGCTGACGTCGTCCACGGAGGAGCGCATCAAGGCGGCGGTCGACGTGTTCAAGGAGAAGCTGATCCGCCGCGACATCTCGATGAAGGCCTTCGACGCCGGCGAGCCGCAGCCCTCGGGCAAGACCTTCAAGCTCAACGGCACCCTCAAGCAGGGCATCGACAGCGAGAACGCCAAGAAGATCACCAAGATCATCCGCGACGAGGGGCCCAAGGGCGTCAAGGCCCAGATCCAGGGCGACGAGATCCGGGTCTCCAGCAAGAAGCGCGATGACCTGCAGGCCGTCCAGGCGCTGCTGCGGAGCGCCGACCTGCCCGTCGCGGTGCAGTTCGTCAACTATCGCTAGCCGCATCGCCGTATGACGGACGCGTGTGCGCAGTGCGGCTTCGCCTACGAGCTCACTGCGGCCACGACCGCCGCGGACGCGATCAACGAGCGGATCAACGCGGCCGGGGCCATCCTGCGCCGCGCCGACGTGGACTTGAGATCCAGGCGGCTACCCGAGCAGTGGTCCCCAGTGGAGTACGGATGCCATCTGCGCGACATGCTGCTCGTCCAGCGCGAACGCGTGCTGGCGGCGCTTCGGGTGGATCGGCCGGACTGCACGCCGATGGGACGCGACAAGCGGGCCGTCCACGACGGGTACGCCGACCAGGATCCCGCCGACGTTGCCCGCCAACTCGCCGATGCCGCAACGATGTTCGGCAACGTGCTGAGCCGTATGTCCGCGGGCGACTGGAACCGCACGGTGATTTACCATTTCCCGGAAACCGCCGAGAGGTCGCTGCGCTGGCTGGCGGTACACACCCTGCACGAGGCCCAACACCACCTCGACGACATCCGACGCCAACTGTGATTGGCCGGGTCTGCTCATCCAACCAACCAGTCGGTCCTACGCTAGTGACGAG
This sequence comes from Mycobacterium florentinum, assembly GCF_010730355.1. Taxonomy (NCBI): domain Bacteria; kingdom Bacillati; phylum Actinomycetota; class Actinomycetes; order Mycobacteriales; family Mycobacteriaceae; genus Mycobacterium; species Mycobacterium florentinum. The sequence goes on from NZ_AP022576.1 coordinate 2,813,435, forward strand.
TCCCACACCGCAAGCGAGGTTCACGATGACCGTGACTCCCCAGGAAGCCACCGGCCAGCCACCGGCCAAGGCCGGCTACTTCGACGTCGTCATCGTCGGTGCCGGGATCTCCGGCATCGGCGCGGCCTACCGGATCGCCGAACGCAATCCCCACCTGACGTGCGCGGTCCTGGAGCGCCGCGAGCAGATCGGCGGCACCTGGGATCTGTTCCGGTATCCCGGAGTGCGCTCGGACAGCAGCATCTTCACGCTGTCGTTTCCGTTCGAGCCCTGGACCCGCAAAGAGGGCGTCGCCGACGGCGAACACATCCGCGAGTACCTGGCGGCCACCGCGCACAAGTACGGCATCGACCGCCACATCCAGTTCAACAGCCATGTCCGTTCGGCGGATTGGGATTCGTCCACCGACACCTGGACGATCGTCGTCGACCAGGGCGACACCACCACGATTTACCGCAGCCGGTTCGTGTTCTTCGCCTCCGGCTACTACAACTACGACGAGGGCTACACCCCGGAGTTTCCCAGCATCGAGCGGTTCGACGGAACCGTCGTCCATCCCCAGCACTGGCCGGAGGACCTGGACTACACCGGCAAGAAGATCGTGGTGATCGGCAGCGGTGCCACCGCGGTGACCCTGCTCCCCTCGCTGTCGGAGCAGGCCGCGAAGGTGACGATGCTGCAACGCTCGCCGACCTATCTGGTCTCGGCGTCGAAGTACCGAAAACTCGACGATGTCATTCGTGCTCTGTTGCCTCGCAAGGCTTCTCATTTGGTCATCCGGACGTACAACGCTTTGACCGAGGCCGTGTTCTTCTTCGTGTCCCGCAAGATGCCGGGCTTGATCAAGTCGCTGCTGCGGCGCAAAGCGGTCGACACCCTGCCCGACGGCTACGCCGTCGACGTCCACTTCAAACCGCGATACAACCCGTGGGACCAGCGGATGTGCATGATCCCCGACGCCGACCTGTACCGCTCGATCACCGCGGGCCGCGCCGACGTCGTGACCGATGAGATCGACCATTTCGACGCCACCGGTATCGCGCTGAAGTCCGGCGCGCACCTCGACGCCGACATCATCGTCACCGCGACCGGCCTGCAGTTGCAGGCGCTGGGCGGGGCGTCGATCAGCCTCGACGGCGAAAAGGTCGATCACCGTGAGCGTTTCGTCTACAAGGCGCACATGCTCGAAGACGTGCCGAACCTGTTCTGGTGCGTGGGCTACACCAACGCGTCATGGACACTGCGGGCCGACATCACGGCACGTGCAACCGCAAAACTCATGGCGCACATGGCTTCTCACGGCTACACGCACGCCTACCCACACCTGGGCAACGAGCCGATGGCGGAGAAACCGTCTTGGGACATCAACGCCGGCTACGTGAAGCGCTCGGCGCACCAGCTGCCCAAGTCCGGCACCAAACGGCCGTGGAACGTCCGACAGAACTACCTCGCCGACGCCCTCGACTACCGGTTCGACCGCATCGAGGAGTCAATGGAGTTCGGCCGCGTATCCGACCGCGCGCCGGTAGCGGGCTAGCGATCGACATGAACTCCTACTAAATGTGAGGTTTCGGCAATACGCTAGACGTCATGTCAGCCGAGAAGCGCGAACCCAAAGTCGTTGTCCTTGGCGGTGGTTCCTGGGGAACCACCGTCGCGTCCATCTGCGCGCGCCGGGGACCGACGTTGCAGTGGGTGCGCTCCGAAGAGACCGCCAAGGACATCAACGAGAATCACCGCAACGCCCGCTACCTCGGCGATGACGTCGAACTGAGCGACACGCTGCGCGCCACCAACGATTTCGCGGAGGCCGCCAACTGCGCCGACGTCGTGATCATGGGGGTGCCCTCGCACGGTTTCCGGGGTGTGCTCACCGAACTCGGCAAGGAATTGCGGCCCTGGGTGCCGGTGGTGTCGCTGGTCAAGGGGCTCGAGCAGGGCACCAATATGCGGATGTCGCAGATCATCGAGGAGGTACTACCGGGTCATCCGGCGGGCATCCTGGCCGGGCCGAACATTGCGCGCGAGGTGGGCGAGGGCTATGCCGCCGCGGCCGTGCTGGCGATGCCCGATCAACACCTGGCCACTCGGCTGGCAGCGTTGTTCCGCACCCGGCGCTTCCGGGTGTACACCAGCGACGACGTCGTCGGCGTCGAGATGGCGGGCGCGCTCAAGAACGTCTACGCCATTGCCGTCGGCATGGGTTACTCGCTGGGCATCGGCGAGAACACCCGCGCGCTGGTGATTGCCCGGGCGCTGCGCGAGATGACGAAGCTGGGCGTGGCATTGGGCGGAGATCCGGAAACCTTTCCCGGACTGGCGGGCCTGGGCGATCTGATCGTGACTTGTACCAGTCAGCGGAGTCGTAATCGCCACGTGGGTGAACAACTCGGCTCGGGCAAGTCGATCGACGAGATCATCGCATCGATGAACCAGGTTGCCGAGGGCGTGAAGGCCGCCAGCGTGATCATGGAGTTCGCCAGCGAGTTCGGGCTGAGCATGCCGATCGCCCGCGAAGTCGACGGTGTGATCAACCACGGGTCGACGGTGGAGCAGGCCTACAGCGGCCTGATCGCCGAGGTCCCCGGACACGAAGTGCACGGATCCGGGTTCTAGTCGAGTCCGAAGCCGTTGTGCTGCGGCCTATTAGGCAGGGCGGAAGCGCAGCGCCACGCCGTTCATGCAGTAGCGCAGGCCGGTCGGTTCGGGGCCATCGTCGAAGACATGGCCGAGGTGTCCACCGCAACGGCTGCAGAGCACCTCTGTTCGTGTCATGCCGGCGCTGTTGTCCCGCCGCTCGAGGACGGCGTTGCTCAGGGCTTTCCAAAAACTCGGCCAGCCCGTGCCGCTGTCGAACTTGGTGGCCGACGAGAACAAGTCCTGTCCGCAGCCCGCACATCCGAAAATCCCGGTGCGGTGCTCATCGTTGAGCGGGCTGCTGTAGGGCATCTCGGTGGACCCCGTACGAAGCACCGCGTACTGCTGCGGGCTCAGAAGCTGGCGCCACTCCGCGTCGGTATGGGTGACCTCGAATCCATCGGTCGGCGGACTCGGCGCACCGGCCGCCAGCGGAACACCAAGCGAATTACAGCCGGCGAGCACGCCGAAAACCGCGGCGCCGAGCAGCATGCGCCGACGGGCCAGAACCGACCGCGGTGGTGTCGGGGCGGTCATCTTTCCAAGCATAGGCCGATCGCGTGGCAGGTCGACCGGTCTTGATCGCTGAAAGCGTCAGCCCCGCGCCATCGCTTCCAGCCGGCGGATCCGATCCTCGATCGGCGGGTGCGTCGAGAACATCGAGCCGATGCGCTCACCCGCACGGAACGGGTTGGCGATCATCAGGTGTGCCTGGCTGGCCAGCTGCGGCTCGGGCGGCAACGGGGCCGCCTGCACGCCACCGGAAATCTTGCGCAGGGCCGACGCCAAGGCCAGCGGGTCGCCGGTCAACAGCGCGCCCGACTCGTCGGCCTGGTACTCCCGGGATCGCGACACCGCCAGCTTGACCACCGTGGCCGCGATCGGCCCCAGCAGCGAAACTAGCAGCAGTGCAAAGGGATTCCCGCCATCACGGTTGCCGCCGAACATGCCGGCCCACATCGCCATGTTGGCCAGGGCGGTGATCACGCCCGCCAGCGCGCCGGCCACGCACGAGATCAGGATGTCGCGGTTGTAGACGTGTGAGAGCTCGTGGCCCAGCACGGCGCGCAGCTCGCGCTCGTTGAGGATGTCCAGGATGCCGGTGGTGCAACACACCGCGGCATTGCGCGGGTTGCGTCCGGTGGCGAAGGCGTTGGGCGCGTTGGTGTCGCTGATGTACAGCCGCGGCATCGGCTGGTGCGCGGCGGTGGCCAGCTCGCGCACGATTCGATAGATCACCGGCGCCTGAAGTTCGGAAACCGGCTGAGCGTGCATCGCGCGCAACGCCAACTTGTCGCTGTTGTAGTACGTGTAGACGTTCATGCCGATCGCGAACATCAACGCCAGGAACATCGCCGTCCTGCCGAACAGCGAGCCGACGAACACGATCATTGCGGACATACCGGCCAACAACAGGAAGGTCTTGAGCCTGTTGGCGTGCGGATGCCAGGTCATCGCTGTCCCCCTCGAAAGGACTCGTTCATTGCTTGACTGCTGTCAATTGAACGCCCGGGATGACCGTCCGGGTTCCATGACGCGCTAGCCGTGCCGGCTGATCGTGTAGTCGACCAACGTCTCCAGCGCACGACGGCCGGGGACGTCGGGCAAAAGCCCCAGCTCATGGTGGGCTTTGGCGGCGTACTGCGCCAGGAACTCCTTGGCCTGGGCCATGCCGGGCGACGCCCGCAACAGCCTCAGCGCCTCGGCCACCGCGTCGTCGTCCTCGACCGGACCCGCTAGCAGCTCGCGCAGCCGATCGCCGTCGGGGCCGGGTTGTCGCAGCGCAAAGACCATCGGCAGGGTGTGCACGCCTTCGCGGATATCGGTGCCGGGCAGCTTGCCCGACTCGTGCGAGTCGCTGTCGATGTCGATGATGTCGTCCGAGATCTGAAACGCGGTGCCCACGATGCCGCCGAGCCGGCTCAGCCGAGCTACCTGATCGTCGTCGGCCCCGGAGAACATCGCGCCGAACTGGCCGGCGGCAGAGATCAGGCAGGCCGTCTTCTCGTACACCACCTTCAGGTAGTGCTCGATCGGATCGCCGCCTGCCACGAAGCCGCGGGTCTCGCGCATCTGCCCGGTCACCAGCTGAGCAAACGTCTCGGCGATCAGCCGCACCGCGTCCGGCCCCAGCCGCGACACCAGCCGCGACGCCGTCGCGAACAGGTAGTCACCGGCCAGGATCGCGACGTTGTTGCTCCAGCGCACATTCGCGGTCTGTGCGCCGCGGCGAACCTCGGCCTCGTCCATCACGTCGTCGTGGTACAGCGTGGCCAGGTGCACCAGCTCGATGACCGCGCCGGCGATCGTCACGTCCGCTGAATCCGGGTTCGGCCCGATCTGCGCCGAAAGCACGGTGAACAACGGCCGGAACCGCTTGCCGCCGGCCTTGAACAGATGCGTCAGCGAATCCGTCATGATCTCGTCGGCACTGCGCAATTCGACGTCCATGAGCTGCTCGATCTTGGCGACGCCGTCCCGCACCGTCGTGGCGAACGCGGCGTCGCCGAAATCAATGCCCGCCACCACCGTCGCGGGAGTCTTCACCCGACCATCCCTATTCGCCGGAGTACTCACGCGACCAACATACTGGGGGGCGTGGACACGAAGGCCTCCGGAGCCGAGGTGGTGGTCGTGGGCGCCGGACCTGCCGGTTCGGCGGCGGCCGCCTGGGCCGCCCGCGCCGGCCGCGACGTCCTCGTCGTCGACTCCGCCGCCTTCCCCCGCGACAAGCCGTGCGGCGACGGGCTGACGCCGCGCGCGGTCGCCGAGTGCGAGCGCCTCGGCCTGGGCGACTGGCTGGATACCCGCATCCGGCATCGGGGCTTACGGATGAGCGGGTTCGGCGGCGAGGTCGAAGTGGATTGGCCCGGCCCGTCGTTCCCGTCGACCGGCAGCGCGGTGGCCCGCCTCGAGCTGGACGACCGGATCCGCAAAGTCGCCGAGGAGTCCGGCGCACGCATGCTACTGGGCACCAAAGCCGTCGGTGTGCACCATGACTCGTCGCGACGAGTGACCTCAGTGATGTTGGCCGACGGCACCGAGCTGGGCTGCCGCCAGCTGATCGTCGCCGACGGCGCCCGCTCCACGCTGGGCCGCAAGCTCGGCCGGCGCTGGCATCAGGAGACCGTGTACGGCGTCGCGGCCCGTGGGTATCTGACCACGCCGCGCAGCGAAGACCCTTGGCTGACATCGCATCTCGAGCTCCGCTCCCCCGACGGCGCCGTGTTGCCCGGGTATGGCTGGATCTTCCCGCTGGGCAACGGCGAGGTGAACATCGGCGTCGGAGCGCTGTCGACGTCGAAGCGGCCGGCCGACCTGTCGCTGCGACCGCTGATCTCCTACTACACCGACCTGCGCCGCGACGAGTGGGGCTTTACCGATGAGCCGCGGGCGATCTCGTCGGCGCTGCTGCCGATGGGCGGCGCGGTCTCCGGGGTGGCCGGGCCGAACTGGATGCTGGTCGGCGACGCCGCGGCCTGCGTGAACCCGCTCAACGGCGAGGGCATCGACTACGGGATGGAGACCGGGCGGCTGGCCGCCGAGCTGCTGGATTACGGCGACGTGTCGAAAGCGTGGCCGTCGCTGTTGTCCGACCACTACGGCCGGGGATTCTCGGTCGCGCGCCGGCTGGCGCTGCTGCTGACCTTCCAGCGGTTCCTGCCCACGACGGGCCCCCTCGCGATGCGATCGACCACGCTGATGACCATCGCCGTGCGGGTGATGGCCAACCTGGTCACCGACGATGACGCCGACTGGGTGGCGCGAGCATGGCGCAGCGGTGGGCGGTTCTCCCGGCTCCTCGATCGCCGAACACCGTTTAGCTGAACCAACTTTTCCGCCTCGCGGTTCGACATACGCACAATATCAACTTCATTGACATATATCAGGATGCTTGATATATCTGAGGCATGACTCAGCCAACTGATTTCGAGTTCGAAACGGCCTACCGCGGTGAATCCACCACGTTCGGCGAGGGAGTGCGTCCGCCCTGGAGCATCGGCGCCCCCCAACCCGAACTGGCCGCGCTGATCGACCAGGGCAAATTCCACGGCGACGTGCTCGACGTGGGCTGCGGTGAGGCCGCCATCTCGCTGACGCTGGCCAAGCTCGGCCACACCACGGTGGGCCTGGACCTGTCCCCCACCGCCATCGACCTGGCCCGCCGCGAGGCCGCGAATCGTGGCCTGACCAACGCCACCTTCGAGGTCGCCGACATCAGCACGTTCACCGGATACGACGGCCGGTTCGGCACCATCGTCGACAGCACCTTGTTCCACTCCATCCCGGTCGAGGCACGCGAGGGCTATCAGCAGTCGATCAGCCGCGCGGCCGCTCCCGACGCCTCGTACTTCGCCCTGGTCTTCGACAAGGCCGCGGTTCCCGGCGGCCCGATCAACGCCGTCACGGCCGACGAACTGCGCGACGCGGTGTCCAAGTATTGGGTCGTCGACGAGATCCGGCCGGCCCGCCTGCACGCCCAGGTACCGGACGCGTCCGTCGGGATGCCCGGCATCGTCGACATTCGCGACGAACCCACCGGTCTGAAGTCGGTCGGCGGCTGGCTGTTGACCGCCCATCTTGGCTGATCGGCCGTGAGCGAGTCGTTATCCCGGTGTATAGTCCGGCTAATGAGGGGTACCAAGCTGCTTGCAGGCTTCGCCGTGGCGGCGGCCGCCATTACGACGCTGTCCGTGCCGGCATTTGCCGACCCGACGACACCGCCGCTGCCGCCCCCGGTCCCGACGCCGCTGCGGACGCCGTCGCCGCCCAGCGACTACGACGCCCCGTTCAAGCAAACCGTGAACGGCTTCGGCATCTACCAGCCGCAGGACCAGCTCGCGTGGCTGGGCAAGATCACCTGCGACCGCTTGGGCAGGGGCGTGGACCACGATGCCTACCAGTCGGCCAACTTCATCCAGCACAACCTGCCGCGGGGCACCAGCCAGGGACAGGCGTTCCAGTTCCTCGGTGCGGCCGTCGACCACTACTGCCCGGATCAGGTGGGCGTGGTGCAGGCAGCCGGGAATCACCCGAACTAGTCAGCGCAGGGGCTTATGCCCCGCATGTAGCGCCACGATGCCGCCGGTCAGGTTGCGCCACCGCACGCCCGACCATCCCGCTTGTGCCATCTGTTCTGCCAGCGCGGCTTGATCGGGCCAGGCCCTGATCGACTCCGCGAGATACACGTAGGCATCGGGGTTGCTCGACACCGCCTGCGCCACCCGCGGCAGCGTCCGCATCAGATATTCCTTGTAGACGGTGGCGAACAGCGCGTTGGTGGGCGTGGAGAATTCACACACCACCAGGCGGCCGCCGGGCCGGGTGACCCGGGCCATCTCCCGCAGGCCCGCCTGCGGGTCGGCGACGTTACGCAACCCGAAACTGATTGTGACGGCATCGAATACGCCGTCGCCGAACGGCAGCTTGGTGGCATCGCCGGCAACCTTCGGCACCTTGCGCGCCCCACCGGCCGCGAGCATCCCGACCGAGAAATCCGCCGCCACACACCAGGCCCCGGATTTCTCCAGCTCCACCGTGGACACCGCGGTACCCGCCGCCAGATCGAGCACCTTGAGCCCGGGTCCGATCCGCAGCGCCGCGCGGGTGGCCCGTCGCCAATAGCGGTCCTGCCCCAGCGACAGCACGGTGTTGGTCAGGTCATAACGACGGGCGACGCCGTCGAACATCGACGCGACCTCCCGGGGATCCTTGTCCAAGGCCGCACGACTCACGACGAAGACGCTACCCGGCCCGATTCGGCCCGCCCGGGAATGGTGCGCCGTCGGAGGTGTTGCAGAAAGGCGTGAGCGAAAAAGTTTGGTTTATCACCGGTACATCACGTGGATTCGGGCACGAGTGGACGATCGCCGCGCTGGAGCGGGGCGACAAGGTGGCCGCCACCGCACGCAACACCGCCTCGCTGGACGACTTGGTCACCAAATACGGCGACGCGCTGCTGCCCATCGAGCTGGACGTCACCGACCGCGACGCGGATTTCGCCGCGGTCCAGCGGGCCCATGATCACTTCGGCCGGCTGGACATCGTGGTGAACAACGCCGGCTACGGCCATTTCGGGTTCATCGAGGAGCTGTCCGAGCAGGATGCCCGCGATCAGATCGAGACGAATGTGTTTGGCGCCCTGTGGGTCACCCAGGCCGCATTGCCTTACCTGCGCGAGCAGCGCAGCGGCCACATCATTCAGGTGTCGTCGATCGGCGGCATCACCGCGTTTCCTCTACTGGGCGGCTACCACGCGTCCAAGTGGGCACTGGAGGGCTTCTCGCAGGCGCTGGCCCAGGAGGTGGCGCCGTTCGGTGTGCACGTCACGCTGATCGAGCCGGCCAGCTTCGACACCGACTGGTCCGGCGCGTCGGCAAGGCACTCCGAGCCACTGCCCGCCTATGACGAGGTGCGCGCCGCGGTACAAGCCGCACGCGCTCGGCGCGCGGCCCAACCGGGCAATGCGAAAGCGTCGGCAGCCGCGCTGCTGAAGGTGGTGGACGCCGAGCAGCCGCCGCTGCGAGTGTTCTTCGGCGCTTTGCCGCTGCAGATCGCAAAAACCGACTACGAGAACCGGTTACGCACCTGGGAGCAGTGGCAGCCGGTCGCCGAGCTGGCACAGGGCTAACGACGCAACGTCATTCCCCGTGGGCGAGTTTGCGCTGCGAGATACGGGCGCGAGCCCGAGCGATAGGAGACTGCACGGCCGCGTAGTGGCCGAGCAGCTCCTCACAAATCGCGGGCCAGGTGCGGGCGAGCACGCTCTTGCGCGCGGCTTGCGAATAGCGCGAACGCTCTTGCAACAGATGGCCCACCGCCTCCGGTAGCCGCTGCTCGAATTCGCTTACGGGCAAGAGCAATCCGGTACGCCACGGGGTGACGAGGTCGCGCGGTCCACCGGCGTCGGGCGCGATCACCGGCAACCCGGACGCCAGCGCCTCCTGCACGACTTGGCAGAACGTCTCGTGCTCGCCGGTGTGGACGAAGACGTCCATGCTGGCGTAGGCCGCGGCGAGCTCCGCACCGTACATGGCACCGGTGAAAAGTGCTGTGGGCATTACCGATTGGAGCTTTTGCTGATCGACGCCGTCCCCGACGATGACGACCTGGACGTCGCCGGTCGCCGCCAGCCCGGCGAGGCGCTCCACATGCTTCTCGGGCGCCAGCCGCCCCACGAAGCCGACTATCGGCTTGCCGTCGGGCGACCAGTGCCGCCGCAGCGCCTCGTCGCGCGCCGACGGCGCGTAGCCCATGATGTCGACCCCGCGCGCCCAGTGATGGACCCGCGGGATTCGATGGGCGACAAGCGATTCCATTGTCGCTGTGGAAGGTGCCAGGGTGCGGTCGGCGAGGCGGTGCAGGTGGCGAAACCATGCCCATGCCGCCCGCGTCGTGATCCCGATGCCGTAGGACTCCGCGAAACCCGGAACGTCGGTTTGGTAGACGGCGACCGTCGGTACCCCGAGGTGGCGCGCGGCCAGCACGCCGCCGTAGCCCAGCAGCGCGGGCGATGCGAGATGCAGCACGTCGGGCTGGAATCCGCGCAGCACCTTCAGCAGTCGCGGCCGGGGCACCCCGAGCGGCAACGTGGTGACCTTCGGGAACATCCGCGACGGCACCCGGTGAACCCGGATGCCGTCGTGAATGCGCTCGGCGGGAGGTTCACCGGGCGGGGTGTCGGGGGCGATCACCAGAGCTTCGTGGCCCGTTCGACGCAGGTGCTCCAGCACTCGAATTACGGAATTACTGACACCGTTGACATGTGGCAGAAAAGATTCTGCGACGATCGCAACGCGCACCTCACCATAGTGTCAGCACTGCCTGTCGCTCAGGTTGCCGACTGGCATACGGGGCGCGAAATCTGCTGCTTAACGTGTTATGTGTCTTTGCTATCCACACTTTTGGCGGCCTCGCGGAGCGCCAGTCGCTTGTCTATCAGCGCCAGGCCTATCAGCACAACCAGTGCGACAAGCCAACTGACGACCGCGATCGAACCCGCCGGGATTATCGCCAGCCCGGCGTTGCGGTGCTGTACTCGCACCAGGTTCGGGTCGTTTTTGTTGTATTCGACGTATATCCGCATACCCGTGGCTAATTCGGACGGATATAGCACGCCGAGTTCGGGTCGGTAGGTGACTCGCTCGGGTGTGACGAATTCGATCGTGGACCGGCGCGGCCCCGCACTGAGCACCTCCGCTTGCGCCACACCCATGTTGTGTCGAATCGCGAGATCGTTGCGCCAGGCGCCGGCCACCAGCAACACCGACTGCAGCGTGACCAGACCGGCGACGATCAGCACCGCGATCCGGGTCAGCCGCAACGCAATCCGAGCCGGCGTGGTCGGGGGCTCATCGCTGCGGCCGTGGATCAAAATGCGCAGCAACGACTTTGGTGACGTCACAGGGCGGCCCTGATGGCGGCATGGAGTCCGCGCAACGAGGACCGGTCCGCCTTGACCTCCAGCACCCGCATGCCGGCGCCGGATTCGCCCAGCGCCGCATCCAGCTCGTCGACCTCGATCTGGCGGCTTTCGACGTGGTAAGCGCGGCAGAGCGCACCGACGTCCACATCGTGTGGGGTGCCGAAGATCCGCGAGGATACGTCGGAGAACCTCGGGTCGCCCTGCTCCAGCAATTCGAAGATGCCGCCGCCGTTGTCGTTGGACACCACGATGGTCAGCTGCCGCGGCGTCGGTTCGGTGGGACCGATCAGCAGCCCGGAGCTGTCGTGCACGAACGTCAGGTCGCCGATCAGGGCGATGGTGCGGGCCGGGTTGTCGGCCGTGCCGCCGCGTTCGTGCGCCAGTGCCGCACCGATCGCGGTGGACACGGTGCCGTCGATGCCGGCGACCCCGCGGTTGGACCGCACCCGGATGCCGTTGGTGTCGAGCCCCACCAGCGCGGCGTCGCGGACCGGATTGGACGCCCCGAGCACGAGCTGATCGCCCGGTCGCAAGGCATCCGCCACGGCCGCCGCGACATGCAGACCGGTGGTCAACGGGTGCGCCGCGAGCTGGCCGCGGACCGCCGCGACCGCGTGCCGGTTCATCTGCGCACAGCGGTCCAGCCACGCTGGGTCGGGCGTCCCGGTGGTGACCGCCCGGGTTCCGGTGGCTTGCGAGTTTCCCGAGACATCCGGCCAGCGCGGCCCGGTGGTCAGCGCATACACCGGCACCTGAGGGTCGGCCAGCAGTGCCGAGACCGGGCGATGCAGGGTCGGGCGGCCGAGCATGATCACCTGCTTCGGGCGCAGCAGGGACAGGGCCAGCGGGTGCAGCGGGTTGGCCGCCGGCGGCGCGGTCGGCTCGGCCACCGTCGGAAGCTGCGCGAGGGTGGGCTGCGTCCCCGCGCCGTGCCCGGCGATGACGACGGTGTCGGGCGACAGGTCGATTTCCAGCGGCTGGTCGAAGGTGACCGGCGGCGTGTAGGTCCACGGATTGCCGTCGGGCCGGCCCGGCGGCGTCACGGCGCCGCCCGGTTCGGGATCCGGCACCAGGGGCTCGCGCAGCGGGATGTCGAACTGCACGGGCCCGGCGTTGGCGGTGCGAGACCCGGTAGCGGCCGCCAACACCCGGCAGGTGGCCGATCGCCAGGTCGCGTTGAGCGAATCCAGCCGTTCGGGTGCGTCTTCGGCCAGGCCGAGGCTAATCGCGGCGCGAACCTGGGTGCCGAAGTAGCCCAGCTGCTCCATGGTCTGGTTGGCCCCGGTGCCCAGCAATTCGTAGGGCCGGTTGGCCGACAGCACGATCAGCGGAACGCGCGCGTAGTTCGCCTCGACGACGGCCGGTCCGAGGTTGGCGACGGCGGTGCCCGAGGTCATCGCGACGCATACCGGCGCGCCGGCCGCGATCGCCAGGCCGATGGCCAGATAGCCGGCGGTGCGTTCGTCGATGCGCACGTGCAACCGGATGCGGCCGCAGCGATCGGCGTCCTGCAACGCGAACGCCAGCGGGGCGTTGCGCGAGCCGGGGCATAACACCACGTCGCGGACGCCCCCGCGGATCAGCTCGTCAACGACGACGCGGGCCTGTGTCGTCGAGGGGTTCACTCCTACAGGGTGTCACAGGGCCCAAACCACGCGTCGAACGTGGACTTGTCGGGCCGAATCCCCGCTATTTCGCCCAACAAGTCGACGTTGGGCAAAAGATCAGGCCTTGACGTCGGAGAAGAACTTCAGCGCGACGCTGTTGACCGCCTCGGGCCGCTCCAGGAAGCCGAGGTGACCCGCGTCGGGGATCTGCACGTAGCGGCCGTTGGGCAAGGCGTCGGCGACCTCGCGCCCCAGATGCGGTGGGGTGATCACGTCGTCGGCGAAACCCATCACCAGCACCGGGGTGTTGATGCCGCGGTACGCGGCCAGCCGGTTGGTCTGCGGGGACACGCTCAGCTGGGTGCGCAGCCCGGGTGTGCGCTTGACCGGCCAGGCCCGAAACATGGTGATCCAGTCGGCCACGAGCACGTCGTCGTTGATCGTCTTGCGCGAAAAGTTTTCCAGCACACGGACTTTCGCCTCATAGGCGGGCGGCAGTTCGGTGTTGGACGCATACAGCTCTTGCTCGCCCTCGTGAAAGCCCTGACGGGCGCGGTCCAGGCGGCCGCGGGTGGCCATCAGCACCGCGGCGGTCACCAGGTCGGGGCGGGCCACCATCAGCTCCTGGGCGATGAAGGCTCCCATCGAAACCCCGACGATGCGCGCCGGGGCGGCGTCCAGGGATTCGATCAGGGCCGCGGTGTCGGCGACCATGGTCTGGGTCGTGAAACCCTCGGCGTTTTCGGTGGCGCCGATGCCGCGATTGTCGAAGGTGATCACGCGGTAGCCGGCCGACATGAACGCCGGGACCTGATGCGGCAACCAGGTGCGCCCGGGGCCGCCGCTGCCCGAGATGAAGACCACGGGCTCACCGCTACCGCGGTCGTCGTATGCCAGGTTGATCACTCGGACGACGGTACAAGGAGCGGATGGCAGGCCGTGATCCGGTCGATCCACCACTGCCGCCGCTCGGGCGGCGCCTGTAGCGCCCGCAGCCGCTGCGGGTCGGGTGTGACCGGCCCGACGGCCAGATGGCCGTCGCCGGCCGCGGGAACGTCGGCCACGTCTTCGACGAACAGGCCGCCGGTGCCCAGCCCGCAGGCGTGCCGCAGGTGGGGCAATGCCGCCGCGGCGGCCAGCCCGGCGGCGATGCCCACCGCCGAGTCGAGCGCGCTGGAGACCACCACCGGGATGTCGATCTGCGCGGTGATGTCCAGCAGGGCCGAAATCCCGCCCAGCGGGGCGACTTTGAGCACCGCGATGTCGGCGGCGCCGGCGCGGACCACGGCCAGCGGGTCGTCGGCCTTGCGGATGCTTTCGTCGGCGGCGATCGGAACGTCCGACATGTCCGGGCGCCGCCGCAGCTCGGCCAGCTCGTCGACGGTGGCGCAGGGCTGCTCGAGGTATTCCAGCGGGCCGTCGGCGGTCAGCGCCGCCGCGGCCCGCGCCGCCTCCTCGACCGTCCACCCGCCGTTGGCGTCCACCCGCACCGTCGAGATCCGTTCGCGCACCGCGTTGACCCGGGCGACGTCGTCGGCCAGCGTCTGCCCGGGCTCGGCGACCTTCACCTTGGCCGTCGCGGCACCGGGAAAGCGGGCCAGCACCTCGCCGACCTGCGCGGCGGCCACGGCCGGCACGGTGGCGTTGATCGGGATGCGCTCGCGGTGCACCGGCGGCGGCTGCCGGTAGGCGCCCTCGATGCCCGACGCCAGCCACGCCGACGCCTCCGCGGGCCCGTACTCCACGAAGGCCCCGAACTCGCCCCAGCCCGCCGGGCCCTCGATCAGCGCGACCTCGCGGGTGGTGATGCCGCGAAACCGCACCCGCATCGGCAGCGCCACCACATGCAGGCGGTCGAGCAGATCGTCTAAAGCGGGCCTCACTGGCTGTAGACCTGGCGGCCCGCCAGATACGTCGCGCGCACGTCGAGATCGGCGATCTGCTCGGGCGGCACCGTCCGGGGATCGGCCGACAGCACCACCAGGTCCGCGTACTTGCCGACCTCGAGCGAGCCGACGACGTCGTCGGCGAACAGCTGCCAGGCCGCGTCGATGGTCTGCGCGCGGATCGCCTGTTCGACCGTCAGGCACTCTTCGGGCGCCAGCACCCGGCCGCTGGGCGCCGTGCGGGTCACGGCCACGCTGATGTTGCGCAGCGGCTCCTCCGGCGTGACCGGCGGGTCGTTGTGCAACGAGATGCGCATCCCGGTGGCCACCGCGGAACCTGCCGGCATCCAACGGGATCCGCGCTCGGCCCCGAACAGCCCGTCGACGATCACGTCGCCCCAGTAGTGGATCTGGTCGACGAAGATGCTGCAGGTCACGCCGAGGTCGGCGGCTCGCTGTAGCTGCTCGGGCCGGATGGCGCCGACGTGCTCGAGGCGCAGCCGGTGGTCGTGGCGCGGGTTGTTGCGCAGCGCCTCTTCGTAGACATCGAGGATGGTGTCGACGCCGGCGTCGCCCTGCACGTGGCAGGCCATCTGCCAGCCCTGCGGGAAGTACGCGCCGACGATCTCGCGCAGTTGCTCGGCGGTGTAGTTCGCGCAGCCGCACGAACCGGGCGGGATGCCGATGGAGCGGGTGGCCTCGGTGTCCAGGTACGGAAAGGACAGCGCGATGTTGCCGATCCACGGCGAACCGTCCACCCAGATCTTGATGCCGACCTGACGCATGATGTCGTCGCCCTGGCCGGGTGTCGCGGCGGTGGACATCTGCGGGTTGGAGACCTCGTAGGTGCGCAGCCGGACCGTGAGCCGATCGTGCAACTGGGAGACCAACGGCCCGAAGTTCGGGTCGAACGCCATCTCCGAGCAGGTGGTCAGCCCGGCCCGGTTGAGCCGAGCGCACTCGGCGAGCAGCATCGCCGGGTAGCTGTCGGCCGAGATGGCGCCACCGAGCAGCGGGAA
Organism: Mycobacterium florentinum; assembly: GCF_010730355.1. Taxonomy (NCBI): domain Bacteria; kingdom Bacillati; phylum Actinomycetota; class Actinomycetes; order Mycobacteriales; family Mycobacteriaceae; genus Mycobacterium; species Mycobacterium florentinum. The sequence goes on from NZ_AP022576.1 coordinate 2,829,009, forward strand.
CACCGCGGCGATCTCCTCGGCGGTGCCGTCGAGGTCGCCGTTGGCGTCGCGACCGTATTTGGCGCCCTTGGGATCCGGGGTGTCCCGGGTCAGTCCGTTGAGCCGCGCGGCGTGCGAGTTGAAGTAGGCCTTGTGCCCGGAGTTGTGGATGACGACCAGCGGACCGTCCGGGGCGATGTCGTCGAGCCAGGCCAGCGTTGGGTCGGGCAGGCCCGATTGCAACAGCGCGTCCCAGCCGTTCAGGTAGGCGCCGGTCGATCCGCGCCGCGCGACCTCTGTGCGGATCGCGGCGACGACGTCGTCGGGGCCGGCCATGGTGACCGGCCGGATGTCGACGATGCGGTCCGACAGCGCGACGGCCTCCATCAGCGGATGACCGTGTGCCTCGATGAATCCCGGCATCACGCACCCGTCGCCGACGTCGACGGTGTGGGTGTCGGCGCCGATGAATCCGGCGACCTCGGAGCGGCTGCCGACGGCGATGATGCGGCCACCGGCGATGGCAAGCGCCTCGGCGGTGGGCCTCTCGTCGTCGACGGTCAGGATGGTTCCGGTAACGACGAGATCTGCCTGCGCCATGAGCCCAGAGCCTAGTGATGGTTGCGGTGTGTCAGGGTGTTGCTGACTGGAATTGCAACACGTTCTAGTCTGACGCTATGAGTGACGACTTGTTGCGCCATCCGACCCATAACGGCCATCTGCTGGTGGGCGCGCTCAAGCGCCACAAGAACCGGCCGGTGCTGTTCCTCGGCGACACCACCCTGACCGGGGGCCAATTGGCCGAGCGGATCAGCCAGTACACCCAGGCGTTCGAGGCGCTCGGCGCCGGCACCGGCGTCACGGTGGGACTGCTGGCGCTGAACCGCCCCGAGGTGCTGATGATCCTCGGCGCCAGTCAGACCCAGGGCTACCGGCGCACCGCGCTGCATCCGCTCGGCTCGCTGGACGACCACGCCTACGTGCTGTCCGACTGTGGTGCCACCTCGCTGATCGTCGACCCCAACCCGGCGTTCGTCGAGCGCGCATTGGGGCTGCTGGAAAAGGTCGGGTCGCTCAAGCAGATCCTGACGATCGGCCCGGTTCCCCGGGCCCTCGACGGGGTGGCCGTGGACCTGTCGGCCGAGGCGGCCAAGTACGAGCCCAAGCCGTTGGTCGTCGCCGAGCTGCCGCCGGACCACATCGGCGGCATGGCCTACACCGGCGGCACCACCGGCAAGCCCAAGGGCGTGTTGGGGACCACCGGGAACATCGCCGCCATGACCCAGATTCAGCTGGCCGAATGGGAGTGGCCGGAGTCCCCCCGGTTCCTGATGTGCACGCCGCTCTCGCACGCCGGCGCGGCCTTTTTCACGCCCACGGTGGTCAAGGGCGGCGAGATGGTCGTGCTGAGCAAGTTCGACCCGGCCGAGGTGCTGAAAACGATCGAGGAGCAGAAGATCACGGCCACCATGCTGGTGCCCTCGATGCTCTATGCGCTGATGGACCACCCGGATTCGCAGACCCGCGACCTGTCCTCGCTGGAGACCGTCTACTACGGCGCCTCGGCGATGAACCCGGTGCGGCTGGCCGAGGCGATCCGGCGGTTCGGCCCGATCTTCGCCCAGTACTACGGCCAGTCCGAGGCGCCGATGGCGATCACCTACCTGCCCAAGGCCGATCACGACGAGAAACGGTTGACGTCGTGCGGACGCCCGACGCTGTTCGCCCGGGTGGCGCTGCTGGGCGAGGACGGCAAGCCGGTGCCGCAGGGCGAGCCGGGCGAGATCTGTGTCAGTGGACCGCTGCTGGCGGGCGGCTACTGGAATCTTCCGGAGGCGACGGCCGAAACGTTCAGGGACGGCTGGCTGCACACCGGCGACATGGCCCGCGAGGACGAGGACGGCTTCTACTTCATCGTCGACCGGGTCAAGGACATGATCGTCACCGGCGGGTTCAACGTCTTCCCCCGCGAGGTCGAGGACGTCATCGCCGAGCACGCGGCCGTCGCGCAGGTGTGCGTCGTCGGCACCCCGGACGACAAGTGGGGCGAGGCCGTCACCGCCGTGATCGTGCTGCGCTCCGACGCCCCGCGCGACGACGCGGCGATCGAGAAGATGACCGCCGAGATCCAGGCCGCCGTCAAGGAGCGCAAGGGCTCGGTGCAATCGCCCAAGCGGGTCGAGATCGTCGACGCGCTGCCGCTGACCGGGCTGGGCAAGCCGGACAAGAAGGCCGTGCGGGCGCGGTTCTGGGAAGGCGCCGGCCGCGCCGTCGGCTAGGTCGTGCTCGAGCGCCCGGCCAGCCGGACGTTCGTGGCCCAGCGCCCGGCCAGCCGGGGCGTCGCGTTGGGGCTAGCGGGCGATGCCGGCCAATAGCAGGTCGAGCATGCGGCCCGTCTGCTCGGGCGAGCTGCTGACGAGAAAGATTCCGATCAGGCTGGACACCACGTCCTCGGCCGATACGTCGGAGCGCAGGCTGCCTTCGTCGGCGCCGGCTCGCAACAGCGTGTCGGTCGCGGCGACGATGCGCGCATGCATCTCGCTGATCTCCACGGCCCCCGATTCGACCATCGCGCGCAATGAGTCGGCCATTCCCTTCTTAGCTGCGACGAAGCCGGCGTACCGATCCATCCAGTGCCGCAGCGCAATCTTCGGTGGATGGCGCCGCACCAGTCGATCCGCCTCCGCGACCACCTCGGCCAGCTCCGCGCGGTAGATCGCCTCGACCAAGGCGTCCCGGGTGGGGAAATGGCGGTACAGCGTGCCAATCCCGACGCCGGCCTCACGGGCGATGGACTCCAGCGATACCGGCCGCCCCTCGGCGGCGGCGAAAGCCGAGGTTGCCACCTGGAGAAGCTTTTCGCGGTTCCGGCGCGCGTCGGACCGGTTCGGTGCGGACAAAGCGGAGGTTCCTCCGTTTTTGCTAGGCTCTGAAGACAAGCGGAGGGTCCTCCGCATTTCTCAGTGTACGAGCGAGGGAGCACCATGACGGACAAGCCACAGCCCGGCGGTCTCGGCCGCATCGGCACCGCGACCGTCGCCCGCGTCGGCTACGGCGCCATGCAACTCTTCGAGTCCATCTCCGCCGACGACGCCGCCGCGGTGCTGCGCCGCGCGGTCGAGCTCGGCGTCAACCACATCGACACCGCGTCGTTCTACGGCCCCGGCGAGGTGAATCGCAGGATCCGCGCGGCGCTGGCCCCCTACCCCGACGACCTCGTCATCGTCAGCAAGGTCGGTGCGCGGTGGACCGGCGAACAACCGATACCCCTAGCGGCCGCACAGAAGCCCGCGGAGCTGCGCGCCGCCGTCGAGGACGACCTCCACCAACTCGGCCTCGAGCGCATTCCGGTGGTGAATCTGCGGCGCATGGACCTCGGGCCCGGGCTGGCCGCCGAGGGCGACCAGATCGTCGACCTCGACGACCAGCTGGCCGAGATGATCGCGCTGCGCGACGAGGGCAAGATCGACGCCATCGGCGTCAGCAGCGTGCCGGTCGACGTGGTGCGCCGGGCGCTGCCAGCCGGAATCGTCTGCGTGCAGAACGCCTACAGCCTGCTGGACCGTTCACAAGAAGAGACGCTCGAGCTCTGCATCGCCCGAGGCATCGCGTGGGTGCCGTTCTTCCCGCTCGGGTCGTCGCTTCCGGACTTCCCCAAAATGGCCGACGATCCCGTGGTGCTCGACATCGCGGGCGAACTCGGCGCCACACCCGCTCAGGTGGGGCTGGCCTGGGTGTTGGCAAATGCGCCGAATACGTTGCTGATTCCCGGCACCCGGTCGATCGCGCACCTGGAGGAAAACATCGGCGCCGCGGGAGTCGCGCTGAGCGCCGACGCCCTGGCACGGCTGGACATCGTCGGTACGCGGCAGGGACACGCCCACGGGGTCGAACCCTTCCTGAAGTAACGTCGCTGCCATGGCCAGTGGCAAACCGATCAAGCCGCCCTGGTGGCTGAAGCCGGCGAACAAACTCTTTATCCAGATGTCGCGGCTGGGAATGAGTTTCGGCGGGGAAAGCCCCGTCGTGCTGACGGTGCGGGGACGCAAGTCGGGACGCGAGCGCTCGACGCCCGTGACGCCGATGACCGTGGACGGCAAGCAGTACGTCGTCGCCGGATTTCCCGGCGCCGACTGGGTGGCCAATGCGCGGGCCGCCGAGCAGGCGACCGTGGCGCGCGGCCGCCACGTCCAGCGGGTGCGGATGGTGGAGTTGTCCGCGGCGGACGCGCGGCCGATTCTGCGGGTGTTCCCCCAGGAGGTACCCACGGGTGTGGGATTCATGAAGCGGGCCGGACTCGTCACCGAGGGCAGTCCCGACGAGTTCGAGTGTCTGGCGGGCCGCTGCGCGGTATTCCGCCTGGACCCGGTCTAGGAGTTGAATAACCTTGAGTGACAACCCATTTGATCCGCAAGCGTGGCGGCCCGTCGACGGCTTCGGCGATCTGACCGACATCACCTACCACCGCCATGTCGACGACGCCACGGTGCGGGTCGCGTTCGACCGCCCCGAGGTGCGCAACGCGTTTCGGCCGCACACCGTCGACGAGCTGTACCGGGTGCTCGACCACGCCCGGATGTCGCCCGACGTCGGCGTGGTGCTGCTGACCGGTAACGGCCCGTCGCCCAAGGACGGCGGCTGGGCGTTCTGCTCCGGCGGCGACCAGCGCATCCGCGGGCGCTCGGGCTATCAATACGCCTCCGGCGAGACCGCCGACACCGTCGACGCCGCCCGCGCCGGCCGGTTGCACATCCTCGAGGTGCAGCGGCTGATCCGCTTCATGCCCAAGGTGGTCATCTGTCTGGTCAACGGCTGGGCCGCCGGTGGCGGGCACAGCCTGCACGTGGTCTGCGACCTCACCCTGGCCAGTCGCGAGCACGCCCGCTTCAAGCAGACCGACGCCGACGTCGGCAGCTTCGACGGCGGCTACGGCAGCGCGTATCTGGCCCGTCAGGTCGGCCAGAAGTTCGCCCGGGAGATCTTCTTCCTCGGCCGCCCGTACACCGCCGAGCAGATGCACCACATGGGCGCGGTCAACGAGGTTGTCGATCATGGCGACCTCGAGAAGGTCGCCATCGAGTGGGCCGCCGAGATCAACGCCAAATCCCCGCAGGCGCAACGGATGCTCAAGTTCGCGTTCAACCTGCTTGACGACGGCCTGGTGGGCCAGCAGCTGTTCGCGGGTGAGGCCACCCGGCTGGCGTACATGACCGACGAGGCGGTCGAGGGCCGCGACGCGTTCCTGGAAAAGCGTGACCCGGACTGGAGCCCCTTCCCGCGCTATTTCTAGGGGCCCACCGCCGCCGCCTAGACTCGCGGCCTGTGAGCAAGAGTCCCCTTCGCCGGTTCGCCGACCAGATCGTGCTGGCCAGCATGCGGCCGCCCATGTCGCCACAAGTGCTGGTCAACCGGCCCGCGATCAAGCCAATCGACCTGGAAGGCAAGCGGATCCTGCTGACCGGGGCGTCGTCGGGCATCGGTGAAGCCGGCGCCGAACGGCTGGCCGAGCACGGCGCCACCGTGGTGGTCGTCGCCCGCCGCCAGGACCGCCTTGACGCGCTGGCCGAGCGGATCACCTCGGCGGGCGGCACGGCGCTGTCGATCGCCTGCGACGTCTCCGACATGGACGCCGTGGACGCATTGGTCGCCGACGTCGAAAGCCGGCTTGGCGGAGTCGACATCCTGATCAACAACGCCGGCCGGTCCATCCGCCGACCGCTGGTCGAGTCGCTGGAGCGCTGGCACGACGTCGAGCGGACCATGGTGCTCAACTACTACGCGCCGCTGCGGCTGATGCGCGGGCTCGCGCCGGGCATGCTGGATCGCGGCGACGGCCACATCATCAACGTGTCGACCTGGGGGGTGCTGTCGGAGGCGTCGCCGTTGTTCGCGCCCTACAACGCGTCCAAGGCGGCCCTGTCGGCGGTGAGCCGCGTCGCCGAAACGGAGTGGGGCCGACGGGGTGTGCACTCGACGACGCTGTACTACCCGCTGGTCGCCACCCCGATGATCGCCCCGACGAAGGCCTACGACGGGTTGCCGGCGCTGACATCCGAAGAAGCCGCCGAGTGGATGGTCACCGCCGCGCGCACCCGGCCGGTGCGGATCGCCCCGCGGATGGCGATCGCTGCCCGGGCACTCGACACCATCGGGCCCCGCTGGATGAACACGATCATGCAACGCCAAAACCTGCAGCCCAACCGTGAAGACGGGAGCTGATAACCCGGCTTCGGAGTGTTAGCGTTGCGTTCTCAGGGCCATGTCGGACGTCTGGAACACCATCGCTGCCGAGCGCGGAGCGCTCGCGAGCGACCTCGCCGACCTCACGCCGGCGCAATGGGACGCGCCGTCGCTGTGCCCGGGTTGGACCGTCCGTGACTTGGTCGCTCACCTGTCGGCGACGGCGTCGCTGAATCCGGCCAGCTTCTTTGCCGCAATGGCGAAGGCGCGGTTCAACTTCGACAGGTTCGCCAACGGTCAGATCGCCAAGCACCTCGGCCCCGACCCGGCCGCCACGCTGGCCGAGTTTCGCGGCGTGCAGCATTCCACCTCGGCACCGCCCGGCCCCACCACCTCGTGGCTGGGCGAGGTGGTGATCCACGGCGCCGATATCCGCCGCCCGCTGGGCATCTCGCACACCTACGACTTGGACGCCGTTGGCCGGGTGATCGACTTCTACAAGGGCTCCAACATGCTCATCGGCGCCAAGAAGCGCATTGCCGGGCTGAGTTTGACCGCCACCGACTGCGACTGGCGACACGGTCAGGGCGACACCGTCGAGGGACCGCTGCTGTCACTGCTGCTCGCCATGACCGGGCGGCCCAGCGCGTGCGACGACCTCGCCGGGCCGGGTGTCGCCACGCTGCAAAGCCGATGCGCGTCAGCCCGATAGCGGACGTGATAGACACGACGTCATGGAGATCCTGTTCAGCCGGATGCTGCTGCGGCCGGCTGACTACGTGCGCTCGCTGACGTTCTACCGCGACGAGATCGGACTCGCCATCTACCGCGACTATGGCGCGGGCACAGTGTTTTTCGCCGGTCAGTCTTTGCTGGAGCTCGCCGGCTGGAGCGACGCCGACCAATCTCGGGGGCCCTTCCCGGGTGCACTGTGGCTACAGGTCCGCGACATCGAGGCGACCCAGGCCGAATTGGTGGGCCGCGGGGTGCCGATTGCCCGCGAGGCGCGACGCGAACCGTGGGGATTAACGGAGATGCACGTGACCGATCCGGACGGCATTACCCTGATCTTCGTCGAGGTCCCGGGCGACCACCCGTTACGCCGCGACACCCGAGGTGAACAGCAGGGAACGGCTGGTTAACTGACAGGTAACATCTGGCGACGAGTCGAGATATACCTGCGATTAGCTTCCGTGTGCGTTCGACAATTTAATTCCCCAACCACCAGAATCAGGCGCTGTGGACATACAACTGTTCCTCTTGATCATTGTCGTCGTCACGGCTTTGGCTTTCGATTTCACCAACGGCTTCCATGACACAGCGAACGCGATGGCGACCTCGATCGCCAGTGGCGCGCTCAAGCCCAAGACGGCCGTCGCGCTCTCCGCGGCGCTCAACTTGGTAGGCGCGTTCCTGTCGACCACCGTCGCCGCCACGATCGCCAAGGGCCTCATCGATTCCAGCATCGTTTCGCTGGAGTTGGTGTTTGCCGGCCTGGTCGGCGGCGTCGTCTGGAACCTGCTGACCTGGCTGCTCGGCATCCCTTCCAGCTCGTCTCACGCGCTGATCGGCGGCATCGTCGGTGCCACGATCGCGGCCGTGGGGGCGCACGGGGTGATCTGGTCGGGCGTGATGTCCAAGGCGATCATCCCGGCCGTCGTGTCGGTGTTCGTGGCGCTGTTCGTCGGCGCATGCGCAACCTGGGCGGTCTTCCGGATCACCAAGGGCCTACAGAAGGAGCGGACCGAAGCCGGGTTCCGGCGCGGCCAGATCGGCTCGGCGTCGCTGGTCTCGTTGGCGCACGGCACCAACGATGCCCAGAAGACGATGGGCATCATCTTCCTGGCGCTGATGTCCTACGGGTCGGTCAGCAAGAGCGCCGCGGTCCCGCCGATGTGGGTCATCGTGGCCTGCGCCATCGCGATGGCCACCGGCACTTACCTGGGCGGCTGGCGGATCATCCGCACCCTGGGCAAGGGACTCGTCGAGATCACGTCGCCCCAAGGCATGGCCGCCGAATCGTCTTCTGCCGCAGTCATTCTGCTGTCCGCCCACTTCGGCTACGCATTGTCCACGACCCAGGTCTGCACCGGCTCGGTGATGGGCAGCGGACTGGGCAAGCCCGGCGGCGAGGTCCGCTGGGGCGTGGCCGGGCGCATGGCCGTCGCATGGCTGGTGACCCTTCCGCTGGCCGGCCTGGTCGGCGCGATCACCTACTGGATCGTCCACTACATCGGCGGATACCCCGGCGCCGTCGTCGGCTTCGGCCTGCTGGTCGGCGTCTCTTCCGCGATCTACATCCGGTCGCGGAAGAACAAGGTCGACCAGAACAACGTCAACGACGAATGGAAGGGCGACCTGACCGCCGGCCTCGATGAGAACAAGCCGTCCCGGGGGGCCAAGGTTGGCGCCGCTGCCGGTTCCGACGACGTGAGTGTGGGGTAGCGTCCGATGAGCGCATTTACCGAGTGGTTCAACTACGAGGCAACCCTGAAGATCCTGATCTTCAGCATGCTGGCCGGCGCTTTCCTGCCCGGGCTGTTTGCCGTAGGGATCCGGCTGCAGGCCATGGGCTCGGGCGGCGTTGGCGCCGACGGCTCCACGTCGCAGCCGAACCCGGTCCTGTCCGGCCTGGCCTGGTTGATCTACGCACTGGTTGTGGCCGTGATCGTCATTGGTGTGTTGTTCATCGCGCGCGATTTCATTGCGCACCACACCGGGTACCCGTTTTTGGGGGCCAAACTTAAGTAATATCGAATCGTCGTCCACCGAATACCGAGCCCCCGGGCGGAGTGAGCAAGTGAACCGATTCCTTACGTCGGTGGTTTCGTGGTTGCGCGCAGGCTATCCGGAAGGCATACCGCCGACGGACACCTTCGCCCTGCTGGCCCTGCTGGCCAACCGATTGAGCAATGACGAGGTCAAGCTCGTGGCCAATGCGCTGATGGAACGTGGCGATTTCGACGACATCGACATCGGTGTGATGATCAGCAAGCTCACCGACGAGCTGCCGTCCGAAACCGACGTCGAGCGGGTGCGTGCCAGGCTCGCCGCTCAGGGCTGGCCCCTGGACGACCCGCATGACGATGAGCACGACGAGCTCGACGGCGGAGCACACGCATAGCTGTTCTGCGTGCGCTGCGCGTCTCACCGGGCTCCGCTGCCGCAGTGCTGCTCCCCGCGCTGGAGCGGGTGCTCGCTGGGCGTGACGCGGCTTTCGTTGCGGCGCGACCGGATTACGACGCCGAGCTGGACGCCTTGCGGGTAGGCGAAGCGATCGACGACGACGTCGCATTGGTGGCGACGACGTCGGGAACCACCGGTAAACCCAAGGGCGCCTTGCTCACTGCCGCGGCCCTGGCCGCCAGCGCAGCGGCCACCCATGATCGTCTCGGCGGGCCGGGCCGCTGGCTGCTGGCCTTGCCGGCGCATCACATCGCCGGCATCCAGGTGCTGGTGCGCAGCGTCCTGGGCGGTTCGGCACCCGTCGAGCTGGACGTCTCCTCCGGGTTCGATACCGCCGAATTGCCCTCTGCCGTAGCGCGATTGGGGACCGGTCGGCGATACACCTCGCTGGTCGCGGCGCAACTGGCCAAGGCGCTCACCGATGCCGCGGCCGCGGCCGCGCTCGCCCAATTGGACGCCGTGCTGCTCGGCGGCGGGCCGGCGCCACGACCGGTGCTCGAGGCCGCGGCGGCCGCGGGCATCGCCGTGGTCCGCACCTACGGCATGAGCGAGACCGCGGGGGGCTGCGTGTACGACGGTGTCGCACTCGACGGTGTGCGGCTGCGGGCGGACGACGGCCGCGTCGTAATCGGCGGCGCCACACTGGCCAAGGGCTATCGCAACCCGGTTGATCCCGACCCGTTCGCGGAACCGGGCTGGTTTCGCACCGACGATCTGGGCTCGATCGACTCGGGTGTGCTGACCGTGCTGGGCCGCGCCGACGACGCGATCAGTACGGGCGGGCTGACGGTACTGCCGCAGCCGGTCGAGGCCGCGCTGTGCACCCACCCCGCCGTCGGCGACTGCGCGGTGTTCGGTCTCGCCGACCACCGGTTGGGGCAGCGGGTGGTCGCGGCGATCGTGGTGCGCGACGGCTTCGGCCCGCCGACACTCGATGCGCTGCGCGCACATGTGGGCCGCACGCTGGACGTCACGGCCGCGCCGCGCGAGTTGCACGTCGTCGACGCGCTGCCGCGCCGCGGCATCGGCAAGGTAGACCGGGCGGCGCTGGTGCGCCGGTTCGGCGTCGATCAATAGGCTGGTCGACCGTGAGGATTGCCCGCCGGGAGATGACGGCCGTCGCGGTCGGTGCCGGCCTGGTCGCGGCCGCCGTCGTGCTGCCGTCGCTGGATTGGGGGGTCAGGCCGCGCCTGGACATCGGCCCGGAGCGTTTCGCCACGCACGAACAAACCGCGCCGCTGTTCGGCACCTGGGAGATCCATGCCAGCTGGGGAACCGGGCCGGCAATTCTGCTGGCCATTGCCGCCGTGGTATGGGGACCTGTTGTAGCACAACGTCTTTCGTGGCGCTGGCTGACACTGGGCAGCTGGGCGGTGGCCTGCGGATGGGCGTTCGCGCTGGCGATGATCGACGGCTGGGAACGCGGCTTCGCGGGCCGGTTGACCACCCGGGACGAATACGTGACCCAGGTGCCCGGCATCACCGACATCCCGGCGGCGGTGCGCACGTTTTCCAGCCGGATTCTCGACTACCAGCCCAATTCCTGGATCACGCATGTTTCCGGGCATCCGCCGGGCGCGCTGTTGACGTTCGTCTGGCTGGACCGGCTGGGCCTGCCCGGCGGGGCATGGGCGGGCCTGCTGTGCCTGCTGGTCGGCTCCAGTGCGGCGGCGGCCGTGCTGATCGCCATCCGGGCGTTGGCCGACGAGCAGACCGCGCGGCTGGCGGCCCCGTTCGTCGTGATAGCGCCGACGGCGATCTGGGTGGCGGTCTCGGCCGACGGCTACTTCGCGGGCGTCACGGCGTGGGGCATCGCGCTGTTGGCGGTGGCCGTGCACCGGCAGGTTCGGTTTCCCGCGCTGATCGCGGCCGCCGCCGGGCTACTGCTCGGCTGGGGCGTCTTCCTGAGTTACGGCCTGCTGCTGATGGGCGTTCCCGCGGCGGCGGTGCTGCTTTCGGCCGCCGACTACCGCGCGGCGCTGCGGGCACTGGGCCCCGCCACCTTGACCGCGTTGGTGGTGGCGGTGACCTTCGCCGTCGCCGGGTTCTACTGGTTCGACGGCTACGCGCTTGTGCAGCAACGCTATTGGCAGCCGTATGCGATCGCCAATTACCGGCCACTCCAGTATTGGTGGTGGGCCAATCTGGCATGCGTGGTGTGTGCGATCGGCCTGGGCGGCGTCGCGGGCATCACCCGGGTGTTCGACGTGGCCGCCATCCGCCGTCGCTCCGGGTTTCATTTGTTGTTGCCGGCCATGCTGGCCGCGATCGTCTGCGCCGACCTGAGCATGCTGAGTAAGGCCGAGGTGGAACGGATTTGGCTGCCGTTCACGATCTGGCTCACCGCGGCGCCCGCGCTGCTGCCGGTGCGGTCGCACCGCGTATGGCTGGCCATCAACGCCGCCGGTGCGCTGCTGATCAACACCGTCATGGTCACCCACTGGTAGGTAGATGATGGCAGATCAGCCCGGGCTGGCGCGTCGGCTCAATACCACCGACGCGGTCGTCATCGGGCTGGGTTCGATGATCGGCGCGGGGGTGTTCGCCGCGTTCGGCCCGGCCGCGCGGGCCGCCGGCGCCGGCCTGCTGATCGGGCTGGCGCTGGCCGCGGTGATCGCCTACTGCAACGCCACCTCGTCGGCACAACTGGCCGCGGTGTATCCGACGTCGGGCGGGACGTACATCTACGGCCGCGAACGCATCGGCCCGTGCTGGGGTTTCATCGCCGGGTGGGGATTCGTAGCCGGCAAGACGGCGTCGTGCGCGGCAATGGCGCTCACCGTCGCCGCCTACGCCGTCCCCGGCGCCGATGTGTGGGTGCAGCGCATCGTCGGGATCGCGGCCGTGGCACTGCTGACCACGCTGAACTACCGCGGCGTCACCAAGACCGCGATGCTCGCCCGAATTTTGTTGGCGTGCACACTGATTGCGCTGACCGTCGTGGTCGTCGGCATCGCGCTGAGCAAACCAGACCTCTCGCATCTGAGCGGCGCCTGGTTCACCGGCTCGATCTACGGGGTGCTGCAGTCGGCGGGGCTGCTGTTTTTTGCGTTCGCCGGATATGCGCGGATCGCGACGATGGGTGAGGAGGTCCGCGACCCCGCCCACACCATCCCGCGGGCGATAACCGTTGCCCTGGCGATCGCGGTGGTGATCTATCTGCTTGTCGGGGTGGCCGCGCTGCTGGCCGCGGGACCCGAGCGGCTCGCGAATGCCGTTGCGCCACTGGCCGAAGCAGTGCGTGACGCCGGCGCCCCGGCGCTGGTGCCGGTGATCTCGGTCGGGGCCGCGCTGGCCAGCCTCGGCGCACTGCTGGCGCTGATCGCCGGCCTCGGGCGCACCGCGCTGGCGATGGCCCGGCATCGCGATCTGCCGGGCTGGCTGTCGGCCGTGCATCCGGAACACCGGGTGCCGCATCATGCCGAGATCGCGATCGGCGTGGTGGTCTGCATCCTGGTGAGCACCGTCGATCTGCGTGGAGTGATCGGCTTTTCGTCGTTCGGCGTGCTGATCTACTACGCGATCGCCAACGCCGCCGCGTATACGTTGCGCCGGCGCCGCGTGGTGAATGCCTGCGGCCTGGCCGGGTGCCTGCTTCTCGTCGCCACCTTGCCATGGGAATCGGCCGTCGCGGGGCTGGCGGTATTCGCCGTCGGAATCCTGGGGCGCGCCGCGGTGTTGCGCCGTCGGGACTAAGAGCCGGCTTTCGGCGACCGGAGTCGCCCCGCCGGCGTTTGCCAGGCAGACGTTCCCCGGGTCGCGCGTTGAGTCTGCTGCCACGGCGGCAAGGTCATCGGCTGCGGGCCCGGACGGGTCGGCGCCTTTGCTGGTGAGGATCCGAATTATTGGTGGAGAGATTTTAATTAACGGCATCGCCGGTCGGTGTACGTCGTCTGTGCGTTTTATATGTGTTCACCCTGTAGAGCCTCCACGTTAACGCGAGGTAGACCGGGTCGTCGGCGCCCGGCTTGGTGAGCCGCCGGATCACAACCGGTCTGAAGGCGACGTGTCGACGGTGCGGAACCGGCCGAGGTCGACGACCGCTTTGTCCGGCGGGGCTGGCTAGCGTACTGGCCACGAGAGCAGCTCTACGACTGAAACCCAATCGCAATCACCAGCTTGCGGTGGGTGGAGGTCGCTCAATGTTGTTGACGTTCAACGATGTCGGCGAAGACACGCGCGGAACGGTCGCGATCAGGCAGCCGGCGGAGGGAAGGCAATGGATTTCGGAGCGCTACCTCCGGAGATCAACTCCGGCAGAATCTACTCTGGGCCGGGGTCGGCACCGCTGTTGGCCGCCGGGACTGCCTGGGATGGGTTGGCCAGCGAATTGCGTTCAACGGCAGCGGCTTACGGGTCCATCATCGCAGAGCTGCTGAGCGGTTGGTTTGGGCCCTCGTCGACGTCGATGTTGGCCGCGGCAGCGCCCTATCTTGCGTGGCTGGAAAGCACTGCCGCGCAAGCTGAGCAGACGGGATTGCAGGCCAAGGCGGCGGCCGGCGCCTTCGAGGCCGTCTTCGCGGCCACCATCCCTCCTCAGGTGGTCGCGGCCAACCGGGCGCTGTTGGCGTCGCTGGTCGCGACGAACGTGTTGGGTCAGAACACCCCGTTGATCGCGACCACGGAGGCTCAGTACGCCGAGATGTGGGCCCAGGACGCCGGGGCGATGTACGGCTACGCCGGGGCCTCGGAAGTTGCGACTCGGCTGACCCCGTTCACTGCGCCCCCGACGACCACGAACGACACCGCGACGGCCGACCAGTCGGCCGCGGTCGCCGCCGCGGCCGAGTCCGCGGCCGCTTCCGATGTGCAATCGGCGCTGTCCCTGGCGACCGCTCAGGCTCCGGCCGCGGTGCAAAGCCTCGCCGCCAACGCGACCGTGAATGCGGCAGCGGTTGAGCTCCCCCTGGGTCTGAAGGACATCACCGGAATCCTCAAGACGTTCAACGGCTTCATGACCAACTTCGTGGCCGGGCCGTACAACCCGCTCGGGATCGGGGGCCTGTTCAGGAACTGGTACCAGGTCGCGATCAGCATCCCGGCCGTGGGCACCGGCATCCAGGGCATCGGCCCGCTGCTGCACCCCAAGGCCCTCTCTGGGGTTTTGGCGCCGCTGCTGCACAGCGACCTGCTGACCGGTGCCGGCGCATTGCACCCGGCGGGGGCGGTTGCGGCCGCGGCAGGTCGGGCCGGCACCGTTGGCGCGTTGTCGGTGCCGGCGAATTGGGCTTCGGCGGTTCCGGCGATCAGAACGGTCGCCGCGGAGCTCCCGGAGACCATGCTCGAGGCGGCTCCGGCGATGGCCGCCGACGACGGCATGTTCGCCCCGACGGCCCTATCAAGTCTGGCCGGGCGCGCCGTCGGCGGGACCGCCACCCGCGCCGTCGCGCCCGCGGTACGTGTTCCCGGTGCTGTGGCACTCGACGACATCGCGACGACCTCCACGGTCATCGTGATACCGCCGAACGCGAAATAAGGAGGGACACGGCAATGGTTTTCGCGGATTTCGCAGTGCAGCCGCCGGAACTGATCTCCGGTCTGCTTTATTCGGGCCCGGGTGCGGGGTCATTCTTGGCCGCGGCCGCGGCCTGGGAGGCGCTGGCCGCCGAGTTGCATTCCACCGCGGCCTCCTACGGGTCGGTGATTTCGGAACTGGTCGGCGAGTCGTGGGCGGGTCCGTCATCAGCGGCCATGGCGGCGGCAGCGGCACCGTACGTGACGTGGATGTCGACCACGGCGGGTCAGGCGGAGGAGGCCGCCTCCCAGGCGCTGGCCGCGGCCAACGCCTACGAGGCCGCGCTGGCGGCGGCCGTGCCCCCGCCGCTCATCGCGGAGAATCGCGCCGAGCTGGAAGCACTGTTGGCGACCAACATCTTCGGCCAGAACGGCGGCGAGATCGCGGCCAACGAAGCCGAATACGGCCAGATGTGGTCTCAGGACGTCGAGGTGATGTTCAGCTACGCCGGCTCCGCGGAGGCCGCCGGTGAGCTGACCGCGTTCAGCGAAGCGCCGCAAACCACCAATGCGACCGCTGAGGCAACTCAAGTAGCCGCGGCGGCCGCGGCACAGCCTCAATCTCTCTCGTCCTGGCTGACCGAGCTGGAGAACTACATCAACTCGCTCACCGGCCAATACGCCCAGTTCTGGCAGCAATTGATCGGCGGGGTCACCGGGAGTTCGGACGTCGCCCCGCTGTGGGAGGCGCTGTACTCGTCCATTTCGGCGATCGGCAGCCAGGGCACCTGGACCAACGTCGTCAATGCGACCATCGGCCTGGGCGTTTCGCAGTGGAAGAACTTCTTCATCTACGCGCCATGGAGCGCCGCGATGGCCAAGTCGTCGCTGGGCGCCGGTCTGGTCTCGCCAGGGCATCTCGCCGCGGTCGGCTCGGTGCGGCCCGTGTCGGCAGTGATGGGCACCGCGCCGACGGTGGGATCGATGTCGGTGCCGCCAAGCTGGGCAACCGCCACGCCGGCGATCAGGCTGACCTCCACCGCACTGCCGGCCAGCTTGGCTGCCGCTCCGGCGGCAGAATTCGCCGGCCTGGTCAACGAGGCGACCCTGGGCAGTTTGGCGGGCGGCGCACTGGGCAGCCCGGTGTCTCGCGTCGTCAGCTCCACCGGTATCCAGGCCCGCGCGATCACCGGTGAGCGCCGGGTGGGGCCGGTCAAGCTCGACCGGGTCATCGCGCAACTGCAAGAACAGCCCGACCAGGTGCAGCACTGGAGTGTCGATGAGGCGGGGCTCGACGATTTGGTCGCCAGGCTGACAACCACACCGGGCGTTCACGCGGTGCACGTCACCGACGATCTGCAGACACCGGCGATCCCGAGCGAATCCAAGCTGGGATAGCTCGGGTTTACTTGCGTGACAACAGAATACCGCGCAGCGAAAGAACGCCAGATGGAGGAATCATGAAACTGCTGCTAGCCGTCGTCGGCATCTCAATGGGATTCGTCATCGCGTTGCCTGCGCATGCCGAAACCGGGGTCGATGAGCAGGCCGTCGATGACAACAACGAAGTCTTCCTGGCGGACCTGTCCAAGGTGGGGATCGGCTTTCAGGACCCTGGCCAAGCGATAAGCGCCGGTAAATCGGTGTGCGGGTTGATCTCTCGCGGCGTGTCCGGCCTGCAACTCCTCAACGACCTCAAGATCAATAATCCTGGACTGACCACCAGCGGCGCCGCCCAATTCGCGACTATTTCCGCGAAGTCGTACTGCCCGAAACAACTCGAAGAAGTACCTAGCGGGAAGGGCTGAGTCGCTAAAAACATTATGCTAGAACAAGACCCACGCCTGGTGAGACGAAGGCGCTGGGCCGCGATGCAGACCGACCCGTTCTCGTCCGAAACCGGCAGCGCGCCGACGGCAGACGAGCCGGAACCGCCGGCGTGGCCGGATGTAGCAACACCCGCGACAGCAACGGACTTCGGCTCGCAACCGCCGGAGATCACGTCCGGCCGAATGCATTCTGGCCCCGGCGCGGAATCGCTGATGGCCGCCGCCGCGGCCTGGGATGAGGTTGCCGACCGACTGGACGATGCGGCAGCCGGGTACGAGGCGGTGCCCGCACAGATCCCCGATCCCTATGTCGCATGGCTGAAATACACTGCCACACAGGCCCGTCAGGCAGCGATCCAAGCCACGGCAGCCACGACCGCGCACAGTTCGGCACGGACGGCGGTGGCCCCGCCTGAGGCGGTCGAGTTCAATCGGCAGCAGCGGATGTCGCTGGCCACTACGAACCACCTAGGCCACGCAAGTGCGGTGCTCGCCGAGATCGAAGCCGACTACGAACGGATATGGGCCCAAAACGCCGACGCCATGTTCACCTACGCGCGCTCCTCGGCCGAGATCTCGATGCTGACGCCGTTCAGCTCGCCACCGCTTGCTACTGATTCCACCGTGCCGGTCGTCATATCAACTGGGCACCAAGTAATGTCAGCAATTCCCGAAGCGCTTCGCGCGATCTTTCTCGCACCGAGGACAACCTTCGATGTGTACCTATCCCCGGTAACGATCTCCTTGTCCCAACTGAGTTGCCTGTCTGCGCCGAGGGACTTCGCGCTCAATTACCTGAACTACCTGAACAAGACGGCCGCGGTCAACAAGGCGGCGGCAATGTGGCAGCTATCATCCCCCGTGCGTCGTGCGGCGCCCGGGACGGGCTTCGGTCACGCCGTAGCAATCGGCACGTTGTCGGTACCCCCGGGATGGGTGCGCCAGGAATCAGCGTGGCCGGACCCGCAAGCGGGCCCCTTGGACCAACTCCAATAACCCTTCTGGTCAATGGCTTTCGCCCTGAGTGCGCGGCGTGGCCGCTAGAGTCTCGCCGCGCGGGTGACGCGCGCGAAGCGACTGACGGGCCCGCAGGCCTCTCGCACCGCGGCGATATCATCGACCGTATCGACGTCGCTCAGCCGCTGCACGGCCACTACATCAATACCATTGTCGCGCAGAGCTTTTAAGGTGAGCTCGCCGGTGTCGGGTTGAGACATCGGCACGGTCCGCAGGCATTCGGCCATCGACGGGCTCTGCACCCCGAGCACCCACCAGCCGCCGTCGTCGGCCGGCCCCAGCACGGCCGGCGCTTGCAGCAGCCGGCGCGCGCAATCCGTCAAGAGCTCGGCGGTCACCTGCGGGGTGTCCATGCCGATTTGCAGCACCGGGAAGCCTTCGGCCGCGTCGGCGTGGGCGTTGGCGAGCCGGTCGGCGAAATCGTCACCGCGTTGCTCAATCACCCTGAACGACTCGAACCGCTGGCGGATCTGCGTGGCATCGGCGGCCGCGTCCAGGTCGCCGGTCAGCGCCACCACGCGCGAGGCCACCGCCGCAGCGGCGACTGCGTCCAGGGTGTCCAGCAGCGCCGCGGCGGCGATCTCGGCCGCGACCCGGTCGCCGACCGTGGCCGCGAGCCGGGTTTTGGCCCGGCCGGGTTCGGGCGCCTTGGCGACCACCAGCAGCGTGACCGGCAGCTCGGTCACGAAATCACCTTCCAGAAGTCCAGGATCGCGGTGATACTGCCCCACAGCGAGCCGCTGACTTTCGACTTTCCGCCGGTGCGAGGGCCGTAGCTGACGTCGAGCTCGACCACGCGCCAGCCGGCCGCCGCGGCGCGCACCAGCAGCTCCAGCGGATAACCGGACCGACGATCGACGACGCCGAGACCCAGCAGCGCGTCCCGGCGGGCGACTCGCATCGGCGCGATGTCGTGGACCGCCAGACCGTGGCGGGTGCGCAGCCGCCAGCTCATCACCACGGTGCCCACCCGTGCGACCCACGGCCAGTGCAGCCCGGCGACGGGCCGGCGCCGACCGATTGCCATGTCGGCGCCCTGCTCGAGTGCGGCGACCAGCCGGGGCAAGTCGCCGGCGTCCATCGATCCGTCGGCGTCGATGACCGCCACGATCGGAGTCGTCGCGGCGACCACGCCGGCGTGCACCGCCGACCCGTATCCGGGCCGCGGTTCGGCGACAACCTCAGCACCGTGCCGAACGGCGACGCCCGCGGTGTCGTCGGTGCTGTTGTTGTCCACCACCAGCGCTCGATAGCCGACCGGAACGGCCGCCAGCACCGCCGGCAGCGACTCCTCCTCGTTCAGACACGGCAGCACCACCGTGACCAGATCGCCGGCCGACATTGGGGGAACGCGATCAGAAACCGGACGACGAGTGACCGCCCCCGCCGCTTGACGGTGGCTTCGGGGCCACGGTCTGCGGCGGCGGCTTCGGTGCCGGCGCGACGGTCTGCTGCTGGGTGGGCGGCTTGGGCGCCACCGTCTGCTGCTGAGTGGGTTGTTGGGTCGGCTGCTGGGTCGGCTGTTGCGTCGGCTGCTGGGTGGGTTGTTGCGTCGGCACCTGAGTCTGCGTCTGCTGCGTCTGCGTCTGCTGGGTCTGGGTCGGCTCGGTGGGCGCGACCGTCGTCGGCGTGACCGTGGTGGGAGCGACGGTCGTCGTCGGCGTGATCGGCGTGTACGGCGTCGTGGTCGGGGCGACGGTCGTCGTCGGCGTGATCGGCGTGTACGGCGTCGTCGTCGGGGTCGTCGGCGGCGTGTACGGAGTGGTGGTCGGCGTTGTCGGGGTCGTCGGCGGAGTCGTCGTCGGCGTGGTCGGCGTGGTCGGCGTGGTCGGCGTCGTGTACGTCGGCGGCGTGTACGGCGGATACCAAGGCTGCGGGCGCCAGCCCGGGTACGGAACGATGATCGGCACCGGCATCGGGATCGGCCCATTGGGGTTCGGCACCAGACCGGGAACCACCGGCGCGACCGGCGCGGGGCCGACCGGCGCCTGGCCCGCGGGCACCTGCGGCGCGGCCGGTGCGGGAATGATGCCGCCCTGGTAGCCGGCGTTGGGCGCTTCGGGCGGTGGCGGGGGTACCGGCGCCTGCTGCTGGGTCGGCAACAGCGGCATGAACTTGCCCGGGGCGGCGTTCTGGTGGCCCACCACCGGCTCCTGGGCCGCGGTCGGCCGGACAGCGACCACCACCGCGACGGCCAGCGAAGCCACCCCGATGACGGCGAACGCGATCACGGCATTGCCGACCAGCAACGACCGTCGGCTCAGTTTCAGCGGGCCGGTCTCGGCGTCGGGATCGTCGTCGTAGAACTCGTCGAACTCGTCGAATTCGCCCGGAAGCAGATCTTCGTCGTCCTCGGCCATCGAGTACGCCAGCTGCTCGTCCGCCGGGGGAGGATCGCCGAACCCGGCCGGGGCCATCGCGGTCTCGTCGCCGGTCAGCCCGGCCGCCGGGGCCATCGCCGTCGCGTCGCCGGCCAACCCGACCACCGGGGCCATCGCGGTGGAGTCGCCGGTCAGCGGTACGGCCGCGATCGCGGCGCCGCGAGCCAGCGCGAAGGTGGGGTCTTCCGGAATCTGCACCCGCATCGTCGCGTCGCGCAGCTGATCGGCGACACCCGTCAGATCGGACGAGGCGCCCACCAGAAACACGTCGTTGTGCGCGCCGGGGTGCTCGCCGAGCCGGGCCATCATCGTGTCCAACGTGCCGGTGGCGTCGCCGCCCAGCAGCTCGCTGGCCAACATGGTGGGCGGCGCGTCCGGATCGCCGTCGGCCGGGCCCACCACCGACAGCGTCGCCGTGTTGTCGTCGACCACCAGTGCGCCGCCGGACCGGCCCGCCGCGCGCATCAGGGCCGTCACCGCCTGCGACTGCGACAGCACCGCGACGTTGTGGACCCCGGAATCCTCCAGCGCCTGTCGCAGCTGGTCGGCGCTGGGGTGGTCGGTCCAGCACAGCCGGGTCCCGACCAGCCGGTGGTTGTCGTTCGCCAGCAGCCGATTCGTACCGACCACCGTTTCGGTGAGTTGTTCGATCGGGTTGTTAGCCAGGTCGACGACGGATTGGTCGATCACGTCACTACCGTCCGCACCCGCTCCGACAAGCGCCAAGCGGGCGACGGGGCCTGTGACAGCGACCCCCAAAACGACGTCCATACCTGCTCTCCTTCGGCTGGCCACCCCAGAACCAGCATGTCCCGGCATCATTACACTTCGGTACCGTCGGCAGTAGCAATCATTCGGGCGACCCCGTTCGCCTACAGGCGCAGCGTAACCGCGTTCCCAGACCCGGGGAGTCACTCCCGCGTCGCAGAGGCGGAGATTATGTTTCCAAGTAGGCAACGAAGTCGCCTCGGCAGGGGGTTCCCTGGCCGCCAAAGCGAATTTGCGCCGTCAGTAACCGTCCTCGATACCCGGGGGGAACCGTGAGTCAGAGCAGCGACGAGGCGCCGACCGGCCCCATCAGGGGTGTGCCGGCGCCGCAGCCCGCTCCGGGCCCGCCGGCCGCCGGGGAGCCGACCGCGCGGCGCAACATCGTGGCCGACCTGACCGCCGCCGTCGTGCTGCTGGCCGCGCCGCTGCTGCCGTGGAACCTGTACTTCGGCATCGCGATCCCCGACAGCAACACCACCGTGTTCGCCGTGCTGATCGGGGTGACGCTGCTTTCCCTGATCGCGATCGCTTTGCCCGGTTCCGGGTCGACGGTCGGCCGGATTCGGCTGGCGCTGAACGTTCCCTATTTGCTGCTGGTGCTCGCCTTCGTCGGGTTCGACGCGTTCGAAACCCTCCGCTTCGGCGGCACCGTGACGGTGCCCGGCGGTGTCGGCCCGGGGGCTTGGCTGGGTGTCGCCGGTGCGTTGCTGAGCGCGCAGTCGGCCGGGCGCGCCGCGGCGGCGGACGACGACACCTCGGACGGGCGGCGCCGGTCCGCCCAGATCATCGGCTACGTCGCGATGGTGGCGGCCGCACTGAGCTTCGGCTTCACCCTGTACTGGCGGGTGAGGTACGCGCTGGGCGAGTCCGGCGACTTCGGCAAGCAGAACATCGCGGTGATCGTGACGGCGACGGTGTACGGCCTGGTCGCGTTGATCGCCGTGCTCGTGGCCTCGCGGTGGCTGCTGCGCGGCACCAGGGCATCGCGGCTGGCGACGATCGCGCTGGGCGCCTCGACACTGGTCGCCGGGATCATCGTCTGGCTGCTCCCGGTCGGCCGCGACATCGACGCATTCCACGGCATCGCGCAGAACACCTCGACGGCCGGCGTCGGATTCGAGGGATATCTGGCGTGGGCGGCGGCCGGGGCGATCTTCGTGCCGCGCACGCTGTTCGGCCGGGCGCGCACCGTGTCGTCGGAGGAGGGCGCCTGGCGCGCGGCGGCCCGGACCGGCTTGCTGCTCATCATCGTCTGGTGCCTGGGATCGGTGGCGATGCGGATCACCGACCTGGCCGTCGCGGTCAGCCTGAACTACCCGTACTCGCGCTACGACAGCGTGGTGCTGGCCGCCTTCGATGTGGCCACCGCGGGCCTGGCGATCTGGCTGCGGATCAGCCTCGGCAACGCGGCCGCGTCGGCCCGATTGATCACCTCGCTGTGCGGACTCGTTGCCACGCTGAGCATTTCGCGCGTCATCGTCGGCGTCGTGCTGGCACCGCGGTTCCAGGAAGCGCCCAATGCGGTGCAAAACCCGGTCTACGGAAATGATCTCGCCCAGCAGATCACCAGCACCTTCGACGTGGCGCTGTCCGTGTTGGCGGCGTGCATCCTGGTGGCGGCGATCATCACCGGACACTTCAACCGGCTGCGGCGGCGTCGCCGCGCCGCCCGCAGGCATGCTGTTGCCCAGAACGCCGAGGCGCAGACGACTCAGATCCCGACCGGCGCTGCACCGCCCTCGGCCGAGGCCACCGCTGTGATCCATACCGGCGAATCCCCCACCACCGCAATACCGCAACTGGCCGGCTCGCCGCGAATCTTCCGCGGCGACGACTCCGCGACCCGCCAGATCCCGATCTCCAAGCCGCAGATCTACCGTCCCCCGCAATACCCGTCGTAGCGCGGATTACCGCAACGGCGCGAACGCGAACTCGCGCAGACCCTGGCGCGGATCGATGGCCGCGCGGAAACCCAGCACCTGCGCGGCGCGGGCGGGGTCGGCGACGATGTGGCGCACGTCGCCGCTGCGGTACTGGCCGGTGATCACCGGAGACACCGCCTCATTGCGGGCATCGCAGATCGCGGTGGCCACTTCCAGGATCGAGATCGGCCGGCCCGAGCAGACATTGACCGCGGTGAAGCCGTCGCGTTCAGCGGTGGCGGCCACGTTCGCGGCCGCCACATCGTCGACGTGGACGAAATCACGCATTTGGCCGCCGTCTTCGAAAACCCTTGGCGGCTCACCCTTTTCCAGTGCCGAGCGGAAAATCGCCGCCACTCCGGAGTACGGGGTGTCGCGCGGCATGCCGGGGCCGTACACGTTGTGGTAGCGCAACGCCACCACCGAACCGCCCGTCGACTCCGACCACGCCAGGGCGTAATGCTCCTGGGCCGTCTTGCTGGCGGCGTACAGGCTGCGCGGCCGCAGGGCGGCATCCTCGCCGACCGGCCGCCAGGCCAGCTCCTCGCCGCCGAGCGGGCAGCGGTGCTCGAAGATCCCGGCATCGAGGTCGGCACGCCGTCGTGGCAGTGGGTCGACGGCCCCGTGCTCCGGGCACCGGTAGCGCCCCTGTCCGTACACCACCATCGACGACGCCAGCACCAGGCGGCGCACCCCCGCGGCGAACATCTGCGCGAGCAGCACGGTGGTGCCGTAGTCGTTGTGGCCGCCGTAGGCAGGGGCGTCGGCCGCGTCGACGCCCGCGCCGACCATCGCGGCCTGATGGCACACCAGATCCACCCCATCCAGCATCGGGGCCAGCGCCTCGGCATCCCGGACGTCGACTCGATGACATCCGTTCGGCAGCAACGAGTTTGGGCCGTGCGCGGCGGGCAGCAGCATGTCGACGCCGACCACCTCGTGACCGGCCGCGCGCAGCGCCGCGTCCACCCGCGACCCGATGAAACCGGCCGCGCCGGTCAGCAGCACCCTCACGGCAGCTCGAACGGCAGGGTGACGCCGGTGTGCGACAGGCAGTGCGTGCAGTCGCGCTCGACGGCCACCCGGCCGATGGCGTCACGCACCAGTGTCTTGAATCCCTCGATGTTCTTTTCGAATTCCACCATGACGTCCACCGTCTTCACGCCCTCGCCGTGACCGACGCCCGCATCCAAATCTGTCACTAAAGCGATTGCTGCATAACATATTTCGAGTTCGCGCGCGAGCACCGCCTCCGGGTATCCGGTCATGTTGACCAGCGTGAAACCCGCCGAGGCGAACCACTGACTTTCGGCGCGGGTGGAAAATCGCGGCCCCTGGATCACCACCATGGTGCCGCCGTCGACCACGCCGGGCAGGCCGGTGGCCGCCTCCCGCAGGGTCGGGCAATACGGATCGGCGAAGTCGACGTGAATGGCGCCGGAGTCGAAGTAGGTGTCGGCGCGGCTGTTGGTGCGATCGACCAGCTGATCGGGCACCACGACCGAGCCCGGCCCGTAGTCGGGGTTCAGGCTGCCCACCGCGCACGGCGCGAGCACCCGCCGCACCCCCAGCGAGCGCAGGGCCCACATGTTGGCGCGGTACGGCACGGTGTGCGCCGAATACTCGTGCTTGGCGCCGTGCCGGGGCAGGAAGGCGACCTCGTGCTCGCCGATGGTGCCCACCGTCAGCGGGGCGCTGGGCCGGCCGTACGGGGTGTCCGGGTTGACGTTGCGAGCATCGGAGCCGAAGAACGTGTAGAAACCGCTGCCGCCGATCACTCCGAGCATTCGCCCATTGTGGTGCATAGGGCAGGATGGCCTGGTGGCCAGTGTTGCGCAGTGGATCTCGGGTGCGCGGCCGCGGACACTGCCCAACGCGATCGCGCCGGTCGTCGCGGGCACCGGCGCCGCGGCCTGGCTGCATTCCGCTGTCTGGTGGAAAGCGCTGCTGGCGCTGGCCGTCTCGGTAGCGCTGATCATCGGCGTCAACTACGCCAACGACTACTCCGACGGCATCCGGGGCACCGACGACGTGCGGACCGGCCCGGCGCGGCTGGTGGGCTCGCGACTGGCGGCGCCGCGAGCGGTGCTGACCGCCGCGGTGGCGTCACTCGCAATCGGCGCGGCGGCCGGTCTGGCGCTGGCGCTGGTGTCCGCGCCGTGGCTGGTCGCGGTCGGCGTCGTGTGCATCGCGGGGGCCTGGCTGTACACCGGCGGCTCGCGGCCGTACGGATACGCGGGTTTCGGCGAGATCGCGGTGTTCGTGTTCTTCGGCCTGGTCGCCGTGCTGGGCACGCAGTACACCCAGGCGCTGCGGGTGGACTGGGTGGGACTGGTGCTGGCGGTGGCGACGGGCGCGCTGTCCTCGTCGGTGCTGGTGGCCAACAACCTGCGGGATATCCCGACCGACGCGCAGGCGCACAAGATCACGCTGGCGGTGCGCCTCGGCGATGCCCGCACCCGGGTGTTCTACCAGGGGCTGCTGGCGACCGCCGGGGTGCTGACGCTGGTGCTGATGCTGGCGACACCGTGGTGTGCGGTGGGATTGGTCGCCAGCCCACTGGGGCTGCGCGCCGCCGCGCCGGTGCGATCCGGGCGCGGTGGGCCCGAACTGATCCCGGTGCTGCGCGACACCGGGCTGACGATGCTGGTCTGGGCGGTCACAGTGGCCGCGGCGCTGGCGCTGGCCCACTGACGTACCCGGGCCGTCGAGTGTGCGCGCAGGGCGTTGAGTGTGCGTTCACGGCGCACTCAGCCGGCGTGTCGTCGCCCTGAATGCACACCCGGAGCCGGGATTCCTTGCCCAAGACCTCTTCGGATTCCGTTAACAGGGGTTAGCGTCAGTGTGACAGCCCTTACACCGCTAGCCCGATGACAACGAGCGAGGAGCGCAATGCAGCAGATCGCCGCGACCAGTGGGCCCAGGAATATCGGACTGCTCAGCGTCGGGGCATACCGCCCCGAACGCGTGGTCACGAACGACGAGCTGTGTCAGAACATCGACTCGACCGATGAGTGGATCTTCTCGCGCACCGGAATCAAGACGCGCCGCTTCGCCGCCGCCGACGAATCCGTCGCGTCCATGTCGATCGAGGCCAGCCGGGAAGCAATCGCCAAAGCCTCGCTGCAAGCCACCGACATCGACGGCGTCATCGTCGCCACCAGCACTCAGTTCTTGCAGACCCCGGCCAGCGCCCCGGCGGTCGCCTCGGCGTTGGGCGCAACCGGTGTGCCCGCATTCGACGTCTCGGCCGGATGCGCCGGCTTCGGCTACGCCGTCGGCGTCGCGGCCGACATGATCCGCGGCGGCAGCGTCGCCAAGATGCTGGTCGTCGGTTCGGAGAAATTGTCCCCCACCGTGGACATGCTCGACCGCAGCAACTGCTTCATCTTCGCCGACGGCGCCGCCGCCGTCGTGGTGGGCGAGACGCCCGATCAGGGCATCGGGCCGACCGTCTGGGGCAGCGACGGCGAGCAGGCCATGGCCATCCGCCAGGACATCGACTGGATCTCCTACACCGAGAACCCCACCGGCCCGCGCCCGTTTCTTCGGCTCGAAGGCAGCGCGGTCTTCCGTTGGGCCGCATTCGAAATGGGCAAGGTCGGGCGGCAGGCGATGGACGCCGCGGGCGTGCGATCCGATCAGATCGACGTGTTCATCCCGCATCAGGCCAATGCCCGGATCAACGAGGTACTGGCCAAGAATCTGAATCTGCGGCCGGACGCGATCGTGGCCAATGACATTGAGCACACCGGCAACACGTCCGCGGCATCCATTCCGCTGGCGATGGCCGAACTGCTCGCCACCGGGGCATCCAAGCCCGGCGATCTGGCCCTGCTGATCGGATACGGCGCGGGCCTGAGCTACGCCGCACAGGTCGTGCGGATGCCCAACTACTGACCGTCGGGTTCGTCGTCTATCGCCTCACCGCGCAGCCGGGCCCGCAGCTGTTCGCGCTCGGCGCGACGACGCTCGCCGGAAACGGCAAGCGCGGCCGTGGCACGCCGGCGCAGCGGGGCGAACACCCAGATGCCCAGCGGCATCGCGATGATCAACGCGAACAACGCCGCGACGACGACCGGGAACTGGTTGACGCCGAGCAGGTGCGCCGCGAGATAGATCACTCCAGTGAGCCCGACCGCCAGCAGTAGCCGCGCCACCGCGTACGCCAAAACGTCGACAACCACGCGATCTCGAGTGCGCTGCTGCGCGCCGTCCGCCGGATTGTCCCCAGTGCTGTTGTCGCTCGGCCCTTCTGACACAGCTCGAGCCTACGGCGCGGGTATATTCGCTCACAGGAGGTGTGGAGTGCTCTACCTGGTGGTCGTCCTGGTTCTGGGGACGCTGATCTACATTGGCTGGCGCGCGGCGCGTTCGCAGGCGCACCGGCCGAAGACGCGCGTCATCGGACCCGACGACGATCCAGACTTCATGCGGCGGTTGCGAAACGGGGACGACGACCCCCGCTGACCCCCTCGCCGGGCCCGGCTAACGTAGGCCCAGGTTGGGCTGATCTCCCGGAAACCCTTCGGCGACAACGGCAGCCAGGCTCGTGAGTGCCTCGCGCGTCTCGCGTCGCAGCTGATCCAGATGGATCTCGGCGCCCTCGTCGAGATGAGCGTCGTACGGCACCAACCGCACCGCGCGGCAGCGCCGCGAGAAGTGATCGACCACCTTGTTCATGTCGACCTTGCCGGTCCGCGGGCGCACCGCGTTGATGACCGCGATCGAATTGCGAACCAGCGCTTCGTGGCCGTGGGCATCCAGCCAGTCCAGTGTCGCCGAGGCGCTGCGCGCACCGTCGATGGAACCAGAACTCACCACGATCAGAACGTTGGCGTTCTCCAGCACCGACGACATCGCCGAGTGCAACAAGCCGGGTCCGCAGTCGGTGACCACCAGGCCGTAGTAGCGCTCCAGGATTCCCAGGGTGCGGGTGTAGTCGTCAGCATCGAATGCCTCCGATACCGCCGGATCGCTGTCCGAAGCCAGCACTTCCAGCCCACTCGGGCCCCGCGAGGTGTAGCGGCGGACGTCGCTGTAGCGCTCGACGGTTCCGGCGTCCTGCAGCAATTGACGCACCGTGCCCGCGGTCTCCAGCGGGATCTTCTGACTCAGCGTGCCCCGGTCGGGGTTGGCGTCGACGGCCACCACCCGGTCGCCGCGGATCTCCGCGAAGGTGGCACCGAGCGTGGCAGCGATCGTGGTTTTGCCGACGCCGCCCTTCAGCGAGATCACCGCGACCCGGTAGGAGCCGCGCAACGGCCGGTTGACCTGCGCCACCAAGTTGTTATGCCGGGCAGCCCGCGGGCTCTCCCCCAGGTTGATCATCCGGCCGGACAGCGCATAGACCAGCCGGCGCCAGCCCTCCGAGGGCGGCGGCTTGATCGGGCGCAGCAGCATGCCGGTGGACAGTTCCGGATACGGCGTGTGCGGCAGATGCTCGGGGCGGTACGGCGGCCGGACTTCCGCGGGCACCGCGGCCTGGCCGTTGTAATAAGCGCCGTAGACGGTCGGGTCGACCTGCGGGACCCCGGTCACCGGCGTGGAATCCCACGGCGGCATCCCCACCCGTGGTGGGGCGGGCGGTGCCTCGCGCCGCTCGGTCGGCGGGACCCGACGCTCACGGAAGCCGGCGAAGACCCGAGTCGGTGCCTCGGCGTTGGCATCCGCGGGCGCCTCGACCGCGGACTGCTGATCCTGTGGAGGCAGATCGGCCGTCGGATGTTCGGGCGCCCCCACGCCACTCATTGACTGCTCAGTCACGTGCATTCCCCCTTGTTGCGGTGTTGCTTCCTAACTGTCAGCCCACGCCGGCATACGAATGCAGGCCTACGGTCACCAGGTTAACGAAGAACAAATTGAAAACCATGGCCACGAACCCGACCACGTTCACCCAGGCGGCTTTCCTGTCCCGCCATCCCGCTGTTGACCTGGCATGCAGGTACGCCGCGTAGATCACCCAGGCCACGAACGACACCGTCTCCTTGGGATCCCAGCCCCAATACCGGCCCCAGGCCTCCTCGGCCCAGATGGCTCCGAAGATGACGCCGAAACCGAAGACCGGGAACGCGAAGATCGTGGTTCGGTAGGCGATGCGGTCCAGGGTCTGCGAGTCGGGCAGCCGATGCACGATGCGCGCCAACGCCCCCTCGGCGGCCGGGTCGCCCAGCCGGGAGGTGCGCAGCAAGAACAGGATGCTGGCGATGCCGGCGACCAGGAACACCCCGGAGCCCAGGCTGACCACCGACACGTGGATGGGCAGCCAGTAGGACTGCAGGGCCGGCATCACCGGCGCGGCGTTGGTGTAGAGCCAGCGGCCCGACACCGTGAGCAGGATCAGCACCGGGAGCAGCAGGAAAACCCAGAGCGGGCGGAATTGCGGGCGGCGCAGCACGATCGCGCCGGCGATCAGCCCGCACAGGCAGGTGAGGTTGATGAACTCGTACATGTTGCCCCACGGCACCCGCATGGTGGCCAGGCCGCGCAGCACCAGGCAGGCCAGCAGCAGGCCGATGCCGAGGTAGACCACCGCGAGGCCGGCCCGCCCGGCGCGTTCGTCGAACGGGCGCCGGTCGGCGTCCTCGACGATGCCGGGAGTAGAGCTGTCGGCGGCAACGGAACCGGCCAACACCCGCTCGCGGTTGTCGGCTCGCCGGCTACCGACGTAGGCCAGCTCGAAGGCCAGCAGCAGCAGCGCGACGACCAGGGCCACCACCGCCGAGGTGAACGCCCAATCGGAATAGCGCGCCAGGCCGATATTGACGTGCAGGGTATTCACGTGACGTCCACCTCAGAACTCCTTCTGGATGCTGGGGACTCGCCGAGATCGGCTATCAACCGTTCAGACAGCTTTTCGAACTCGTCGCCCCAACCGGAGTTGTCGGTGCGGGCCAAGCCGCCCAGCTCGACGTTCACCGTACCGGGGGCCGAGTCGACCGGCACGAGACGAACCCACACCCGGCGCCGGCGCACCAGCAACGAGACCAGCAGCCCGGCCATCATCGTGATCGCGAAGAGCAGCACCCAGATCTGGCCGGGGTCGTGGGAGACCTGCAGGTTGACGAACGGCACCGCGCCGTCGAAGCGGATCGTGGTGCCCGCCGCGGGCCCCTGGTCGATCCGCACCTCTTGCCCGGCGCGCAGGTTGACTCGCTTCTCCTTGGTCAGCCGGCCCTGCTCGATCAGCCGCGGGTCCAGGGTGAACAACGACTGCGGGCGCCCGGTGTCCAGGCCGGTGTCGCCGCGGTAGATGTCGACGGCCACCGCGGGGGCGTTCAGCGCCGGGAACCGCGACGACAACAGGGCGCCGTCGAGTTGCTCGGTGGGCGCCAGCAGGCCCTGGATCGCGATCTGGTGTTTGCGGCGCTCGGCGGCATTCGGATAGCTGCCGGCCGGCGGGTCGATGCGCACCACCCCCGACGAGAGCAGGGTCTGCGGGTTGTCGGGCCGCCATTGCACGGTCGACGTCCGAGTCTGCCCGTCGGGGAAGGTCACCGTGAAACTGGGCGCGTAGCCGTGGCCCTGTAGGTACACCCGGTCGCCGCCGGCCCGCAGCGGATGGTTGACCTCGAGCCGGTAGGGCCGCCAGCTGTTGGTCACCAGGTCGCGGCCGTCCTGATAGTCGATATCGGCGGCGAACGAGGTGGCCTGCCCGGACGGCAGATAGTGGGCCTGAAAGTCGTTGACCCGCAAGCATATTGGGTGCAATGACGTGCCGTCGACGGTGTTGCCGGCCCGGAACGAGTCGAACGCGGCCGGTGAGGCCGAGCAGAAGCCGGGACCACCGTCGGCGATCACGATGACATTGCCCTCGTGGCCGAACAGCTTGCCGACGGCCACCGCGACCAGCAGCCCCAGCAGCGAGAAGTGGAAGACGATGTTGCCGAATTCGCGCAGGTAGCCCTTTTCGGCCGAGATCTCGACGGCGCCGTCTTCGTGGCGGATCGCGGTGCGCCAACCGTGCAGCCGCCCGGCAACCTTGTTCGCCACGGCGTTCAGGTCGGCCTCGTCGGCCAGCGTGAGCTGCGCGCTGGCGTGCTTGGGCAGCCGGGCCAGGTTGCGGGGGGCGGGGACGGGCGTGGCGCGCAGGCTGCGGGCGTGCTCGATCATCCGCGGCGTCAGGCAGCCGACCAGGGAGACAAACAACAGCACGTAGATGGCGGTGAACCAGAAGCTGGAGAACACGTCGAAGGCCTGCAGCCGATTGAGCCACGGGCCGATCGTCGGGTGAGCCGCCAGGTACTCGTCGACCTTGCCCGCGTTCAGGCTGCGCTGCGGCAGCAGGGCTCCGGGTATCGCGCCGAGCGCGAGCAGACACAGCAGCACCAGCGCGGTGCCCATCGAGGTCAGCGCGCGCCAGGTGTTGCGTGCCCAAGCAAGAGCCTGTCTCAAATCGGCAGCCTCACGTCGCTGACGAAGGCGTCCCGCAGCCAGGAGATGAAGTCGTTCCACACGCCGGTGACCAGCAGGACCCCGACCACGATCAGCAGCGCGCCGCCGAAGACCTGGATGGCCCGGCTGTGCCGGCGCAGCCAGCTCAACCCGGCGACCGCACGCGCCGAGCCGAATGCCAGCAGCACGAACGGGATTCCCAGCCCCAGGCAGTAGGCGATCACCAGCAGGATTCCGCGGGCGACATTCGCGCCTTCGGTGGCCGAGGCGACGGTGATCACGCCGGTCAGGGTCGGGCCCAGGCACGGCGTCCAGCCGAGCGCGAACACCGCGCCCAGCACCGGCGCCCCGGCTACCGTCGTCAGCTGTTGCGGGCTGAACCGGACCTGGCGCTGCAGGGCGGGAATGAGGCCGACGAACACCAGGCCCATCACGATGGTCAGTACGCCGCCGACCCGCTGCAGCACCAGTTGGTTGCCGATCAGCGTCGTCGTCATCCCGAGCACGGCGACGGTGCCCAGGACGAACACCGTGGTGAATCCGGCGACAAACAGCGCCGCCGATCCCGCGACTCGCCACCGGGCCGCGGGCGGGGCCTTGACCACACCGGTCCCGGCCTCGTCGTCCACCCCGACCACCGCGGCCAGATAGGAGAGATAGCCCGGCACCAGCGGCACCACGCAGGGCGAGGCGAACGACACCAGCCCGGCGAGCACGCAGGCACCCAGCGCCACCAGTAAGGGCCCGGCGGCGGCGGTTTGGGCGAAACCCGTCATTGCTTGCCCGGTGTCTTCAGGCCCGGCGGCGCTTCCTGGGTCAGCTTCTGCACCACCGGCTGCAAATCGGACGCCAGCAATTCCCGCAAAAACACCGCCGCGACCCGGTGCTGGCGATCCAGCACCAGCGTGGACGGGATGACGGTGGTCGGGTATTTGCCACCGAAAGCGATCAGGGTGCGCATCGCCGGGTCGTAGATCGACGGGTATGTCACCGCGCGATCGTTGACGAAGTCCAGGGCCGCCTGGCGATTGTTGTCGCGCACATCGATGCCGAGGAAGGATGCCCCGGCTTCGCGGGTGGCGTCGTAGGCCTGCTGCAGCTGGGTGACTTCGGCGCGGCACGGCCCACACCACTGGCCCCAGACATTGATGACGACGACGTTCCCGGAGAAGATCGGATCGTCCAGCGACAGCGTGCGCGCGGGGTCGGACAGATCCGGTCCGGACAGCGGGCCGGGGCGGCTACGAGTCGAGGGCGGGTCGTAGAAGATGTCGGTTTTGCCTCCGGGAGAGACGAATTCGAAGGTGCCGCCCTGCGCGACGGCGTCGTGACCGGCGGAGCAGCCGGTGAGCAATCCGGAGATTGCCACCGCTGCCCCGGCGATCACCATTCGAAACATGGTCAAGCGCTTGCCGGTCGGGAGTACTCGACGTCGACCAGCCGGTCGCCGTCGTAGACCAGCGTGGTCAGCGACGCGAGGTCGCACTCGCGCCGCCGCGGGTCGTGCCAGAGGCGCTTGCCGGTCAGGTGCAGCCGCAGCGTCCACACCGGCAACTGGTGGCTGACGCACACCACCTCATGGCCGGCGCCGCGCGCGCGAGCCTTGTCCACCGCGGTCGACATGCGGTCGGCGATCTCGCGATACGGCTCACCCCACGACGGTGTGAACGGATTGCGCAGCTGCCACCAAAACCGCGGGTTTCGCCAGGCGCCGTCGCCCGGGCTCATGGGCTTGCCCTGGAAAAAGTTGGCCGATTCGATCAGATCGGGGTCGGTGTCGACGGCCAGGTCGTGCTTGGTGGCGATGGGCGCGGCGGTCTCCTGGGCCCGCTGCAGCGGCGAGGCGATGACCGCGACGATGTCGCGGCCGGCCAGCGCGTCGGCGACCGCCGCCGCTTGCGCTTTTCCCCTGTCCGACAGGTGAAATCCGGGCAGCCGCCCGTACAGGATGCCGTCGGGGTTGTAGACCTCGCCGTGGCGCATCACATGCACCCGGGTTTGCTCGGCCATCAGGACTTGCCCTCCTGGGTCGCGCTCGCGGCAGCGCGCGCGGCACCGGGCAGCGCGGCCGCGATTCGTTCGAACGCGGTGTCGTCGAGTGCCGCCGAGACGAACCACGCCTCGAAGGCGCTGCACGGCGGGTACACGCCGGCGTCCAGCAGGGCGTGAAAGAACGGCGGGTAGCGCCAGGTCTGGCTGCCGCGTGCGGACGCGAAGTCGGTGACCGGCGTGTCGGTGAAGAACACGCTCAGCATATTTCCGGCGCGCGGAATCTGATGTGGCACACCAGCATTGGTGAGAGACTCGGCGAACAGCCCGGCCAGGCGGTCGGCGTTGGCGTCCAGCGCGGCGTAGACGGCGGCGTCCGCGGTGCGCAAGGTGGCCAACCCGGCGGCCATCGCCACCGGGTTACCCGACAAGGTGCCGGCCTGATACACCGGCCCGAGCGGCGCGAGGCGCTCCATCACCTCGGCCCGCCCGCCGAACGCGGCGGCGGGCAGCCCGCCGCTCATCACCTTTCCGAAGGTGAACAGGTCGGCGGCGACGGGATCGATTCCGTACCAACCACTTCGGCTGACCCGGAAACCGGTCATCACCTCGTCTACGATCAGCAGCGCGCCGTGCTCGGCGGTGATCGCGCGCAGCGCGGCGTTGTAGCCGGCACCCGGCGGCACGACGCCCATGTTGCCGGGGCTGGCCTCGGTGATCACCGCGGCGATCTGGTCGCCGAACTGTGCGAATGTCTGGCGCACCGCATCAATGTCGTTGTAGGGCAACACAATTGTGTCGGCCGCGGCGGCGCCGGTGACTCCGGGTGACGACGGCAGGCCCAGCGTCGCCACCCCTGAGCCCGCGTCGGCGAGCAACGCGTCCACGTGGCCGTGATAGCAACCGGAGAACTTGATGATCTTGGCCCGGCCGGTGAAGCCGCGGGCCAGCCGCACCGCGCTCATGGTGGCCTCGGTGCCGGAGTTCACCAGCCTTAAGCGCTCGACCGGGGCGACCCGGCCGACGATCTCGGTGGCCAGTTCGGTCTCGGCCGGAGTGGGCGCCCCGAAGGAGAGCCCGGACGCCGCGGCCTTGGCGACCGCGTCGACCACCGCCGGGTGCGCGTGGCCCAGAATCATCGGGCCCCACGAGCAGACCAGGTCGACGTAGCGGTTGTCGTCGGCGTCGGTGAGCCAGCAGCCGTGCGCCTCGGTGATGAAGCGCGGCGTGCCGCCGACCGCGGTAAACGCGCGCACCGGCGAGTTCACCCCGCCGGGGATCACCGCGCACGCAGCGTCGAACAGACCCGCCGAGGTGGCGACGGACCCCCGGGTCACAGCGGCGGCCTGGTCAGTGCTGCCCATGACCACTAGTGTTCCAGCCTCCACGCCCCGATCAACTACAGGGTGTAAGAGTGCGCTACGGGTTGAGGGGCCCGGGGGGTGGCGAGTTGGATGAGGGGCATGCGAATTCCACAAGGCGTGGCCCGGTTCAACCGTTACGTGACCAATCCAATTCAGCGCAGATGGGCCGGCTGGCTGCCGCCGTTCGCGATCATCGAGCACGTCGGGCGCAAGTCGGGCAAGGCCTACCGCACACCGG
Source organism: Mycobacterium florentinum (assembly GCF_010730355.1). Taxonomy (NCBI): domain Bacteria; kingdom Bacillati; phylum Actinomycetota; class Actinomycetes; order Mycobacteriales; family Mycobacteriaceae; genus Mycobacterium; species Mycobacterium florentinum. The sequence continues at coordinate 2,863,710 of NZ_AP022576.1, forward strand.
TCAATGCGTTCTACACCACCGTCGACGGCAAGCCCGGCGTGGCGATCGTGTTGACCTACGGTCCCGACCGCGACTGGCTGAAGAACCTCGACGCGGCCGGTGGCGGGAAGTTGCGCCGCAGCGCCCGGACGTTCGCGATCACCGATCCGCGCGTGGTCAGCCGGGACGAAGCCGCACAGTACGTCGACGGCGCCTGGCGGCCGGTTTTCGGCCGGCTGCCGTTCGAGCAGGTGGTACTGCTGGACCGGACCGACTGAACACCGCTCGGCCGCCGCGCGCCAGCGCTTTCTGGCCGCGAAGCGACGCCGATCGTCTAGCCGCTGCACCGACGGCACCCCTAGGGTCGAATCCGTCCGCGTGATGCGCGTGCTCCACACCGAGCACGTGAGACGACGGCGGTTGTGCCACACGATGCGCTCCGAGAGAAGATTGCAGTGAAGTTCGGTGTCGTAGAAGCACCCTTGCTCAGCCGATTCGGGCCGACGACGGTCCCCGAAATGGGCTACCGGACAGCCAGATTGACCGGCGCCGATTCCTTTTGGCTGTCCGACCACCTCAACGCCTTTCTGCCCCGGGCCGTGATGACGCCGAAGTACAGCGGGATGGCCCGACTCGTGCCCGACGCGGACGCGTTCCTTGAGCCGTGGACCACGCTCGGGGCCCTCGGCGGCCGCCACCGATTCAGCCGGACACGGCTTGGCGTCTGCGTCACCGACGCCGGGCGCCGGAATCCGGCCGTGACCGCGCAGGCCGTGGCGACGCTGCATCTGATGACTCGAGGCCGGGCCATCCTCGGGATCGGAACCGGGGAGCGCGAAGGCAACGAGCCGTACGGGGTCACGTGGTCACGGCCGGTGGCCCGGTTCGTGGAGGCGCTGGCGACCATCCGCGCACTGTGGGATTCGGACGGGCAGTTGGTCAGCCGGGACTCGGAGTTCTTTCCGTTGCGCAACGCGATTTTTGCATTGCCCCCGGTGAAAGGCAGCTGGCCGAAGATCTGGGTCGCCGCGCACGGACCGCGGATGCTGCGCGCGACGGGACGCTACGCCGACGGTTGGCTCCCGATCGCGATCTTCGGCCCGAAGCGGTACGCCGACAGTTTGCTCCGGGTTCGGGAGGCCGCCGACGACGCAAACCGCGATCCGAACTCGATCACCGCCGCAAACACGCAGTTGGTCATGACCGGACGGAGTTCGGCCGAGGTCGACGAAGCCTTGGACTCGGTGCCGGCCCGCATGTATGCCCTCCTCCTGCCTGATTCGGAGTGGGCCGAGGAGGGTGCCCGTCATCCGATGGGACAGGGATTCACCGGCTTTCAGGACATCCTGCCGCAACTACTCGACGAGGCGACGGCGGTGGCCCACGTCGACGCGGTACCGCGGGCCTTGATGCGACGATGCTTGCTCAGCGGAACACCCGACGAGGTCCTCGATCAGCTCGCCACGTACCGCGATCACGGTCTGCAATATCCGGTGCTGATGAACATGAGCGCCATCCAGCCCAAGCTTGGGCGTGGCCTGTCCAGCGCCTTGCCGTTCCTGAAGATCCTGCGTGGGATCCGCAGGCTGTGAGCACACAGGCGGTGCCGCCTATCCGGACTTGCCGACGGGCCCGACCCGGCCCCGGGCGCGCGCGACGGCGTAGATCGCCAGCACCACCACCCACGACAGCAGGGACAGCCACAGCTGGGTGCGCGCGGCGTGGTCGAACGCCATCTGCACGAGCACCGCGGTGATTCCGGCCAGCGTGAGGATCGACAGCACCGGGAAGAACCACATCTTCACCCGCAGCTTCTCCACCGGAGTGCGGCGGCGCAGGATGATCTGCGACAGCGCGATCAGCCAGTAGACGAACAGGATGATCGCGCCCGAGGAGTTGAGCAGGAACAGAAACACCGTGTCCGGCGCCAGCCAGGCCATCAGGACACACAGGAAGCCGATCGCCGACGAGAACACGATCGCCGCCGACGGGACGCCCCGCCCGCTGAGTTTGACCAGCCGCATCGGCGCCTCGTTGCGGGCGGCGAGCACGAACAACATGCGCGACGCCGTGTACAGGCCCGAGTTCAGGCAGGAGAGCACCGCGGTGAGCACCACCGCGTTCATCACTTGATCGGCACCGGCCAGGCCCATCTGCTTGAACGCCGCGACGTACGGCGAGGCGCCGAGCTCGAGCGAATTCCACGGCAGGATGACGGCGAGCAGAAAGACCGAGCCGACGAAGAAGATTGCGATGCGCGCGACGACCGAGCGCGTCGCCCGCTGGACCCCGAGGGCCGGGTCGCGACTTTCGGCCGCGGCGATCGTGACGATTTCGGCGCCCACCATCGAGAAGATCACCACCACGATCGCGGCGAAGACCGCGCCGACACCCTTGGGGAAGAATCCGCCGTGGGCGGTCAGGTTGGCGAATCCGCCGTGGTGGCCCGGCCACAGGCCGAGCACGTATACCGCGCCGATGCCGAGGAAGACGATGATCGTCGCGACTTTGATTCCGGCGAACCAGAATTCGAACTCGCCGAACGAGGAGACCGAGAACAGGTTGGTCGCGGTCATCAGCACCATCAGGCACAGCGACAGCATCCACAGCGGCGCGTGGAACCAGTAGCTGAGGACTTTGCCGCCGGCGACCGCCTCGAATCCGACGACGATCACCCAGAAGTACCAATACAGCCAGCCCACCGAAAACCCGGCCCACCCGCCCAGCGCCTTGGCCGCGTAATCGGCGAACGACCCGGTCGACGGGTTGGCGGCGGCCATCTCGCCCAGCATCCGCATCACCAGGACGATCAGCACGCCGCACAGCGCATAGGTCAGGAACGCGGCGGGCCCGGTGTCGCGGATCACCACGCCCGACCCGACGAACAACCCGGCGCCGATCACGCCGCCGAGCGCGATCATGCTCAGCTGTCGCTGCGAAAGCCCTTGACGCAGTTGGGTATTGCTGGCGCACGCAGGCCCACCGGGGTCGTCGCCCGCAGAGCCGGGGCCGTCCTGGCCTTGCGCACGCCGCATGACCGGACGCTAGCGGGCTTGACGGTCCGCAGCAACCGCGCGCGGGTTAGAGGTACGCGCGGGTTAGAGGTATAGATCTTGGTCGCTAATCAGCGCCGTGGCGATCACGCTAATCACGGCCGTCGCAACGAGATACGCGCACGCCAGCCACGGCGAACCCTGGGTCGCGGCGATCAGCGCGGTGAGGATCATCGGGGTCACCCCCGAGGCGTAGATGCCGGAGAACTGGTAGACGAACGACAATCCGGTGTAGCGGCTCTTGGTCGGATACAGCGACGAGAACAGCGTGCCCTGCGCGCCGTAGAACAGCGCGTGCACGACACCGAACACGATGACCATCGCCAGCCCGAACAACACCAGGTTCTTGGTGCCGAACAGGGCGAAAACCGGGAAGGTCGCGAGGCCGTAGCAGACCACACCCACCAGATACACCCGTCGGGCCCCGTACCGGTCCGTCAGAATTCCCGAGACCGGCAACAGCACCGCCATCACCAGCCCGGCGATGGTCACCACGATCAGCACCGGCACCTTGTGGAAGCCCAGCGCGCCGGTCGCGTAGCTGATCGCGAACACCCCCCAGGTGTTGAAGGCCGACCCCTCGGCCCAGCGGGCAAGCAGACCGAGGAAGGTGTTGCGCCGGGCGCGAGCCCCCCGGAAGATGTCGCGCACCGGGACGGTGGATGCCGCCTCGAGGTCGCGCAACTCCTGGAACGCCGGCGTCTCGTCGACCCGCAACCGCACCAGGATCCCGACGGCGACGAGCACCAGGCTCAGCAGGAAGCCGATGCGCCAGCCATAGGACAAGAACCGCGCCGAGCCCAAGGCGACCTGCAGGTAAGCGAATATCCCGGTGCCGAGCGCCAGGCCGAGCGCGAGACCGACCTGCGGGATCGCCCCGTAGCGGCCGCGCCGGTCTCCAGGACTGTGCTCGACGGCCAGCAGCACCGCGCCGCCCCACTCGCCGCCGAGCGCGAAGCCCTGTAGCACGCGCAGCACCAGCAGCAGAATCGGCGCCCACACCCCGATCTCGGCCGCGCTCGGCAACACCCCGATCAGCGCCGTCGCGACGCCCATGATCAGCATCGTCAGCGCCAGGCTGCGCTTGCGGCCGATCCGGTCTCCGATGTGGCCGAAGACCAGTCCGCCGATGGGCCGCATGACGAACCCCACGGCGAACGTCGCGAACGCCAGCAGCGTGCCGACCAGCGAGCTGGCGTTGGGGAAGAACAGCTTGTTGAACACCAGCCCGGCGGCGGTGGCGTAGAGGAAGAAGTCGTACCACTCCACCGTCGTGCCGAGCAGGCTAGCCGCGACGACCGTACGCAGCCGCCGGCGCCGATCCGCGTCCGACTCGTCCAATGTGTCGGCCGCCGCGATGGCTCCCGGCACCGGCAAGGTCGTCGCCATGGCTACTGCGCCGAAGCGGCCGCGAACGGCGTCGCCGAGCGCGGCTGGGCCTTGCGGTTGGGGTGCTTCCACACACCCTTGCGCTCGAGCAACGGCAGCACGCCCTCGCCGAACCAGTACGCCTCTTCCAGATGCGGGTAGCCCGACAGGATGAAGTGGTCGATGCCGAGGTCGGCGTATTCGATCAGCCGTTGGGCCACCTCTTCGTGCGACCCCACCAGCGCGGTGCCCGCACCGCCGCGCACCAGGCCGACGCCGGCCCACAGGTTCGGCGCGATCAGCAGCTGATCGTCGTTGCCGCCGTGTAACTTCAGCATCCGGCGCTGTCCCTCGGATTCGCTGCGGGCCAGGCTGGTCTGCACTCGTTCGATGTCTGCCGGGTCGATCGCCTCCAGCAGCCGGTCGGCCTCGGCCCAGGCTTCCGCGGCGGTGGGGCGGCTGATCACGTGGATCCGCAATCCGAATTGCAGGGTCCGGCCGGCCTCGGCGGCCAGCCCGCGAATCCAGTCCAATTTCTCGGCGACGGCCGCCAGCGGTTCGCCCCAGGTGAGGTAGACGTCGGAGTACTTGGCGGCGACGGGTCCGGCCGATCCGGACGATCCGCCGAAGAACACGGCGGGAATCGGGTCGGGCGGGTTGTTGAGTTGGGCACCCTCGATGCGGATGTGTTCGCCGGCGAACGTCACCGGTTCTTTCGACGTCCACAGTTGGCGGACCACGTCGAGGAATTCGGCGGTACGCGCGTAGCGCGCTTGCTTGTCCAGGTAATCGCCGTAGGCCTGTTGTTCGTGCGGTTCACCGCCGGTGACGACGTTGAGCAGCAGCCGTCCATCGGAGTGCCGCTGAAAGGTGCCGGCCATTTGCGCGGCCAAGGTGGGGCTGAGGAGCCCGGGGCGGAACGCGACCAGGAACTTCAGCGTCTCGGTGCGCTCGATCAACATCGCCGTCGTCAACCAGGCGTCCTCGCACCACAATCCGGTCGGTGTGAGCACCGCCTCAAAGCCGTTGTCTTCGGCCGCGGCGCAAATCTGGTGCAGATAGCGCAAAGTCGCGGGCCGGTCGCCGTGCATCGACGTGCCGTGCCCACCGGCGACGAGATTGCGCGAATCCCCGTACGTCGGCAAGAACCAGTGAAATGCCAGACTCATCCAATCCTCTTCCGCTCTTGATCAGCATTCGGTCGACTTTCGAAACCAGGCACGAAAGCTCCAGCGTCGCGAAGCACGTCGCCGCGCGCGAGGGTTGAAACCCGCCAGATTCAATCCACCGAAACCGGATGAGTCGCACGTCACTAGTCGATTTCTGCCGCATCACAATGCCCTTGCAAAACACGCGACGGCCTCGGAATAGCCCTGTGCGCGCGGCATTATGACGCTCGTGCCTGAACTGAACCGCCGCGCGGTGCTGCGAATGGGCGCCAGTGCCACCGCTGCGGCGGCGGGCGCGTGGGCTTTGAGCGCCTGGCTGGATCCGCTCGAACCACAAGCGGCACCGCGGCCGCTGGCGCCCTCCCCATTTGAGCCGTCGACGGCGAGTAGCACCCTGCCGAACCGGCTCACGGGCTCCTTCATCTCGAAGGCACGCGGCGGCGTAAAGACCAACTGGGTGATCGCGCTGCCGCCCGGTCAGACCTCGCAGAGCGGGCCACTGCGCGCGGTCATCGCGTTGCACGGCAAGGACGGCGACGCGAACATGATGCTCGACTGTGGAGTCGAGGACGCGCTGGCCCGGCTGGTCAAGGAGGGCAAGCCGCCCTTCGCCGTGGTGGGGGTCGACGGCGGCTCTGATTCCTACTGGCACAAGCGGGCCGACGGCACCGACTCGGGCGCGATGGTCACCGACGAGCTGTTGCCGATGCTGGGCTCGATGGGGCTGGATACGTCCCGGGTGGGCTTCATGGGCTGGTCGATGGGTGGATACGGGGCGCTGCGCCTGGGCGCCAAGCTGGGGCCGTCGCGGACCGCGGGGATCTGCGCGATCAGCCCGGCGCTGTATGCGTCGTACGCCGACTGCGCACCCAAAGCGTTTGACAGCGAAGAGGACTGGATGGCCAACAGCGTGATGGGCCTGCCGGCGTTGTCACAGATTCCGCTGCGGGTGGACTGCGGCACATTCGACCGTTTCTATCCCGCGACACGCCAATTCGTGAGCCAACTCCAAACGCCACCGGCGGTAAGCTTCACGGTCGGCGGCCATGACGTGACGTGGTGGCGTTTGCAATTACCCGGCGAGCTTTCCTGGCTGGCGACCTAGCGAGGCATCCCGAAAAGGCATGGCAGTCCGGCAGGAAACCGCGACCAGCCCGCCCTCACCAGCGGGCGATAGCCCCACCCGACAAATAGAGCGACGAGGATTCCGCCCCGACATCGAAGGCCTGCGGGCGGTCGCGGTCGTCGCCGTCGTGCTGTACCACGCGGGCATCCCCGGCACCGCCGGCGGCTTCATCGGCGTCGACGTCTTCTTCGTCATCTCCGGCTTCCTGATCAGCGGCCTGCTCTGGCGCGAGGTCAGCATCACGAAAAACGTTGCGCTGGGCCGCTTTTACGGAGCACGGGCCCGCCGTTTGCTGCCGGCCGCGGCCACCGTCGCCGTCGTGACCGCCATCGCGTCCGCCCTCGTGCTGCCGCCGTTGCAGGCCCGCAGCGTGTTCCTCGACGGCATCGCCAGCGCGCTGTACGTCGGCAACTACCGGTTCGCCCACCAGGGCACCGAGTACCTGAACGCCGAGGCACCCTCGCCGTTTCAGCACTACTGGTCCCTCGGCGTCGAGGAGCAGTTCTATCTGGTGTGGCCGGTGCTGATCATCGGCACCGCCTGGCTGGCCGGACGCCTGCGGCGCGACGCCGTGGCCAAGGCGGCGCCGTACGCGCTGGTGCTGACCTTGGTCGCCGCGGCCTCGTTGGCGGCGGCCGTGCTGTGGACGCGCAGCTCGCCGCCGTGGGCGTTCTTCTCGCTGCCGACCCGCGCCTGGGAGCTGGCCGTCGGCGGGCTGGTCGCGCTGTCGATCGAGCAGTGGCGCCGGCTGCCGCCGTTGCCCGCGGCGATCGTCGGCTGGGGCGGGCTGGTGCTGATCCTGCTGACCTGTACGCAGCTGGGCCCCGCCACGCCCTACCCCGGCACCGCCGCGCTGCTGCCGGTGCTGGGCACCGCGCTGGTGATCGGCGGCGGCTGCGTCACTCGCAGCCTGGGGGTGGGTCGCCTGCTGTGCCGGCCGGCTATGCGCGCGATCGGGCGGGTGTCCTACTCCTGGTACCTGTGGCATTGGCCGGTGTTGTTGCTGCTGCCCCGGCTGCTGGGTGACCCCTCCGGCCTGCCGGCTCGACTGGCCGCGACCGCGGTGTCCGCGGGGCTCGCGGTGATCACCTTCCATCTGGTGGAGAACCCCGGCCGGTTCGCGGCCGCCCTGCGCCGGTCGGCCAAGACCAGCCTGGCCGTCGCCGGGATCGCCACTGCGGTCACCGCATCCGCATGCGTGCTGTTGCTGACGGTGATACCGGTTCCGGTCGGTCACGGCCCGGCCGCGGCGAAGGCCAGCTTCATGGCGCTGCCCTCCGCCGCCCCCAACGCCGGTCCGCAGCAGGCGGTCGTCCAGCAGGCTCTGGCCCAGGTGCGTGACGCCGTCGCGGCGGCCGCCGGCCTGCGGGCGGTCCCGTCGAATCTGGACCCGCCACTGGCCCAGGCGCCGGCCGACAAGGCCGCGGTCTTCGTCAACGGCTGCGTGCGATCCTGGCGCGACATCGGGCAAAGCGAGTGCGCGGCAGGCGACATCGGCTCGCCGACGATGGTCGCGCTGATCGGCGACTCGCACGCGGCGATGTGGAACCCGGCCTTCCAGCAGGTTGCCGAGCAGCGGCACTGGCGGCTGGAGACGATGGCCAAGGTGACCTGCCCGATCCAGGATCTCCCCATCGACAGTCCGTATCTGGGCCGCGAGTACACCGAATGCGAACAATGGCGCACCCAGGTGATGGCGCGGGTGGCGGCCGAGCACCCGCGTCTGGTCGTGCTGGATATGAGCCGGCGCTACGGCGGCGACTTCGGATTTGTGTCCTACGACCCGGCGTGGATCGAGACCCTGGGTCGCACCGTCGCGGCGCTGCGTCGCAGCGGGGCGACCGTCCTGGTCCTCGGCCCCGCCCCGGACCCGCAATCCCCGGTGCCCACCTGCCTATCCGGACACCTCGACGACGCCACCGCCTGCGCGCCAAGCCGTTCGGTCGCGGTCAACGATGGCGGTATCTCCGCGGAGCGGGCCGCGACCACCGGCAACGGCGGTCACTACGCCGATCTCACCGACCTGTTCTGCACACCCGAGCGCTGCCCGATGATCGTCGGTAACACCTTGGTGTTCCGCGACGACAACCACGTCACAACCGAATATGCACAGTTGTTGGCACCGGTGATGGGCGCACTCGCAGACGGAGCCATAACGGACGGATGACGTTGCGATGACTTTCTTTGCGAATGAACCCCGCCACCAAACCGAACGTGTTACGAATGAAAGGGTTTTGGAGGTTTGAAATGTCCCCGCTGTTGTTGGTCTGCATCGCGGCTGCTACGCCAGTCGTCGGGATTGGCGTGATGCAGCTACAAGCACGCCTCGAGCAGTGGGACTACGAGCGGCACGCAGAAGACTAGGCGCCCGATTGGCGTGTAAAGCCTTGCGCGGCTGGCACTTTGACGCGGAGCCAGCCCGCAGAAACTCTGAGTGCTTCGCTACCTGAATAGTTGCGTGCGAATCAGCGGCGCAATCTTGTCCGCCATGTACCGATGCCCGGCGTCGTTGGGGTGCACGCCATCTGGGCCAATCAGGTCCGGCCTGTCGACGAACCAGTGCGCGCCGATCGGGTCGACGAATGCCGCGCCCGCGGCCCGCGCCTCGGAGTTGAGCACGTCGCGAATCTGCAGGATGTCCGGCGGCACATCGGCGGTCGGCCACGGCGGCCCGATCACCAGGAATCTCGCCGACGGTGCCAGGATGCGCGCGACTTCGAAGGTGTCGCGAGCCCGGCCGGCCAGCATGCCGGGATCGGAGCCCTGGTCGTTGCGGGAGCCGAAGAACACCACCAGCACGTCGTCGTTCTTGACCGACCTGACAGTCAGATCCTCAAAGATGCTCCCGTGGTCGCCGGGCACGACATAGCCGGCTCTGCCCTCGGCCGCCACATCGGCGTCGATCTGCAGCCCACGTTTGGTGAGCGTCTGCCAGGTCAGGGCGGTCCACGCTTTCGGGCCCAGGCCGCCCTCGTCCGTGCCGGTCGTATAGGAGTCGCCGACTACCGCGATATGGGTCAGCCGACCATCCAGCGTCGTTACCCGATAACCAGGGTCGTGCGCCGGGTGTGCCAAGACGTCACAGAGCAGGCCGACAAGCAGCCCGAGGTTAACGACGAACCCGGTCAGACGACTCACTGCTACCTCCCCCCCGCACACGGCATGGCCTTTGTACTGCACTCAACCAACGGAAATCGTACGAATAACCGACCCGAACGGCCCGCCAACGCGCTGTTGCGCATGTGTGATCCAGGGCCGAGTCGATCAGCATGCCCCAAGCTACCAGTGCGGCGCGGCTACCACTGCCGAATCCAGATCCGAGAGCTTTTGGGACGCAGCATGATTCGCGGGCATTCAGGACGCCGTGCGCTCGGTGACCGGTTCCAGTCCGCCGTCGATCTGGCGGACCTTGGCCGGGGCCGGCTCGCTGGGCTCCGTTCGCTGGGCCGCGGGACGGACGTCGACCATCCTGCGCATCCAGCGCCGCGCGGGCTCCTCGACGACGTGATAGAGCAGGCTCGAAAGCGCCAGCGCGATCGCGAACAGGCCCAGCACGTTCCATTTCCAGGGGGAATCGGATTCCCATGGCGTGAGCTTGAAGTTTTCGACCGCCCATCCCCAGGACGTGTGCACCAGCTCATGCACCATGTACAGGCAGAACGAGATCTGCCCGCCGTAGACCATCACCCGGGTGGACAGCAGCCTGGGCAGGCTGCCCAGGCCGACCGCGAGCGTGATGACCAGGGGGACGAACAGCGCGTCGACCACGCCGCCGCTGTCGTTTTCCACGACTCCGCTGATCGGATGGGCGTTGAACCAGTACAGGACGCCCACCACGGCGGCCAGCAGCAGCACCGACAGGTATCCGGCAATGTGGCGACCACGATCGGTCAGCCGCAATCGGCGCACGGCGGCGCAGGCCAGCGCCCCGCCGTGAACTGTGTCACGATCCGCGGCAGCCAGCTCCACGGCGTGTAGAAGTGGCCGCTGGCCAGCAACATCACCACCGGCGGCAGCGAGGCCAGCACGGCCAGCCACATCAGCGTCCGGGCGCGGGTGGCCAGTTTCATCCGGAAAATGACCAGGGCGAGCACGCCGAACAGCAGGTAGGCGAGCCATTCCGCGCTGATCGACCAGGCCGGCCCGTCCCAGCTCGTCCCGTCGAAGAACGGCTCGAACCACAACTGCACGAGCAAGACCTGACGGATGTAGCTGATCGCGGTCAGATCACTCACCTCGGGTAGCGGCGTATGGCCGACGTGCAGCGACAGGATCACCAGCAGCGCCGCCAGGTGCATGGTGACCAGGTAGACCGGCCACACCCGGGCCAGCCGCAGCCACAGGAAGTGCAGGGTCTCGCGCGTCGACCAGGACCGGCCCATCCGGTCGAGGTAGTTCCAGGTCAGCACGAACCCGCTGAGGATGAAGAACAGATCGACGCCTTGGGCGCCGCAGTTGAGCACCGGCGCCAGGTTCTCGCGGAAATCGGGCGAGATGTCGCTGAGCATCGGCCGGAAATGGAACAGCACCACCCACACCGCGGCGACGATGCGAAGTCCCGTCAGGGCTTTGATCTCACCCTTGATCTCTGCGCTGCGCACGACGCTCTTTCGGTCTGGACGTGGTAGTTTCGTTTGCCTTCTCACCCGGCTGACCAGGCATTTCGCCCTATCACAAGCCCCCCGACTCGCAACCGGTAGCCAGAGCAGCCTAGCAGCGCGGGAGCCCGGATTGCGTGACGGCGGCGGTGTGCCCGCCCGTGTACCTCCGCACGGCCTTGCCACGTCAGCTTTTTAGCAAACAGTTAGACGTAACTGTCGGTCTCCTTATCTTTGGCGGGCAACGTTGTACCTAGCTTCGGTCGGCGTTATGCCGGCCCTCGCACCACCACGGAAATGGGGGCGTTCATGGCGATCGCGATGACCACAGCGCGACAGGGCAGCCTCGACTGCGGTGGAGCCCAGGTTCGGGCGCACTGCCGCCACCTCGCCACGGTGGTGACCATCCGGGGAGAGATCGATGCCGTCAATGTCGATCGGGTCCGCGACTGCCTGCGCCGTTTCATGCTCGGCGACAATCCCCTGGTGCTCGACATCAGCGACCTGAGCCACGTCGCGGGCGCCGGCTTCGGGCTGCTGTACACCTTCGACGAGGACTGCCGCCGGGCCGGGGTGGAGTGGACGCTGGTCGCCGGCGCCGACGTGATCGAGCAGCTGGTCGCCGGTGACGGTGATTCGGTCTTCCCGACCGCCGCGTCGGTGCCCGAGGCGTTCGGCGACCTGGCCGACGCGGTCGTCCACCGCCGCCGGCTGGCGCTGCCGCTGATCAGGAAGACGGCGTAACGCCGCGTCGGGCGCGCCACAGCCGGGCAATCCCGATGACTGCCAGCACTCCGGCGATTATCGCCAACACCATGGCCAGCAGCAGCAGCTGAGGGTTGTAGACCAGTGCCGTGGTCGTCGGCTGGCCGTCCGTGATCGGCCCGACCTCCACGATGTGACGGGCGTGCAACCAGCTCAGCGCGACGCCCACCAGCGCCGCGCAGGCCAGGACGAGTTCGGCCAGGGCCCGGTAACGGGCGATCACAGCTCGGATCCTGTGTCGTCGTTGTAATCGTTGTCGGTGCTCTCCGAGTGAGCCGGCTCCACCCGCTCCTGAACCAGCGGGGTCAGCGCATTCCGAAGATGACGATGGCGCTTCGCCCAGGCCTGGGCGGTACGGCCGCCGGTGAGTCGCAGACCGATGCCCGTGCGCCCGCGCGGCACGCCGAACAATTCACCGAGCGCCCGTGCCGACTGCCACCTCGCCAGCTCCTTGTCGGAGACCGCCGGGTTGTCGGGCTCGGGATAGACCTTGATGATTTCGCGCACCAGGATCGTCTCGGTGCCCTGGCGCAACGCGTCCTCGGTCAGTTCGACGGAAACGTGGATCCGCGCCGCCTTCACCTGCAGCGAGATGAACGCCGACACCATCACCAGAAAGATCGCCGGAACCAACAGCGATATCGCTGCGCCACTCCACATTTCGATCAGGATCATCGACGCCGCCGCGGCGGGGCCGCTCAACACCCATAACCAGCTGGCACCGGGTTCATAGAACAATGGCTTGGGTTCGCTGTCCTTCGCTGCAGTCATTGAAGCCTCATCCCCTGATTGTCTACCGCCGATACGGCCGCTAGGAAAGCCAACCCGCCGCCTCCGCGGCCCAATAGGTCAGCACGATATCGGCACCGGCGCGGCGGATGCTGATCAGCGATTCCAGCGCCGCGGCCCGCCCGTCGATCCAATTATTCTCTGCCGCAGCACAAATCATCGCGTACTCGCCGGACACCTGATAGGCGGCGACCGGCACCGGCGAGACATCCGCGGCGGCGGCCAACACGTCGAGGTAACCCATCGCGGGCTTGACCATGATGATGTCGGCGCCCTCGTCGATATCCAATTCGATCTCGCGCACCGCCTCTCGGACGTTGCCGGGCTCCTGCTGGTAGGTGCGACGATCGCCGGAGAGGCTGGAGCTCACCGCTTCGCGGAACGGGCCGTAGAACGCCGAAGCGAACTTGGCAGCGTAGGCCAGGATCACCACGTCGGTGTAGCCCGCGGCGTCCAGACCGTCGCGAATGGCGCCCACCTGCCCGTCCATCATCCCGCTCGGACCCACCACATGAGCACCCGACTCTGCCTGCGCCACAGCTAATTTCACATATCTACCCAGCGTAGTGTCGTTGTCGACCCGACCCCGGGCGTCGAGCACGCCACAGTGACCGTGATCGGTGAACTCATCGAGGCAGGTGTCGGCCATCAGTACCGTGGCTTCACCGAGATCCTTGGCCAGGTCGCGAAGCGCGACATTGAGAATGCCGTCGGGATCGGTACCTGCCGAGCCGGTCGAGTCCTTGTCCTCGTCACGCGGCACACCGAACAGCATCAGTCCGCCCACTCCGGCGGCCACCGCGTCGGCGGCCGCGCGGCGCAGCGACTCGCGGGTGTGCTGCACGACGTCGGGCATCGATGGGATCGGCCGCGGTTCGTCGATCCCGTCGGCGACGAACATCGGCAGTACCAAATGCCTTGGCTCCAAGGACGTTTGCGCCACCAAGCGACGCAACGCGGGGGTGGACCGGAGCCGACGCGGGCGCTGCCGCGGGAAGGACACTAGCGCCTGCGACTCTTCTTGCGCGGCGGTGGCAGCGCGCCCTCGGCGCGCAACCGCGCGGCGTGTTCGGCCAGCGCGTCGACCAGCGGGCCAATGGCAGCGGTTTCGGGCTGCACATCCACCCGTAGGCCGAACTCGGCAGCGGTCTCGGCCGTCTTGGGGCCGATGCAGGCAATGATGGTGCGCGCGTGGGGTTTACCGGCGATGCCGACCAGGTTGCGCACCGTCGAGCTGGAGGTGAAGCACACCGCGTCGAAGCCGCCCGTCTTGATCATCTCGCGGGTGGTCGCCGGCGGCGGTGCCGCACGCACCGTCCGGTATGCGGTGACATCCTCGATCTCCCAACCACGTTCGCGCAGCCCTTCGGCCAGCGTCTCGGTGGCGATGTCGGCACGCGGCAGCAAGACCCGGTTCACCGGATCGAAAATGCTGTCGTAGGGCGGGAAGTCGTCCAGCAGGCCCAGCGAGGACTGCTCCCCGGCCGGCACCAGCTCCGGGCTGATCCCGAATGCCCGGACCCGGTCGGCCGTCGACTCACCGACGCAGGCGATCTTCACGCCGGAGAACGCGCGGGCGTCGAGCCCGAACTCGCCGAACTTCTCCCACACCGCGCGGACGGCGTTGGTGGAGGTGAACACCACCCACTGGAACCGGCCGTCGACCAATCCCTTGACGGCACGCTCCATCTGGGCGGGGCTGCGCGGCGGCTCGACGGCGATCGTCGGCACCTCGACCGGCAGCGCGCCGTACGACGTCAGCCGCTCGCTCATCTCGCCGGCCTGGTCCTTGGTGCGCGGCACCAGGACGGTCCAGCCGTACAGGGCGCGGCTTTCCCACCAGTTCAGCTTCGACCGGCTGTGCACCGTCTTGCCGATGGTCACCACCAGCGGTCCAGTCAGCGGGCCCGCGGGGTCGCCGGCGCCGGCCACGACGGCCGCATCGGTCAGCCCGTGCAGCGTGGTCTCGATCGAACGCTGCTGACAGGTGGTGCCCTGGGCGGTCACCACGCACGGAGTGGTCTCCGACAGCTCGTGCTCGATCAGGGTCCGGGCCGCGTCGGCCAGGTGCGTCGGGGTGGCCTGCAGGATCAGCGGTCCGGGAGCCGCCGCCAGCGCCTCCCAGTCCACGTCGCCGCGCACGTCGGCCACCGTGTGCGAGGAGCCCAGCGGCAGACCCGCATACGTGGGCACCGCGCTGGTCGCGGCCAGACCCGGCACGATCTCGACGTGCAGGTGAGTGCGCGCGACGGCGTTCACCTCGCTGATCACCGCGTCGAGCGTGAGCGGGTCACCGGACACCAGCCGCACCACGTCGACGCCCGTGCGGGCCTCGGCGGTCAGCGTCTTGGCCACCTCGGCGGGCTCACCCAGCGCCGGGCGGATGTCGGCGCCACCGGACAGCACCGTGGGCGCGGCCGGAGGCGGGTCCGCGTGGGGTGACCCATCGGTCGTCGCGGGCGGTGGTTCGGCAGGCGCCGGGCCCGAAACGGGCGGTAGGTCCTTGCCGATCAGCGCCAGCACCGGTTCGGGTACGTCGGGATCGGTGAATACCAGGGCCGCATTGGCCAGCACTGTGGCTGCCCGCGTGGTCAACAATCCCGGATCACCCGGGCCGGAACCCACGAACGTGATGCGGCCCGGTCTCGGCTTGCGCCCTCGCGTCGTCATTGTCGCTCCCAACACATCCCTTTTGACGTCATTTAGTTTTCGTGCGCGGGGTATTGCCGCGCTCCCCCAATCAGCTCTCCGGCGCCCAACTCCAACAGCTCCGCGGCCACCGAGAGCCCCAGCTCTCGTGCCCGATCGGGAGCACCGATGCCGGACGCGCGGATCACATCGGATCCATCGAGCGCCGCCACGCAACCGCGCAGCGACAGCTCGTCGAAGACCCGGCCGTCCTCATCAATGGACTCGACCACTTCGGCGATCGCTCCCACCGGTGCGGAGCAACCCGCCTCCAGTTCGGCCAACAGGGCTCGCTCAGCGGTGACCGCCGCACGGGTGTCGAAGTCGTCCAACTCCGCCAGCACCGCCGCCAGCCGACTGTCGTCGGCGCGGCATTCGACGGCGAGCGCGCCCTGAGCCGGTGCTGGCAACATTTGCACCGGCTCTAGCGTCTCGGTGACATCAGCGAGCCGGCCCAGGCGGGCCAGTCCGGCCCGGGCCACCACGATGGCGTCCAGATCACCACTACTTACCCTGTTCAACCTGGTATCTAGGTTGCCTCGTAGGGGGCGGATTTCCAAACCGAGACCCAATGCCCTAAGCTGTGCGGCCCGCCGCGGGGATGATGTGCCGACCAGCGAACCCGCCGGCAACTCCCCGAGCACCAGCCCGTCGCGCGCAACCAGCGCGTCGCGCGGGTCATTCCGTGCCGGTATGGCCGCGATCGTGAACCTCGGGTCGTCGGCGGTTGGCAAATCCTTGTGCGAGTGCACGGCGGCGTCGACCCGGCCATCGGCCATGGCCTCGCGCAACGCGGTAGTGAAGACGCCCACACCCAGACTCTCGATGGGCGCCGACGACTGGTCACCTGCCGTGCTGATGATCACCAACTCCGCGGGGTGGCCGTTGGCGATCAGAGTGTCTCTGATGACGGAGGCCTGGGCGGTGGCCAGCAAACTGCCCCTCGTGCCTAACCGGATCACGTGCGCCAATCGGTTACTCGGCGGACGGTATAGGGCCACCGGGCGCGGGGTGGGTGAGCGTACCGGCGTCGAATCCCGTTGACATTGCTGGCAATTCGCCCGCGGTGGCGACGGCGTCGACGGCGGTCTGGTCGAGTTCGAAAAGCTCGCGCAGGGCCTCGGCGTAGCTGTCGCCGCCGGGGGCGCTGGCGAGTTGTTTGATCCGCACCGTGGGCGCGTGCAGCAGCTTGTCGACCACCCGCCGGACCGTGCGCGCAACCTCCTCGCGCTGGGCACTTTCGAGCCCCGGGAGCCGGTTCTCGAGCCGCAGCAGCTCCGCTTCGACGACGTCGGCGGCGCGCTGGCGCAACGCGGTCACGGTCGGGGTCACCTCGGCCATCCGCTGTCCCGCCAGGTAGGCGGCAACCTCGGCGGCCACGATGTGGCGCGCGGCGTCGACGTCGCCCGCGGCGGCGTGCGCCGAGGGTTCGTGCTGGATGCGGTCCACGTCGACGACCCAGACGCCGGGGAGTCCGGCCACCGCGGGATCGACGTCGCGCGGCATGCCCAGGTCGCAGATCAGCAGCGGCTGGCCCGCTTCGTCGCGCTGCGCGGCGGCCAGCGCGTTGTGAACATCGGCCAGGGACACCACGGGACTCACCGCACCGGTGCAGCTGACCACCACGTCGGCGTCGGCCAGTGCCTCGGCGAGCCGGTCCAGCGTCATCGCCTGGGCGCGCACGCCCGACTCGCGGACCTTGCGGACCAGGCGTTGTCCCCGGGACAGCGACCGGTTGAGCACCAGGATGTGGTCGACGCCGGCCCGGATCAGGTGGGCCGCGGACAGCGCACCCATCGCGCCAGCGCCGACGACGACCGCGGTCTTGCCGGCCAGCCCGTCCACCTTGCGTTCGGCCATGCCCAGCGCGACCGACACCACCGAGGCGCCGGCGGCGTCGATGGCCGTTTCGGAGTGCACGCGCTTGCCGACCGACAGCGCGCGTTGGGCCAGCTCGTGCAGCACCCGCCCGACCGTGCGGTTCGACTCGGCCGCGGCGTAGGCCCGGCGCACCTGGCCGAGCACCTGTTGTTCGCCGATGACCGCGGAATCCAGACCGCTGGCGACGGCGAACAGGTGCTCGACGGCCGCCTCGCTGTAGCGCACGTAGGCGTATTTGGTGAGGTCGCCCATCGTCATTCCGGAGTATTCCGACAGCACCTGTCCGATTACGGCCAAACCGCCGTGGAACGCGTCGACCACCGCGTAGACCTCGACCCGGTTGCATGTCGACAGCACCATGGCCTCGGTGACCAGCGGCGATTGCAACACCCGGTCGACGATCTTGTTGCGATCGGATTCGTCGATGCTGAGTTGTTCCAGAACGGAGACCGGCGCACTACGGTGCGAAACCCCGAAGAGCAAGATGCTCACGGCAGCATCACCTGGCCAGCTCCCTCGCTACTCCAGTAACTGAACTGCTGTCTACGGTAAACGTTTATTCGGTGGGCTACCAAATAATGAGTCCACGCCCGCCAAGCTCGCAGCCCGCGGCGTTATCGCGCGAGGTCGGCGCGCAGCCGCGGCTCGTCGATTTCCCAGTAACTGTGCTCGCGGCCATCCAGCAAGATCACGGGCAGCCGGTCGCCGAACTCGGCCCGCAGCCCGGGGTTGCCGGCCGCCGCGGCGGCGTCGACGTCGATGGTGGCGAGGTCGAAATCCAGCTCCCCGGCCAGTTCGGCCAGCCGCGCATAGGCCCGCGCGCAGATGGCGCATCCGTCGCGGGTCAGCAGCTCCACCTTCGGGCGGTCAGTCATGAGACCAGTCTGGCATCGGCGCCCGGCTCGCCGGCCTCGCGCGCCTCAGGGTGAATTGTGGGCGGACCCGGCGATTATTAGGTTGCGGCTATGGCTGCCGACAACGAGCTGCGCGTCGATCCGCAGCTGATGGACGGATTCGCCCAGGCGCTGCTGGGCGGCGCCGAGAACCTGCGACAGCAGCTGGCCCAGCTGGACGGTCAGGTCGGCGAGATGCTGGGCGGCTGGCAGGGCGGATCGGGAAGCGCCTACTCCGCCGCCTGGGAGCTGTGGCGGCGCGGAGCTCGCGAGGTCGAGACCGGATTGTCGGTCCTGGCCAAGGCGGTAGCCCACGCCGGTAAGGGTTTTCAGCACAACGAGGCCGTCTCCAGCCAAGCGATTCGGCGGGTGCACGATGGCTGAGGCGTTTCGGGTGGACCCCCAGGCGCTGTCGGATTCCGTGCAGCGGATGGCCGAATTTCAGCGCTATGCCGAGAGCATGCTTACCGAAATCGACGCTTTGGTAAGCAATCTGCACACACTGTGGTCCGGTGAGGCGGCGGCGGCCCATGCCGAAGCCCATCAACACTGGGCGCGCGGCGAGGCGATGATGCGCGAGGCGTTGGCCCGGCTGCGAGCGGCCGGGGCGACGGCGCACGCCAACTACACCGGCGCCATGTCAACGAATTTGGCGATGTGGTCGTGAGCTAATGGGCCCCGCTAGGAGTCGATCCGGTGGCTCTCGACGGAGCAGGCGCCGAGATGCCGCCAGACAAGGGGGCCGACGGGTGAATACATTACTGAAATTTTTCTTGAAATACCTGGATTTCTTATATCTGGATCCGCGTTTTCGCATAACTGATTCCAGTACTTCAGGCGTCGAGACAAACAACGCATCGCTGACGCTGACCAGTCCGGTGACGACGTGGCAAATCTCTAGGGATCGAGGGCAGATTCATTTTTACGTTGCGCCCACCAAGCTGGCCGACCGGTCCCGAAACTGGTTCCGATTGCCAATAATTCGACAGTATCTCGATGACTACGACGAGACCCACATGGTACCGCCGGCAGAAGCAGTATCCTGGGTTCGGGATAACCGTGGTCGTATTGACGAATTATTTTCCGATACGTCGGTCGCCAACTCGTGCGAGGCTCTGGCTGCGCTATAAAACACGAATGCAGACAGGTATTGGGGACCGTCAAAGCCATAGCAATTTATGCCTTTTGTCCCAATCTTCTGCGCGATAGAACGATTCGGATTTTTCTGCCTCAAGGGAACGTCAGGCAATCCGGTATTGAGCACACTGCGCGCAGATGGCTGGCGTACGAAACGTAAAGTCACAGCTCCGTTCGCAAAGGTCTGCGCAGTACGCAAAGACAACTCTGCGACGGTGTGGGCCAAAAGCTAAGTTCACAAAGGCATTTCGCGCACTAGCCGAACACTTGCAACCCGGTGACCCTCTTGACATCAGCCCATGCCAGAGGCGTAAACGTGCCCATGACATCTGCCGGATAGGGTTAATAGCGGCCGCAACACCGGCCACCAGGCGACCCGGCGATCTAGGAGGTGTGGCGATGACTTCCTCTGAGTCGAATGAGTCGAGCGCCGCAAACCCCGCCGTTCGAAGCGACCTGGAATCCGTGGCCGCCAACGCCAGCGCCGCCCGCGCGCTCGAGGACTTGCAGGAGGCGACCGCCGCAGGCGGGGCCCCGCAACCGCCGATCGACCTGACCGCCGCCGCGTTCTTCGACGTCGACAACACGCTGGTGCAAGGCTCCTCGGCAGTGCATTTCGGACGCGGACTGGCCGCGCGCAACTACTTCACTTACCGCGACGTCGTCGGATTCATCTACGCGCAGGCCAAGTTTCAGCTGCTCGGCAAGGAGAACAGCAACGACGTCGCCGCCGGCCGGCGCAAAGCACTCACCTTCATCGAGGGCCGCTCGGTCGACGAGCTGGTCGCTCTCGGAGAAGACGTCTACGACGAGATCATCGCCGACAAGATCTGGGCCGGCACACGCGAACTGACCCAGATGCACCTGGACGCCGGCCAGCAAGTGTGGCTGATCACGGCAACTCCTTATGAGCTTGCCGCTACCATCGCCCGTCGGCTCGGCCTGACCGGCGCGCTCGGCACCGTCGCGGAGTCGGTCGACGGCATCTTCACCGGCCGACTGGTCGGCGACATCCTGCACGGACCGGGCAAGGCACACGCGGTGCGGTCCCTGGCGATCCGCGAAGGCCTCAACCTGAAACGGTGCACGGCCTATTCGGACAGCTACAACGACGTGCCGATGCTGTCGTTGGTCGGCACCGCCGTGGCCATCAACCCCGACGCGCGGCTGCGCAGCCTGGCCCGCGAACGGGGATGGGAGATCCGCGATTTCCGGACCGCGCGCAAGGCGGCCCGGATCGGGGTGCCGTCGGCACTGGCACTCGGTGCGGCGGGCGGTGCGCTGGCGGCGTTGGCGTCCCGGCGGCAATCCCGCTGATAGGCTGCGCCGCTGACGACGATTCAGTGGGGAGCGGTAATCCATGACAACTCCAGAAGGCGCGCCAGGGGTCATCCCAGCGGGGACCCAGGGCATCATCGGCAGCCATTACCGAGCCCCCGATTTTTTCGAGGTCGGACGCGAGAAGATCCGCGAGTTCGCGCTCTCGGTGCAAGACGATCACCCATCGCACTTCAACGAGGCTGATGCCGCCGAGCACGGGTATTCGGCCGTGGTGGCCCCGCTGACCTTCTTGGCGATCGCGGGACGGCGCGTTCAGCTGGACATCTTCACCAAGTTCAGCATTCCGATCAATATCGCCAGGGTTCTGCACCGCGACCAAAAGTTCTTGTTCCACCGCCCGATCCTGGACCACGACAAGTTGTACTTCGATACGTACCTAGACTCGGTGATCGAGTCCCACGGCACCGTCATCGCCGAGATCCGAAGCGAGGTCACCGACGCCGAGGGCAAGCCGGTCGTCACCAGCATCGTCACGATGCTGGGCGAGGCGGCAGGTCAAGAAGCGGCCGCTGAAGAAACCGTCGCCGCGATTGCATCAATATCTGCACGAAAGTAGGGTCGATTTAATGACGTCCCAGGGGGAAATGGGTGCCACCCAGCAGCTAAAGCCACCGGTCGAAGCAGTCCGATCCCACTACGACAAGTCGAACGAGTTCTTCAAGCTCTGGCTTGATCCGTCGATGACCTACAGCTGCGGTTACTTCGACGAGAACCCGGACCCGCAGAATCTGACCAAGACGCTCGAAGAGGCGCAATACGCGAAGCGCAAGCTCGCTCTGGACAAGCTGGGTCTCCGGCCCGGCATGAAGCTGCTCGACATCGGCTCCGGCTGGGGCTCGACGATGCGGCACGCCGTGGCCGAGTACGACGTCGATGTGATCGGCCTGACGCTCAGCGAGAACCAGTACGCCCATTGCGTGGCCGAGTTCGACAAGATGGACAGCCCCCGCAGCAAAGAGGTGCGCATCCAGGGCTGGGAAGAATTCGACGAGCCGATCGACCGGATCGTGTCGTTGGGTGCGTTTGAGCACTTTGCCGACGGCGCAGGAGACGCCGGGTACGAGCGCTACGCCACCTTCTTCAAGAAGTACTACGACTTGCTGCCCGACGACGGCCGCATGCTGCTGCACTCGATCGTGGTGCCCAGCCGCGAAGAGGGCAACGCAATGGGCTTGAAGGTCAACATGACCCTGCTGCGGTTCATCAGCTTCATCCTGAAGGAGATCTACCCGGGCGGAAAGTTGCCCCAGGTCGATCTGGTCGACAGATACTCGACTGGTGCGGGTTTCAAGATCGAGCGACACCACTTCATCGGCAAGAACTACGTCCCGACGCTGACCGCCTGGGGTGATGCCCTCGAGGCGCACAAGCAAGAGGCGATCGCCCTGAAGGGGCAGGAGACCTACGACACCTACTTGAAGTACTTGCGCGGCTGCTCGGACCTGTTCCGTGACGGCTACACGAACGTCTGCCAGTTCACGATGGTCAAGTAATTCTTTCCGCGGACGTAACGCCACGCCGAAGTTCGGCCGATTTTTGCACCGTGGCGTTACGCTCGCGGCAGAAGGCTAAGGCTATCCGAGAAAGACGTTGCGACGCCCGGCCAACAACCGGTACAGCGTCTGCTGGATGGTCTCGCGCACCTGATCGGTCAACTCGAAGGTGACCATCGGGTCCTCGGCGTCTGCCGCGCTGTAGTCGTTCGTATAGATCGGCTCACCGAACGCGATGCGCCACTTCGACGGCAGCGGCACCAGACCGGCCGGCCCGGCCAACGGGAACAGCGGGGTGACGGGGAAATAGGGCAGCCCGAACAGCCGCGCCAGCAGCTTCACGTCGGTGAGCATCGGGTAGATCTCTTCTGACCCGATGATCGAGCACGGAATGATCGGCGCCTTGGTGCGCAGCGCCGCCGTCACGAAGCCACCGCGTCCGAACCGCTGCAGTCGGTAGCGGTCCTCGAAGCGCTTGCCCAGCCCCTTGTAACCCTCCGGGAACACGGCGGTGAGCTCGCCCGCGGCCAGCAGCCGGTGCGCGTCCGTCGTGCACGCCATCGTGTGACCGGCCTTGCGGGCCGCCTCGCCCACCAGGGGCAGGTCGAACACCATGTCGGCCGCCAGCAGTCGCATGTCCCGCTGCGCCGGATGCTCGTCGTGCACCGCCACCGACAACATCAGTCCGTCGAACGGCAACACCCCGGCGTGGTTGGCCACCAACAGCGCGGCGCCTTCGGCCGGCAGGTTCTCGATTCCGCTGACCTCGACCCGGAACCAGTTCTTG
The DNA here is from genome assembly GCF_010730355.1 of Mycobacterium florentinum. Taxonomy (NCBI): domain Bacteria; kingdom Bacillati; phylum Actinomycetota; class Actinomycetes; order Mycobacteriales; family Mycobacteriaceae; genus Mycobacterium; species Mycobacterium florentinum. The sequence continues at coordinate 2,886,777 of NZ_AP022576.1, forward strand.
AAAAAGAATCGCAGCAACGGCCGAACGATCGCGTTGTTGAAGTGCGGGTCGAACCCGAACTCGTCGACGGTGTAGTCGCCCGTCAGACGTTGCCGGAAAAATCCGGCGACCGAGGCGACCTGTTGAGCAAACTCGTTGAGCGGAGCGTCAGTTGACGACGTGCCACCCGCGACGCGACGGTGCTCGTCGATCTCGCGGACCACCGCGGCGAGCTGTTCGGCCGACGCATGGACGTGCGGATCGGACAGCGACGAAGGATGTTGACGCGACGCTTCGGCTCTCCGGCGGGCCGCGACGCGACCCCGATTACTGTGCAGGGGAATGACATTCGCTCTGGTTTCACCCGCCACGATATCTACCTGACCCCACCCCATGGAATTGGATTACGGCTTCCCCAGCGCTGCGCTAAGGCTATGGCGCGACCCTCCATGGAGCGTACCCGATGCGGGTCGATTATGGGAGTCAGGCCGCGACCGCGAACGTAGTCGTCAAAAGCTTCCGCCGTCGACCATTTCGGCTGGTAGCCGAGCTCGGAGCGCATCCTCGTGGTGTCCATAACCCGGCCATAGCTCAAGTAATTGAATTGTTCACGATTGATCTCGGTATAGCGGTTAGCTCGTCTCAGCGAATCAAGCGCCCACACCCCGAAACCGGGCACCGGCAACGGAATCCGGCCCGCGCGCCGGATCGCCTGCGACAGCATGATGATGCCGTCGGCGCCGATATTGAAGGTGCCGGCTTTACCCGCCATCGCCGCCCGCTCCAGCGCGCCCAACGCGTCTTGCTCGTGCAGCAATTGCAAGCGCGCGTCGCGGCCGAACATCGTCGGCACCACCGGCCCCGCCAGATACCGCGACAGCGTGGTGTCCATCGCCGGGCCAATCATGTTGGCCAGCCGCAGAATCGTGACCGCGATGTCGGGCCGGCGCCGGCCCAGTCCGCGCACGTATCCCTCGATGTCAAGGGAGTCTTTGGCGAAACCGCCGCGCAGCGGGCGACGGCTACTGCTGTCTTCGGTGAACATCACCGGGTCGTGTGGGCTCGACCCGTACACCTCCGACGTCGACTTCAGCACGACGCGTCGCACCGAGGGTGCTTTCTGGCAGGCCGCGAAAAGTTGCATCGCGCCCATCACGTTCAGTTCCTTGAGCGCGGCCGTGCCGCCGGAACGCGGCGCGTACGACGCCGCCGCGGCATGCACCACCGTGTCGACGTCGCCGTTGCGAATCACCTTGGCGATGAAGGGATTACGAATGTCGGCGCGGACGAACTCGGCCCGTCCCATCCGGCGCAGCATGTCTTTGCTGGGCGCGATCGCGTCCACCGCGATGACGCTTTGAATCAGCGGGTTCTGCGCCAGCCGAGCAATCAGGTAGCCGCCAAGAAACCGGCACGCACCGGTAACCAGCACCACCTTGGGGTAGTGCATCGTGTTATCCGCGTTGTCGCCGGTCCCGGCGCCGCCCCCGTTCGACGAATCCACGCGAACAGCCTAACGGGCCCGATGAGCTACGGCGCTATGGCCGCGCGATGGTCGGCGAGTTCGGGAGTGCGGCGAAACGGGGCTTACTTGCCAAGTTTTCTGCGCTGCACCCGCGTGCGGCGCAGCAGCTTGCGGTGCTTTTTCTTCGACATACGCTTGCGCCGCTTCTTGATTACTGAACCCATGAACTCCGCTATCTGACCGGTGACCGCTTCTTAAGGACTGCTAAAGGGCTTGCAAACTTCGGGGTCACTTTACCCGGCGGGCCGCACCGAACACCAAACCGGCAGTCGCGCGACCACTGGAATGGCCGCGCCCCACACGTCGGTTCCGATCCGTCCCGCCGGCGTCTCGCGGCGGGCAGTGGCTCAGCCGGCGTCGAAGTAGGACGTCTCCAGCATGTCGTGCACGGCCTTGGCGTGCACGCGGAAGGACCGGCCAACCCGCACCGCCGGCAGCTCTCCGTTGTGCACCAAGCGGTAAACCGTCATCTTGGAGACCCGCATCAGGGCCGCCACTTCGGCGACGGTGAGAAATTGTGTCCTTGCCTGGCTATCGGCCGGAGCTGTGTCCCGCGGCTTACCTGCGGAATCTCGCGCCGATGGCCCGTTGGTAGACGTCATCGCAACCCAATCGTGTCAGGCCCGCGCAATGCCAGCGGCTTCCCCTCCGTTGGCACCCACACGGGCATACAGAAAGGAGAATAGCGGGACTAGTGGGGTTACTGGTACTGGTGGGGGACAATCATTTTGAAATCTTTAAATTATTCCGATGTAATTCTTAGCTGCTCAGAGCGGTTTTTGGCGGCCTGAACGGCGGCGTCGACCGCCGTCCGCAGGCCCCCTCGTTCGAGTTCGCGCAGCGCAGCGGCGGTGGTACCGCCGGGTGAGGTCACCATGGCCCGCAGCTGCGCCGCGGTGGCGTCAGCCTGCTTTCCCATCGCTTCGCTGTCGGCCGGCGCCTTGTCTTGATCGAGCCTTTCCAGCAGCAGGGCCGCCGATCCGGCCATCGTCTGTGCCGTCAGGTCCGTCGCCACCCCCCGGCTGAGCCCCGCCGCGACGCCGGCGTCCACCAGCGCCTCGACCATCAGAAAGAAATAGGCGGGCCCCGAGCCCGACAGCGCGGTCACCGCGTCCATCTGCGACTCGGGCACGGTCAGCACGCCACCGACGGCGTCGAACAGCGCGGTCACCTCTTCGAGCTGCGGCGCGGTGACGAAGCGGCCCTTGGCCAGCGCGGTCACCCCCGCACCCACCACTGCCGCCGCGTTCGGCATCGCCCGGACCACCGGAGTCCCCGCCGGCAGCTTGGATTCGAAGAAAGCGATCGTGATGCCCGCCGCGACGGTGACGAAAACCTGCTCGGCGCTGTCCCCTTCGGCCGCGGAAGCGGCCTTGGTCAGCTCCCCCATCACCGACTCGACATCGGCGGGCTTGACCGCAACGACGATAAAAGCCGCGTTGTCCACGGCGTCGGCCAGCGACGACGTCACCAACACCGAATAGGTGTCGGCCAGGTACTTGGCGCGTTCGGGCACCCGTTCCGCCACCACCAGGTCCTTGACCTTGCGCCCCGCCCGAAGCAGACCCGACAGCAAGGCCTCGCCGATGCTGCCACCACCGATGATCGCGATTCTCGCCACGGGAGAAAGCATCGCAGACGGCTTGCCTGCTACGGGCTACCGGGGCGCGGGCACCAGCGCCAATTGGCGTGACTGCACGACCAGCCGGCCCAGGCTGTCGACGACGATGTGGTCCTCGTCGAACCAGTCGTGCCCGATCTCCAGGCAGGTGCAGATCACCCGCAACCAGCCGTCGGCGGGCACGGCCCGCAGGAAGGCGGTGAGCTGAATCGTCGGCGCCCAGCCGGTGCGCTCGACAGCGAACGTCACCGGAGCCGACAGATCCCCGCACATCAGCGCGAAGAGGGCGTCAGGAGCGACGTCGCGCGGCCGCGCCCACATCTGCAGCACCGGGGGCCGCCCGTCGGTGCTGGGCCGCATCGTGGACAGCAGGGGCCGGACATCGCAGCCCTCACCCAGGTGCACCAGACCGGCCAGTGGGTGGCCGGGACCGATCGGCTCGATGTCGTCGGGCGGTTCCGGCGCCATCAGGCCCAGGACCGGGTTCGCCGACAACAGCGGCGCCGTGTCGCCGCCGGGCGGAAAGTGCTCCGGCTCGCCGAGGTTGACCACGGCGTGGACCGCGGTGCGATCGCCCTGGACGAGTTCGACGTCGACGACGCTGATCCGGCGGCCGCGCTTGCGGATCGAGGTCACCGCCCGCATCGTCCCCGGGTCGGGCGCCCACAGAAAGCTCGCCGACACCGCGACCGGCTCGTGCCCCGCCTCGGCGCAGGCGTGACGCGCGGCGTTGGCACACAGCGCCAGCATCGCGCCGCCGTGCACCTTGGGCCCGATTGTCCAGTGCTTGTCGAGCTCTCCCTCGAATACACCCGGATCGATCTCCCGCAGCTGCATTGCGGTGGTGAATAGCGCGGTCATGGTCTCCTGAGGGCTAAAGGGGCAGTCATCGCAGCAGATGCGTGCGGGCGAACTGCAGCGATTCGGCGAGCATGGCCTCGCGTTCGCTGGCCGAGCGCGCGCTCGAGGTGGAGACCTCGAGGATGGCATGGCCGGCGAAATGGCCGGCGGCCAGCATCTGGCACACCTGGGCGGTGGGTTGGGTGCCGCGCCCCGGTACCAGATGCTCGTCGGCGGGCAGGCCGCTGCCGTCGCACAGATGCAGATGCACCAGCCCCGCGCCCATTCGCTCGGTCATCTCCAGGGCGTCGGTGCCGGCCGTCGAGGTGTGCGACAGGTCCAGCGTGTAGTGCGCGTGGTTGCCGTCCAGCGGGTCGTAGGACGGCGAGAACGCCGAAATCGCCGGTCCCGGGCCGCCGCCGCGCTTGCGCATCCGTTCCCGCGACTGGTCGGACCCGAAGAACCGGTCCGCCCGAAACGGGAACATGTTCTCCACCGCGACCATCACGTCGCTGGACGCTTCCAGCTTCGTCACCTGCTCGCTGAATCCCTCGGCGTAGCGCCGCTGCCAGCGGAACGGCGGATGCACGACGACGGTCTGCGCGCCGAGTTGCTCGGCGGCCCGCACGCTGCGTTCCAGCTTGGGGATCGGGTTGGAACCCCACACCCGCTGCGAGATCAGCAGGCAGGGAGCGTGGACCGACAGCACCGGCACCTGATACCGCCGCGACAGCTTCTTGACGGCCGCGATGTCCTGGCTGACCGACTCGCTCCACACCATCAGCTCGACCCCGTCGTAGCCGAGCCTGGACGCGTACTCGAACGCGGCCTCGGCCCTCAACGGATAGACCGAGGCCGTGGACAGGCCGACCTTGATTGCTGGGCGCACTGTTGCGGGTGGCGCCTAGGTGGACTGCATCGATAGCGCCAGCGGTCCCAAGGTGATCAACGCACCGACGGCGACCGCGATCAGTGTGCTCGCGATGTCCTCGGTTTTGCGTACCACCCGCACCCCGGCCACCAGGCCGAGGATGACCAGCACCGACAGCACCAGGGCCACCAGGCTGTTCCATCGCCACAGTTGGTCGAACGCGATGAACAGCCCGGCGCCGAATACGACGGCCAGAATCGACTGCAACACGATCAGGCTGCCGCGCCAGAGCGCCTCGAGTTTGCCGGGCGCCGGGTGGGCGTCCTTGGGCTGGTCGGTGCGGGGCGCCTCGACGGCGGCGTGCTGCTCGGCGGGCGCCGGTGCGACGGCCAGCGAGTCCGCGTCGGCGCCCTCGCGCTCGTCGCTGCGCCGCCGCGCCACCTCGTCGGCGAGGGTCTGTCCACCGAACAGGGTCGAATCCGAAGTCTGCAGGTAGGAGCGTACGTAGGCGGAATCCTCGGTCGCGGGTTCGGCTTCGCGCACGTCGGAGTCCATGACGTCGACGGGGATGTCGGCGTATTGCTCCAGCGGATCCGGGCTCATGTCCTCGGCGCCGGAGGATGCCGCGGGCTTGCCGGCGGGCTCGGCCGGCTGCTCGGCTTCTGCTGCGTCGGGGCGGCGCGTGGGCCGCGGGTAGGCGCTGCGCTCGGGCCCCACCCGGGGCGGCTGCGGCGGCGACTTGGGCCACCGCGGCTCGGGTCGGGATGCGGGCTTGGGCCGGTCCTCAGTGACGGGTTCGGCCACCACGTGCTCCGCGACGGGTTGGCGCGCCGCTTCGGCCTCGGGTTCGGCGACGCCGACCGCGCCGTTGGCCTCGTGTGTCGTCTCGTCGTGTTCGTGGTGCTCGTCCTCGCGGATGACGGGAATCTCGCCGGTCAGCTCGGCGACGGTGACCGTGTCGCCGTCGCCGCGGCGGCGGCGGCGGCGCCGGCGGGTGCCCACCGGGGCGCCGATGGTTCCGTTCCTGGCCAGCAGCTCGGCCACCGAGATTGGCCGAGTACCGGGGCTTTCGGTCTCGGAGTGTGATCCGGTCATGATTTGTCGCCTCTCGATCGGTGGGCGTTCCGATCAACTGCCTGACCTCCAGCATTGCGCACCGGAGTCTCGACGAGCGCGGTTCCGTCGGCTTCACTGTCGAGCTTGCGCAAGATGAGACCTTCCCGTAACGCCCACGGGCAGATATCCACTGTTTCTATCGACAGCGCTCGCATACTCGCCTCCGCCACCAAAGCGCCCGCCACGATCTGCGGCGCCCGCTCGGCGCTGACTCCTTCCAATTCCGCCCTGTCAGCGGTGGTCATCCTAGAGATGAAAGATATGAGTTGCCTGAGGCCGTTGGCGGTCAGCGTTCGCTTCACTCGCGGTCCGGCGGCCGATGGCGCCGCACCGGTGAGCCGGGCCAGCGAGCGGAACGTCTTCGACGTCGCCACCGCGAGTTCGGGGCTGCCCGCATCCAGCACCGCTTCGCTGGCCTCGGCCAGCTCGGTGTCCAGCCAGTCGCGCAGCATCGCCACCCGGCGCCGCCCGGGCGGGTCGTCGGGCAGCCACTCGCGGGTCAACCTCCCCGCCCCCAGCGGCAGCGACAGCGCGACTTCGGGTTCCTCGTCGACGCCGCTGGACAGCTCCAGCGAGCCGCCGCCGATGTCGAGGTTGATGATTCGCCCGGCGCTCCACCCATACCAGCGGCGCACCGCCAGGAAGGTCAGCCGCGACTCGTCGACCCCGGTCAGCACTTGCAACTCGACGCCAGTCTCCTTGCGCACCCGGGTCAGCACGTCGTCGGAATTCTCGGCGTCGCGGACCGCGGAGGTGGCGAAAGCCATCAGCTCGGCACAACCGGAGCTGACGGCGATCTTGGCGAACTCGTCGATCGTGGAGGTCAGCTTTTCGGCGCCGCGCTTGGTGATTTTGCCCGAGCTGTCGGTGGCCTCGGCCAACCGCAAGGTGGCCTTCGTCGAACTCATCGGGGTGGGGTGCCCGCCGCGGTGGGCATCGACCACCAGCAGATGCACCGTGTTGCTACCCACGTCGAGCACGCCTAATCGCACGAAAACAAACTAGCGGGACGGCGATGCGGTTTGAGTTGCGCCCCGCGCAGGAGCACAACAATCTGATCTCGGGCCCCGCGATCCCGGGGCAATTCAAGATCGGCTTATCCACGCGCGCACGGGCGCGAGTGTCAGCGGGTCGGTGGACACGAATTTTGGTCTAACGTTGCATCCGTGGCGAATTCGCACCCCGAGCCTGGGCAGGAAGTTGAATTGGATTTTGCCCGTGAATGGGTGGAGTTCTTCGATCCGGACAATCCGGAGCACCTGATCGCGGCCGACCTCACCTGGTTGCTGTCGCGCTGGACGTGCGTGTTCGGCACGCCGGCGTGCCGCGGCACGGTCGAGGGCCGCCCCGACGACGGCTGTTGCTCGCACGGCGCATTCCTGTCCGACGACGACGACCGCGCCAGCTTGGACGACGCGGTCAAACAACTCACCGACGCCGACTGGCAATATCGCGAAAAGGGTTTGGGCCGTAAGGGTTACCTCGAACTCGACGAGCACGAAGGCCAGCCCCAGCACCGCACCCGCAAATACAAGGGCGCGTGCATTTTCTTGAACCGGCCCGGCTTTGCCGGCGGCGTTGGCTGCGCCCTGCACAGCAAGGCCCTCAAGCTGGGCGTGCCGCCGCTGACGATGAAACCCGAGGTCTGCTGGCAGTTGCCGATCCGGCGCAGCCAGGAGTGGATAACCCGGCCCGACGGCACGGAAATCCTGAAGACCTGGATCACCGAATACGATCGCCGCGGCTGGGGGTCCGGTGGCGCCGACTTGCACTGGTATTGCACCGGCGATCCGGCCGCGCATGTCGGCGCCAAGCAGGTGTGGGAAAGCCTGGCCGACGAGCTCGCCGAACTACTCGGCGCCAAGGCCTACGCCGAATTGGCGGCAATGTGCAAGCGCCGCAGCCAATTAGGGCTCATCGCGGTGCACCCCGCCACCCGGATCGCGGAGTAGCCGCACCCGCCGGGCGCCCGGAGGTAGGCCAATGAAAGAGGAAGTTCGCTTGGCGGCGGCCCCACGTTGGAAGGGTGAGGCCGGGCGGCTGGAGGTCTGGTACGCCACCCTGTCGGATCCGGTGACGCGGGCCGGCGTGTGGATTCACGGCGAGACGGTCGCCCCGACTCAAGGCGGCGGCCCCTATGCGCATGGCTGGGTGAGCTGGTTTCCGCCCGATGGCCCGCCGCGCACCGAACGGTTCGGCCCCGAGCCCGCCGCACCCGCGACCGGTCCGGCCTGGTTCGACGCCGGGGGCCTAGGGGTGGGGCCCGACGGGCTGACCGGACGGGCCGGGTCGCTGCGCTGGGAACTGTCCTGGACGGACACCGGTAGGCCGTTGTGGACGTTTCCCCGGGTGGCCTGGGAGCGCGAGCTGCTGCCCGGCGCCCAAGTGGTGCTCGCACCCGCCGCCGACTTCGCCGGATCGCTGACCATCGACGACACCACGACCCGCGTCGACGGCTGGCACGGTGCCGTCGCCCACATCTACGGGCACGGCAACGCCAAGCGCTGGGGGTGGATCCACGCCGACCTCGGCGACGGCGATGTCCTGGAAGTGGTCACCGCCGTGTCGCACAAGCCGGGGCTACGCAGGCTCGCGCCGATGGCGTTCATCCGCTTCCGGATCGACGGAAAGGATTGGCCCGCAAGCCCTTTCCCGTCGCTTCGGATGCGCACGACGCTTGGCCTGCAGCACTGGGAACTGAAGGGGCGCATCGGCAGCCGCGATGTGTCCATCCGGGTCGATCAGCCGGAGGAAAGGTGTGTGAGTCTGCGATACACCGATCCCGACGGGGCCGTCGCGGTGTGCACCAACACCGAGCAGGCCGACATTCACATCGAGATCAGTCACCGCAAGGGCCGCAGCCGGGTCGTCGACCACAGTTGGTCGGTGCTGGGACATGCCGAGGTCGGTTTGCGCTGAGCGTGCGTTCCGGGCGTCGAGTGTGAGGCCACGGTGGGCTCACTCGGCGCGTCGCCGCCCTGGGTGCACACTCGGTGCTGTAGACGCACATTCGTGTTAGGAACGACGGGTGCCGATCCCCGACTTCATCGTCGAGCTGCGTCGCGCGATCGGCCATGCGCCGTTGTGGTTGACCGGGGTCACCGCCGTCACGATTCACGACCGCAAGGTTCTGCTGGTCAAGCGGTCCGACAATGGCGCCTGGACAGCGGTGACCGGCATTCTGGAGCCCGGCGAAGACCCGGCGGACTGCGCTGTTCGGGAAGTGCTCGAAGAAGCCGACGTCCACGCGCGGGCGGTCAGGCTCGCATGGGTCCACGTGTTGCCGCCGACCGTGCACCCCAACGGTGATCACGCCCAGTATCTGGATCTCGTATTCCGGATGGACTGGCTTTCCGGCGAACCGTTCGCGGCCGACGACGAGTGCACCGAGGCGAGGTGGTTCGACCTCGACGAGCTGCCGCCGATGACAGACAACATGCGCCGGCGCATCGAGTTGAGCGCGCGAGATGACGACCGAACCGTCTTCGATACGCAATAGCGCCTACACGCCCAGCGAAAACCACTGAGCGCCAACGAAAGCGGGCCCGGCGAGCGGGCTACCCCTCGAGCTTGTAGCCCAGCCCGCGAACCGTCACCAGGTGCACCGGGTTGGCCGGGTCGGCTTCGATCTTGGACCGCAGGCGCTTGACGTGGACGTCGAGCGTCTTGGTGTCGCCGACGTAGTCCGCGCCCCAGACCCGATCGATCAGCTGTCCGCGGGTGAGCACCCGCCCGCTGTTGCGCATCAGGTATTCGAGCAAGTCAAATTCCTTGAGCGGCAACGTGATAGCGTCTCCGTTCACCGACACGACGTGCCGCTCGACGTCCATGCGAACCGGGCCGGACTCCAGCACGCCGTCGCTGATCTCGGAGTCGTCGTCGCCGCCGCGGCGAAGCACCGCCCGGATCCGGGCGATCAACTCCCGCGCCGAATAGGGCTTGGTCACATAGTCATCGGCGCCGAGCTCCAGGCCGACCACCTTGTCGATCTCGCTGTCCCGAGCCGTGACCATGATCACCGGCACGCTGGAGCGAGCGCGCAGCTGCTTGCACACGTCGGTGCCCGACATGCCCGGCAGCATCAGATCAAGCAGCACGATGTCCGCGCCGGCACGGTCGAACTCGGACAGCGCCGCTGACCCATCGGTCACCACGGTGGCTTCGAAGCCTTCCTTGCGAAGCAGGAAGGCCAGTGGATCGGCAAGCGACTCCTCGTCCTCCACGATCAGCACACTGGTCATCGACTTAGTTCTTCCTCTCGTTGGGACCTGTTGGGCCGCGCTTCGCGAGCCCGGGGTTGCTCGGTTTCTTCGTCGCCCTCGGTGTCCTGATAGGCCGGGATGGACAACGTGAACGTCGAACCGGTTCCAGGCTTGCTCCACACGCCGATGCTGCCGTCGTGATTGGCCGCAACGTGTTTGACGATCGCCAGCCCCAGCCCACTGCCGCCGGTGGCTCGCGACCGCGCCTTGTCCCCCCGGAAAAACCGCTCAAAGACCCGCTCCTGGTCTTCTAGCGCAATCCCGATCCCGCGGTCGGTCACCGCGATCTCGATGTTGTCGCCACGACGGCGGCGGCTGATCGACACCGGTGACCCCGGCGGCGAATAAGCGATCGCATTGGAGACCAGATTGGCCAATGCGGTCACGAGTAGCGTTTGATCCCCCAACACCCGCAATCCGGTGGGCGAGTCGGTGCGAACCTCGATCTTGGCGTTGTCGGCGGCCACTTTGTGACGCGAAATCGCTTCGGCCACAACGGTATCGACCTCGACAGCAATCACGTTCGGCAACCGCTCGGCACCCTGCAGCCGGGAGAGTTCGATCAGCTCGGCGACCATGTCCCCCAGCCGGTTGGCCTCGATCAGGACCTTTTCGGCGAACCGGCGCACGGTTTCGGAGTCGTCCGCCGACGCCAGCAGGGCCTCGGCGAGCAGCGCCATCGCGCCGACCGGAGTCTTGAGCTCGTGGCTGACGTTGGCCACGAAGTCGCGCCGGGTGGCCTCCATGCGCGCGTGATCGGACTGGTCGTGGACGAAGACCACGGCGAACCGGCGGTCTTCCTCACTCAACAGGGTTGCCTGCCCGTGCACCGAGATCCCGGACCGCCCGGCCGCCCCGCGCTTGCCGGGCTGTAGGTCGAATTCGACGACGTCACCGCCCAGCGCCTGCTGCGCCGCTTGCCAGGCCTGGTCGTCGAGCTGCCGATCGCGCACCAGGCCCAGTTCCTTGGCCCGCTCGTTGAGGTAGACGACGTCGCGGTGCGAATCCACCACCGCCGCGCCCAGCGGCATCAGGGTGACGATTTGCTGCAGCATCTGCGCGACGGTGATCCCGGTCGACTCGGTGGCCACTCGCTGGCGGCGTCGCACCACACGTGCGGACAACTGAGTGCCGGCCGCCACTCCGACGGCCAGCGCCAGCAAGGACAAGACCCCGGCCAGCAACAGCGCCGAGAACACAGTCACGAACAAAATCCTACAAATCCGGTGAACGCAGCCCTAGCGGAACGAGGCCAAAATCGGACAAGTCACAACTTCCGCTACAGGTGTTCGGCTGTCGTTCATGCGAAATTTGGCAAACAGGCTTTTCGCGCGCGAAAGCGGCCCATTTCAGGCCGCCCCGCAATCCTACCGGGCACCCTGGCTGGCTACCGCCGCGGCGCCGGCCGCCGCCGCCTCCGGATCGAGGTAGGTACCGCCGGGTACCACCGGGCGCAAGTTGGCGTCCAGGTCGTAGCGCAGCGGAATGCCGGTCGGAATGTTCAGCTCGGAGATCTCGTCGTCGGAAATCTGGTCGAGATGCTTGACGAGGGCGCGCAGCGAGTTGCCGTGGGCGACGATCAGCACCGTCTTGCCGAAGCGCAAATCCGGGACGATCACGTCGGTGAAATACGGCAGAAAACGCACCACCACGTCGGCCAGGCATTCGGTGAGCGGGCCGCCGCCGATATCGGCGTACCGCGGGTCGGCATCCTGGCTGAATTCGCTGCCTTTCTCGATCGGCGGCGGCGGGGTGTCGTAGCTGCGCCGCCAGGCCATGAACTGCTCGTCGCCGTAGCGGGCCTTGGTTTCGGCCTTGTCCAGACCCTGCAGCGCCCCGTAGTGGCGTTCGTTGAGCCGCCAGCTGCGCTGCACCGGGATCCACAGCCGGTCGGCGGCGTCCAACGCCAGGTGCGCGGTGGTGATCGCACGCCGCAGCAGCGAGGTGTAGAGCACGTCGGGCAGCAGGTTGTGCGCGGTCAGCAGCTCGCCGCTGCGCACGGCTTCGGCCCGGCCCTTTTCGGTGAGGCCGACGTCGACCCATCCGGTGAACAGGTTCAGCGAGTTCCATTCGCTTTCGCCGTGGCGAAGCAGTATCAGCGTCGCGGTGTCTCCCATTGGCCTAGCATTTCACGGCCGGGCGCCGCCTTCATCGTGAGAGTCGCCATCGTCGTCGATCAGGTGGGCGAAGGCCTCCAGATTCTTCAGCGATTCGCCACGCGAAACGCGCCAATCCCATTCTTTCTGGATCGACGATCGAAAACCCAACTCCAGCAAGGTATTAAAGTCCGAATCCACCGCTTCGAGTACCTGCCCCAGCACCCGGTCGATTTCGTCGGCGTCGACCGACGCCAGCGACATCCGGCCGACCAGATAGATGTCGCCGACGTTGTCCAGCGTGTACGCCACCCCGTAGAGCCGGCGGTTGCGCTTCAGCAGGAATCGGTAGACGCCTTCGTGGTTCTCGTCGGGCTTGCGGCACACGAACGCTTCGATGCGTACCGAGTGCTCACCGATGCTCAGGACGGTGTTGGTCTTGAGCTTGCGCTCGCCGGGCAATTCGACGATGAGCCCGGGCAATCCGCCATGTGCGCCTTCGTGTTTCGAGTACGTCAGCTCGCTGGCATCCAGGGCGTGCTCGATCACCTGCTGCACTGACGAGCTCATGCGCCCACCCCGCGGCGCGGTGTCCAGCGGCGCGGTCTGCGCGCCGCTACCCGGTCGCGAACCCGGCGCTGGCGCGCGGCGGTGAAGTCGCCGATGGCGCGCCGATAGCTGGCCAGCAGCGCGTCGGTGGTGTTCTCCCAGGAGAACGTCGCCGCGTGCGCAGCGGCGGCCCGGCGCATCGCCGAGCCCTGCGGTGTGGCGTCCAGTTGCAGCAGCTCGCCCAGCGCGTGGGCCCAGTCGTCGACGTCATGCCCGGACACCAGCGAGCCGGTGACACCGTCGCGCACCGCCACCGGCAGCCCGCCGACCGCGGCCGCTACCACCGGCGTCCCGCACGCCTGCGCCTCGACGGCAACCAAGCCGAACGACTCCGAATAGCTGGGCACCGCAACAAGATTCGCGGCCTGGAACAGTATTGCTAAGTTCTCCCGCGATTGCGGCGGCAGAAAGGTCACCCGCTCGGTGATACCCAATTCGTCGGCGAGGCGAACCAATCCGTCCGGGGTGGCCAGGCCGCTGCCCGACGGCCCGCCGGCCACCACGATGCGCACCCCCGGCAGTTTCGCCGCCGCCCGCAGCACGATGTCGGGTGCCTTCAGCGGCTGGATCCGTCCGACGAACGCCACGATCTGCTCGTCGAGCGCCAGCCCCAATGCGGCGCGGGCCGCGCGGCGATCACCCGGATGGAACACGTCGAGGTCGACGCCGGGGTGGACCACGTCGATTCGTCCCGGATCGGCATGGTGGATCGAAAACAATTGCCGTGCTTCGTCATCGGTGTTGACGATCAGCCGGTCCGCCTCGTCGACGACCTGCTGCTCCCCCACCGTGCGCAGCGGCGGCTCGGGCGCGTCACCCGCGGCCAGCGCCGCGTTCTTGACCGCGGCCAGCGTGTGCGCGGTGTGCACCAGCGGCACCGCCCAACGGTCGCGGGCCAGCCAGCCGACCTGTCCGGACAGCCAGTAGTGCGAGTGCACAATGTCGTAGTAGCCGGGTTCATGCGACGCCTCGGCACGCAGCACTCCGGCCGCGAACGCGCACAGCTGAGTGGGCAGGTCGTATTTGTCCAGGCCCTCAAACGGCCCCGCCACCACGTTGCGCACCAGCACGCCGGGCTCGACCTCGACGACCGGCGGGTCGGCCGACGCGGTGGCCCGGGTGAAGATCTCCACCTCGATCCCCCGCCGTGCCAGATGCAGTGCACTTTGCAGGACGTACACGTTCATCCCGCCGGCGTCGCCGGTGCCCGGTTGAGCCAGGGGCGAGGTGTGCACTGCCAATAGCGCGACCCGGCGCGGATCGTTCAACAGGAGGACGTCGTCGTGCCGCACCACTTCATCTTTACAGCACGACCCGGGGGCCAGCCCAAGCCGTTCGCGTCAGGCAGAAGACTCGTCGGCGATTTCCGGCATCCGGGAGCCGATCACCCCGGCGCGGCGCATCGCACCCAGCGGATCGGCGTACAGGCCGCCCAGCGACACAATGCCCGCTCCGGCCTCCTGCACCCGGTTGCCGAATGCGGTGACGCGGATGTCGCGCGGTGTCAGCACCGAGCGCTCGGCGAACGCGGCCTCCACCTGCTCCATCGCCTCCGGATATTCGGTGAAGGCCTGCCCACCGACCACCAGCTCGTCGGGATTGAGCAGGTCGCGCAGCAGCGCGACCGCTTCACCCAGCACCCGGGCCCGCTCCGCGAGCAGATCCTTGGCCTGCTGGTTTCCGGCCCGGGCTATCCGCACCAGATCGGTGATGCCGGTGGCGGAGCCGTTGGCCTGGCCCGGGGGCGCCGTCGGGAGGATTCGCAGCCGGCGCGCCGCGGCCAGCACGGCCTCGTCGCTGACCGTGGACTCCAGCGCTCCGGTACCGCCGAGCAGCTCGGAGTGGGCCGGCAGGCCGACGATGGTGCCCGGACCGCTGGACGGGCAGTGCACCCGCCCGCCGATCACCAGCGCGTAGCCTACGGTCTCGCGGGCGTAGACGTAGAGGCTGGTCGGCGAGCTGGGCGCGAACCGCCGCATGCCCAGCAGCAGCTCGGCGCCGGCCATCGCGTCGACGTGCGATGCCACCGACACCGGCAGGCTCAAGGCGTCGGCCAGCACCGGTCCCACCGGCGCCTGCCGCCAGCCCAACCGCGGGTGGTCGACATGGCCGGTGGCACCGTCGACGGTGCCACCGATGGCCACCCCGACCCACAGCGGACGCCGGCGATGCCAGCGCCGCAGGTAGCGGGTGGCGCTCTCGGCCAGCGAGGTCAGCGCGGCCGCCGGGGGGCTCAGCGGCGTCGGCGTCTCCACCGTGTCCAGCGTGCGGCCGAACAGGTCGGTGGCCACGATGCTGGTGGTCCGCGCGCCGATGTGGATGCCCAGCGTCACGAACGGCTCGTGGTTGAGCTCCACCGGCACCCGGGGGCGTCCGATGGCTCCGGAGACCGCCAGGTCGGCGCGCTCGCGCAGTAGTCCCGCGTCGAGCAGGGCGATGACTTGCCGGTTCACCGTCGCGATGCTCAGCGAGGTGACCCCGGCGATGACGTCGCGGCCGACCGGGCCGCGCAATCGGACCGCCCGGAAGACCGAGGCCGCGGCGGAGTCGGAGATGTGCAGCGACGGCGGCAGGATCTGGCGGTGCAGCCGCAGGTGGCCCTTACGGCTGGGCGAATGATGGGGGTGGGTGAGAGAAGTCGAGCGCACGAGCGTCCTTTGTCCGAATTCCGATGGCCGGTCTCGGCCACAACCTGTTTTTGGGTTCAGGCGCGGCAAAGTGCGCGGCAACAACACGCACATGCCGCGCAAAGACACGCGGCAGTGTTGTTGAACAGGGCGCTGTGGTGCACCTCAGGAATTTAGCACGTTTATTAGAGTTGTCTCAGTGAGTTCAAATAATGCGCATCAGCGGGTCGCGGTAGTGACCGGTGCCAGTTCCGGGATCGGCGAAGCGACCGCCAAAACCCTTGCCGCTCTTGGGTTTCACGTCGTCGCAGTGGCGCGGCGCGCGGACCGGATAAATGCCCTCGCGAAAGAGATCGGCGGCACCGCAATTGTGGCTGACGTCACAGACGATGCTGCCGTCGAGACTCTCGCCGGCAAATTGAGCCGGGTCGATGTCCTGGTCAATAACGCCGGGGGTGCGCGCGGATTGGCGCCCGTCGCCGACACCGACCTCGAGCACTGGCGCTGGATGTGGGAGACCAACGTGCTTGGCACGCTGCGGGTCACCCGCGCGCTGCTGCCCAAGCTGGTCGACTCCGGCGACGGCCTGATCATCACCGTCACCTCGGTGGCCGCGCTCGAGGTTTACGACGGCGGCGCCGGCTACACCGCGGCCAAGCACGCGCAGGGCGCCCTGCACCGCACGCTGCGCGGCGAACTACTGGGAAAGCCGGTGCGGCTCACCGAAATCGCCCCGGGCGCAGTCGAAACCGAGTTCTCGCTGGTGCGTTTCGACGGCGATCGGCAGCGCGCGGATTCGGTCTATGCCGGCATCACGCCGCTGACGGCGGCCGACGTGGCCGAAGTGATCGGGTTCGTGGCCTCGCGGCCCTCGCACGTCGACTTGGACCTGATCGTCCTCAAGCCGCGCGACCAGGCCAGCACGATGCGGTTTAACCGCCGGGGCTAGGCGACGACGACGTAGTCGTCGTGGTGGTCGTCGGGGTCCCCGACAGACTCGGCGCGGTCGACGGTGTGACCGGCGCGGTGACGGGGATCTGACTGGCCGGCGGGTGCGCATTGGGCGGCGGCAGCGCCGACATGGCCACCCAGGTGTCCCAATCGACGGCCCAGTCCCAGATGTCGCCGTCGGAGTAGGACAGCTGGATCGAGCTGCCGGTCACCTCGACCGGGTCGCCGTACATCGCCGTGGGGTAGTACTCCGCGGCATCTTCGGTCGACAGGTTGATGCAGCCGTTGGTGACATTGGTGTTGCCCTGCGCACCGGCGCTCATCGGGTTGGCGTGGATGAACTCGCCGTTGTTGGAGATCCGCACCGCCCAGCGTTCGTGCACATGGCTGTAGCCGGCCGCGGGGTTGGACATGTAGAAGTCGGCGTACTTCTCGGTGACGACGTGAATGCCGTTGCGGGTCACGTTGCGGGCCTTGTCGGCCTCTCCGTAGCTGCACGGGAAGTCCATGATCACGCCGGCGTCGGTGATGACCTGGATCCGGTGCGACGACACCTCGGCCTTGACCACCTGCTTGCGCCCGATCTGGATCTTCAACGACATGTCCTGCTGGCCGTAGGCGCCGTCGCCGAACGGCAGGCCGTAGAGCTTGGCGTCGACGTTGACGGTGGCGCCCGCCGGGTAGTACTCGCGCGGGCGGTAGTGGACGCGGGCACCCTGCTGCTCGTCGGGCAGCCAGGCCCAGCTGCCCTCCACGGGCGGGTTGGTGGTGACGGTCAGCGCCTTCTCGACGGCGGCCTTGTCGCTGATCGGCGCGTCGAACTGGATGATGATCGGCGCGGCGACGCCCACGGTCTGGCCGTCGGCCAGCTGGAAGCCGCCGTCGATCTTCTTGCTGGGCGCGACGGTGGTGAATTTGCCGGTAACCGGAACGGTCTTGCCGTCGTGGCCCACGACCGACCCGCTCCAGGTATAGCTGGCGTCGTAGCCCAACGGCTCGGTCGTCGTGTAGACGGTGCGGTCGGAGTTGAACGCACCGGCCACGACCTTGCCGGACGAATTCGTCAGCGCCACCTTCTGGAACCAGCCGTCGGTGACCACGACGCTGACCGGCGCGATGGGAGCCACGTCGGCGGCGCCATCGGCGGGCTGGTATTTCAGATTCGGCGCCGACTGCTCGTTGTTCTTCTGCGCTTGCTTGGTCGTGGTGCCGCTACAGGCGGCCAGCACGCTCGGCGCGAACACCCCAAGCCCGAGGGCCGCCAAAGCCACTCGCCGATTAATCGGCGGCTGGTCGGGGGATGTGCTCACGACACCCAAAGATACCGGCAGGAGCGACACGGATTCCGCCACGACAAGTCGCGAAAGCCTGCAGTTATACCAAATTCACAGCTACAGCTCGCAGCCGAGCAGCACGGGTTCGGGCTCCAGTGTGATGGCAAACACGTCGCGGACCCCGTCGCGGACGGTGCGCGCCAGCGCGATCACGTCGGCGGAGGTGGCATTGCCGCGGTTGGTCAGGGCGAGCGCATGCTTGGTGGACAACCGGCAGGGCGCGGCCGGGTCGTCGGGATAGCCCTTGCCGAAGCCCGCGTGCTCCACCAGCCAGCCGGCGGCCAGCTTGACGCCGTCGGGCGCCGGGTAGTTCGGCACCGGCCCGTCGGTGCGGCCGGCCAGCGACTCGTAGACCTCCGGGGCGACCACCGGGTTGGTGAAGAACGAACCCACGCTCCAGGTGTCGTGGTCGCCCGCGTCGAGCACCATGCCCTTGCGGGCGCGCAGGGCCAGCACCGCCGCGCGGACCGCGCGCGGGTCGGCGCGCTCACCGCTGGCGGCGTTCAGTGCCGCCGTGAGCTCGCCGTAGCGCAGGGGCGCGCTGCGGCCCGAATCGTCCAGGGCGAACTCGACTTCCAGCACCACGCCGGGGACCTGCTGGTCGCGCTTGAACATGCTGGTGCGATAGCCGAACCCCAGCTCGCCGCCGGGCATCCAGCGCACCTCGCCGCTGGCGCGATCGAGCACCCGCACCCGAGTGATGGTGTCGGACACCTCCGCGCCGTAGGCGCCGACGTTCTGCACCGGGGTGGCCCCGGCCGATCCCGGGATGCCGGATAGGCACTCCAGCCCGCCCAGGCCGTGCTCGATGGCCGCGACGACGACGTCGTCCCAGACCGCGCCGGCCTCGGCGCGCACCAGGTTGCCGTCGACGGTGATCCCGCGAGCGGCCAACCGCACCGCGGTCAGGTCGGTCAGGTCGTCGGCGATCACCAGGTTGGACCCGCCGGCGAACACCAGCACCGGCCCGTCGCGGGCCGCGTCCAGCTCGGCCAGCACAGCGACCACCTGTTCGCTGCTGGTGCAGGTGATCAGGCGTCGCGCGATCGGCCCGACCCGCAAAGTCGTCAACGGCGCCAACGGCACCGCCTCGGCGACGCGCGCACCAGCGAGGACGGATCCGGCATCGCTGGCTTTCATGGCCCGTAACGGTAGCCTGACCTGCTATGCCCCGCTCATTCGACTTGTCTGCGGACTACGAGGACAGCGTCGAAGAACTGCATCGGGCGTTCGCTGAGGCCGACTACTGGCGGGCCCGGCTGGCCGACATTCCGGTCGACGAAGCGCGGCTGGAATCGATCCGCGTCGGTGGTGAATCCGGGGCCGACGGCACCATCGAAGTGGTGACGCTGCAGGAGGTGCACAGCCACAACCTGCCCGCGATGGTCACCCAGCTGCACCGCGGCGATCTCTACTTCAGACGCGAAGAGATGTGGGGGCCGGTGACCGACGGCATCGCCACGGCGTCCATCAAGGGCTCGATCGTGGACACCCCGGTGGACGTTTCGGGCACCGCCGAGCTGACGCCCATTGCTCGCGGCGGCGCCCGCCTGACGTTCCGGGTCAGCATCCACGTACGGATTCCGCTGATCGGCGGCAAGGTGGAGAACATCATCGGCACCCATCTGGCGGATCTGGTGAGCCGGGAACAACGCTTCACCACCGAATGGATCACCAACAACTCCTAAGCTGGCGGTCATGCGAATCGCCTTGGCCCAGATGCTCAGTGGCAGCGATCCGGCGGCGAATCTGCAGCAGGTGCGCGACTACACCGCCCGCGCCGCCGACGCCGGCGCGACGCTCGTGGTGTTTCCCGAAGCGACCATGTGCCGGTTCGGCGTTCCGCTGGCCCCGGTCGCCGAGCCCGTCGACGGGCCATGGGCGGACGGCGTCCGGCAGATCGCGACCGACTCCGGCGTCACGGTGATCGCCGGCATGTTCACCCCGGCCGGCGACGGGCGCGTGACGAACACGCTTATCGCGACCGGGCCGGGCACACCCAACCAGCCGGACGCCCACTACGACAAGATCCACCTCTACGACGCGTTCGGCTTCACCGAGTCGCGCACCGTCGCGCCGGGCCGCGAACCCGTGGTGATCACGGTCGATGGGGTCGGGGTGGGGCTGACCGTTTGCTATGACATCCGCTTTCCGGAGCTCTACACCGAGCTGGCCCGCCGTGGTGCCCAGCTCATCGCCGTCTGCGCGTCCTGGGGTTCGGGTCCCGGAAAACTCGAGCAGTGGACGCTGCTGGCCCGCGCCCGCGCGCTGGACTCGATGAGCTACGTCGCCGCGACCGGTCAGGCCGATCCCGGTGACACACTGGGCGGCTCGGGCTCGTCGTCGGGCGCGCCGACGGGGGTGGGCGGCAGTCTGGTGGCCTCCCCGCTGGGCGAGGTGGTCGCCTCGGCCGGCGCCGACCCGCAGTTGGTGATCGCCGACATCGACGTCGCCAAGGTCGCGAAGGCCCGGGACAACATCGCGGTGCTCCGCAACCAGTCTGACTTTGCTCGTAGCAATAGGGCAGAATCGGTTGGGTGACGAACCCACCAGGACCACCGAACGAGGGCCCGTCATCGTGGCCTCCTGGCGGGGATCAAGGCCCGTTCGGCCCACCCCCCACTGAGCGCCCAACCGAGCGGCTGCAATACCCGGCCGGTGCGGACACGCAGCAGGCCGGCTATGCACCGCTGCCCACCCCGCCGGCACCGCCGCCTACCCCGCCGGCGCCTCCCACGGAGCGGATCGCGGCCCCCGGCCCGGAGCCGGAACCGGCGAAGAAGAAGAGATTCCGCGACCCGTTGTCCATCGTTCTGATCTGCATCATCGTGGTGTCGCTGCTCATCGCGGGGCTGATCGGCGGCGAGTTGTACGCCCGCCACGTGGCCGACACCAAGGTCGCCGAGGCGGTCGCATGCGAGGTCCAGGATCAGGCCACCGCGTCGTTCGGGGTCGCGCCGCTGCTGCTGTGGCAGCTCGCCACCCAGCATTTCACCAACATCTCGGTGTCGACGGCGGGCAACCAGATCCGCGATGCCAAGGGCATGAAGATCGAGATCAGCATCAAAGACGTGAAGCTGGACAAGACCTCCTCGTCCAAGGGCACCATCGGCTCGCTCGACGCGACCATCACCTGGACGAGTGAAGGCATCAAGGACTCGGTGCAGAACGCGATACCGGTGCTGGGCCCGTTCGTCACCAACAGCGTGACGACTCATCCCGCCGACGGCACCATCGAGCTGAAGGGAATGCTGGACAACATCACGACCAAGCCCGTGGTGTCCGGTAAGGGAATTCAGCTGCAGATTCAGAGCTTCAACGCGTTGGGCTTCACCATGCCCCGCGAAAGCGTCCAGTCGACACTGGACGCCTACACCGCGAAACTGACCGCCGATTACCCGCTGGGGATTCACGCGGACAGCGTGCAGGTGACATCGACCGGCGTGACGAGCCACTTTTCCACCCGGAACGCCACCATCCCCGCCGGCGAGACCAACGACTCCTGCTTCGCCAACATCTAGGCGCCGGGCTTTAACCGAGTCCGTCGAGGACAGCCCGGGTACCGGATAGGCCGAGCCTGGTCGCCCCCGCGTCGACCATCGCGAGCGCGTCGGCGGTGGTGCGAATACCGCCGCTGGCCTTGACCCCGAGGCGACCGCCGACGGTACCGGCCATCAGTGCGACGGCCCGCACCGACGCCCCGCCCGCGGGGTGAAACCCGGTCGAGGTCTTGACGAAGTCAGCGCCGGCATCCTCGGCGACCCGGCACACGTCGATCAGCGTGCGCCCGTCCGAATCACCAAGCAACACAGCCGATTCCACGATCACCTTGAGTACGGAATCGGGCACTGCGGCGCGCACCGCCGCGATGTCGGAGCGCACCGCATCCAGCTCGCCGGCCAGCGCGGCACCGACGTCGATGACCATGTCGACTTCGCTCGCACCGGATGCCACCGCCTGGGCGGCTTCTTGCGCCTTGATCGCGGAGACGTGCTTGCCGGACGGAAACCCGGCCACCGTCGCCACCCGCACCCCGCCGGCCGCCGCGGCGACCGGGACCATCGACGGGGATACACACACCGCGTAGACGTCCAGGTCCGCGGCTTCCTTGAGCAGCGCGACCACGTCGGCGTCGGTGGCCTCGGGTTTGAGCAGGGTGTGGTCGACGAGCGCGGCCAGCTGTTCTCGGCTAAGCGTCACGAGAACGATTCTTCCGGGCCGCCGGGATTGCAACCGGACGCGACCATCTCGGCGTCGTCGACGACGGGTCGCCACGGTTCGAGGTTCCAGCTGGTCTTGCCGGGTTGCGCCATTTCGGCGAATTGCCAGTGGCAGAGGAATTGCGACCGCATGCCGGGCGTGTCGGCGTCCGGCGCCATCGCCAGCACCTCGGCCCAGGCCTCGTCGGCCGCGCCCATTGTGCCGGGTTGCCTGGAGGCCAGCCGCCCGGATGGCGTCGGAAAAACCCGCAGGCTGGACAGCTGTCCCCACCGCTCCCATGCGGTGTGATCGACGTACGGCGGGCCGGCGGCGTTGACCTCGCCGGTGCCGGGATCGGCCAACGCCGTGCCGGTCACCGGCGCGACGGACAGCAGCGCGACCACCGCGGCCGCGGATACGGCCAGCAGAGCCTTCATCGCCTCAGCGTGACTTGCCCTGAATTTCAAGGAGTTTCGGCCGCACGTCGACCAGATACACGCCGGCCGCGCAGGCCGAGATGGCCATTCCGAGCACGCCGAAAACGAAGCTCAGGATGGATGTCAACGCGACGGCCAGGCCCAGGATCACCAGCCACACCGGCTTGGTCAGCTTCTCCGCCGCGGTGTAGGCGTCGGATCGCTGCATCGCCGCATGGATGAACGCGTACACCGCCATCACCAGGACGGCGATCTGCAAGACCAACATGACGGTACCCACGGCTTGGCTCACGCCTTAAGGGTATGTGGGGGCCGTCGTAAACGTCGAATCCGAGTTGCCCCGAAGGGCAACCCGGAATCCGAACTACTTCTGGGTGACCTTCTTGGCCGCCGACTTCTTGGCCGGAGCCTTCTTGGCCGGGGCCTTCTTCGCGGGAGCCTTCTTGGCCGGAGCCTTCTTGGCCGGAGCCTTACCGGCCGACTCGACCTTCTTGGGCAACTCGATGCCGACCAGCTTGGCCGCACGCTCGCCGACCGCGCGGGTCTGGGTGGCGACGGTGCCCAGCGCTTCCTGCGTCAGCTCGACAGCCTGGTCGACGTAACCCTCGGCACGCGCCGTGGTCTCCTCGAACGGCCGCTGGCTGCGCAGCCGCTGCAGGGCGGCCTCGCCCCGCTCGACCAGCTCGTTGTAGCGGTTGGTCGCCGCGTCCAGGTAGCCCTCGGCAGCCTTGCGCAGCTCCTCGGGGGTAAAACGCTCGCGCAGCTCGGTGAACTGCTCGGGCAGGTCCTCCTGCAGCTTGGCGATGCGAGCGCGGCTCTCCTCGACCCGGCTCTTGGTGTCGGTGCGGGTGTCCTCGGCGCGGTCACGCAGGTTGCTGATGAGCTCGTTCACGGTGGCCAGGGCCAGGTCCGCAGCGCCCAGGGCCGCCAGCAGCGGCGCCCGCAATTCTTCGATGTTGGTGTTTTCAGCCATGGTGTTTCCTTTCATGGTTGGTTGTCGTTCTCAGGTTTGTGGAAGTGTTTGGTTTGGAAGTCGAGGCAAGCGTCGGCTCCTCCTGCGAGGAGTAGTCAAGACCCGCGGATTGACATGGCACGCGACTTGCCGGGAAACCTCCTGGTTGGTCGGGTCGGGTTGACGATCGAGTGATTTCGGCGCAGCGCCGCGCCTGGGAATCGGTGCATCCTTCCCTTCCGGGTAACCCAGCGGCCGTCGGGATATACGTCACCAACGTGAGCTCAGGCGATTCCGCAGCTGAGCCGGCCCGGCCGGGCTACCTCACTCGTGGTTGTCGGGTTCGGTCGAACTCTCCTCATGGATCGATTCGTTTTGCTGGGCAAATGAGGCGTAGATCTCGAGCAGAATCTGCTTCTGACGCTCGGTGATCGCCGTGTCGGTGATGATCGCGTCACGCACTTGGCTCTTATCGCTCGGCTCGAGAATCCCGGCCCGCACGTAAAGGACCTCGGCGGAAACCCGCAGCGCTTTGGCGATCTGACTGAGCACGTCGGCAGAAGGTTTGCGCAGTCCGCGCTCAACCTGGCTCAGATAGGGATTGCTGACACCGGCCAGCTCCGCGAGTTGGCGCACCGAAACCTGCGCGAGTTCGCGCTGGCTTCTGATGAAGCTGCCGATGTCGGAAGCCGCGGTAGACACCTTGGCGGAGAGAGTCTCCTCCGGTGGCATTGCGTGCTCCTTGGGTCCGATGGCCGACCTTGACAGGTACAGAGCGTACGGAAATGTGCTTGCATTTGCAAGCACTAGTTAGCACCCCTAGAAGAACAGCTGCGCGATCGTGTAGATGACCAGCCCGGCCAGCGATCCGACCACGGTTCCGTTGATCCGGATGAATTGCAGGTCACGGCCCACATGCAGTTCGATCCGCCGACTCGCCTCCTCGGCATCCCAGCGTTCGATCGTGTCGGTGATGATCGCGGTGATCTCGACCCCATACTGCGAGACCAGATGCTGGGCGGCCCGCACGATCCAGCTGTCGACTTTGTCGCGCAGCTCCGCGTCGTCGCGCAAGGACTCCCCGATGCGGACGACGGTGTCCGCGATGCGGGTGCGCAACGTACTGGAGGGATCGTCGACGCCCTCGAGCACCAGCCGCTTCAGTGTTGTCCACGCCGTCGCGGCGGCATTGGAGATCTCGTCACGCGCCATCAGCTGCTCTTTGATCGCGTCGGCGCGCGCGATGGTGTCCGGGTCATGTTGCAGATCGTCGGCGAATTCGAACAGGAACCGGGTCGCCGAACGCCGCAACTCGTGGTCCGGGTTGCGGCGCACCTTGTCGGTGAAGTCCATCAGCTCGCGGTGGATGCGGTCTCCGACGAGATGGTCGATGAATCGCGGTGACCAGGTCGGAGAATCACGCTCGACCACGCGCTGGATGATCTCGCCCGCGTTCAGCGACCACTGAAAGGCCCGGTCGGCGAGCAACTGGATCAGGGCTTCCTGCCGGTTCTCGGCGAGCAGCGTGGCCAGCACCCGGCCGACCGGTGGCCCCCACTGGGGTTCGGCGATGCGCCGTACGATCATCCGGTCGATCACCTGCTGGACGTCCTCGTCGCGCAGCAGCTCGACGAGGACGCGCAGCACCGTTGCGGCCTCGCCGGCCACCCGCTCGGCGTGCGACCGCTCCGAGAGCCATTTGCCGAGCCGCCCCGGCACCTGGGCGTCGCGCAGCTTGGTCTCGACCACTTCCGCCGACAAGAAGTTCTCCCGGACGAAGGTGCCCAGGCCCTCGCCGAGCTGGTCCTTCTTCCGCTTGATGATCGCGGTGTGCGGGATCGGTATGCCCAGCGGATGCTTGAACAACGCCGTTACCGCAAACCAGTCCGCCAGGGCACCCACCATGCCCGCCTCGGCGGCCGCGCCGACGTAGCCGACCCAGGCGCCCACGCTGCCGTGTGCCTGCGCCCATCGGCACGCCAGGAACACCACGGTGGCGCCGACCAAGAAGCTCAGCGCCACCAACTTCATCCGGCGAAGCCCCACCCGCCGCTGCGCGTCCGCCTCGGGATCGGCGCCGGCGAATGATTCCGCGAAGGACGTACGAGTCCGGTCCGCCGCGGCCGTCGGCGCACTCGGCTCCTGCCGCGAACCGGCCGAACCCGATGCCTCGGCTCTATGTGCCACCACACCATCATGTATCGCTCGGGCCAGTTAGTGTTACTAGACGGTTGATGGAGCCCCGCACGGGAGGAGTCCCATCCGGTCAAATGACCTCCCAACGCCGTAGTATCGGGGGCGTCTAGTGAATGGGAATCGTCGACAGTGACAGAGCAAGTCCCGGCCGCAATCGTGAAGACCGACGGTCGCAAGCGGCGCTGGCATCAACACAAGGTTGAGCGCCGCAACGAGCTCGTTGACGGCACGATCGACGCAATCCGCCGACACGGCCGCTACCTCAGCATGGACGAAATCGCTGCGGAGATCGGCGTTTCCAAGACCGTTCTGTACCGCTACTTCGTCGACAAGAACGACCTGACGACGGCAGTGATGATGCGCTTCGCGCAGACCACGCTGATTCCGAACATGGCCGCCGCGCTGACATCAAATCTCGATGGCCTCGACCTCACCCGCGAGGTCATCCGCGTCTACGTCGACACCGTGGCAAACGAACCCGAGCCCTACCGATTCGTGATGGCGAACAGCTCGGCCAGCAAGAGCAAGGTGATCGCCGATTCCGAGCGGATCATCGCCCGCATGATCGCGGTGCTGATGCGCCGGCGCATGCTGCAGGCCGGAATCGACACCGGCGGCGCGGAACCGTGGTCCTACTTGATCGTCGGCGGTGTGCAGTTGGCCACCCACTCGTGGATGTCGAATCCGCGGATGACCAGAGACGAACTGATCGACTACCTGACCATGCTGAGCTGGAACGCACTGTGCGGAATTGTCGAAGTCGGCGGATCCCTGGAGAAGTTCCGCGAGGAGCCGCATCCTTCGCCGATCGTGCCGCCACGGGAGCCGTAGAACCGTTCTGGCGTGCGCTCCGTTTTGGGGATTGCGGCCGTCTCGTGTGACCCTATGTGACGGGCCGCGCGCACGACCTGCGCCGGTTCGACCCGATAGCATGCAGAGCGTATGCACCGGAGGCCGATGGGCTCCCTCCCATTTCGCCCCGCCTCTGGGATACAGAAAGGCAACTTTCGTTATGGCCGTGCAGCTCACGCCGCATTTCCGCAACGTGCAGGCGCACTACGACCTGTCTGACGATTTCTTCCGGCTCTTTCTGGACCCCTCGCAGACCTACAGCTGTGCGTTCTTCGAACGCGACGATATGACCCTGGAAGAGGCGCAGCTCGCCAAGATCGACCTGTCGCTGTCCAAGCTGGGCCTCGAGCCCGGGATGACGCTGCTGGATATCGGCTGCGGCTGGGGCGCCACGCTGCGGCGGGCCATCGAGAAATACGACGTCAACGTCGTGGGCCTGACGTTGTCGGAGAACCAGGCCGAACACGTGCAGAAGTCGTTCGATCAGCTGGACACCGAGCGCACCCGACGGGTGCTGCTGGAAGGCTGGGAGAAGTTCGACGAGCCGGTCGACCGGATCATTTCGATCGGTGCGTTCGAGCACTTCGGGCGCGCGCGCTGGGCCCGCTTCTTCGAGATGGCCTACTCGGCGCTGCCGGCAGACGGCGTGATGATGCTGCACACCATCGTGCGCCCGGCGTTCAAGGAAGCCAGGGCCAAGGGCCTCCCGCTGACCCACGAAGTCGTGCACTTCACCCAGTTCATCCTGGCCGAGATCTTCCCGGGCGGCTGGCTGCCCACCCCCCAGTTGGTGGAAGAGCACGCCTCGGATGCCGGCTTCAAGCTCACCCGGACCCAATCCCTGCAGCTGCACTACGCGCGCACCCTGGACATGTGGGCGGCGGCGCTGGAGGCCAACAAGGACGCGGCGATCGAGACGCAGTCGCAGAAGGTCTACGACCGGTACATGAAGTACCTGACCGGCTGCGCCAACCTGTTCCGTCAGGGCTACACCGACGTCGACCAGTTCACGCTGGAGAAGTAAACGAAAAGCGGGCCGGACATCAAGTCCGGCCCGCTGCGTCTGGTCTGGGGTCTACTTCACGCAGGTGAACTGCCCCACGTCGGTGATGCCCTTGCGGAAGAAGTTCTCGCACCCCGTCAGGTAGTGCATATAGCGGTCGTAGATCTCTTCGGACTGGATTTCGATCGCCCTGTCCTTGTTGGCCTCGAGGTTGGCGGCCCACATGTTCAGCGTCCGGGCGTAATGCGGCTGCAGCAATTGCACCTTTTCGACCGAGAATCCGGCGTCCGGAGCGAGCTTGAGCAGGTCCTCTATCGACGGCAGCTGTCCGCCCGGGAAAATCACGTCGCCGATGAACTTGGCGAAACGAATGTCTTTCATCGTCAGTTTGATGCCGTTTTCGTGCATCGACTTCTGGGTCTGCGCCAGAATTGTGTGCAGCAACATCCGGCCGTCGTCCGGAAGAATGTTGTAGGCACGGTCGAAGAACGCCGGGTAACGCTCCGACTTGAACGCTTCGAACGCGCCGATGGTGACGATCCGGTCGACCCGGTCCTCGAATTCTTCCCAGCCCTGCAGCCGAATCTCGACGGAGCGCTCGGTCGGGACCTTAGCCATTCTGGCCTTGCTGTATTCAAATTGGTTGCGGCTGAGCGTGATTCCGATGACGTTGACGTCGAACTTCTCGACCGCGCGCTGCAGCGCGCCGCCCCAGCCGCAGCCGATGTCGAGCAAGGTCATGCCCGGCTCGAGGTTCAGCTTGCCCAGCGCCAGGTCGAACTTGGCGTTCTGGGCTTCCTCCAGCGTCATGTCGTCACGCTCGAAGTAGGCGCAGGTGTAGCCCATCGTCGGGTCTAGGAACAATGCGAAAAACTCATCCGACACGTCGTAGATGGACTGCGACTCTTCGTAATACGGCCTGAGCTGCGTCATGCTGAATAGCTACCTCTCGCTTTGGTGACCGCGGAAATGATACCCGACGCAGGCACACCTCTCTGACGTCGTCAATGCGCAGGTCCGGCAAAAATTTGCGATCTGGTTCAGTACGTGTAGAAACCCCGACCGGATTTCTTACCCAACATGCCCGCCTCGACCATGCGGAGCAGCAGTGGCGGGGGACCGTAATGCGGTTCTTTGAATTCTTCGAACATCTTGTCGGCAATCAGTTTGAGTGTGTCCAACCCAACAAGATCAGACAGCCGCAGCGGGCCCATCGGGTGCGACAGGCCGGCAACGACCGCCTTGTCGACATCCTCGACGGTCGCGAATCCCGCCTCCACCATCCGGATCGCCGAGAGCAGATAGGGCACCAGGAGGGCGTTCACCACGAATCCGGACCGGTCGGAGCACCGCACCACCTGCTTGCCCAGCACCGCGCCGGCGAACTCCTCGGTGCGCGCGGCGGCGCCTTCGTCGGTAACCAGCGTGCTGACCAATTCGACCAGCGGCAGCACCGGCACCGGGTTGAAGAAGTGCAAGCCCAGCACCCGCTGCGGGTTCTTGGTGGCCGCCGCGATCTTCATGATCGGAATGCTCGACGTGTTCGACGCCAGCACCGCGTCCGGATCGGTGATCACCTCGTCGAGCTTCGCGAAAACCTCCGCCTTGACGGCCTCGTCCTCGATGATCGCCTCGATCACCAGCTGGCGGTCGGCGAGGTCGTTGAGGTCGGTGGTGAAGCTGAGCTGGCTCAGGGCGCGGTCACGCTCACGCTCGGTCACCTTGCCCGCGCTGACGCCGCGCTCCAGCGATTTGACGATGCGGTTGCGCCCCGCGGTGATCAGCGCCTCGGTGGTCTCGTACACCGTGACGGCGACGCCGGCGCGGACCGAGACCTCGGCGATTCCGGACCCCATCTGGCCGGCCCCGACAACCCCAACCCGCTGAATCCCTTTGTCGCTCACTGCGTTTCTCTCCAGTCATATTGTCTTGGACCGCAATAGGCCCCGCCCGGGATCGCCGGGCGGGGCCTATGCTACTTCAGCCGCAAGTTACGCGGCTGCGCCTAGTGACTCAAGCCGTCGCTTTCACAACGTGCTCAGTGACTTCACCTGTCGGTTTCGCTTTGTCCTCGCGGGCTTACGCCCGCTCGTCCTCAGTGAAACTGACCCTCTTCGGTGGAGCCGGTCAGCGCGGTGGTCGACGACGTCGGGTCCACCGTGGTGGCGATGCGGTCGAAGTAACCCGCACCGACCTCGCGCTGGTGCTTGGTCGCGGTGTAGCCGCGCTCCTCGGCAGCGAACTCGCGCTCCTGCAGCTCGACGTAGGCGCTCATCTGGTTGCGGGCGTAGCCGTAGGCCAGATCGAACATCGAGTAGTTCAGCGCGTGGAAGCCGGCCAGCGTGATGAACTGGAACTTGAATCCCATTGCGCCAAGCTCTTTTTGGAACTTCGCGATGGTGGAGTCGTCCAGGTGCTTGCGCCAGTTGAAGGAAGGCGAGCAGTTGTAGGCCAGCATCTGGTCGGGGAACTCGGACTTGACGCCCTCGGCGAACTTGGCCGCGAGATCGAGGTCCGGGGTTCCGGTCTCCATCCAGATCAGGTCGGAGTACGGCGCGTAGGCCTTGGCCCGCGCGATGCACGGCTCGAGGCCGTTGCGGACGCGGTAGAAGCCTTCCTTGGTCCGCTCACCGGTGATGAACGGCTGGTCGCGCTCGTCGACGTCCGAGGTGATCAAGGTGGCCGCCTCGGCGTCGGTACGGGCGATCACGACCGTCGGCACACCGGCGACGTCGGCCGCCAGACGCGCCGAGGTCAGGGTTCGGATGTGCTGCTGAGTCGGGATCAGCACCTTGCCACCGAGGTGGCCGCACTTCTTCTCCGAAGCCAGCTGATCTTCCCAGTGCGACCCCGCGACGCCTGCAGCGATCATCGCCTTCTGAAGCTCGTACACGTTGAGAGCACCGCCGAAGCCGGCCTCGCCGTCGGCGACGATCGGCGCCAGCCAGTTCTGCACCGACCGGTCACCCTCGACCTTGGCGATCTCGTCGGCGCGCAGCAGCGCGTTGTTGATGCGACGGATGACCTGCGGCACCGAGTTGGCCGGGTACAGGCTCTGGTCGGGGTAGGTGTGGCCGGACAGGTTGGCGTCACCGGCGACCTGCCACCCGGACAGGTAGATGGCCTTCAGGCCGGCGCGCACCTGCTGCACGGCCATGTTGCCGGTCAGGGCACCGAGGGCGTTGATGTACTCCAGGTCGTGCAACTGCTCCCACAACACCTCGGCGCCGCGGCGGGCCAGGGTGTGCTCCTCGACGACGCTGCCCTGCAGGGCCACCACATCGGAAGCGGTGTAGGTGCGGCTGGTGTCCTTCCAACGGGGGTTGGTGTCCCAGTCGTGCTGGATCTGCTCGGCGCTCTTCGGGGTGCCAACGACAGACATTGGGGCTACTCCTTACGGGTCAAAATCTGTTAAGCCGTACCGCTGTCCGGTATCAGCTTCACTCCTGTGCTAACACGACGATGGCACAGCCCGTTGATGCAGGTCCACCCATTTTGTTTGTAAATTTGGGCCACGACTCCACACCGTTTTTGCTAAGTCTGCGAAGGTGTACAGAATCTGAACCGGTTCAGAAGCTACCAGCCGGTAACCAAAATCCGAGGTCAACCACGATTTAACGGGACGGTTGTCCGGTTAGAGATTAAAGAGCGACGCAACCGCTTTCGTCTCGTCGCCGACCGCATATGTGAGCGTTGTAACAAGGCGATCGGTCAGCCCGGGGCCGAATTTGTCGGTCGATCCCGCCGGATGCACGTGCGAGATGATCTCCAGCTTGTCGCCGAGCGCCACCGGCGCCTCGTGCTCGATGGTGACGCGCAGCGGCCCCTGCATGAACTCGGGGTGCGACGCCAGGTAGTCCTCGATGACGCTCCAGTACACCGAGTTGTTCATGTGGTCGAACAGGTCGATGTCGGTGACCCGGACTCCGAACTCGTGGATCTCGGTGGCGTCGTCGCGGCTGCCCGGCTTCAAATAGCCCTTCCAGCGCAGCCGGTCCACGGACGTGGTCTTATGCAGGCCCTCGAGGAAGTCGTCGGAGATGCGCGACGGCATCTCGGTCTCCCGGCTGACGTGGATCCAGAAGGCCTCGGATTCGATCAGGCCACCGTTGCGCCCGTCGATGCGAACCCGCATCTCACACCACCGGTTCGAGGTGCCCGAACACCATCTGCGACACCGCAGCATGTCGCGGAACTCGATCGGGCGCAGCAGGTCGAGCATCGTGCGCCGGACGATCCACAGCGGGTGAGTCTCCTCAAAGCCCATCTCGCGCAGCTGGTCCGACCCGATGTCCTGGATGTGCCGGCACGCGGCGTCCAGGCGCAACCGGCCGGTGGCGTCGATGTCGCCGATGCGCAGTGGCCATTCGCGGTCGAAAACGTCGGGGTGACCGTCGGGCACCGGCATCATTGATTTGTCCAGGCTCACGAGTTACTCCCCAATTGCCTTACCTGCGTTACCCCGAGGTTTACCTGCGACCTCGATGCGAATCATGCCAACGACGGCGGACAAACGCCAAACCTCACGACGTCGCTCTTCGGCTGCCAAGTCTGCTAACCCTTCCTTTGCAATGCAGGTAGGCTGGCATAAATGTCCAAAACGTTCGTCGGCTCCCGCGTTCGCCAGTTGCGTAACGAGCGGGGGTTCTCGCAAGCCGCGCTGGCCCAATTGCTGGAGATCTCGCCGAGCTACCTCAACCAGATCGAGCACGACGTTCGCCCGCTGACGGTGGCCGTGCTGCTGCGGATCAGCGAAGTGTTCGGCGTGGACGCCACCTTCTTCGCCTCCCAGGACGACACCCGCCTGGTCGCCGAGCTGCGCGAGGTGACCATGGATCGCGATCTGGACATCAACGTCGACCCACCCGAGGTCGCCGACATGGTCAACGCCCATCCCGCCCTGGCCCGCGCGGTGGTCAACCTGCACCGGCGCTACCGGCTCACCACCGCGCAGCTGGCCGCCGCTACCGAGGAGCGCTACTCCGACGGCAGCGGCAGCGGATCCATCACGATGCCGCACGAAGAGGTGCGCGACTACTTCTACCAGCGACAGAACTACCTGCACGAGCTCGACACCGCCGCCGAAGACCTGACGATCCACACCCGGCTGCACCACGGCGACCTGGCCCGCGAGTTGACGCGGCGGCTCACCGAGGTGCACGGCGTCCACATCAACAGGCGCATCGACCTCGGCGACACGGTGCTGCACCGCTACGACCCCAAGACCAAGACGCTGGAGATCAGCAATCACCTCTCGCTGGGTCAGCAGGTCTTCAAGATGGCCGCCGAATTGGCCTACCTCGAGTTCGGCGACCTGATCGACAGCATGGTCGCCGACGGCAAATTCACCAGCGAGGAGTCCCATACGCTGGCCCGGCTGGGACTGGCCAACTACTTCGCCGCCGCCGCGGTGCTGCCCTATCGCCAATTCCACGACGTCACCGAGAATTTCCGCTACGACGTCGAGCGGCTGTCGGCGTTCTACTCGGTGAGCTACGAAACCATCGCGCACCGGCTGTCGACGATGCAACGGCCGTCGATGCGGGGCGTGCCGTTCTCGTTCGTTCGGGTGGATCGCGCCGGCAATATGTCGAAACGTCAGTCCGCCACCGGTTTTCACTTCTCCTCCAGCGGCGGCACCTGCCCGCTGTGGAACGTCTACGAGACGTTTGCCAACCCGGGCAAGATCCTGGTGCAGATCGCCCAGATGCCCGACGGCCGCAACTACATGTGGGTGGCCCGCACCGTGGAACGCCGCGCTGCCCGGTATGGTCAGCCAGGTAAAACCTTCGCGATCGGGCTGGGCTGCGAGCTGCGGCACGCGCACCGGCTCGTCTACTCGGAAGGACTGGACTTGTCGGGAGACGTCGCCACACCCATCGGCGCGGGTTGCCGTGTCTGCGAACGCGATAACTGTCCACAACGCGCGTTCCCGGCATTGGGACGCGCCCTCGATCTCGACGAGCACCGCAGCACGGTGTCGCCGTACTTGGTGAAGCAGCCATGAGTGGCGCGCAGACCGGCCACGTCGCCCGCATCCCGTCGTCCACCAAATTTCGCCGGCTGGGCCCGATCAACTGGCTGCTGGCCAAAGGGGCCGCCCGCAAATTGCAGGCGCCCGAGATGCATCTGTTCACCACGCTCGGTCAGCGCCAAGGACTGTTTTGGGCGTGGTCGCTGTACGGCGGCCGGCTGCTGCGCGGCCGACTGCCCCGAGTGGACACCGAATTGGTGATCCTGCGCGTCGCGCATCTGCGATCGAGCGAATATGAGCTGCAGCACCATCGGAAGATGGGACGCCGATTCGGTCTGGACGCTCACATGCAGGCGACGATCTTCGCCTGGCCCGACGTTCCGGACGGCGACGGACCCCGGGTGATACTGAGCGCCCGGCAACAGGCGCTGTTGACCGCGACCGACGAGCTGATCAAGAACCGGTCCGTCAGCGAGGACACCTGGCAGCAACTGGCGATGCACCTCGACCGGCACCGACTCATCGAATTCTGCTTGCTTGCAACACAATACGACGGGCTGGCGGCGACGATATCCGCCCTCAACATCGAGTTGGACAACCCGAAGTAACGCCTCAGGCGTAGACGTCGGCCAGCACCGCCAGCGTCAAAATGACTGGCAGTATTGGCAAGTCGAAGGCGAACGCCGCCCACAGATACTTGCGGCGCCGCCGCAGCAAGAAGCCCCAAATCACGGCGAAGACGCCCAGCAGCACCGATCCCAGCAACACCAGCGGACCCCAGTGGCCCGCCGTCGCGTTGTCACCGGCGAGCGAGATGGCAACCAGCCACAGCACATAACCGGTAGCGGCACCGCCGAGGGCACCCAGAATGGTCTCGCCGCGAACCATCGGCTAGAAGTTGATCATGTGGCCGGTCAGGCCATGGAAGCACTCTTGCAGCGCCTCGGACATGGTCGGGTGGGTGTGCACGTTGCGGGCCAGCTCGGTGGCGGTCAGGTCCCATTTCTGGGCCAGGGTGAGCTCGGGCAGCAGCTCGGAGACGTCGTGGCCGACCAGGTGTCCGCCCAGCAGTTCGCCGTACTTGGCGTCGGCGACCAACTTCACGAAACCGCTGGGGTCGCCCACACCATGCGCCTTGGCGTTGGCGGTGAACGGGAATTTGGCCACCACCACGTCGTAGCCTTCGTCGCGGGCCTGCTCCTCGGTCAGCCCGAAGCTGGCGACGTTCGGTTGGCAGAAGGTCGCGCGCGGCAGCATCCGGTAGTCACCGAGCGCCAAAGTCTCTGCGCCGGCGATGGTTTCGGCCGCGACCACGCCCTGCGCCTCGGCGACGTGGGCCAGCTGGAGCTTGCCGGTGACGTCGCCGATCGCGTAGATGTGGTCGACATTGGTGCGCATGTAATCGGTGATCCCGATCGCCCCGCGATCCGTCAGCGCGACGCCGGCCTTGTCCAATCCGTAGCCCTCGATGTTGGGTGCAAAACCGATGGCCTGCAACACCTTTTCGGCCTTGAGCTCCTCCGACTTACCGTCCTTGCTGACCGCCACCCGAACCACGGAGCCGTCATCGGTGATGGACTCGACCTTGGTCCCGAGCAGGATCTTGACGCCCAGCTTCTTGAACTGCTTCTCGACCTCCTTGGAGACTTCGGCGTCCTCGTTGGGCAGCGCGCGGGGCAAGAACTCCACGACGGTCACGTCGACGCCGTAGTTCTTCAGCACGTAACCGAACTCCATGCCGATCGCCCCACAGCCCGCGATGATGATCGATTCCGGCAGCTCGCGGGACAGGATCAGTTCCTCGTAGGTGACCACGTTTTCCGACAGCGACGTACCGGGAACCAGGCGGGTGCTGCTGCCGGTGGCGATGATGACGTTGTCGAACGTGACCGTTTCGGTACCACCGTCATTGAGATCGACCGACAGCGTGTGCGGGTCGGTGAAGCGGCCGTAGCCGTGGATCTCGGTGATCTTGTTCTTCTTCATCAGGAAGTGCACGCCGGCGACGCGGCCCTCGGCCACTTTGCGGCTGCGATCGAAGGCGACCCCGTAATCGAATGAGGCCTCGCCGCTGATGCCAAACGTCTTGGCCTCTTTGGTGAAGATGTGCACGAGTTCGGCATTGCGCAGCAACGCCTTGGAGGGAATGCAGCCGACGTTGAGGCAGACTCCACCCCAGTACTTCGGTTCCACGACCGCGGTGTTGAGGCCTAGCTGCGCGGCGCGAATCGCTGCGACATATCCGCCGGGACCAGCTCCAAGGACAACGACGTCATAGTGAGAAGTCACGAGCCCACACTAGTGGGCGAGGACTTCTGGCCGCACTGCAGCGTGGGTCAATACGGGATGACGCCGAGCAGACAATGACCCGTGCGCGCGCAGTAGTAATAGCCGTACAGGGGGGCCGCGGCGGCGACAGAGGCAAACGGTCCCGACATCACCGCGATGGACAGTGCGGAGATCAGCGGCCGGCCCTGCACCATTGCCAGCATCACGCCGCCGACGGTGCAGGCAACGACGTAGACCAGCGCCATGAACACCGCCGGGGTCTTGTCGATCGTGTGGTACCACCAGTAGAAGAGACTCAGCCCGACCAGGGCCGTCGCGGCCCACACACCGAGGATCACCAGGGCCAATTTCCACCACTTCAGGTACTGGTAGCGGCCGGGCACGGTAACCGACTGCACCGACTGACCGGCGGCGTCCGGATCCGGATCGGCAACCTCGCCGGTAGCAGCGGGCGTCTTGGCGTCCCCGGCGTTCTTCGCGTCCTTGGCGTCGGCTTTGTCGGGCTGCGCAGCGAAGGATATGGGCTGCGAGCCGGTGTCGTCGAAGTTCGGGATGAACGGCACCGAGTGCTCACCGGTGTCGCTGAAATCCGGGACGAACCCCCGCGTGCCGGTGTCCTCGAAGTCCGGAACGAACGGTTCGGTCCCCGGGTTGGTCACATGGTCGTGCTCGACCTTTTTGTCAGCCATGGGAGGTCACTTCGATCGCGACCAGCACCCCGAACCAGCCGGGACCGATCGCCAGAATGAACGCGCCCAGCGTCGTGACCCAGCGACGGCCCGAGAACAGGATCGTCAGCAGCCCGATCACACCGGGCAACCCGAGGACCAGTGCGATCACCAGGTCGGGACGCACCCGGGTATGGACCAGCACGGTCAACGCCACCCCCGCCAGCAGCCCGACCGCGGCGCCGACCAGCATCGCACCGGCCAGTAGCCAGGGCCGGGGTAACGGGATCACCTCATCGAGCGTACTGAGTCACGGACTACGAGTCGGGCACGTTTCCGGCACGGCTTTGTCAATAACCGGGCCCCGCGTCGACGGCCGCTCGCCCCCCTCGTATGCGGCTCCGGTGATCACGGGCACGGCTTCTAGCTGGGCTTTTTCCTCGTCGGTGAAGACGCGGCCGCGACTGAGAAACCGCATGCCCTCGGGTGCTTCCAGGCTGAATCCGCCGCCGCGGCCGGGCACCACGTCGATGACCAGCTGGGTGTGTTTCCAAGTCTGGTACTGCGGGCCCGAGATCCACACGGCGACGCCGTCGGCTCCCACGTCCAGCACGCCGAGCAGGACGTCGCGGTCACCGACGAGAAAGTCGCCGCACGGGTAGCACATCGGCGACGACCCGTCGCAGCAGCCGCCGGACTGATGAAACATCACCGGGCCGTGGCGGTCCTGCAGGCGAGCCAGCAATTCGGCGGCGGCAACGGTGATGACCGCGGTCGCCGGGGCGCTCATCAGAAGAAGCCCTGCGCCTTGTCGGCGTAGGACACCAACAGGTTCTTGGTCTGCTGGTAATGGTCGAGTGCCATCTGGTGGGTCTCGCGGCCGAACCCGGATTGCTTGTAGCCACCGAAGGCCGCGTGCGGCGGGTACACGTGATAGCAGTTCACCCACACCCGGCCGGCTTTGATCTCGCGACCGGCGCGATACGCGACGTTGCCGTTGCGGCTCCACACCCCGGCACCCAGGCCGTAGAGGGTGTCGTTGGCGATGCTCATCGCGTCGTTGAAGTCCGTGAACGACGTCACCGTCACCACCGGCCCGAAGATCTCCTCCTGGAACACCCGCATCTTGTTGTTGCCGGAGAAGATCGTCGGCTGCATGTAGTAGCCGCCGGACAGATCACCACCGAGTTCGGCACGCTCACCGCCGGTGATGACCTTGGCGCCCTCGCCCTTGCCGATCTCGACGTAGGACAGGATCTTTTCCAGCTGATCGTTGGAGGCCTGCGAGCCCATCATGGTCTCGGTGTCCAGCGGGTCGCCTTGCCGGACCGCTTTGGTCCGGATCGCGGCCAGCTCCAGGAACTCGTCGTGGATGTCGGACTGGATCAGGCTGCGCGACGGGCAGGTGCACACTTCGCCCTGGTTGAGGGCGAACATCGTGAAGCCCTCCAGGGCCTTGTCCTGGAAGTTGTCGTTGGTGGCCATCACGTCGGAGAAGAAGATGTTGGGGCTCTTGCCGCCAAGCTCCAGCGTGACCGGGATCAGGTTCTGCGACGCGTACTGCATGATCAGCCGGCCGGTGGTGGTCTCCCCGGTGAACGAGACCTTGGCGATCCGGTCGCTGGACGCCAGCGGCTTGCCGGCCTCGACGCCGAATCCACTGACGATGTTGACCACGCCCGGCGGGATCACGTCGGCGATCAGCGACATCAGGTAGAGGATCGACGCCGGCGTCTGCTCGGCGGGCTTGAGCACCACCGTGTTGCCGGCGGCCAGCGCCGGCGCCAGCTTCCACGCGCCCATCAGGATCGGGAAGTTCCACGGGATGATCTGCCCGACGACGCCGAGGGGCTCGTGGAAGTGGTAGGCGACGGTGTCCTCGTCGATCTGCGAGAGCGAACCCTCCTGGGCCCGGATGGCCGCGGCGAAATACCGGAAATGATCGGCGGCCAGCGGGATGTCGGCGGCCAGCGTCTCGCGGATCGGCTTGCCGTTGTCCCAGACCTCCGCGAGGGCCAACGAATCCCGGTTCGCCTCAATGCGATCGGCGATCTTGTTCAGCACCGCGGCGCGCTCGGTCGGCGAGCTCCTTCCCCACGCCGGGGCGGCCGCGTGCGCGGCATCGAGCGCCTTGCTGACGTCGCTCTCGTCGGAGCGCGCCACTTCGCAGAATGTTTGGCCGGTCACCGGCGTCGGGTTCTCGAAGTAGAGACCCTTGGCGGGTGCGACCCACTCACCCCCGATGAAATTGTCGTACCGCGATTCGTACGACATCAGGGCCCCACTGGAACCCGGGCGTGCGAAGACAGTCATTTGCTCGACTCCCGTTCTGCTTCACCTGTAATACAGCTCACATTACCGCTGGGGCCACAATGGCTGCCATGACAGCAGAGGTTGCCTGACCCATGACAGCTGAGCTTGCCCGGGACCCCAACTCGCCTGACGACCCGTACCTGTGGCTCGAGGAAGTCACCGGCGAGAAGGCGCTGGATTGGGTGCGCGCACGCAACCATCCGACGATCGCGGAGTTCTGCCGCGGCGAGTTCGAGGCGGACTTCGAGCGGATGCGCGCCGAGGCGCTCGAGGTTCTCGACACCGACGCCCGCATCCCGTACGTCCGTCGCCGCGGCGAGTACCTGTACAACTTCTGGCGCGACGCCGCCAACCCCCGCGGATTGTGGCGGCGCACCACGCTGGACAGCTACCGTGGCGACTCCCCTGAGTGGGACGTGCTGATCGACGTCGACGAACTCGGGCGCGCCGACGACGAGAAGTGGGTGTGGGCCGGCGCCACGGTGATCGAACCGGAGTTCACCCGTGCCCTGGTCAATCTTTCCCGCGGCGGCTCGGACGCGGTGATCGTGCGCGAATTCGACATGCTCACACGCGAATTCATTCCCGACGGGTTCACGCTCCCGGAAGCCAAGTCGCAGATCGGCTGGGAAGATCCGGATACGGTGCTGGTCGGAACGGACTTCGGCGCCGACTCGCTGACCGAATCGGGATACCCGCGCATCGTCAAGCGCTGGCGTCGCGGCACGCCGCTGCGCGATGCCGAGACTGTCTTCGAGGGCACGCGCACCGACGTCAGCGTGTCGGGAAGTGCCGACCGGACGCCGGGATTCGAACGCACCTTCGTCGGTCGCGCGGTCGACTTCTGGAACGAAGAGACTTACGAAGTCCGTGGGCCGGAACTGATCCGCATCGACGCCCCCACCGACGCGAGCGTGTCGGTGCACCGCGAATGGCTGCTGATCGAGCTGCGTACCGATTGGACCTTGGACGACAATGCCGGCGCCACCTATCGCGCCGGCTCGCTGCTGGCAGCCCGTTACGACGAATTCATGTCTGGGACAAAAGATTTGAGTGTGGTCTTCGAACCCGACGAGCACACCTGCCTGCATCAGAGCGCGTGGACCCGGGACCGGCTGCTGCTCGTCACGCTGGCCGACGTCGCCAGCCGGGTCGAAATCGTCACACCCGGCAGCTGGCAGCGCGAACCCATCGCCGGAATCCCGCCGGCGACCCACACGGTGATCGCGGCCGCCGACGATACGGGTGACGAATTCTTCTTGGATTCAAGCGGATTCGACATGCCCTCGCAGCTGGTGCGGGCCACGGATGGCGAACACCTGGAAGAGATCAAGTCCGCCCCGGCATTCTTCGACGCCGAAAACCTGGATGTGCAGCAGTATTTCGTCCCGTCGAAGGACGGCACGTTGATCCCCTACTTCGTGGTGCGGTCACGAGACGCCGAAGCGCCCGGCCCCACCCTGCTGGGCGGCTACGGCGGATTCGAGTCGTCCAAGACACCCGGGTACAGCGGGGTGCTGGGCCGGTTGTGGCTGGCCCGCGGCGGTACCTACGTGATGGCCAACATCCGCGGCGGCGGCGAGTACGGGCCCAGCTGGCATACCCAGGCGATCCGCGAGGGCCGGCACAAGGTCGACGAGGATTTCGCCGCGGTGGCAGACGATTTGGTGCGCCGGGGCATCACGACCGTCGAGCAGCTGGCCGCACAGGGCGGCAGCAACGGCGGACTGCTGATGGGCATCATGCTGACCAAGTACCCGGAGAAATTCGGCGCCTTGGTCTGCGACGTGCCACTGCTCGACATGCGGCGCTACCACCTGTTGCTGGCCGGCGCGTCGTGGGTCGCCGAGTACGGTGACCCCGACAACCCGGACGACTGGGAGTTCATCTCCAAATACTCCCCCTACCAAAATATTTCGGCGACACGCCACTATCCGCAGGTGCTGTTCACCACGTCCACGCGCGACGACCGGGTGCACCCGGGCCACGCCCGCAAGATGGTGGCCGCGCTGCAGGCCGCGGGCCATCAGGTCTGGTTGTACGAGAACATCGAGGGCGGGCATGCCGGCGCGGCCGACAATGAGCAGGCCGCGTTCAAGGCGGCGCTGAGTTATTCGTTCCTATGGCGGACGCTGGGAGGCCACGCGTGAAGATCCTCGACATCATTGAACTCGGCATGGTGATTGCCGGCCTGATCCTGATCGGTGCCGGCTGGGCGCAGGCGCGTTTTCGCTTCATCGCCCAGCGCCGCAAGGCCCGGTACTTCTACTGGGGAACCTCGGCGCTCGGCATCGTCTTGTTCGGCTTCGGAACCGGACAACTGTGGCCGAACGCCGTCATCACGACGCTGATCTTCACCACACTCGTGGTGGGATCGGCCTACTTCACGACGCCGTACCTGAAGATCGGCGACCAGATCTACGCGTCCACTCCGGAAAACCGCGAGCCCGACCCGCCGGTCGAATAGCGCACACTGGGGCCATGTCAGTATCCAAGCCCGACTTCGAGACGCTGCTGTACAAGACCGCGGGTCCGGTCGCCACCATCACGCTGAACCGCCCCGAGCAGCTCAACACGATCGTCCCGCCGATGCCCGACGAGATCGAGGCCGCCATCGGCCTGGCCGAACGGGACTGGGACATCAAGGTCATCGTGCTGCGCGGCGCCGGCCGCGCCTTCTCCGCCGGCTATGACTTCGGTGCCGGCTTCCAGCACTGGGGCGAAGCGATGATGACCGACGGCAAGTGGGATCCGGGCAAGGACTTCGCATTCGTCACCGCCCGCGAGATCGCGCCGTCACAGAAGTTCATGGCCATCTGGCGGGCGTCCAAGCCGGTGATCGCGCAGTTGCACGGCTGGTGCGTCGGCGGCGCCAGCGACTACGCGCTGTGTGCCGACATCATCGTCGCCAGCGAAGACGCGGTGATCGGCACCCCGTACAGCCGGATGTGGGGCGCCTACCTGACCGGCATGTGGCTGTACCGGCTGAGCCTGGCCAAGGCCAAGTGGCACTCGCTGACCGGCCGGCCACTGACCGGCGTTCAGGCCGCCGAGATCGAGCTGATCAACGAGGCGGTGCCGTTCGAGCGGCTGGAGGCGCGGGTCGCCGAGATCGCCGCCGAGCTGTCGCAGATCCCGCTGTCGCAGCTGCGGGCACAAAAACTGATCGTCAACCAGGCCTACGAGAACATGGGACTGGCCTCCACCCAGACGTTGGGCGTCATTCTGGACGGCCTGATGCGCAATACTCCGGACGCGCTCGACTTCATCAACACCGCCGAAACCCAGGGCGTACGGGCCGCGGTGGAGCGCCGCGACGGCCCGTTCGGCGACTACAGCCAGGCACCGGCTGACCTGCGGCCCGACCCCTCGCACGTCATCGTCCCTGATGGCGAGGCCTAGTAAGCCGGACTAAAAGATGACCAAGGCTCGCCCGCAGGCTTTCCGAAGTGCTACCGTTATCTCTATGTCTCGGCTGAGTTCGTGCGTGCGCGCAGGCGCCGTTTTCCTTGCAATGGGTATGGCCGCTGTGACCTTCCCGACGACCGCGTCCGCGGACTCCACGGAGGACTTCCCAATCCCCCGCCGGATGATCAACACCACCTGTGACGCCGAGCAGATTCTCGCGGCGACCCGGGACACCAGCCCGGTGTACTACCAGCGGTACATGATCGACTTCAACAACCACCCGAACGTCCAGCAGGCGACGATCGACAAGGCGCACTGGTTCTACTCCCTGTCACCGCAGGACCGCCGCGGCTACTCGGAGAACTTCTACGCGCCGGTCTCCGACCCGCTGTGGGTGGCCTGGCCCAACCACATGAAGATCTTCTTCAACAACAAGGGTGTCGTCGCCAAGGCGACCGACGCCTGCGCGCAGTACCCGGCCGGCGACATGTCGGTCTGGAACTGGGCGTAACTCCCCGCACTCACCAATTGACCCCGGGCCCGGCCCGGGGTCAATTGCTTTTCCTCCCCCGGTTGGGGGACAACCGAATCATCCGTTGTCAGGCCGCTCGGTGGATGTCTGGCGGCCGGTCCACGGGGAATAGTCGTGGCCATGCGCACCGCGACCCCAGCCACGACCGCAACCACGACCCTCGACTGGCGTGACCTCGTCGGCGCCTGCGACGCCCCGACCACCCGCATCGTGCACGTGCACGCACGCGAGGCCGGGCTCATCGTCGACATGCTGTGCGTGGTTCGCGGACAGCACGTCGAGCCCGAGGCGCGGGTGAAGGTCGGGCGACTTCGCCGCTACCCGGGCACGCACTGCCGCACCTGCGGCGAGTCGGTGCACGCGGCGAACGACGTTCTGCCCCAAGTGGTCGCGCTGTAGCGCGTCAGTAGTGCGGTGAGCTCACCCGCAACAGATCGGTGCTCTGCGAGTCGGGCGACTCACCATTGCTGCCCCGGGCCACAACCTTCGGCAGCATGTGGGCACGAACCGCCGAACGAGGTCCGTAGGGCCGCAGCATCTGGCTCGCCGGACGCGTGCGCACCTGGGTCGGCCACCAGAACCAGCGGCCCATCAAGGCGGCGACCGACGGCATCATGAACGAGCGCACGATCAGGGTGTCGAACAACAGACCCAGCGCGATGGTGGTTCCCACCTGGCCCATGACCCGTAGCGGGCTGATCGCAAACGTCGCCATGGTGGCGGCGAACACCAAACCGGCGGACGTCACCACCGCGCCGGTGCCGGCCATCGACCGGACGATCCCGGTCTTGATGCCGGCATGGATCTCCTCCTTGAACCGGGAAACCAGCAGCAGGTTGTAGTCGGATCCCACCGCCAACAGCAGGATGACCGACATCGCCAGCACCATCCAGTGCAGTTCGATGCCCAGGATGTCCTGCCAGACCAGCACCGAGAGACCGAACGAGGCCCCCAACGAAATCAGCACCGTCCCCACGATGGTGATCGCGGCGACGAGGCTGCGGGTGATGATCAACATGATGATCAGGATCAGGCTGGCCGCCGATATTCCGGCGATCACCAGGTCGTACTTGGACCCGTCACGCATGTCCTTGTAGACCGCGGCCGTGCCGCCCAGCCAGATCTTGGAGCCCTCCAACGGCGTTCCCTTGATGGCTTCCTTCGCCGCCAACTTGATCGGGTCGACGTGCGAAATGCCTTCGGGCGTCGCCGGAGGGACGTCATGGGAGATGATGAACCGGGCCGCGTGGCCGTCGGGGGACAGGAACATCTTCAAGCCGCGCTTGAAATCGGGGTTGTCGAAGACCTCCGGCGGAATGTAGAACGAGTCGTCGTTCTTGGCCGCGTCGTAGGCCTGACCCATGGCGGTCGAGTTCTGGCTCATCACGTCCATCTGGTCATACATCGAGTTCATCGAGCTGTGCATCGTCAGCATCATCTGCTTCATCGTCTGCATGGTCGCGATCATCGGCGGCATCTGTGCCAGCATCTGCGGCAGCAAGGCGTCGAGCGCGGCGATGTCGTCCGTGAGATAGGTGAACTTCTCCACGATCTGATCCAGCCCGTCGAGCGCGTCGAAGATCGACCGCAGCGACCAGCAGGCGGGGATGTCGAAGCAGTGCTTCTCCCAGTAGAAGTAGCTGCGGATCGGGCGGAAGAAGTCGTCGAAGTTGGCGATGTTGTCGCGCAATGTGGCTGTGACATCCAGCATTTCATGCGTCAGGCCGTCCATGTGGTGCGTCACGGCGGCCATCTTCGCCGTGATGTCGTACATGCGCCGCATCGTGTCGATGGACATCTGCATGGCATCGGCCTGCTTCAGCATGTCATCCATGCGCTTCTTCATGTATTCCTGGTTTTCGACCTGCGTCGTGTTCTGCATGCTGATCTGGAACGGGATCGACGTGTGCTCGATCGGCGCTCCCAGCGGCCTGGTGATCGTCTGGACGCGGGCGACACCGGGGATGTGGAAGACGAAGCGCGCAATTCTGTCCAGTACCAACATGTTTGCCGGATTCCGCATGTCGTGATCGGTCTCGATCAAGAGCAGCTCCGGATTCATTCGGGCGTTGGAGAAATGCCGCTCGGCGGCCTCATAACCGACGACCGCCTTCGTGCTCGAAGGCAGGTATTGGCGGTTGTCGTAATTCGTCTTGTAACCGGGCAGCGCGAGCAGGCCGATCAGCGCGATGCCGATCGACACGGCCAGGATCGGCCCGGGCCACCGGACGATGGCGGTGCCGACGCGACGCCAGCCGCGGGTCCGCATCTTCCGCTTCGGGTCAAACAGGTGAAAACGACTGCGGCTGCCCACCGC
The DNA here is from genome assembly GCF_010730355.1 of Mycobacterium florentinum. Taxonomy (NCBI): domain Bacteria; kingdom Bacillati; phylum Actinomycetota; class Actinomycetes; order Mycobacteriales; family Mycobacteriaceae; genus Mycobacterium; species Mycobacterium florentinum. The sequence continues at coordinate 2,931,749 of NZ_AP022576.1, forward strand.
CAAGATCGCCGGACCGAGCGTGAGCGCCGCGAGAACGGCGACAAGCGTCCCGACCGCGCACGGGACGCCCAGGCTCTGGAAGTACGGAAGCCGGGTGAAGCTGAGGCAATACATCGCACCGGCGATGGTCAGGCCGGAGCCCAGCACCACGTGCGCGGTGCCGTGAAACATGGTGTAGAACGCCTGTTCTCGGTCCTCGCCGAGCGATCGCGCCTCCTGATACCGGCCCAGAACGAAGATCGCATAGTCGGTGCTGGCCGCGATCACCATCAGCACCAACAGGTTCACCGCGAAGGTCGACAGGCCGATGATGTCGTTATGCGCCAGAAACGCGACAACCTGGCGCGCCGCGAACAGCTCGAGCACCACCATCAGCAGGGTGACGAACATGGTGACAAACGATCGGTAGACCCACAGCAGCATGATGACGATCACCGCGAACGTGAGCAGGGTGACCAGGATGACGCCCTTGTCGCCTGCTGCCGACTGATCGGCGGTCAGGGCCGCCGCACCGGTGACGTACGCCTTGACCCCGGGCGGCGCGGGCGTGTCGTCCACCAGCTTGCGGACCGCCCGGACGGAGTCGTTGGCCTTGGTCTCGCCCTGGTTACCCCGCAGATACACCTGCACATAGGCGGCCTTACCGTCCGAACTCTGCGAGCCGGCCGCCGTCAGCGGATCGCCCCAGAAGTCCTGCACGTGCTCGACGTGCGTGGTGTCGGCCTCCAGCTTCTTGATCAGCTGGTCGTAGAAGTGGTGGGCGTCGTCGCCGAGCGGCTGTTGGCCCTCCAGCAAGATCATGATCGCGCTGTCGCTGCTGAATTCGTTGAACACCTTGCCGACGCGTTGCGTCGCCTGCATCGAGGCCGCCTCCTTCGGGCTCATCGGCACCGTGTGTTGCTTGCCGACCGTTTCCAGGTCGGGGACGAACATCGACAGGAATACGACCAGCCCGACCCAGCCCAGCAAGATCAACAGCGCGAACTTGTACACCGTCCGCGCGAAAAACGGCATGTGGGGAAGCCCGACTGCCTCGTTCCTGCCCACGTGGACATCACCGTTGCTGGTCATGCGGACTTCACTATGCAAAAGGTTTCAGCGTTCACGCCGGTGACCGACCTTTCGTCTTTGACCACGTCGTTGACGATGATTTGGCAGCCGATCTGGTCCCCGTCGGTCTGGGCGACGACGTTCACGCTCACCGACGGCAGCGTCGTGGTGACCGCGAGCGTCCAGGGCAGCGGCACGTTGTCGATCCGCCGCGGCTGGGCGTTGATGTCCAGGTAGTTGATGTTCGCGGTGGAACCGGTCCCGTAGACCTTGTAGACGACGTGCTTGGGGTTGAACGGCTTGATGTCGTCGAGGCTGCTGCTGCCGATCCCCGACGTGTCGTGGTTGCCGAAAAAGGAGCGGAGGCGAAGGACGCAGAACGCCGCCACCGCGATGACCACCGCGATGACCACCAGGATCCACAGCCGCTTCACCGCGTTGGCGACAGGCGCCTTCGCCACGCGATCACCTCCCGCTAACCGGGCGGCCGGCCGCCCGTCGGATTGTGCAGCGATTGATTTGGTGCGCGAAGTACCGAAAACGCGCCTGGGCGCGAGCGCGCGGCCCGGTCGGATCCAGGTTCGGCCTCGACTCGACCGCGCCCAGTTCGCACATCCCAATCTGCTTTCTGCTCATGGTGATTCGGCAAGGAGGCCGGTGCAAGTGGCGGTGAGCACCCGGGTGAGTGCGGGGGCGAATTCGATGTTCCATTCCTCGGGCGGCCCGGCCTCCGGCTCGTCGGCGTAGGCATCGGTGAGCCGCTCCGGCGGGTTGGCGATCTGCCAGAAGGCGGCGGCCAGCGAGTAGGCGGCGATCATGCTGTCGAACGCACCGGAACGGCCGAGCTTGGGCAGCGCGCGCTCGATGCCGTCGGCGAGGGCGACCGCGGCAGCCGAGATGGTTCGCCGGATGTCGACAACCCGCTCCACCTCGACCTCGTGCTCGAGGTGCAAGTGCAGGTTCGCGAGCAGGTCGCAAAACAGCGGATCGGCGGCCAGCCCGTTGGCCAGCGTTTCGGCCACCCGGGCCGGCGACATCGGACCCGGCTCGGCCAGCTGCTCGCACACGGTGCCCGACCATCGCACCCAGCCCTCGGCGGCGAGATGAAGCAGAACTTCCTTGTGGGAAGTGAAATAACGGCGCACCGCCGAGTAATGAATGCCGGCGCGACTGGCAACGGCGGTCAACGTCACCGAGGCGACGCCCGTCTCGCAGGCCAGGGTGCGCGCGGCTTCGACGAGTGCGGCCGCACGTCGGCGCTTGTTCTCTTCCGTGCGCGCGCGCTGAAATGTGAGTTGCGCCACCGACCGAGCGTAACGCACACCATGTGATTTGTATAACGCACATCATGTGCTTTGCGCGGTGGGGGCTACGGTGGACAGTCGCCTTGAACCAATCCGTAACCCCCGTCGTCTCGAATAACACGTATGAACACCATTGCGCTCATCGGCTTGCTCGGCGGCCTGATCACCGGCATCTCGCCGTGCATCCTGCCGGTGCTTCCGGTGATCTTCCTGTCCAGCATGGACAGCGGGACCAAGGCCAGCAGCCGCGGTTTGAATTCGGCGATGCGGCCCTATCTGGTGATCGCGGGATTGGTGTGCAGCTTCAGCCTGGCCACCCTGATCGGGTCCGCGCTGCTGTCGGCGCTGCACCTGCCGCAGGACGCCATCCGGTGGACCGCCCTGGTGGTGCTGACCCTGATCGGCCTGGGATTGATCTTCCCGCCACTGCAACACTTGATCGAGCGGCCGTTCGCCCGCCTACCACAACGCCAAACAGGAAGCAGCACAGATGGTTTCGGCCTAGGGCTGACATTGGGTGCGTTGTATGTGCCGTGCGCGGGACCGGTGCTGGCCGCGATCGTGGTCGCCGGCGGCACCACGTCGCTGGGGCCCGCCACCTTCGTGCTGACCGCGACGTTCGCGCTCGGCAACGCGATACCCCTGTTGGCCTTCGCGCTGGCCGGACGCCAGGTCTCGCAACGCGTTGCGGCTTTCCGCCGTCGGCAGCGCCTCATTCAGGTCGCCGGTGGCGTCATGATGATCGTGCTCGCGGTGGGGCTGGTGTTCAACCTGCCCGCGATGCTGCAGCGCGCCGTGCCCGATTACACGACCGCGATGCAGAATCGTCTCGGCGCCAACGATATTCAACGGTCGCTGATCCCGAGCCGCCCGCCGGGGCCGACTACCGGCAGCGTGCTGCCGCTGAATCAGGGCAACTCGAGCAGCAGCGGGCTACCGACCAATTGCACAGACGGTGCCACCGAGCTGCAAGAGTGCGGGCAGGCGCCCGCCATCACCGGCATCACCGAATGGCTCAACACCCCCGACGGTAAGCCGCTCGACCCGGCCGTGTTGCGCGGCAAGGTGGTGCTGATCGACTTCTGGGCCTACTCCTGCATCAACTGCCAACGCGCCATCCCGCACGTCGTCGATTGGTACAACCGCTACCGCGACAGCGGATTGGTGGTGATCGGGGTGCACACGCCCGAGTACGCCTTCGAGCGCATCGCCGGCAACGTCGCCAGCGGTGCCGCCGGGTTGCACATCGACTACCCCATCGCGCTGGACAACGACTACGCGACCTGGAACGCCTTCAACAACATGTACTGGCCGGCCGAATACCTGATCGACGCGAACGGAACGCTGCGGCACACCAAGTTCGGCGAGGGCGACTACAACGACACCGAGAAACTGATCCGCCAGCTGCTGGTCGACGCCAATCCGAATGTCGCGCTGCCGGCGCCGGTCAACGGGGCCGACACCACCCCGAAGACCAGCCTCACCCCCGAGACGTACCTGGCGCCCGACAAGGCCACTACCTACGGCGGCGAGGGCGGCTACCAGGCGGGCACCAGCGGGTTCAACTTCCCGGCGCAGGTGGCAAACGACAAATTCGCCCTGCGCGGCCGATGGACCCTGGACGACCAGGGCATCACCGCCGAAAGCGACGACGCCGCGATCCGGCTGAACTACACGGCCAAGAACGTCTTCGTGGTCGTCGGCGGCACCGGAACCATCACGATGACCCGGGATGGGCAGACCACCACCACGCAGATCGGCGGCGTTCCGACCCTGCACGAGATCGTGTCCGACGGCGCCGCGCACCGCGATCAGCTCGACCTGCAAGTCAGCAAGGGCCTGCAGGTGTTTTCGTTCACCTTTGGCTAGACATCGGTAAGAGCACAGCAGCCCATCCGCCGGTTCGTCGGCTCCGAATAGGAGTTGTGGACTCGTCACACGCGCGGTCGGTCGCCGTCATCGGCAGCGGCGTGGCCGGCCTCACCGCCGCCTACGTCCTGTCCGGCCGTGACCGCGTCACGCTGTACGAAGCCGACGTGCGGCTCGGCGGCCACGCGCACACCCATTTCGTGGACGACGGCGGCGGGCCCGACAATCTCATGGGCGTCGACTCCGCGTTCCTGGTGCACAACGACCGGACCTATCCGACACTCTGCCGCCTGTTCAGCGAGCTCGGGGTGGCCACCCAGGAGTCCGAGATGTCGATGTCGGTGCGCGCCGACGAGATCGGGCTCGAATACGCCGGCGCGCTGGGCGCCAGTGGGTTGTTCGCGAGTAAGCAGTCGCTGCGGCCCCGGTACCTGCTGATGCTCGGCGAGATCGTCCGGTTCCACCGCGCCGCCTCGCGGCTGCTGCGCGACGACGCCGCACAAGACAACCCGGAGACGCTGGAAACCTTCCTGAACCGGCACCGCTTTTCGTCGTATTTCATCGACTTTTTCATCACCCCCCTGGTGGCGGCGGTGTGGTCGTGCGCCAGCGACGACGCCCTGCGCTACCCGGCCCGCTATCTGTTCGTCTTCCTCGACCACCACGGCATGCTGTCGGTTTTCGGCTCCCCCACCTGGCGCACGGTGACCGGTGGGTCGGCGCATTACGTCGCGGCCGTCGCCGCCCGGCTCGCCGAAGTGTCGACCGGGACGCCGGTGAACTCGCTGCGCCGGGTACCCGACGGCGTGTGGGTGCAGGCGGGCGACAACACGCCGCGGCTGTTCGACGCGGCGGTCGTCGCCGTGCATCCCGACCAGGCGCTGCTGCTGCTCGACGATCCGAACCCATGGGAGCGTGCGGTGCTGGGTGCGATTCCGTACTCGACCAACCAGGCCCAGCTGCACACCGACGAATCGGTGCTCCCCCGGCATCGCCGGGCGCGCGCGTCATGGAATTACCTGGTTACCCCCGGGAAGGACCACGTCTTGGTCAGCTATGACGTCAGCAGACTGATGCGGCTGGACGGCTATACCCGGTACCTGGTGACCCTGGGTGGCCACGACCGCGTCGACCCGGCGTCGGTGATCGCCGAGATGACCTACAGCCATCCGCTGTACACGACGGAATCCGTTGCAGCACAAGCATTATTGCCGACGCTGGACAACGACCGGGTGGTCTTCGCGGGCGCCTACCACGGCTGGGGTTTCCACGAGGATGGTGCCGCCTCGGGCCTGGCGGCGGCGCGGCGCCTCGGTGCCGACTGGCCGACGGCGGCCCGTTGCGAGGCGGTGGCACGATGCTGACGCCGGCGATCTACCGCACCACGATCAGCCATTCACGACAGGCCCCGGTGCATCATGCGTTCGAATACCGAAGCTACAGCTGGTATGTCGACGTCGACGAGCTGCCGCGGCTGCCCTGGTGGCTGCGACCGTTCGCCCGGTTCCGCGCCTCGGATCACTTCGACAATCAGCAGCAGGGCTCGTTGCGCGACCGGCTCGGCGCCTTCTTCGCCGACCGCGGTCTGGCCGCTCCCGAGGGCCGCGTCACCGCCCTGCTGCAAGCGCGCGTGTTCGGCTATGTCTTCAATCCGCTCAGCGTCTTTTGGTGCCACGACCGCGACGGCCGGCTGCGCCATGTGATCGCCGAGGTGCACAACACCTACGGCGGGCGCCACGCCTACCTGTTACCCCCGGCCGACCTGCCGGTGGTCACCGAGAAGAAGTTCTGTGTCTCGCCGTTCAATGCGGTGGACGGCTACTACCTGGTGCGGGCGCCACGGCCGGACAGCGAAGTCGACATCACCATCGAGCTGCGCCGCGACCGTCAGCCCGAGTTCGTGGCCAACATGCGCGGACAACGGCGGCCCGCAACCGCCGGGCAGGTCGCGCTCATGCAAATCGTCTCGCCGCTGGCGCCGCTGGTGGTGGCTGCACGTATCCGAATTCAGGGGATCAAACTGTGGTTACGTCGAGTTCCGGTGGTACCGCGATGACCGTGCGGACCATTCAAAAGCACTCGGCAGCAATCGATTCCAACCGCTGGCCGGCGATCGCGAAGGTGCCGTCCGGGCCGGTGAGCGCGATCGGGGCCGTCGCCGCCGACCGGCTGCTGCGGCGCGCGGCCGCTCGCCTCCCGCTACGGGTGGCCTACCCCGACGGCACGGTGGTCGGTGCGGCCGACCCGACGGCACCGACCTTGGTCGTCCACCAACCGGAGGCGATGGCGCGCCGGATCGGGCGCCACGGCCTGATCGGCTTCGGCGAGTCCTACATGGCGGGTGAATGGTCGTCGGATGACCTGCCCGGGGTGTTGACGGTTTTCGCCGGCTCGGTGGGCGATCTGGTGCCGCGCCCGTTGCACTGGCTGCGCCCGATCGCGCCGGCCTTCCGCCCGCGATGGTGGGACGCCAGCCGAGATCGCGCCCGCCGCAACATCTCCGAGCACTACGACCTGTCCAACGATATGTTCGCCGAATTCCTCGACGAGACCATGACGTACTCCTGCGCGCTGTTCGACCGGCTGCCCGCGTCGGCGCCGGACCTGCCCGCCGCCCAGGAGCGCAAGATCGATCGGCTGCTCGACATCGCCGCAGTCCACCAGGGCAGCCGGGTGCTCGAGATCGGCACCGGGTGGGGAGAGCTGTGCATCCGCGCGGCCGGTCGCGGGGCACAGGTCCGCTCGGTCACCCTGTCGGTCGAGCAGCAGCAGCTGGCGCGGCTTCGGGTTGCCGCGGCGGGGCTGTCCGACAGGGTGAGGATCGACCTCTGCGACTACCGCGACGTCGACGGCTGTTATGACGCGGTGGTGTCGGTCGAGATGATCGAGGCGGTGGGATTCCATGCGTGGCAACGGTATTTCGCCACGCTCGAACGGCTGGTGCGTCCGGGCGGGCGGGTGGCGATCCAGGCCATCACGATGCCGCACACCCGGATGATGGCCAGCCGCAACACGCACACCTGGATCCAGAAGTACATCTTCCCGGGCGGACTGCTGCCGTCCACCCAGGCCATCTCCGCAATCACCGAGCGCCGCACCGGATTACGCACGGTCGACATGACCTCGCTGCGCCCGCACTACGCCGAGACGCTGCGGCTCTGGCGGGAGCGCTTCCTGCAGCGGCGAGACCGGTTGGCGCACTTGGACTTCGATGATGTTTTCCAGCGGATGTGGGAGCTGTACCTGGCGTATTCTGAGGCCGGCTTCCGGTCGGGATACTTGAACGTCTACCAGTGGACGTTCGCGCGCGAGGGGTGCTGATGAACAACGTGGGCTGTGTGCAGAACCTGGCCGAGGTGGCCGCCGCATCGGTTCTGCTTCTCGCCGTGGTGCATTCGGTCACGTTCGCCATCGGCAGGCGCATCGGCCGCTACAACGTCGTCGACGTGGCCTGGGGCATCGGCTTCGTCGCGATCGCCGCCGTCGCGGCAGTGTTCGGTCAGGGCGACCCGATCCGGCGCTGGCTGCTGCTGGCGTTGGTGACGATCTGGGGCGTGCGGCTGAGCTGGCACATCCACCGCAAGACCGCCGGCCGGGGAGAGGATCGGCGCTATGCCGCGATGCTGCGTAACGCCACGACCTTGCAAGTGGTGCGCAAAGTCTTTCTGCTACAGGCGCTGATCACCTGGTTCGTCTCCTCCCCGCTGCAACTGTCGGCGGTGACCGGGCCCACCCCGAAACCGCTGACCGCGGTCCTGGCGCTCGGCGTGGCGGTGTGGCTGGTCGGCGTCACCTTCGAAGCGGTGGGCGACCGGCAGCTGCGGGTGTTCAAGTCCGACCCGGCGAATCGCGGCGTGGTGATGGACCGCGGCCTGTGGGCGTGGACGCGTCACCCCAACTACTTCGGCGATGCCACCGTGTGGTGGGGGCTGTGGCTGGTCACCATCACCGGTTGGTGGTCGTTGGCCACGGTGGGCTCGCCAGTGCTGATGACGTACTTCCTGGTGTACGTGACCGGCGCCCGGCTGACCGAGAAATTGATGGCCGGCCGGCCGGGCTTCGCGGAATATCAGCAAAGAACCGCGTGTTTTGTTCCTCGACCACCGCGACCGGGACGGAGCTGACCGTCGTCGAGCGGCCTGGTGGGGAGGGATAGGCTACCCGACAATGACCGGATTGCCGCGGCTGAGCAGCGACCTGGATGAGTTGCTGCGTGAAGTCGCGCGCGGAGACGCCCAGGCTTTCGCCGCCGTCTACGACCTGACCAAGAGCCGGGTGTTCGGGCTGGTGATCCGGGTGCTGCGCGATGCCGGTTACAGCGAGGAAACCACCCAGGAGATCTATCTCGAGGTGTGGCGGTCGGCGGCGGACTACGACCCGGCCCGAGGTTCCGCACTGTCCTGGCTGCTGACCATGGCACACCGGCGGGCCATCGACCGGGTGCGCTCGGAGGAGGCCGGTAGTCGCCGGGAATCGCGCTACGGCGCTGCCAACGTCGACACCGACCATGACGTGGTCGCCGACTCGGCGATCGCCGGTGACGAGCAGCGCCGGGTCGCCGACTGCCTGGGCTCGCTGACCGACGCGCAGCGGCAGTGCATCGAGCTCGCCTACTACGGCGGGCTGACATATTCCGAGGTGTCGCAGCGGCTGGCCGCCAACCTGTCGACGATCAAATCGCGCATTCGCGACGCACTGCGCGGGCTGCGTAACTGCTTGGACGTGCCGTGACCGAACCCACCGACTTCGAGCTGCTCGAGCTGGCCGCACCGTATGCCCTGCATGCGGTGTCCGACGCGGAGCGCGCCGACATCGACCGGCAGATCGCGACCGCGCCGGCGTCGGTCGTGTCGGCCTTCGCCGAGGAAGTCCGCGCCGTGCGTGAGACGATGGCCGTCGTCTCGGCCTCGACCGTCGTCGAACCGCCGGCGCATCTGCGGGCCGCCGTGCTGGCCCTGGCCACGCCCAGTCGCCAGAAGCGCGAAAATCGTTGGCGTACAACCGCATTGATATCGGTCGCGGCGGCGATCGTGGCGGGCCTGACGGCGTTCGGCGTGCAGTCCCTGTTGCGCCCGGCGCCGACGCAGTCGGTGGCCGCACAGATCCTGGCGGCCCCGGACGTGCGGACGGTTTCGCGTCCGCTCGCCAATGGGACGGCCACGGTGGTGTTCTCCCGCGATCGCGGCGCCGGGGTGCTGGTGATGAACAACGTGCCGCCGCCGTCCCCGGGCACCGTCTATCAGATGTGGTTGATCAATGCCAACGGCCCGACATCGGCCGGCACGATGAGCACCGCGGCCGTCTCGCCTTCGACGACGGCGACGCTGCCCAACCTCGGAAAGTCGACGGCCCTGGCCTTCACCGTCGAACCCGGCGAAGGTTCACCGCAGCCGACATCCCCGATCTTGGCGACGCTGCCGCTGAGCTAAGCCTTCTTCTTGAAGAGGCCACCCAGCACCGCGACGATCACCCCGAAAACCACCAGCCCCGCGCCGGCGGCCAAAGTCAGGTTCAGCCAGTCCCGCATGCCGGCTTCGGCGCTGCGCACCATGACGTCGGCGATCTGGCGGACGTCGCCCGTGGTGCGGTTCAGCGCGTCGTCGACGTGGCGGGCGCCCACCTCGATGCCGACCCACCCGGCCGCGCCGACGAGCAGCGCCGAGACGCCCAGGGCCGTCAACGCCTTGCCGCGGCGCCGCGCGACGAGCAGCATCAGCAGCGCCCACACCCCGCACAGCGCCACCGCGCCCAGGCTGGCCCACCTGCCCCAGGCGGCGACCCGGCTCAGGGCGCCCTGCTGCAGCGAGTGCGGCACCGACGTGGTCAGCGGAACGGTCAGCGTGGCGGGCACCTGCACGTTGTGTTCGCTCAAGATCTGCTGAAACGCACTGTCGTTGAGCATCGGGGCCACGTCGATCGCCCAGAAATCTCCGGATCCCGCATCGGCGAACAGCCAGCGGTGCGCTGCCCGGTTGGCCGTCGCGAACATCGGCGGGAATGACGGGCCGGCCGTGTAGGCGGCGGCCGCGTCGTGCACTTGCGCGCCGTCGACCGGATAGCGGCCACCGCCGTGCGCGGCGATCAACGTCATCGTGCGGTTGGTGAGTTCGCCGGCCATCGCGGACTGCAGGGCGGGGTCGCCCGCCGCCCGCTGAGCCAACGCGGCATAGCCGTTCTCGTCGACGAGATTGAGCTGCACCCATGCCGCGGGGACCGCCACCGCCAGCGCGACCGTGGTGGCGAGCCACAGCAGCAGCGTCGCGAGGAATCGCACGCCCGCAAATCTACGGGGCGATCCCCCGGACGTACGCGGCTTGCCCGAGGTGCTGGGCACAGTCGTCGATGATGCTCACCAACCGGGCGCTGGCCGTCACCGGCGGGTCCCAGTTGGTGTCGACGACGCGGGCCAGCTCGTCGGCGGTGACGCCGGCGATGTACTCGCACGAGAGCTTGTGCACCGCGTGGTAGTAGCCGGACAGCAGGTCGGCCGGGGCGCGTACCTTCGCCACGTCCGCGGCGCTGTGGCCGTAGCCGGTGTCACGGCGCGGCAGGTCGAGCGCAAAGCGGTCCACCCAGCCGTCACGGGTCCAGACCTCCTCGACACCGGCCACGTGGGCCAGCTGGATGTCCTGCACCCGGGCGCTGTGCCAGATCAGCCAAGCGATGGTGTTGGCGTCCGGGGCCGGTCGATAGTTGGACAGTTCGTCCGTCAGTCCATCGGTGAGCTCGTCGACGTGTTCGATCAACCGGGTGAACGCGTCGCGGAGTAGTTCGCGGGCGGCGGCGTCGGTATCTGGCATAGCACCGACACTACGAGCCGGCCGGGTGCCGATCGCAAGCGCGGCGAAGCCGGGCGAGGCGAGCCGCCACTATCAGGCAGAAGCGCCGTGATAGACCGCTTCGACGCCAGCACGGTGACGTAGAACGCCTGGGATTCTGGGTAGTCAACGCAGTCAATACCGATGTGGTCGATCACGAATTGATCGTGGCAGGACTTCCGGCACGGTCGTAGATTGATTAGGTGATCTACGACCTCCTCATTCGCAATGGCACCATCGTCGACGGGCTGGGGGGTGAGCCGTACATCGGCGACGTCGCGGTAGCGAACGGCGTCATCGAAAAGGTGGGAGCGGTCGGATCCGCGAACGGGGACGGCGCCCGCCGCGAGATCGACGCCACCGGGCTGCTGGTGACGCCCGGCTTCGTCGACCTGCACACCCACTACGACGGCCAGTCCATCTGGTCGGAGCGGCTGACCCCGTCGTCGGCGCACGGGGTGACCACGGTGGTGATGGGTAACTGCGGCGTCGGGTTCGCGCCATGCCGTCAGGAAGACCACGACGTGCTCGTCGACGTGATGGCCGGGGTCGAAGACATCCCCGGCGTTGTGATGACCGACGGCCTGCCGTGGAGCTGGGAAACCTTCCCCGAGTACCTCGACGCACTGGAAGCCGGCAAGCGTGACATCGACGTGGCCGCCTACCTGCCGCACTCGCCGCTGCGGGTCTACGTGATGGGCCGGCGCGGCGCCGACCGCGAAGCGGCCACCGCCGACGACCTGGCGAAGATGCGCGCGCTGGCCAAGGAGGCCATGGAGGTCGGGGCGCTGGGCTTCGCGTCGTCGCGGTTGACCATCCACAAGACCGAAAGCGGTTCGCCCATACCAAGTTACGACGCCGCCCGCGAGGAGATCGAGGAGATCGCCAAGGGCGTCGTCGACGGCGGCGGCGGGCTGCTGCAGTTCGTGCCCGACATTCCGGCCGGCGGCTACCAGCCGGTGCTGCAGACGGTGTTCGACGTCGCCGAGGAGGTCGGGCTCCCGGTGACGTTCACGCTCGTCGTCGCCAACGCCGGCGACCCGACGTGGCCCGATGCGATCAACATGGTCGAGAAGGCCAACGCCGCGGGCGGCGATATCACCGCGCAGCTGCTGCCGCGCCCGATCGGGTTGATCATCGGTCTGCAGCTCACCGCCAACCCGTTCGTGCTCTACCCCAGCTACCAGGAGATCGCGCATCTGCCGCTGCCCGAGCGGGTCGCCGAGATGCGCAAGCCCGAGGTCCGCGCCCGCATCCTGGCCGACAAGCCCGGCGAGGGACACCCGATCCTCTACGTCGCGCAGATGTGGGACTGGATCTTCCCGCTGGGCGAAAACCCCAACTACGAGCCGGACCCTAAGGACAGCATCGGGGCCCGGGCCCGGGCCCGCGGGGTCAACCCGATGGAAGAGGCCTACGACCGGCTGCTCGACGACGACGGCCGCGCCATGCTGCTGGTCGCGACCAGCAATATGGAGCGCAACTCGCTGAACACCGTCGGCGAGCTGCTGCACCGCGACGACGTGGTGCTCGGCCTCGGCGACGGCGGCGCCCACTACGGGATGATCTGCGACGCCAGCTATTCGACGTTCTTCCTGGCGCACTGGGCCCGAGACCGGGCGTCTGGAAAGTTCTCGGTGGCCGAGGCTGTGCGCGAACTCACCTCGGTTCCGGCCCGGGTCGCCGGGCTGGCCGACCGGGGCCGAATCGCGGTCGGATACAAGGCCGATCTCAACGTCATCGACCACCCCGCACTGCGCCTGCACAAGCCGGTGATCACCTACGACCTGCCCGCCGGCGGGCGTCGTCTGGACCAGACCGCGGATGGGTATGTGGCCACGATCGTGTCCGGTGAAGTGATCGCCGAGAACGGCAAACCCACCGAGGCGCGTCCCGGCAAGCTGGTCCGCGGACGCCAGACCGCGCCCGCACCCACGCCATAACGCCACGAACAAGGGCCTGTCCCGGTTAAGTTATTGCAGTGACGAGCCCGCATTACGCGTGGTTGCCGCCAGAGATCAATTCGGCCCTCCTTTACGCCGGTCCTGGATCGGCGCCGCTGCATGCTGCCGCGGAAGCCTGGGATGGGCTGGCCGAGAACCTGACCTCGTCCGCATCTTCGTTCTTCTCCGTGGCCTCGGATCTTGCCAACGGCTCGTGGCAGGGCCCCTCGGCGACGGCGATGCTGGCCGTCGCGACCCAATACGTGAGCTGGCTCAAAGCGGCGGCGGCCCAGGCCGAGGCGACCTCCAGCCAGGCCTCAGCCATCGCGGGCGCCTTCGAGACGGCGCTGTCGGCCACGGTGCAACCGGCGGTGGTCAACGCCAATCGCGCCCTGGTGCGGGCACTGGCGTCGCAGAACCATCTGGGGCAAAACGCCCCGACGATCATGGACATCGAGTCCGCCTACGAACAGATGTGGGCCACCGACGTGGCGGCGATGTCGGGGTATCACGCCGACGCATCGGCAGCCGCCGAGCAGATGGCGCCCTGGCAAAACGTCATGCAAAACCTCGGGGTGCAATTCAACAACGGCGACCTGATTTTCGGGCCCCACTCGGGCACCGGGAGCCTGGCAAACCACATCAACGCGCTGGCCAGCCTCGATCACACCGGCGGTCATGTCGGATCCTGGCTGACCGACACCCCCGGCACCGGCTTCGTGGATGCCGTCACGAGCGGGCCGAGCTCGGCGGACTTCAGCGCCAGCCTGCTCAACTCACCGACCGCCGGCACGGGTTTCAACCCGGGGACCGCGAACCTGGGCCTGCTCAGCAACCTCGGCTCGGGCGCCATCCCGACGGGTTTGACGGCGGACTGACGCCACCCCCGCGACGCCTATCCTCGACATCATGCGCACGAAGAAGAGGGTGGACCTGGAGAAGCTGGCCGCCGCCCTGCCCGACTACCCGTTCGCGTACCTGATCACCGTCGACGACGGATACCGCGTGCACACCGTGACGGTCGAACCGCGGCTGCGCGACGGCGCCGTCCTCGAGATCGGTCTCATCGGCGGACGCACCCGCGAAAACCTCACCCAGCGCGGCGATGTCACGCTGCTATGGCCGCCGCGCGAACCGGGCGGCTATTCGCTGATCGTCGACGGCCGCGCCGAAATCGCCGAGTCCGGCTCCGAGACGGTCCGGCTGGATGTGGTGCCCACGCGCGCCCTGCTGCACCGCGACGCCGACTCGGCCACCGCCGCCAAAGGCGAGCTGCACGACTGCGTGGTGTTCTCCCTGCCCGTCTGACGGCACGGAACAGCCGCGGCCGTACAGTCATTCGCATGAGCCGCGTCGCACCGCTAGCCCCGCCGTGGAGCGAGGAAGATGCGGCCAGCATCAACAGCTGGGGTCACCCGGACCGCTCCTATGAGCCACTGCTGCTGGTGCGCTGTCTGCAGCGCCATCCAGCGCTGGCCGGCCGGCTGCGCAAGCTCGGTGAATCCCTTTACACCGCAGCGCTTTTGCCGCCGCGGACCCGGACGATCGCGATACTGCGCAGCTGCGCCCTGGTGGGGTGCGAGTACGAGTGGGGCGGGCAGGCGGCGTTCTGGGGCCCGATCGCCGGGGTCAGCGACGAGGAGTGCGACGCACTGGTGACCTGCGGCCCGGAGGACCCGCGGTGGGGCCCGGCCGAGCGGACGCTGATCGAGGCGGTCGACGAGCTGGAGCGCACCGGCTCGTGGTCGGAGGCGACGTGGGCGGCACTGGGCCGCACCCTCGACGACGAGCAGCGCATCGAATTGCTCACGGCCGTCGGTTGGTATCGCACCATCTGCACGCTGTGCAACGCGCTCGCACTGCCGCCCGAGGCCTGGATGCGGCGCTGGCCGCTAGGTCGCTGAGCGGTCTTTCTGCAGACCCGGATGCTGCTTCTTCAGTAACGGCAGCAGCAGGCGTCGCGGCATGAACTGAAACAGCCGGGCGCTGACTTGGCTTGGCAGCCCGGGGATCACGCTTCCGCGGTCGCGGTCGAGCGCATCGATTCCGGTGCGCGCCACCTCGCTTGCGGGCAGCCACATGAACTTCGGGAACGCGTCGGCGAACTTTCGCTCGTCCATGCCGGCGTTCTTCAGGAACTCGGTACGCACCGGCCCGGGGTTCAGCAGCGCGACGGTGACACCGGTGCCGGCGAGCTCGCCGCGTAGTCCTTCGGTGTAGGTGATCACGAACGCCTTGGTGGCGGCGTAGCCGACCTGGCCCGGAAAGGGATAGAAGCCCGCGGTGGATCCGACGTTGAGGATCGCGCCGCGACCGCGCGGCACCATCTGCTGGACCGCGCGTGTGCTCAGGTCGATGACGGCCTCGACGTTGACCCGCACCTGGGCGATCTCGTCGTCGACCGCCACGTTCGTCACCGACCCGATGGTGCCGATGCCGGCGTTGTTGACCAGGACCTCGGCCGTCAGCCCGCGCCGCTCGACCTCGTCGAAAAGGCCGGCGCGAGCGGCGGAATCCGCGACGTCGCAGCCGATCACCTCGACGCGAACCCGGCCCGCGAGTTCGCCGGCGAGCTCGCGCAACTTGTCCTCGCGGCGCGCGACGAGCGTGACGCCGTGCCCGCGATCGGCGAGCTCGCGGGCGATGGCCGCACCGATGCCCGACGATGCTCCGGTGACGACGGCGGTGCTGGTGGGCGAGGGTGTCGGAAGAGCCACCCGGATAACCTACAGGTCCCGGCTAGCCGGACAGCGCGTTGAACAGTGCCGCCAACTGATCCGGCGACACCGAGTTGTTGCATTGGCCGCGCAGGTCGAGCAAAGGCTGCGCGATACCCTTCAGCTCCAACGCCTCACCGGGATGACTGAGGAAATAACCCCGGACGGATGACTTCGCGTCGGCGGGTGATTGGTTGACCGCGGCGGTCAGCACATTGTTGGCATCGGGATGGCCGTCGAGGTATCCGCTTGCCGCGTTGAGGACTCCGCTGGCGGTGGCCGCGACCCCGCTCGCCGAGCACGGATCGGGCGCGGCACCTGCGGTTGGCGCGATCATGAGGCACGCAACGCTGCCGGGGATCACTCCAAGAACTGCGCGCCATAACAATTTGCTCATTGCGTGGTCCCTTCGTACCGAACTGTTCGAATGTTCAGTACACCAATTACCCAAAAATGCGGAGAAGGCCCGGCCCACCCCGCGCAGGGCCGCGCGGGGACCAAACCCACGCTCGCGGCCGTATCCTCGCGTCATGAGCGTGAAAGTGGACCTCGATCAACTGGCCGGCGCGCTGGCCGACTTCACGTTCGCCTACCTGATCACCTTCGGCGACGGCCGGCACGCGCACGCCGTGGCGGTGGACCCGATGCTCATCGACGGCGTCTTCGAGGTGGGCTCCATCGGCAACAGCACGCGCAACAACATCGCGCGGCACGACGGGGTCACCCTGGTCTGGCCGCCGGGCGAACCGGGCGGCTACTCGCTGATCGTCGACGGCACGGGTCTCACCGGCGACGATGTGCTGCAGGTGGTGCCGAGTCGCGCGGTGCTGCATCGCAAAGCGGGCCCGGGGACGGTGACCAAACCCGGCTGCAAGGACGACTGCATGCGTCTCGAGCAGTCCTGACACACGAAAAAGCCCGGCCCACTGGGGTTTCCAGGGGCCGGGCTCCTTCGTAGCTGGGACTTAGAAGTCCATACCGCCCATGCCACCGGTCGGGTCGCCGACAGGAGCGGCGGCCTTCTCCGGCTTGTCGGCCACGACGGCCTCCGTGGTCAGGAACAGCCCCGCGATCGACGCCGCGTTCTGTAGCGCCGAACGGGTCACCTTGACCGGGTCGGCAACGCCGGCCTTCAGCAGGTCCTCGTACTCACCGGTGGCCGCGTTCAGGCCGGTACCGGCCTTCGAGTTGCGCACCTTCTCGGCGACAACGCCGGGCTCCAGCCCGGAGTTGAAGGCGATCTGCTTCAGCGGAGCCTCGAGCGCCACGCGGACGATGTTGGCACCGGTGGCCTCGTCACCCTTGAGCTTGAGCTCCTCGAGCGCCGGAGCCGCCTGCAGCAGGGCCACGCCACCACCGGCGACGATGCCCTCCTCGACGGCGGCCTTGGCGTTGCGGACCGCGTCCTCGATACGGTGCTTGCGCTCCTTGAGCTCCACCTCGGTGGCAGCTCCGGCCTTGATCACCGCAACACCGCCGGCCAGCTTGGCCAGGCGCTCCTGCAGCTTCTCGCGGTCGTAGTCGGAGTCGCTGTTCTCGATCTCGGCGCGGATCTGGGCCACCCGGCCCGCGATGGCGTCGGTGTCACCGGCGCCCTCGACGATGGTGGTCTCGTCCTTGGTGATGACGACCTTGCGAGCCTTACCGAGCAGCGAGATGTCGGCGGTCTCCAGGGAGAGGCCGACCTCTTCGCTGACGACCTGACCACCGGTGAGGATGGCCATGTCCTGCAGCATCGCCTTGCGACGGTCACCGAAGCCGGGGGCCTTGACCGCCACCGACTTGAAGGTGCCGCGGATCTTGTTGACGACCAGCGTGGACAGCGCCTCGCCCTCGACGTCCTCGGCGATGATCAGCAGCGGCTTGCCGCCCTGAATGACCTTCTCCAGCAACGGAAGCAGGTCCTTGACGGTCGACACCTTGGAGCTGACCAGCAGGATGTAGGGGTCCTCCAGGACCGCTTCCTGACGCTCGGCGTCGGTGACGAAGTAACCCGAGATGTAGCCCTTGTCGAACCGCATGCCCTCGGTGAGCTCGAGCTGCAGGCCGAAGGTGTTGGACTCCTCGACGGTGATGACGCCCTCGTTGCCGACCTTGTCCATCGCCTCGGCGATCAGGTCGCCGATCGACTGATCGCCCGCCGAGATACCAGCGGTCGCAGCGATCTGCTCCTTGGTCTCGACGTCCTTGGCCGACTTCAGCAGGGTCTCGGTGATCTTCTCGACGGCCTTCTCGATGCCGCGCTTGAGACCCAGCGGGTTGGCGCCGGCCGCTACGTTGCGCAGGCCCTCTTTGACGAGTGCCTGAGCCAGCACGGTGGCCGTCGTCGTGCCGTCACCGGCGACATCGTCGGTCTTCTTGGCAACTTCCTTGACCAGCTCGGCGCCGATCTTCTCGTACGGGTCCTCCAGCTCGATCTCCTTGGCGATGGACACACCATCGTTGGTGATCGTGGGGGCACCCCACTTCTTCTCCAGGACGACATTGCGGCCCTTGGGGCCCAACGTCACCTTTACCGCGTCGGCGAGGGCGTTAAGGCCCCGCTCGAGGCCGCGACGGGCCTCTTCGTCATACGCAATTGTCTTGGCCATTGCGAAGTGATTCCTCCGGATTGGGGATGACACATTCCGGCCGGGCGCAGTGCCCGCGACGGACGACCACAGCTGTCTAAGGGCTCGGTCTCACCGTCCCGACCTAGCACTCACTGGTCGCGAGTGCCAACGTCATTCTTAGCACTCGCCCATGCCGAGTGCAAGAACGGGGCACCGCTATCGCCCAGCACGTAAACCGTCGACGACGACGTCGGTCACTCGTTCGGCCAACTCGGCGTTGTAGGCCTCCATCGCCTGACAGCCGACCATGATCGTCTTCAGTTCGCGCACGCCGATGTCGGGCCGCGCGGTGCCCGCCCGCTGGGCGGCCCGCAGCAGCTCGTCGAGCATCGCGAGGAAAGCGTCCTCGGCGTCGGGCGCCGCGCTGCCGACGTCGATGCCGAACCCCGCCAGGGCGTCGACCAGGCCGCGGTCGGCCGCGCCCCACTGCAGCACGAGCGAGCGCAGGTAGGCGAAGAGCGCCTCGCCGGGTCCGGCGGATTCCAGCAGGGCGTGCCCGTCGTCGACCAGGTGCTGCATGCGGTCCTCGATGACCGCCCGGAACAGCGCCTCCTTGGTCGGGAAGTGGCGATAGACGGTGCCGGCCCCGACGCCGGCGCGCCGGGCGATCTCGTCGATGGGCACCGACAGGCCCTCGGCCGCGAAGGTGTCATAGGCGACTTCCAGCACCCGCGCGCGATTGCGCGCCGCGTCGGCGCGCAGCCGACGTTCGGGCTGTGCCATCTATTCACCACCTATCGGTTGACAAAACGGGGCGCTCGTTCCGTATAGTGAAGTCAACCGGAGCGCTCGCCCCGTTTAGCTTACTAGTGAGGAGTTTGCCATGGCCAAGTGGACAGCGTCGGACATTCCCGCCCAGAAGGGCCGTGTCGCCGTCATCACCGGAGCCAACACCGGTTTGGGCTACGAGACGGCTGCCGCGCTCGCCGAGCACGGCGCGCACGTGGTGCTGGCGGTGCGCAATCTGGACAAGGGCAAGGACGCCGTCGCGCGCATCACGGCCAAGAGCTCGCAGGCCGACGTCGCGCTGCAAGAGCTGGACCTGTCCTCGTTGGAGTCGGTCCGGGCCGCCGCCGATCAGCTGCGATCCGATTACGACCGCATCGACCTGCTGATCAACAACGCCGGGGTGATGTGGACGCCGAAGTCCACCACCGCCGACGGCTTCGAGCTGCAGTTCGGCACCAACCACCTGGGCCACTTCGCCTTCACCGGCCTACTGCTGGACCGGCTGCTGCCGGTCGCCGGCTCGCGGATCGTGACGGTCAGCAGCCTCGGCCACCGCATCCGCGCCGACATTCACTTCGACGACCTGCAATGGGAGCGCAGCTACAACCGGGTCGCGGCGTATGGGCAGGCCAAGCTCGCCAACCTGCTCTTCACCTACGAGTTGCAGCGACGGCTCGCGCCGCGCGGCACGACGATCGCCGCGGCGGCTCACCCCGGTGGCTCCCGCACGGAGCTGACCCGCAACCTGCCGCCCCTGCTGGCCCGCATCACCCCGCTGATCGAGCCGCTCTTCCAGGGCGCGGACATGGGCGCGCTGCCGACGCTGCGGGCCGCGACCGACCCCGGCGTGCTCGGCGGGCAGTACTACGGTCCCGACGGTTTCGGCGAGCAACGCGGCTACCCGAAGATCGTGTCGTCCAGCGACAAGTCGCACGACCTCGGCCTGCAGCGCCGGTTGTGGACGGTCTCCGAAGAGCTCACCGGGGTCGTCTACCCCGTCGACTGAGGCAAATCGAGCAGCTGCTCGTAGAACCCGCCAAAACCGCGCGGGCGGTCGACCAGATGGATCTCCAGGATCCAGTGGCACGGCCGCCCGCCGGCGTCTGCGCGCCGCATCGGCAGGTCCGAGCCGGGCGTGACGTACCACTGGGCGCCATCGCCGGAGATCTTCTTGTGCGGGAACTCGCCCACCAGATGGCCCGCGATCGGGCTGCCCCACTCGAAACCCTCGGCGTGCGCGAGGCCGACGACACAGGCGAACAACTCGGCGCCGCTGACCTCCGGGTGATTGTCGAAGTACTCGTGCCCGGCCTGCCACACCCGCGGAAGTGCTTCGCGGACAGCCTCTTTGGCCGGGTCGTCGCCCAGCACGAACGTGCGCCCGAAGTCGGCCTCCCACTCCTCGAAGATCGGTCCCAGATCCAGGAACGCGATGTCGTCGGCGGCGAGCACCCGGTCCGGCGGATGCTCCTTGAAGGGCAGCAACGTGTTCTCGCCGGCCCGCACGATCCGCCGATGCCAATGCCGCGTCACGCCGAACATCTCCGCGGCCAGGTCGCGGATCTCGTCGGACAACGCCTGCTCTCCCACACCGGGGCGGACCATCGCGCGTCGTTCGATCTCGTCGAACAGTTGCGCGGCCTTCGCCTGGGCGTCGAGGAGCCGCCGCACCCGCACCTCTTCTCGCGCCTTTTCCGAGGCCTCCACCCTCGCGATGCTAACTGGCAGGCTGGAAACCATGTCCCTCGTCGTGCCGCCGTATCCGCCGCCCCGCTACACCGCAGACGAGCCGCAGGTCAGCGCCTGGCTCAAACGGGCCGACTCGCCGCCGGACCACGAGAGCGCCGGCGTCAAGTACCACTACCTGGCCAACCAGCAGGCCACCGGCGGCGACTACGGCCTCTACCGGGTCGACATCGCCCCGGCCGGCGGCGGGCCCCCGGCGCACTTCCACCGGGCCATGTCCGAGGCGTTCTTCGTGCTGTCCGGGACGATGAAGCTCTACGACGGCACCGACTGGACCGACGGCGGCCAGGGTGACTTCCTCTATGTCCCGCCCGGCGGCATCCACGGTTTCCGCAACGAGGCAGACGAACCCGCATCGATCCTGATGCTGTTCGCGCCGGGCGCACCGCGCGAGGCCTACTTCGAGGGTTTCGCCGCACTGGCCGATATGACCGACGCCGAACGCAGCGAGTGGTTCGTCCGGCACGACAACTTCTGGGTCTGACACGCACGTCACCCGGCGTTAGCGCCTTCTTCAGCCCGAGTTTCAACACGGCGTGAGATTTCTCTTGCGTTGAGACTTGTTTCAACGTAGCGTGAGACTAGTTTCAACACATCGTGAAAACAGGAGATCGCCATGAGCACCCCCTCGAACCCCGACGTCTTGGTGGTCGGCGCCGGGCCCGTCGGCCTGGTCGCCGGCTGCGAACTCGCGCGCCGCGGCATCCGCGTGCGGGTGATCGACAAGCTGACCGAACCCACCGACCAGTCCCGCGCGATCGCGGTGCACTCCCGCAGCCTGGACATGTACGCACGAATGGGCATCGTCGGCGAGATGGTGAGCACCGGGGTCAAGGCCACCGCGATGAAGATGTATGCCGGGCGCAGCCGGCTGTTCCACGTCCCGCTGGGCGGTGTCGACAGCGCCTTCCCGTTCAGTTTGGTCACGGCGCAGACCGAAACCGAGCGGGTGCTCGCCGAATACCTGCAAACGCTCGGCGTCACCATCGAGCGCGGCGTCGAGCTGACCGCGTTGAAACAGGACGACGACGCCGCACACCTGACCTTGCGGCACGCCGACGGGGTGACCGAACTCGTCAGCACGCCGTGGGTGATCGGGGCCGACGGCGCGCACAGCACCGTGCGCAGAATGGTCGGCACCAAACTCGCCGGTTCCTTTGTCGGAGAACGCTTTCTGCTCGGCGACGTCGATGCCGAGCATCAGCTGGACCGCGACGCCATGTACACCTTCTTCGCCACCGAGGGCCCGGTGGTGGTGCTGCCGATGCGCAACGGCCGGATGCGGTTTCTGGCCGAGATCCACGATGCGCCGGACACCCCGCTGAACCTGCACCCGACCCAGGACGAACTGCAGGCGATCCTCGACCAACGAGTCGGCGGTATCCAGTTGGTCGGCTCGCACTGGCTGACCAGTTTCGAGGTGCACCACGCGCGGGTGCCGTCCTATCGCTGGGGCCGGGTCTTCCTGGCCGGCGACGCCGCCCACATCCACAGTCCGGCCGGCGGCCAGGGCATGAACACCGGCATGCAGGACGCGTTCAACCTGGCCTGGAAACTGGCCGCGGTGGTCGACGGCGAGGCCGGCGAACGGCTGCTCGACAGCTATGAGGCCGAGCGGCTCCCGGTGGCGCGCAACGTCATTTCGTTCACCGATCGGCTCACCAAGGTCGGCACGCTGTCCGGCGCGCCGCGGGTGATCCGCAATATGCTGGTACGGACGCTGTCGCACATCCCGGCGACGCGGCGACTGGTCGCCAATGTCGTCGCGGAGATCGGCATCTGCTACAAGGACGGCCCGATCGCCGTCGGCCAACGCCTCAAGCACACCAAAGTGGTTGCCGGTGAGCACTTTCCGCATGTTGCCGACGAGACAGTGCAGAAGCAGCTCATCGCCGCCGGTGCGCAGCACTGCGGGCACACCGTGCTGACCGTTGCCGACAAGCACGTGGCCCCCGCCGCGGGTGAGGGTCAGCCGCAGGTCCTGGTGACCGCTGCCGACACGCCGGTAGCCGGATACGACGCCGTCATCGCCGACACGAACGGCCTTGTGGCACGACGACTCGGACTCGCAGGCGGCGGCCGCGTCGTGATCCGCCCGGACGGCTACATCGGGGCGATCGCCGCCCTGGACGACACCACAACCATCGCCGACTACTTCGCCACCCTGAGGAGCTGAACGCCATGTACACCTACGACGTCGACGCCGCGGACATGTTCACCGACCGCACGCATCAGTTCGAGAAATTCGGTATTCCGCTCGAGGACATCGAACGGGTCCGCGAAGCCGTCACCGACATGTGGACCGACGCGCCGGGTGGCTGGACCTACGAATGGTCCAAGCTGGCCAACGAATACGCCTACCGCGGCGACCACCACATGGCGTCGCTGCTCTACGGATGCGCGAAGTTCCCGTGCCTGACCGATCAAGCGCGAATGCAGGCCCTGCGCAACCAACTCGAGCAATTCCAGCTGGCCGCCAAGAATTTCCCGGTGGCCTTCGAACGACGCATCATCACGGTCCCTTACCGCGGCGGCACCGTCGAGGTTCCCGTCCACCTCTACTCCACCGACGGCGACTACGCGGCCCGGCCGGTGCTGATCGCCAGCGGCGGGGTGGACACCTGGAAGATGGACATCCACCCGTGGTGGGTCGGGTTCACGATGAACGCCGGCGTATCGACACTGGCCTTCGACCACCCCGGCACCGGCGAAACCGCGATCCCGCTGGACCGCCACGCCGACGAGGTGATCCGCGGAATCGCCGACTACGCACGAACACTCGGCGACGGCGGGGTCGCCCACTTCGGCGCCTCGTTCGGCGGCAACTTCGCCGCGATGTCGGGGCTGACCGGGATCGTCGACGCCGCAATCAACCTCGGGGGGCCCGTGGTCAAGTCGTTCGAGCCGGACAACCTCAAGAGGCTGCCCTACGGCATGCATGACATCGTCGGCAACGCCATGCACTGGGACCACTCGCCGAGCCTCGGCGAGACCAGCGCCGGCCTGGGCGACCTCAACCGCTCAGATCTGCTTGCCGGACAGACGAATTCGGCGATGCTGGTGGTCAACGGCGCCGATGACTACTTCATCCCGCAATCGGACACCCTGATCTTCCAAGGCCGCCCCAACACCGAGGTGCACCTGATCGAGGGCACCGGTCACGTCGCGATGAGCAAGGCCCCCGAGGTGGTGCCCCTGATGATCGGCTGGCTGCGCAAGCAGTTCACCGACGACTACGCACGCAGCTCGTAGTCGTCGTCGACCAGCGTGCGGGTGCGCTCGAAGAATGTCCGCCCGCTGTAGGGCAGCTGCGTGACGACCTTCCCGCTGGGATGGCGAAAGTAGTTGGTGCAGGCCAGCCAGACCTTGCCCTCCATCGCGGCCTGGACCTCGTCGTTGTAGCGCCGCTGCGCGTCCCGGGTGACCTCGATGGTGCGCACCCCGCGGCCGCCCATCACATCGAGGATGTGGCGGATGAACGTCGTCTGCGCCTCGTGGATGTAGATGATCGAGTTGACGCCGTTGGTGTTGGGGCCGTAGAGCGTAAAGAAGTTCGGGTACCCGGCGACCAGCGTGCCCAGGTAGGCCTCCGCGCCGTCGGTCCAGTCGTCGCGCAGCTGCCGGCCGCCGGTTCCGTACACGTCGATGCTGGCCAGATAATCGGCGGCTTTGAACCCGGTGCCGTAGATGATGGTGTCGACGCGGTGCTCGGCGCCGTCGGCGGTGCGCACGCCGCGTTCGGTGATCTCGGTGATCGCGCTGGTTTCCAGGCTGACGTTCGGCAACCCGAAGGTCGGGTACCACTCGCGCGACATCAGCGGCCGCTTGCAACCCGCCGGGTAGTCCGGTGTCAGCTTGGCGCGCAGTTCGGGGTCGGCGACCTTGCGGTGCAAGTAACTTCGGGCAAGCTCGGTCGCCTCGCGGATCTGGTCGGCGTCGACGTCGAAACTGGATGACTCGTATGCGTCGAAGGCCTCGTCGCGCAGCTTCTGCGCCGCCGCCGGATCGCGTTCGAACTCCGCGTGCTGTTCGGCGGTGAACGGGAAGTCGAATCGGGGTGCGATCCAGATCGGGGTTCGCTGAAACACGGTGAGATGCGCGGTTTTTGGGGCGATCGCCGGGACGTACTGAATCGCGCTGGCGCCCGTGCCGATCGACGCGACCCGCTCACCCGCCGTCGACTTGCTGTGGTCCCACCGCGCGGAGTGGAATCGACGTCCCCGAAACCGCTGCGCGCCAGGGATCTCCGGAATGCTGGGCACATCGAGCATACCGACGGCGCTGACCACGACGTCGAAAACGTGTTCATCGCCGTCGTCGGTGACCAGCGTCCATCGTCGCTGTCTGTCCGACCAGCGCACGGTGGCGATCGAGGTGTGCGGCCGCAGGTAGGGGCCCAGCCCGTGCTCGGCGGCCACCCTTTCCAGGTAGGCCAGGATCTCGGGCTGGTTCGCGTAGGTCTTGCTCCAGCGCGGGTTCAGCGCGAACGAATACGAGTACAGGTGCGAGGGCACGTCGCAGGCCGCACCCGGAAAAGTGTTGTGCCGCCAGGTGCCTCCGAATCCGTCGGCGCGGTCGAAGATGGTGAAGTCGTAGCCGCCCTCGGCGAGCTGGATTCCCATCGCGATGCCGCCGGCGCCGGCACCGATGACCCCGACGCGCGGCTTCACTCCCATTGCGCGAAGTACGGTCGCTCGGGCCGGCTTTTCTCGACCAGGATGAACACCACGCCCCACGGATCGACGAACCAGGTGGTGCGCACGCGGGCGACGTCGGCGATGCCGCTGACGAGGAACCGGACGCCCTTGCTCTCGAGTTCGGCCCGGGTGGCGTCGAGGTCCTCGCAGATCAGCCCGACGTGCGAGAGCCCGTGATCGGTCAGCGCCGCGGCGGCTCGCTGCGAGTCCCCGTCGACGTCGAGGTACTCGATCACTTCCAGAACGCGATCGCTGCCGTCCCCGAATCCGACGATGGCGGCTTTCATGGTGGGGTCGGCCACCAGCTCACCCATGTCGTTGCGAATGGCGTTACCGGCCATCACATACGGCGGCGACAGCACATGCAGGCCCAATACGTCTCGGTAGAAGGCCACCGCGGCCTCACAATCCGGGACGCACACCCCGGTGTGGGCCAACCCGGTAATCACGTTCTCGACTCTACGTCGGGCGCGCCACACCGGCGTCGGCTTCGGAATCTGTCAGGAAGATAATGGCCGGGTGCGGTCAGTCGAGGAACACCAGCGCGTCGTAGCTGCCATGATCAGCGCCCGCCCCGCCGTGACGGCGCCACTGACCCAGGCGCAAGGCCTGGTCCTGGCCGACGACGTGGTTGCCGAGCTGGCGCTGCCGGTGTTCGACAACTCCGCGATGGACGGATACGCGGTGCGCGCCGACGACACCGACGGCGCCACACCCGAACGGCCGGTGGTCTTGCCGGTCGCCGAGGACATACCGGCCGGACGTATCGACCAGTTGACGCTGCGACCCGGTACCGCGCACCGCATCATGACCGGCGCGCCGATGCCGGCCGGGGCGACGGGCGTTGTGCCGGTGGAGAACACCGACGGCGGCGTGGACAGGGTGTCGATCCGCGCACGCTCGGAACCCGGCAAGCACATCCGCCGAGCGGGCGAAGACGTCGCGCCGGGCACCACCGTGCTGCGCAAGGGCCAGGTCGTCACGCCGGCGGTGCTGGGGCTGGCCGCGGCGCTGGGATTGCCCGGGCTGCCGGTGATCCCGCGGCAGCGGGTGCTGGTGATCTCGACCGGGACGGAGCTGGTGGCGCCGGGCACCCCGCTGCAGCCGGGACAGATTTACGAGTCCAACTCGATCATGCTGGCCGGGGCCGTGCGCGAGGCGGGCGCCGACGTGATCGCCGTCGCGACGGCCGAAGACGATGTCGCGCAGTTCAGCTCGATCCTGGATCGGCATGCGGCCGATGCCGACCTGATCATCACCAGCGGCGGGGTCAGCGCCGGCGCCTACGAGGTCGTCAAGGACGCGTTCGGCCGCGACGGCGATCAGGGCGTCGAGTTCGTCAAGGTGGCCATGCAGCCCGGGATGCCGCAGGGTATCGGCCGGGTCGCGGGCACGACGATCGTCACCCTGCCCGGCAACCCGGTCAGCGCGCTGGTGTCCTTCGAGGTGTTCATCCGTCCCGCGCTGCGCACGGCGATGGGCCTGCCGGATCCGCATCGCCCGCACCGGCCCGCGGTGCTGGCCGAGTCGCTGACCTCGCCGCGCGGCAAGCGACAGTTCCGGCGCGCGATTCTCGACACCGACACGGGCAGCGTGCTCAGCTACGGCCCGCCGGCCTCGCATCATCTGCGGTGGCTGGCGTCCGCGAACGGACTGCTGGACATCCCCGAAGATGTCGTGGAGGTGTCGGCCGGAACCGAACTGCAGGTCTGGGATCTGACTTAATAGTTCGACATAGTTCGACACCCCCGGTTGCTGGCCCGGACGAAGCAGCACGCCACCGGGGCTCCGTAAGATGACGCGGGTGGCACGACGCCCCCGCCATTCCGCTGAGGAAGACCTGTCCCATCAGGGCCCGACGGTCAGCGCACGGCACATGCTCGAGTTGGTGCGCGAGACCGTTCCGCCGGTGCATCCCGCGGGGCTGCCGTTCATCTCCGCCGGCTTGGCGCTGGCCCTGGTCGGACGCAACCACCGGTGGCCGCGCCGGGTCGGCCTGCTGGCCGCCGGTGCCTGCGCGGGGTTCTTCCGGCACCCGCCGCGGGTGCCGCCCACCCGGCCCGGTGTCGTGGTGGCCCCCGCCGACGGCGTGGTCTGCCTGGTCGACTCCGCGGCCCCGCCCGCGGAACTGAGCATGGGCGACGCGCCGCTGCCGCGGGTCAGCATCTTCCTGTCGATCCTGGACGCCCACGTGCAGCGCGCCCCGGTCGGCGGTGAAGTGATCGCCGTGCAGCACCGGCCCGGCCGCTTCGCGTCGGCCGACCTGCCCCCGGCGAGCGACGAGAACGAGCGCACCAGCGTGCGAATCCGCACCGAGCTCGGCGCCGAGGTGGTCGCGGTGCAGATCGCCGGGCTGGTCGCGCGCCGCATCGTGTGCAACGCGCACGTCGGGGACAAGCTGTCGATCGGTGACACCTACGGCCTGATCCGGTTCGGCTCCCGGCTGGACACCTACCTGCCGCCCGGCGCCCGGCCGATCGTGGCGGTCGGGCAGCGCGCGGTGGCCGGCGAGACGGTATTGGCCGAGCTGCGATGACCAACAGGATTCGGGGCCGGGCGGTCAACCTGCAGATCCTGCCCAGTGCGATGACGGTGCTGTCCATCTGTGCGGGGCTGACCTCGATCAAGTTCGCCCTCGAGCATCAGCCGAAGGCGGCGATGGCGCTGATCGCCGCGGCGGCGATTCTCGACGGGCTGGACGGCCGGGTGGCCCGCATCCTGGACGCGCAGTCGCGGATGGGTGAGGAGATCGACTCGCTCGCCGACGCGGTGAACTTCGGCGTGACCCCGGCGATCGTGCTCTACGTGACGCTGCTGTCGACGTCGCCGGCCGGCTGGATCGCGGTGCTGCTGTACGCGGTATGCGTCGTGCTGCGGCTCGCGCGGTTCAACGCGCTGCAGGACGACGGGTCCCGGCCCGCCTACGCGCACGAGTTCTTCGTCGGGATGCCGGCGCCGGCCGGTGCGATCTCGATGATCGGCCTGATCGGGCTCAAGCTGCAGTTCGGTGACGGCTGGTGGTCGTCGACGGTGTTCCTGTGCCTCTGGATCGCCGGGACGTCGATACTGATGATCAGCAAGATCCCGATGCGCAAGATGCACGCGGCGGCGGTGCCTCCGAACTGGGCGGCGCCGCTGCTGGCCATCCTCGCGATCTGCGCTGCGGCGGCGGTGTTGGCCCCGTACGTCCTAATCTGGGTCATCATCATCGCTTACCTGTGTCACGTCCCCTTCGCGGTGCGTAACCAGCGCTGGCTGGCCGCACACCCTGAGGTGTGGGACGAAAATCGCGAGCAACGGCGCGCGGTGCGGCGCGCCAACCGTCGCGCCCAGCCCAACCGCCGGCCGATTGTCCGGCTGGGGCGCACGGGCGGGCGCTCGGTGGCGCGGCTGGGGCTGCGTAAGCCGGGTGGACGATTGCCATGACGGATCCCGGCGCGGGGTCCGGACAGCTGACGCTGACCGCCCGGCTGAACACCTCAGCCGTCGACTCGCGCCGCGGCGTCATCAGGATGCACCCCAATGCCGTTGCCGCCCTTGGTATCCGGGAGTGGGACGCCGTTTCGCTGACGGGATCGCGAACCACCGCGGCGGTAGCGGGACTCGCAGAGGCAGCCATCCCGGTGACCACGGTGCTGCTCGACGACGTCACGCTGTCCAACGCGGGGCTGCGCGAGGGCAGCACGGTTGTCGTCAGCGCGGTCACGGTGTACGGCGCGCGGTCGGTGACGCTGAACGGCTCGTCGCTGGCCATCCAATCGATCACCTCGGCCACCCTGCGTCAGGCGCTGCTCGGCAAGGTGATGACGGTAGGCGATGCGGTGTCGCTGCTGCCCCGCGATCTCGGCCCGGGCACCTCGACATCGGCGGCCAGCCGGGCGCTGGCATCGTCGGTCGGGATCAGCTGGACCTCGGAGCTGCTCACGGTCACCGGCGTGGATCCCGACGGACCGGTGAGCGTGCAGCCGAACTCGCTGGTCTCCTGGGGCGACGGGGTTCCGGTGGGCACCAGAGCACCTCGGCCGCAACCGGTGGCCGTCGCCGATCCCGCCATCCATGTCGACGATCTCAAGGGTTCCCAGGTGCAGGCCGGCAAGCTCAGCGAATGGCTCAAGCTGGCCCTCGACGAACCACACCTGCTTCAAACCCTGGGCGCCACCACGAATTTGGGCGTGCTGGTCTCGGGTCCGGCCGGTGTCGGCAAGACGACGATGGTGCGCGCGGTGTGTGCGGGCCGCCGGCTGGTCCAACTCGACGGCCCGGAGGTGGGCGCACTGGCGGCCGAAGACCGGCTCAAGACTGTGGCTGCCGCGGTGACCGCGATTCGCGACGGCGGCGGCGTACTGCTGATCACCGACGCCGACGCGCTGCTGCCGGCGACCGCCGAGCCGGTGGCCGCCCTGATCCTCGCCGAGCTACGCACCGCGGTGGCCACCGACGGCGTGGCGTTGATCGCCACGTCCGCGCTCCCCGACCAGCTCGACCCGCGGCTGCGCTCCCCCGAGCTGTGCGACCGCGAGCTCGGCTTGCCGCTGCCCGACGGCGCGACCCGCAAGGCGCTGCTGGAGACGATATTGAAGTCGGTGCCCACCGGCGAGCTGAACCTGGATGAAATCGCCGTCCGTACACCGGGTTTCGTTGCCGCCGATCTGGCCGCACTGGTGCGGGAGGCGGCGCTGCGAGCGGCATCGCGGGCCAGCGCCGACGGCCAGCCACCGAAGCTGAACCAGGACGATCTCGTCGGCGCGCTGTCGGTCATCCGGCCGCTGTCCCGCTCGGCCAGCGAGGAGCTGACCGTCGGCAACGTGACGCTCGACGACGTCGGCGACATGGTCGAAGCCAAGCAGGCGCTGACCGAAGCGGTGCTGTGGCCGCTGCAGCATCCCGACACCTTCGCGCGCCTCGGTGTCGATCCACCCCGCGGAGTGCTGCTCTTCGGGCCGCCCGGCTGCGGCAAGACCTTTGTGGTGCGGGCGCTGGCGAGCACCGGGCAGCTGAGCGTGCATGCGGTCAAAGGTTCCGAGCTGATGGACAAATGGGTGGGCGCCTCCGAGAAAGCGGTCCGCGAATTATTCCGGCGGGCAAGGGATTCCGCGCCCTCGCTGATGTTCCTCGACGAGATAGACGCGCTGGCACCGCGGCGTGGGCAGAGCTTCGACTCGGGCGTCACCGATCGGGTAGTGGCCGCGCTGCTCACCGAACTCGACGGCATCGACCCGCTGCGCGACGTCGTGGTGCTGGGCGCCACTAACCGGCCCGATCTGATCGATCCGGCGCTGCTGCGCCCGGGGCGCCTGGAGCGGCTGGTGTTCGTCGAGCCGCCCGACGCGGCCGCCCGCCGCGAAATACTGCGGACCGCAGCCAAATCCATTCCGCTAAGCGCCGATGTCAATCTCGACGACATCGCCGCCGAACTCGACGGCTACAGCGCCGCGGACTGCGTCGCCCTGCTGCGCGAGGCCGCGCTTACCGCGATGCGGCGCTCCATCGACGCCGCCGATGTGACCGGCGCCGACCTGGAAGCGGCCCGCAAAACCGTGCGGCCCTCGCTGGACCCCGTTCAGGTGGAGTCGCTACGCGCGTTCGCCAAAGCCGTCTAGCACCGCACGCACCGACACCGCCACATCGGCCTCCAGCCAGGACGGCATCGGCTCGTCGCGGGCGTGGCGGCGCACGACGGCATAGGGCAGGTCGACGATCGCGCGGGCGACGGCATCGACGGATCGGGAATCCTTGCGGCCATATAGCTTTCGGGCCAGCACCCCGACCCTTTCGGTCAGCGGCGCGTTCATCGCGGCGACGGTCTCCTGAAATTTCGCGTCGGGCTCCTCGTCGAGCAGATCGGCCGGACGGATGGTCAACAGCAGCCGGGCATCCTCGGGAAGCTCACGCGCGAAGCTGATCGAGGCAACGGCCATCGCGACCGCGGTGTCGGCCGGCGTAGCCGCCGCGTCGGCTTCTGAGGCCGCCATCGCCCGGGACTGGAAACGCTCCAGTGCGCGCAGCCACGCCGCCGCCAGAATGCCGTCGCGGTTGCCGAAGCGGTGATACAGCGTGCCGGCCGGCGCGCCGCTGGATTTCGCGATCGCCGCGACACTGGCCGCGCGCGGTCCGCCCTCGAGCACCAGCGCTCGGGCTGCGTCGAGGATCACATCGGTTTCATGCTTCCGCGGAGGTGCCATGATCTAGTACATTCCTTCTATATGGAACGGTTACCCTATATCGATGAGCATGCCATAACAGTCGACGCGAATCGCGCAGAAACGTGGTCGGCACTGCTGCGGGTGATGTGTCGCGACCCGCACGACCCGGCCACCGTGCCAATCGGTTTCGTGCTCGACGAAGCACGCGAGCCCGAACGTCTCGCGCTCAAGGGCCGCCACCTGTTCGCGGTCTACCGGTGGGTGTTCGAGTTGGACACCGACGCCGCCGGCCGAACCCGGGTGCGCGCGACCACCTGGGCGGCCTTCCCGGGCGTGCACGGAAAGATCTATCGCGCCCTGGTCATCGGCACCGGCGCCCACCGGGTGGTCACCCGCCGGACGCTGAAACACATTGCGGCCGCGGCACTCACCGCACAGGCCGAGACCGGCCAGACCGCGTCCGACTACACCGACGTCTTCGAAGTCGGAATCGGGCCCGGCGATGTGCGCACCGCCGAGCAGATGTTTCGCGACGCGCTCGGCAGTGAACGGGGCGGAGGCGCGGTGCTCTGGATCCATCGTCGCGTCTTGCGATTCCAGCTGGGCCCGCATCCCTCGCCCGATCACCTGATCGGCTGGCCGATCGTGCATTCGGATCCCGACGAGCTCGTGCTGACGACGAGCGGGCCGCTGATGCGCGGCGAGCTGACGCTGCGACGCCAGGACGGTCGGCGCGCCACGCTCACCACGCGCGTGCACTATCACCGCAGAGCCGCCTGCGTGGTCTGGGCCGTGATCGGCCCGCTGCATCGGGTCGTGGCACCGCGGCTGATGGCGCGCGCCGCCCATCCCGGCCAACGACGGACAGTGGCGACATGAGTTCGACCTGAACGTTTTCGCGCGCTGGCGCGTAACCACATCGCAGACATCATCCTGATGAGGTTGCCGCTCAATACGTTGCGGCGGCCTCGAGGAGGACTCGGATGACCGACCGCCCCGCGAGGCCAACATGATCGCGACACGACCGTCACCCGGGATAGTGCGCCCCGCACGCCCGGGAGGGTTGTTCGCGAAATTGCGCCAGACCCCGTCCACGAGCGGCGGCCATATCTTGCAGTAAACTGCATTCTTGCGTTCTACTGCACCAGATGCCTACTATGACCCGATGACGACTACGGCAGCGCGGCCGGTGACCGAGTTCATGAACGACCCGATCGGCTTCTTCGGCCAGTCCTACACCCGGATGCACAGCATCGGTCGCGACGAGCTCGAAGAGCTGCAACGCGAGGCCATGGGTATCCGGTTTCGCGAGCACTACGAGCGCATCGAGATGCTGCGCAAACTGGCCGACCGGCTCGGCATCAAGGAACTCAATCAATTCAATGATGTGGTGCCGCTGCTGTTCTCGCACACCACGTTCAAGTCGTACCCGGCCGCACTGGTCGACAAGAAGCGCTTCGACCTGATGACCAAGTGGCTGGACAAGCTCACCAGCTACGACCTTTCGGGCGTGGATACCAACGGCTGCAACGGGATTGACGACTGGATCGACCGGCTCGATGCGCAGACTCCGCTGGAGGTGATCACCTCCAGCGGCACCACCGGCACCATCTCGATCCTGCCCAAGGACAAACGCGGCGCCGAGCAGGGCATGACGCTGTGGAAGATCTGCCTGTTTCAGACCTTCGGCCACGAACCCACCGACGCCGAACTCAACCCGGTCGTGGACGTGGTGTGGCCGAACTTCGCCAGCGGCAAGCTCGGCCACCTGCGCATTGCCAACATGATCAAACGCGGCTTCACCGGTGGCGACGAGAGCCGGTTTCATGCGCTCTACCCGGGCGCGGTCGACACCGACCTGATGTTTCTGGCCTCCAAGATGCGCGCCGCGGCGTCGCGCGGCGAGCTGGACCGGCTGGAGATCGACCCGGCGCTGGCCGCCCGCAAGGACGAATTCATCGCGATGCAGGCGCGCCAGGCCCAGGACACCGAGGCGTTTTTCACCCGCCTGACCGAACAGCTGCGCGGCAAACGGGTCTTCATGACCAGTGCCTTCGGCCAGATGTACGACATCGCCAGGGCAGGCCTGGACCGCGGCGTGCGCAACGTGTTCGCCCCCGACTCGGCGATCCTCACCGGCGGGGGCATGAAAGGCGTTGTGCTACCTGATGATTTCATGGAGGTTATCCAGGAGTTCCTCGGTGTCGACCGCATCCAGGTCGGCTACGGCTTCTCCGAGTCGAGCACCTTCCACTGGGGTTGCAGCGAGGGCCGTTACCACGTCGCACCATGGGTCGTGCCGTTCGTACTCGATCCGGAGACCAGCGAGCCACTGCCGCGCACCGGCGTGCAGACCGGACGCGCGGCCGTCTACGACATCCTGCTGCGCGCGCATTGGGGCGGCGTCATCTCGGGCGACGAGGTCACCATCGACTGGGACCTGCAATGCCCCTGCGGCCAGGCCAGCCTCGCATTCGAGCGCGACATCATGCGTTACAGCGAGAAACAGGGTGTCGAAGACGACCGGATCACTTGCGCCGCAACACATGAGGTGCACAACGAAGCGGTGAACTTCATGAAGGGCGTCGACCTGTGATCGCCTACACCGTCCCGCTGTTCTTGCGGGGAGAGGTGATCACCGACGACCTCGTACCGTTCGATACCCGTATCGGCGCCGCGCAGTTCCAGGCGCCGGACATGAGCAAGTACGTCGAGCGCCTGCCGCTCAAGAGCCCCGGCGCGATGAGTGACCTCTACGAGCTGAGTTTCGACGAGATCCTGGAAGTACTGGCGGCTTTGGGCGACGCGCTGGACTTCGATTCGAACACCCATCTGCAGGAAGCCTACGAAGCCTCGCTGGTGGCCAACGTGCTGCCGGCGGAGATGATGAAGAACAGCTATCTCGTGCTACGGCCGCTGTTTTCGCGGGACAACGTCACCGAAATCGCCGACAGCCAGGTCGGGCTGGACTACCTCAACGGATGGGTCCCGCACACGTTGCACGACGGACGCGAACTACGCGTGCGCGCCTTCGGCTCCCGCATGCTGCACATCCCGGCGGGCAACGGCGGATTGGTGTCGGCGGTGACGATCCTGCGGTCGGTGATCACCCGATCCGACGTCATCATCAAGGCCCCGTCCAACGATCCGCTCACCGCGATCGCGATCGCCCGCACGCTTGCCGATGTCGCGCCGGACCATCCGATCACCCGGCACCTGGCGGTCGGGTACTGGAAGGGCGGCGATCTCGAAGTGGAGGAAAAGCTCTATCAGCCCCAGCACATCGAAAAAATCGTGGCGTGGGGCGGGATGGCGTCGGTCAAACACGTAACCCGGTACATCCAACCGGGTTTGGAGCTCATCGCGCTCGACCCGAAACGCAGCGCGACGATCATCGGCGCCGAGGCATTCGCCGACGACGACACCCTGCGCGAGGTGGCGCGGCGTGCGGCGACCGACATCGGCGTGGCCAATCAGGAGGGGTGCGCCAACGCGCGGGTCATCTACGTGCTCAGCGGAACCGACGCCGAGGGCCTGGCCAACGCGAACCGGCTCGGCGAATTGATCTACCACGAACTCGTCTCGCTGCCCGACATCGTCAGCACCCCGCCGCGCTATCCCAACCGCGAGTTGCTGGATCATCTCGAGGCATCCCGCATGACCGACGACTTCTATCGCGTCATCGGCGGCGAGCGACGCGAAGGCGCGATCGTCGTCTCCCAATTCGACGAGCCCGTCGACTATTCGCCGATGCTGTCGGGCCGCGTCGCCAACATCGTGCCGGTCGATAGCATCGACAAGGTGACCGCTGCCGTCAACGCCTACACTCAGACCATCGGCATCTATCCCGAGTCGCTCAAGCGACAGCTGCGAAACACGCTGCCGCTGTTCGGCGCCCAGCGGCTGACCAGCCTCGGCTACGCGTGCAGTGTCGCGATCGCGATGCCCCAGGACGCCATCGAGCCGATCCGGCGGATGTGCAAGTGGATCGTCGACGAAGAATGCGACCCCACCACGGTCGTTCCGCTTTGGCAGCTGGCCCGGCAATGAGCGAACGTCGGACCGCGCTGGAGGTCGTCGAGGGAATCGACCTGTCCGGCAAGGCGTGTGTGATCACCGGCGCGTCGGCCGGCCTGGGCCGCGAGTCGGCACGCGCGCTGGCCGCCGCGGGCGCCCACGTGATCCTGGCCGCCCGCAACCCGGAGGCGCTGGACGAGGCCGCGCGGTGGGTACGGGACGAGGTGCCGGGCGCGACGACCTCGACGGTCGAACTCGACCTGACCGCACTGACCAGCGTGCGCGCGGCGGCGGCGGCGATCCGCGAGATCGCGCCGGCGGTGCATGTGTTGATGAACAACGCCGGGGTGATGTTCACCCCGTTCGGCCGGACCCGGGACGGGTTCGAATTGCAGATCGGGACAAATCATTTCGGACACTTCGAGCTGACCCGGCTGTTGATCCCGCAGCTGGCCGCGGCCGGGGGCGCGCGGGTGGTGATCCTGTCGTCGGCGGGTCACGTGATGGGTGACGTGGACTTCGACGATCCGAACTGGGAGCGCCGCGACTACGACAAATTCGCGGCATACGGCGCCGCCAAAACGGCGAACATCCTGCACGCCATCGAGGCAGATCGGCGGTTGCGCGAGTTGGGAATTCGCGCCTACGCCGTGCATCCCGGTACCGTTGCCACCTCGCTGGCCAGGTATATGTCGCGCGACGACTTCTCCGACCTTCGCAAACTCGTCGTGGACAACAGCACGCTGCGCGGCGAAACGACCGACGGCCGACTTGACTTCTCCACTCCCGAACAGGGTGCGGCCACCCAGGTGTGGGCCGCGGTCAGCCCCGAGCTGGCTGATCGGGGCGCTCTGTATCTGGAGGACTGCACGGTCGGCGAGACGGGCGCGGCGTATGCGCGCGACGAGCAGCGGGCCGCCGAGTGGTGGACCCTGTCCGAAAAGCTTTGCGACAGCGCATGAGTAGGCTGGAACGGCGCAAGCTCGAGATGCGGGAGAAAATCCTCGTCGCGGCGTTCGACCTGTTTCTGGCGCAGGGGGTCGCGGCCACCACGATCGAGGAGATCTGCGAACGCGCCGATGTCGCCAACCGGACGTTCTTCAACCACTTCGCGACCCGTCAGGACATGATCCGCGCGCTGGCCGAGCGGCGGCTGGTCAACCTGCACGATGTCGTCTTCGACCGCGCCGACCAACCGATCCCGGCGCGGTTGATCGGGGTTTTCGACGACATCGGCACGACGCTGGTCAAATCCGGCGACACGTACCGCGAGCTGATCGGCGAGATGCTGGCCACCTCCGGCTACGGCATACAACGCGGGTTCAACCTGCACGCCACGTTCGGCGAGCTCATCAAGGAAGGCGTCGCACGCGGCGAGGTCGGCACCGGCCACGACGCAAACACCTTGGCCGACATCATCGTTGGTGCACTCTCGGGCGCCATCGTCAATTGGACGCTCGATCGCACCTACTCGCTGGAAACCAACCTGCACAACCTCGGTGTCGCGCTGGCCGACCTACTCAAGAGCTGAGCCGGGCCGCCTCGAGATCGTCGAGCCGGATGCGCAGCAGCGCCTGGCTCTGCGCGGCGGTGACGAACAGCTCGTCGGCCCGTTCGCCGCCGATACAGATATTGGTGGGTAGCGAACCGGGCGGCAGCGTGATCGCCGCGACACACTCGCCCGCCTCGTCGACGACGTCGACGCGGTCCGCGCCGGTCAGCGCGACCCAGTAGTCGCCGCGGGCGCTGACGGCCATCCCGTCGGGCCAGCCGTTGACGAACGTGTGCAACAACTCGGGCGGCCCGGAAGTCGGGAGCGAATACGACAGTAGCCGCGACGAAATTGTCGCCGTGACAAGCAATCTGGTGTTGTCGCGGGAGAAGCCCAGGCCGTTGATGAACACCGGACCATCGTCGATGATGCGCTGGGTCGCGCCCGAGGCGACATCGGTCGCATACACATGCCCGGGCGGGCCGGCATCGGGATCGCTGATGTCGAATTCGGCGCGGGTGTCGGTGATCCATAGCCGCCCGTCGGGCCCGAACATCAGATCGTTGGGGGCGCCCAGACCCTCCACCAGATAGTCGATCCGCGAGCCCGTGATGACCTGGACGCCGGGTTCCGCGGAACCGCTTGCGCCCCAGGCGCCGCCGTTCTGGGCGACATACAGGGTGCCGTCGCCGCCAACCGTCAGGCCGTTGGGCCCACCGCCGGTCTCGATGCTTTGCACCGGCGCGCCCGCCGGGTCCGCGATGTACACCCGGCCATGGCTGATCGACGTCAGCGCCACCCGGCCGTCCGGCAGCCACACCGGGCCCTCGGTGAAGCCGAGCCCGTCCGCGATGACGTCGATGCGGGTACTCACGGCTCCGGCAGGGCTTTCCAGTCATGGGACGCCCGCGAAGTGTATCGCGGGGGCCGCCGGTCGACGAACGCGGCGACGCCTTCACTCGCGTCGGGGGTGCCCATCACGCGGTGGTGCAACTGCGTTTCCAGCGAGGCGACCTGGCGCGGCGTGTAGCCGTGAATCGCGGTGTCCCACAACAGCCGTTTGCTCAATGCCGCCGACATCGGGGAAACATTGACCGCGATGTCGCGGGCCAGCTCCAGCGCGGCGTCGAGCACCTGTACGGCGGGCAACGACCGATTCGCGATGCCGAACGCCACGGCCTCCGGCCCGTCGAACGTCCGCCCGGTCAGCAGCACCTCGGCAGCCACCGCGAGATTGGTCAGATGCGCCAGCGTCCAGTGCGCCATGCAATCGGGTATCACTCCCCGGCGCACCTGCACCACACCATATTTGGCGTCCTCGGCGAGGATGCGAATATCGGCCTGCAGCGCGATGGTCAGCCCGATTCCGATGGCGTGGCCGTTGACGGCGGCGATCACCGGTTTGCGCAATTCGAACGCCGCCGGGTCGATCGGCGATGCGGAGAAGGCCGCATCGTCTCGCGGGCTGTCGAACGGTGTTGCACCACCGGAGAAGTCGGCTCCGGCGCAGAACGCCCGGCCCGCCCCGGTGACGACGATGGCCCGGACGTCGTCGTCCTCGTCGCACTCCCGGTAGGCCCGGCTCAACAACGCGCCCATCTCCGCCGTGTAGGCGTTGAGGTGCTCGGGCCGATTGAGCGTGAGCACCGCCACGCCCGCGTCGACCTCGACCACCAGATCGGCGCTCATCGTCGGGCGGGGGTCCGGTGCAGGGCGTCGATCAGTGCGGCGAGGTCCGCGCTCGGTGGCGTGTAGCCAGGGAAGTAGCAACACACTTCGTCGACGCGATCGCCGAACCGCTCGGCGATCTGCTGGGCACACTGCTGCGGAGTTCCGACGATCCCGATCCGCGCCACCATGTCGTCGGTGATCAGGGCGCGCATCTCGGCGAAGCGGGCCTGCTTGGACAGCGCGTTGAGTTCCGGCTGCAGCTCCGCGGAGCCCTCGACCTCGAGCACCGGCAGGTAGGCCGGGGTCGAGCCGTAGAACGCGATCAACGAGGAGACGCCGTTGACGGCGGCGGCCAGGTCCGTCTCGTTGCTGCCCACCGCGACCATGGCCTGGGCGATCACCGGAAAGTCGCCGGCCTTTCGATCCGAACGGCGCAGTCCCTCGTTGATCGCGGGGATGGTGCGCTCGGCGAAGTGGCGGGTGCTGTTGAACGGCATGACCAGCAGGCCGTCGGCGACTTCGGCCGCCGTGCGCGTCATGATCGGGCCGAGTGCCCCCATCAACACAGGGGGCGGCCCGAACGGGTTGGGGCCCGGGTTGAAGTTGGGCGTCATCAGGGTGTGGGTGAAGAACTCACCGCGAAAGTTCAGGGGGGACTGGCCTTCCCACGCCGCGAATATCGCCTTGATCGCCGCGATCGTTTCGGCCATCCGCGCCGCCGGCCGATCCCACGTGCTGCCGTAGCGCTTTTCGATGTGAACCTTGATCTGCGAGCCCAGCCCGAGCCGAAATCTGCCGCCGCTGAAGACCTGCAGATCGTAGGCAGCGTGCGCCATGTGTATCGGACTGCGGGGCGCGGCGATCGCGACGTTGGTCATCACGTCCAGGCTGGTCTCGTTGGCCGCGACGATCAGCGGGAAGAACACGTCGTGCGGGCCCTCGAAGGTGAACAGGCCGTCCGCGCCGGCCTCGGCGATCTCGGCCGCACTTGCCGACGCCTCGGTCGGCGATCCGTTGACTTGCAGATGTACTTTCACTCAACCGTCCAGTCGCGCAATCAGTTTCCCTATAGGAAAGCACACCCCTACTCCGACAACTGGAACTCCACCATCTCGGCGATCGCATCGACCGCTTCGCCCAGTGCCGCGAGCCGGTCGGCCGCCGAGGGCGCCGACAGCACGGCATAGCGGTCGGCCGCGCCGATCGGGATCCGCGTGGCCAACGTGTACAGCCGCTGCCCGGGGTCAGTTTCGGCCGGGCCCAGCAGCACCTCGCGCTCCGGCAGCTCGGCGTCGCGCGCTTGCGCGATCCGCTCGAACAGGGCCATCATCCGGTCCTCGACGTCGACCAGCTGCGCCGGGGTGACCGTGTCCCCGGCCTCGTCGGGCCACGGCGACACCGACGCCCGCGGGTAGGGATCGTCGGGCAGCCACTCGCGTACCCGAATCCGCTCGCCGGTCCGGCAGCGCAGGCAGTACCGGTCCGCGCCCTGTTCGACGCATTCGTCGATCGCGCACAGCACACCGACGTCGCAGCGCGAGTCGCCGCCACCGACCTCACGCCCGCGCGCGATCAGCACCACGCCGAAGGGTTCTCCGGTGTCGACGCAATGCCGCACCAATGCGACGTAGCGAGGCTCGAAGATGCGCAGCGGCAGATCCTGGTTCGGCAGAAACGCCGACTCCAGCGGAAACATCGCCAGCTCCATCAGATCTCCAGCTCGCCCACCAACGCGTCGACGACCGCGCGCAGATCGCCGTCGTGCTCCTCGGCCACCCGCCGCTGCCGCTGATAGGAAGCGCCGTGTTGCCAGATCTCCTCCACCGACGCGAGTTCGTCGCTGCAGTGCAGCGACTTGGCGACCGGCTCCAGCCGGGTGAGCACATCGACGAGGTCGTCGGTGACCAGGCGCTCGTTGCTGTCGGCGTCCTGGATGATCACCGCGTCCAGGCCGTAGCGCGCCGCGCGCCACTTGTTCTCCTGGTTGTGCCACGGCGGCATCGTCGGCAACGACTCGTCGGCGTCCAGCCTGCGATCCAAGTCGACCACCAGGCAATGCGTCAGCGCGATCAGCGCGCTCAGTTCACGCAGGTTGGACACGCCGTCGCAGACCCGCACCTCGAGCGTGCCCAGATGGGGCGAAGGCCTGATATCCCAACGGACTTCGTCGACATGGTCGATGATGCCGGTCTTCTTCTGGTCGTAGACGAACCCCTCGAATTCCGGCCAGGTCTGAAACTGGAACGGCAGCCCGGCGGTGGGCAGCTGCTGGAACATCATGGCCCGGTTGCTGGCGTATCCGGTGTCCACCCCGCTCCACCATGGTGAAGACGCCGACAGCGCCAGCAGGTGCGGGTAGTAGCGCAGCAGTGAGGTCATGATCGGCATCACCTTGTGCGCCGAGGAGATCCCGACGTGCACGTGCACACCCCAGATCAGCATCTGCCGCCCCCACCATTGGGTGCGCTTGATGAGCTCGGCGTAGCGCGGCGCATCGGTGAGCTTCTGGCTACTCCACTGCGCGAACGGGTGCGCGCCGGCACAGAACAGCTCCATGCCGCGGGCCCGGACGATTTGGCGTGCGGGGCCCAAGGTTTCGCGCAGATCCTCGATCGCCTGCCCGGTGCACTCGCAGATGCCGCTGACCACCTCGACGGTATTGCGCAGCAATTCCTTGTGCACGCGCGGGTTTTCGCCAATCTCGGCGATGACGGAGGTGGCCTCGTTGCTCAGGTCGCGGGTCTGCGCGTCAACGAGCGCGAACTCCCACTCCACACCGAGCGTCGGCCGCGGCGACCGGGCGAAATCGATGTGCGCATCGCCCTTTCTCGAGGGTCTGTTAACCGGCACCAATGACACCGCACGCCACTCGCTTGCCGGCGTCACCAGTGCTCATCGTCATCGCATCCGGCCCCGGCGTCCCATTGGTCTGGCTGTAGCGCTCCGGCGGGATGTTGCCGAAATTGTCGGCTCCGGCATGGATCATGATCGCGGTCTTTTCACCGCTCAGCAGGTCTTCCATAGTGAAGGCGTCCGTGGTTGTCACCAACATCCCGGCACCGTCTTTGCGAACCTCCAGCGAGGTGAGGTCGCCGCTGGCGGGCTCGTTCGAGTGGCCGGGCGCCTGGTAGTGGCCGCCCGCGGAGTTGAAGTCACCGGGAGCGCCGCCGGTGGGGGCAACCGAATTGGCCTCGCACTTGCCGACTTTGTGGATGTGCACGCCATGGAAGCCGGGTGTGATGGCGCCGACGCCGGTCGTCGCGATCGTGATGGTGGCATAGCCGTTGCTGAATTCGAACGTCGCGGTCGCGACCTGGGTGCCGTCGGGCGCCCGCAGATGGGTGGTGATGCTTTGCTTGCCCTCACCCTCCGTCTTTCCGGCGGACGGCGCGGGTGATCCCGTCCAGACGGCCGGCGTGGTACCCGGGACCGACGATGCGTGCTGGGGCGAGGAACACCCACTCAGCAAAGCGACACTCGTGGCGGCAGACAGTGCGGAGATGATGGCGACGGCATTGCGGTGACCGGCAAGCGTAGGCATAGCGAGAGCCTAACCCGGCTCACGACCCTGAGTCAGCCCGCGACCAAGACGATTACGCCGGGCGGTTCACCACTGAGCGCGGGAATGCGCGTCTCGACCGGCGCTCCGAGGTTTTTGCCGACCGCGTCCGCCGTGGCGTGCTCGCCGTCGGCGTCGGTGAAGTACACGGTCGTGACCGTCACTTCGGGTAACGACAGGTTCCCGACGTCGACGACCTTGAAACCGCCGGCCTTGAGTTGGTCCGCGGCGCGTCCGGCGACACCTTCTTTGCCGGAGATGTTGAACACGTGGACCTCGGCGTCGGTGGCCGCGGGCTTCGGGCTGGCCGAGGTCGATGCGGACGAGCTGCTGGAGCTGATCGCATTCGAGGCCGTCGAGGCCGAGTCGTCGTCGGACTTCCCCGAAGAACTCAGCGCCTGCCACCCGAGCAGCAAAAAGATGACCCCGAGAAACAACAGCACCATCACCATGGCCCGCAGTGGGAGCCCCGTGGAATCGGGAACACGCTCTTTCATCGAGCCCTACTGTAGCTAGTCAGGTCACCTCGAAGCCGAGGCGCCGCGCTGCACGCGCTTTCTGACGGCTGGCCCGCAGCCGTCGCAACCGCTTCACCAGCATCGGATCGGCGGCCAGCGCTTCTGGCCGATCCACGAGCGCGTTGAGCACTTGGTAGTACCGCGTGGCCGACATCGAGAACAGCTCTTTGATCGCGTCTTCCTTGACACCGGCGAATTTCCACCACTGACGCTCGAAGGCCAGGATGTCGTGTTCGCGTCGGGTCAGCCCGTCGGCGATTTCAGCATCGTCCCCCGATCGATTTGCCCGCGCCATGGCGCTGTCCATATCGCTTCCCCTGGACCCTTCCGCCGAATTCTCTGTAGCTCTACTGACTTGACTTACACCGGGGCATGTTTCGGCGAATATTGAATCACGCCGCGAACCCTCAAGCCCTCATCCAGACCCGCGAGTCGGCGGATTGCCTACATTGCTTACTTCGCGGCCCTTTAAGCTAGCCGACCATGGCAGTCGTACCCATCCGTATTGTGGGTGATCCGGTATTGCACAACCCGACCGCGCCGGTGCCCGTCGACGCCGACGGTTCGCTACCGGCAGACCTCGCCGGACTGATCTCCGACATGTACGACACGATGGACGCCGCGCACGGCGTCGGGCTGGCCGCCAATCAGATCGGACACGGGCTGCGGCTGTTCGTCTACGACTGCGCCGACGAGCGCGGGATGACCGAGCGCCGCCGCGGCGTGATCATCAATCCGGTCCTGGAAACCTCCGAGATACCCGAGACCATGCCGGACCCGACCGACGACGACGAGGGGTGCCTCTCGGTCCCCGGCGAGTCGTTTCCCACCGGACGCGCGAAATGGGCACGGGTCACCGGGCTGGACGCCGACGGCAAACCGATCACGATCGAGGGCACCGGACTGTTCGCCCGGATGCTGCAACACGAGACCGGGCACCTGGACGGATTCCTCTACCTGGACCGCCTGATCGGCCGGCATGCCCGCGCCGCCAAGCGGACCGTCAAATCGAACGGCTGGGGCGTACCCGGGCTGTCCTGGATGCCCGGCGAGGGACCGGATCCCTTCGGTCACTGATGGTCTCGTGGCCGGATCTCGGAACCCGGGTGACGGTTCGGTACCGGCGCCGGCCCGGATCGGTCCCGCCGCTCACGGACGCGGTCGGACACCTGCTGGCGGTGGATCCGATGGTGCGGGTGCAGACGAAGACGGGCGCGGTCGCCGAATTCGCCGCCGCCGACGTGGTGGCGCTGCGGGTACTGACCGACGCACCGGTGCGCACGTCGCAGATCCGCGCCCTCGAGCATGCCGCCGCGACGGCCCGGCCCGGCACCGAGCAGGCCTGGCTGAACGGCTGGCTGCTGCGGGCCGCCGACGACGGCGGCGTTGCCACCAATTCGGCAGTGCCACTAGATATTTCCGCCCGGCTCGGCTCGGTGCCGGCGATCGTCGCCTGGTACGACCAGCGTGCGCTGACCCCGGTGCTGGCCATCCCGGAACGCCTGCTGACCCCGCCGCGCACCGCGGTCGCCGATCACACCGAGCGCGTGCTGGTGCGTGACATGGCTGACTACACGGCCGCAGAAATCGACCCGGCGGTCACGGATGCAGCCGTGACCAATGCCCCCGACGGCACTCGGTGGGTGGGACTTTCGGCGCCGCGCGAAGAGCTGCTGGCCGGCGGTGCACGCCGCGGCGCCACCCGCGCCTACCTTGTCGTCGCCGAGCACGACACCGGCACCGCCAGCCTGGCCGAGAGTCTGGGCTTCCGGCTGCACCACCGCCGTCGCTACTTCGAAGTCCGGTCGAGCGCCTGGGATACCGTCTAGCCATGCCCGACGGCACAGTTGATGGCGGCGACCCTCCCCCGCAAGCGGGAGGTACCCCCGTGCACCCGGCTTCGCCGCGCGTCCGAATAGCGACCTGGAATGTCAACTCGATCCGCACTCGCCTGGACCGCGTCGTGGACTGGCTCGCCCGCGCCGAAGTCGACGTGCTCGCCATGCAGGAGACAAAGTGCTCCGACAGCCAGTTCC
Source organism: Mycobacterium florentinum (assembly GCF_010730355.1). Lineage (NCBI taxonomy): Bacteria > Bacillati > Actinomycetota > Actinomycetes > Mycobacteriales > Mycobacteriaceae > Mycobacterium > Mycobacterium florentinum. Next base: position 2,976,670 of record NZ_AP022576.1, read on the forward strand.
CCGCGCTGCCGTTCGTGGAACTCGGCTACGAGGTCGCCCACGTCGGCTTCAACCAATGGAATGGCGTGGCGATCGCCTCTCGCGTGGGCCTGGACGATGTACAGATCGGATTCGACGGCCAGCCCACCTGGAGCAGCAAGCCGGAGGTGGCGGCGGCCACGGAAGCCCGCGCCCTGGGCGCCACCTGCGGCGGTGTGCGGGTGTGGAGCCTGTACGTTCCCAACGGCCGCACCCTGGCCGATCCGCACTACACCTACAAGCTGGAATGGCTTGCCGCCCTGCGTAATACGGCCGCCGACTGGCTGCACGACGATCCCACTGCGCAGATCGCGATGGTCGGCGACTGGAATATCGCACCGACCGACGACGACGTGTGGAGCATAGAATTCTTTGCCGGCGCTACGCACGTCTCGGAGCCGGAGCGTCAGGCGTTCAATGCCATTGTCGATGCGCAATTCACTGACGTCGTTAGGCCTTTCACACCGGGTCCCGGTGTCTACACCTACTGGGATTACACCCAGCTCCGCTTTCCGAAGAAGCAAGGCATGCGCATCGATTTCATCCTCGCCTCACCCGCGCTGGCCGGCCGGGTGGCCGATGCGCAGATCGTCCGGGACGAGCGCAAAGGCAAGGGGCCGAGCGATCACGCACCGGTTTTGATCGACCTGAATCCTGAATAGACCAGCGAAATACCAGACCACTTCGCGTTGTCTGCGCGTTTGCGACGTGGCAGCATTTCCCACTGTTAGATGCGTGAACAATTTTCGTGGCTGCTGTTGACGTCCCGTTCGGCGGGTATACATGTTGCTACGCGGTTTGCGTACGAAAGCAACCGAGGAACCGGGAGTCATCATGGGTGTCGTCGGAGGGGCAGTCCGTAACGCGGGGAAAACGGTCAATCGCGCGGCAGATGCGACCACCGCCGCCGCGGGCGCTGTCGGGGGCGCCGCAATCAGTGGAATCGTCGGCGGGGTCACCGGGGCGGCGGAGGGCATCAAGCGCGGCATCAGCTCGGGTAGTCATTCGACACCGGCGGCCGCCCTGGCGATCGGTGCGCTGGGGGTGGCCGGGCTGGTCGAGTGGCCGATACTTTTGGCCGTCGGCGGTGGCGCGCTGGTGTTGCGCCGGCTGAACCACAAGCCCGAGCTGCCGGCCAAAGCCAACCTCAAGCCGGTACCGAGCGAGTCGACGCCACCAAAAGCCGCCCCGCGTAAATCTGCCGCCAAGACGCCCGCCAAGAAGACGGCGGGACGTCGGGCCGGTGCCGCCGAGTTGCGCAGCACCAACTGATAGGAAGCCGACTTACGCGGACGCGCGTTGCGGACGGCCGTGGGGCCGCCCGGCGGCGTGCGCTGACGGGTCCGGGCAGAGCGTCCGCCGAGGTCCCGAAACCACTCGAGACGAAAACCGTGGCGTCCTGCGATACGTCCGATCGGGCTGGACGATCTCCACGATCCCGACGCGCCAGAGAAGCGCATAGAGTTCGAGTAACGGCACCCGCAGCACCGAAGCAACAGATGAAAATATCGGATCGGCCAGGGAATCGGTCGTCGACATAAGTCCGACGGTGACCAAGTCACCCGGCGAGTTGGGAAACCCCTCGTTACTGAAAGGCAAATGATGGCGGAAAAGAAAACTCGCCGTGCAACATCTCAACGCGATGCGGTGGAGAAAATTCGCCAAGGCGAAACCTTCGCCGTGAGGCTGCCGGTGGTCGGGCAGACCGAGATTCCGCGGCCCGAACAGCTGGCCTATTACGGCGGCCTGGCCGCGCTGGCCGCCCTGGAACTGATCGACTGGCCGGTCGCCTTGGTGATCGCCGCCGGACACCTGCTGGCCAGCAATCACCACAACCGGCTGCTGGAAGAGATCGGCGAAGCGATGGAAGAGGTCTAGCGGCCGTTATCAGGCGGAATGTGCTCGTGGATCGTCAGCAACAGATGGTCGAACTGGCTCCGCACGGCCGTTGACACCGGGGGCAGATTGCCGACCTCGTGGATCAGTTGCTTGGCCAGCGTGCGCAACTTGATGTTGGTCTCCTGCGAGCGCCACTGCAGCGCCCGAAACGCCTGGTCGGGGCTGACCCGGTAGACGGCCATCATTACGCCCTTGGCCTGCTCGATGGCGGCGCGGTTTTCGAATAGATCGGGCAGCGCCTCGTCGAGCACTTCCTGACGGCTTTCGTGACGGGCCTCGTCGAATGTGCCGGTCAGGTCGATGTAATAGCCGGACGTCCCCCGTACCGCACCCGACTTGTCGTCCACGATGCGATCGGCCACCACGATCGCCTCGTGCACGCCGCCGGACGTGTCGACAAACCGGTGACGACGGGAGAAGGACTCCCCGGAGTGCAGCGTGTGGTGGAGTAGATCCCGGACGTGCTCCCGGTCGTCGGGATGCTTGTGGGACAACATCAGTTTCGTCGTCGGGGCCACCGTCCCGGGCTCGTAGCCGTGCATCCGGGCGACCTCGTCGGACCATTCCCAGCGCTCGCCGTCGAACCAGAACCGGAAGCTGCCGACGTTCAGATAGGTATGCGCGGCGCCCCCGGTTCCGCTCGTCGGCTGATTCCGCGTCGCGGTGAATGTGGCGCCCGTTTGCCTGGGCTGCTGCACCTGGTCATCATCGCATTTCGGGGAATTCACCGTCGAGCAGTCCGCGCAATCTGGAGCACTTCTGCGCGCCCGTGCGGCGCGGATGGTCCGCGGTGGGGGTAACGTCGCGTGCGGGCGTTTTAGCCACCGAAAAGTAAACAACCGCGGGAGCGCACGCCGAGTGTGCTGAGAGGACGGCTTGGGGCCGTCGACCGTACGAACCTGACCGGGTAATGCCGGCGTAGGGAGCTGAAAAATGACCGCAATCGTCGAGCCATCCGTCACCACCGGGCCGATCTGGGGCAGCACCAAGGCCTACCGGGAGCTCCCCGAGGTTTCCGGGGCGCGAGTGCCGTTGCGCCGGGTGAACCTGTCCAACGGAGAGCACTTCGACCTGTACGACACCTCCGGGCCGTACACCGACCCGGACGCCGTGATCGACCTGACCGCCGGGCTGCCGCCACGACCCGGCGTGATCCGCGACCGCGGTACTCAGCTGCAGCGCGCCCGCGCCGGCGAGATCACCGCCGAGATGGCGTTCATCGCCGTCCGCGAGGGCATGCCCGCCGAGCTGGTGCGCGACGAGGTCGCCCGCGGACGCGCGGTGATCCCGGCCAACCACAACCACCCCGAGATCGAGCCGATGATCATCGGCAAGACGTTCGCGACCAAGGTCAACGCGAACATCGGCAACTCGGCGGTGACGTCGTCGATCGCCGAGGAGGTCGACAAGATGGTGTGGGCGACCCGCTGGGGCGCGGACACCATCATGGACCTGTCCACGGGCAAGAACATCCACGAGACCCGCGAGTGGATCCTGCGCAACTCACCGGTGCCGGTCGGCACCGTGCCGATCTACCAGGCGCTGGAAAAGACCAACGGCGACCCGACCGAACTGACCTGGGAGCTCTACCGCGACACCGTGATCGAGCAATGCGAGCAGGGTGTGGACTACATGACGGTGCACGCCGGCGTGCTGCTGCGGTATGTGCCACTGACCGCCAAGCGGGTCACCGGCATCGTGTCGCGCGGCGGGTCGATCATGGCGGCCTGGTGCCTGGCGCATCATCAGGAGTCGTTCCTGTACACCAACTTTGAAGAGCTCTGCGACATCTTCGCCCAATACGACGTCACCTTCTCGCTGGGCGACGGACTGCGGCCCGGCTCGATCGCCGACGCCAACGACGCGGCGCAGTTCGCCGAGCTGCGCACCCTGGGCGAGCTGACCAAGATCGCGAAAGCCCATGGCGTGCAGGTGATGATCGAGGGCCCCGGGCACGTCCCGATGCACAAGATCGTCGAGAACGTGCGGCTGGAAGAGGAGCTGTGCGAGGAGGCCCCGTTCTACACGCTGGGGCCGCTGGCCACCGACATCGCGCCGGCCTACGACCACATCACCTCGGCGATCGGCGCAGCCATCATCGCCCAGGCCGGCACCGCGATGCTGTGCTATGTGACGCCCAAGGAGCACCTCGGCCTGCCGGACCGCAAGGACGTCAAGGACGGGGTGATCGCCTACAAGATCGCCGCCCACGCGGGCGACCTGGCGAAGGGTCATCCGCACGCCCAGGATCGCGACAACGCGCTGAGCCAGGCGCGATTCGAGTTCCGGTGGAACGACCAGTTCGCGCTGTCGCTGGATCCCGACACCGCGCGGGAGTACCACGACGAGACGCTGCCCGCGGCGCCCGCCAAGGCCGCGCACTTCTGCTCGATGTGCGGGCCGAAGTTCTGCTCGATGCGCATCACGCAGGATGTCCGCGACTACGCCGCCAAGCACGGCCTGGAGACCGAAGAGGACATCGAAGCCATGCTCGCCGCCGGCATGGAGGAGAAGTCCCGCGAGTTCGCCGAGCACGGCAACCGGGTGTATCTCCCACTTACCACGCAGTGACGACCGCAAGCGCGGCGGAGCCGGGCGGTTACCTGCCGCTGCCGGCGCCGGGCGCGACGCCGCTGCGGGTGTTGTCCATTGCGGGATCGGACTCCGGCGGCGGCGCGGGCATCGAGGCCGATATGCGCACCATCGCGCTGCTGGGCGTGCATGCGTGCGTCGCTGTTACCGCGGTGACCGTGCAGAACACCTTGGGAGTCAAGAGCTTTCACGAGATTCCCGACGACGTGGTCGCCGGCCAGGTCGAAGCGGTGGTCACCGACATCGGCATCCAGGCCGCCAAGACCGGGATGTTGGCGTCGCCGCGCATCATCGACACCGTCGCCTCCACCTGGCGCCGGCTCGGGTTGACCGTTCCGCTCGTTGTCGACCCGGTGGCGGCGTCCATGCACGGTGATGCGCTGATGGCACCGGCGGCCCTGGATTCGCTTCGCACTCAACTGTTTCCGTTGGCCACGCTGGTGACGCCGAATCTCGACGAGGTGCGACTGCTGGTCGGAATCGACGTGGTGGACGGCGAGTCGCAGCACGCGGCGGCCAAGGCCCTGCACGCGCTGGGTCCGCAGTGGGTGCTGGTCAAAGGCGGTCACCTGCGCTCCTCGCAGCGCAGTTGCGACCTCCTTTATGACGGCGCGGATTTCCGCGAATTCGACACGCCGCGGATCGCGACCGGCAACGACCACGGTGGCGGCGACACCCTGGCGGCCTCGATCGCCTGCGCGCTGGCAAACGGGTTCACCGTGCCCGCGGCTGTCGAGTTCGGTAAGGGCTGGGTCACCGAATGCCTGCGCGCCGCTTACCCACTCGGCCGCGGCCACGGCCCGGTCTCCCCGCTGTTCCGGTTGTCATGAATCTCGAGGCGATAGCGGGCATCGCGCACCAACCCAAGGGTGATCCACAAGGGGTCGTTATGCTCACCCACGGTGCCGGAGGAAACCGCGAATCCGGGCTGCTGCAACGGATTTGCGACGAGTGGGCGCGGCGTGGCTGGCTGGCGATTCGGTACAACCTGCCCTACCGCCGGCGCCGGCCCAAGGGGCCACCATCGGGCTCGGCGGCCACCGACCGCGCCGGAATCGACGAGGCAATCGTGTTGTGCCGCAGCCTTGCCGACGGCCCGCTCATCGCGGGTGGACATTCCTACGGCGGCCGGCAGACGTCGATGGTGGTCGCCGAATCGGACCCACCCCAGGTCGACGTCCTGACGCTGTTTTCCTACCCGGTCCATCCGCCCGGAAAGCCGGAACGACCGCGCACCGAGCACCTGCCCGCCATCCGGGTGCCGACCGTGTTCACCCACGGAACGTCCGACCCGTTCGGCACGCCGGCCGAGGTTCGCGATGCCGCGGCGCTGATCGCGGCCCCGACCGAGGTCGTTGAAATCACCGGCGCCCGACACGACTTGGGCTCGAAGACGCTCGACGTGCCCGCGCTCGCCGTCGACGCGGCGCTGCGCCTGTTGGGCTGAGCGCGTTACTGCCCCGGCAGGGTGCAGGTGGCCGGAAGCAGCAGAACCGCGGGCCACAGTGCGGCGGCTTCACCGAATCCGGCGAGGTCCGCACCGATCGGGGTCACCTTCGACCATTCCACTTGCAGGTCGCGAACCCGGTCGGGATGGACGATGGCCCAGCAGAAGCCGATCAGGAGGTAGGGCAGGGCGAGCCACAAGGCCAACTCGATGACCGCCTGGACCGAAACCGGACGCGAGAGCCCGCGCCGAATGCGGGCCATTCCTGCCGCCAACGCTGCCATATGCGCAACGATAGGTCAGACATCCAGAACGGAGGAGTCGGTGATCGCCAAACTGCGACAGTTGCTGAACTACGAGATGACGATTGCCGAATGGATCGCGCTCGCGGTGCTGCTGGGCATTCCCTACTCGATCGTGGGGCTGATCTGGTCGTCGACACATACCGACCATCTGCGCGGTATGCAGGGCGCCGATCTGGTGGTGTCGTTTCTCGGCTCGATCGTCTCCTGGCCGGTGCTGCTGTTCTCCAACGTCTGCATGACCTGACCGCAAACCCAATTTAGTCAGTCCAAACTGGACAGTTTTAACTGTCTGGTTTACGGGGGAGGCATGGATGGCATCGGCGAGTCCGCCGCGACGGCAACCCGCGATATTCGAGTGGTGTTCAGCCGCCTACGACGTCGGCTGAGAGATGTCGACGTCCGCAACGATCTCACCCCGTCGCAAACAGCGGTGCTCACCCGGTTCTGGAAAGAGGGGGCATCGTCGGCCAGCGCGTTGGCCGGCGCAGAGCGGGTACGCCCCCAGTCGATGGCCACCATCCTGGCCGCCCTACGCCAACGCGGACTCATCGAGCGCGCGCCCGACCCCGAAGATGGTCGGCGCCAGGTGGTCTCGTTGACCGAGGCGGGCCGTCAGCGCGCTGAAAGCGACCGCCAAGTGCGGGAGGAGTGGCTGGCACGCGTCCTGCAGGAGCGCTACTCCGAACCCGAGCGTCGCACCATACTCAACGCGCTGCCATTGCTCGAGCGATTGACAGAATCATGAAAGGGCTTTGGTTGCAATGGAATTAGGTGTGCACTTCATCGACTTTCTGCCCGGCGACCCGGCGCAGCTGGGTCCGACATTGGCGGACGCGGCCAAGACTGCCGAGCAGGCCGGCGCGACGATGTTTACCCTGGCCGACCATTTTCTGCAGATGGAAAATATGGGACGGCCCGCCGAAGATCCATTCCTGGAGGGCTATACATCGCTGGGTTTCCTTGCCGGGTAAACAAATAAGATCAACCTGACCCTTTTGGTCACCGGTGTCACCTACCGCTATCCGGGGGTGCTGGCCAAAACGGTCTCCACACTGGACGTCCTGTCGCAGGGGCGATCGATGCTGGGTCTGGGCGCTGCGTGGTACGACCGCGAGCACGGGGCCCTGGGCATTCCGTGTCCGCCGCTGAGCCAACGCTTTGAGATGCTCGAGGAGACGCTGCAGATCTGCGGGCAGATGTGGAGCGATGTCGACGGGCCCCACGACGGCAAGCACTATCACCTGGCCGAGACGATCTGTGAGCCGCAGCCGATTCGGCGCGCGCCGATCCTGATCGGTGGCGACGGCGAGAAGAAGACGCTGCGGCTGGTCGCGCAATATGCCGACATCTGGAACAGCACGGTTCAAGAGCCCGACGGGCTCCAACACAAGGTCGGCGTGCTGAACCGGCACTGCGAGACGGTAGGCCGGGATCCCGGCGAAATCCGCGAAACCGTAGGCGCTCTTACCGACCCGTTGAGGACGTCGACGGGTATCTGAAGACCGTAGAACGCTACGCCGAGTTGGGATTCGAGATGATCAACGTCGGTCCCCTGCCGGGCAACCCCGATCCGGTCGGCTTCATCCGCCGCTTTGGCGATGAGCTGGTTCCCCGACTCGCTGAGATCGGTTGAGCACCAGAGTTTTCAGGCAGCGACCGCCGACGGCGCAACGCTATCGACGACGAGCACCACGGCCGGGGCACCCGAATAACGGTGGTGTTCTTCCATGCTCCCGCTGATCACCGAGAAGATCGCGCCAATGATGCCGAACACGATCAGGACCGCGCCGATGGCTATCCCCGCAATGGCCAATCCACGGCCACCTTCACCGGTCTGCTTGATCTTGCCCAGTGCAAGGATGCCGAAGATGATGCCCAGGATGGGCCCGATGCCGCACAGCCAGCCCAACAACGAACAGACCAACGATGCGATGGCCATGCCATTGGTGCCGACTGCCGGCGGATACGCCGGACCCGGCGGAGGCGGATAACCCTGCCCCGGTGGAGGTGGATAACTCGGCCCCGGTGGGGGCGAATAACCCTGCCCGGGCGGCGGATACCCGGAATCCCCCGGCGGCGGCGGATAGCTAGGCGGTTCTTCCGTCACGGACGCCTCCTGAGGTCAAGTGGCCCACACTCTACGCCAAGCTCAGGCGGGATAGCGCGAATAGCACGCGTCCATGTTACCGGCCACGCCGGCGCGGAACGCCGCTATGCGCGTGAAGCCGGCCGGCACACTGGTCCCGTCCGCATCGCTGGCGACCATGTGGTTGGTGAGCAAACCAGCGACCGCCTCGTCGAGGTCGCCGGCGGTCAGCACCAGCTCCTTGTGCGACGGGGTGTCGATCGGTTCGGCCATCTTGCGGTGCACCAAACCGGTCAGGCACGCGGTCCGCAGCGCGGTCCACGGGCTCTGCATCGGTAGACCGCGTTCGTGTTGTACCGCAAGCGCGTATCGCGACATGAGGATCGACAGGGCGGTGTCGTCACCTTGCGGCAGGGTGTGTTCCTTCTCGTCGGAGACCTTCGCCATCGCCGCCAGGCCGGCCAGGTCGACCATGATGGTGTTGGTGGCCGGGCAGTAGGACGCGGGTGGACTGGGCTTCGCGTCCGGGCAATCGGTCGTATGGAAGGACAGGGTCGGCGCGCTCTTGGGCGAGAACACCTTTCCCAACAGCTCCATCAGCGTCGACAGCGTGTCCTCGTTGATCGGGACCTCGCCGGTCTCCTGCTCGCCGTTGGGATCCGTCTGCAAGGCGTTGGGCAGATCACCGCGGCGCTGCGTGATCTCCTGCTTGTTGATTCCTGCGCAGGCCGAAGCCCCACTGATGAAACCCATCTGGAAGGCAGAGACCCGGTCCAACGCCGAGCCGTGCTCGTCGTCGTTCTCCGTCTCGGCGTCCATCACCGGGTCACGGGTGACGATGATCCCGGCCAGTACATGGTCGAGGCCGTCGGCGGTGCTCAGCGTGAAGCGCGGGGATTTGCCGGCCGCAACCCAATACAGATAGACGCCGGCGAAACAGTCGGCCTGCTGCTCACGAACGATCGTGAGGTCTCTTTTCGTCACCAGGCTCGCCATCTGCTGCAGGGCGTGGCCGAATTCGTGCGCCAGCACACCGGTGACGGACATGTCGCCGAAGTACTTTTGCGCGACGGGCATGAACACCGCGCGGTCCCAGGCAATCAGGTTGCAGCGGGACGTGAAAAAGGCGTTGACGAGCTTGTACGTGTCGTTGTGGCAAACGATCGGACTGCTCGGGTCGTTGGAGTCGTAGGAGACCAGTTTGGCGACGGGAAGGAACGTTCCCTTCAGCGACTGGCTGTACGTCGATTTCCAGTAGTCCTCGATATCGTTGACCGACAGCAACGACAACTTGTCGATCGCCCCGTTGTCGGTGTTGATCACCGTGCCGGTCGGCGCGGGTCCGTTCGCGCGGATGCCGCTGGGACCGTCGGTGGCGGGAAGGTCGCCCACCCGGAATGGGTCGTTGAGCATCGACAGGGCCCGCCCTTCGAGGACGGTCGAACAGCCCGCTACCACGAAGACGGTCGCTGCACAGGCAATTGCCGCCCTCAGCGAACCGATTACGGCGCTCCTGCGACCACGGTGGGACCGGCGTCGACTGTGCCTGCGGTTCATCATGCCCAACCTCATCCCGACCGGCCGCCCGGCAGCATCAAAGGGTTCTCATTCTAGGTCCGCTGGTTGAACAGCGTAGCGAAAATGACAGACCCAGCAAACACCACTAGGGCAATCGGGGGCGATGCCGCTTATCGTGGGGCGGGACGCCGTTGACGCCCGAGATCGACATGGCATAGCTGCCGACCGCGTATGCCACGCCAGAACCCATGACGGCCAACGCTTCCCGGTTGATGTTGTCGATCGTGTCCCGGGGACTCTGGAAATTGGGGTCGAACCCGACACCGGCCTTGCCGCCCCACAGTCGTGCTTGCACAGGGGTTTTCAGCTGCGACGCGCCGGTGCTCATGCCGCCGATCGGCACGCCCGCGACCATGAACGGGTGGTAGTCGGTCCGGGTGCCCAACGGCATGTCGGCGGGCCGCTTCCCGGCCAGGTTGAGATATCCGGACAGCGTGCGCTCGATACCGGCCGATCCCTCGGGCACATCGCCGGCCGCGACCCCCTGTCCGGGCGGACCGGACTGGTCGCCGTCATCGGTGAAGAAGCCGGCGTTGGGCGAACCGAGCAGGTTGAAATTCAAGTACATCGCGATGTCGTTGAGCTGCTCGTCATCCAGGCCGAACACGTAATCCATGACGCCGTTGAGCCCGTCCTCGTCGGCACCCCAGAACACGAAGCGCACCGCGTCGTTCACCGGTGCCAACGGCCCCAGCTGCAGTGCGGTTTCCAGCACCGCGGCCACCCCGGATCCGTTGTCATTGATGCCCGGACCACTGCGCGGGCCGTCGAGATGAGCGCCGACCACAATCACGTCGTCGGTCGAGCCGGTTTTGGTCTGCGCCAGCACGTTTCGAGAAGTGATCTTGACGTTCTCGGCGTCCAGCACCAGGCGGACCCGTGCGGTGGCGTTGGTTAGCGCGCTGCCACCATAGCTACCCACGACAGCGACCGGCATGGTCAGCTGCTTGTAGTAGCCGGGGGTGAACAACGTGGGCGGGGCGCCCTGGCCGGTGGACGCGCTGACCACGATCAGCGCCGCGGCCCCCTTGTCGCGCGCGCTGTTCTGCTTGTCGACCACCGAGCAGCGTGCGTCGTTGACGACGGCGATCGCACCCGCCGGCAGCGCGGCCGGGTAGTCCCCCGGCGCGCAACCCGACGGCTGCGTGGGCGCAACCGGTTGGCCGCTGAGGCCACCGGGCGGGGTCCGTACCAGCAGCGAGGCCTGGTCGACCGAGTAGGTGCTGCCGGCGATCGTCAGCGACGGCTTGCCCGGCGCCACCGCGATCAGGCGGTCGAACTCCGGCATGGATACCTCGAATCCCTTGCTGCGCAACGCTTTCGCGATATACTCAACGCTGGCGTCATAGCCCGGCGTCCCCTCTGCCCGGTTTCCCTTGTTGGCGTTGGCGATATCCTGCAGCGCGTGCAGGTGGGTGAACATCCCGTCGGCGGTGACCTTTCCGGCGAGCGCGCGGCCGAGGTCCGGCGCGGCACCCGGCGGCGCCGGCCGCGGCGACGAGCACCCCGCCACCAGCCCGATCAGCACCAGCACCGAGCACAGGCGACGGATCATGGCTTTGCGAGCACGTGGCGGGTGCGGTCTGCCATGACGGGAACCCCGTTGTGCCCGGTGAGGTCTTGGGCGTACAGAGCGATCGCGTAGGCGACGCCGGCACCGTTGATGCCCAGCGAGGTGCGGTCGATGTGATCGAGGGTGTCGGTCTTCTGGTGATAGTTCGGGTCGAACGGCTCGTCCGCCGTCCCGCCCCACAACTTGGCCTGGTCGGCGGACTTCTTTGCTTCCGCACCGGAGAACAGACCGCCCGCCGGGATTCCGGCCAGGGTGAAGCCGTCGTAGTCGGACCGTCCGTCGAACGATGTGTCCTCGGCGGTCTTGCCGGCCGACTTCAGGTAGGCGACCAGCGTGCGCTCGATGCCGGCCGAGCCTTCGGGGACCACGGGTTGGCCGCGGGTATCCGCCGGCAGGGATTGGTCACCGTCATAGGTGAAGTAACCGGGGTTGGGCGACGCCAGCATGTCGAAATTGAGATACAGCGCAATGTTTTTGAGGTCGTTGAAATTCAGGGACTCGACGTAGTTGCGCGATCCGATCAATCCGAGTTCCTCGGCCCCCCAGAAGGCGAAGCGCACCGCGTTGTGCACCTGAGGTGAATTCCCCAGCTGCACCGCGGTTTCCAGGATTGCGGCCACGCCAGAGCCGTTGTCGTTGATGCCCGGGCCCTCGGCCACGCTGTCCAGGTGCGCACCCGCCATCACCACGTCGGTGGTCGAGCCGGTCTTGGTCTGGGCGATGATGTTGCGCGCTTTGAAACTCTTGCTGGTGGCGTCCAGCTTGATCGTCGCCGGCCCGGGCTGGGCGCGCAGCTGCATTCCGGTGGATTTGGGGACGCCGACCGCCGGGATCTTCACCTCGGTATTCGCCCCCAGTGTGCCGCCCATCTGCTCCTCGTCGACGTTGTCGGCGACGATCATCGCCACGGCGCCGCGCTGCGCCGCGGCGTTCTCCTTCTGCGCGAACGGGCAGGTGCCGCGGTCCACCAGCACCACCGCGCCCTTCACCGGCAGGTTGTCGTAGTCCGACGCCGCGCACGCCTGGCCGTTGCCGGTCGACACCGCCAGCAGCGGGCCGCTCACCCCGTCGGGTCCGGTGCCGAGGCTGAACTCGAGCGCGTGCGCCTCGACGGCCTTACCGCCGACGGTCACCGCGGGCTTCTCGGCGTGAAAAACCCGCGCCGAAAACTCGGGGGTCTGCACATCAAAACCGCTGTGGCGCAACGTATTCACCACATAATCGACGCTGGCCTCGTAGCCGGGTGTGCCCACCGTCCGGGTGCCGTTATTGGCGTTGGCGATGTCTTGAAGCTTGGTCAGGTGCGCCATCATCGCGTCGGCCGTGACCTTGTTGCGCACCGTGGTGGCGAATTCCGCCGCGCCGTGTTCGCTCGACTGCTGGGAGTTCGCCGACCGATGCGAGCATCCGGTCAACATTGCGGCGAGAGCGACCGCGGCGAGCAGCGCCGCCGTTCGGGAGTTGTTCACCATCGCGCCCAAGGTTAGACGCCCGTCGCTCGTCAGCGCACTCGGCTCACCGCGGCGTGAGGTCAGACATGCAGCCCAGTGAAGGGGGCAAACGGAATGTTGCGCACCACAAACCAAACCGACACCAACGACAGCGCCACCACGGCCGCCCAGCGTTGGTGTTGCCAGCTCCTGATCCGGCGCCCCGTCACGCGGCCGTAGGCCCAGACCAGGTATGCCCAGACCAACAGCACGACCGCCGCCAAGCCCAACGCGTTGAATCTGGCGGCGGCCGTGAAGTTGCCGTGCAAGAGCGAGTAGAGCATGCGCAGGCTGCCGCATCCGGGACAGTCGATACCAAGCAGAGCCTTGGTGGGACATACCGGCAGCGGGCCACCCGGGGTTGTCGGATCACCCACCCAGGTGGCCGCGCACACCAACGTCGTCGACGCGGCCACCAAGAGCGGGGCGCCGAGACGCAGCGGGAGCGACCGCTGGGGGATCACCGTACGTGCAACCCCTTTAGAGCATTGCGGCCAGCGCCGCGGGGGTCGAGGTGTCGGCCGTCATGGCGATGATCGCCAGCACGATGCCGTACAGCACGGCACTCACGACCGCGGCGATAACCGACCACTTCACCCACTTCTTGGCGGCGTCGGCCGCGGCCTGCGCCTCGGCGTACTGACCCTGCGCCCACAACCCACTCACCTGAGTGGATTTGACGATGGCCACGATGCCGAACGGCAGACAGCAGAACAATGTCGCCAAAATGGACCACACCAAATAGTTATCGGGTTGCCCCGCAGGCTGCTGCGGCGGGTACCCCGGGGGTGGCGGTTGTGCAGTCATGAATTCTCCAGTCACGAGAAGTTAGCTGGCGTGAAGCGGTGCCTACCATACCTGAGCGGAGTCGCGAGGGCACTAGGTACGCAAAAATCAGTTCGCCGGGACCCGCGACATCGGCGTCGCCACAGGGGCTCTCCCAGTGCTCAGGTTAGCTCGAAAGCCGGTGTTCAGACGAAATGCGTTGTGTGGGTCGCGTTCCCGTTGACAACCAGAATTGCCCAGTTCAGCGTGGAATAATGCCCAGAAAGACAATGTCCGCTGGAATATATTGCACAGCCACGACATAGCCCTACGATTCCCATAGCGGCACCGCGCCGGGACCACCGAAAGGAGCCGTTGGGTGTCCCCTGAAACCAACCCGCTGCGCGTCGCGACGGCCGCGGCGCTGGTGGGTGGTTTCGCGTTTGCGGGCGCCGCGATGGCAGCCGCCGACCCCAACACCGGCAACGCCGCGGATATCAACACACTAGCCAGCGTTCTGTCGAAGGGATACGGCCTCAACAACTGCACCGCCCAGGCGGTTCCCAGCGGGGCACTGGCCTACCTACAGTGCGGACAGAGCCCCGACCCTGGCGGCCCGATACTCGGCAAGTACTTCCTGTTCGGCGATGGCGCCGCCCTGACGAGCTCCTTCCAGCGCGTCATCGGGGGTGACGCCCTGAGCAACTGCGGGGATGCATCCTCACCGACGCCATGGCATCAAGGCAGCTCCACGACCAGCGCGGGATCGGTGGCGTGTGGGACATTTCAGAACCATGCCGAGATCGTTTGGACCAACGAGGCCAAGAACATGCTGGGCGTGATCCGCGCCGCCGGCGGCGACGTCCCGGCGCTCTACAAGTGGTGGCGAGACAACGGCTGAGCTTTCCGGTTGGGCCGCAACGGGTTCCATGTGCGATGTGCCAGAAATGTTGCCAGTGTAAATGGTATGCGCCGGAATGGGTTGCATGGCGGCGGTTTATCCCTACGATCAGTCTGGCAAACATTTTGCTGGGACCGCCCGTCCCGGCGGTCCCACAATCCCTCAGGAGTCGAGGATGCTTCACCCGACCAACCCGCTGCGCGCCGCGGTGGCCGCAGCTCTGACGGCCACCTTTTGCTGCGTCGGTACTGCCACCGCGACCGCGGACACCACCGGCAGCTCGGCCGATGTCAACACACTGGCCACTTCGCTGGCGAAGGGGTACGGCCTCAACAATTGTCAATCGTCTCCTTTGACGGGTGCCGAAGTGGCGGAGCTCCAGTGCGGGCAAAACCCCGACTCCAGCGGGCCGGCTTCCGCGGTATACCAGCTGTTCAAGAGCGCCAACGACCTCAGCGGTGCGTACGCTTCCAACCTCAAAGACGTGACCCTGTCCTCGTGCAGCGGCAGCGGCAGCAAAGAACCGGGCCCCTGGCACCAAGCCAGTTCCGAGCAGGCTGGTGGTCAGATGGCGTGCGGAACCTACAAAGACGTCAGCCTGGTGCTGTGGACCGTCGACGGCAAAAACGTGTTGGGCTCCCTCTTTTCCAAGGCCGACGTCCCGTCGCTGTACAAGTGGTGGCAAGCCAACGCCTGATCTGGGTTGGGCCGCAACGGGTTCCACTCTGGTGTCGCCGGAAATAGTGCCGGTGTAAACCATATTCGCCGGAATGGGTTGCATAGCTGTGGTTTGCCCCTACGATCATTCTGGCAAAGACAAATAACGTCGGCGCAGCCTTCGGGGCGGTTACCAAATTTCAGGAGTCGAGGATGTCTCACCGAACCAAGACGCTGCGAGCCGCGACGGCTGCAGCCTTTACAGCGACCTTCTTCTGCGTCGGTACTCCCACCGCGATGGCGGACAACAACGCCACGCTGTTGAGCGCCCTGTCGAAGGGCTACAGCGCCAGCAACTGCTCGTCTCAGGCGGTGTCCGAGGTGCAGGGCTCGTTTACCGCCACGGTCGTTGCGGTCTTGCAGTGCGGACAGAACACCGACTCCAGCGGCCCGATGGGCGGCAAGTACTTTCTGTTCGCCAACAGCGCCGACACGGCCAGCTCGTTCACCAAGCTGATCAGCAGCGACACCCTGACCAACTGTGGCGACGCCAAGTCGCCCACCACCTGGCACCAGGGCAGCTCCGACTCCGCCGGACAGGTGGCGTGTGGGACGGATTCGGGCCAGGCCGAGGTGCTCTGGACCGTCGACGCCAAGAATGTACTGGCCTTCGTGCGCGCGTCCAACGGAGACACGGCCGCCCTCTACAAGTGGTGGCAGTCCAACGGCTGAGTTTTAGAGTTGAGCCGCAACGAGTTCGGCCACCGCGCTCATCCCCGCACCGTTGGGGTGTAGCGGGGCGGGCCGACCCGGCAGCGGCACAACGTATTTCGCCGGCGTAGTGGTCCACGGCTGCGCAGACCACGCGTGATGGTCACGGCTGGCCGCGCCGGCGCCGACGATTTCGCAGCCGGATGCCGCGGCCGCGTCGGCGGTGAGTCGTTCCAGCGTCGCGGCCACGTGGCGACCCAGGTCGGCATCCGCATCCGAAATCGGAGGTGCGGATACGCCCGCCGGCGGCAATATCGTCAGGTAGTCGACGAAGAAAACCCGGGCGTGCGGCGCCCGCGCGCACACCGCTTTGCCGACCGCACACAGGGAATCGAACGCTTCCGCCAGGGCCCGCTCGCGCGCGCCACGGTCCAGCAGTTCGGCGATCCGCGTGCCCATCAGCGGCAGCCGCCGGGCCGGCCGCGGCAGTGCGGCCGCCATCAGCAACGGGACGTAGCCGACGTCGTTACCGCCGATGGTGATGGTGACCACGTCCTCCGTGCCGTCCAGTGCGGTGATCTGGGGCGGCGCATTGTGCTGACGATCGGCGAGGATGTGGGCGGTGGTAGCGCCGGAAAAGGTGACATCAACAAAGTCCCTGCCCAGACCCAGGTTCATCCGCTCGGCGAGCAGATGCGGGTAGTTGTGCGCCGATCTGCCCGACCATCGGGGTGCATCCTGGGCGCGCGGCTGGATGCCCGGACCGGCGGCCATCGAACTGCCCAGCGCCACATACCGTTTCGATGGACCCTTCGCTTCGCTCATCGCCCGCGCGGTTTCATCGTTGCGGACTGGAGGCGTGCGCCCAGAAACGTTTCGGGATCCGCCCGGCACGTCGCGCCAGATAGCCGGCGGTGACCGCGGCCGCCATCGCGGCGGCCATCGCGGGCGGATCGGTGGCCCGGGTCACCGCGCTGGCCAACAGCACCGCGTCACAACCCAATTCCATCGCCAGCGCGGCGTCGCTGGCGGTACCGATGCCGGCGTCGAGGATCACCGGAACGCCGGCCCGGGCGACGATCATCTCGATGTTGTGCGGGTTCGTGATGCCCAGTCCGGTCCCGATCGGCGAACCCAGCGGCATCACCGCCGCGCATCCGGTGTCTTCCAGCCGTCGCGCCAGCGCCGGGTCGTCGTTGGTGTAGGGCAGAACGACGAATCCGTCGTCGACCAATTGCTCTGCGGCCCGCACTAATTCGACCGCATCGGGCAACAGCGTGCGCTCGTCGGCGATCACCTCGAGTTTGACCCAGTTGGTGTCCAGTGCCTCGCGCGCCAACTGTGCGGTCAGCACCGCTTCCGCCGCGCCACGGCATCCCGCGGTGTTGGGCAGCGGCGTGATGCCGAGCCGGTTGAGCAGGTCCAGCAGTCCGGTACCGCCCTCGGCGTCGACCCGGCGCATCGCGACCGTGGTCAGCTCGGTGCCCGAGGCGGTCAATGCCTCCTGAAGCACCGAGAGGCTGGTCGCTCCACCGGTTCCCATGATCAGCCGGGACGCGAAGCTGCGGTCCGCGATCGTTAGCTTGGACTCAACCACCCTGCACCGCCGTCACTACCTCGAGCCGAGCACCGTCGAAAAGCTTTGTGGTCCAACTGGACCGGGGCAGCAGGGCATCGCCCATCGCCACCGCGATACCCCGTTCCGGAAAGCCCAGCGATTCCAGCAACCCGGCGACCGTGGTCTGCCCGTCGACCTCGACCGAATTTTCGTTGACTACCACGATCATGAGTGGGCTCCAACCGGAACTAGTTCGGACACAATCTGTTCGGCGGTCCAGGGCGCCAGCAGAAAACCTGACCTGCCGTGACCGGCGGCGACCAGGGTGCGTTCGTCCAGGCGATACACGAGAGGCAGGTTGTCCGGCGTCATCGGGCGCAGCCCGGCAGCACACTCGGCCAGCTCGTATTCACCCAGGGCCGGCAGCACCGCACACGCGTCGTCCAGCAGGTCACGCACGCCGGACACCACCGGGGCGGTGTCGCGGCCGTGCTCGTACTGCGTCGCGCCCACCACCACCCCGTCCGCACGCGGCACCACGTACACCTGTCGCCCGTGCACACGCGCGCGAATCACTCTGCTCAGCAACGGCATACAGCCCTTCCGCCAGCGCAGTCGCAGTACCTCGCCCTTCACCGGGCGCACCGGCAGCCCGGGCAGGAGCGCCGGTGCGTCGATGCCGTTGGCGATCACCACCGCGTCGCCTTCGACCCGCGACAGGTCGTGCGCCGGCGGCGCCCACTCGACGCCGAGACGTTCGCAGTGCGACGCCAGCGCGTCCACCACGGCGCGGTTGTCCACGGCCAGCTCGGTGGGCGCCCGAAAGCTGTGCCGGATGCCTTGCGCCAGAAGAGGTTCGGCGTCACGTGCGTCCGGCTCCCAGATCACCGGATGCCCCTGGCCGGCCAGCCAGTCCGCTACGGTGCGCAGGTCGGCGACGTCGGCCCGGTCGACGGCCACCACCAGCGACTCGCGGGCGGTGACCACCTCTGGCGGCAGCCCGTCCAGATAGCCGCCCTCACGCCACAGCCGCAGCGACTCCAGGCCCAGCCGCAGCAGTCGTTCCTCGCCTGGCCAGCCCTCGCTGTGCGGGGCCAACATGCCGCCGGCGACCCAGGACGCGCCGTGGGCGCCGGTGCGGTGCACTCGCACCGACCATCCGGCTTGGGCTGCCCGGCGCGCCACCGACAGCCCGATGACGCCGCCGCCGATGACGGCCAGCGTCCCGTTCGGTGCACCTGAATGCATCTCCGCTCCCTTCGCCGGCATGATCCGGATCAGGTGTGACGGTAAGGACAGCTCCGGCTACTCCGGCTGTGCCCACTCTCAGCCCCGCAGATCGCCCGGGACTCCCGTGTCTTGGTTGTTCGGGTTCTACGCTAGCGCGCTAGCGTCGCGGTGTGCACGATCGTGTTGCCCGTCTTGCCGCCGCCCGGCTCTATCTGTGTACCGACGCGCGGCGCGAGCGCGGCGACTTGACCCAGTTCGCCGACGCCGCCCTGGCCGGCGGGGTGGACATCATCCAGCTGCGCGACAAGGGATCGGCTGGTGAACAGCGGTTCGGCCCGCTGGAGGCGCGCGACGAGCTCACCGCCTGCGAGATCCTCGCGGGCGCGGCCCGCCGGCACGGCGCGCTGTTCGCGGTCAACGACCGGGCCGACATCGCCCGTGCGGCCGGGGCCGACGTGCTGCACCTGGGCCAGGGCGACCTGCCACCGGCACTGGCCCGCGAGATCGTCGGGCCGGACCCGCTGATCGGCCTGTCCACCCACGACGCCGACCAGGTCGCCGACGCCGCCGAGGCCCGCGTCGACTACTTCTGCGTCGGCCCGTGCTGGCCCACCCCCACCAAACCCGACCGCGCCGCACCCGGGCTGGGACTGGTCCGCACCGCCACTGCGCTGGCGACCGACAAGCCGTGGTTCGCGATCGGCGGCATCGACGAGCAGCGGCTGCCCGAAGTGCTCGAGGCCGGAGCCCGGCGCATCGTGGTGGTGCGCGCGATCACCGCGGCCGAGGACCCCCGGGCCGCGGCCGAGCGACTCAGGTCAGCGCTTCGAGCAACGAGTTGATCCGGGGGCTCAGGTGCGACGCGGGTTCATCGGCATCACCCGGCATACACCAGACGAAGACTCCGGCGTCGATCTCCAGCGTGCGCGGCAGGTGCTGGCGCCGTTCGTCGCCATGCCCCAGCGGAACCAGCGCCGTCGCGGTGCGCAGCCGCTCCCAGCTGGCGGCGAAACCGGGATGCAGCGGCAGATCGGCCACCTCGCCCTCGGCAACCCAGCGCATTTCGGCGCTTTCCCGGTTGGGCACCGTGCGCAGCAACTCGCCCGCGTCGGCGACGACGGTGGTGTAGGTCCAGTGCGTTCCGGCGATCCCGGCCACCTCGGCGGTGATCACCGTCGCCCGCACCGCCAGCCGCTCGGCGAGCAGGCCGGCCTCTTCGTGGGCTTCGCGGACCGCCGTCTCCTCGGGGGTTTCGTGGCTGTCCCGGGCGCCGCCGGGCAACCCCCAGGTGCCGCCCTGATGGCTCCACACCGCCCGGTGCTGCAGCAACACCGCGGGGGTTCCGTCGGGCCGGGGCGCCCGCAACAGCAGACCCGCCGCGCCGAACCGACCCCAGTAGTGGGCGCCGCTGTCGGATATCACCCATCCGTCACCGTCGCCATGCACGCGTTCAGGATATGCAGGCGATCAACGAAATTGGGGCCGCCTCCCCCCATCCGCCCCGACATCCTCTTAGAATTCGCTTATACAGGTACGAGTGGCGCATTCCAGTGACCCGAAAGTTGAGGTCTGAACACACGTGACGGTTGAGCTGGCGCACCCGTCGACCGAACCGCTGGGGACGCGGTCGTCGGGCGAACCGGCCCACCCCCGGTGGTGGTTCATCTCGACCACCCCCGGCCGCATTCTCACGATCGGCATCGTCCTGGCGGCGCTCGGGGTCTCCAGCGCCTTCGCCACCTCGACCACGATCAACCACCGCCAGCAGGTGCTGTCCACGGTGCTCAACCACACCGAGCCGCTGGCGTTCGCGGCCGGACGGCTCTACACCACGCTGTCGGTGGCCGACGCCGCGGCGGCCACCGCGTTCATCGCCCAGGCCGAGCCGTGGCCGGTGCGGATGCGTTACGAGCAGGCCATCACCGACGCGGCGGTCGCCGTCACCCGGGCTTCGAGCGGCCTGACCGATGAACCGCTGGTGCAGCTGCTCGGCAAGATCAACGCCGAGCTGGCCGTCTATACCGGCCTGATCGAAATAGCGCGGACCAATAACCGGGAGGGCAACCCGGTCGGTTCGTCGTACCTGTCGGAAGCCTCGGGCCTGATGCAGTCGACGATCCTGCCCGACGCGGCACAGCTCTATCAGGCGACGTCGGAACGGGTGGACGCGGAAACCACCGCGTCCACGCACTTTCCGGCCCCGGTCGTCCTCGTCATTGCCACCACGGTGGTCTTCGGCGTGTTCTCACACCGCTGGCTGGCGCGTCGCACCCGGCGCCGAATCAATCCGGGGCTGGTCGTGGGTGCGCTCGGTATCCTCGTCATGGTGGTGTGGGTCGGGACTGCGCTAACAATCTCTACGACCGCCAGCCGTAGCGCCAAAGACACGGCGGCCGAGTCGCTCAAGACCGTGACCAGCGTGGCGATCACCGCGCAGCAGGCCCGAGCCGACGAAACGCTGTCGCTGATCCGGCGCGGTGACGAGCAGATCCGCAAACAGTCGTTCTATCAGCGCATCGAGTTCATGCATCAGCAGATCGACCAGTACATGGCCCGCAGCGACGCCGTCGACAAACCCGATCTGCAGGGCGCCGACCAGCTGTTGGTCCGCTGGCGCCAAGCCAACGACCGGATCAACTCCTATATCTCGGTCGGTAACTATCGATCCGCCACCCAGATCGCGCTGGGCAGCGCCGAGGACGACTCGACGCCCGCGTTCGACAAGCTCGAAGATCAGTTGGGCAAGGCCATGACCCAGTGCCGCGCGCACCTGCGCAACGACGTCATCAACGCGCGCAGCGGGCTGTCCGGGGCTCAGGTCGGCGGCGTGGTGCTCAGCCTGGGTGCCGCCATCGCGGTCGCCCTGGGGCTGTGGCCGCGGCTGAAAGAGTATCGATAATGAACCGTCTGCCCAGGATCCGCCGGGCGTGCGCCGTGCTCGCCACGGCGATGGTGCTGGCGGGTTGCGGGCACACGGAATCGCTGACCGTGGCCACCGCGCCGACATTGCCGCCGCCCACCCCGGTCGGCATGGAGCAGCTGCCGGCAGAGCCACCGCTGCCGCCCGACGAGGCCGGCCAGGATTGCAACGCCACCGCCAGCCTGCGCCCCTTCGCGACCAAGCCCGAGGCCGACGCCGCGGTGGCCGACATCAGGGCGCGCGGCCGGCTGATCGTCGGGCTCGACATCGGCAGCAACCTGTTCAGCTTCCGCGACCCGATCACCGGCGAGATCACCGGCTTCGACGTCGACATCGCCGGTGAGATCGCGCGCGACATCTTCGGCGCCCCGTCACACGTCGAGTACCGGATCCTGTCGTCCGACGAACGCATCACCGCACTGCAGCACTCCGAGGTCGACATCGTCGTCAAGACGATGACCATCACCTGCGACCGCCGTAAGCAGGTGAACTTCTCCACCGTCTACCTCGACGCCAACCAGCGGATCCTGGCCTCGCGCGACTCGCCGATCGCAAAAGTGGCCGACCTGTCCGGCAAGCGGGTCTGCGTGGCCAGGGGCACCACGTCGTTGCACCGCATCCGCCAGATCGACCCGCCCCCGGTGATCGTCTCGGTGGTGAACTGGGCGGACTGCCTGGTCGCCATGCAACAGCGCGAGATCGACGCCGTCAGCACCGACGACTCGATCCTGGCCGGGCTGGTCGAGGAAGACCCGTATCTGCACATCGTCGGGCCGAACATGGCCACCCAGCCCTACGGCATCGGCGTCAACCTGGACAACACCGGGCTGGTCCGGTTCGTCAACGGAACACTGGAGCGCATTCGCCGAGACGGCACCTGGAACACCTTGTACCGCAAGTGGTTAACGGTTCTCGGCCCGGCGCCCGCCCCGCCCGTGCCTAGGTATGTGGACTGATGACCGAGGCCGAGCACGACGCCGACGCCGAGGACACCGACCCCGGCACCCAGCCGCCGGACGCACAGACCGGTGCGACGACGGGGCGCGCGCATGCCACCCAGGCGCTCTTCCGTCCCGACTGGGAAGACGATGACGACGACGACCTGCACATCGCGCTCGGCAGCGTAGACACCGAACCGCAAGACCGGATGACGGTCGCGACGCGAGTGCTGCCGCCGACCCGCGAGCTCGGTGGCGGGCTGGTCAAGATCCCCCGCATCCGCGACATCGACCCGCTCGAAGCCCTGATGACCAATCCGGTGGTGCCGGAGGGCAAGCGGTTCTGCTGGAACTGCGGAAAGCCGGTGGGCCGGTCCTCCTCCGAGGGCAAGGGGGCATCGGAGGGCAAATGCCCGTCCTGCGGAAGTCCGTATTCGTTTCTGCCCCAACTGAATCCCGGCGACATCGTCGCGAACCAGTACGAGGTCAAGGGCTGTATCGCGCACGGCGGGCTGGGCTGGGTGTACCTGGCCGTCGACCACAACGTCAACGACCGACCGGTGGTGCTCAAGGGCCTGGTGCATTCCGGTGACGCCGAGGCCCAGGCGATCGCGATGGCCGAACGGCAGTTCCTCGCCGAGGTCGTCCACCCGCAGATCGTGCAGATCTTCAACTTCGTCGAACACACCGACCGCCACGGCGATCCGGTCGGCTACATCGTCATGGAGTACATCGGCGGGCAGTCGCTCAAGCGGGGCAAGAAGGACCCCCGGCTGCCGGTGGCCGAGGCCATCGCCTACCTGCTGGAAATCCTGCCCGCGCTGAGCTATCTGCATTCGATTGGCTTGGTCTACAACGACCTCAAGCCGGAGAACATCATGCTCACCGAGGAGCAGCTGGAGCTGATCGACCTGGGCGCGGTGTCGCGAGTCAATTCGTTCGGCTACCTCTACGGCACACCCGGCTACCAGGCGCCGGAGATCGTGCGCACCGGCCCGACGATCGCCACCGACATCTACACCGTCGGACGGACGCTGGCCGCGCTCACGTTGAACCTGCGCACCCGCAACGGCCGCTACGTGGACGGGCTGCCCGAGGACGACCCGGTGCTGTCCACCTATGACTCATTCGGCAGGCTGCTGCGCCGCGCCATCGACCCCGACCCGCGGCGCCGGTTCAGCTCCGCCGAGGAGATCTCCGGGCAGTTGATGGGTGTGCTGCGCGAGGTCGTCGCCCAGGACTCCGGAGTGCCCCGGCCCGGGTTGTCCACCCTGTTCAGCCCGAGCCGGTCCACCTTCGGTGTGGACCTGTCGGTGGCGCACACCGACGTCTACCTGGACGGGCAGGTGCATTCGGAGAAGCTGACCGCCCGGGAGATCGTCACCGCGCTGTCGGTGCCGCTGGTCGATCCGACCGACGTCGCCGCGCCGGTGTTGCAGGCGACGGTGCTCTCGCAGCCGGTGCAGACCCTGGACTCGTTGCGCGCGGCGCGGCACGGCTCGCTGGCCGCCGAGGGAATCGACGTCTCGGAGTCCGTCGAGCTGCCGCTGATGGAGGTCCGCGCGCTGCTGGATCTCGGGGATGTGGCCAAGGCCACCCGCAAACTCGACGACCTGGCGGAGCGGGTGGGCTGGCGCTGGCGGCTGGTCTGGTTCCGGGCCGTCGCGGAGTTGCTCACCGGCGACTACGACTCCGCCATCAAGCATTTCACCGAGGTGCTGGATATCTTCCCCGGCGAGCTGGCGCCGAAACTTGCGTTGGCCGCTACCGGCGAACTCGCCGGCAATGTCGACGTGGACAAGTTCTACCGGACGGTGTGGCGTACCAACGACGGCGTGATATCGGCGGCCTTCGGGTTGGCGAGATCCCTTTCCGCGGCGGGGGATCGGATGCGTGCGGTACGCACCCTCGACGAAGTACCCGCTACCTCGAGGCATTTCACCACTGCGCGGCTGACCAGTGCGGTGACCCTGCTCTCCGGCCGATCGACCAGTGAGATCACCGAGGAGCAGATCCGCGACGCCGCCCGGCGAGTCGAGGCACTGCCGCCCACCGAGCCGCGGGTGTTGCAGATCCGCGCCCTGGTGCTCGGCGCTGCGATGGACTGGCTCGAATCAAACCAGGCCAGCACCAACCACATCCTCGGCTTCCCGTTCACCAGTCACGGGCTGCGGCTGGGCGTCGAGGCATCGCTGCGCAGCCTGGCCCGGGTAGCGCCCACCCAGCGGCATCGCTACACCCTCGTCGACATGGCCAACCGGGTACGCCCCACCAGCACCTTCTAGTTCGTTTGGTTGGCCCTCGGGGCTTTCGTTGTGCGTCCAGGGCTTTGGGTGTGCGCCCTTGGCTTTGGGTGTGCGCCCAGGGCGGAGACACGCCGATGAACCCCGCCGCCAGCGCACACTCAAAGCCGTTGCCGCACACTCGAAGCGGCCATGGCGGCGCGGATCCGGCGCAGAACCTCGGCGGGCCGGTCCTCAGCGACGACCCGAACGACGATCCAGCCCATCTGCTCGAGCATCTCGAGCCGACGGATGTCTTTGACGTATTGCCGCCGATCCGTCCGGTGGTGCTCACCGTCATATTCCACCGCGACCATGCAGTCCTCCCAGCCCAGGTCGAGGTAGGCGACCGGCATGCCGTCAACACCGACCACCGGTATCTGCGTCTGCGGCCGAGGCAGGCCCGCATCGATCAGCAGCAGCCGCAGGTAGCTCTCTCGCGGCGACTGCGAACCAGCATCAACCAGCTCCAGCGCCGACTCCAGTCGCCGCAGCCCGGGCGAATGGGGGTGGTATTTCGCAACGTGAAGCGCGTCTTCGACTTTGAAACCCGTTGCCCGTGCGAGCGCATCGAGCCGGACGACCGCCGAACGAATGGCGCCACGCCGCCCGATGTCGAAAGCGGTTCGCTCCGGAGTGGTCACGTTAAGCCCGTCGATGACCTGAATCTCGCTTTCCAGCAACGTGTCGCGCCGCGTCAGCACGCCAGGTGGTGTACGTGGGTTGGCGTGTATCAGCTCTACCGGGACACCGTCGGGAATCCATTGGGAGCCGTGTAATGCTGCGGCGGCCGCTCCCGCGACAACCCCTTGACGCTTCGACCACAGCCAAGCCGCTAAGACGCGAAGCTCAAGTGACGGTTCGATGCCTATGGGCAGGTAGACATTGGGAAACACCGCACGGTAGCGAGTCCGCAGCTGATGGCGACTGAGCATGCCGGACGCCAATGCCTCGCTGCCGATGAACGGTTGACTCGAATCCCACATGGCGTGAACCGTCGCACAGCGGGCACTGACGGCGAATTCACTTATGCACAGGGGCGGTGAACGTGTGCCCAGGGCGATGAATGCGCGCCCAGGGCTTTGAGTGTGCGCCCAGGGCGGAGACACGCCGCGGAACCCCGCCGTCAGCGCACACTCAAAGCCGTCAGCGCACGCTCAAGCCAGCAGGGCTGCGCAATCGCGGGCGATCGCCAGTTCCTCGTTGGTCGGGACGACCAGGACGGTGATCGGCGAACCGTCCGCCGAAATCCGCTGCACGCCTTTGCCTGCCGACTGGTTACGGCTTTCGTCGAGCACGATGCCCAGCTCATCCAGCCCGGCCAGCGAGTCACGACGCACCCCCGCATCGTTCTCGCCGATCCCCGCCGTAAAGCTGATGACATCGGTGTGCCCAAGAACGGCCAGGTAGGCACCGATGTACCTGCGCAGCCGGTGAATGAACACGTCGTACGCCAATTTCGCCGAGCCGTCGCCGGATTCGATCATCGCGTGCAGCCTGCGGAAGTCGCGCTCACCGGCCAGACCCCAGACGCCCGACCGATTGTTGAGCATGGACTCGATCGCCTCGACGTCCATCTTCGCGGTACGCCACAGGTAGCTGATGACGCCGGGGTCGATGTCGCCGCTGCGGGTACCCATCACCAGACCCTCTAGCGGGGTCAGGCCCATCGACGTATCAACCGGCCGGCCGCCGGTGATCGCCGAGGCCGAAGCGCCGTTGCCCAGATGCAGCACGATCTGATTCAGACCGTCGCTCGGCCTATCCATGAATGCGGCGGCCTGCTCGCTCACGTACCGGTGCGACGTGCCGTGAAATCCGTAGCGGCGTATCCGGTATCGCTGCGCCAGCTCCCGGTCCATCGCGTACGTTGCGGCCGCGGCGGGCAGGTGGTGGAAGAAGGCCGTATCGAACACGGCGATGTGCGCAACGTCCGGCAGCAGCTTGCGCGCCACCTTGATGCCCTGCACCGCGGGCGGATTATGCAGCGGCGCAAGCTCTGACAGCGTCTCGAGCTCGGCGACCACGCCGTCGTCGAGCAACGTCGGGCGATAGAAGGTCTGGCCGCCGTGCACGACGCGGTGTCCGACCGCCAACAGCCCGCTCGACTTGAGGTCCACGCCATCCTCGGCCAGCTGGTGAAACGCCAGGCGCAGCGCCTCTTCGTGATCGGCGGCCCGCCCCGAGGGCTCACCGATCTCCCCGATCACGCCGGCGCCCAGCGACTCATCCGAATCAGGGTCCACTACTTGAAATTTCAGCGACGAGGAACCCGAGTTGATCACCAATACCGGTCGGTCAGCCATGTCCGACGCCCTGCGCCTGAATTGCGGTGATCGCAATGGTGTTGACGATGTCTTCGACCAGCGCGCCACGCGACAGGTCATTCACCGGCTTGCGCAGGCCCTGCAGCACCGGACCGATCGCGATTGCCCCGGCGCTGCGCTGCACCGCCTTGTAGGTGTTGTTGCCGGTGTTCAGGTCGGGGAAGATCAGCACGGTGGCGTGACCGGCCACCGGCGAGTCGCGCAGCTTGGTGGCGGCCACCGAGGGTTCGATCGCCGCGTCGTACTGGATCGGCCCCTCGACCAAGAGCTTCGGATCCCGGGCGCGTACCAATTCCGTTGCGGTCCTGACCTTTTCGACGTCAATCCCGGTTCCGGAATCACCGGTGGAATAGGACAGCATCGCCACCTTCGGCTCGATGCCGAACTGCGCGGCGGTGCGCGCCGAGCTGATCGCGATGTCGGCGAGCTGTTCGGGCGTGGGGTCCGGGACGATCGCGCAGTCGCCGTAGGCCAGCACCCGATCGGGCAGGCACATCAGGAAAATACTGGACACCGTCGAGACGTCCGGGACGGTCCTGATGATCTCGAACGCCGGGCGAACGGTGTGTGCCGTGGTATGCGCCGCACCGGACACCATCCCGTCGACCATGCCGCTGTGCACCAGCATGGTGCCGAAATACGAGACGTCGTGCATGATCTCGTGGGCCCGCTCGACGGTGATTCCCTTGGCCTTGCGCAATTCGGCGTACTGCTTGGCGAAATGGTCGCACAGTTGCTCGTCCTGCGGATCGATGATCGTGGCGTCCCGCAGGTCGACGCCGAGTTCAGCAGAGCGCGAACGGATTTGAGAGTCATCACCCAGGATGGTCAGGTCGGCGATGCCGCGCTTGAGCACCCGGCCCGCGGCCTTCAGGATCCGGTCGTCGTTGCCTTCGGGAAGGACGATGTGCTTGCGGTCGGACCGGGCCCGCTGCGTGAGCTGGTGGGTGAACATCTGTGGGGTGGTGACGGTGGGGATCGGAATGGCAAGCTGCGCAATCAGATCCGCGACGTCCATGTGGGTGTTCACCAGCTCTACCGCGGTGTCGATCTTGCGGTGCGAGCTGGCCGTGACTCGCCCGCGGGCCGCCGCGACCACGCTGCCCGCGTCGTAGGTGCCCAGCGTGGTGGCGATGATCGGCAGCCGCAGTCGCAGGCCGGACACCAGCGAAGCGATGGATGGATGCAGGTCGAACCCACCGTTGAGGATCAGGCAGCACAGCGACGGAAACCCGTCGGCCGCATGCGCACTCGCGACGGCCAGCACGACGTCCGAGCGGTCGCCGGGGGTGATCACCGCCATGCCGTCGCGCAACCGCTCCAGCACATGGTCAGCGGTCATGCCCGCCACCAGCACGCCCATTGCCTCGCGCGAAACCAGTTCGGCCTCGCCGCTGACCAGCGTGCCGTGCACGGCCGTCTGCAGTTCGGCCACCGTCGGCGCCAGCAGCAGCGGTTCGTCGGGCAGCACATAACCCGGTGGCGTGAACATATGCAGCGCCTCGGCGACGGCACCCACTTCGGCCGGGTCGCACCTGTTGGCGACCACCGCCGCGGTGTGGGCACGCTGCGCGGCGAGCTCGGCCAGACACACCTCGACGACCGCGGCGACCTGATCGGCGGTGCGGTCCTTGGCGCGCACCGCCAACAGCACCGGCGCTCCGAGATTGACCGCGATGCGGGCGTTGACCGACAGTTCTGCGGGGCCGGTGACATCGGTGTAGTCGCTGCCGACGATCACCACGGCGTCGCATGCCTGCGCCATCGCGTGGTAGGCGTCGACGATGCTGGCGATCGCCGCGTCGGTATCGGTGTGGATCTCCTGATAGGTGACGCCCACGCACTGCTCGTAGGACAGGCCCGCGGTGGTCCGCGTGAGCAGCAGCTCCAGGATGTAGTCGCGATCCTCCCCCAATCGCGTGATCGGCCGGAACACACCGACTTTGGCGACCGTCGCCGTCAGCCGGGTGAGCAGCCCCAGCGCGATCGTAGACTTGCCGGTCTCGGGCTCGGGCGCCGCGATGTAAATCGCGGAGGTATCAGCCAAGTCGCCGTAGCCTGGGTGCCAGGTCCTTCTCAAACAGCTCCAAGAACCGGCGCTGGTCGTGACCGGGCGCGTGGAACACCAAGTGGTTCAGGCCCCACGTCACGTACTGACCGACCTTCTCGACGGCCTCGTCGGGATCCGACGCGACGATCCAGCGCTTGGTGATCTGCTCGATCGGCAGCGCGTCGGCGGCCTTCTCCATCTCGATCGGGTCGTCGATGCTGTGCTTCTGTTCGGCGGTCAGCGACAGCGGCGCCCAGAACCGGGTGTTCTCCCGCGCCAGTTCGGGGTCGGTGTCGTACGAGATCTTGATCTCGATCATCCGGTCGATGTCGTCCGGGTTCTTACCCGCCGCTTCGGCGCCCTCACGCATCGCGGGGATGAGCTTGTCCTGGTACAACTCCTCGCCCTTACCGGAGGTGCAGATGAACCCGTCGCCGGCGCGTCCGGCGTACTTGGCCACCTGCGGGCCGCCCGCGGCGATGTAGATCGGGATACCGCCCTCGGGCACGTCGTAGATCGAGGCGCCCTTGGTCTTGTAGTACTCGCCGTCGAAGTCGACGCGGTCGCCCAGCCACAGTTCGCGCATCAGTTTCACCGACTCGCGCAGCCGCGCGTAGCGCTCCTTGAACTCCGGCCATTCGCCCTCGTACCCGGTGGCGATCTCGTTGAGCGCCTCGCCGGTGCCGACGCCGAGGAAGATGCGGTTCGGGTACAGGCAGCCCATCGTGGCGAAGGCCTGGGCGATGACGGCGGGGTTGTACCGGAAGGTCGGGGTGAGCACCGACGTGCCCAGCACCAGCCGCTCGGTGCGCTCGCCCACCGCGGTCATCCAGGCCAGCGAGAACGGCGCGTGTCCGCCCTTGTGCCGCCACGGCTGGAAATGATCGCTGACGGTGGCGCTGTCCATACCGTGTGCTTCGGCGGCAACGGCCAGTTCGACGAGCTCGCGCGGTGCGAATTGTTCAGCAGACGCTTTGTATCCAAGTTTCAGTTCAGCCACCCGTTCTTTCTACTCCTACAGTGTTGGGCATGGCACCAGCGCCAACACTTGTTCAAGTCACCGACACCGTGCACCTCGCCCGGGGTGAGGCCGTCAACTGGACACTGGTCACCGACGACACCGGCGTGCTGCTGATCGACGCCGGCTATCCGGGCGACCGGGAGGCCGTGCTGGCTTCGCTGAAGGCGCTCGGCTGCGGCGCCGGCGACGTGCGCGCGATCCTGCTGACGCATGCCCACATCGACCATCTGGGCTCGGCGATCTGGTTCGCCGGCGAGCACGGCACTCCCGTCTACTGCCACGCCGACGAAGTCGGCCACGCCAAGCGCGAGTACCTCGAACAGGTGTCGGTCATCGATCTCGCGCTGCGCATCTGGCGGCCCACCTGGGCCGTGTGGACCGCACATGTGGTGCGCAGCGGCGGCCTGATCCGCGATGGGATTCCGACCACCCAGCCGCTGACGCCCGAAATCGCGGCGGGCCTGCCGGGCCACCCGATGCCCGTTTTCAGCCCCGGCCACACCAACGGTCACTGCTCCTACCTGGTCGACGGCGTGCTGGCCAGTGGCGATGCGCTGATCACCGGGCACCCACTGATACGTCACGACGGGCCGCAACTGCTGCCGGCAATCTTCAGCTACAGCCAGCAGGACTGCATCCGAACCCTCTCGGCGCTGGCCCTGTTGGAGACCGAGGTCCTCGCCCCGGGTCACGGCCCGCTCTGGCGCGGCCCGATCCGCGAAGCGACCAATGCGGCGCTGGAAAAAGCGGGCGCTCTGTGACGGTCGCCAAGTCGATCGCGTTGTTCGCGCTGGCGGCGCTGTTCGAGATCGGCGGGGCCTGGTTGGTGTGGCAGGGGGTACGCGAACACCGCGGCTGGATGTGGGTGGGCTGGGGTGTGATCGCGCTGGGCGCCTACGGGTTTGTCGCTACTCTGCAGCCCGAGGCCCACTTCGGTCGCATCCTGGCCGCGTACGGCGGCATCTTCGTGGCTGGATCGCTGTTGTGGGGCATGGGTTTTGACGGGTTTCACCCCGATCGGTGGGACATCACCGGCGCGCTGATCTGCCTGCTGGGCGTGGCCGTGATTATGTATGCGCCGCGAACTCGCTGAGCCCCAAATGATCTCGCAGCGTCTCACCGCTGTACTCGATGCGAAACGCACCGCGTTCCTGCAGTAGCGGCACCACCCGTTCGACGAATTCGTCGAGGCCGTGCGGCGTCAGATGCGGCACCAGGATGAACCCGTCGCAGGCGTCGGCCTGGATGTATTTGTCGATTTCGTCGGCGATCCGGGCGGCGGTGCCGACGAATTGCTCGCGGGTGGTGACCGCGATGATCAGCTCACGGATCGACAGCTTCTCGGCTTCAGCGCGTTCACGCCACTTACCCGCGACGGCGACGGGGTCGACGTGGCGGACCCGGCCCTGGGTGATATCGCTGTCGACGACCGGATCGAATTCGGGCAACGGGCCGTCCGGGTCGAAGTCGGAAAGCTCACGGCCCCAAACCTGTTCGAGCATCGCGATGGCCGTGGCGCCGCTGACCTGCTGATAACGGATGTGTCGCGCCTTGTCCTGCGCCTCGGCATCGGTGTCACCGAGAACGAAGGTCGCGGCGGGAAATACCTTGAGCTGATCAGGGTCTCGGCCCGACGACACGGCACGGCCCTTGACGTCGGCGTAGTAGCGCTGACCGTCCTCCAGGGAGCCGTGCAGGGTGAACAATGCGTCGGCGTAGCGGGCTCCGAACGCCCGGCCCTCGTCGGAGTCGCCGGCCTGCAGCAGGATCGGATGACCTTGCGGCCCCACCGGCAGCGTCGCGAATCCCCGCACGTTGAAGTCGGGGCCCCGGTGCTCGACGCTGCGGATCCTGGAAGGGTCGACGTACACGCCCTTTTCGATATCGGCCAGCACGGCCCCGTCTTCCCAGCTGTCCCAGAATTCGCGTGCCGTGACGAGGAACTCCTCGGCCCGCCGGTACCGGTCGGCATGCTTCAGGAAGCCGCCGCGCCGGAAGTTTTCGCCGGTGAAGGCGTCCGACGAGGTGACGATGTTCCATCCGGCGCGGCCGCCGGACAGGTGGTCGAGGGTGGCGAATTGCCGTGCAACTTCGAATGGTTCGTTGAAGGTGGTGTTGATCGTCCCGGTCAAACCGATCCGGTCGGTGACACCCGCCAGCGCCGCCAGCACGGTGAAGGTGTCCGGCCGTCCGACGACGTCGAGATCGTAGATCCGGCCGCGATGCTCGCGCAGCCGCAGCCCTTCGGCCAGGAAGAAGAAGTCGAACAGTCCTCGCTCGGCGGTGCGCGCGAGGTGTACGAACGAGTCGAATTCGATCTGGCTGCCCGCGGTGGGATCGGTCCACACCGTCGTGTTGTTGACGCCCGGGAAATGGGCGGCCAGGTGAATCGGCTTGCGGTGCTTGCCGTTTCTTATATTCATTCGGTGAGTCCCCAGCGTTTGGCGATCAGCTCATGGGACCGCAGCCGGTCGCAGTGCCGGTGGGTCACCGAGGTGATGACCAGTTCGTCGGCCCGGGTCACCCGCTGCAGCGCCTCCAACCGCTCGGCCACTTCGTCCGCGTTGCCGACGAATTGTGTTGCTAATCGATCTTTTACGAGCGCGAATTGCTCTTCGGTCAGTGGTGGGCAGCTGGCGGGGTCGGGGTAAGGCATGGCGCCCACACCGGTCCGGATCGAGTACACCCAGTGGCCGTAGCCGGCGGCCAGGTGCTGGGCGGTGTCGGAGTCGTCGGCGACGACGACGTCGGCCGACACCACCACGTAGGGCTTTGCCAAGGCCGCCGACGGCACGAACGCGTCGCGGTAGGCGTCGATGGCCTCCAGCGCGGTGGCCGGCGTGATGTGATAGCTCGCGACGAACGGCAGTCCCAGCGCCCCGGCCACCCGTGCGCTTTGCCCCCGGGTGCTGCCGAAGATCCACGGCCGCAAGCCGCTTCGTTCACCGGGCACCGCATGCACGTCGAAGCTGCCGACGTGGTAGTCGCCGTCGACCAGAGCGAGGATGTCGTTAACCTGCTCGGCGAAGTCCGGTGATACGGCCTCGGGTTGCTGCAGGATCCCCATCGTGGCCTGGAGCTGCTCGAGATCGAGCAGGCCGCGCAGGTCGAAGGGGGTTGGAACGACGACGCCGTCCACCTCGTGCCACACTCGCGGCGGCCGGGGTTCCTTCGGCTTCTTGGGCTTGTGTTCCTCGGAGCGGCGTTGCCCGGACCGGCCGACACCGAGATCGATGCGTCCGGGATAGAAGGCTTCCAGCATCCCGAAGCTCTCGACGACCGCGACGGCGGTGGTATAGCCGAGTTGCACCGCCGCGGCACCAACCCGAATCCTGTTGGTAGCGGCCGCGATTTGTCCGATCAACACCGCCGGTGCGGCACTGGCGACCGCGACGAAGTGATGTTCGGCCACCCAGTAGCGACGGAAACCCCAGTCCTCGGCACGCTGGGCCAGTTCGATGGTGTTGCGCAGCGCCGTCGCCGGGTCGCTGCCGGCGCTGATCGGCGAGAGGTCCAAGACGGAGAGCGGAACGTTCATTGCCGGACCGTCGCGTATCGGTTGGGCGCGACCGGCAGGCCGAGCCGGGTCCGCAGCGTTTCGCCGTCCTGGTAGGCGGTGCGGAAGCGGCCGGCCCGCTGCAGCAGCGGAACCACCTCGTCCACGATCACCGGCAGATCGGTGGCGTTGACGGCCGGCCGCAACCGGGCGCCGTCGATGCCGAGGCGCTGCCACTGCAGCAGCAGCTCCACCAATTCGGTTGCGGCTCCGGTGAAGTTGAGCGCATCGGAGCGGGGGTCGCCGGGGCCGCCGAACGACACCACCACGTCGGCATAGACCTTCAGCCGCGCGCCGCCGGCGGCGCTCACCTCGTCCAGGATGCCGCGCAGCGAGGTCTCGTCGGAAGGCGTGATAAAGACGAGATCCGCACTGGTGGCGGCGAATTCGTAAACCGGCCCTTGGTGGGCGAGCACCGCGACGACCGGCTGGCCCTGCGGCGGGCGGGGCGTGATCGACGGCCCCTTGACGGAGAAGAACTTTCCGCTGAAATCGATGTAGTGCAGTTTGTCGATGTCGACGTAGCGCCCGGTCGTCGCGTCGCGGATGATCGCGTCGTCCTCCCAGCTATCCCAGAGCCGGCGCACCACGTCGACGTAATCGGCGGCCTCTGGAAAGAGATCCGACAAGCCGTCCAACGCCCCGTCGCGGCGGCCGAACAACGCTGCCTCGTGCGCGGTCGAGCTGACACGTGGCTGCCAGCCCGCCCGGCCGTGCGAGACATAGTCAAGCGTGGCAATGGATTTGGAGATGTGGAACGGCTCGGTATGCGTCACGGTCGCCACCGGGATCAGCCCGATGTGCCGCGTCGCGGGTGCGATGCGCGCCGCCACCAGGGCGGCGTCACCACGACCCGCGAGGCGCCTGGGCGAAATCTCCTCGCGACGCCCGGGCTGGGGCATCAGGGTGTCGTCGATGGTGAGGAAGTCGAGCAACCCGCGTTCGGCGGTGGCCGCAAGACCCGCCCAATAACGTCCGCTCAGCGGCGACAACGTGTCGGGGTCGGCGGCCAACGTGGCCCGCCACGCCTGCGGATCCCAGCCGTATCCGTCCAGCGCGACGCCCAGATGCAACGGGCCGCTCATGTCAGCCACTTCTCGAACGCGATCGGGAAGACCGGACCTTGCGACGGCACCGGCTCGGCCAACCGGCTATATCCGGTGGCCTGATACAACTCCTCGGCCTCGGGCTGACGGTTGCCGGTCATCAGGTAGATCTTCCGGTAGCCGCGCACCGCGATCTCGGCCTCCAGCTCGGCCAGCAGCGCCATCGCGTATCCGCGGCGCCGATGCGCGCTGTCGGTCCAGATTCTCTTGAGCTCGGCCGTCTGCGCGTCGAAGCGGCGAAACCCGCCGCCGGTCACCGGGCGGCCATCCAACAGACCGATCAACATGCCCCCGTCCGGTGGCGCGAACTCGTCGGAGGGGTTGTCCTTAAGCCACGCCAACACCGTTGGTGCCGTGCTGTCGTAGCGCTGCGCGTACTCCACGGCCAGCTCGGCCAGCAGCGGCTGCGCCAGCGCGTCGTCCAACGCGGCCGGTACGAACCGGAGCTGGGTCTTGGACATCACCTCACCTCTAACGCCTATCAGGCGGATGCATTCCGGCCGGGTGTCGCCCCGGGCCTGGCCGATCGTGTGGCGGTGACGTATCGGGGCGTAATCGCGTTGTCATCGGGGGTGCCGCGCCAGCGGGTGCCCATTCCAATCGCACTGAACAAATCGGCGACATTTCTTTCGACGGTCTGCCAGCCATGGCCGGCCAGATACTGCGGGACAGCGCGATATTCGCCGGGGTACGTCAGTCCGGCCAGGTCGACGTCGAGACCGAACTGTCGCCAGGTGTTGACGAACGTCTGGGCGGCCTCCAGCTGGAACGAGGACCAGGTGGGCATGTGATCGCCGGCGAAGCGACTGCCCGGCGCACTGACCGCCGAGACGTCGTCGAGCAACTGGTTCTGGCCGGCCGGCGGCAGGAACCCGATCAGGAATGTCTCGGCGATCCACACCGTGGGTTCGGTGGCGTCAAAACCCGCCCGCCGCATGGCCGTCAACCAATCGCGGCGCAGGTCGACGCCGACCGCCCGGCGGTGCGCGGTCAGCTCGGCGCCCAGGCCGCGCAGCACGGCGGTCTTGAAGTCGATGACGTCCGGCTGATCGATCTCGTACACCGTCGTCCCGGGCGGCCACCACAGCCGATACGGCCGGGTGTCCAGGCCGGAGCCCAGGATCACGACCTGCCGGATGCCCGCCCGCCCGGCGTCGGCGAGGAATTCATCGAGGAACCGGGTGTGCGCGCCGAGCAGGGTGATGAGCCCGGTCATGATCGCGTTGTCGCCACCGTCTTCGGTGTGCCGCTGGTCGTCGACCATCCGGGTGAAGTACTGCACCCCCGCGGCGCGCACCAGCTGCTCCGCGAACGGGTCGGTGACCAGACCCTTGGTGGTTGCCAGCGCCCGCGCGACCGCGCCGAACGTCGCGGTCATTCCGACGCCGCTGTCGGGACCCCACGTGTCGTCGTCGGTCCGTGCCATCAGACGTCGGAGCGGCGCCGCAATGCTAGTCCGACGGCCGCCCGCCAGCCGAGGAGCAACAGCGCGGTGACGGTCGCCGCGACCACGACGAAACTCGCGGCCACGCCCGCGGAACTGGCTTTGCGCAACACCATGCCGATCACCACGGTGGACAACCAGACCACCACGCCGGTGGGCGCCACGGCGGTGGGCCGCTGCCAACCCCGGGACACCAGCCACCCGATCACGGTGCCGGTGAGAAACGGCCAGGCCGTGGTCGCGATGCCGGTGAGATTGATGCCCTCGTCGTGACTGCGGCGTCCCACGGCGCAGAACACCAACACGCACAACACGTCGACGCCCAGCCACCCCAGCCGCTGCATAGAGCGAGACTACCGGGCTGGCCCGGACGCTGTTCTTTGCGATGGACGCGGTGGCAGGCTGACTGCTATGAGCACACACAAACCTCCCGCGTTCAACCGAGAAGACCCTCTCGGCCTCGACGCGTCGCTGTCCAGCGATGAGATCGCGGTTCGCGACACGGTCAGAAAATTCTGCGCCGAGCACGTCATCCCATACGTCGCGGAGTGGTTTGAGATCGGTGACCTGCCGGCGCGCCAACTGAGTAAGCAGTTCGGCCAGCTCGGGCTGCTCGGCATGCACCTGGAGGGCTACGGCTGCGGCGGGGCCTCGTCGGTGCACTACGGCCTGGCGTGTACCGAGCTGGAGGCCGCCGATTCCGGGGTGCGGTCGATGGTCTCGGTGCAGGGATCGCTGGCGATGTTCGCCATCTGGAACTTCGGCTCCGAGGAACACAAGCAGCAGTGGCTTCCCGGCATGGCCGCCGGCGAGCTGCTCGGCTGCTTCGGCCTCACCGAACCCGATGCCGGATCCGACCCCGCGGCGATGAAAACCAATGCGCGACGAGATGGTTCGGACTGGGTGCTCAACGGCCGCAAGATGTGGATCACCAACGGCTCGGTCGCCGACGTCGCGGTGGTGTGGGCCAACACCGACGACGGGATCCGCGGATTCATCGTCCCGACCCGCACCGCGGGCTTCACCGCCAACACGATCCACCACAAACTGTCGCTGCGGGCCTCGATCACCAGCGAGCTGGTGCTCGACGACGTGCGGTTGCCCGCCGACGCGATGCTGCCCGACGCCAAGGGGCTGCGCGGGCCGCTGTCCTGCCTGTCCGAGGCGCGCTACGGCATCATCTGGGGATCGATGGGCGCGGCGCGCTCGGCCTGGCAGGCCGCGCTCGAATACGCGACGCAGCGCACCCAATTCGGCCGGCCGATCGCGGGATTCCAGCTGACCCAGGCGAAACTCGTCGACATGGCCGTCGAATTGCACAAGGGCCAGCTGCTCTCGCTGCATCTGGGCCGCCTCAAGGACAGTGTCGGGCTGCGCCCCGAGCAGGTCAGCTTCGGCAAGCTCAACAATACCCGCGAGGCGCTCAAAATCTGCCGGACCGCTCGAACCATATTGGGCGGCAACGGGATATCGCTGGAATACCCGGTGATCCGGCACATGGTCAACCTGGAGTCGGTGCTGACCTATGAAGGCACTCCCGAGATGCACCAGTTGGTGCTCGGCCAGGCATTCACCGGTAGCGACGCCTTCCGCTGATGGGTTTACGCCGCATCGCAGCCCTGGCCGTCGCCTGCCTGCTCATGGCGGCCTGCGGACCCACGCCGTCACCAGCGCCGCCGAAGGCGGAATCCGCCGACAGGGCCAAGGCCGATGCCGTGATGCGGGTGGTCCACAACTTCATGACGCAGGCGCACCTCAAGGCCGTGATCGTCCGCGTCACGGTGGACGGCAAGGAGGTCCTCACCCAGGCCGTCGGCGACTCGATGACCGGGGTGCCGGCCACCACCGACATGCACTTCCGCAACGGCGCGGTCGCGATTTCCTATGTGTCGACGCTGCTGCTCAAGCTGGTCGACCAAAAGAAGCTGAGCCTTGAGGACCGGCTGTCGAAATGGCTGCCCGACTTCCCCAACGCCGGGCGCGTCACGCTCGGACAGCTGGCGCAGATGACGTCCGGTTACCCGGACTACATCCTCGGCAACGACCAGTTCGACAACGAGTCGTACGCAAACCCGTTCCAGCAGTGGACAACTCAAGATCTGCTGGCGCAGATCTCCGGGCGCCCGCTGCTCTACGAGCCGGGGACGAACTGGAACTACGCGCACACCAACTACGTGCTGCTCGGGCTCGCGCTGGAGAAGGCCACCGGTCAGGACATGCCTACGCTGCTGAGCAACGAGGTGCTGGGCCCGCTCGGCCTTGAGCACACCGCGAACTCCGATACCGCCGAAATCCCCTGGCCCGTCCTACACACGTTCAGCTCCGAGCGGCGACAGGCGCTCAAAATCCCTGCGGGAACACCGTTTTACGAAGAGTCCACGTACTGGAACCCGTCCTGGACCATTACCCACGGCGCCATTCAGACCACCAACATCGACGACATGGAAGCCACCGCCGTCGGAATCGGGTCGGGCAAGCTACTCTCCGCGGACTCGTACAAGAAGATGGTGTCGACCGCGCTGCGCGGCAAGACGCACCCCCAACCGGGCTGCCCGACCTGCTTCGACCAAAGCGAGGGCTACACCTACGGGTTGGGCATCATCATCTCCGGCGATTGGCTCATGCAGAACCCGTTGTTCTCCGGCTGCGCGGGTGTCGAGGCCTACCTGCCGGCCCAGAAGATTGCGATCGCGGTCGCGGTCACGTACGCCCCGGAGGCATTCG
Organism: Mycobacterium florentinum; assembly: GCF_010730355.1. Lineage (NCBI taxonomy): Bacteria > Bacillati > Actinomycetota > Actinomycetes > Mycobacteriales > Mycobacteriaceae > Mycobacterium > Mycobacterium florentinum. The sequence continues at coordinate 3,015,848 of NZ_AP022576.1, forward strand.
ACGACCAGGGCAACTACAGTAATCAGGCCGACATACTGTTCCGCAAGATCGGCGCGGTGATGGCTCCGAACGCAGCCCCACCGATGCCGCCGGGGAGATAAAGGAGTTCAGGTATGCGGATTCGCGCTATCGCCGCGTGCACGCTGGCCCTGGGAGCGTTGGGGGTGCCGACTGCCGTCGCCGATCCCACCGGCACGCTGCCCCCGATGACCGCGACCAACGGCGGGCCGATCATCGGTGGCGGGGGTGCCGCCTCGCAGATGACCCAACAACTCAAGGGTCTTAACGACCCGAATGTCCAAGAGGTCGACGGCCCGGACGCGGCTCAATTCATCGCTGCCGCAGCCGGTATCAGCGATCGCGACCTCGCCTCGCCCTTCATGGCGCTGCAACGCGCGTTGGGGTGCCAGAAGAACAATGCCGGATTCGGGGCCCGCGCCTACCGTCGCAATGACGGGAAGTGGGGCGGCGCCATGCTGGTCATCGCCAAGAGCGCCTACCCGGACGTCGCCGGGATGAAGGCGTGCGAGATGTCGAACTGGCGCCGGCCTTCGATGGGCAGCCCCACGTCGATGTGCAACAGCGGATGGGCTTATCCCCCACCGACATTCAACGACAAGGGCGGCGACTACATCGTGCTGCTGGCCGGCACGAACTCCGATTTCTGCACCGCGCTCAACGGGAACTACAAGGGCACCGCGGCCGCGTGGCCGTGAGCCGCGTGTTCAGCAGCCGCTGACAGCCCCGATTTCGGCGGGTTACGGCGTCAGGTCACCGTTGACGTAGTGCTGCAGGTTGGGGGCGACCGCGGCGATCACCTCGTCGTCGGTCATGGACGCGACGGGCTCGATCTTCCAGACGTAGCGCATCAGCGCGAAGCCCAGCATCTGCGACGAGACCAGCCCGCTGCGGATCAGCCGGTCGCGTTCGTCGACGCCCAGGTGCGAGACGCCCATCAGGCTGCCCTCGACGATTCGCCGCAACTTCTCGCGGGTGGCCGGTTCGTGCGCGGCGGTCTGCAGGATGGCCCGCAGGGTGGGCGCCACTTCGTCGTCGGCCCAGGCGTCCAGCAGGGCGGAGATCAGTGCGGCGCCAAGCTGATCCACGGACGTGGTCCACACCTTGGCCACGTTGTCCAGGAACTTCTGCGGCGGGTTCGTCGCCGCGTCCAGCAGGCCTTCCTTGGACCCGAAGTAGTGGTAGACCAGCGCGGGGTCGACGTCGGCCCCCCGGGCGACGGCGCGGATCGTGGTGCCGGCCCAGCCGTGCTGGGCGAACTCGTTGCGGGCGGCCGCCGTGATGCGCGCCGCGAGCACCCCGCGTTCATCTCGGGGCCCCGGTGTTATCGATTTCTTCGGCATAAGTTTCATTGTAGCGTGAATTTCCTCTTGCGTTGAAACTTGTTTCAACGTAGCGTGAGATTAGTTTCAACGACCCGTGAAAAACGGGTGACGGCTTACGGCAGCTTTCGACGCGGCGCTGGACAGAGGCCGTGCTCGGCAATCGCCCGCGCAAGCCCATGACCGAAAAGCAGCGTCGTGAAATACCGACGCGTCTAACGCAATACAAGAAAGAAGGGAGTCCCGCCATGGATTTTGCGTTGCGCCCGCCGGAGGTCAATTCCGGACTGATGTACACCGGAGCCGGCGCCGGACCGCTATTGGCCGCTGCGGCGGCATGGGACGCGGTCGCCGCCCAACTCGAGACGGCCGCTGCCGGCTACTCCGCGGAGATCGCGGGCCTGACCGGACGGTGGTTCGGCCCGTCGGCGATGCGAATGGCCGCCGCGGCCGCGCCCTACATCGCCTGGCTCCAAGCCAGCGCCGCCCAAGCCGCCCAAACCTCCGCCCAGGCCTATACCGCCGCGGCCGCCTACGAGGCGGCGTTCGCGATGACCGTGCCTCCGCCGGTCATCGCGGCCAACCGGGCACGGTTGATGGCGCTGATCGCGACCAACTTCTTCGGGCAGAACACCCCGGCCATCGCGGCCACCGAAGCCGAGTACATGGCGATGTGGATCCAAGATGCCACCGCCATGTGCACCTACGCCGCCGACTCCGAAATCGCCAGCACGCTGAAACCGTTTGACAGATCACCGCAGACCACCGACGAGAACGGGCAGGCCGATCAGGCCAACGCGGTCGCCAAAGCCACCGCCGACACCACGGCCGGCCGCGCGCAGCCCAACTTGGTGGATCGGCCCGTCGGCGGCTCCACCACCGCCCCGGTCACCTATGGCCCCGGCACCTACCCCACACCCGACGGCGGGGTGATCACCGTGAACGCGGGCGGCTTGATCACCGTCGATTCTGCCGGCTCGCTCACCGTCGGGCCCGGCAGCAATCTAGTCGTCGACGGCACGCTCACCATCAGCCCCTTCAGCTCCGTCGACCTCACCAGCGGGGTGTACACCTCCATGTGGGTCTCCGGTGCCCTCCACGTCGGCCCCTTCAGCGCCATCACCGTCGACCAAGGCGGCGCCGTGCTGGTCGGAGGCACCACCACGCTCAACGCCACCGTCGTGGTCGTCGGCGGAGACGGCATCCTGACGATGACGGACGCAACCATCACCAACGGCACCGTCGTGGGTTCCGTGGGCGGCACCGGCTACCTCATCAGCGGCCTCGGCGCTGGTAGCGGCATCGGTGCGGGCTCCGGCGGTACTGCTTCGGGTGCCGTTGCCTCCTCAAGTTCGACGACGGCAGCCGCGGTGAGCGCGGTCAGCGCGCTGACGAGCTCACCGGGCCTGGCCGGTACCGCGGCGATCCAACCCCAGGTCGACGTCGGCCAGGTGTTGGGCTCGCTCCCCTACGCCGCCGACTAAGCGGCGCTAGTCGTCGATGTGCGTCGGCGGGTCGGTGAAGGCGGCACCCCATGGGTGTTGGTCGGGGCCCAACGTCTGACAGTTCGTGTTGGTGACGTAGATCGGCGTGCCGTCACGCCCGCCGGTGGGCGGAAACACGACGCAGCGTTGCCAGGTGCCGTCGGGCTGGATTTGTCCGTCGCATTTGCTGATGACGATGCCGCCCAATTGGCAGCCGGCACTGGCCGGGGGCGCGGCGGCGATCAGCGCACCGGCAGACGCCACGGTAGCCAGTCCTGCGACGACGAATTGCCTCATGCTGTAAGGACTCTACTCAGGTACCAGGGCGGGGGTTCGTCACTACACGCTCGGCCGGCGCCCGAAAGTCTGTTTCGAATGTGTGTCCGATTCTGTGCCCACCCCCCGACAACTGAACGTTCATCTCGCTGAAGTCGTACGGTGGACTTGCGCTGCGGAGACTGTAGAGGCCAGACGGACAGCAGACCTGAAGGAGAATCATGTCGCGCCATCGCGTCGTCATCATCGGAAGCGGGTTCGGCGGGCTGAATGCGGCCAAGGCGCTCAAGCGCGCCGACGTCGACGTCACCCTCATCTCGAAGACGACCACCCACCTGTTCCAGCCGCTGCTGTACCAGGTGGCCACCGGCATCCTGTCCGAGGGCGAGATCGCGCCGGCCACCCGACTGATTCTGCAGAGGCAGAAAAACGTGCGAGTGCTGCTGGGCGAGGTCTACGACATCGACATGACCGCCGGCACGGTGACGTCGAAGCTGATGGGCATGCAGACCGTGACGCCCTACGACAGCCTGATCGTGGCCGCCGGCGCCCAGCAGTCCTACTTCGGCAACGACCAGTTCGCGACCTACGCGCCCGGCATGAAGACCATCGACGACGCCCTGGAGCTGCGCGGCCGAATCCTCGGCGCGTTCGAGGCCGCCGAGGTCACCGACGATCCCGCCGAGCGGCAACGCCGGCTGACATTCGTCGTGGTCGGGGCCGGACCCACCGGCGTCGAGGTGGCGGGGCAGATCAAGGAACTCGCCCACCGCACCCTCAAGGACGCGTTCCGGACCATCGAACCCCGCGATTGCCACGTCATCTTGCTCGACGCCGCGCCCGCGGTGTTGCCGCCGATGGGCGAGAAGCTGGGCCTCAAGGCACAAAGCCGGCTGGAGAAGATGGGCGTCGAGGTCCAGCTGAATGCGATGGTCGACGACGTCGACTACATGGGCCTCACGATCAAGGAGAAGGACGGCACGAAGCGCCGCATCGAATGCGCGTGCAAGGTGTGGGCGGCCGGCGTCCAGGCCAGCTCACTGGGCAAGATCATCGCCGACCAGTCCGAGGGCACCGAGGTCGACCGCGCTGGACGGGTGGTCGTGGAACCCGACCTGACCGTCAAGGGCCACCCCAACGTCTTCGTCGTCGGTGACCTGATGTCGGTGGCAGGCGTGCCCGGCATGGCCCAGGGCGCGATTCAGGGCGCGCGCTATGCCGCCGACCGAATCAAAGACATGGTCAAGGGCACTGACGATCCGGCAAATCGCAAGCCCTTCAACTACTTTGACAAGGGCAGTATGGCGACGATCTCGCGATTCAGCGCCGTCGCCCAGGTCGGCAAGGTGGAGTTCGGCGGCTTCATCGCCTGGCTGGCCTGGCTGGGCCTGCACCTGCTCTACCTGGTCGGTTTCAAGAATCGGTTCACCACGGTGATCGCCTGGTTCATCACCTTCTTGGGCGACGGGAGAAGCCAGATGGCGATCACCACCCAGATGATCTACGCCCGGGTGGTGACGCAGAACTGGATGGAAGCCCAAAACCAGGAAGCGACGGCGGCAACCGAACAGAGAGCCGGTTAGCTCAGGGCCTGGTCGATATCGGCGATCAGATCGTCGGTGTTCTCCAGCCCGACCGAAATCCGGACCACGCCGTCACCGAGCCCGATCGCCGCGCGGCCCTCCGGCCCCATCGCCCGGTGTGTCGTCGTAGCCGGATGTGTGACAAGCGACTTCGCGTCACCGAGGTTGTTCGAGATGTCGATCAGCTGCAGCTTGTCCAGCACCTCGAAGGCGCGCTCCTTGGCGGCGTCGGCCTCCAGCTCGAAGGTGAGCACCGTTCCGCCGCCGGACATCTGGCGCTTGGCCAGGTCGTATTGCGGGTGTGACGAGAGGAACGGGTAGCGCACCCAGCGCACCGCGGGGTGGCCTTCCAGGAACTCCGCGATCCGCTGTGCCGAGGAGTTGCTGTAGTCCACTCGAACAGCCAGTGTCTCAAGGCCTTTCAGCAACACCCAGGCGTTGAATGCGCTCAACGCCGGGCCGGTGTGCCGCATCAGCTTCTGCACCGGCCCGTCGATGTACTCCTGGTCGCCGAGGATGGCACCGCCGAGCACCCGGCCCTGACCGTCGATGTGCTTGGTGCCGGAGTACACCACCACGTCGACGCCGAGCGGAAAGCCCTGCTGCAGAAGGGGTGTGGCAAAGACGTTGTCCAGCACCACCTTTGCCCCGGCCGCATGCGCCAGTTCGGTCACCGCGGCGATGTCCACCAGCGACTGCATCGGGTTGGACGGCGTCTCGAAGAACACCGTCTGCGTGGGCACCGACAGTGCCTGCTCCCATTGGGCGAGGTCGTCGCCGTCGACGAAGACGGTCTCCACGCCCCAGCGCGGCAGGATCTCGTTGCACACCACGAAACACGATCCGAACAGGCTGCGCGCGGCCACCAATCGATCGCCGGCGCCCAGCAGCGCGCCCAGCGAAGTGAACACCGCAGCCATGCCGCTGGCCGTGGCGAACGCCGCCGGTGCGCCCTCGATCAGCCGCAGCCGTTCCTCGAACATCGACACGGTGGGGTTGCCGTAGCGCGAGTACACGTAGCGGTCCAGCTCGCCGGAGAACGACTGCTCGGCCGCGGCCGCCGACGGGTAGACGTAGCCGGAGGTCAAGAACATGCCCTCGGCGGTCTCGTCGAACCCGGACCGCAACAGCCCCCCGCGCACGCCGATGGTGGCCTGGCCGACGCCGTCGGGCAGTACCTTCGGAGTGCGGACCGACGGAATGTCGGTCATTGCTGCTTCCAGGGCAATCCGACTGCCCGCCAACCGGTTTCACCACGGTGCCCGTGCGCGTCGAGATTGCCCTCGAAGCCGTCCAGGATGTTGTAGGACGGCTCGATGCCGGCCTCGGTGGCGGTCTCCGCGGCACCGATCGAGCGGTTGCCCGAGCGACACAGGAAGACGACCGGGCCCGGCTCCGCGGGGAGCCGGTCCTTCAGTTCGGTCAGAAAGTTCGCGTTGTGCCCGGTCGAGGTGTTCCATTCGATGAAGACCGCGTCGCGGCCGAGACTCGACAAATCGGGCACCCCGACGAAGCGCCATTCAGCGTCGGTGCGCACGTCGACCAAAACCGCCTGGGGGTTGTCGCTGAGCAACTTCCATGCCTCAAGCGGCGTGATATCTCCTGCGTAGCTCATTCGCGTGAGTCTAGTTACGGCGCGGGGACACCGCGGTGGCCACGTCCCGGGCCCGGTCTCGCGCGGCCGCCACATCCGGTGCGGTGGCCAGCGCGACACCCCGCCGCGGGCCCGGTCCGCCGTCGAACACGCGGAGGTCGCTTTCCGGCACGGCCAGCGCCGCGGTCAGCGCCGCGGCGGTGGGCGCCGGGTGGCTCGTGCGGGCGGCGGCCGGTGAAATCATCAGGGCATCCACCGGCAGGCCGAGAATCGCCCGGGCCTGCAGCTCGAACGCCGAAATCCGCTGGCTGCGCAGGGTCACCCAGGCACTTTGCGGCAGAACGGCACTCACGTCCGCGAAGTACACCTCGTCGCCGTTGATCATCAATTCGACTCCGAAGACCCCGCGGCCGCCGAGTGCCTTGACGATGCGCGCGGCGATCGACTTGGCGGCATCGAGGGCGGCCGGGCTCATCTTCTGGGGCTGCCAGGATTCCAGCACGTCGGGTTCGGCGCGACGGTGCCCGATGGGCGAGCAGAACTCGATCACCGGCCCGTTCGGGCCCGCACTGCGGATTGCGAGCAGGGTGATGCAAAATTCGACCTCGACCACCGTTTCGGCCAGCACGCGCTGCTGCTCGGCCTGCCCCACCGCGCGCCGCCACGCGGGCTCGAGGTCGTCGGGCCCGGACACCACCGAGCGCCCGGCCGTCGGGCCCAGCGACTCGACCAGCAACGGATATCCGCCGTGAGCGGCTACCGCCTTGAGTTCGTCGACCGATCCGACGAACCAGAACGGGGCGGTCGGCAGGCCCAGCTGGTCGGCGGCCAGCCGGCGCAGGGCCTCGCGGTCGTTGGTCAGCCGGACGGTGCGGGCGTTGGGCACCAGTTCTATCGCGTCGTCCTCGGAGCGGGCCGCGAGCGCCTCGATTGCGGTCGCCGAGACCGCGCCGGTGGCGGTCACCACGAAGTCCGGTTGCAGCCGGTCGATCGCGGCCGGCACGGCATCGGTGTCCGGGTGCTCGTCGACCCGGGCGCCCAGGCGGCGCAGGGCGGTCGCCAGCTCGCGGCTGAGTTCGCCGGAACCCAGCAACATCACCCGGGGCCCGCCTGCGGTCTCGTGCTGTGCTTCGGTCACAGTTGAATGCTACGGCCGACCGCGTTAGGGCTGGCCCGGCAATAACCGCACCATCAGGCCGGTACCTTCGGCCAGCACGGTGGCGTCGGCGTCGACCAATTCGGCGGAGACGAACGCCTTGCGGCCCTCGGTGCCGGTGACTCGCCCCCGCACCAGCAACGGAACGTCGATCGGGGTGATCTTGCGGTAGTCGACATGCAGGAACGCCGTCCGGCTGATCGGGCGCCCCGCGGCGTGCGCGATCATCCCGAACGTGTGGTCAAACAGCAACGGCAGGATGCCGCCGTGCACGGCCATGTTGCCGCCGACGTGAAAGCGGCTGAAACGGCCCGTCATTTCGACGCCGTCGGGGGCGTAGCGCGTCAACGTCCACGGCGGAATCAGCAGGCTGCCCATGCCGGGCAACTCGGGCGCCCGCCCGGCCGGGCCGACGCCCTCGGCGGCCTGGAACGGCTCCAGCAGCTCCACCAATGCGGCGACCCGATCGGCCGCGTCGTCCCAGACGTCGTCGGCGGGATCGGCGGACACGGCGAGGTCCTGCAGCCGGCGCATGGTCGCCACGAACCGCACGAATCCCGGGCCGGGGACGGCCGGCGCGTATTCGGGAAAGCCGCCGTGGTGGTCGTAATCGGGGTCGAGTTCGTATGCGTCAGGGTCGGCCACTAGCGCGCCGCCAAGACGTCGCGGCGCACGATGGTCTGATCCCGTCCCGGCCCCACGCCGATGCACGAAACATGTGCTCCGGCAAGCTCTTCCAGACGCAGCACGTAGTCGCGCGCCTTGGCGGGCAGGTCCTCGAACTCGCGTGCGGCGGAGATGTCCTCCCACCAGCCGGGCAGCTCTTCGTAAATCGGTTCGGCCTTGTGCAGATCGCTCTGCGTCATCGGCATTTCGTCGGTCCGCACACCGTCGACGCGGTAGCCGACGCACACCGGCACGGTTTCCAGGCTGGACAGCACGTCGAGCTTGGTCAGGAAGTAGTCGGTGATGCCGTTGACCCGGGTGGCATAGCGGGCGATCACGGCGTCGAACCAACCGGTGCGCCGCCGCCGCCCGGTGGTGACACCGAACTCGCCGCCGGTCTTGGACAGGTATTCGCCGCTCTCGTCGAACAATTCGGTCGGGAACGGGCCCGAGCCCACCCGGGTGGTGTAGGCCTTGAGGATGCCGAGCACGGTGGTGATCCGGGTCGGGCCGATGCCGGACCCGACGGCCGCGCCGCCCGCCGTCGGATTCGAGGACGTCACATAGGGATACGTGCCGTGGTCGACGTCGAGCAGCGTGCCCTGCGAGCCCTCCAGCAGCACGGTCTCGCCGGCCTCCAGCGCGGTGTTGAGCAGCAGCCGGGTGTCGGCGATGCGGTGGGCGAACCCGTCGGCCTGCTTCAGCAGCGCGTCGACGACCTGCTGGGGATCCAGCGCCTTGCGGTTGTAGATCTTGACCAGGATCTGGTTCTTGAGTTCCAGTGCGCCCTCGACCTTTTGGGCCAGCAGCTCCGGGTCGAGCACGTCGGCGACCCGGATGCCCTGGCGCGCGATCTTGTCCTGGTAGCAGGGTCCGATGCCGCGGCCGGTGGTGCCGATCTTCTTGTTGCCCATGTAGCGCTCGGTCACCTTGTCGATGGCCACGTGGTAGGGCAGCAGCAGATGCGCGTCCGCGGAGATCAACAGCCTCGAGGTGTCGACGCCGCGGTCTTCCAGGCCTCGCAGCTCGTCGAGCAGCACGCCGGGATCGATCACCACGCCATTGCCGATGACGTTGGTGACGCCGGGCGTGAGCACTCCCGACGGGATCAGATGAAGGGCGAAGTTCTCGCCGGTCGGCAGTACGACGGTGTGTCCGGCGTTGTTGCCGCCCTGGTAGCGCACCACCCACTGCACTCGCCCACCGAGCAGGTCAGTGGCCTTACCTTTGCCCTCGTCGCCCCATTGGGCGCCGATGAGGACGATTGCCGGCATGACATGCTCCCGCCTGGTCTCGCCTGCTTATTGTGGTCCAGCCGGGGACCCACCCTATCCCAGCAGGTCGCGAGGAGCCCATGAATATCGCCGCGGACACGGCCGACCTGGCGGTGTTGTGCTTCGGCGACCGGCGGCCGCCCGGACCGCTCGGCGGCCTGCCCGTCCACCGCGTCGAGAGCCCGGACGAGATCGACGCCGCGATCGGGCCCTACCGACGGCTGGTCGTCCTCGGCGGCGACGCCGACCTGGCCGCGGTTTTGAGCCGGCTGCTGCGCGCCCAGCGACTCGACGTCGAAGTGGCCTACGTGCCGCGCCGCCGCACCCGCGCGACCCGCATCTACCGCGTGAAGGCGGGACGGCGGGCGGCCCGGCGGGCCCGGCGCGGCGCGGTGCGGCGGGTCACCCTGGTGCGCGACGAGACCGGCGCGGTGATCGTGGGCCGGGCCGGCTGGCAGCCCCCCGAGGACCGGGAGCTCATTCACGGCGAGGCCGTCGTCGACGACACGCAGCTGTTCGACGGCGACGTCACCGGCGCGTTCGTCGAGCCGACGCTGGCCGTGCCGGGCCTGCGGGCCGCGGTACACGGCCGCTGGCGGCGGTGGGTGGCCGGGCGCGCCGTGCAGCTGGGCAGCACCGGCGTCGTGGTGGTCCGCGACGGTGTCGCCGCTCCCCGCGCCGCGCGACGATCGACGTTCTACCGCCACGTCGAAGGTTGGTTGTTGGTCCGGTAGTTTCGACCGGTGGACTCACACGGGCACGCATCGGTGCGACCCAGCCCAATCTTCTTGGCACTCGTCGCATTGACGGCCGCCGGCGGTGTGCTGGCCTGGCTGTCCGGCACGACCGTGCGGCCGATATCGTACGCAGGGGTGTTCATCTTCGTGATCTCCGGTTGGCTGGTCTCGTTGTGCCTACACGAATTCGGCCACGCGGCGACCGCGTGGCGTTTCGGCGACCACGACGAGCAAGTGCGCGGCTACCTGACGCTGGATCCGCGCCGCTACGCCCATCCCGGGCTGTCGCTGCTGCTGCCGATGGTGTTCATCGCGCTGGGCGGGATCGGCTTGCCCGGCGCCGCGGTGTACGTGCGCGCCTGGTTCATGTCGCCGACGCGCCGCACCCTGGTCAGCCTGGCCGGCCCGGCGGCCAATCTGCTGCTGGCGGTGCTGCTGCTCACGCTGACCCGGCTGTTCTTCGACCCGGAGCACTGGGTGCTGTGGGCGGGTGTGGCGTTTCTGGGTTTCCTGCAGATCATGGCGGTCGTGCTGAACCTGCTGCCCATCCCCGGCCTGGACGGTTACGACGCCCTGGAACCGCACCTGAGCCCCGAGACGCAGCGCGCCGTGGCACCGGCCAAACAGTACGGCGTGTTCATCCTGTTGTTCCTGCTGTTGGCGCCGGCGATCAACCAATGGCTGTTCTCGGTGGTGGACTGGTTCTTCGACTTCTCCGGGGTGCCGCACCTGCTGGCCAACGCCGGCAATTCGCTGACCCGCTTCTGGAGCCGCTGGTTCTAGGTCTTGCAATATATGCGATTCCACGCATATATTGATCGGCATGGGCGCAGGACACAGTCACACCCCCGCCGAAGCCGACGCGTCTCGGATGATCCCCCGCATGATCATGGCCGCGGGGATTTTGGCGACGTTCTTCGTGATCGAGCTGGCGACTTCGCTGCTGATCAATTCCCTTGCGCTGCTGGCCGATGCCGGGCACATGCTGACCGACGTGGTCGCGGTGTTCATGGGGCTGGCCGCGGTGATGCTGGCCAAGCGCGGCAGCACGTCGCCGTATCGCACCTACGGCTGGCACCGCGCCGAGGTCTTCACCGCGGTGGCCAATGCGGTGTTGCTGGTGGGTGTGGCGGCGTTCATCCTCTACGAGGCGATCGAGCGCCTGGGCACCGGAGCCGAGGTCCCCGGCCTGCCGATGATCGTGGTGGCGCTGGCCGGGCTGGTCGCCAACTTCGTGGTGGCGATGCTGCTGCGGTCGCATTCGGAGGGCAGCCTGGCCGTCAAGGGCGCCTACATGGAGGTCATCGCCGACACCGTCGGCAGCCTGGGCGTGCTGATCGCCGGCATCGTGACCGTCACGACGCACTGGCCCTACGCCGACGTCGTGGTCGCCGTCCTGGTGGCCCTGTGGGTGCTGCCCCGCGCGTTCTCGCTGGCGCGCGCGGCGCTGCGGATCCTGTCCGAGACGTCTCCGGCCCACATCGACGTCGAGGAGCTGCGGACGGCGCTGAACGCCGTCGACGGCGTGACCGAAGTGCACGATCTGCACGTGTGGACGCTGTCGCCGGGCAAGGACATGTGCACGGTGCATCTGATCAGCGCCACCGACTCGGCCAGCGTGCTCACTGACGCGCGCGAGGTGCTGCACGAGCGTGGGCTCGAGCACGCCACCGTGCAGGTCGAGAGCCGCGACAGCGACTGCTCGGAGAACTGCTAGAGACCGAGCTCTTTGCGGGCCGCGGGGTCGCAATCGTCGAGCAGGTCCAGGCAGCGGTTCAGCTCGTCGGTCTCGCCGATCGTGTCGGCGGCCTTGGCCAGCGCCGCCACACAGCGCAGGAAGCCGCGGTTGGGCTCGTGCGAGTACGGCACCGGGCCGAAGCCCTTCCAGCCGTTGCGGCGTAACTGGTCCAGGCCGCGGTGGTAGCCGGTCCGGGCGTACGCATAGGCGGTGACGGCCCGGTCTTCGGCCAGCGCCTCCTCAGCGAGGGCCGCCCAGGCCACCGACGCCGACGGATGCGCCGCGGCGACGATGCTCGGATTCTCGTTGGCGAGCAGTTCGGCCTCGGCTTCGATGTCGCCGGGCAGCAGGATTGGATCGGGTCCCAGGAGATCACCCATCGGTGTCATAAGTTCTATTCTGCCGTCTCGCCGCGGATGACTAAGCTCCAACTCATGCCTAACCCACCGGAGCCCGATCGCGGCACCCCGCCGGGTGAGGATCCAACCGGCGAGCACGTCGACGAGGCAACCGAGGCCTATCCGCTGGTTCCACCCGATCCTGAGACCGAGACCGTGGTGATCAACCCCGATCCGGACAACCAGGACGAGGGTGACCCGGCAGGGCAACAGCCCGAACGTCGCTTCACCGCGCCCGGCTTCGACTCGAAGGAAACGGCGATCATCCACACCGCCCCGGAGCCCGCAACGGAGGTGTTCTCGACGTCGCCGAGTCAGCCCGGCCCGCCGGGGCAGCCGCCCATGCCTCCGCTGCCTCCGAAATCTGCTGCACCACAAGCTATCCCGGGGCGGGACGGCAACAAGCCACGATCGACATCCAGGAGTTTCAACTGGGGCTGGGTGCTGGCGATCACCGTGATCGTGCTGGCGCTGGCGGCGATCGCCATCCTGGGCACCGTGCTGCTGACCCGCGGAAAGCATTCACACGTCTCGCAAGAAGACCTGGTTCGCCAATCCATCCATGCCTTCGACACCGCGGTGCAGCGCGGCGACCTGACTCAGCTGCGCAGCATCACCTGCGGCACCACCCGCGACGGCTACGTCGACTACGACGAGCGCGCGTGGAGCGAGACCTACCAACGGGTTTCGGCGGCCAAGCAGTATCCGGTGATCGCCAGCATCGACCAGATCGTCGTCAACGGTCAGCACGCCGAGGCCAACGTCACCACGTTCATGGCCTACGACCCGCAGGTCCGCTCAACGCGCAGCCTCGACCTGCAGTACCGCGACGACCAGTGGAAGATCTGCCAGTCCCCCAGCGGCTAGGTTAGGCCCTCACGCCAAGTGCCCGTCCAGCCGGGCGTTCGGCGACGAGTACCCGTCCAGCCGGGCACTCGAGGAAAGCCGTTAGACGCCGACCGACTTTCCGGCGCAGTGCAGGTCATTGCAAGCCTCGATCACGCGCTCGGTCATCGACGCTTCGGCCTTCTTGAGGTAGCTGCGCGGGTCGTAGACCTTCTTGTTGCCCACCTCGCCGTCGACCTTGAGCACGCCGTCGTAGTTGGTGAACATGTGCGCGGCGAGCGGGCGGGTGAAGGCGTACTGGGTGTCGGTGTCGACGTTCATCTTCACCACGCCGTAGCGCAGCGCCTCTTCGATCTCCGACTTCAGCGATCCCGAGCCGCCGTGGAAGACGAAGTCGAACGGCTTGGAACCGTCGGCCAGGCCGAGCTTGGCCACCGCGACCTTCTGGCCCTCGTCGAGGATGTCGGGACGCAGCTTGACGTTGCCGGGCTTGTAGACGCCGTGCACGTTGCCGAAGGTGGCGGCCAGCAGGTACTTGCCGTGCTCGCCGTGGCCCAGCGCGTCGATCGTCTTCTCGAAGTCCTCGGGAGTGGTGTAGAGCTTGTCGTCGATCGCGCCCTCGACGCCGTCCTCCTCGCCGCCGACCACGCCGATCTCCACCTCGAGGATGATCTTGGCGGCCGCGGCGTCCTTGAGCAGCTCCTTGGCGATCGCGAGGTTCTCGTCGATCGGCACCGCCGAGCCGTCCCACATGTGCGACTGGAACAGCGGGTTCTTGCCGGCGGCCACCCGCTCGGCCGAGATCGCCAGCAGCGGACGCACGTAGGTGTCCAGCTTGTCCTTGGGGCAGTGGTCGGTGTGCAGCGCGACGTTGATCGGGTACTTGGCCGCGATGGCGCGGGTGAACTTGGCCAGCGCGACCGCGCCGGTCACCATGTCCTTCACCCCGAGGCCGGAGGCGAACTCCGCACCGCCGGTGGAGAACTGGATGATGCCGTCGCTGCCGGCGTCGGCGAAGCCCTTGATGGCGGCGTTGACGGTCTCCGACGAGGTGCAGTTGATGGCCGGGAAGGCGTACGCGTTCTCCTTGGCGCGTCCCAGCATCTCGGCGTAGACCTCGGGGGTTGCGATGGGCATGAATTCCTCCCTAAGACTTAAGTTGCCCCAGTATCGCAACCCGACGTTGACGGCGGGCACCCACCTGGGGGCCGGTATGTTGAGGCACCATGAGCACCGCCGTGACGGCCTTGCCCGACATCATCGATCCGATGTTCTGGATCGGACCCCAGGGCCTGTTCGCCTCCGCGGTGTTGCCGACCATCCTGGTCATCGTCTTCGTAGAGACCGGTCTGCTGTTTCCGCTGCTGCCGGGCGAGTCGCTGCTGTTCACCGGCGGATTGCTGGCCGCGCACGGAACGCTCAACATCTGGGTGCTGGCGCCGTCCGTCGCGGTGGTCGCGATCCTCGGCGACCAGACCGGGTATTTCATCGGCCGCAGGATCGGCCCGGCCCTGTTCAAGAAGGAAGACTCCCGGTTCTTCAAGCAGCACTACGTGACCGAGTCGCACGCCTTCTTCGAGAAGTACGGGCCCGCGGCCATCATCCTGGCCCGCTTCATGCCGTTCGTGCGGACGTTCACGCCGGTCGTCGCCGGGGTGTCCTACATGCGCTATCCGGTCTACCTGGCGTTCGACATCGTCGGCGGGGTGCTGTGGGGCGGCGGTGTGACGGTGGCCGGCTACTTCTTGGGCAACATCCCGTTCGTCCACCAGAACCTGGAAAAGATCATTCTGGTCATCCTGTTCGTCTCGCTGCTGCCGGCACTGATCGCCGCCACCCGGGGCTACCTGGGGCGACGGCGCGCCGCCAAGACAGGTTCAGGCGACGAGGAAGTCGCAACCGGTCTTGGCACGGACGTCGTCGACCGTCACCCCGGGGTGTAGTTCGGTCAGGGTGAGCCCGCGTTCCGGGTCGACGTCGAAGACGCACAGGTCGGTGATGATCATGTTCACCACGCCTTTGCCGGTCAGCGGCAGCGTGCATTGCTTGAGGATTTTCGGGCTGCCGTCCTTGGCCGTGTGATCCATCACGACGATCACCCGCTTGACGCCGGACACCAGGTCCATCGCACCACCCGGACCCTTGACCATCTTGCCCGGAACCATCCAGTTGGCCAGGTCACCGTTCTCGGCTACTTCCAGGCCACCGAGGATGGCCAGGTCGACGTGCCCGCCGCGGATCATCGCGAAGGAGTCGGCGCTGTTGAAGAAGCTGGAGCCGCTGATCGTGGTGATGGTCTGTTTTCCCGCGTTGACCAGGTCGGGATCCACCTGGTCCTCGGCCGGATAGGCCCCGATGCCGAGCAGGCCGTTCTCGGACTGCAGCGTCACGTTGATGTCGTCGGGGATGTAATTGGCCACCAGCGTCGGAATGCCGATGCCCAGGTTCACATAGTAGCCGTCGCGCAGTTCCCGGGCGGCGCGCTTGGCCATGGTCTCGCGGATCGGGGTGTCGTTCTTGGTTACGGCGGCACCCCTGGTGGTGCGGAATTCGATCCGCTTCTCGTAGCCGGGTCCCTCGATGATGCGGTCCACATAGATGCCGGGGGTGTGGATCTGGTCGGGGTCCAGTTCGCCGACCTCGACCAGTTCCTCGACCTCGGCGACGGTCACCGTGCCGCAGGTGGCGATCATCGGGTTGAAGTTGCGCGCGGTCTTGCGGTAGATCAGGTTGCCCGCCGTGTCGCCCTTCCACGCCTTGACGATCGCGACGTCGGCGCGGATCCCTTCCTCCAGCACATATTCGGTGCCGTCGAACACTCGCATGTCCTTGCCTTCGGCGAGTTGGGTGCCGAACGCGGTGCGGGTGTAGAAGCCCGGAATCCCTGCGCCGCCGGCGCGTAACTTCTCGGCCAGCGTGCCTTGCGGGGTGAGCGACAGGTCCAGCTCGCCGGCCAGTACCTGGCGCTCGAATTCCTTGTTTTCTCCTACGTAGGAGGCAATAACTTTCTTGACCTGACGGCCCTTGAGCAACAGACCCATGCCGAAATCGTCGACGCCGGCGTTGTTTCCGACGATCGTCAGCTCTTTGACGCCGCTGTCCACCAACGCCTGGATCAGATTCTCCGGGATACCGCACAGCCCGAATCCGCCTGCGGCAATTGTGATTCCGTCCTTCAGCAGGTCTTGCAATGCCGACTCGGCATCGGGGCGAACCTTGGTGCCCGAAGGGGTCATTCGAAAGCTCCTCTCAAAGGCCGGTCACGCGTGGCCTGGTGTCACGGCGGTGACGTTACAGGCGGCCTCCATCAGCATCCACCCCGACAGCTGCACCGACAGGTCCCGCTCCGGAGTCTCGGACGCGTTGACCGCACCCTCGACGAACTGCGCTTGCCCGCCGCCCGTCGTCGGCAACTCCGCATCGCGGTCCCAAAACGCCCCGAACAGCGGCAGCCCGTCCACCGTCTGCCGGCAATCCCAGGCCGACTTCGCGCTCGACAGCACGATGGTGCGCGCGGTGTCCCGGGCCACGACGTCGTCGGCGGAGTCGCCCGGCAGCGTGGTGGCGACCAGCGCCAGGTAGCGCGCAGTGATGCCGGCGAACAGCCCGCCGTCGCCGCCGCCGGAACCCTTCAGCACGCCCGACGGCGCCATGTGCTCGTTGACGGCGGCGACCAGGCGGTGCACCCGGGCGGCGTGCCGGCCCCGCGCCTGGACGCCGGTGCGGGCCGCCAGCTCGGTCTCCAGCCCGAGCACCACACCCTGGCAGTAGGTGTACTGCGCGCGGACCAGCGAACCGGCCTTGATGCCGTCGAACACCAGATGGGTCTGCGGGTCGATCAGGGTCTGGTCGATCCAGTCGCCCATCTGTGCGGCGCGCTTGAGATGCTCCCCGTAGCGGGCCAAGAAGATTCCCGCCGGACCGTTGGCCGGGGCGTTGAAGAACTGGTCCTGCTTGCGCCACGGGATGCCGCCGCCGTCCTCGGGTACCCACGCCTTCATGAACTGGTCGGCGAGCTTCGGCATGGCGCGGCCGCGCTCGACGCCGACGATCCGGGCGGCGCGTTCCAGCGCGATCGCCAGCCACGCCATGTCGTCGTAATAGCTGTTGGTCCAGCGGAAGTTGTTGCGCAGCCGGTGCGAGCGAACCTGCCGGTTGATCTCGGTGTACCGATGCGGCTGCGGGTCCCGCTGCTGCGCGTCGACCAGGCAGTCCAGCAGGTGCGCCTGCCACCAGTAGTGCCAGGTGCCGAACAGCCGGACCCGGCGCGTCGCCGGCCAGGCCACCACGCCCAGCTGGGTTCCCGGCAACCCCCACAGCCGTTTCAGGTGGCGTTGCGCGACAGCGGCTTCGGAGCTGGCAGCCCGGTTGGCCCATAGCTGGTCCATGCCTACCGATCCTGCCTCATGCGGGTTTGGGCGTTGAGTGTGCGCTGGCGGCGTTGACTGTGCGGCCACGGCGGCCCGGATCGGCGTGTCGTCGCCCACGCCGCACACTCAACGCCGCCGACGCACGGCGAAGTTGACCTGCTGCTGAACCGACAGTGACCTACTGTGAAATATGCGCTATCGGCAAACCATCTCGGGGACCACGCATTCCTTTGCGGGGCTGGTCGACGTGATGGCGAAGGCGACGCCGCTGCGTTCCGGTGACCAGCTGGCCGGTTGCGCGGCCGATTCGGACGCCGAACGGGCCGCGGCGGCGTGGGTGCTGGCCGACATACCGCTGGCGACATTCCTCAACGACGTGGTGGTGCCGTATGAGACCGACGAGGTCACCCGGCTCATCATCGACAGCCACGATCGCGAGGCGTTCGGCCCGGTCGCGCACCTGACCGTCGGCGGCTTGCGCGACTGGCTGCTGGATGCGGCGTCGCGCGACGACAGCGCGGCACGCATCGCCGCCGTCTCCCCCGGGCTCATCCCGGAGATGGCGGCCGCGGTGTCGAAGATCATGCGCAACCAGGACCTGATCCTGGTGGCCGCCGCCGTGACGGCCACCGCGGCGTTGCGGACGACGATCGGGTTGCCGGGCACGCTGGCCACCCGGCTGCAACCCAACCACCCCACCGACGACCCGCGCGGGATCGCCGCGGCGATGCTCGACGGCCTGCTGATGGGCTGCGGCGACGCGGTGATCGGCATCAACCCGGCGACCGACTCGCCGCACGCGGCGTCGGACCTGCTGCATCTGCTCGACGACATTCGCCAGCGGTTCGCCATCCCCGTGCAGTCCTGCGTGCTGTGCCACGTCACGACCACGATGGAACTGATGGAACAGGGCGCGCCCGTCGACCTGGTTTTCCAGTCGATCGCGGGCACCGAGGGCGCCAATGCGGGCTTCGGCACCTCCATCGCGATGCTGACCGAAGCCAACGAGGCCGCCCGGTCGCTGCGCCGCGGCACGGTCGGCGACAACGTCATGTACCTCGAGACGGGGCAGGGCTCGGCGTTGTCGGCCGGCGCGCATCTCGGCGTGGGCAACCAGCCGGTCGACCAGCAGACGCTGGAGGCGCGCTCCTACGCGGTGGCCCGGGCGCTGGAACCGCTGTTGATCGACACCGTCGTCGGATTCATCGGGCCGGAGTACCTCTACGACGGCAAGCAGATCATCCGCGCCGGGCTGGAAGACAACTTCTGCGGGAAACTGCTCGGCCTGCCGATGGGTGTCGACGTCTGCTACACCAACCACACCGAGGCCGACCAGGACGACATGGACACGCTGCTGACCCTGCTGGGCGCGGCCGGCACCGCATTCGTGATCGCCGTTCCCGGCGCCGACGACATCATGCTCGGTTATCAGAGCCTGTCGTTTCACGACGCGTTGTACGTCCGAAAGGCGTTGGGGCTGCGGCCCGCACCCGAATTCGAAGCATGGCTGGCCAGCCTGGGCATGGCCGACGCCGACGGCCGGATTCTTCCCGTCGACCTGGCGACGTCGCCGCTGCGCGCCTTGGCAGCCGGCTGATGATCGACCTTTGGGCACCGCTGCGGGCCACTACGCGGGCCCGCATCGGACTGGGCCGTGCCGGAAACTCACTGCCGACCCGTCGGGTGCTGGAGTTCCAGGCCGCACACGCCGCGGCGCGCGACGCCGTCCACGAGCCACTCGATGCCGACGACCTGATCGAGCAGCTGAGCCACATCGGGCTCGGTGAGCCGCTGCGGATACACAGCCGGGCGAGGACACGCGGCGAATACCTGCGCCGACCCGATCTCGGCCGCAGCCCCGCGGACCTGTCCGGCTTGCCAAAGACCAAGGCGGACATCGGCTTTGTGCTCGCCGATGGGTTGTCACCTCGTGCGCTGACCGACCACGCCGCGGGAATGGTCGACGCGCTGGTTCGCGAATTCGACGGCCGCTACCGCATTGCCCCGCCGGTCATCGCCAGTCAGGCGCGCGTCGCGCTGGGGGATCACATCGGCGAAGCCCTGGGCGTCACAACGGTTCTGGTGCTTATCGGTGAACGCCCCGGGCTCTCGGTCGCCGACAGTCTGGGCATCTATCTGACGCATCGACCGGCGCCGGGTGTCACCGACGCGGATCGCAACTGCATCTCGAACATCCATCCGCCCGACGGCCTCGCCTACCCGACGGCCGCGGCGGTCGCCGCCGCGCTCGTCACCGGAGCCCGCAAGCTCGGCCGGTCGGGCATCGCCCTCAAAGACCGGTGCGGTGGCTCAGCTGAGATTGGTCGCGGCGGCGCGTAATTCCTCCAATTCCTGACATGCGATGGTGCCCAGGTCTTGGTTCTCGCCGGGTTCGGCCCAGCGCGCGTATGCCGTCTTGAATGCCAAGGCACCCAGCTCGGCGGCCAGTGCCGCGGTCGGCTCGGGCACGCCCCGGGATTGCAGTGCTTCGACCATCGCGAGAGCCAGCCCGATCTGCTTGAGCGCGTTGCGTTCCTGAAGTTCGGCGCTGGCCGCGATCGCGGCCTTGAGCCTGGGGGCAAGCTCCTTGTTGAACGACGTGAACGCCGCCGCGGCCGCTTTCAAGCCGGAGCACACCGCCGCCAGCGGTGTCGCATCGGCGGGCGCCGCCGCAATGCCCTCTCGCAGCAGTTGCGCGATGGCATCCTGACCCGCCGCCAGCACGTCGCGCTTGTCCGGGAAGTGCCGAAAGAACGTGCTCTTGGTCAGGCCCGCGCGTTCGGCGATCTCCGCCACCGTCGTCTGGTCGTATCCGCGTTCGTTGAACAACTCCAGTGCCGCGCCGACCAACCGTGCCCGCGCGTCAGGTTGCCAGCGTGCCATGGCCCCACTGTAGTGATGCGACTTTTATCCCGTCACTGCTGTAGGGTGATGAGACCATAGTCGCATCACATGAACGGAGCTACTCGTGCGCGTATTCGTCACCGGCGCCAGCGGAGGAATCGGCTCGGCCGTCGTCGCACAACTGATCGCCGCCGATCACCAGGTCGTGGGCCTGGCCCGATCCGAAGCCTCGGCCGCGACCATCAGCGGACTCGGCGCCGAGCCGCTGCGCGGAGACATTGCCGACTTCGACGTGTTACAAAAGGCGGCTTACGACGCCGATGGCATTGTCTACCTGGCTTTTTCGCACGACTTCAGCGCCGTCGGCGACGCCGTCGGCGACGAAGCCCGTGCCGTCGCCGCGCTGGGCGACGCGCTGGTCGGCTCCGGTAAGCCGCTGGTGCTCGCAAACGGCACCCCGGCGGCACCTGGACGTGCCAGCACCGAAGACGACCCGTTCAACGTCGAGGGTCCGGTGGCCGGCCGCGGCCGCACCGGCCAGGCCGTCATCGATCTCGCCGGGCGCGGGGTCCGGTCCGCCGTCGTCCGGCTGCCGCGGTCGGTTCACGACGCGAGCGGGCGCTACGGCTTCGCCAGTCTGCTGATCCAAGCCGCACGACAGCGTGGCGTCTCGGGCTACGTCGGTGACGGTTCGCAACGCTGGCCCGCAGTCCACCGCGACGACGCGGCATCGCTGTTCCGGCTCGCGTTGGAAGAAGCCCCTCCCGGGTCGGTGCTGCACGCGGTGGGCGACGAAGGCGACCCGATGCGGGCGATCGCCGAGGTGATCGGCCGCCGACTCGGCCTACCCGTCGAATCCACCCCGGCCGAGAATTTCGGGCCGCTCGGCACCATCTTCGCCGTCGACCAACCGTCGTCGAGCACACTGACTCAGCAGCGATTCGGTTGGCGGCCAACACATCCGAGACTGCTCGAGGACCTGGAAACCGGCTACTACCCCGAGTGAAGCCCATTGACACACCGTCCGGGCGTCTAGTGACGGATTCGACTGTGCGCCCGCGGATTCGAGTGTGCTCTCACGGCGGTGTCGGCCCGCGTGTCGCCGCCCTCACCGCACACTCACCGCCAAGCTTGCCCACTCGACGCCAACTCCAGCAGTAGATCGCGCAGACCCGTCAGCGAGTGCGCCGGCAGGAACAGGTCACAATAGGGCAGGGCCGCGGCCATCGAGCCGGCAAGCGGCTCGAATTCACGCTGTGCCGCACGAGGATTGAGCCAGACCAGCAGCTCGGCGCGACGGCGCAGCCGGGCCATCGCGTGCTCCAGCTCCTCGGGGGGATCGCTGTCCCAGCCGTCGGACGCGACGATCACCACGGCGCCGCGCAGTGCGTTGCCGTGCGGCGGGGCGAGCAGCGCGGCCATGCTGCGGCCGATGAACGTGCCGCCGTAGCGGTCGGTGACCTTGGCGTTGGCCCGCTGCAACGCCATCTCGGCCGACCGGTGCGACAGCACCGAGGTGAGCCGGGTCAGTGACGTCGAAAACGCGAACACCTCGGGCCGAGTTCCCGCCTGGCGCAACACCGCTCGCATCAAATGCAAATAGACCGCGGCGTAGGGCTGCATCGAACGGCTGACATCGCAGAGCAGCACGACCCGCCGGGGCCTGCGGCGCGGGCGGGTCCGCGCCAGCACCATCGATTCCCAGCCGGTGGCCCGCGACGCGTTCATGGTGGCCCGCAGGTCGATGCGCTTGCCGCCGGGGCTGGGCTCGAATCGCAGGCTGCGGCGCCGCGGCCAGCGCGCAACGGTCGCTTCCAGCCAAATGCCAAGCATCCGAAGATCTTCGGGATCGAAACGGTCGAACGGCTCGTCGGCCAGCACGGCGATCCGGCTGGGCAGCACGTCGGGCAGCAGCAGACCCGAGGTCGACGTGTCGTCACCGGTAGCAACGGTCCGCGTCACCCAGGGCAGCTTCTGCGTGGAGGTGGATCCGCCACCACCCGGACGCACCGTACCGGCGGCCGGCGTCTTGGGACCCGGCAGCGGCAGGGGGCTGTCGGGGTGTCCGTTGCCGTCGGGTTCGGCCGCGCCGAACACCGAGGCGAAGACCGCGTCGAAGGCGCCCAGATCCTCCATCCGGTTGACCAATGTCAGCCGGGCCGCCCAATACAGCGCGGTTCTGTTGTCCGGAGGCAACTTTCGCAGCGCCTGCACAAAATTCGCCGGGCCACTGGCGGACACCAACACCCCGACGCGGCGCAGCCGGTCGACCAGCGCCGTCGCGAGCGCCGCCCGGTCGACGCCCCGCAGCAGCAAGGGGGTACCCACGAGCGGCTAACGGCGCCGCAGCAGCACCCAGATCAGCACCAGCGCGGCCACCGCCGCCAGCGCCGGGCCGGCGTATTTCTTGAGCCGGTCGCCACCGGCGAGCTGCAGCAGGTCGATGGGCTCGGGCTCGGGAGCGGGGGCTTGCTGGGTTCCCGGGACCGGGTTCACCCGCCGCGCCGGAATCGGCTCCTCCTCCGACGCCGGCTCCGGCGCCGCCGCGCGGCCGCCCTTCTCGGCGGCCAGCTTGGCCTCCAGCGATTCCACGAACTGCCCCAGCAATTTCTCCGACACCTGCTGCAGCATGCCGCTGCCGAACTGGGCCAGCTTGCCGACGATCTTCAGGTCGGTGTCGACGGTGACGCTGGTGCGCTCGCCGTCCGCCTGCAGCTGCGCGGTGACCGTCGCGGCCGCGTTGCCGGTGCCGCGCGCTTCCTTGCCCTTGCCGTCGATGACGGCGCGGTGCTGATCGCGGTCCTGCTCGACGAAACGCACCTTGCCGCTGAATTCGCTTGTCACCGGCCCTACTTTGACTTTGACCTTGCCGAGATAGTCCTCGCCCTCGTGGCCGATCAGCTGGGCACCGGGCATCAGCGGGATCACTTGCTCCAGGTCGCACAGCACGTCCCAGGCCTGGTCGATGGGCGCACCTACGGTGAACTGGTTGGCAATCTTCATGCTGCGGGTCCTCTCATGTGCGGCTGTACTCGGAAAATGCGTCGCGGATCTGCGTACGGTCGTCGGGCGTCTTGGCCAGCGCCCCCAGGCTCATGGCCGCGGAGTCGTCGACGAGGTCGGCCACGCCCAGCGACACCAGGGCGGCGACCCAGTCGATGGTCTCGGCGACGCCCGGTGGCTTGTCCAGGTCGAGATCGCGTGCACTGCCGACGAATTGGGTGGCCTGTTCGATCAATGGCGCGGCCGCGCCGGGCACCGTGCGCCGGACGATAGCGGCGGCCCGGTCCGGCTCGGGGTAGTCGATCCAGTGGTAGAGACAGCGCCGGCGCAGCGCGTCGTGCAGGTCGCGGCTGCGGTTGGAGGTCAGCACCGCGATCGGCGGGCGCTCCGCGACGAAAGTGCCCAGTTCGGGGACGGTGACTGCGGACTCGCCGAGGAACTCCAGCAGCAGCGCCTCGAATTCATCGTCGGCCCGGTCGATTTCGTCGATCAACAGCACGGGAGGGTTCGGCCCGTGGTGGCGCACGCACTGCAGGATGGGCCGGTCCACCAGATAGGTCTCGGTGTACAGATCCGCTTCCTGGATGCCGGTGCCACGAGCTTCGGCCAGCCGGATGGACAGCAACTGGCGTTGGTAGTTCCAGTCGTAGAGCGCCTCGTTCGCGGTCAGGCCCTCGTAGCATTGCAGCCGCACCATCGGGGTGTTCAGCACTGCCGCAAGGGTTTTCGCTGCGGTGGTCTTGCCGACTCCGGGCTCACCCTCGAGCAGCAACGGCCTGCCGAGCGTGATGGCCAGATAGATCGCCGACGCGGTCCCGGTGTCGAGCAGATAATCCATTGCGTCGAACTGGCGCACCACGTCGTCGGGGCTGCTGAACACCGCCGGCGTCATGCGCCGGCTTTTCCGGCGGCGAATGCCGATCGGCATCCCGGGCAGCAGAACCAGTAGTCGGTGCCCGCCAGCTCGAGGTGTTCGGTGGCGAGGCCGATCGGCACCGTCATGCCGCACACCGGATCGACCGCCTCGGCTGCGCCGCTGGTTTCCGGGACGGTCTGCCGGGTCAGGCTGCCGTCGCGCACGGCGGCGATCAGTTCGGCCGCGATCGACACCGCGATCTCCGCAGGGGTCTTGGCGCCGATGCGCAGCCCGACCGGGGTGTGGATGCGGGCCCGCTCGGCCTCGGAGAGTTCGAGGTCGTTGAGGATCGATGCCCCGCGGACCTTGCTGGCCACCAGGCCGATATAGCCGACGCCGTTATCCAGTGCGGCACGGATGATTTCGGCTTCCGGACCGCCGTGGCTGGCGATCACCACCGCGGTGGTGTCGGAGAGATCGGTGTCACGCCTGGCGTCGTAACCGAGCACCCGGCACACGTCGATCAGCGCGTCGGCGATCGGCGTCGCACCGTAGATCCGAATCAGCGGGGCGGGCAGCTGCGGCGTCAGGAAGATCTCCAGCGACCCGCCGGACAGGCAGGGGTTGACCACCACGCTGGCACCGGCGGCCTCCGGAAAGTGCACGTCCCCGTCGGGAAGCACGCGCAGCAACACACTCTCGCCCGCCTGCAGCACACCCAGGGCCGCCTTGCGCACGGAGTTCTGCGCGCACTGCCCGCCGACGAACCCCTCAATCGTTCCGTCCGCCAACAGGATTGCCTCGTCACCCGGATACGCCGACGTCGGTGGCTGGGCGCGCACCACCGTGGCATGCACGAATGGTGTCCGTGCCGCCAACAGTTGCCGAGCCCGCTCGCTGATCGCCGTCATCGCGCAGTCCCTAGATCGGCGGTCTGGCGCGGCCCTGCATGGCCTCCCAGACCCGCGACGGCGTCAGCGGCATATCGGCGTGCCGAACCCCGAACGGCGCCAACGCATCCACCACGGCGTTGACCACCGCGGGCGGCGAACCGACCGTCGCCGATTCGCCGATCCCCTTCGCGCCGATCGGGTGATGCGGCGACGGCGTCACGGTGTGCCCGGTTTCCAGGTGCGGCACCTCGAGGGCGGTCGGGATCAGGTAGTCCATCAGCGACCCGCCCAGGCAGTTGCCCTCCTCGTCGAAGGCGATCATCTCCATCAGTGCCATCCCGATGCCGTCGACGATGCCGCCGTGCACCTGGCCCTCAATGATCATCGGATTGATCTGTGTGCCGCAGTCGTCGACGGCGAGGAAGCGCCGCACCTTGACCACCGCGGTGCCCGGATCGATATCCACCACACAGAAATACGCGCCGTAGGGATAGGTCAGGTTCTCCGGGTTGTAGCAGATCTGGGCGTCCAGCCCACCCTCGATACCCTCCGGGAGATCACCGGCGCCGTGCGCGCGCATCGCGATGTCCTGAATCGTGACCGCTGCGGACGGATCACCCTTGACGTGGAATTTGCCCTTCTCCCAATCCAAGTCGGCGACCGAAACCTCGAGCATGCCCGACGCGATGATCTTCGCCTTGTCACGGACCTTGCGGGCCACCAATGCCGCGGCCGCCCCGGACACCGGCGTGGAGCGGCTGCCGTAGGTGCCCAGCCCGAACGGCGTCTGATCGGTGTCGCCGTGTACGACATCGATGTCGTCGGGCGGGATGCCCAGCTCCTCGGCGACGATCTGCGCGAACGTCGTCTCATGGCCCTGGCCCTGCGTCTGCACCGAAAGCCGCACCACCGCCTTACCGGTGGGGTGCACCCGCAACTCGCAGCCGTCGGCCATACCGAGGCCGAGGATGTCCATATCCTTGCGCGGGCCGGCGCCGACGGCCTCGGTGAAGAAGGACATGCCGATGCCCATCAGCTCGCCGCGCTCGCGTTTGGCTGCCTGCTCGGCCCGTAGCGCGTCATAGCCGATCATGTCCATGGCCTTGCGCATGGTGGTCTCGTAGTCACCGGAGTCGTAAACCCAGCCGGTCTTACTGCGGTACGGGAACTGGTCGGGCCGCAGCAGGTTTCGCAGCCGCAGCTCGGCCGGGTCCATCTTCAGGTCGAACGCCAGGCAATCCACCAGCCGCTCAACGAAATACACCGCCTCGGTGATCCGGAACGAACACGCATACGCCACCCCGCCGGGTGCCTTGTTGGTGTATACCGCGGTCATGTGGCAGTAGGCGGCTTCGATGTCGTAGCTGCCGGTGAACACCCCGAAAAAGCCCGCCGGGTACTTCACCGGCGCCGCGGTGCCGTTGAATGCGCCGTGGTCGGCCAGCACGGTGGACCGGATCGCCAGGATCTTTCCCTCGTTGGTGGCGGCGATCTCGCCGACCATGATGTAGTCGCGGGCGAAGCCGGTGGACGTCAGGTTCTCGCTGCGGTCCTCCATCCACTTCACCGGCTTGCCCAGCAGCAGCGAGCCGACGATCGCGCACACGTAGCCGGGGTAGATCGGCACCTTGTTTCCGAATCCGCCGCCGATGTCGGGCGAGATCACCTGGATCTTGTGCTCGGGCAGGCCGGCGACCAACGCGTACAGGGTGCGGTGCGCGTGCGGCGCCTGGCTGGTGGACCACAGCGTCAACTTGCCGGTAACCGGATCCAAATCGGCTACCGCACCGCAGGTTTCCATCGGCGCCGGGTGGACCCGGGGGTAGACGATCTCCTGCTTGACGACGACGTCGGCTTTGGCGAACACCGCATCGGTGGCCGCCGCGTCACCGGTCTCCCAGTCGAAGCAGTGGTTGTCGGTCTTGCCGTCCAGGTCGGTCCGGATCACCGGGGCCGACGGATCCAGCGCGGTGCGGACATCGACGACAGGGTCCAGCGGGTCGTATTCGACGTCGATCAGCTCCAGCGCGTCGCGGGCCGAATACCGGTCCTCGGCAACGACAAACGCGACCTCCTGACCCTGGAAACGCACCTTGTCGGTGGCCAGCACCGCCTGCACGTCGTTGGACAGCGTCGGCATCCAGGCCAGGCCCTTGGCGGCCAGGTCGGCGCCGGTCACCACCGCCTTGACCTTCGGATGTGCTTGCGCGGCAGTCACATCGATGCCGACGATAGTGGCGTGCGCGTACGGCGAACGCAGGATCGCCAGGTGCAGCATGCCGGGCAGCGCGATGTCGTCGACGTAGCGACCCCGGCCGCGGATGAAGCGGGGATCCTCCTTGCGCATCATCCGGCCGTAGCCGCACGGCTTTTGGTCGTTGTCGGCCAGGTCTTCCGGCGACGGCGGGCGGGATTCGATGGTCGTCATGAGCCGGCCTCCACTGGTGCGGCATGCGACGCGGCCCATTGAATGGACCGCACGATCGTGGTGTACCCGGTGCAGCGGCAGATCTGCCCCGAAATCGCCTCCCGGATGGTCTCCTCGTCGGGGTTCGGGTCGCGGTCCAGCAGGGCGCGGGCGGTGATCATCATTCCCGGTGTGCAGAAACCGCATTGCAGGCCGTGGCAGCGCATGAAGCCTTCCTGCACCGGGTCCAGCTCGCCGTCGGTCGCGAGACCTTCGACGGTGCGCACACTGTGGCCCGACGCCATCACGGCGAGCATCGTGCAGGATTTCACCGGCACGCCGTCGACATCGACCACGCACGTTCCGCAATTGCTGGTGTCGCAACCCCAGTGAGTTCCGGTGAGCCGCAACTGATCGCGCAGGAAATGCACGAGCAGCATCCGGGGTTCGACGTCGGCGGTCACCTGCTCGCCGTTG
Source organism: Mycobacterium florentinum (assembly GCF_010730355.1). Classification (NCBI taxonomy): domain Bacteria; kingdom Bacillati; phylum Actinomycetota; class Actinomycetes; order Mycobacteriales; family Mycobacteriaceae; genus Mycobacterium; species Mycobacterium florentinum. Next base: position 3,043,790 of record NZ_AP022576.1, read on the forward strand.
ACGGTCATATTCACCTGCATGACTAGTTCCCTTCTGCGCGTACTCGTTCGGCGGCGGTGCGCAAGGTTCGAGTGGTCAATTCGGCGGCCAGGTGCCGCTTGTATTCGGCGGTGCCGCGGCCATCGGTCACCGGGTCGCAGGCCTGCGCGGCAAGCCGGCCCGCGTCGGCGAATACCCCGTCGGTGGCCGGCCGCCCGGCCAGCCCGGCCGCCACGTCGGCCAGTGCCGTCCGGTCGGCGTTGACGGCGGTCAGGCCCAGCCGGGCCGCGGTGATTACGGCACCGTCCAGGGTGAGCGCCGCGCCCACCGCCGCCACGGCCCAATCACCCACGCGCCGTTCGACTTTGGCATAGGCGCTGGACGAGTTGTGTCGCAGCGGGATTCGCACCTCGACGAGCATCTCGTTGAAGGCCAGTGCGGTTTCGTAGGGCCCGACGATGAAGTCGTCGATCGGTATTTCGCGTTCGCCCGACGGCCCGCGGGCCAGGCACACCGCGTCCAGCGCCTCGCACACGGTCGACAGATCCTCGGCCGGATCCGCCTGGCACAGCGAGCCCCCCAGGGTGCCGCGATTGCGGACCACCGGGTCGGCGATGACGCGTTCGGCGTCGCGGAAGATCGGGCACACGGCGGCCAGCGGGTCGGAGTCCAGCAGCTCGCGGTGACGGGTCATGGCGCCGATGCGGACCAGGGTCGGGTCGGTGATCACGTACCCGAGCTCGAGCGCCAGGTCGTTGATGTCGACGAGGTATTCGGGGTTGGCGATGCGCAGCTTCATCATCGGCAGCAGGCTGTGTCCGCCGGCGACGACTCGCGCCCCCTCCCCCAACCGATCCAGTAATCCGATGGCGTGGTCGACACTGGTTGCACGTTCGTATTCGAAGGGGCCGGGGACCTGCATGTGACGCACCTCACTTGGAAGGGGAACACAAGTGTCGGCCGCTCTGACAAGGGCGTCAATAGCGAGTTAAGCGCTCGTTGAAGTCGCCTCGAACCCGCCAGTGACCTGCTGTTCCGGCGCCTCGTGGTGGATTCGGCCGGCCAGCCGGGCCAGCGGCAAACCACCGCCACCCCAGCGCCGGGCGATGATGTCGGCCGCGATCGAGACCGCGGTCTCCTCCGGCGTTCGGGCGCCCAGATCCAGCCCGATCGGGCTGGTGAGCCGGCTCAGCTCGGCGTCGGTCAGCCCGATCGCCCGCAGCCGCGCCATTCGGTCGTCGTGCGTGCGCCGCGAGCCCATCGCCCCCACGTACCCGACCCGCGGCAGGCGCAGCGCCACTTCGAGCACCGGGACGTCGAACTTCGGGTCGTGGGTGAGCACGCAGATCACCGTGCTCTCGTCGACGGCGCCCGCCTCCGCCTGGGCGGCGAGGTAGCGGTGTGGCCAGTCGACGACGACATGCTCGGCCGCCGGAAATCGGGCCCGCGTGGCAAACACCGAACGCGCGTCGCACACCGTGACGCGGTAGCCGAGGAAGGCGCCCTGCTGCGCCAGGGCGGCGGCGAAATCGATGGCGCCGAACACCAGCATCCGCGGCTGTGGGGCGTAGCTGGAGACGAACACCTCCATGCCTTCGCCGAGCCGCTGCCCGTCGGGCCCGTATTCGAGCACCTCGCTGCGGCCCACCGCGAGCAGCCCGCGCGCGTCGTCGGCGACCGCGGCGTCGGCGCGCGCCGATCCCAGCGACCCCGCCTCCGCATCCGGGCGGACGACGAGCCGCCGGCCGATCCACCGCGCGTCGGGATGGCCGATGACGGTCGCAACCGCGACCGGACGTTGCTCATCGATGTCTTCGTAGACCACGCCTAGTTCGGGAAAGGTCTTCTGAGATACCGCCTCGACGAAGATGTCGATGATGCCACCGCACGTCAGGCCGACCGCGAAGGCGTCGTCGTCGCTGACTCCGTAGCGTTCCAGCCGCGGTGTTCCGGTCTGCGTCACCTCGGTAGCGGCTTGGTAGACAGCGCCTTCCACGCAACCGCCCGACACCGAACCGCTCACCGAGCCGTCCGGTGCGACCACCATCGAGGCTCCGGGCAGTCGCGGTGCCGACCGAAAAGTTCGCACCACGGTCCCCAGACCCGCGGTGTCACCGGCGCGCCAAATCTTCATTAGTTCGGCAAGCACGTCTCGCACACTTCCCAAAGTAGGCTCATAAGCATGACTCCGGCTCAACTTCGGGCCTATTCGGCGGTGGTTCGGTTGGGCTCGGTGCGAGCCGCCGCCGCGGAACTCGGTGTTTCCGACGCCGGAATCTCGATGCATGTCGCGGCGCTGCGCAAAGAACTCGGCGACCCGCTGTTCACCAGAACCGGTGCGGGGCTGGCGTTCACGCCCGGCGGGCTGCGACTGGCCAGCCGCGCGGTCGAAATCCTGGGTCTGCAGCAACAAACCGCGATCGAGGTCACCGAGGCGGCGCACGGGCGCCGGTTGTTGCGGATCGCGGCGTCGACGGCGTTCGCCGAACACGCGGCGCCCGGCCTGATCGAGTTGTTCTCGTCGCGGGCCGACGACCTGTCGGTGGAGTTGAGCGTGCATCCGACGAGCCGGTTCCGCGAGCTGATCGCCTCGCGCGCCGTCGACATCGCGATCGGCCCGGCCAGCGAGAGCTCGGCGGCTCCCGACGAGTCAATCTTCGTGCGGCCCTTCCTGAAATACCAGATCATCACCGTCGTCGCACCGAATAGTCCACTGACTGCGGGCATTCCGGCGCCGAGCATGTTACGTCAGCAGCAGTGGATGCTCGGGCCGTCGGCGGGCAGCGTGGATGGCGAGATCGCAATCATGCTGCGCGGCTTGGCAATTCCAGAGTCGCAGCAGCGAATCTTCCAGAGCGATGCGGCCGCACTCGAGGAGGTGCAACGGGTCGGCGGTGTGGCGTTGACGATAGGCTTCGCCGTCGCCAAGGACCTCGCTGCGGGCAGGCTGGTGCATGTGACCGGCCCGGGCCTTGATCGGTCGGGCGAGTGGTGCGCGATGACGCTGGCGCCCGCGGCGCGTCAGCCGGCGGTGTCCGAGCTGGTCCGCTTCATCACGACGCCGCGGTGTATCCAGGCGATGATCCGCGGATCCGGCGTCGGGGTGACGAGGTTTCGCCCCAAGGTTCACGTCACGCTGTGGAGCTGAGCGCCCCACCCCTTCTCCCCCATGCGTCGAGTGTGCGGCCAGGCCGCCGCCGCGTCGAACGTGCTCTCAGGGCGGAAAAATAGCCGAAAACTCGCCATCAGAGCACGTTCGACGAAAGGGACGGGCGACGACGGGCGGCGGGCCGAGGTGACGGCGTTTACCAGGCGCGGCCGAGATCCCCGTGCTGACGGATCCAGGCGTGCATCGCGATCCCGGCGGCGACGCCGGCGTTGATGCTGCGCGTCGAGCCGAACTGCGCGATCGACACCGTGAGCGCCGCACCCAGCCGGGTGTCGTCGGTGATGCCCGGTCCCTCCTGGCCGAACACCAATAGACATTCGCGCGGTAGTGCGGCTTCCTCGAGCCGCGCGGCGCCCGGCACGTTGTCCACCGCGACCACGCTCAAACCCGCGGCCGTCGCGAAATCCAGCAACTCGGCGGTGCTGTCGTGATGGCAGAGCCGTTGATAGCGATCGGTCACCATGGCGCCGCGGCGATTCCAGCGACGCCGCCCGACGATGTGCACGGTATCCACCGCGAAGGCGTTGGCGGTACGCACCACCGAACCGATATTCGCGTCGTGGCCGAAGTTCTCGATCGCGATGTGTAGCGGATGCCGGCGATGATCGATGTCGGCGATGATCGCTTCGCGGGTCCAATACCGGTAAGCGTCAACAACATTGCGAGTATCGCCGTCGCGCAAAAGAATTGGGTCATAACGCGGGTCGTCTGGAAGATCGCCCACCCAGGGCCCGACGCCCGCGGCCGGTGGGACCGCCCATTCGGTGGGCCCAGGCCCGGGCTCGCTCATCGCTGCGTCCACACACCCGCGTGGGTGCCGACGATCGCCACCGTCGCATAGAGCAACGCCTGGTTGATCTCACCCTGCGTGCACAACGACGCGGAGACGCGCACCGCATCCAGCGAGGCGTCGGGCAGGATCAGCACCGACGACCCGTACACCGCGCACGCCGGGTTCAGGCCGCGACCGGGAAGGGTCGGCGACGCCAGCAGCATCATGGGTCCGCCGCGACGGGCGGAGTCGTCGCGGTACCGGGCCGCGAGGGATTCGGCCTGCAACCCCAGCAGCATGTAGCCGTTGCCGGTGAAGGCCCCCGGATCGCCGAGTTGCGCCTTGGTCACCGGGGTTCCGTCGGCGCGCCAGGCCGACAGCGTGGTGGTCTGGACCACCAGGCCCGTGTCGTTGACGTTGGTCGGCATCAACCCGATCGGAAACGCGGCGGGGTACGCAGCGGAGGTGTCGGCGATCCGGTCCCGCTCCGAATAGCTGTACACGCCGCGCACCTGGCTGCGATCCTTCAGCGGACCAAGGCAGACCGCGCCGGTCATCCGGTCGGGGGGCGCCGACAGCGGCGACCGGATATCGCGCACGGTGGCCATCGCGTTGTCGCAGCTGCCCAGCCCGGCGGCTTCCATCGGGTGGGCGAGCGCGCCGTAAAGCCCGAACCGGATGTCCTCGGGTTTGGCGTGCGGCTTCTTCGGGTCCGTCGGTGCGGCGTCGACGTCGACCAACACATAGTCGCCATCCCAGCGCAGGTTCGACACCGACATGTTCCAGCCCAGCAGCGCCAGCGATTCACCCAGCCGCGCACCCTGAGCGCCGTACGGGCGGACGGCATGATTGGAATCCGAACAGCCCATCAGGCAGGTGGCCAAACAGACTGCTATCGCAAGGAAAGTGCGCACAGCGGTGAAGCCCTAGCCCAACCCCAGATCGGCCAGGCCCAGCACGCTGCGGTACAGCAGCCCCTCGGCCTGGATGGCCTCCGCGGCGCCGGTCGCGCGGTCCACGACGGTGGCCACGCCGACGACTTCGGCTCCCGCGTCCTGGACGGCGTGCACCGCGGTCAACGCCGAGCCACCGGTGGTGCTGGTGTCTTCGACCACCAGCACCCGTTGACCTGACACCTCGGATCCCTCGATAAGACGTTGCAGGCCATGGGCTTTCGCGGACTTGCGCACTACAAAGGCATCGATCGGACGTCCGGGCGCGTGCATGATGGCGGTCGCGACCGGATCGGCGCCCAGGGTCAGCCCGCCGACGACCGCGTAATCCCAGTCGGCGGTGAGTTCACGCATCAGCACGCCGATCAGGGCGGACGCGCGGTGGTGCAGTGTGGCCCGGCGCAGGTCGACGTAGTAGTCGGCCTCTTTGCCCGACGACAGGGTGACCCGGCCGTGCACCACCGACAGGCGGCGCACCAGTTCGGCCAGCTCGTCGCGATCAGACATGTTGCAGCGCAATAGCTTTCAGCGCTGGAAGTTGGTGGCCTGTTGGCCGTTACGCCCCGTCGACGACGGCGGGCGCCGGATGGCTTCGGTACGGCCCTCGTCGCGGCGGGCCGACTCCGGGGCGCGGCGACCGGCGTCTCCCACCAGCCCGGATACGTCCTGTGCCGAGCGCCGGGGCGGCAGCTCCGCCCGCCCGGCCGGGGCCAGCGGACGACTCGGTGCCGCACTGCGCGGTCCGCCGTGCTCGTCGCTGTCGGCGGGCACCGGCGGCAACACTCGCAATAGGTCGTTGAACTGGCGCACCGTGCGCAGGCCCTCGTCCCACTGGGTGCGCGTACTGGAAACCGGCATCGCGACCAGCGTCCAGTTCTGCTCGTTCCACATGATCTCCGCGGAGTCCGGCGCGGTGTGCGCGAAGGTGACCATCCGCCGGTCGCAGGCCCGACGGGCCGCGTCCAGGTTGGTCGAGTACACCATCCGCGGGCCGATCGCCCCCAGCAGCCAGATGTCACTCTCGCGCGGCTCTTTGAGTCCCTTCAGCCGCAGGTCGACGACGACGTTGGTGCCCACCTTGCGGTGCAAGGCGATCACCGTGGCGACCTCGTCGAGATCGAAGATGTACACCGCTTCGCCGCGGATCTGCCCCAGCACGACGTTGTGGGCGGGAACATCGCCGACCGTCGACATCACGCCGCGCTTCCAGCGCTTGAGGATGTCGGTCGATTCGCGCTCGTAGTCGAATCCGTGCGAGCGGGCCCACGATTTACGGCGCCTGCTGCGCCCCCGCCGACGATCGACGTCGACGTACAGCAACACCACCGCGCCGACGAAGCACAGCGCGGAGAGCGTGAACCAGAGGGGGACCATCCTAAGTAGCGTATCTGCTATGGCACCGGAACCAAGAATGCGACCTGGTCACAACCACATTAAGGTTTGCTGGCCCACGTAGGGTTTCATCCATGGTCTACGAGGGTTACCAGCTAATTCGCGTCGCCGCGGCCGACGGCGTTTGCCGGGCGACGATCGACCACCCCCCGATCAATCTGCTGGACGTGCCGTTGCTGAACGAGTTCGACCGGCTGGCTTGCGAGGTCGCGGCCGACGACGACGTACGCGTGCTGGTCGTCGACTCGGCCGACCCCGAAATGTTCATTGCCCACGCCGACGTGGGACTGGTCCTGGACCTGCCGCCCGACGACATCGGGCCGCACGACGAGCTGTCGTTGTTCCACGCCGTAACCGAGCGGGTTCGGACGCTGCCCAAGGCCACTATCGCCGTCATCGAGGGCGTCTGCCGCGGCGGCGGCTGCGAGTTCGCGATGGCGTTCGACATGCGGTTCGCCGCACTCGGCGCGACGGTGCTCGGTCATCCCGAGTTGGCCGTCGGCATCATCCCGGGCGGCGGCGGCACCCAGCGGCTGCCCCGGCTGGTGGGCCGGGCGCGCGCCCTGGAAGTCATCCTCGGGTGCATGGACATCGACGCCGAGACGGCCGAAGCCTGGGGATATGTGAACCGCGCACTGCCGAGCGATCGGCTCCGGCGATTCGTCGACAAGCTCGCCGGCCGCATCGCGTCGTCGCAGGCGGTGGCCATCGCCAACGCGAAGCGCGCGGTCGACGCCGCCACAGGCAATGACCTCCCGACCGGTTTACGCATCGAGGATCAGCTGTTCCGCGAAACGCTTGCCCAGCCGGCCGCCCGTCAACTGCTGCAGGCAGTGATCGACGCCGGCGCCCAGACCCGTGACTTCGAGCTGGGCGACCGGCGCCGCTAAGAACACGCCGAACGTGCTCTGAGGGCGGAAAAATCGCTCAATTCTCGCCATGAGAGCACGTTCGGCGAAGGTGGCGCGCCGCGAAGGTGGCGCGCCGCGTGGGCGGCCGGCGAAGGTGGCGCGCCGCGCAGGCGGCGCGAGAGCGCGGGCGACCGGCGAAGGTGGCCGGCCGCCAGAGACAACTAGCCCAGGATCAGGCCGTCGCCGTCCGGGTTGACGTTGACCGGAACGGTGTCGCCGTCGTGCACTTCCCCGGACAGCAGCATCTTGGCGAGCTGGTCGCCGATGGCCTGCTGCACCAGCCGGCGCAACGGCCGCGCGCCATAGACGGGGTCGAACCCGCGCTGCGCCAACCACTTCTTGGCCGGCACCGACACCTCGAGCGTCAGCCGCCGCTGTGCCAGGCGCTTGCCCAGCTGGGCGAGCTGGATGTCGACGATCTCGACCAGCTCTTCGGGGTTCAGCCCGTCGAAGATCAGCACATCGTCGAGCCGGTTGATGAACTCCGGCTTGAACGCCGAGCGCACGGCGGCCATCACCTGCTCCTCGCTGCCGCCCGAACCGAGGTTGGACGTCAGGATCAGGATCGTGTTGCGGAAGTCGACCGTGCGGCCCTGCCCGTCGGTCAGCCGGCCCTCGTCGAGCACCTGCAGCAGCACGTCGAACACGTCGGGGTGGGCCTTTTCGACCTCGTCGAACAGCACGACGGTGTAAGGCCGCCGGCGCACCGCCTCGGTCAGCTGGCCGCCCTGGTCGTAGCCGATGTAGCCGGGAGGGGCACCGACCAGGCGAGCCACCGAGTGCTTCTCGCCGTACTCGCTCATGTCGATGCGGACCATCGCCCGGTCGTCGTCGAACAGGAAGTCCGCCAACGCCTTGGCCAGCTCCGTCTTGCCGACGCCGGTGGGGCCCAGGAACATGAACGATCCGGTGGGCCGGTTGGGGTCGGCGACGCCGGCCCGGCTGCGGCGCACCGCGTCGGACACGGCCTGCACGGCCTTGCGCTGCCCGACCACGCGCCTGCCCAGCTCGTCTTCCATCCGCAGCAGCTTGGCGGTCTCGCCTTCCAGCATCCGGCCGGCCGGGATGCCCGTCCACGCCGACACCACGTCGGCGATGTCGTCGGGACCGACCTCTTCCTTGAGCATCACGTTCTCGCGAGCCTCGGCCTGCGGCAGCGCGGCGTCGAGCTTCTTCTCCACTTCCGGGATGCGCCCGTAGCGCAGCTCGGCGGCCTTGGCCAGGTCGCCGTCGCGCTCGGCACGGTCGGACTCCCCGCGCAACACCTCCAGCTGTTCCTTGAGGTCGCGGACGACGTCGATCGCGCTCTTCTCGTTCTGCCACCTAGTGGTCAGCTCGGCCAGCTTCTCCTTCTGGTCGGCCAGCTCGGAGCGCAGTTTTTCCAGCCGCTCCTTGGACGCCTCGTCCTCTTCCTTGGCCAGCGCCATCTCTTCGATCTCGAGACGACGCACCAGGCGTTCGACCTCGTCGATCTCGACGGGCCGCGAGTCGATCTCCATCTTCAGCCGGCTGGCCGCCTCGTCGACCAGGTCGATGGCCTTGTCCGGCAGGAAGCGGGCGGTGATGTAGCGGTCGGACAGCGTGGCCGCGGCCACCAGGGCCGAGTCGGTGATGCGCACGCCGTGGTGCACCTCGTAGCGGTCCTTCAGCCCGCGCAGGATGCCGACGGTGTCCTCGACCGAGGGTTCGCCGACCAGCACCTGCTGGAAGCGCCGCTCCAGGGCGGCGTCCTTCTCGATGTACTTGCGGTACTCGTCGAGCGTGGTCGCACCGACCAGCCGCAGCTCACCGCGGGCCAGCATCGGCTTGATCATGTTGCCGGCGTCCATCGCGCCCTCGCCGGTCGCGCCGGCTCCCACGATGGTGTGCAGCTCGTCGATGAAGGTGATGATCTGCCCGGCGGAGTTCTTGATGTCGTCGAGCACGGCCTTGAGCCGCTCCTCGAACTCACCGCGGTACTTGGCGCCGGCCACCATCGAACCGAGGTCGAGGGAGACCACGGTCTTGTCGCGCAGACTCTCGGGCACGTCGCCGGCGACGATGCGCTGGGCTAGGCCCTCCACGATCGCGGTCTTGCCGACGCCGGGCTCGCCGATCAGCACCGGGTTGTTCTTGGTGCGACGAGAGAGTACTTGCACGACGCGGCGAATCTCGTTGTCCCGCCCGATAACCGGGTCGAGCTTGCCCTCGCGGGCCCGCTCGGTCAGGTCGGTGGAGTACTTCTCCAAAGCCTGATAGGTGGACTCGGGATCGGCGCTGGTGACCCGGGCGCTGCCGCGGACCTTGACGAACGCCTCCCGCAGCGCCTGGGGTGACGCGCCGTGTCCGGTGAGCAGTTTGGCGACGTCGGAGTCGCCGGTGGCCAGGCCCACCATCAGGTGTTCGGTGGAGACGTACTCGTCGTCCATCTCGGTGGCCAGCTGCTGGGCCGTGGTGATCGCCGCCAGGGATTCACGGGACAGCTGCGGCTGCGAGCTGGAGCCGCTGGCCTGGGGCAGCCGCTCGAGCAGGTGCTCGGTCTCGTCGCGAATGGTCGCGGGCTCGACGCCGACAGCCTCCAGCAGGGGTGCGGCGATTCCGTCGTTCTGCGTCAGCAGCGCCAACAGCAGATGAGCCGGCCTGATCTCAGGGTTACCGGCAGCGCTGGCGGCCTGCAGGGCTGACGTCAGGGCCGCTTGCGTCTTGGTGGTCGGGTTAAAAGAGTCCACGACACCTCCGTTCGGGTATAGGGAAAATGCTTGTCGCGTTGTTCAACGTCGTCAAGGTTGAGTCTGTTCCGCTCAAGTTTAGATTCTTTGGAGGAATTTCGCACCATGGACGACGACTCCGCCCTTGCGCCGCCGCCGCGCAGGATTCCGGTCGTCTTCCGGCTGGCCGAGGCGCTGCCGTTTCGCTGGCGGTACGTCTGGACGCTGTTCGTGGTCGCGATCGCACCCATCGTGCTGTGGATCAAAGTGCCCGTGGCCTTCGCCGCGGCGGCGGTACTCACCCTGGCCGGGATCTACGCCGCACACCTGCTCGCCGCACGGGTGCGAATCGGATTACTCAAGTGGGGCCGGGTCGCAACCATCACTGGCACTGAAACAGTTTCGCGTGCAACACGTTTCAATGCCCGGCTGGCGACGGCGCAGGGATGGGCGGTCACGCGCAAGCGCGTCGACGGCGCCAACATCAAGACCAGGGTCTCCTACGCGCTGGACGGCCACCGGGGAGAGCTCGTGGTGCATGGACGGGAATACGTCGACGGGGTGATCCTGGCGGACGAGCGCAATCCCGCACTGGCCCGGTCGGTGACCGCTTTCGCCTATGACCTCGACCGCGATGAGACCGGTAACTGGGCCGGCACGCTGCGTCCCCGGCTACGAGTGGGGATGGCCAGCTGGCTGGTCATCGTGATCGGCTGGCTGGTCCTGGCCGCTTTCGCAGCGACCGGGATGCGCACCGACCTCGCGGACAACGGCCTGTCCACCAACGTCCCCAGCGGTGGCACCTTGCAGGTCAGCGGGTCCGGCACCACGAAGACGATCCCCTGCAACGGCGGCTATCTCTCGGTGAGCGGTGTGAACAACACGATCGCCGTCACCGGCCACTGCACCAGCGTGAGCATCGCCGGCAAGGGGAATCAAGTCACGATCGACAGCACGGACGCGATCAGCACCGCGGGCACGGGCAACGTCGTGACCTACCACTGGGGCTCCCCGAACGTCGCCAACGCCGGGACGTCGAACACCGTCGGGCAGGGCTGATCCGCCTGGCCGAGTTTAGAATCGGCCTCCGTGGGCTTAGAGGACTCCGATGCGTTGCGGGTGCTGCGCGATGCGCTGGCCCCGGACGACTCGGGCGCCGGCGGCGAACTCGTCCACCACTTTTACACCCACTGGTTCGCCCTCGACGTGTCGGTGCGCGACTTGTTTCCACCCGAAATGGACGCTCAGCGAGCCGCTTTCGGCCACGCGCTGCACTGGGTCTACGGCGAGCTGGTGGAGCAGCGCGCCCAGGAGCCGGTGGCCTTTCTCGCCCAGCTCGGCCGGGATCACCGCAAATACGGTGTGCTGCCAAGCCATTACGAGTCGTGCCGGCGCGCGCTGTATTCGACGCTGCGCACCCGGTTGAGCGATGCTTGGACCGACGCCGTCGACGAGGCGGCCAGTCAGTCGCTGAACCTGATCACCGGGGTGATGAGCGGCGCCGCGGATGCCGAAGAGGGACCGGCTTGGTGGGACGGCACCGTCGTCGAGCACCAGCGGGTCTCCCGCGACCTTGCGGTCGTTCGCCTGCGGCTGGACCGGCCGATGCACTATCACCCCGGCCAGTACGTCAACGTCCAGGTCCCGCAGTGCCCGCGACGCTGGCGATTCCTCAGCCCCGCGATGCCGGCCGACCCCGACGGCGGGACCGAGTTTCACGTCCGCCAGGTCCCCGGCGGCCTAGTCAGCACCGCGATCGTCAACGAAAGCCGGCCGGGCGACCGATGGCGGTTATCCAGCCCGCACGGCGGCCTGCAGGTCGACCGCAACGGTGCTGACGTGCTGATGGTGGCCGGCAGCACCGGTTTGGCACCGCTGCGGTCGCTGATCTTGGACCTGTCGCGCTACGCGGAGAATCCGCGGGTGCACCTCTTCTTCGGCGCGCGCTACCGCTGCGAGCTCTACGACCTGCCGACGTTGTGGCAGGTTGCCGCGCACAACCCCTGGCTGTCGGTGTCGCCGGTGTCCGAATACAACAGCGACCCCACCTGGGCCGCGGACTATCCGGACGTCACGCCGCCGCGAGGCCTGCACGTCCACCAAATCGGCCGGCTCCCCGACGTCGTCACCAAATACGGCGGTTGGGGCGACCGGCAGATCCTGGTCTGCGGCGGACCGGCCATGGTCCAGGCGACCAAGGCCGCACTGATCGCCAAAGGTGCCCCGCCGGAGCGCATTCAGCACGACCCACTGAGCCGATAGCGCGCCGGCCCGCGACGATGCGGGCCGGCGCGGCCCGCTGAGAAGCCGGCCAATTCAAGCTAGGCTGACCGCGTGCACGTCGTGACCCTGCGCGATCCGTCGTCATCGTTGGTCGCGCAGTTCGTGCCGGACGGGGGCATGATCGGTAGCTCGCTGACCGACTCCGGGGTGGAGTTGCTGGGTCAGCGGCGCGGCCTGGATGCCTATATCGAAGCGGGCAAGACCATGGGCATCCCGATTCTGTACCCCTGGGCAAATCGCTTGGGCGGCAACACTTATACGGCCGAGAACGTGACCGTGGAGTTGACGCCGGGTGAAAACGGGGTGCGGGCGGATCCCAACGGGCTGCCCATCCACGGCACCCTTGCCGCCTATCGGGGCTGGCGGGTGGTGAACGAGTCGGCCAACGAGTTGACCGCCGAAGTGGACTTCGGCGCGCAGCCGCGGCTGCTGGCCAGCTTCCCGTATCCGCATCTGCTGACGGTGTCCGTGCGACTGGCCGAACGGACGTTGACGGTGCGCACCACCGTCACCGCGACGGGTGATATCGCGGTCCCGCTGTGCTTCGGCTTTCATCCGTATCTGCGGGTGCCTGAGGCGGGGCGCAGCGAGTGGATCATCGAGACACCGCCGCTGCGGCATTTGAGTCTCGACGAGCGGGGCCTGCCCACCGGCGGGTCTTCGGAGCAGTCTGCCAAGCAGGAGCCGTTGGGGGACAATACTTTTGACGATGCCTACGACCAGGTGGCCGAAGGCGCGGTGTTCGCGGTGTCCGGCGGCGGGCGGCGGCTGGAAGTGCGCTTCGAGCAAGGGTATTCGGCGGCCCAGATCTTCGCACCGCCCGGCGAGGACGTGGTGTGCTTCGAGCCGATGACCGCGCCGACCGATGCGCTCAGCCGCGGCAACTACCCCAGTGCGCGTCCCGGCGACCCGGCGGTCGCGGTGTTCTCGATTCGCGCCTAGCGGCCTTTACGCGGCTGCCACACCACCAGCGCGGTACTCTTGGGCACCACCGCGACATCGCGGCGCTGGTTGTTACGCAGCACCGCGATCTCCTCGGCCATTTCCTTCAGCCGCGATTGCAGCGCCTCGACCTGATTGGTCAGCTCGATGATCCGCTTGATGCCGGCCAGGTTGACGCCCTCGTCCTGCGAGAGCCGCTGCACCTCGCGCAGCAGATCCACGTCGTGCTGCGAATAACGCCGTCCGCCACCGGAAGTGCGGCTCGGGATGACCAGGCCGAGGCGATCGTAGGTGCGCAGCGTCTGCGCATGCATGCCGGCCAGTTCGGCCGCTACCGAGATCAAGAAGGTCCGGGCCTCTTCTCGCTTGGGGTTTTTCGCCATCAGCGATTACCCGCCCATCCCGCCCGGGGATTGAAGCCGCTGGAGCGCTCGGCCTCCGCATACGCCTCGAGCGCCTCCTGCGCGGCGCCTTCCAGGTTCGGCGGCACAGCGACTTTCACAGTGACCAGCAGGTCTCCGCTGCCGCCGCTGCGCTTGGGCACACCGCGTCCGCGCACCCGCAGGATCCGGCCGTCGGCTGTGCCCTTGGGCACCCGCACGCCGACTTTGCCGTCCAGCGTGGGAACCGAAAGCGTTGAGCCCAAAGCCAATTCACTGAAACTGACCGGAACCGTCACGGTGAGGTCGTCGCCGTCTCGACCGAAGACCTTGTCTGGGCGCACATGCACCGTCACGTACAGGTCACCCGATGGCGCACCGCGCAGTCCAGCCTCGCCCTGCCCGGGCAGCCGGATCCGTTGTCCGTCTTCGACGCCGGGAGGGATCCGCACGTTGATGGTGCGGGTGCGGGTGGTGACGCCGGTGCCCTTGCACTCGTCGCAGGGGTGCTCGATGATCGAGCCGCTGCCCCGGCAGTCGGTGCAGGGCTCGGAGAAACCGAACGCACCCTGGTTGCTGCTGACCACACCGGCGCCGTTACAGGTGGGGCACACCTTCGGGCTGGTGCCCGGACGTGCCCCGCTGCCATGGCAATTGGTGCAGGGCGCCGGGCTGGTCAGCCGCAGCGGCATCGCGACGCCATTGGCGGCCTCGACGAAGTCCAGCTCGGTCTCGGTCTCCAGATCGTTGCCGCGTCGGGGCCGGCTGGGACGAGCGCCCGCGCCGCGTCCGAACAACCCACCGAAGAGGTCACCGATGTTGGTGCCCCCGCTGCGGCCGGCGGCGTCGAACAGATCGTTGAGATTGAACTCGGCGCCGTCACCGCCCACGTTGAAGCCACCGAAGCCGCCGGTGTCGAACCGTCGACCGCCAAGGCCACCACCGGCGAAGAGCCGGCGGGTTTCGTCGTACTCCTTGCGCTTGGTGGCATCCGAGAGCACGTTGTGTGCTTCCGACACCGCTTTGAACCGTTCGCCCGCGGCGGGGTTGTCGGGATTCGCATCCGGATGCAGGTCGCGTGCCAACTTTCGGTAGGCGCGCTTTATCTCTTCGGGGCTGGCGTCGGGGGAGACGCCAAGCTCCTTGTAGAAGTCCTTTTCGACCCATTCACGCTGAGCCATGTCGCGTCACCCCCTTTCACCTTTCGCTATTTCTGCTGTGCTGATTCTGTGCCTTATTCACCGGAGGTGTCGGCGTTATCGTTCGTGTCGGCCGGTTCGGTTTCGGCCGGCCCGGGTGCGGCGGCCGCTTCGCTGTCACCGGCGACCGTGTCGACGACGCCGACCAGAGCGTGACGCAATACGTTTTCGCCCAGTTTGTAGCCCTCGCGCATGACGGTGCCGATCACCGGTTTGGAGCCCTCGCCGCCATCACCCTCGTGCTGGACGGCTTCGTGCAACACCGGGTCGAAATCTTCGCCCTCGGCACCGAACGCCACCAGACCGAGTCCGGTCAGCGCGCTCATCAGCTTGTCGGCAACCGACTTCAGCGGGCCCGACTCCAGGTCACCGTGCTTGCGCGCACGGTCGAGATCGTCGAGCACGCCCAGCAATTGGGTCACGACGGTGGCCTTGGCCCGATCCGCCGCGGCCTGCTGGTCGCGCAGCGCACGCTTGCGATAGTTCGCGAAGTCGGCCTGCACCCGTTGCAGGTCGGCGAGCAGCTCGGCCGCTTTGCCTGCCTCCTCGGGAGTTTCGCCGGCGACCGACCCGGGGGCCGCCCCGCCCGGCGCCCCTGGTTGGGGGCCGGGAGGGACGTTTCGAACTTCTCCGGTCTCGGGATCAATCCGCCGCTTATCGGTGACAGTTACCGGTTCCTGCGGATTGCCTTCGGTCACTTGGACTCCCGGTCGTCGTCGACCACCTCCGCGTCCACGACATCATCAGCGGAGCCGGATGAGCCGCCGGACTCGGTGCCGCCGGGCTGTCCACCGGCCGCCTGAGTGGCTTCGTAGATCGCCTGACCCAGCGCCTGAGACTCCTGTCCCAGCTTCTCCATCGCCGTCTTGATCGCGGAGATGTCGGTGCCGCCCAGGGCCGACTTGGCGTCGGCGATCGCGCCGTCGACCTTCGACAGCGTCTCCTCGGGAACCTGCGACCCGCCCTCGGCTTCGCGCTGCTCCTTGACGAACTTCTCCGTCTGGTAGACCAGCGACTCGGCCTGGTTGCGGACGTCGGCCTCTTCGCGACGCTTGCGGTCCTCCTCGGCGTGCGCCTCGGCGTCCTTGATCATCCGGTCGATCTCCTCCTTGGAAAGGCCGGAGCCCTCCTGGATTTTGATCGTGTTCTCCTTGCCGGTGCCCTTGTCCTTGGCCGTGACGTGCACGATGCCGTTGGCGTCGATGTCGAAGGTGACCTCGATCTGGGGCACGCCGCGCGGGGCCGGCGGGATGCCGGTCAGCTCGAAGGAGCCGAGCAGCTTGTTGTGCGAAGCGATTTCGCGCTCACCCTGGAAGACCTGAATCTGCACCGACGGCTGGTTGTCGTCGGCCGTGGTGAAGGTCTCCGACCGCTTGGTCGGGATCGTGGTGTTGCGCTCGATCAGCTTGGTCATCACGCCACCCTTGGTCTCGATACCGAGGCTCAGCGGCGTGACATCAAGCAGCAGAACGTCTTTCACCTCACCCTTGAGGACACCCGCCTGCAGCGCGGCACCAACGGCCACGACCTCGTCGGGGTTGACGCCCTTGTTGGGTTCCTTGCCGCCGGTCATCTCCTTGACCAGCTCCGAGACCGCGGGCATGCGGGTGGAACCACCCACCAGCACCACGTGGTCGATCTCGGACACCGAGATGCCGGCGTCCTTGATCACGGACTGGAACGGCTGACGCGTGCGGTCGAGCAAATCCTGTGTGATGCGCTGGAATTCGGCGCGGGTCAGCTGCTCGTCGAGGAACAACGGGTTCTTGTCGGCGTCGACGGTGATGTAGGGCAGGTTGATCGAGGTGCTCTGCGAACTCGAGAGCTCGATCTTGGCCTTCTCGGCGGCCTCACGCAGCCGCTGCATCGCCATCTTGTCCTTGGTCAGGTCAATTCCACTGGTGCCCTTGAACTTGTCGACGAGCCACTCGACGACGCGGTCGTCCCAGTCGTCCCCGCCGAGGTGGTTGTCCCCACTGGTGGCGCGGACCTCGACCACGCCCTCGCCGATCTCGAGCAGCGAGACGTCGAAGGTGCCGCCGCCGAGGTCGAAGACCAGGATGGTCTGTTCCTTCTCGCCCTTGTCCAGGCCGTAGGCCAGGGCCGCCGCGGTCGGCTCGTTGACGATGCGCAGGACGTTGAGGCCGGCGATCTGGCCGGCTTCCTTGGTGGCCTGACGCTGCGCGTCGTTGAAGTACGCGGGCACGGTGACGACCGCGTCGGTCACGTCCTCGCCCAGATACGCTTCGGCGTCGCGCTTCAGCTTCATCAGCACCCGGGCGCTGATCTCCTGAGCGGTGTACTTCTTGTCGTCGATCTCGATGGACCAGTCGGTGCCCATGTGCCGCTTGACCGAACGGATGGTGCGGTCAACGTTGGTGACCGCCTGGTTCTTGGCGGGCTGGCCGACGAGCACCTCACCGTTGCGCGCGAAGGCGACGATCGACGGGGTGGTGCGTGAGCCCTCGGAGTTGGCGACGACGACGGGGTCGCCACCTTCCAGGACTGCGACGACGGAGTTGGTGGTCCCGAGGTCGATACCGACCGCACGAGCCATAGTGATTCCTCCTGATTGTGTAGAGCTTCTGTGGTGCCACTATGCTGAGTGAACCCCGCTCAAGCCTGCCCCCGTGGACGCCGGCCTGTCAACCCAGTATTGAGTCTGGGTCACTCAACTTGTCGATTATCCTAACGATCCGTGTCGGGACCTTGTTCCCGGGGGGCCTCAGGATTTTTCCGAAGGTCGCGATCGGCCCGGCCACCAGCCAAGACGGTGCCATCTCAAATTCGCCGTGTCATGGAAATGACGTTTCAGTTAATTACGCATGCGTAGGACAACTAAGTAGTACCGTTCCACTGACTTGTACTTCTGTCCCAGTCCCCCCATGAGAAGGGCGAGGCGTCATGGCTGCTCCCCAGGTCGTCGTTGCGCGTCGCGCAACCCCACCGTGTTGTCCCCACCTGCGATGAAGGCCCGCCGTTTGACGTCGCGATTTTCGTGGTGGCACGAGTGGGCAGCGCCGCTGTGGATCGGCTGTAACTTCACCGCCTGGACGCGCCTGCTGACCCGCAACCACTTCGCCGTGCACTGGAGCCGCTGGCATTACGTGGTGCTCTACACGGTCCTGTCCGTCGTGAACTCCTTGCTCGGGATGTGCCAGAACATCGTCTTCGGCAGGCGAGTCGCCAACACGGCGATCGGAGATGCGCCGATCTTCATCATCGGGCACTGGCGCAGCGGCACCACGATGCTGCACGAAATGATGGTCCTCGACGATCACCACACGGGCCCGACGACCTACGAATGCATTGCGCCGCACCACTTTCTGCTGACCCAGCGGTTTGCCCGATTCGCGGAATTCCTGACGTCGAAGCATCGCGCCATGGACAACATGGACATGAGCATGGCGCACCCGCAGGAAGACGAATTCGCCTGGTGCATGCTGGGTCTGCCCTCGCCGTACCTCACCATCGCGTTCCCGAACCGGCCGACCCAGGACGAGCAGTATCTGGACATGGACAAGCTGAGCGCCCGGGAACTGGGGACATGGAAACAGACCTTCTTCCGGTTCGTTCAGCAGGTGTACTTCCGCCGACGCAAGGCAATCGTTCTGAAGAGTCCGACACACAGTTTCCGGATCAAGGTGCTGCTGGAGATATTTCCAAAGGCGAAGTTCGTCCACATCGTCCGGGATCCCTACGTCGTCTATCCGTCGACCGTCAATCTCTTCAAAGCGTTCTCTCTCGTCCACGGCCTGCAACGGCCGACGTTCGAGGGCCTCGATGAAAACGTCCTGTCCAACTATCTCGACCTGCATCGAAAGCTGGACGAAGGGCGCGAACTCGTTGACCCGTCAAGGTTTTACGAATTGCGCTACGAGGATCTGATCGGCGATCCCGAGGGGCAGCTGCGCAAGATGTACGAACACCTGGACCTGGGCGACTTCGACCGGTACCTGCCGCGGCTGCGCCAATACCTTGGTGCCAAGGCGACCTACCGGACGAACAGCTACGAGATGACGACCGAGCAGCGCGCGATCATCACGCAGCGCTGGGCCGAGGTCATCGATCGCTACGGCTACGGGGCACCGGCGCAGAATGCACTGCCCGAGCACGAGAAGATGCCCCTCGCAAGCTAATTCAGCGCGCCGCGATCTCCTCGATCAGCGCGAGCACCGCGCGGGTGGCCGCGCTGGTCGACCGAGCCGCGGACGTGGTGACGAACAGCCGCCATTCCAGGTCGTAGTCGCTGACGCGCAGCGTGGCCAAGCCGAAATCGTCGATTTCATCGAGGATCGTCCAGCTCAGAAACCCGATCCCCAGACCGTTGCGGATGTACGTCGCGGCCGTGCCAAGGTCGGCGACCTCCACCACGACGGTCCTTTCGACGCCGGCGGCGGTGAAGGCGTTGTCGATCACCGTTCTGGTGCCGTATCCAGGTGGGCTGTCGACGAACGACATTCCTTCCAGCTCGGCCAGTGGCACCGAATCCCGTTGGGCCAGTGGATGATCAGCGGGTACGACCAGTAGCAACGGAACGGCGGCAACCAGACGGGCATTCAGGTCGGCCGGCGGCGGCCCGGTGAAGACGAGAAAGGCGACGTCGAGGTCGCCGTCGCGGAGCTGGCGGGCGAGTCCGGCCGATCCGGCACTGGCGGCGCGCAGGCGAACCGTCACTCCGGGATGCCGGGTATGCAGTTCGGCCAGCACCGCGGGCATATCGATCACGCTGATCGACGTCAGAATCCCGACCGTGACGGTGCCGCGCACAGAGCCGCGGGTGGCGTTGACCGCATCTTTGGCCGCGCGGGCGGCGTCCAGTGTTTCGCGGGCGCGGGGGCGCAGCTCCTCTCCCGCCGGAGTCAGCTCGACACCCGCCGAGCCCCGCACGAATAGCTCCGCGCCGAGTTCGCGCTCGAGGGCCTTTATCGTGGCGGACACGCCCGATTGGACGACATGCAACTTCTTCGCGGCCTCGGTGAAGCTGCGGTTGTCCGCGACGGCGAGGAAGTACTCAAGATGGCGCAGCTCCATCCAGTCATTATCACCGCCCGTGCTAATACCCATCAGAACATGTCGTTGGCCCTGATGCCGCTGGCAAACGTAGCGTCGACCTGGTCGAGCGTGCCTGACCGCCCGTCGACCAACCCAATCCCCGACCTTGCTGGATGTGCCAATGACTCTGCAAGCTCCCGCCCTGACTCGCACCAGAACACGCTGGTCGTCTCCCTCCACCGACGACCAGTTCGTCGTCGAGAACCCCGCGACGGGCCGAACCGTCACCGTGGTCCAGGGCGCGGGGCCCAATGAGGTCGACCAGGCGGTGCGCAAAGCACACGCCGCACACCTGCGCTGGAAGCAGCGGCCGGCCCGGGAACGTGGCGCCTACCTGCGTGAAATCGCCAAGATCATCCGCGCCCATGCCGACGAACTCGCTATGCTCGAGTCGCGGGAAATGGGCAAGCCGATCATCCAGGCGCGCCAGTTCGACCTCGAAGCGGCGATCTCCATCTTCGAATTCTTCAGCAGCATCGTGGAGGCCATGCCGAACAAGGCGCGCGACCACGACACGGTCCTGGACGTCACCACGCTGGAGCCGTACGGGGTGATCGCGGCGATCGTGCCCTTCAACTGGCCACCCATCCACACCGCCGGAAAGATCGCTCCAGCAATCGCCGTCGGCAACGCCGTCGTGTTGAAACCACCGGAGCAGACGCCCTCGGTGGTGCTGCGCATGGTCGAACTGATCCAGTCGGTGCTGCCGGACCGCGTGGTGCACGCCGTGCCGGGCAAGGGCGAGGTCGGTGCCGCGCTGGCCGGACACCGTCTGGTGGGCAAGGTGTCTTTCACCGGGTCGCCCAGGACGGGTTCCGCGGTGATGCGCAATGCCGCCTGCAACCTGACCCCGACCCTGATGGAGCTCGGCGGAAAAAACCCGTTGATCGTCTTCGACGACGCCAACATGCACGAGGCGCTGATGGCCGCCATCGACGGTGGCTTCTTCAACCAAGGCGAAGCGTGTACCGCGTCATCGCGAATCCTGGTGCAGGACAAGATCTATGACGAGTTCGCCGCAAAGCTGTGCAAAGCGGTGACCAAGCTTCGGGTGGGCGACGGCGCCGACCCCACGACCGATGTGGGGCCGCTGGTCACCCGCGCGCAGCAGAAGCAGGTGCTGGACTACCTCAAGCTCGGCGTGGCCGAGGGGGCGCGCATCGCCGCCCAGGCGCCGCTGCCCGACGATCCTCGCCTGGCCGACGGCTTCTACGCATCACCGACCGTGCTGACCGACGTGACCCCGCGGATGCGGGTCGCCCGGGAAGAGATCTTCGGACCGGTCGTCACCCTGATCCCCTTCTCCGAAGAGGGTGAGGCGGTACGGATCGCCAACAGCACCCCATTCGGACTGGTTGCGGCGGTGTTCACCCAGGACGGCGATCGCGCGTTGCGGGTGAGCCGGCAGATCCGGGCCGGCGCCGTCTTCGTCAACAACTATGTCCGGATCGCCATCGGCACCGGATTCGGCGGGGTCGGCCACAGCGGATTCGGGCGCGAACACGCCGAGGAGACGCTCGCGGAATACGGCTACACCAAGACGATCCGCTGGGCCGCCAAGCGGGACGAACTGCCCTACTGGACCGCCGCCAACCGCGTGCTGGAGACGTAAGGACCACCACAGTGCGGACTATCGCACTCGAAGAGCATTACGCCACAGCGGGATTCCTGCGCGGGCCGGGTAGCTGGCTCGCGTCGCGCGCGGGCGTCATCGAACCGATCGCCGATCTCGGTGACGGCCGCATCGCGGCGATGGACGAGGCGGGAATCGATCTGGCGGTGCTGTCGCTGGCCGCGCCCGGTGTCGAACAGCTGGACGGCCCGAAAGCCGTTGCGCTGGCCCGCGAATGCAACGACGAACTCGCGGCGGCGGTCGCCCGCTACCCCGAGCGGCTGGCGGGCTTCGCGAGCGTGCCGATCAGCGCGCCCGACGCGGCGGCCGACGAGCTGGACCGGGCGATGCGCAAGCTCGGCTTCCTCGGCGCGGTTATCAACGGGCACAGTCAAGGTCGCTATCTGGACGACGCCTTTTTCGAGCCGATTCTCGATCGCGCGGCGGCGCTGAACGCTCCGATCTACCTGCACCCGACGATCCCGCCGGCTGCCGTCATCGAGTCCAGCTACGCGGGGTTCTCCCCCGAGGTCACATTCGCCTTCGCGACGGTGGGGTGGGGCTGGCACATCAACACCGCCACTCACGTGCTGCGACTGATTCTTGGTGGCGTGTTCGACCGCTACCCGGATTTGCAGATCATCATCGGGCACATGGGCGAGGGGACGTCGTTCATGCTGCCGCGTTTCGACGCCACGCTGAAGCCGGAGCTGACCGGGCTCAAACACCCGATCAGCACCTATCTACGGCGCAACGTGCACTACACCTTCGCCAACTTCAACGACGAAGCCACCTACGCGAACCTGGTCGCACACGTCGGCATTGACCGGGTGGCGTTTTCGGCCGACTACCCGTTCGGGTCGATGAAGACCGCCCGCGAATTCCTGGACAAGCTCCCGCTGACCGACGACGAGCGGGCGCGCATCAGCCACCTCAACGCGGAGAAGCTGCTCGGTCTGTGACCTAGCCGGGCTCGTCGACGTCCTGACCGCCGGCAAGGTCACTGCAGTCGACGTTCTCGACGTCATGGCGGCCCCGCAGATACGCCCCGGCGCCTTGGTCCCCGGATATCTGAGCCAGCACGTCGGGCCAGTGCCGGCGCGCGATGACCACCGGATGGCCGGGCCGGTCACCGAAATACGCACGTGCCAAACCACTTTCGGCCGCGCGGCCGAGCACCCGCGCTACGACGTCGGGGCCCACGTCGGGGGTGTCGATCACATGCAGCACGGCGTCGTCGGCGCCCAGGCGATCGGCCTCGGCCAGGCCGGCACGCACCGACTCGCTGAGCCCCTGGTGCCATTGCGGCGCGGTGATCGCCGTGACGCCGGGCGGGGCCGCGACCTCGGCGGCACCCAGGACCAGAACGACGTCGGTGCAGCCCCCGTCGCGAAGAGCGCCGACCGCGATGTCAAGCCAGCCTGCTACCAAGACCTTTGGCTTGCCATAGCGGCGCCCGGCGCCCGCGGCGAGCAAGACTCCAACGTGGCGTGACGGATCGGTGGACTGCGGTAACCGCACTCCCCAATGATGCATCCGCCCTCTGGCTGGGCGACAGCCCCATCGAGCGTGGCGCCCAGCGATAACACTTTGTTATCGGCGGCATTTCAAAAGGGCGTCGCCCCAGCACCTTGCGCCGTCTCCTGCGTAGTCTGCTTCTGATATCTCCGAGCTTCGGGAGCGACGCGTGCGGTTTTCGCAGAATGCCCGGCGGGGCCTGGCGGGTGGTTCGCTGGTGCTCGCGACCCTGTTGGCTAGCCCCATGCTGATTTCGGGCTGCAGCTCCGTCATCGACGGCAAGCCGGTGGCCGTACCGGGCACCGGACCGACCGAGCCGACGTTCCCCACGCCGCGGCCCAGTATCACCGCGGCGCCGCCGTCGGGCCCCATCGGGGTTCCGCCGTCGACGCCGGCGAACCCGACCGCTCCGGCTGGCGCGATTCCGCTGCCGCCCGACCAGAACGGCTACGTCTTCATCGAGACCAAGTCCGGCATCACGCGTTGCCAGATCAACAAGGACAGCGTCGGATGCGAAGCACCGTTCACCGACTCGCCCATGCAGGATGGTGAGCACGCCAACGGCGTCCACATCACGTCTGGCGGCACGGTGCAGTGGATCTTGGGCAACCTGGGCGCGATCCCCGCCGTCACGATCGACTACAAGATCTACGACGCGCAGGGCTGGACGATCGACGCTTCCGAAGCCGGCACCCGATTCACCAACGGCCACACCGGGCACGGCATGTTCGTCAGTGTCGAGAAGGTCAACACGTTCTAGGCGACTGGTTTAGCCTCCCGAGTTGCGCTGGCATGCATGATCTAGGCGTCGACTGCTGCGACTGGAAGGCCTACGGATAGCCAGCGTTCACGGACCTCGCCGACCTTGTCGGCGGGAGCGGAAAGCAACAAACCGAAGGCCGCTGGCGGCCTGAGTTCGTCACGGTGGTTGTCCCTGTAGAAGGACATCGCGTTGGCGAACCAACGAAACACTTCGGGTTGATCAACCAGAGTTAGATGCGCATTAGTAATTTCGGTCAAGTAGCCGCGAGCGGGGCCTGCCGGTGCCCTGCATTCACCATGTTGTCCAAGTCACGCATAAAGTCATCAAAGGCATCCGCATTGCGCCCAAACCATTCCGGGAAGTCCCATGCCTCGGCGAAGGCGTCATAAACCGCATCGAGGGTCTTAATGTGCGATCCCTCCACGATGCGAACCTCAACCCCTGGCACGGGAACCAGCGGGGATTCAGAGCGTATTCCCACACATGGCCCGCGACCGCCGGCCTGTCTCAAGAATTCGTCAACGTTCACGTATGTGCCATCGCTACCGCATCCTGCGGAATGCTCCGTAATGATCATTGGTATACCAAGCCGATCCGTCACTGGCTTGGCGTCTGAATTGGTAGCCCAACGCGGGGCAGCGGAGCCGCCGCCACCAACTCCGCCGAAATCGTCTCGCAGTGCGCCGCCCGCACCTGCAGCCCCGCATCAGTGACCCGAAGAGCATCGGCCACGTCGAGGAGTTTAGGCCGGTACCAGCGATTAGCACTTCACCTCATTCCAAGGCGGAGGGCGACGTGCGCGTAGAGCCCCTTCACGTCCTGACGCCGGTCAGTACGATCGGTGCCGTGGCAGGCCCCCCGCAGGACTTCAACAATGAGCCGACGCGCTACAGAGACGTCGGCAGGGGCGGTGGCCCGCCCGCCGATGGCCCGCCAGCCGACGAACCGCCGCAGCCCGCTCCCGGCCCGGTCGAGCCCCAGACGGATCCTTTCGACGACGAGACCGAGCCCACCGCGTGGTACCGCAAGCCGGTAGGCCTGATCATCTGGGGCCTGTCCGTTCTGGTCCTGATCGCCCTGATCGTCTACGGCATCGTCCAGCTCATCGGAGACCAGGGCACCACCAGCAACCCCAAGACGAGCACGACGACGCCGTCGACCACCACGACGACGGTCACGACCACCCCGCCGTCGTCGGCGCCGACGACCACGACCACGACGACAACGGCACCACCCACCAGCAGCGCCGAGGCGCCGGAACCAACACACCAGCCCACCCAGCAGCAACCCACGCATCGGCATCACTGGCCGTCATGGCTGCCCACGACCATCCCCGCGTTGCCCTAACGAGTTGATTGCAATCAGGTCAACATTTGACGGCCGATCGGAAGCCGCCCGTGTGGGATCCGCCCCGGACCAGCCCGCCCCGCTAATCTCGGCGACCATGGGAAGGCACGCGCCGGCAGACCATTTCGTCGACGACGACCCGACCGTGTTCATCCACTACGGGGACGACGACCACGGCAGCGCGGAGCCCGATCCCGACGATCCGATTCCGGGTTGGCGCAAACCAATTGCGTTGGCCGGGTGGGGCCTGCTCATCGCGGTGCTGATCGCGCTGATCGTCTGGGGCATCATCCAACTCATGCACGGCGCCCCGCCGCAACAACCGATAACCAACACCACCCCCGCGACCGCCACCACGACGCCGGCCCGGTCGTCGAGCACCTCGAGCGTGCCACCGCCGGCACCAAGCGAGCAGACGACCACCCCGCCCGCCACCGACGCCCCGTCGGCGTCGACCGAGGACTCGCTGCCGTCGACCGCCACGACCACGCCGACCACGCCATCGGGCGACGCGTACCCGCTGCCACAACTGCCGTCGGTGATCACGCTGCCGCCGCTGCCGGGGCTACCGACCGAGATCACGCTGCCGCCCGGCCTGTGAAAAGGGCTCCCACCTAGACTCTCGGGAACCCACAGTCACATTTACGACAAAGCACAGAGGTATGCCAGATGTCCGAGTCGCTCGGGTTGTCCATCGGGATGGCCAATCTGGTCGCGGCCAGGACGGGTGGCGACGTGGTGACTCGCAGATCCGTGCTCACCCTGTTTGACCAGCGCCCATCGGAAGTCGGCCTCCCGGAGGAAACTGGGGACCCGGCCGACGCCGGCCTGGTGATGCGGGGGTTCGTCGAACGGGTCGGCGACCGAACTCCGCTGGTGGCGGCCGACGGCACCAAGTACCTCGGTGACGCGCTGACGGTCGAGGCGCTCGAGGCGATGGCCCGCGCCGTCGACTACGGAACGCCGGTCACGATCGCCGTCCCCGCCTATTGGTCGCCGGAACAGTCCGCGGCCCTGCGCGAGGAATTCTTCGCCCAGCCGGGCCTGGCTCCCAACGGCGTTCCGCCGGCGCTGATCTCCGACGCCACCGCGTCGCTCACCGCGCTGCGGGCCGAACCGGACTTCCCGGCCCAAGGCATCGTCGCGCTGTGCGACTTCGGCGCCAGCGGCACCACCGTCACGCTGAGCGACGCCGGATCGGACTATGCGCAGATCGGCCCGTCGGTGCGCTACCGCGAATTCTCCGGCGACGGGATCGACCAGCTCATCCTCGACCGCATGCGCGACAGCGTTCCGAGCGACAGCTCCGGCGGCGTCGCCAGCACGACGCGGATGGGGTCGCTGACTCGCCTGCTCGACCAATACCGGACCGCGAAGGAGGAACTGTCGACGGCGCCGGTCACCACCGTCCCGGCGGTAACCGGCGAGGACGTCGAGCTGTCCCGCAACGAATTCGAGGAGCTGATCTCCGGGCCGCTGGACGAATTCGTCACGGGCGTCGAAAACATCTTGCGGCACAACGAGATTCCGGCGACAAAATTGGCCGCTGTGGCCACCGTCGGCGGTGGCGCTGCCATCCCGCTGCTCGCCACCCGCCTTTCCGAACGCCTCGGGGTGCCGGTGCACACCGCACCACAGCCCGCGTTCACCGCCGCCCTCGGCGCGGCCTCCTTCGGTCTGCAGCACCCCGCAACGAGCGCGGTGCCGAGCCCTGCCGTCGGCAATGCGACGCAATTGGCACCCGCCGTGCCGGCCGACATGACGCAAGCCATCCCGAACGCCCGGATCGAAGAAGAGGGACCCCTGGCCTGGTCCGAGGACGAAGACGAGGAAGATCCCGTCCCCTACACCGGCCCGGAACACAGTGGCCAATATGTCCGCGACGCAATGGGTTTCGAGTACGAGGAGGACGACCCCTCCGCCGCCGCACCACCGCCGTGGTACCGGCGCACCGCCGTCGTCTTGAGCCTGGCAGCCGCGGCCGCGGCCATCATGGTGGCCACGATCCTGGCGTTGACCCTGGGCGAGGAGAACCCGAGGCCGGTGCAGCCGTCGCCGAGTCACCCGACGGCCCCGCCGCCCGAGCAAACCGTGACCGTCACCGAGCCGAACCCCACCGAGACGGTGACCGCGCCGCCCCCGCCGCCACCGTCGACGACCACCACCACCGAACCGCCCGTGACGATCACCGAGGCTCCGCCCACCACGACGTATCAGCCGCCGCCCACCACGACGGTCCCGCCGCCCACGACCACGGTCCCGCCGCCGGTGCCAACCGAACGCGAGCGACACTGGCCGTGGCGGCGCTACTGACGCGGCTGAATGTTGGGGCCGTGAGTGGCGAAGTCGGCCACCATCGCCTCGGCGCTGCGCACCGCAGCACGGCATGCCTTGGTGGTGAACGGGTCGTTGAGCGGATGCTCGGCCCGGCGGCGCCAGCGTTGCGCCGCGGCGAATGCGGCTCGCGGCCCCTCGTTGGGGTCGGCGTTACGATCCAAACCCAGCCGGCTGGCCGGGCGGGTGCCCGATCCGCCGATGATGCGACGCAGTGACGCGATTTCTTCCGTGTTCAACATGGTTGGGCGAGAAGATAATTGGCTGAGCAGCCGAAGCTCCTCGAAAGCGTGCGTGTCGGCCAGCAGCGGGTCGATATCGGCGATGACATAGGGTGTCGCGACGATCGGGAACGCCTCTACGAACCTGCGCAACGACACCAGCGCGGTGTGCGCCTTCAACATGTCGGAGCGTTGCGCGAATTGCTGATCGATGACCTCGCGCAGCGCTACCAACCCACTGCGCTCCAGCAATTCGTCGGCCAGGCCGGCCGCGTCGGCGACGCCGGTGGCCAGCACGGCGAGCGAGATCCGCAGACCGAACATGCCGAACCGGTCCAACAGCTGGGCACGGGTTGCCGCGTCGACGGGCAGCGGGCTCTCGACGCGCACGAAGCGGTCCACGCTCAGCATGGCCTTGCTGAGTTCGGTCGTATCGGCAGACGCGAGCTTCTGCAGGGCGATGAACTCGCTTTGGCGCAGCGTGCGCGCGGTCAGCGCCAGCAGCCCCGAGACCGGCACCACGGCTTGGCAGATGCCCGTCTCATTCATCTCCTTGGTGAATCGCTGTGCCACATCGGCTGCCGACAGCATGGCGTCGATCCGGCCCGCGCCGATCTCGTCGGCCCGCGACGCCACCCCGATGATGCCCAGCGCGCCCGTGGACCCGCCGACGAGTTGCCCAATCTGCTTGAGCAGGGCCACATCTGCGGCGTTGAGGGTGCGCAGCAGGAACACCACCGCGTCCACTCGCGGCACCCCGTCGGGGGGCACCAGCAACCGCAGCGTGCGCTCGGAGGCCTCACGCGTCAGCGACGACGTCCCCGGGGTGTCGATGATGGTGGTCTCGACCAATTCTTCGGCCGGCCACTCGACGTCCAGGTCGGCCACGTCGGCGGGGTTGAGTGTCCGGAAGTCGAACGTCAGCCCGGAGCTGTGATTGATCGGCACATTGGAATGCCTTCCGCCCCAATGGTTTGCGGTGACCTTTGGGGTGGGCCCGTGCCGGAACCACGTCACGATCCGGGTGGCCTCGGTGGCGTCGGTCGGGGCGATGTCTTGACCGACCAAAGCGTTGAGCAGGGTGGACTTTCCGGCCTTGAGTGTGCCGGCCAGGGCGATGCGGATCGGTTCGTTCAGCCGCGCGCCGATGCGGTCCAGTTCGAAGAAAACCTCGGGTCGGTTCCGGAATGCCGGCTCACCACGGTAGGCCTGGACGGTCCCGCCCAAAATCGCTCGGACTCGATCGCTCGTGCTCACACCCGTCCTACGGTCACCTGTGGCGTCAGTTTGTCCACATTCTCGGTGACCTGGTTCAGGATATTCAACTGCCGCTCGAGTTCCCGGACCTTGTTATCACGTTCGGCTTCTTCCACGTGCGCGGCGGCGATGGTGGACTGCAGCGATTCGTTGAGCGATCGGGAGATCTCGTTGGCGATGTCGCGGTAGTGGTCGCGCAGCGTGCGGTGGATGATCTTGAGCCGGTCGCGCGATTCCTTGCCCACCACGAACGAGATGTCGTCGACAAAGCGCCGCACATTTGTCTTGGCCTCGGCGCGCGCCCGCAGCAGCCGGTTCTCCTTGTCCTCCTTGTAGGCCATCCGGCCCAGGATCAGCCCGGCGCCCACCGACAACGGGTTGAACAGGCCCAGACCCGCCACGGACGACAACATGCCGATCATCACCACGCCGCCGTACGAACCACGCAGTCCGCTCACCATTTTCTGGCCCTTACCGGCCGGCTTGGACTCGAGGTCGGACACCGACTTGAGCTGGCCGAAGTCCCCGCCCATCGCGCGTTGGCTCAGCTGGGGGGTTAGCACCGAGTCCAGTCCCGCCGCGGCGAACGAACGGGCGACGTCGTCGGCCAGCTCCTCGGCGCGTTGGTAGGCCCAGACGAAGTTGTCTCCGACGGCGGTGGCGACGGCTTCCTCGACGTCGCTGCCGATTTCGGCCCAATGCCGGGTCGGGTCGCACGAATCGATCTGGCGCTCGATGTCCTCGGTGAGGGAACGGAACCGGGCGCGCATGTCGTGGTCGACGTCGGTGCTCAGGTCGGTGAATCCGTCGTTGAGCACCTGCTGCCACAGGGCGGTCTGCTCGAGTGCGTCCAGCGCGTCGCGCTTGCGCCGCTCCAGGTCTTCGGCAAGCCCGTCACGAAGCCCTGGATCGTTGACGACCGCGAGTTCCGAGCCCGCGGACATCGTCAATTGTTCTGCGGCCGAACGGATATCGCGGAGAACCTCGTCGCGCACCCGGTCGGTCTCGCGGGTGAGCACCCGCTCACTGAGGAATTTGACGATCGCGGGGAAGTTGGATTCCTCGTTGAGTTCGGTGTCGTTCTGGGTGACGGCGTGGCTGCGCAGCAGCGACGAGACGGGCAGGATCGGTATCGGCACCCCGGCGCGCTGCAGGTGCGCGGTGTTGGCGGCGACGATGTCGCGCCAGTGCGGATACAGGTCAGTCTTGGTGGCCGCCAACACCGACACGGGGCAGATGCGGTGGGCCTGGCGGATGAACCACATCTCCGGTTCGGTCAATTCCTGGCTGGTGTCGCTGACCATGATCAGCGCGTCCGCGTTGGGCAGCAGGCCCAGCGTCGCCGACAAGTGCGGCTGCCCGTGGCCGCCCACGCCCGGGGTGTCGATGAATGTCAGCCCACCTTGCAGAAGCGGGCTGGGCGCGGCGATCTCGACGCGCAGCACTTCACGGTTGCCGGCTTGCGGCGCGCGGCGCAGGTCGGTGTTGATGTCGTCGATCGGGATGTCGACGGGCGCGGGCTCTCCGTTGGGTCCGGCCGCCACGATCAGCCGGGCCGACGGTGGGTCGCCGTGGCTGACGACGGTGATGACGACGGTGGCCTCGTCGTCGCCCACTCGCGCCACCGGCAGATTGAGCAACGAGTTGAGCAGCTGACTCTTGCCCTGTTTGAGCTGCCCGGCGATCACCACCCGGATCTGCGGGTCGGTAATTCGGTCGCGGGCGCGGGCTAGTCGTTCCGCGAGATCATTGCGTTCGCTGAGTTCGGCGATGGCGATGGTGTGGTCGATCAGCTCGACGATGACGCTGACGCGCCTCGGATCGCTGGCTTGAGTCACCGCGGTTCCCCACTTTCTCGCATCTGTGATTACGGTATGCGCGCGAATCGGCGGGGATCAAAACATCCCCGCCGTTTCGCTACATCCGCGTGTTACCCGTGCGGGCCGGGGTGCGACGGCGCGGGTGCGTGCACCGGAGCCGGAGCATGCACCGGGGCCGGAGCGTGCGGAGTCCCTTCGAACACCGACGGGCTGTGCGGGGCCGGGGCATGCTCCACCGGAGCCGGGGCATGCTGAACCGGGGCAGGCGAATGCTGAACCGGGGCGGGCGAGTGCTCGACCGGAGCCGGCGAATGCTGAACCGGGGCGGGCGAGTGCTGAACCGGTGCCTGCTGCGCGGGCTCGTGGATCACCGGTCCACCCGCGCTGCCGTGGCCGCCGGCACCGCCGGCGCCGCCACCCTGCAAGACGGAGCCGGGGTTCGACGGAGGCGTCGCGTGACCACCAATACCGCCCCCGGCACCGCCGCCGCCCTGAATCACCGGGCCCTGTCCGGCAGGCCCGGCCGGGCCGTGAGCGCCGACACCACCGCTGCCGGCGGCACCGCCGCCGCCACCGAGCGTCGCGCCTTCCTGGCCGAGGATGCCGCCGTGAGCTCCACCGCCGGCACCCGCGTTGATGCCACCGCCCGGGAAGCCACCGCCAACACCGGCCCCTGAGTTGATGCCGCCAGCAGCTCCGCCGTGGCCGCCCATACCTGCGCCGCCGACTCCTGCGTTGATGCCGCCGCCAGCTTCTGCGTGGCTGCCCAAGCCGGCGGGTCCGGCAACGGTCGCGGATTGCGCCGTCGCGTGGCCTCCCAGCCCACCTTCACCGCTCAACGTGCCGCCGGTGCGTGCCCCGCCGATGCCGAGACCAGCGCCGCCAGCCGCGGCGGCACCGCCTTGACCACCGACGCCGACACCCCCGAGCGGGCCGGCCACGTGAGGAGTGGCGGCACCGTTCAGCGCTGCGCCCTCGCTAGCGATCAACCCCGCCTGACCGCTGGCCCCCAGCGCCGCGTTACCTCCCCCGCCGGCAATCGCGCCGGCGTTGCCCGCACCTGCCAGCTGGCTGCTGGCACCGAAACTTGCCTGGCTCGCCAAAGCGGCCTGACCGCCCAGACCTGCCTGCTCACCGGCACCGAAGCCGCCGCCGACCTGGCTACCAACGCCAGCACCAAAGCCGCCGGCCACCTGGCTGCCAAAGCCGCCTGCCGCCTGGCCACCGGCACCGGCGCCAGCGCCGAACGCGCCACCAGCCTGGCCGCCAAAACCACCTGCAGCCTGGCCGCCGAGGCCGCCACCCGCTTGGCCGCCGGCACCGAAACTTGCCTGGCTCACCAGAGCGGCCTGACCGCCGACACCTGCTTGGCCAGCCAACCCGGCCTGACCGCCAGCACCGAAGCCGCCACCGGCCTGACCGCCGGCTTCACCCCTTAGACCAACACCGGCGTGACCCCCCAGGCCAGCGCCTCCCCCAAGGCCGGCGCCGCCGTTGAATCCGGCACCAGCACCGACCCCAGCGCGACCGCCGAGACCAGCTTCGCCACCAAGACCCGCACCGCCACCGAACCCGGCGCCGCCTTCAAGTCCGCCACCGGCCCGCAGCCCAACACCTTCACCGAAACCGGCACGGCCACCGAAACCGCTCTCACCACCGAGACCGATACCGGCGCGGCCGCCCAGGCCGCTCTCGCCGCCGAAACCAAGACCAGCGCGGCCGCCGAATCCGGTCTGCGCACCCAAACCGATGCCGGTCAGGCCGCCACCGCCAAGTCCGAAGCCGCCGTGTCCACCAAAGCCACCACCAATACCCAGGCCGGCATTGAGGCCGACGCCCAAACCAAACTCGCTTCCGAAGCCGCCACCATGACCGGGGCCGTGGCCGAATTCACCCACGCCAGGCCGGAACCCGCCCCAGCCGGGGCCACAGCCCGTACCGCCCCAATCGGGGCCACAACCGGGTCCGAACCCAGGCCGGTCGCCCCAGCCGTGTCCCCAGCCAGGCCGACCGTCGTCCCATCCGTGGTGTCCCCAACCGGGCCGCCCGTCACCCCAGCCCGGACGGAAGCCACCCCAGCCAGGTCCGAAACCGGGACCAAACCCGCCGGTGCCGGGACCAAATCCGCCCCAACCGGGCTGAAAGCCGAACCCGCCGTAGCCGCCGCCGTACAGTCCGGCGTTGACGCCACCGAGCAGCGCGCCACCCAAGTCGCCAACGATCGCGCCACCGAGGCCGAGTGCGGCGCCGGCGCCGTCGACAACCGGCGCAATCGCGTCACCCACCAGGGCGCCCGCATCCTGAGCAACCGCGCCGACCAGGCCGGGTCCGTACCCGTAGCCCGGGTCGTATCCGCCGTATCCGGGGTCATAGCCGCCGTAGCCCTGGTCGTACCCGTAGCCCTGGTCGTAGCCGCCATAGCCCGGGGCAAAGCCGTACTGATCGGTGAGCACCTGCTGTAACCCGCCAATCGGGTCGCCCACGCCAAGGGGCACCCCCGGGACGGCGCTGGCCACCGCCGACGCGAACTCCTCCGGAGCCACATTGACCAAGCCTGCGTCGGTCATAGCTTGCCCGGGACCCGAAACGAATGCCTGGGCCGCGTCCGGGTTGGCAAACAAATCCATGATGTATTGGATCAGCCGGTCCATGATTGATTCCCCTCCAAGTCCCCTTCGCCGGATCGACCGGCGTTCTGCAATACACGCTATGGATTCCGCCCCCGCTCGGAATCGGGGTTGGATCCCCCAGCTGACCGAGGCCCCACCGGGATCCATGGGGGCATCCCGTTAGGGGATTAGGGGATATGCGGGGATGCCCCAACGCAGCCCAAAGAAGCCCCTATCACGTGGTATTAGCGCAGCTCAGAGCTGTAAAATTCGACCGCGAAGGTGAAGACTCAGCCGTGCAGGCCGAAGTCGTGGTGCTCGGGCTCCCCGGGATGCGGGTGGGCGACCGGGTGATCCCACACGCCGAGGTCGTGCGCCGGGAATCCCCCATGGTCGACCGTTGCATCCGGCGTCTCAGCCCCGGTGAGCTGCACCGACGCTCCAGGAGAGTCAATACCGAGCGGCCGTGGATCGGTGGGCGGCTGGACGGGCGTCGGGATCGACGGCTGATGGATCACGCTGGCCGCCGGACCGTGCGAATCGACCACCCCCGCGGGGGTGTGCGGCGTGAATGCATCGAGGGCGGCCGCAGCCGCGCCGCTTGCCCAGACGTTTCCATGATCGGGGGCGGGCACGCCCGAGGCCGGTGCTGTCGGAGAACCCATCGACAGCGAATCCGTCACCATAGGAATCAGATTATTGACATCGGCGCTGGTCACATCGGTGAGGTGAGCATCCGCGATGGACTGCGCGGGGTTGGCCGCGTAGCGCGCCGCGGCATCGGGGTCGCGCACGAGCGAGATCACGAAGTCGAGCAGTGAGTTTGCCATCGGGCGCACCTCCTTGCCGTACTCCGCCCTTGCCATCGGCGTCCACAGGGGCCGCCCAGTCAATTGCCACGATGCTATCGGCTCAACCGAGCGATGTGATCGGTGCGCACCCCACCCGGCGCCCGACGGCATTAGGGGGTGCTGCGTTAGGGGAATCGCGGGACTACGGGGATGCCTACCCGGATACGGGGGTTGGTACGGCTATGGTGAAAAACCACTCCTGACCACCAGCGCAGCACCGATTAGGGGGTACGCGACATCAGCGACTCCCAAATGGCCGAAAAAATCGCGCAAGCACTGGCCGACGCACCGACCATTCCGGTCAAGCTCGTGATCAGCGGCGGTATCGGAACCGGGAAAACCACCGCCCTTGCCGCGGTCCGCGACGAGCTGCGACGTTCCGGGCTGACCGTGCTCGCCCGCCCTGCCCGGGCGGGCGATCCACCCGATGCCGCGCTGGTCATCGACGACGCCCACCTGATGAGCGAGCCCGAGCTGCTCAGCCTTATCGAGTCTGTCGCCGACCCGCGCACCACCGTGGTGGTCGCCGCCGAGCCGCAGCAACGCCTGCGGGACCTGACCGTGGCGATGGAGCGGGATCGACCGCGCATATCGCTGGATCCCCTGCCCGTCGCCGAAGACCTGGCGGCGTGCACCGCGGGACTGCCGTTTCTGGTTAACGCAACGTCGCAGGGCACACACTCGCCGGCCCAGGCGGCCACGTTCGCGCTGATCGCACGGCTGCGCCGGCTCGACGAACCCGACCTGGACACGCTGCTCATCATGTCGCTGACCCAGGACCTGGGAGCAGCCGATATTGCTGCGGCACTGGGCATTTCGGCGACTGATGCGCACCTGCTGGTCGATCGGGCCCGCGCCAGTGGGCTAATCGAGCCATCACACAGCCCCGAGTTCCTGCAGCTGGTACACGGCGCGGTCTCCCAGATCGTCGGCAATGCCCACCACCGCGAGGTCGAAACCGCCCTGCTGCGCTCACAACTCGACATGTCGACGGTTTCGCCGCAGTTCGCACTGCGGCTCGCCGAACACGGGCTCGAAGACGACCGGCTGGCGGCCATCCTCGCGACCGAAGCAGCAGCAGCTCGTGGTGAGTCAGTCAGGGCCGCAAGGCTTTACCAAGCCGCGGTCACCGCCGGGGCCACAGGTCTGACGTCCCGGGTCGCCGATGCGCTGGCCCTCAACGGGGATTGCGCTGCCGCGGCAGCACTGGCCGACGAGCTACTCAGCTCCCCCGACTCCACTGAACGTGCTGCGGCAGTTCGGATCTCGGCCAGCGTCGCAGCCCATGAGGGCAACGCGAACCAGGCGGCGGAATTGTTCAGCTGGCTCGGCCCGCACCCGGACGCGGTGGTCGGTGCCGCCGCCGCGATCGCGCTCACCGCGACCGGCGACCTGACCACGGCACGTGCCGCGCTACGCCTTCAGGACTCCGGTCCGCCGACGATGGCCGCCCGCAGCGCGCGCAGTCTGGCCGAGGGGCTGCTGCTGACCATGGACCGGCCGTACCCGGCCGCGATGGCGAAACTCAGCCAGTCCATCGCGGCCGAACAAACTGTGAGCGAGGTCATTCCGGACAGCCCGGCCGCGCTGATCACCTTGGCCGCGATCCACGGTGGCGATCCGGTCCGCGCCCGCACCGTAATCGGGCGCGCCCGCCGCCCCGGCGGTGATGCGCTGTTCGCGCCGCGGCACACCTTGCTGTCCGGCTGGATCAAGATGCTGGACGGGCAGCTGCCATCGGCCAGCGCGGAGGTCACTGCGGCCGGCTCCGGGCTGCACCCGCGCGACGCGTTGTGGGCGGCGGCGCTGCAGACGGCGATCGCGCGTCGCAGCGGCGACACCGGCGCGCTGCAAAAGCATTGGTACGCAGGCATGGAGGTGCTCGCCGAGTACTCCATCGACCTGTTCGCGCTGCTGCCGTTGGGCGAATTGTGGGTGGGCGCCGCCCGGATACGCCAGGTCGAACAGGTGCGCCACGCCCTCGATCAGGCGTTCACCCTGCTGGAATCACTGGGCAACCCGATTTTGTGGGCAATCCCACTGCACTGGGCCGGTGTGCACGCGGGAATCCTCGCCAACGCGCCGGATTTGGTCGCCCCGCATGGGCAGGCCCTCGGCGCGGCGGCCGCGGCCAGCACCCTCGCGCACGCCCTATCGGGGTCGGGCCGTACCTGGCTACGCGTCCTCGCCAACCAGGTCGACGCCGACGAGGTCACCGCGTCGGCCAGGGCGCTAGCGCATGTCGGGCTGACCTCGGATGCGACCCGGCTGGCCGGCCAGGCGGCGCTGCAAACACCCGACGGCAGGGTGTCCGGAGCGATGCTGCAACTGGCCCGGGATCTTAAATTGGGCGCGGCCCCGGGCGATATTCCCAGCGAGCCGACCGGCGCGGAACCCGAGGCCGCGACTACGTCGGCCCTGCATCAGCCGACGTCGGGATCGCCGCTGTCGCATCGCGAACGCGAGGTCGCCGAACTCTTGCTCCTGGGCCTGCCGTATCGCGATATCGGTGCGCAACTGTTCATTTCGGCGAAGACGGTCGAGCACCACGTGGCCCGAATCCGTCGCCGGCTAGGCGCCGGATCACGCTCGGAGATGTTGTCTATGTTACGTGCCATGCTGGCCCCGGAAGGCTAAGCCGCAGGTCAAAGGCTTTCGCGAATCCCAGTTAGGGCAACCTTTCTCGCGTCGATACCGGCCCGGATGTCACTATGAGCTAGCAAAGATCGAACGAATTTTCGTTGAGTGACGATGCAATGGGGAGAGACCTTCGGTGACCACGCAGACGATCATCAGATTGGTGTTGGGGCTGGGCCTGACCGCGATCGTGGCGTTGTTGGCACTGAAACGCGTCTGGTGGCTCTACCGGCTGATCATGTCCGGCCAGCCGGTCAGCGGCCGCACCGACAACGTCGGCACCCGAATCTGGACACAAATCGCCGAGGTGTTCGGTCAGCGCAAGCTACTGAAATGGTCGATCCCCGGCCTTGCCCACTTCTTCACCATGTGGGGGTTCTTCATCCTCATCACGGTGTACATCGAGGCATACGGCACCCTGTTCCAACCCAACTTCCACATCCCGATCGTCGGCCGCTGGGACGCGCTGGGTTTCCTGCAGGACTTCATTGCCCTCGCCGTGCTGGGCGGCATCATCACGTTCTCGATCATCCGATTGCGTAGCGAGCCAAAGGAACACGGCCGTTCGTCGCGGTTCTACGGCTCCCACACCGGCGGCGCCTGGCTGATTCTGTTCATGATCTCGCTGGTCATCATCAGCTTTGCGATTTTCCGCGGCGCCGCGGTCAACACCGGAAACTTCCCGTACGGCTGGGGGGCGTTTTTCTCGCAAGGCATGGGCAAGCTCATGCATCCGCTGGGCGAAACCGCCAACGAGTGGATCGAAACGTTCGCGCTGCTAGCCCACATCGCGGTGGCACTGTTCTTCCTGCTGATCGTGCTGCACTCCAAGCACCTGCACATCTTCCTCGCGCCGATCAACGTCACCTTCAAACGCCTGCCCGACGGCCTGGGCCCACTGCTGCCGATGGAATCCGGTGGCAAGCCGATCAACTTCGAAGATCCCGGCGAGGACGACGTTTTCGGTCGCGGCAAGATCGAGGACTTCACCTGGAAGGCGAACCTCGACTTCGCTACCTGTACCGAGTGTGGGCGCTGCCAGTCGCAGTGCCCAGCCTGGAATACCGGAAAACCCTTGTCGCCCAAGCTCGTGATCATGGACCTGCGCGACCACTGGATGGCCAAGGCGCCTTACATCCTGGGCGAGAAGACCGCCGAGCCGCTCGAGGGTCTGGACCTCGAGACGGAAAAGGACGAAGGACACCATGTCCCGGAGTCCGGCTTCGGTCGCATTCCCGGGCACGGACCCGAGCAGGCGGCCCGTCCGCTGGTCGGTACCGCCGAACAGGGCGGCGTGATCGATCCCGATGTGCTGTGGTCCTGCGTGTCCTGCGGCGCCTGCGTCGAACAGTGCCCGGTGGACATCGAGCACATCGACCACATCATCGATATGCGCCGCTACCAGGTGATGATGGAGTCGGAGTTTCCGTCCGAGCTGTCGGTGCTGTTCAAGAACCTGGAGACCAAGGGCAACCCGTGGGGCCAGAACGCCGGGGACCGCACCAACTGGATCGACGAGGTCGACTTCGACGTTCCGGTCTACGGCCAGGACGTCGAGAGCTTCGACGGCTACGAGTACCTGTTCTGGGTGGGATGCGCCGGCGCGTACGACGACAAGGCCAAGAAGACCACCAAGGCGGTCGCCGAGCTGCTGGCCATCGCCGGGGTGAAGTACATGGTGCTGGGCACCGGGGAATCCTGCAACGGCGACTCCGCACGCCGATCGGGCAACGAGTTCCTGTTCCAGCAGCTGGCCGCCCAGGCCGTCGAGACCCTCGACGGGGTCTTCGAGGGCGTGGAGACCGTCGACCGCAAGATCGTCGTCACCTGCCCGCACTGCTTCAACACGCTCGGTAAGGAATACCGCCAGCTGGGCGCCAACTACAGCGTCCTGCACCACACCCAGCTGCTCAACCGGCTGGTGCGCGACAAGAAGCTGGTTCCGGTAACGCCTGTCTCGCAAGACATTACGTATCACGACCCCTGCTACCTGGGCCGACACAACAAGGTGTACGAAGCGCCGCGCGAGCTGATCGGCTTTGCCGGGGCGAACCTCACCGAAATGCCGCGCAACTCCGACCGCAGCTTCTGCTGCGGCGCCGGCGGTGCCCGCATGTGGATGGAAGAGCACATCGGCAAGCGCATCAACCACGAGCGCGTCGACGAGGCGCTGGCCACCGGCGCCGCCACCATCGCCACCGGCTGCCCGTTCTGCCGCGTGATGGTCACCGACGGTGTCAACGACCGCCAGGAAGAGGCCGGCCGCAGCGGGGTCGAGGTGCTCGACGTCGCCCAGATCCTGCTCGGGTCGCTCGAGTACGACAAGGCGACGCTGCCGGAGAAGGGCACGGCCGCCAAGGAAGCAGAGGAAAGGGCGGAAAAGGCCGCGAAGGCCGAGCCCAAGGCCGCTGCTCCCGCCGCCACGGCACCGGCCGAAGCACCCGCAGAGGCCGCGGAACCCACCGAAGCCGAGCCCACCACCAAGGCCGCCCCGGCGCCCGCGAAGGGGCTGGGTATCGCCGGCGGCGCCAAGCGACCCGGCGCCAAGAAAACTGCGGCCCCGGCCGCCGAAGCCAAGACGGAAGCCGCGCCCGCCAAGGGGCTCGGCATGGCCGCCGGCGCCCGGAAGCCCGGCGCCAAGAAAGCCGCTGCCCCGGCCGCGGAAGCCCCGGCCGCGGAAGCCCCGGCCGCCGAGGCGGCGGAAGCCAAAACGGAAGCCGCACCCGTCAAGGGCCTGGGCATGGCCGCCGGCGCCCGGAAGCCCGGCGCCAAGAAGGCAGCCGCCCCGGCCGCCAGCGCACCGGCGACCGAAGCCAGGCCAGAGCCCGCCGAGGCCGAGGCGTCAGCGCCCAAGGCAGAGGCCACCGAACCCAAGGCACCGGCCGCACCCGTCAAGGGCCTGGGTATCGCCGCGGGTGCCAGGCGCCCCGGTGCCAAGAAAGCGGCCCCGGCAGCCGAGGCGAAAACCGAGGCCGCCGCGCCCGTCGAGCAAAAGACTGAGGCCAAAGCGGAGCCCAAGCCGGAGCCGGCCGAGGAAACCAACGGCGACGCGGCCCCACCGGCAGCGCCCGTTAAGGGGCTCGGCATCGCCCGCGGCGCCCGCCCTCCGGGTAAGCGCTGATCACAGATTGGCCTCTATCAGCAAAAATCGGTGGACACCGATGGCACCATGGGTGACGTGACCACTCACCAGGTGCCCGTGCACAGCCCCGGCCACCACCGGCAGCGGACCTTCGCGCAGTCGTCCAAGCTTCAGGACGTTCTGTACGAAATCCGCGGCCCGGTGCACCAGCATGCTGCGCGGCTGGAGGCCGAGGGGCACCGCATTCTCAAGCTCAACATCGGCAACCCGGCGCCGTTCGGCTTCGACGCACC
The DNA here is from genome assembly GCF_010730355.1 of Mycobacterium florentinum. Lineage (NCBI taxonomy): Bacteria > Bacillati > Actinomycetota > Actinomycetes > Mycobacteriales > Mycobacteriaceae > Mycobacterium > Mycobacterium florentinum. Next base: position 3,083,856 of record NZ_AP022576.1, read on the forward strand.
CGACGTGATCATGCGCGACATGATCCAGGCGCTGCCCTACGCGCAAGGCTATTCGGACTCGCAGGGGATCCTGCCGGCCCGGCGCGCGGTGGTCACCCGCTACGAACTGGTCGACGGCTTCCCGCGGTTCGACGTCGACGACGTCTTCCTCGGCAACGGCGTATCCGAGCTGATCACGATGACGCTGCAGGCCCTGCTCGACAACGGCGACCAGGTGCTGATTCCCTCCCCCGACTACCCGTTGTGGACGGCGTCGACGTCGCTCGCCGGGGGCACGCCCGTGCACTACCTCTGCGATGAGACCCAGGGCTGGCAGCCCGACATCGCCGACATGGAGTCGAAGATCACCGAGCGCACCAAGGCGCTGGTCGTGATCAACCCGAACAACCCCACCGGCGCCGTGTACAGCCGCGAAATCCTGAGCCAGATGGTCGACCTGGCCCGCAAACACCAGCTGCTGCTGCTCGCCGACGAGATCTACGACAAGATCCTCTACAACGACGCCAAGCACATCAGCCTGGCCACTCTCGCGCCCGACCTGCTGTGCCTGACCTTCAACGGCCTGTCGAAGGCCTACCGGGTCGCCGGGTACCGGGCCGGCTGGCTCGCGATCACCGGACCCAAGGACCACGCCGGCAGCTTCATCGAGGGAATCAGCCTGCTGGCCAACATGCGGCTGTGCCCGAACGTCCCCGCCCAGCACGCGATCCAGGTCGCCCTCGGCGGCCACCAGAGCATCGACGACCTGGTGCTGCCCGGCGGCCGGCTACTCGAGCAGCGCGACGTCGCGTGGACCAAGCTCAACCAGATACCCGGGGTGTCCTGCGTCAAGCCGGACGGCGCGCTGTACGCGTTCCCGCGGCTGGATCCCGAGGTCTACGACATCGAAGACGACGAGCAGCTGGTCCTCGACCTGCTGCTGCAGGAGAAGATCCTGGTGGGCCAGGGCACCGGCTTCAACTGGCCGGCCCCGGATCACCTGCGCATCGTGACCCTGCCGTGGGCGCGTGATCTGTCCGCCGCGATCGAACGGCTGGGCAACTTCCTGACCGCCTATCGGCAGTAAGCCGCCTCTACGGTGGAGCGGGTGACCCACTCGCACTCGCACACCCTGTCGTCAGGACCGTCCCCGCTGGGGCCGCTGCCCGCCAAGATCGTGGTGGGGCTGCTGGTTGCGATCGGGATCGCCGCGATCGCCGGTGCGGCGATGCTGTGGCCGAGCCGCCAGCACGTCGACATCCCGATGCCGTATCAGAGCGCGACCGGCGGGGCGGTGAGCACCGAGCGCGCGCACGTGCTGTCCAGCGGGTTGGGCGACTGCGGCAGCCCGTCGGCCAGTCAGGTGCTCACCACGACTCCGCAGCCGGGAACGCCGGGCGCCGGGCGATGCGTCCAGACAGTGGTCGCGATCGATTCGGGTCCGAACGCCGGCGCCAAAACACTGTTGGAGTTCTCCCCGGGCCCCGGCCAGCCGCAGTTCAACCCCGATGACCGCATCCGGGTCGTGCGGCAGGTCGACGCCCAGGGCGCCACCACGTACGCGTTCTACGACTTCGAGCGCGGCTGGTCGCTGGTCGCGCTGGCCCTGGGGTTCGCGTTGGTCATTGTCGCGGTGGCACGCTGGCGCGGGCTGCTGGCGCTGGTCGGCATCGTGGTCGCGTTTCTGGTGCTGGTGGTCTTCTTGTTGCCGGCGCTGCGCGACGGCGCACCCGCGGTTCCGGTAGCCCTGGTGGCATCGGCCGCGATCCTGTACGTGGTCATCTATCTCGCGCACGGAGTCAACCTGCGCACCAGCGCCGCCCTGCTGGGCACCTTGTCGGCACTGCTGCTGGCCGCCGGATTGTCTTGGGGGGCAATCGAACTGACACATCTGACCGGACTCTCGGATGAGCAGAACTCGGCGGTCAGCGCGTATCTGGGCAGCGTGTCGATCAGCGGCCTACTGCTCGCCGGGTTCATCATCGGATCGCTGGGCGTGCTCAACGACGTAACTGTGACGCAGGCGTCGACCGTGTTCGAGCTCGCCCACGTCGGCGGTGACACCTCGCGGCGGGCGATTTTCCTGAGCGCAATTCGGGTGGGGCGCGACCACATTGCCAGCACGGTCTACACGCTGGTGCTGGCGTACGCCGGCAGCTCGTTGCCGTTGCTGTTGCTGTTCAGCGTCGCCAACCGATCGCTGAGCGACGTGCTGATCAGCGAGAGCGTGGCCATCGAGCTCGTGCGCTCCGCGGTCGGCGGGATCGCCCTGGCACTGTCGGTGCCGTTGACGACGGCGATCGCCGCGGTGCTGGCCAAACCGATTGGCGTCAGCCCCGTTCCAGCAGCTCCAGCAGGTAGCCGCCATACCCGGACTTGACGGTCTTATGGGCCCGTTTCGCAAGCTCGTCGTCGCTGACCCAGCCCTGCCGCCAGGCGATTTCCTCGGGCACGCCGACCTTCAGTCCCTGTCGGCGTTCCAGCGTACGAACGAAATCGCTTGCGTCCAACAATGAATCGAATGTCCCGGTGTCCAGCCACGCCGTGCCGCGGGCCATCACCTCGACCGCCAGCTGGCCGCGGTTCAGATAAATCCGGTTGACGTCGGTGATCTCGTACTCGCCGCGCGCCGATGGTTGCAATCCCTTGGCGATTTCGATCACGTCGTTGTCGTAGAAGTACAAACCCGGCACGGCGTAATTCGACTTGGGCGTCTGCGGCTTCTCCTCCAGCGACAACGCCATGCCGTCGGCGCTGAATTCGACGACACCATAGGCCGACGGGTTGGCCACCCAGTAGGCGAAAATCGCTCCGCCGCTGACGGATTGGAAGCGACTCAGGCTGGTACCCAGCCGTGGGCCGTAGAAGATGTTGTCCCCCAGCACCAATGCCGCGCAGTCATTGCCGATGTGCTTTGCGCCGAGGACGAAGGCCTGTGCCAGGCCGTCGGGCTTCTCCTGCTGGACGTAACTGAGGTCGATGCCGAACTGCGAGCCGTCACCCAGTAGCCGTCGAAAGCCGTCCGCGTCGTGGGGCGTGGTGATGATCAGAATGTCGCGGATTCCGGCCATCATCAACGTGGACAGCGGGTAGTAAATCATCGGCTTGTCGTAGACGGGCAGCAGCTGCTTGCTGATGCCCATCGTGATCGGGTGCAGGCGGGTGCCCGAACCGCCGGCCAAGATGATTCCGCGCATGTAGTGGCTCCTAAGCCCTAGGTAACGAGGTCGGCCCGGGTGAGTTCGGTGGCTGCCAGCGCCGACGCCAAGTCCTGGTGACGGAACACCGAAGTGACGTGGTCGTGGACGACCCGGAACGCCAACGCGGTGTTGGTGGCCGCATCGGGGGTGTCGCCCGTTAGTTCGGCGACCACGACACCGTCGTGCACGTACATCTCGCCGAGTTCGGTGGTCGCCCGGCCGGAGGAGGCCCAGGTGCGCAGCGCCTCGTGGCCCTGTGCGGCTCCGTGCGCATCACCGATCTCGATGTCGTCGCTGGACAAGGCCGCCAGGGTGTCGATGTCCGCGGCATTGAGAGCGTCGTGCCACGCCAGCACGGTGGCAATCTCCGATGTGGTCATGGCCTAAAAATTACCGTGTGCCACTTCCCAGCACCTCGTTTCCCCGACGTTGCTAGAGAGGCGTGCGCTCCAGCCAGTTTTGCCACACGGCCTCGTTGCCGAACAACTCGATACCGGTGTCTGCGAGCGGAGTTCGACGCGCCATCGCCAGCAACAGTTCGGTGGCCGCGCCCCGCAACGCCGCACTACCCTTGCCGTGCTCGTGTGACCAGGAGATGGCGGTGCCCGAGACGCCAACCGTCCATTCGCCCGCTTCGCCGAGCCCGGGGTCGGTCGCGTGCAGGTGCAGGGTCTGGTCGTCCGCGAGCGGCAGCGGCTCGCCGGTGCTGCCGGCCTGGATTGCGATCCGCTCCAGGAACTCGGTGATGCCGTCGGCCGCGACAGCGGGCTCGAGGGTGAATTCACGCCCCAGCGCGATGGCAGCGTCGGCGCGATGCACCGAGGTTTCGTGCAGCCGGCGCCGGATCCACCAGTTCGCCGGGCGCTCACCGAGAAAGGTCCACACCGGCGTCTCCACGCCGGACTGTTCGACGGCGTCGAGCAGACGTTGGGCTCCGCCGTGCAGCCAGGAGATCGCGTCGGCCGGGTCCGGTGGCGGCTTGCCAGCTTCGACGCTGCGGACGTCGAGCGGTTCGCCGAGCCGGTCCCGCACGATTTGCGCCGCCCAGCGATCGCCGCGGCCCACATGTCGGAACAGCTGCTTGAGGCTCCAGCCCGGGCAGGTCGGCACCGGGTGTGAGTCGTCGACTTCGTGGAAAAGCTCCGAAAAAGCGCGGTTTTCGTCGAGAAAGGCTGCCGCGTAGTCCACGCAATCAGGCTACTCGCCAGGGGTGCGATTCAGGGACGTCGCGCTCCGAGCCGGAACACCCGCCAACCCGCCCGCGTCCAGCGCTCGGCATCCAGGCAGTTGCGGCCGTCGACGACGACGCGGGCCCGCACCCGGTCGGCGAGGTCGTCCGGGTCGAGGTCGGTGAACTCCTGCCATTCCGTCAGCACCAGGACCGCGTCCGCGCCCTCACAGGCCTCGGTCACCGACACCGCGTAGTTCAGCGTCGGGAACAGGCGGCGCGCGTTTTCCAGGGCTTTCGGGTCGTAGACGTTGACCGCGGCCCCGTTGAGCTGCAACTGACCGGCGACGTTGAGCGCGGGCGAATCCCGGACATCGTCGGACTCGGGCTTGAAAGCCGCACCGAGCACGGCGATGTTGGCGCCCAGCAGCGAACCGCCGCACGCGGCGGTGGCCAGCTCGACCATCTTGGTGCGCCGACGCATGTTGATGCTGTCGACCTCGCGCAGGAACGTCAGCGCTTGATTGGCGCCCAGCTCGCCGGCGCGGGCCATGAACGCCCGGATGTCCTTGGGCAGGCAGCCACCGCCAAAACCCAAGCCCGCGTTGAGGAATTTGCGCCCGATGCGGGAGTCATATCCGAGCGCGTCGGCCAGCAGCGTGACGTCGGCGCCCGCCGCTTCGCACACCTCGGAGACGGCGTTGATAAACGAAATCTTCGTCGCAAGAAAGGCATTGGCCGAAACTTTGACCAATTCCGCTGTCTGCAAATCGGTTACGAGGAATGGCACACCCGCGTCGAGGATTGGCGCGTACAACTCGCGGATGACGATCTCCGAGCGTACCGAATCCTGTTGGATGCCAAGCACAATACGGTCCGGCTCCAAGGTGTCGTGCACCGCGTGTCCCTCGCGCAAGAACTCCGGGTTCCAGGCGATTTCGACGTCAACCCCCGCGGGCGCCAGCGCGGCGGTGCGCTCCCCGAGCTCGGCCGCAGTGCCCACTGGCACAGTCGATTTGCCGACCAGCACGGCCGGGCGGGTCAGCCGGGGTACGAGGTTGTCGATGACGGCGTGGACATGGCTCAGGTCGGCGCCGTATTCGCCCTTCTTTTGCGGCGTGCCGACGCCCAGGAAGTGCACGTCGGCGAAATCGGCCGCCAAATCGTAGTCGGTGGTGAACCGCAATCTGCCGGCAGCCAGGTTGTCGGTCAACAACTCTCGCAGGCCGGGCTCGTAGAAGGGGATATCACCTGCGGCCAGCTTGGCGACTTTACCTGGGTCGATGTCGACTCCGACGACCTCGTGTCCCAGTACCGCCATCCCGACTGCGTGCGTAGCACCCAGGTATCCAGTGCCAAAGACGGTGCATCGCATACCACCGTGTGTAGGTGGCCGCGATGAGCTAACTGCATCGCCCCGTCAATCGGGAGGCAAACGGGAGGTGACTAGGTGGCTCTCGGGAAACCTAGTGGCGACCAAATCCGCCGTGGCCGCCGCCGAAACCACCGTGACCGCCGCCACCCGGGAAGCCACCGCCGCCGTGGCCGCCGCCCGGGAACCCGGGGAACCCGCCGCCGCCGTGGCCGCCACCGGGGAAGCCGCCACCACCGGGGAACTCGCCGCGTCCGCCGCCGGGACCTTGGTTACCTGGGAACTCATCGCCGCCGTGGCCTCGGTTGGGGAATCCGCCGCCGGGACCCAACGGCCCGCCGGGCACGCCGATAATCGGCGGTATCGGCAGCGGGATCGGGACGGGAATGGGCGCCATGGGTGCGGGAGCCGGGGCCGCTGGGACCGGGACCGGCGCGGGCGCATCCGGTATTGGTGCGGGCGCATCCGGCACCTGGACCGGGACCGGCGCCGGGGCGTCGGGTATTTGGACCGGAGCGGGTGCTTGAGGAACGGGCGCCGGAGCGGGGATCGGGGCCGCCACAGGCGCGGGAGCCGGTGCCGCGGGCGCGGGAGCCGGAGCCGCGGGCGCCGGTGTGGCCGGGGCGACGATGTTGTGGCTGGGAACGGGCTTCACGCCGGCAGTCGGCCGAATCGCGATCGCCAGCGAAACGACCAGCGCCGCGACGCCGACGATGAAGATCGACGCCACCACGCTGCCTACCAGTCCAAATGATCGGCGTTCGTGATAGTCGGCGAGCGAGGTGGCAGCGGTGTGCTGGCCGGTGTAGGCATCGGCATAGTCGTCGGGCATAGCGCTGTATGCCAGCGCATCGTCGCCGGAGTCCGGGTTGTCGAAATATCCGGGGGCAATCGCGAACGGGGCGATGGCACCGGTGCCCGGGTCCTGCGCATAAGCCTGTGCGGCGGTAGACGAAGCGAACAGCGGCGCGTGCGCCGAGGCCAGCGCAGCGCCGCGAGCGAGCGCGGTGTCCGGCTCCTCGGGCATGGCCAGCGGGAGTGTCGTTGCGGCCTCCAGCGCCGGCTTGATCAGCGGAACATCGACGCCGGAGCCCACGACGAACACGGCGCCAGGGCACGTGTTCAGCGTCTCGGCCTCGGAGACCATCGAGGCCAGCTGGGCCACCGCGGTCTCATCGTCCTCGGCCAACGGCTGGCGATGCACATCGGCGATCGACCCGTCGGCCGTATCGACGAGCGCCAAGGTCGCGGTGTCGGGCTCGATGAACAGCAGCGCGGTCTGCGCGTAGTTGGTTTCGTTGCCGACCGCCTGCGCCAGCGCGGCCGCGGCCAGGAAGGCCGAGACCAACATCACATTCTCGACCTTGTGGGCGGCCAGTGCGTCGCGCAGGGCCGCTGCCTCGATGGGATCGGTCCAGGTGACCCCGGTCGAAGTCAGCTGGTAACCGCCCTGAGCCGCACCCTCCTGGGTTCCCAGGATCGCCGAGACGACTTGATCGGCAGCGCTGGTCGTTGCCGCGTCGTCGTCGGACGCAACGTCGAAGTTGTCTTCGTCGACGGTGACGCCATCGCCATTCTCGCCTTCGACCAGAACCATCCGGACTACCGACGGCGCCATCGACACCCCAAGTACGGTGTCCAATGCCCCTCCATTGTCATTTGCTAGACAGTGCAGCGGAGGACGTCGCCATCACAGGCTCCGGCTGCCTCGAGACGTCGTGAATCCCCACCCTGTATTCCCGTAGCGACCCGCTTTTACGCGTGATCCGATGCAGTTGCCTCGAACGAGATCGCTAATGGTGTCCGCCGCCACCACCACTGTGACCGCCGCCGCCACCACCGAAGCCGCCTGCGCCACCGCTGTGACCACCACCGAAGCCGCCGCCCCCGAGGCCACCGCCTCCACCAAAACCGCCACCACCAAGACCGCCACCAGAATGGCCGCCTCCGCCGATGGGTCCACCCCCGATAGGCCCGCTTGGCGCCCTGCCGCCTCCGCCGAACGGTCCCCCGCCACCGTGGCTGCCTCCACCGATCGGCCCGCCACCAATGGGGCCGCCACCGATGGGCCCACCCGACGGCCCACCGCCAAAGGGACCACCCGCACCGTGGCCACCTCCACCGATCGGTCCACCACCGATCGGTCCACCACCGATCGGTCCACCACCGTGGCCACCGCCGCCAATCGGACCACCCCCAACGGGGCCGCCACCGATCGGAGCACTGCCGCCGTGGCCAGGCCCGCCGCCGTTAGGTCCGCCCCCGAAGGGGCCGCCCGAACCGTGGCCGCCACCACCGGGACCCGAGCCAGGATGACCACCAGGGCCACCACCGTTGGCGCCACCCGAACCCGAACCAGGCGGCGGAACATGCCCGCTGCCAGGACCACCCGGACCCGAACCGGGGATGCCGTCGCCGGGACCACCGGGACCCGAACCAGGATGGCCACCCGGGCCATTCGGCTTGGTCGGGCCAGTTTGTGGAGGAGTTTGATGCGGAGGTGACTGCGGGACCGAGTCCGGTGGCTCCGGGAAATGCACCGGTGGCGGCTGCTGCACCACTACAGGTGGCGGCAGTACGCGCGGTGGCGCCTGGATCACCGGCGGAGTCATCAGCCACTCCGGGGCAGGCACGCGGATCTGGGGCGCCGGGATCGGCACCACGGCCGGAACCGGCACCACCGGCGCAATGGGAGGAGCCACGGGCAGTGGCGGCGGAGCAGCGGGCGCCGGAGCAGCCGGCAGCGGTGCCGCTAACGCAGGATGCAATGGCATCGGCGCCGCCGCGGGCGCCGGGAGACTGAACTTCGGCTTCGGAGCGGACGCCTGCACGGGCGGGGGCGCGGGAACCGGTTGGCTTGGCACGATGAGGTTTTGGTTGGGACTGGGCTGCACCGCCACGTTCGTCGTGCGGATGCCGATCGCCAGTGCGATCTCAAGCGCCACCACGGCGCTGATCGCGACCACCGCCATCCCACTGCCGACCAGCAGCACCGGCCTGCGGCGAGGTTCGATTTCGTCCGGCCCGGCGAAGTCAGCCGGGTCGATCACGACTGTCGGCGCGTCGGCGTCCTCGTCGGACACCAGGCTGTAGGCGAGCTCGTCGCGGCCGAGCGTCGCGTCGGAAAGGTAGGACACGCCAAGGTATTCGGGCCTGTCGGCCGGCTGGACGGCACCGGTTCCCGGGTCTTGCGCGTACGCCAGCGCGGCAGTCGACGACGCGAACAGCGGCGCGTTCGCCGACGCCAGCGCGGCCCCGCGGGCCAGCGCGGTCTCGGGCTCTTCCGGCGTGTTGACGTTCAGCGCGGTTGCCGACTCCAGCGCCGGCTTGATCGCCGCGATGTTGACGCCCGAGCCGACCACGAACACCCCACCCGGCGGCATGTCCATCTCCTCGAGCCCACCGATCAGGCCGGTGAGTTGGGCGGTGGCTTCCTCGTCGGACTCGGGGTCGAGCTGTTCTCTGAAGAACTCGCTGATGGACCCGTCGGAGGTCTCGACGACGGCCAGCGTCGCGGTGTCCGGCTCGACGAAGAGCACTGCGGTGGTCTCGTAACCCATTGCCCCGCCGACGGATTGACCCAGCGCCGCGGCAGCCAGGAACGCCGAGACCAGCATCACGTTCTCGAGCTTGTAGGAGGCCAGCGCGTCACGGAGCACGGCCGCATGCAGCTGGTCGGTCCACGTCACCCCGATCGAGGACAGCTCAAGCCCGGCATCGGCCGCACCCTCGCGGGTACCCAGGATCGCCGAGATCACCCGATCGGGGACACCGGTGGGTTCGGTGAGATCGGTTGCGGCGAAGTGGAATTCGTCCTCTTCGACCAAAGCACCGTCAGCGTTCTCGCCTTCAACCAGGACCATCTGGACCGAGTCCGGTGCGACCGAGACCCCGAGCACAATATCCAAAACCAACCCCTCCAAAGGTGGTGCTAGCCGAGCCGTGCTCGGGCGGAGGAGAAAAACCATTGACTATCTAATAATCCCGCAGAAACGCTGTGCGGGCACCCTGCCGAAGCTATGTAGTTCTTATGAAGTTCTCATAGGAGCGCGACGGCGTCGGGCCGCGCTGCCCCTGGTACTTCGAACCCACTCGCGAACTGCCGTAAGGGTGTTCGGCCGGGCTGGTCAGTCGCAGGATGCACAGCTGGCCGATCTTCATGCCGGGCCACAGGATGATCGGCAGGTTGGCGACGTTGGACAGTTCGAGGGTGATGTGACCGGTGAATCCGGGATCGATGAAGCCCGCGGTCGAGTGCGTGAGCAGGCCCAGCCTGCCCAGCGACGACTTGCCTTCCAGACGCCCGGCGAGGTCGTCGGCCAACGCGACCTGCTCGAGCGTCGAGCCCAGCACGAACTCGCCCGGGTGCAGCACGAACGGCTCCCCTGCGGCGGGTTCCACCAGGCTGGTCAGCTCGTCCTGCTGCTTGGCGGGGTCAATGTGGGTGTAGCGGGTGTTGTTGAACACCCGGAACATGCTGTCGAGGCGGACGTCAACGCTCGAGGGCTGGACGAGGGTGTCGTCGAACGGGTCGATGCCCAACCGGCCGGCGGAGATTTCGGCCCTGAGGTCACGATCGGAGAGCAGCACGCGACGAGCCTATCGGTTGCTCGGGGTCCGGCCTTCAGTCGGCGAGATACGTTTCGCCACCCTTGGGGTAGCCGCCACCGGTGGTCGTGATGTGGACGTGGTCATAGTGGCCGAGCCTGCTCGTCTGTGCACCATTGGGCGTGTAGTAGACGCCGCGCCAGATCGCATCCTGCATCCCGAACCGATTCGAGTTCTGCAGCACGTAGGCGACGATCGCGTTGCCCAGCGCGATGCCCTGCGCGCTCCCGGGATCCGGGATCATCACATCCAGCGCCAGGCCGAGCGGGTGCCAGGGCAGCGGATCCGGTCGGACGCCGCCGATTTCGTGAATCTGCGGGAACGTGGCACTGATCGCGCGGGACGCCAGGATCGTCCGCACTTGCAGGCCCTGCTCGGAGCAGAGTCCCACAGGCAAGAAACGGGACCGGACGTGGTATCTCGATGCGACCTGCTGGCCATCGGGGACTGCCAAGCCGGGCGCGCCATGCGGGATATTCGGTGCCGCAGCGACAATTTCTAAGTACGACGGCGCGGGCTCACTAATAACGGGTTTGGCTTCCGCAGGGGCGGCGAATGGGCCGACATCACCCGACACCGCGAAGAACACCGCGGCGGGAGCCAGCATCGCTGCCAGGACAACCGGCGATTTCCGCCGCTTCTTGGCTAACCTGTGCCGACCCACTCAGGGCACATTACGGCATGATAACGAAAGAATAAATGTGAGCATTTTAAATTTCATTGAATAGGCCCATTTCCGCGTGGCCATTCGACTGTTGCGGCTGGTCGAGCGCCCGGGTGCTAGCCTTCTTGGGCAACCGCGCCGATGTAGTTCAATGGCAGAACATCAGCTTCCCAAGCTGAATACGCGGGTTCGATTCCCGTCATCGGCTCCACCATTGCAGCTGGCGTCGCGCTATCGCATCCGCCGGAGAAGATCGGCGAGCTGAAGCGTCGCCGACAACAACATGCCCTCGACCTGTAGCTGCTGACCCGGCGGCAGATTGCGAGTCTCGGCGTCGACTAGGGGGGCCTCCTGTTGTAAGGCCTTCAGCCGCCGATTCCGCTCGTCCGGGCTCAGGGTGTCCCAATTGTCATGCAAATCGGAGATGTGGGCTTGAAAGTTCTGCACCGCCACCAGCGGATCGGGGTCGACAACGGGACCGGGCGGTGGCTGCAGCGGATAGACGTGGGCCGGCACCGGCCCGGCCGTCACGTCTGCCTGGGCGGTGCTCGCTGTAAGCGATGTGCCGACCATAAGAGCGGCAAGTGCCATGGCGGCAATCTTCATGGAAACTCCATCGGGTGGTTCGAATTACCTCGTCGCGGTAAGTCCACCCCCAGCGTGTCGCTACCGATCCCAACATCGACGTGGCTGGAAACGCATAGCGCGCACCCAGCATCCGCCGGACCCTGACACAGCTTCCCCAGCGACGATCGGCTCACGACTCCGTGTGGCTCTTTCGGTCCAAACCAGGGCCGGCCGCCGAGATGTCGGGAGGCGTGGGCAATGGACATCGTGCTCGGAGTTTCGATAGCGCCGGCTTCGGTTCAAATGGTCATGCTGCAAGGCGAAAACGCCGACGGCCCCACGATCGACGAGAACGAGTTCGCGATCGCGGCTGCCGACGACTCGCCCACCGTCAGTGCGTCCGACCGAGTGATCGCCGCCATCATGTGTACCCGTGAGGACGCGGCCGGCGCCGGGCTCGAACTGGACTCGATCGGGGTGGCGTGCACCGACCAGCTAGAAGCGGCAGTGCTGCGCGACGCGCTGGCCGCCCACAAGATTGAGAACGTCTTGCTGGTCTCGGCGTTTGTGGCCGCGGCCGCATTAACCCAATCCGTCGGCGGCGCAATGGGTTACGAGCGCACCGCAATGCTGTTCGTGGAGCCCGACACCGCGACGCTGGCTGTTGTCGAAACCTCCGACGGTTCCGTCGACGATGTCCGCAAAGAACAGTTGGATACCGGGTCCGCGGTCACGGCGGAACTGGTGGAGTTGATCATCGGCCTGGACGAGCTGCCGATACCGCCGGGCGGCCTGTTCGTGGTCGGGTCCGGTGTCGACATCACCCCGATCAGGCAGGGTTTGGAAGACGCGACGTCGCTCATCGTGAACGTGCCGGAGGAACCGGAGACAGCACTTGCCCGAGGCGCGGCCCTGGCGTCCGCGAATGCGCTCGCGTCGCCGACTGCCGCACTGGCCTACGCACTGGACCCCGGCACGGGGGCGGTCGACGTGTCTGCCCTGCCCGAATATTTGAGCATCACCCACACCGAGCTGGGCGAGGACGACCTCGCCTACAGCGCCGTCACCGACGATGAAGCCGATGCCCAAACCGTCGTCATGGACGCTTCGGATGACAGCGAGCCCCGTGCTCGCCCGGGCCTGCTGGTCGGAAGTGCGGTGGCAGTAGCCGGCTTCAGCGCGGCGCTGGCCCTGGAGATCGCCCTGTCGCTCGGCATTCGCACGACGGTCGGTTCGTTGCCCGCCCCGATCCAGGGCATCATCGCCCCCGTCCAGCAGGCACTATTGCCCGCGCCCGAAGTGGCCGCGATGAAGATGGTGGCGCCGGAGCCGCTGCGTCCACCCCCGGTCGCACCGGCTCCGACGGCCCCGCTCCCCGCAGCGCCGCCCGTTGTGGTCCCCGCACCCGCCGTGGCTCCCGTGGCGCCGGCCATGCCCGTTCCCGTATTTGTCCCGCCGATCGCGCCGGCTCCGGTGCCACCGGTTCAGCTGCCCGATCCGCCTGCGAGTCCGCCGGTGGTCGAGGCTCCGCCGCACTCGTGGCCGCCGATTTACCTCCCCCGACCCAAGTCGCCGCCGCACCGGCCACCTCCGGAGCAAGGGCCTCCGCCCAACTCCGGCGGTGGTGGGCCGACTAGCGGCTCGGGCCCGGTCCGCGGCAACCCCGGCACCGGTGGGCCGCACGGCGGCGGCCCCGGCCACGGCGCTCCCGGCAGCGGACCAACCAGCGGCGGTGACAGTCCGAGCAGCGGCCCACCCGCGGGAGGCGGACCCGTTACCGGTCCCGGCCACGACGCTCCCGGCAGCGGACCAAACAGTGGCGGGCCGACCGGAGGCGGACCAACCAGTGGCGGGCCGACCGGAGGCGGTCAAACCCCTAGCGGTGGCGCGCCCACCAGCGGTGGTGAAGGTCCGAACAGCAGCCCGCCTGCGGGCAGTGCACCACCCGCCGCCGGTGCGCCTTCGGGCGGCGGGCCAACCGGCGGTAGTGAAAGCCCGAGCGGCGGCGCGCCGAGCGGCGGCGGCGAAACCCCTAGCGGCGGTGGGCCTGCCAGTGGCAGCTCTAGCAGTGGAGGCGCCGAACTCGGCGGTGGAAGCAGCCCCAGCAGTGGCGGCAGCGAGAGCGGTGGAAGTAGCCCCAGCAGTGGAAGCAGCTCCAGCGGCAGCGAAAGTAGCGGCGGGAGTTCCAGCAGCTCGAGCAGTGGCAGTGAAAGCAGCTCCGGCAGTTCCAGCAGCTCGAGCAGCGGCAGCGAGAGCAGCAGCTCCAGCAGTAGCAGCAGCTCTGGCAGCTCCAGCACTGGCGGCCACTAGCTAGCGCCGAAATATGTTCCACAGCAACTGATTTCATGGCATAAGCCGGACCTGCAAGCGCCTCGTCCAAAACTGCAGGTAGCTTCTACCCCTATGGGTGCTTTGGACGGACGCGTGGCCTTCATCACCGGGGGGGCTCGAGGACAGGGACGCGCACACGCGGTGACGCTAGCGGCCGAGGGAGCCGACATCGTGGCCGCCGATGCCCCCGACGCGATGACGGACCTGACCTACCCCCTGGGCACCGAGGACGACCTACGCGAGACGGCGAAGCTGGTCGAGGCGCTGGGCCGACGATGCCTACCGCTCACCCTCGACGTGCGCGATTCGGCCGCGGTCGGCGCGGCGATCAAGCAGACGGTCGCCGACATGGGCAGCCTCGACATCGTCGTAGCCAACGCCGGAATCGTCAGCACCGGGCTGCTGGAAGACGTCAGCGACGTCATATGGCAACAGCTGATCGACACGAACCTGACCGGCGCATTTCACACCCTGCGGGCCGCCATTCCGGTGATGCGACGCCAGCAGTTCGGACGGATCGTCGTGACCTCCTCGATGGGCGGCCGGATGGGCATCCCCGAGCTCGCCGCCTACAACGCCACCAAGTGGGGTGTCATCGGCCTCGCGAAATCCGCCGCCCTGGAGGTCGCCAAGGACGGCGTGACGATCAATGTCGTCTGCCCGACCACGACCCAAACACCGATGGTGCAACCCGCCGGCGGCGACGACATCCCCGACGATCTGGTGCGCCGGATGATGCGGGCCAACCCGATACCTCAACCCTGGCTGCAACCCGAGGACGTCAGTCGCGGTGTCCTGTACCTGGTCACCGATCCCGGCGTCATCACCGGAAGCGTGCTGGAGATCGGCCTCGGCGGCAGCGCGCGCATCCACTGACATTCGGCTCCCAAGCCCGCACACGCTGGTTCGATTCCCGTCATGGCCTGCGCAGCGAACTCGGTGATGCCAAGATGTCGCTATGAGCGACCCCCGGGTCCGCTACGCGCGCAATGGCTCTGTTCGTCTCGCGTATCGCGAGTTCGGAGAGGGCGACACGACGCTCGTGTGGAACCCCGGTTGGTTCAGCAACGTCGACCTCGTCGACGAACCGACAAGTCCAGTCGCGGCCTTCGTCGAACAGCTAGCGGAATCCACCCAATTGATCGTGTGGGACAAACGGGGTACCGGCCGACATACCGGGATTTCGCGACCTCTATGGGCGGTATCAACGGGTGAGCGCGAGCCCGACGATGGCCGCGTGGCTGTGGCAGGCACTCCTGGAGATTGATGTTCGGGGCATTCTTGGTTCCATCCGGGCCCCCACCCTGGTACTGGCAAGGCCGGACGATCGAGTGGCCCCATTCGAGGGCGCGAAGGCGCTGGCGGCCGCCATCCCCGGGGCCCAATTCATGACGCTGCCCCAGGGACCGCACTCGCTCTCGACGACGCGGTGGGTTCGGCCATTATCGATTTCGTCTGCGGCGCAACGAGTGCCGCCGTCGACGAACGATTGGTCAAAACGGTGCTTTTCACCGACATCGTCGGTTCCACCGAACTGCTCAGCGCTCGGGGCGATGCGCACTGGCGTCGCCAGCTCGATGCACATGACAAAGCCGTCGACTGGCTAATCGAGAAGTACGGCGGCCGCCGCGCGAAACACACCGGCGACGGGATCTTCGCGCTCTTCGACGGCCCGACCAAGGCCGCCCGCTGCGCGCTGGAACTGGTTCCGGCCCTCGCCACTCGCGGGATCCGGATCCGCGCGGGCGTCCACACGGGTGAATGCGAGCGTCGCGGCGAGGAGTGGAGCGGCGTGGCCGTCCACACGGGTGCGCGTATCGGGGCCTTCGCTGGTACAGGTGAGGTGTTGGCGAGTCGGACCGTTCGCGATTTGTCCGCCGGTTCGGGACTAGCCTTCGACAGCCTTGGACCACAACGGCTGAAGGGCCTACCCGAAGAGGTCGACGTCTACCGGGTCACTACACCCGGCGGGCGGACACCATAATCAGCCGACGATGTGCACGCCCCATCTGCCCAGCAGTGGCTGCACCAGGACGAAGTAGGTCGTGTTGGGGTCACCCGCCAACGACGTGGACATCACCAGGCCGACCGCGGTGACGGTGCCGTCCGCGTTCTTCACATAGCCCGGACCGCCACTGTCACCGGGCTGAGCGAACACATTGGCTTCGATGACCTCGCCGTCGATGCTCTTGACGGACCCACAGGTCTCACCGGTCATCGCTCCGAACTTGCAGAACGGCATGCCCGACTTGATCTGCGAAGCACTCAACACGCCCCGAACGCGCTGGCCGCCGACGCCACCCGGTGGTGCACCGATGTCCGGGTCAAGACGGATGATCGCTGCGTCTTTGAGGTCACCCAGCATCTCGCTGGCCGTGATGTGCCCGAGCGGGACGTTCTCGTCGTAGGTAAACGGCGCGCCATGGTCGCAATGCCCGCTGGTGAACAGGTAGTAGCCGCCGTCGCCGCCCTGGGCCGCGAAACCCGTTGAGCACTTGGTGATTCCATCGCTGACCAGGATCCCCGGCGCGGGAGGCGGCGCGGCTGCCGCGGTGCCCGCGACCCCCGCGGCGCACATCAGCATGGCACCGGCCAGACCAACTCCTCGACACCAACGTGCGGGCATTGCTCTCCTCTATCAGGACGACGACTCGCGACGATCACGTTGACAGATCAGATCGCCGTAGCCAAATCGTGACAGAGACTTGATCAATTACAAACGCGCCCTTACGCTTCCGCAGCTCAACAGCCATTTACCATCTCTATTGCAACTCTGTCAGTTAAAGGAATTGAGGCTATGCGAGCGGGTATTCGGGGTGCCGTCGCTGTCATCGGAATCGGCGCGAGCGTAGTTGCCGGGACGGCGGTCGTGAATCTGCCGGTGCCCGCCGACGTGAGCCTCGCCTCCGCGAGCCAGTCGTACGCGTTCCCAATCGCCTCGGTGCTGCCCACGAGCACCCAGGCGGTCGGCGTGGCGCACCCGGTCATCGTGACCTTCCGTGCCCCCGTCACCGACCGGCGCGCCGCCGAGCAGGCGCTGAAGATCACGTCGAAGCCCGCGATGACCGGCAAGTACGAATGGCTCGACAACAAAGTGGTGCAATGGGTTCCTGACCGATACTGGCCGGCGCACAGCACCATTGCGCTGACGGTGGAGGGCCAGCCCTCCGAGATCAAGACGGGCCCGAGGGTCATCGGCATTGCCAGCATCTCCGAGCACACCTTCACCGTGAGCATCGATGGAGTCGAGTCGGGACCGCCGTCGTCGCTGCCGTCGCCGCACCACCGCCCGCACTTCGGCCAGGAAGGCGTGCTGCCGGCTTCGTTGGGTCGACCCGAGTATCCGACGCCGATCGGCTCCTACACCGTTCTGTCCAAAGACCGCTCGGTTCAGATGGATTCGAGCAGCGTCGGCATTCCCGTCAGCGATCCCGACGGTTATCTCGTCACGGTGGACTACGCCGTTCGTATCACCAACCATGGTCTTTTCGTGCACTCGGCTCCCTGGGCGGTCAATTCGCTGGGGCTGGAGAATGTCAGCCACGGCTGCATCAGCCTGAGCCCCGAGGACGCCGAGTGGTACTACAACACCGTCAACGTCGGCGACCCGGTCGTCGTGCGCGAGGCCACCAACGAACTGCCCTCGTCGTAAACCGTTGTCGCACAATTTCTAGCGTTGCTTCGCGTCGTCGAGTGTGTACTCACGGCGGGATTTCCGCGGGTTCCCCACCAAGGCGTCACACTCGACAAGAGAGCACCCGACACTCGGCAACGGAATACCTGCCCCCGCAATAGAAATGACCCGCCGGGCTGAGCCCAGCGGGTCATTCAATCCGAGCGGAGATCAGCCTCCGTGCACCGGCGAGGGACCGGGCGAGACCGGCTGACCGGCCACCGGCCCACCGGTGGGCGCCGGACCGGTCGGCGCGTCCTTCACCCCGGACATGTCGATCAACGGGGCAACCGGAATGCCATCCGCAACCCCACCCAGCGCAACCAGCGGAGCACCCAGCGGCAGCGGCGCGGCGATCGGCACCGGAGGAGCGCCCAAAGGCAACGGCGCACCCAGCGGCACGGGTGGTATCGGCGGTCCGAGCGCAATCAGCGGAGCACCAGCGGGAACCGGAACAATTCCCGGCCCGGGCACCACCATTGGGACACCGGCCATATCAGTCAGTGGAGCGGCGCACGGTGCTGCCGCTGCTCCGGCGCCCGCGGCCCCGACGGGTCCACCAGCTGCCGGGACCTCACCGGCCTGCCCATACATGCACGCCCCGCCACCCGTCATATATGGGACGGCTGCAGCGTCCGGGCTCAACGCTATGGCGGCACCGCACAATCCAGCGCTAGCAACAACACCGATGTTGAATCGATCGAAGATCGTCATCAACGTCCAACTCCTTCATTCGCGCAGCAGAACCACATAGCCGTAGCCAGGTCGCACCTCGACGACCGCCCCCATTGTTGGTGGGTGACGCGCGACACGGCGCGCGCCGCACCGCGCTGTTTCCAAATGGTGACGTCACGACGGCGTCACAAGTCGGTAGCGCGAATACTGCGCTACGCCAAGGGGATCAGCGAGGCGACGGTTGACGGCTGTAGAGCCGGATCAGCGCCATGATCCCGGTGAATACGATGGTGAATAGTGCTGTCGACGCACATGATTCGTACACGTCGGCGATCGCGATGGTCTTGCCGCCACGCACCGCGACGCCGTCGGTCCCATGGATCAGCTCGACGAAGACCTGGGCGCTGGTGGAAAGCCAGAACAGGCATGCCGGCAGCCAGTAGCTGCGACCCTGGGTGACCGGGCGACCGGGGAATTTCGTTTCGACCAGAGCGACGAGCTGAAAGATCACCCAACCCGTCAGCAGCCAGCCGAGGTAGTTGGTCACCGGAACACCCAGCGCACCGGTCGGTTGGTCGTAGGAGTACCAGCTGTGCGCCGTCGCCCCGACGGCGTCGTACGCCAGGTCATAGCCCCCGAGAATGAACGTCGCCACGATCGGGGTCGTAAAGCGTTCGGCGCCACCGAGAGCCGTAGCCGGCACGGCCCGCATGATCATCCGAGCCAGCGCCCAGGCCAGCCAGCCGAACATAATCCAGCCAAGCAGGACCGCGAGCGGAACCCCCAGGGGTTTCACACCGGGCAGGTGATGCGTGTAGGAGCCGAACGGAAAACCGGTGGCGATGCTGAGTGCTTCGAATGCGAAGGAGATGACACCGGCGATCACCACGAAGGCGGCCATGCCTCGTGCGGAGTAGCCCAGCCACGCGTGGACGACGACGAACAGGATGAGCAGGGCGGCCTGGGCGGATGCGGCTTGGGCGGCCAGCGACGGCCACAGTGCCATCACCGCCACCGCGACCACCGTGAGCGCGAGCAGAACCCAACACAATGCGCTGAAAAGTTTCATGTGTGCCGCAACCTCCGTTGGCCAGGACGCTGGTCACCTTATGGGGGACGCGGGCCGACCGCCAGCGGCATGAGCAAATCCTAGGTTGCCGACGCAGCAAATTCCTGCCGTATTGCCAACTTCGCCCTCGGGCGTCACGTAGTTAGATCTGCACTATGGGCGAACGTGTCACGTTCCTAAGCTCCACGGGCGCGAATCTGGCCGGGGTCATCGAGGTCCCGGAAACTCCGGCGCGCGGTTGGGGGGTGTTCGCGCACGGCTTCACCCTCGGCAAGGACTGCCCGGCCGCGGCCCGGATCTCCAAGCAGCTGGCGTCCGACGGCATCGGCATGCTGCGCTTCGACGCGCTGGGGCTCGGTGGATCCGACGGAAACTGGGGTGACGGGTCGTTCACCGTGAAGGTCGACGACGTCGTCCAGGCCTGCGAGTTCATGGCCAACCGCGGGACGCCGGCCGACATCCTGGTCGGGCACTCGTGGGGTGGCGCCGCGGTGATCGCGGCGGCGATGCGGGCGCCGGGCGTGCGATCGGTCGTCACGGTGGCCGCACCGTTTGACCCCAGCCATGTCGAAAAGCATTACGACGCAGTGGTCGACCGCTGCTTGGCCGAGGGCAGCGTCGAGTGGCTGGTCGGTGGGCGCAAGCTGATCCTCAAGCGCGCCTTCGTCGAGGACGTCCGCGCGGCGCATCTGCACGACAAGATCAAGGGCTTGCGGCTGCCGCTGCTGATCCTGCACTCGCCGACGGACAACACCGTCGGCATCGACAACGCGAGCGAGATCTTCCGGTTGGCGCGCCACCCGCGCAGCTTCGTCTCGCTGGAGGGCTCCGATCACCTGCTCACCGCCCGCGGCCAGGCTCATCGGGCCGGCCGGATCATCGGCGCCTGGGCCGACGCCTACCTGGGAGCAGACGCGGAAGGCTAGCAGGCAGAACGGAATTCGGCCCGTCAGCCACCGATCATCTCGGCGGCCCGCTCAGCGATCGCGTAGACCGTCGCGGCCGTGTTGGCCGACGGGATCGACGGCATCACGGATCCGTCGGCGACCCGCAGGCCGCTGATGCCGTGCACCCGCAATTCGCTGTCGACGACCGACATGTCGGTGTCGCCCATCGCGCAGGTCCCCACGGGGTGGAAGTAGGACATGTAGGCGGCCTTGGCGAAAGCAGCGAGGGCAGCATCGCCCTCGACGGCCGGACCGGGCGCGGCTTCTTCGGCACGCCACGGCTCGTAGGCACTGGCGGCGCCGAGCCGGCGGGCCAACCGCAGGGCGGTGATCATGGTGCGCACGTCGCGCTCGTCGCCGAAATAGTTGGGGTCGAGCACCGGCGCGTGATCGGCGGTCGGTCCGGACAGCCGGACGCTGCCGCGGCTGTAGGGCGTCATCAGCGACGCGCCGATCATGTAGCCGACCACGCTGCCGTCATCCCCGGGCAGGCCGATACCGGTGGAATCGATCAGTAGGAGTTGGACGTCGGGTCCGTGCTCGGCGTATTCGGTCTGGATCAATCCGAGTGCCTCGCTGTGACTGCTGCGGCTGGGCGGCATCGGCCGGGTGGAGCGGTACACCACCGGCGACATCACGTGGTCGTGGAAGTTGGAACCCACGCCCGGCAGGTCGAGGCTGACCTCGATGCCGACGTCCCGAAGGTGTTGCGCTGGGCCAACTCCGGACAGCATCAGCAGCTGCGCCGAGCCGATGGTGCCGGCGGTGAGCACGACCTCGCCGGAGCGCACCAGAGAAGTCCCGTCGGCCGTGGTGTACTCCACGCCGGTGCAGCGGCCATTCTCGATCGCAAGCCGGTGCACGGTGGCTTCGGCGACGAAGTCGAGATTGGGTCGGTTGAGGGCGGGGAGTAGATAGGCGTCGGCGGCGCTGAGCCGTTTCCCGTCGACGATGTTCAGAAAGGTCGGGCCGAATCCGACTTCGGATCCCGCGCTGATGTCGGTCGCCCGGCGGTATCCGCACTCGAGCGCGGCCTCGAGCCCGGCGGCGATGATCGGATGTACCGGATCCAGTGTGCCGATCCGCATCGGGCCGCTGTCGCCGCGCAGCGCCGGGTCGCCGCCGACCGCGGTCTCGCTGCGTTTGAAGTACGGCAGCAGGTCGTCGTATCCCCAACTCTTGGCGCCGACGTTCTCCCACGGCGCGTAGCTGTCTCGGTGTCCGCGAACGAACATCATGCCGTTGGTGGCCGACGATCCGCCGACACCCCGGCCCCGGGACAACGGCACCGACGATCCGGTCGCCGCCTGCACAGTGGTCGACTCGCCCCAGTCGGCCTCGCCGCCGATCAGGGTGGGCCACAACTGGGGGTTGGCGCTGGCCGGCGGCGGCGTTGCGCTACCCGCCTCGAGGAGCAAAACGCGGGTGTCGGGCTGTTCCGAGAGTCGGCTGGCGAGCACACAGCCGCCGACCCCGGCGCCGACGACAACGAAGTCGTAGCTGGTCGATGGGTTCGATGCTGAAGACATTGGGGGTTCCTTTACGCGGTCCTGTTGTTAACAGCGATATCGCATCAAACGATATCATCGATTCGTATCACTGCAATCAGGCAATTTGTTATCGTTGAAAACATGAATGCCCAGAAGCCGAGGACTCCCGGCCCCGAGGCGGCGGGGAAAGTGCTGGAAGCCGCGGCCGGACTGCTTGCCTGCGGCGGCGTCGACGCGGTCTCGACCAGGGCCGTCGCGGCGGCGGCGGGTGTGCAGCCACCGGTGATCTATCGGCAGTTCGGCGACAAGCAGGGCCTGCTGGATGCGGTGACCGGGTACGTGCTGCAGAGCTACCTACGGGACAAGCGGGGTGCCGCCCTCACCGACGACCCCGTGCAGGACTTCCGCGACTCGTGGGACTTGCACGTAGGCTTCGGCCTCACCCACCCCGATTGCTACATCCTGGCCTACGTCCAGGACCGTCCCGGCAAGATGCCAATGCTCGCCCGCGAATCGCTGGAGATCCTGCACCGACTGGTCTCGCGCATCGGGGACCGCGGCCTGCTCAAGATGAGCGTCAAGCGCGCTGTCCAGGTCACGCATGCCGCCGGACTGGGCTACGTGCTGGCCCAGATTCGGGTGCCACCCGAGGACCGCGACCCGGAGTTGTCTTTCATCACGCGGGAGAACACCATCGCCGCGATCGTGACCGACGGCCCGCGGCGGGCGCCCCCGTCCGATCTGCCCGGGCGTGCCGTTGCCCTGCGAGAAGCATTGCGCGCCAACAGCAATGGCCCGCTGACCGCGGGTGAGAAGGCGATGATGGCCGAATGGCTCGATCGCCTGGCCGACCAGCCGGCCGGGTAGCTCAGCGAATCGGCCGGAACACCGGCAGAATCCGGTACTTCGCGGTGAAGCTGGCCTCGCGGTACTCGTCGCCGACCTCTCCGTCATGCGCGACGACCGTCGGCGCGTCGACGGCCGAGAAGCTGAATTCGGGCACCCGCAGCTCGTGGTAGAGCGGGCTGCGCTGCAGCCGCCCGAGGGCGAGCGCGGTCAGGATCCTCGTGGTGGCGAACCGGCGACCGGTTTCCAGGATGCGCACGTCGATCAGGCCGTCGTCCATCCGGATTCGACGGGACGGGGCGAACCCGGTGGGCAGATACAGCGAATTGCCCAGGAAGACCAGCGATGTCAGCAGCGTCTTGTTGTCGTAGCGGATGCGTACGGGTTGGTCGGTGCGCAGCGTGTGCAGCATCGCGTAGAAGCCGGCCAACGGCTTGCCGATGCGTTTCTCCAACTTTTCGCGCTGCTGCACGAACGCGGGGTACGCGCCGATGCTGGCGGTGTTGATCACGATCTGACTTTCGTTGAGGCACACCAGATCAACGCGGGCCACGCTGCCGCGACGGATCGACTCCACCGTCTTGCCCACGGTGTCGCAACCGATGTCCTTGGCGAAGTGGTTGAACGTTCCGGCGGGAAACACCGCCAGCGGCAGGCCCGCTTCGACCGCCACGGCCGCGGCGGTGGCCACCGTGCCGTCGCCGCCACCCACCGCGAGCACCTCGGCCCGCGACGCGGCGTTGCGCAGCACCCTCTCGGGGTCGTCGTCGGGACCGAGTTCCACGATCTCGGCCTTCGGCAGCTCGGCACGAACCTCGTCGACGACGCGAGCACCGGTACCGCTGCCCGACGCCGGATTGACCACGAACACCACGCCGGAACCGTCCGGCCGTTCCGGCGTCTCGATGCGCAACGGTTCCGATTGCGCCAGAGCGGTTTCGACGACGGGTGGGACCAGCCGCCCGCCCAGCACGGCGATCCCGGCGCCGATGCCCAGGCCCGCAATAACATCTCCGGGGTAGTGCGCGCCGGTGGCCACCCGCGACAATCCGACCAGCCCGGCGAGTAGGGCCAGCCCGAAGCCCAGCGGCGGATTCTCCAGACTCACTCCGACGGCGAATGCGGCGGCGCTGGCCGAGTGTCCCGACGGGAGCGAGTTGGACGTCGGGCGGCGGTGGGCTCTTCTGACCACCGGCACCGAGTCGTAGAGCGGCCGCTGGCGCGGGCGGATTCGTTTGGCGACCTGGTTGGTGAACAAGCTTGTGACAGCGAGCGTCACGAGCCCACGGGCCGCGCCGCGCTGCGCGGCGGGCTTCTTGGTCGCGAACAGCAAGCCGGCAATCATGATCCACAGTTTGGAATGGTCGGCCGCCCGCGTCAGCGGAGGCATGACTGAGTCGAGCAGCGGGGTCGGGGTTTCGGCCACCGCGACGAACAACTCGCGATCCAGCGTGCCCAAACCCCGGGTGATCTGCTTGATCCCGCGCACGCGTTGCCAGGGCCCCCTGCTCATTCGCTACACCTTAGCCGCGGGACTGATAACAATTGACGCACTATGACCAGGCGGACGGCGGCGGACTATCACCAGAAGTGGCTGGCCAACGCCGAACGTCTGGGCGTGCCGTCGACGAACATCACCGCGATCGCCAGGCAGCACGGCATCACGCACGAGAGCTTTCGGGTACTGGAAGAAATGGCCGAGCTCAACGACCCGGACGGCAAGTCGTTCTTCCTCATTCCGCCGGGCACCGCCGGCGACGAGGCGCGCGACGCGACGCTGATGACCTACATCCTCAACGCGGGCACCGGCTACGGCGGCCCGGCGAACGACTTTCCAGAAACACCGTACACCGCCGACGAGGTGCGGCGGATTGTCGATCGGCAACAGGCGAACAACTGGAGTTACGGCCAGGACGTCGGATTCGTCGACCGCAACGGCGGGCGTCTCGTCACAACCCCGAACGGCATGCTGATGGGCTTGGGCGGCAACTGGATCCAACGGCTGTTCAGTCAGCAGGGCGGCACCGCGTGGGGTGACATCTTCATGGTCAATGTCGCGGTCGACGCCCAAGACCCGGCCGGACCCGCCCGGCGGCTGCGCCAAATCGTCGAGTCCGGGCACGCGTGGTACACCGACCGCAAGGGCCGGCCCGTGGAAAGCAATCTCGCGCTCGACCGCGTCCTGCACCACGAGGAGCTGCATTCCCAGCAGTGGGCGACCAAAGGCCACTCCCGCATGATCGCTGCCTACGTCTGGGAAGTGTTCCGCGACAGGATCTTTGGCAAGACCAACAGGCTCGAAGCGCAGGCCGGCCTGGCCGATGGCGGCTACCGGTAAACCTCGCCCGGGCTATAGGGCCTTAATTCCGTTGTGCAGCACCATCAAACCGATCAGGATCAGGATGGCCGCCATCAGCGCGGCGTTGTTCTTCTCCATCCAGTCTTTGATCTTTTCCATCGTGTTGTCGAGCCGGTGGCCCGCGGCCACGTAGGCCAGGATGGGGATGGCGACCGTCGACGCGGACACGGCGACGAAGACGATTCCGGCAGACAGTTTGTCGGCATCGTGCAGGTCGGCGGTACCGATGGCCAAGCCGGCTGCCAGACACATCAACAGCACCTCGACCCGGATCACGGTCAGTACCAGTCCGGTGATGGCCGCGCGCCGGGGGCGCATCGTGGAAAAGGAACGCATCCAGGCCGGTGACTCGGTGTGCCGGTGGCGGGTCACCCACCGGTAAATACCGAACAGGATCAGCGCGGACCCGAGCACCACCCGCAGCCAGGACGCCCACGTCGGTGGCGATTTATGCATACCGCCCAGCGCACCGGAGCCCTCGACGAAGAGCACGGTCTGCACCACGAGCCCGACCAGCCAACCCCCGAGGAAGGCGAGCCCGGCGGGCCGGGGCTGCGGCGCGTGCAGCACGAGGACGGCCGGGATGATCGACAGTGGCGAAACGGCGATCACGAGCGCCAGCGGAATGAGCGTGGTCAACAGCGAACTCCAGCTTTCTGCCACGGGCAGCAATCCTTTCATCGACATCGTCACCGCGCCACCGAACCAGCCGCGCTCGCTGTCCGGGCCGTCGCCGAACACGCCCAGGTGGTTGTATGTGAATTGCAGCGCGACGGGGAAAACACTAGGGGAAGATCACGTGGCTCGGATTCACCTTGGGCACATTTTTCACCTTGCCGGCTCTCCGCTGGTGTCCGAAGCCGCCCATGCGTTGGTGTCGATCCCAGAGGGCGCGTTGGTGGTCGAGGACGACGGCAAGATCGCATTCTGCGGCGATCGCGCCGGCGTCCCGCTGAAGTACCGGGTCACACCCGTGACGGATCACCGGCCCGGGTTTCTGCTTCCGGGCTTCGTCGATACCCACGTTCATTTCCCCCAGACCTTCGCGGGCGACTCGTACAACGGTGGCCAGCTGCTGGAGTGGCTCAACCACTGCATCTATCCCGCGGAGGCCCGCTTCGTCGACCGGAACTTCGCGAAGCGGGCCGCCGTCGAATTCTGCGATCGGCGCATCGCGAGCGGAACCACGGCCGCGATGGTCTTCGGATCTCCCTTCCCCGAGGCGCAGGATGCGTTGTTCGCCGAAACGGCGCGCCGCGGGCTGCGGATCGTCAGCGGCCGCGGCATCCAGACTGTCGGGCCGCAGGCCGCCAAGCCGTTGATGACGTCGGAGGACGACGCGATCCGGCTGGCCCGCGAAGAGATCAACAAGTGGCACGCCGCCGATACCGGCAACGTGAAAACCGCCCGGCTGCATGTGGCGCTGGTACCGCGATTCGCGATCGCGGTGACCGGCCAGACCTTGAAAAGGCTTGGCGAACTGTATGATTCGGTGCGAGATCGTGGCGTGTACTTTCACACACACCTCAACGAGAACAACCGGCCCGACACCGGCGAAGTCGACCAGACCAAGCAGATCTATCAGGTCGACTCGTACCTGGACACCTATGACGGCAAGTTTCTGCCCGGCTCGAAAGTCGGTGGGCCGAGCATGCTCGGGCGGCGCAGCGTGATGGCGCACGCGGTGCACTGCCAGGACACCGAACTGCAGCGGATGTCGGAGACGGGCACGTCGATCGCGCACTGCCCGGTGTCGCAACAGTTCCTCGGGTCCGGCACCATGCCGTGGCTGCGGACGGTCGCTTCCGGGGTAAACATCGCTGCCGGAACGGATTTCGGTGGCGGGGACGAGTGGCCGATTCCGCAGGTGCTCGCGACGGCCTTCAAGGTGCACATCGGCGAATCCGGCGACGCGGGCGTGTCGATGCATCCGGCCGAGATGCTCTTCATCGGGACGCTCGGCGGTGCCCGCGCGCTCGACATGGAGGACCGGTTCGGCAACTTCGACGTCGGCAAGGAGGCCGACTTCGTCGTCATCGACCCGAACCGCACGCCGGCGCTGAAGGCCGTGATCACCGAAGGCGTGCGATCCGACGATCCGGCCATGGCGCGCGACCAGACCCTGTTCGGTTTGCTGATGCGAACGCGTGAGACGTCCATCGCCGCCACCTTCGTGCAGGGCCGCCGGCTGTAACCCACACCGGCTCTAGCCCTTTCGCCGCAGCGTCCAGGCCGGTACCCAGTGCGTCACGTTTTTCTGCTTGGACCCGTACACGATCGGATAGGTCACCAGCCCCCACCAGTCGCCCTGCTCGCACAGGCCCCAGCAGCTCAGCCACCCCTCGACGACCTTGTGCAGCTGCAGCCCGTTGGGCTGATACCGGCCGGAGCGATGCGGCTCGCGCGGAAAAAGCACCGTCAGATCGATCAGCACCGCGATCGGCGGACGCACCACCCGAAACGGGTCACGGAGCGGCTGCCCGTTGTACCCGATCGACGCCAGCGGCCTCATTGTTCGATCATACGTTCGAATTGTGAAGGTCTGGTTGCGCCCGAGCAATTACCCTCGGCCGCCCCAGCAAATCGATATAGTTCGCCTGGCAAGCGATCGCTACGACAGGGGAGATCCGCATGAAGAGGGTTATCGCTGCCGGTTTACTGGCGTTGGGCGGGCTGATGACCACCGCGGTGGGCGTCGCCAATGCCGACGAAGTTCAGGTCGAGGGTTCCTACTCAACCCTGGCCGCGTGCGAAGTCGACGGCCCGCACGTCGAGATCGCCCAGAACAACCACCTGTACACGCACTGGGACTGCCGCCAGCACGCCGACGGCCTGTATTACCTGTACCTGACGAACTAGCAGGCGCGCCCGGGAGAGTCCGGGTTTGCTTCTGGCACCATAACGGTGTGTCAGGGCGTCGCGTGCTGGACCCGCTGATCGTCGCAGTATTGGCCACCGCGGTAAGTCTGGTCGGCGCCGGCCGCCCCTCGTTCTGGTACGACGAGGCCGCGACCATTTCGGCCGCATACAGTCGTTCGCCGGCTCAGCTGTGGCAGATGCTGAGCAACGTCGACGCCGTCCATGGCCTGTACTACCTGCTGATGCACGGCTGGTTCCAGCTCGTCGCGCCCAGCGAGTTCTGGTCCCGTGCGCCAAGCGGTCTGGCCGTCGGGGGCGCCGCGGCCGGAATCGTGGTGCTGGGCAACCAGTTTTCCTCTCGCACCGTGGCGCTGACCGCCGGAGTTATCTGCGCGATCTTGCCGCGTTCGACGTGGGCGGGCATCGAAGCTCGCCCGTACGCCCTGTCGATGATGGCCGCGGTGTGGCTGACCGTTTTGTTCGTCTACGCGACGCGTCGCAGCAGCGCCTGGATTTGGGCGGCTTACGGTGTTGCTCAAGCATTTTCGGTCGTGCTCGATGTGTACCTCGTGCTGCTGTTGCTGGTGCACTTCGCGTTCGTCTGCGCCTTCCTGCGCAGGCGGTCGGTGGTGACCGGCTTTGTCGTCACATCCGTTCTGGCAAGTTGTGCCGTGGCGCCGTTTCTGTTCGTGGCGGCGGGTCAGGTGCATCAGATCAGTTGGGTCGCACCGATCGGGCACCGAACGATCGAGGACGTGACGGTCCAGCAATACTTCGAGCGGAGCCCACCGTTCGCCGTGCTGTCTGCCCTGGTGATCGCGACAGCCTTTGCCGTGTGGCGCTGGACGTCGACGAAACTCGTTGCGGCAGATCGGCAGTTGCTGACTTTGGCGGCCGCGTGGCTGTTGTTACCGACCGCCCTGATCGTGGCTTGGTCGGCATGGGTTCACCCGATCTACACGCCGCGCTATCTGTGCTTCACTGCACCGGCGATCGCGCTGGTCCTGGGTGTCTGCATTGGCGCGCTCGCGGCCAAACCCTGGGTTGCGCCGGCGATCGTTGCCCTCTTCGCGGTCGCGGCGGCGCCGAATTACCTATGGGTGCAACACAACCCGTATGCCAAGTACGGGATGGACTACAGCCAGGTGGCGGATCTGATCACCGCCCAGGCGGCGCCGGGTGATTGCCTGCTGATAAACGACACTGTGACGTTTATGCCCGCACCGATGCGGCCGTTGATGGCGGCACGCCCCGATGCCTACCGGAAGCTGATCGACCTCACCCTGTGGCAACGGGCAACGGCGCGCCGGGACGTCTTCGACACCAACCTGATCCCGCAGGTCGTCGCCCAACCGCTGAGCCAGTGTCGCGTGGTGTGGATCATCACCCAGGCCGACGAGTCGATGCCCGCCCACGAACAGGGTTCGGCACTACCGCCCGGCCCGCGCTACGGCGCAACACCGGCCTTCGCGGTCCCGCACGACCTCGGCTTCCGGCTCGTCGAGCGCTGGCAGTTCAACCTTGTTCAGGTGTTCAAGGCACAGCGGTAGCTACCAGATGCGGATGTAGTCGACCAGCATGGACGCCGGGAAGACACCCGCGGCGGGATCACCGGCGCCGACGCCACCGACCGCCAGGGTGAACATCGGCGTCATCCAGTAGCCGGGATTGTTGAACGGCCAGCGCATGTCTTCCGGCGGGTTGCCGGCCACGTGGATGGGTTTGTTCGGGACCTTGAAGTACTCGGACCCGTCGCGCGAGAATTCGAATCCCTTTTCGCCCCAATGCATCCGCCAAGTGTGCCAGTCACCGTCGACCAGACCGGGAATCGATTTGCCTTCCCAGGTCTTGCCGTTGGATGCCGCGTGGACCGTGGTACCGGGGGCCCATTGGCCGTTGCCGTACCACTCGAAAATGTCCACCTCGCCGTCGGGCAACGGGTCTTCGTTGACTCCCCAGAACGACGGCCACAGGCCGGGGGTCAGGCAGTCGAGTTTGATCTTTGCTTCCCAGGTCTGGTTGATCATGCTGCGGAAGTTTCCGCGCAGCTTGCCGGTGTAGTAGGTGTTGGCCAGGAAGTCATGGGTGGCGCGCAAGACGAGGTTGGAGTGACCGTCCTGGAATACGTTTTGGGGGTCGGCGCGGTAAATCCCCTCGACCGGCGGGTAGACGTCGTCTTGCCAGGTCTGGATCGTCCACTTGCCCGGATCGGGAAGAGAGCCCGCGGGGCCGTCGAACTCGTCGGCAAAGATGTACGGCCCGCCGGGACCGGCGGCCGGCGCGGCCGGCGTGGAGGGGGACGCCAGCGCTTCGGGGAGCGGCGTCGACGCCGCTGCCGCCAGGATGCCGAGCCCCGTCGTCAACAACATGCGGCGACGATCCATATGCACCTACCACCCATCGCTCATGGCCGGAGCTCCGACTCGGCACGGTCCCCCCGGCCAACTCCCGCAAACGGTGTTATACAACCATGCGCCGCGAGGGCGTGCATCCCGCACCCGCCGCTTAAAACACGCGCACCCAATCGACCAGCATCTCCGCCGGGTAAGCACCCGACCCGGGGTCGCCGCCGCCCGAACCGCCGACCGCAAGGTTGAGCATGGGAAACATCGTGTATCCGACGTCGTTGAACGGCCACATTCGGATCGGGTCGTGCACGTCCTGGATGCCGGTCGCCGGCACGCTGAAGTAGGGTTCGGCGCCCTCGGCAAAGTCTTGCCAGAAGTACATGCCGCCCGTATTCCACGTCACGCGCCAGGTGTGCCATGCGCCGTCAACCGCGATCGGGTGGGTCTCGAATGCGGTGCCGTCCGGGTTCGCGTGCACGGTGGTGCCCGAGGGCCACTGCCCGTTGCCGTACCACTCCATCAGGTCGACTTCCCCGCTGCGACCGGGATCGTCATTGGACAACCACCAGGCGGGCCAGCAGCCGCCGGTAAGACAGTTGAGTTTGATGCGCGCTTCCCAGGTGGTCCCGATGGCTCCCCGCCAGGTACCGCTCACCAGGCCGCCGAAGTAGTTGCCGCCGTCTCGGGTGGCGCGCAGCACGAGGTTGGATTTGCCGTCGACGAACACGTTTTGCCGGCTGTCGCGGTACTGTCCGAAAAACTCGGGCCGGTCGAACCCGGTCGGGTTATGGATCGGCGTACGTTGGCTCGCTACAACCCATTTCGAGGGATCGGGAGCCGAGCCGGCCGGACCGTCGAACTCGTCGTGAAACAGGTATGCCCCGGCCCGCGCCGGCGCGGCGCCGACCCTCGCGGTGGGGACCGCCGCGGCCACGAATCCCGCCAGCATCATCATCCGGCGACGATCCATACCTGGCATTCGCAAACGACTTTCGGTTCAAGGGGTGCCCGCAGCATAAAGCAGTTCTTTGAGCTGACTTTGCTGCTCGGCGGCGAGCCGGGTCAGAATTCGCTGTTCGGCCACCGCCACCGCCGCATCCGCACGCTTCAGCAGGGCTTTGCCGCGCCGGGTTAGCCGGGCCGGCATTGCGCGGCCGGCCGGCGCCGTCGCCGCACGGCTGCATGCGCCGCGGTCCTCGAGTGCGTGCAGCACCTGGTTGGCCGCCTGTGCGGAGACATTGGTGCCGCGAGCCAACTCCGCACTCGTGAGCCCGGGGTGGTTGGCCAGGATCCGCATGCACACGAATTCGGGCAGGCCGAGTCCCAGCGGCTTCAGCTCCGCTGCGACCTGGGGCCGCAACGACGCCATCACTCGGTACAACAGGAACCCCAAAGGCTCGTCATGGGAAGCACTCATGTTCACATGCTGACATGCGCCACAACGTTCATCGCACGGAACCATCAACTTTGTTGACATTGCCGGAGTCGGTGGTATCAAGGAACTTGATGGTCCATAACGAAAGGAACGACAAGGATGTCTGGTGACGGATTCTTCGGTGGCCCCGGCGGTTTCGGGGGCGGCTTCGGCGGCCCCGGCTTCGGTGGCTTCGGTTTCGGTGGCGGCCCCGGCGGTTTCGGGGGCGGCTGGGGCAAACACGGTTGGGGTCATGGCGGGCCCGGCGGCCCCGGTTTCGGTGGTGGTTTCGGTCCGGGCGGTCGTCCGCCGCTCAAGCGCGCGGCCTTTGTCACGGCGGCGCTGTTGCTCGACGGGCCGGCCGATGCCGCGCAGGTGATCCAGCGGGTGTCCGACGCGACCGACGGCGCGATCACCCCTGCGCAGGAGATCGCGGAGCTGGCCATCGGTCTGCTCGCCGGCCGTGGCGTGGTG
Organism: Mycobacterium florentinum; assembly: GCF_010730355.1. NCBI lineage: Bacteria > Bacillati > Actinomycetota > Actinomycetes > Mycobacteriales > Mycobacteriaceae > Mycobacterium > Mycobacterium florentinum. Next base: position 3,115,899 of record NZ_AP022576.1, read on the forward strand.
ACGGTCGACAACGGCGTGGCAACGCTGACCGAGCTCGGCAACAACCTGTTGAAGTGGCGGGGCGTCAGCAGCGAAACCGCGCACGCTTTCCTGGCCCGCGCGGGTCAGTTCGGCGACGTGTTCAAGATCCGCAGGGAACTGTTCGAGATCGCCGGCCTGGCGCGCACGATCACCTGGACGGGCACCGACGAGCAGAAGCAACAGCTCGCCGAATCACGGACCAAGGTTCTCGAGGCGCTGCGCGAGGCCAAGAAGACGCTGCACCGCGTTCTCGGCGAGGACTAGCGCATGAGTGTGCGTCCACGGCGATGCGTGTGCGCTTAGGGCGGCGACACGCCGGGCGAGACCGCCGTGGGCGCACACTCAAAGCCCTAGACGCACACTCAAAGCCGAACCCCTAGGGAGCCGAGGGCTCGCTCAGCTTGACCAATGTCTTGCCGATATTGGCGCCGGTGAACAACCCGTTGAGGGCGTCGACGCACGACTCGATGCCGTCAAAGACGGTCTGGCGATGGGTAAGCCTGCCCTCGGCCCCCCACTTGCGCAGCGCTGCATGGGCCTCCTCGAAGCGGCCCCATTGATCCAGCGCATTGAATCCCTGCATCCGCGCGGTCTTCGACAGCAGGTTCACGTAGTTGGCCGGGCCCGGGTGTTCACCGGTCAGGTAGCTGGAGATGACGCCGCACAGCACGACGCGGGCGTTGTTGGCGAGCCGGCCGAGCACCGCGTTGAGGATCGGCCCGCCGACGTTGTCGAAGTAGACGTCGACGCGCTTCGGGCAATGCTGCTTGAGCGCGGCGGGAATGTCGTCGTTCTTGTAGTCGATGCACGCGTCGAATCCGAAGTCCTCGACCACCGCCCGGCATTTCTCCGGCCCGCCCGCGATGCCCACCACCCGCGCGCCGGCGATCTTGGCGATCTGCCCGGCGATCGATCCGGTGGCGCCCGCCGCGGCCGAGACCACCACCGTCTCCCCCGGCTGGGGCATACCGACGTCGACCATTCCGATGTACGCGGTGGCGCCGGTCGGCCCGTACACCGACATGATCGCCAGCTGGTCGTCCTCACCGGGGATGGGCGTGCTGAACACGTCGTCGCGGATGATCACGTACTCCTGAAAACCGGTCAGCGTGGTGACCACGTCCCCGACGGCAAAGGCATCGCACCGCGTCTGAACCACCTCCCCGATGCCGGCGGCGCGGATCACCTCGCCGAGTTGCACCGGCGGCAGATAGCTCGGCTGGTCGTTCAGCCAGGTCCGGACCGCCGCGTCGAGCCCCACGTAAGTGGTTCGCAGCAGCGCCTCGCCCTCGGCGGGCTCGGGTGCCGGCCGGGTGATCAGCTCGGTGTCATCGGGTGCGACGAGCCCGATCGGGCGGCGACGCAGGACGATCTGGCGATTCGGCATGTCGGGCACGCTGCTGAAACTACCCATTAGACGCCCTCGGGTGGGAGCATCTGTCCATGGAATCGCAGGACGACCCGGAAAAACGGATCCGGGACCTCGAGCGCCCGCTGGCCGAGACCGCGCGCGCTTCCGAATTGGGCGGCACACCGCAGGGCGGCCACGCCTACCCACCGCCGCCACCGGGCCCGGTGCCACCGCCACCCCCCGGCTCGGTGCCACCGCCGCCGTCCATGTACGGCTACGGCGGCCCCTATGGCGGGCCTCCGCCGAAATCTTCGGGCAACCGGCTGTGGTGGATCGTGGGCACGATCATCGTCGTCGGCGTGCTGGCGCTCGCGGGCGGCATCGCCGCCTTTGCCGCACACCAGATTTCCGGTGTCCGGTCGATCATCAACTCGGAGATTTCGACGACGCCCAGCACGTCCTCGAGGGTGACGACGTCACCCCGGACTACGCCGCGGAGCCCGCGGTCGTCGACCAGCGCGCCGCAGACCACCTCGACGTCGGCGTTGCCGCCGCAGGGCGCGCCGCTCGACATCTCCGGCATCGACGAGAACAAGACGATCGCGTGCAACGACAACGTGGTCACCGTCAGCGGAATCAACAACACGATCGTGATCACCGGCCACTGTGCGAGCCTGACGGTGTCGGGCATGAAGAACACGGTCACCGTCGATTCCTCCGACAGCATCGACGCGTCCGGCATGAACAACCACGTGACGTATCACTCGGGTGCGCCGAAGATCTCCAACTCCGGGGTCGACAACGACGTCTCGCAGGGCTGAGGTGTCAGCCGGCGGCCATCGCGTCGGCAAGGGCCACATAGCCCTCGAACCCGACGTCTTGGGCTCTGGCCCGAAAGCGTTGCAGGAACTGCCGATAGCCGGACTCGTCGCCATGAACTCGGGCCAGCAGCGCCCGCAGCCGTAACACCGGAATTTCGTGCAGCACGAATCCCGGCTCGACCGGGACATCCGCGAGTCGGTCGATCGCGCGCTGCGCGGCCTCGATATCGCCCGGGCCGTTGCGCGCCAGCAGTGTCTCGACGAGCGCGGTGGTGGCGGGTGCCCGGAACATCATCGTCCCGGCCTCGAACTGTGCGTTGAGGATCCGGGAAACCAGGTCGATCGCGCCGTCGAGATCGCCGGAACGGGCCCGCCCACGGGCGATTTCGGCGTCGGTCATGCGCCGGATCGCCACGATCAGCTTCTCGTCGACCAGCATCTCGCGAGCCTTGGCCAGATATTCCCAGCCTTCCCCTGAGCTTTCGTCGTTGCGGTGGATCAGCGCGGTGGCCCGATTCACCAGCGCGTACGCCAAAGCGGCGTTGTCACCGGAGCGTTGGGCGATGTTCAGCGACTCGGCCGTCTGCGCCACGTCTTCGGCGGTGGGCAACACCGCGCCGTTCTGCACCGCGGCCGCGTATTTGTACAGCTGCGCGAACGGGTGGGTGGTCGGGTCGAACGACCGGGCCATCGCGATGCCCTCTTCGAGATCCTGCCGCCAGCCCGACCGGCCCAAAAACATTCCGGCCGCCCCCTTTAACGTGATCGCCCAGGCCAGCGGGGAGCCGATCACGAAGTTGCCCATGGTGGGATCACCGTGTGCGACGTCGATGATCCGCTGCGCCAGCCGCAGGCATTCGGTCGCCTCGCCGACCTCCCACTTGGCCTGGGCAGCGGCATAGAACAGCCCGGCCGTCATCGCCGGATCGCCGATCGATTCGACGAGCGTGGCGAATTCCGTCGCCATGGCGGCCGCCTCCCGATGCTGGGAGTTGAACGTCAGCGTGGTGAGGTGGCCCGCCATGCCGACGGCCAATGACCGCTTGTCGCCGGCCTGCGTGGTGAGAGCGCGTAATTCGTCGAATCCGGTCTCGTCGGGCGTGCCACCAACCTGAAACACGCTGCCGCACAGCAACGCTCGCGGAGCGATGCGCATAGCCAGCCGGTCGGGGTGATCGTCGGGCAGCCGGTCGGCGAATCGCTGCGCCTGTTGCCAACTGGCCCGGGCGGCGCGGATATCCCGCCCGCCATACCAAGTCCCGGCCTGCATGTACCACTCGTAGGCCTCGCGCAAATCCCCGGCCGCCGCGTACTGGGTTGCGACGATCGAGGCCTCCTGGCCGGTGAATTCACCGTAGGTGCGTTGCAACACGGCGGCGACGTGGCGGTGCAATTCCGCTCTGCCGGCTTTCAATTGGGATTCATAGGCCACCGCCTGGATCAGGGGATGGCAGAAGGCGTACGTCTCGTGCGGTGTGAAGCCGATCTGCTCGACCAGTGACGCTGCTACCAGTGGCGCCACGTCGACGGCACCCAGCAGACACTTGAGCAATTCGGTGTCGAACTGCGCCCCGATGACTGCCGCGGCGTTCAGGGTGCGCTTCGCCGTGGCATTGAGTCGATCGATGCGCGCTCCGATGATGGCCTGCAGGCTTGCCGGAACATGGATTTCGCGCACTTCGCGCACGCACACGTAGGCGCCCGGCGCGCCCTCGAGCTCGCCTCGCTCGGCGAGGTCACGCACGATCTCCTCGGCGGCGAACGGCAGGCCGGCGGCGCGATCGGCGATCACCGCCGCCAATCCGGCCACCGAAGGGTCAGCCCCCAACAGCTCGTTGATCAATTCTTTGATATGCGAATCACACAGTGGCGCGAGTAAAAACGGATGGGCGTCCGGGATCCGGGACAGGGGCCCAGAGTATTCGGGCCGATAGACGACGAGCAGCGCCGCACGCATGCCGGGCACCGCCGCCGCGAATTCGGTGAGCAGCGATTCGCTGACGCTGTCGATCCACTGGGCATCGTCGACGACGTAGAGCGCGGCCCCGGGCCGAGCCGGCGAAATGGTGTTGATCAGGTCCACCAGCCGGCGGCGCCGCGCGTCCGGGGTGATGTCCGGGCAGGGCATATCCGGGTCGCGGATGCCGAGCAGGTCGTCGAGCAGCACCAGATCCTCGGCGCTCGCCTCGGGGATTTCGGCGCGCACCCGCGCCCGCGCCACCTCCAGGGTGAGGCCGCCGAGACCGAAGACCGCGCGCAACAGCCGCGAGATCACGTGTAACGGGACGTCGCGGGTATGGGATTCGCAATAGGTGACGAACACTTCGACACCGCCGCTACGTGCTGTCGCCAGCGTCTCGCGCATCAGCCTGGTCTTGCCCACGCCCGGGCGACCGGTCACCGTGATCACGGTTCCCTCGCCGCCCGCGGCCCGGTCCAGCAACTCCGCGATGGCGTCCTTCTCGCTCTGGCGTCCAACCAGCCGGGACTGCTGACGGGGCTTGCGACGTCCGGCATCGACGCTCAGCAGGCGCCGCGCCGGCACCGTGGTGGCGAAGCCCTTGATGTGCACGGTCTCGGGCTCACCCAGCACCGCGCGGTTCTCGACGAGCCGTGCCGTCGACTCGCTGAGCATCACACCGCCGGGCGGCGCCACCGTTTCCATCCGCTGGGCCATGCCCACCTGTTCGCCGACCGCGGTGTACCCGAGATGGGTCGCGCCGACCTCGCCGGTGATCACCTGACCGGAATTCAGCCCGACCCGCAGCCGCAGGTCGATCCCGTCGCGGCGGCCCACCTCGACCGCCAGCTGGCGGACCCCCTCCTGAATCTCCAGTGCCGCGAGACAGGCGCGAAAAGCGTGGTCTTCCAACGTGATTGGCGCACCGAACAGCGCCATGATGCCGTCGCCGGTGAACTTGTCGACCGTGCCGCCGTAGCGCTGGACCACGGTTGCGGAATGATCGACCAGTTCGGTCATCACCTCGCGCAGCCGCTCCGGGCCCAGCGCCGCGGCGATGTCCATCGACCGCACCACGTCGGCGAAGAGAACGGTCACCTGCTTGTATTCGGCGGTCTCGACCTGCGGCGCCAGTGGACTGCCGCAGGCGTCGCAGAAGCGGGCGCCCTGACGCGGGACCGAGCCGCACACCTGGCACACCGACGACGCTGGCGTCACCTCTAAACCCTAGGCGGAATCCCTGCCAGGGGGAACGCCCGGAATAGGCATCCTACGTTTGCTCTTCCGCATCGTCGTCGAGGACGCTGACCGCGATGCCGTAGGGCAGGAAGCGCACCTTGCGCTTCGGATCGACATTGTTCTTGTTGGCCCGCAGCGCGTCGAGCTCGCTGGCATACACCTGTTCGACGTGCGCGTCGCCCGCGGCGTCCACGGTGTAGATCGCCCAGACGCCGTCGCCGGCCTCACCCGCGGTTTCCGGCCCGGAACGGGACCGCCGCGACAGGTCGTCGAAGAATGCCGAAAACCCGGTCCGGGCACCCGGAGCGGCGGCGAACCTGCCGATCCGCTCGAACACGTCGCGCAGCCCCTCGCTGCCCTCCCTGATCACCCGATCGAAGTCCTCGGGATCAAATCCGAATGCACCGTGCTCGCCCACGCGGCCTCCTCGCAGCTCGTAGCGTTAATGCCCAGTGTGCGCCCGCGCGCGGCGATCCGCCACGGAGTTTGCTCCAAGCCGAACGCCACCGCTAATAGCCGGGGCCCAGGAACGGGTTCTGTGAGTACCCGCCCCCGCTGGGGGGATATCCGCCGCCGTAGCCGCCACCCGGATACTGCCCCGGATATTGCTGAGCCGGGTATTGCGGAGCGGCCGGTGCCTGACTTGCCGGCACCTGGATCGGGATCGGCACCGGCAGCAACGGAACGTGGATCCACTGCGTGGTCATCGGCGGCTGCGTGGAGGTACTCGGCGGCGGAGGCGTCGTCGTCGGCGGCGGCGGCGTCGTCGAGGGCGGCGGAGGCGTCGTCGTCGGCGTGGTCATCACCGGCGACGGCGGCTGAGTCGTCTGCGGCGGACGCGGATGCGGATGCGTGACGACCGGCGGCGGCTCGGCGGTCACCACCGGTGGCGGCGGTGGCGACGGTGGAGGTTCCGGCGGCGGCGGCGGCACCGAAGAGGGCACCGGCGCAGCGGTGGGCGGCGGTGGTACCGCCGTGGGAGGTGGCGGTGCAGGACTAGGCATCAGCGAGCTGACCGGTGGCAGCGGCACGGGCGCGACGGACGGCACCGGAGGTGCCTGTCGGTTTTCGATCCCGGTCAATGTGTACGCCACACCGCCGACCGCGGTCATGGCCACCAGTGCGAACATCCCGACGACCAACTGCGACAGCCGCACCCGGCGCCACGCGCGGTCCCGGGGCGGCTCGATCACGTTCAGGCGCATCGACCAACCACCGGGGTTGCTCTCTTCGTCGAAGGCCTCGGGCGTGTAGGGCACCCGGATATCGCCAGGGTATTCGGTTTGCGACCAAGCCAACTCGCGATCGGTGAGCGCTTCCTCGTCGATCACCAACAGGTCGCCGGCGGGCAGTTCGATGATGTCGCTGCCCGACGAAGCGGCGAGCAGGCCGATGGACGTGCGGGTGCGCAGGTCCTGTTCTTCACCGCGCGCGGCCAGCACCAGTGCGCCGGCGGCGGCCGCGAACGCGGGTTGTGCCGGTGACACCACCGGTCGGCGGCTGTGCACCGAAAGGCGTTCGTTGACAAGTGGAATGCTGGCGACACCGCCGACGGTAACCACCGCGGACAGATCACTCCAGCTCTTGCGGTGCCGGCACAACATATCGTCGAACGCGTAGATGAGGCCGGTCAGCCGATCCTGGATGAGGTCACCCAACTCGTCACGGGTGAACTTCATGGTGGCCCGGCGCCCACCGAGCTCGGCCACGAATTCCGTTGTGCGTTCTGTAGATAGCTGCTCCTTGGCGGCGCGGCACTGCTCCCGGAGCCGGGCCAGTTGCCCGACCGCGGCGGTGCTGGCCGGGTCGATGCCGCTGCCATGTCCCAGCTCCTCGAACACGCAGAGCAATAATGCCGCGTCGATCTCGCCGCCGGAGAAGTCGGTGTAACGCATTGTGGCGCTGAGCGGTTTGAGATCACCGGCGAGGTCTACCAGGGTGGCCGAGGTACCCGAGCCGCCGAAATCGAGCAATCCGACGACTCCGGTTGCGGCAAGGCACAGCTCGGCGTTCGCCGCGGTCACCGACGCGATCGCGTCCGAGACCAGGCGCGGTGCCATACCGCTTCGCACGAAACCTAGATGTGTGCGCAATCCGTTGCGTAATGCCTGCGTGGTAGCGGGTTTCCAGTACGACGGAACGGCGATCGAGATCTCCGAGGAGCCCGCGTCCGCACCCGCGGCGAGCACCATCGCGTCCAGTGCTTCGACCATCAACAGGTCGGGGTCGTGAGCCGAGCCATCGCCAGAGACGAGCGCCACCGAGTCGCCGACGCGGTCGACGAACCCGCTCATCAACATGCCGGGCTCAGTGAGGTTCGGGTCCTCTTCGGGCAGACCAACTTTGGGTGCGCAGTGCGGGTACAGCGTGAGCACTGCTCGACGTGAAACCGGCGGGTTTCCGTCACGCGCTGCGACCAGGTTGGTGGTTCCGATCGACAACCCAAGTGGGTCGTACATAGAGCGAATACTTTCGTCTATAGGGGTCGGTGGCCAGCGTTAACGATAGCCGCGGACACGCGGAAAGCCGATGGCTTGCAATCCCATTGGTATCGCCCCGATGCGATTGTGTCACCGAAGCGGTACTAAAAACCCCTTGACAAACGTCGCTTTATCACACGACGGTGAGTGGCAGCGAACGCCGCGGTTCGAAGACCCACGACGCTCCGCCACTGAACTTGACCACTTCCACCTCAGGTAGTTCGGCTGCGGTGGTGTCGGTTTCGGTGAACCCTGCCGTCCAGTCGGTGTCCGTCCCGCTAACCCGCACCTCGATATGCGGATCCACCGCGGTAGCGATCGCCTGCAGCGGCTGCACGGACTCCGGTGAGCACAACGTGATCCACGAGCCGTCGTCATGGGCCGCTGACCGACGCACGGCCAGCCGGTTGGCCTCGATGTCGGCGCAGACGTAGCCCCCCGGGTTCAGCAGTGGGTGCAACTCCAGCACGCGAAGCACGCCCTCGGGCCCGCCCGGCAATTTCAGTGCCTTGTGAATGCGTTCGGCGGCAACGCCGGCGATGCCGGTAAGACCCTTGGTGCACACCGAGATGGCTTCGGCCTCGTCGGCGGCGCGTGCCCGCACCGCGATCGCGAACGAGAGATAGAGCAGATGCATCTGCAGGCAGACCTCGTCGGCCATCCGGACCAGTGCCGAATGCGAGAAGGCGGCAAAGTCGAAATCGGAGAGCAGCGGACCCGAGTAATCGGCCTGCCCCTCGTCGGAGGTATCGATGGGATCGAGTTTCCAAGTCGCAGCGCGTGTTTGGCGAACAATGTCCAACGCGGGAATGCCGTGAACCTCCGGGTAGGACTCGTCGATTTTGACGGTCCACGCGCAGTGCGGATGCCGATCCGACGGCGTCCGCGGCGGACGGTGGATCGGGCGCACCTGAGCCCGGGCGTTGGTGGCCACCGCGGTGGCATCGAAGGTCGGGTCCTCGATGGTGTGGCACATCCCGAACACGTACTGCTCGCCCATCGGCTCGACGTCGAGCAGGGCGCCGCAGTGGTCGAGGTGGAATTCGCCGTTCCATCGGTCGTGGACGGTGTAGCGGAAATCCATGAATTGCGGTGGGGCGCCGATGTCGAGCTGCAGACCCTTGAAGATGGTCACCACGTCGACGCCCTCGTACTTGAGGGCCTGCTGCATGCGCCGGGTGTAGATCGGGCTGGCGCCGGCCCACTCCTCGATGGCGATCTGCACCATCTCGTCACGGCCGAACGAGCTGATGCACCAGGCCATTCCGGATCGGTCGATCAGCTGCCCGATCAGCAGCAGCTCGGGAACCAGGACGGTCAGCTGTTCACGGGACAGTTGCGCGTATCGCGAGGGGCTGCTCACGCTACAAAAATAGACTCGACTATGTTATAAAGTCAACGATGTTCATCGTCGGAGGCCAGACACACGGGCGCTCGGTCAGGCCGACCCGGCGCACCAGTGCGCCGCGCAAACGTGGCGACGACACCCGGGCGAAGATCATCGACGAGACGGTGCGCTGCATCCAGGAGGAAGGCTTCGCCGCCGCCACCGCCAAGCACGTGGCCGAACGTGCCGGTGTCACCTGGGGCGTCATCCAATACCACTTCGGTGATCGCAACGGCCTGCTGATGGCCGTCGTGGACGACGGGGTGGACCGGCTGATCGAAAGCCTGTCGTCGGCCGACGTCAGCGAGCTGCCGCCACAACAGCGCATCGAGGTCGTCATCGACACCGCGTGGAGTTGCTACAGCAGTCCGACGTCGATGGCCGCGTTCGAGATCCTGCGAGCCACTCGCGGCAGCCTCGGTGATTCCTCGCGGCGCCACCTGCTCGAGATGAACTCCGCGATCGCCCAGCTCGGTCGGCTGATCACCACGGATCCGGCGAATGCGGGTGTGGCCGAGGTGATTTGGGCCACGCTACGGGGTGTGGTGCTGGCCCAGATGGTCACCGGGACGACCATCGATTGGAGCCTGGAGCGACGGGCCCTGATCGACATGGTCACCCGTGTGCTGCAATGACGGGATCGGGCCGCCCACCTGTCCGCGACACTTAAACCACGCACACGACACGCCGCGCCGGCTCGCAATGGTTTAAGTCTCGGCGACGCAACCGGTCCGCAGGAGGATGCCCGCGACCCGTGTGCTGCAATGACGGGATGACCCTCGACGATCTGGCCGACATCGAAGCCATCAAGCAAGTCAAATACCGGTATCTGCGCGCACTGGACACCAAGCACTGGGACGACTTCACCGACACCCTGGCCGACGACATCAAGGCAGACTACGGGCCGTCGATCGGCAACGAGTTGCACTTCACCAACCGCGCCGACTTGGTCGAGTACATGCGGACCTCGCTGCCCGCGAACGTCCTCACCGAGCACCGGGTGACCCATCCCGAGATCATCGTGGACGGCGACTCCGCAACGGGCAGTTGGTATCTGCAGGACAAGGTCATCGTCGCCGATTTGGACTTCATGCTGATCGGTGCGGCCTTCTACCGCGACACCTACCGGCGGACCGAGAACGGTTGGAAGATCAGCGGAACCGGTTACGACCGAACCTACGACGCCACAATGTCGTTGAAGGGCATGGACTTCAACGTCAAGCCCGGTCGCGCCATCAACAGCGCCGGCTGAGCACTACTTGGTGATCGCGATGACTGCGCCGGGCCGCAGCCATTTCATGATCGACACCAGCTGAGCATCGTCGACCGCCACGCAACCCTCGGTCGGCTGGCCGTCGGTGGTGTGGAAGAAGAAGGCGGCGCCACCACCCGGCGTCTTGTTCTTGTTGACGCCCATCACGACCGCGTGCTTGTACTGCGGGATCTGCAGGTTCTCACTCTCGGACGTGTTGAACTGGCACTGCGCCTTCGGACACACCTGCATCGAGTTGAACGTCGGGCTGTGGTCGTCGCCGCTCCACCAGTAGTTGGGTCCGGCGACCTGGGTGTACGGCAGTCCGGTACCGGGATTCGGCGCGGTGCCGAATGCGGCGTCAAGGCTGTAGACGCCCATCGGCGTGGCCGGAACGCCGCTCTTGGCCTGCGGCGCCATGCCCGCCGACCCGACGTGCGTCGGGATGCCGGACCGCAGCGACTGCCAGCCCGCCGCGGTGCGCTGGAATATCTCCATCGTCGCGTTCGAACCGCCGGTGCTGACAACCGAAACCACCTGTGTGGCATTGCCAACCGAGTTCGCAAACCACGGAACGGCGCCCGGGGTGCCGGCCGGGGCGGCACCTGCCGTCGGCGCGAGCACGAGCGAAATCCACAGGGCGCACAGCGAAGCGAGCAGTCGGCGCATGCACTCCATCGTCCGGCGACGCCAAGCTCGGGGTCAAGTCAAGCTTTGGCCCCGGTTGGGTCACAGCCTCGTGATCAACGAAAAGCCCACCACGGCAGTGGTTTAGGACGAAACACCGCCAGGCACAGCAGAACGTAGAGGTATCCGAGCGCCCAGCCGGCCAGGACGTCGGACGGGTAATGCACGTTCAAGGCGACCCGGGAGATCCCGACCACCAACAGAATGATCGCGCTCACCGTCATCGCGATACGCCCCATCGTCGCGTTCATCATCGGCACGACGAAGGCCAGCAGCGCGAGCACCGACGCCATCGTCTCCAGCGCGTGCCCGGAGGGAAACGACGTCTGCGCGATGGGCACCAGCATGGTCGACGGCCGCGGACGATCGGCCAGGCCCTTGGCCGCCTGCGTCACCAACCCGTTCAGCAGCCCGCAGGCGAACAGCACCAGCGCCGCGCGCACGTTGCGCCGCAGCAGCGCGACCACCGTCGCCACCGTGCCCACCAGCCGCAGCGGGACCGGCCCCAGCACATTCGTCACGACTTCCCAGAACCGCAGCCACATCGGATGCTTGACCGCGACGTCGTGTGAGGCGTTCAGCAACGACCAATCCAGCCCATGCAGCCAGCCCCAATTCTGGCGGTACCCCACCCACATCAGCGCATAGACCGCGACGGCCACCAGCGCGGCATAGGCGGCCATGGACGGCCGTGGGCGAGTCACCCCTAAGCGATACCAGGCTCACCACGCGGATCGGTGGACCCCACTCGGTTCCGCGTCATACTGGCTTCATGGCGGTCATCGTCCGCAGATTGCTCGGCATCGGAAAGCTACCCGACGACCTGCATGCCCAGGTCGAAGCCGAAGGGGTGCTCTACCTCGCCGACTACGTCGCGGTGACCAGGCGGTTCAGCGGCGTCATCCCCGGTGTGCGGTTGCCGCACAGCGTCGCCTACTACACGGGCTCGCTCGTGCTCACCAGGGAACGAGTGCTCGCGACGCTGTCGATGCTGCCGAAGCTGGCCGGCGTGACCGTCGACGTCCGCTGGGATGCACCGCCCACCGGCGCGGCCCGAGTGGAGATCTCGTCGACGGGCCTGGAGGTCAACGTCGACGTCGCGCAGGTCGACGACAAGTTCAGCGGCGAACTGTCGCTGGTCTACAAGGCCGAGATCCCGCCGGATGTGCTCAGCGGGTTGCCGGCACGTACGTTGACGTTCGACATGACGCCAGACTGCGTCGTGCGCGCGGTCGGCGTCACCTACAGTCCGTGAGCGGGCCCTCTCACAGCCTGAACATCTCGCGGGACATCGCCGCGTCCTCGACGAAACGTTCGCGCCGGTGGTAGTGGGGTTGGGCAGGCCGCTCCCTGCGCCGCGGTGAAATGACCACGGCGCAGCCGGCGATCACGGTCTCGGCTATCCGGCGCGCGAATTTTCGAGCGCTGAAGGTGCGTGCCGATCCCCCGCCCGGCAATCGCCACGCCACAGGCTCGTTGCCCGCGGGATGGCTGGCCCCGACCGCGAGGTCAGTCACCGGAGGACTCCGCGAACGCGACGTCGCGCCCAGCCAGGCGTTGCTCGGCGTAGTCACGCCCCTTGTCGCGGTCACGCAACACGGCGCCCGCGATGTCCGCAAGACGGACCACCCGTCCGCCGGCGCCCCAGTTGCCGTCGGGAATCTCGTTGCCAATGACCCAGATTCGTAATGGGTCCTGGTCGTAGCGCCCCTCTTCGGCCGCCAGGATGGCGTTGGTGATGTCGGCGACGACGCTCGCGGTGCGCGCATCGTCCAGCTGGCCTTGGGGCACCGAGGCGATCACCTTGTAGTGCGGGGCCGAGGGTGTCTCACCGGCGTGCAGCATCGCCGCGGGCCGATGCAGCCACACCTTGGCGAGCGACCGCGCAACCGGATCGGATGGGTCGGCCCCCTCGTGTTCGATCAGAATCTCGGCGAGCTGGCGCAGCAAGTCTTTTTCGGCATCTGCCGGCAAGGCCTGGTCGGGAATGTAGACGTCGAGCATGGGCATAACGGTCTGCCTTCCGATCGGGGCGGCGGGCCTGAACCGCTCTGAGTTGTGTAATACAACGCAGCCTAGAAAGGCTGGGTTGCAATGTCAAACTCTGATAGGGTCTGAATATGTCCGACATGCGTGAGCACTATGTCGCCGACAATTGCTCGATCAAGCGGGCACTCGACGTCGTCGGCGAAAAGTGGACCCTGCTGGTGATGCGTGAAGCGTTCTACGGTGCCCGCCGATTCGATCAGTTCCAGGCCCGCATCGGATGTGCGCGCAACATCCTCAGCGATCGCCTGCTGACCCTGACCGAGGCCGGGATACTCCGGCGGGTCCCTTACCGCGAACCCGGACAACGCGAGCGACACGAATACCGGCTCACCGACAAGGGATTGGACCTCATCACCGCCGTCATCGCCCTGATGCAATGGGGAGACCGCTGGGAAGCCGACGAGGACGGACCGCCGGTCAAGGTCTTGCACGACGATTGCGGCCACCCCGTCGAAGCAATCCTGCACTGCCCCCACGACGGCACGCTGCTGACCGCCCGAGACCTGCACGCCGTGCCCGGACCCGGTGCCCGCCTTGCAGCCGGCGCGTAGAGGTACGAATTACGGTTTCAACCAATGCTTTCCGACGAAAGCTAGGTGATCGACCAGAATTCGAGCAGGGTGCGCAACGTCGCGACAAGCGGCAGCGGTTGGTCGAGCATGGGATGGTGACCCGCCTCGGCCAGCTGCACGAACGGGCCCCTGAGTTGGAAGAGCGACCGCAGCAGCTCGCCCATGGCAGCGGACACCAATCCAGCTTCGCAGCTCAGATAGCCTATGCGGCAGCGCATTTGGGCAATCATGGTCTCCAGCGACTCTTCGTCGTCGGGTTCTGGCTCGAGCAATTCACCATCGAAGATGGTCGGGTCGAATTTCCAAACCCACTTTTTTCCGGCCTTGCGGACCGATTCGGCGGCGATGTGCTTGGCGACGTAGGGCAGCACCAGCTCCTGCCGGGGCACCGCTGTGAAATGCGACAGGATTTCGTCTCGTGATCCATACTCGGTGCGCTTGCGGTTGCGCAGCCTTGCCGCTTCGGGCGCACGGTCTCGCAACGGCGAGTCGATCACCACGACGCTGTTGATCTCGTCGCCACGATTGATCGCCGCGGTCGCCGCCACCCAACCACCCATGCTGTGGCCGACGATGGTCGGCCGGCCCGAGGCCCCGGCGGCCGGCAGGATCGCCATCACTTCCCGCGCCCAGGTTTCCAGGTCGTAGCTGGCGCGGGTGTCGCTGTCGCCGTGTCCGGACAGATCCGGTGCGATCACGCGATGGGTGTGGGAAAAGAACGGGGCGATGTGGTCCCACCAGCCGGAGTGCGCGGCGCCACCGTGGACGAACACCACGGGCGGTTGGTCCGGGTCACCCCAGGCGCGCACGTGTATTCGGCAGCCGTCGACCTCGGCATCGCAATGGTCCGGCTTTTGCGCGAGTGCGGCCGTGAACCACGACGGCTCGGCCGGGGTCAGGCGAGAACGGGAAAACAAGTCCGGATCCTTCCCGTTCGCGATGAAAAGTCAGCCCAATCGACGTCTCACATTAGCGGCAACTCTTGGCAACAATTACTACGCTATGTAGTATTCGACTATTACCCGCCGTCCCCAGGGAGGTGCGCGGTGAAGTGGAGTTTCGCGCAGATCGCTCTGCTGATCATTTGTGCGCTGCACGTCATTGAGTCCGTGATCGGATTCATTCTCGAACCCAGCTTCGCGACCGGTCCCGGCGCGCCGACCGTGCAGCTGCTCGGCATGGACTACAACGGGTGGCACGCCGTGGCCGGACTGGCCCTCTTCGCGCCCGGCTTCGTGTTCGCCCGACGAAAATCGTGGGCGGTGCTGTATCTGATCCTCGCCGCGATCGGCGGTGCGCTGCCGGGCATCTGGGCCTTCTTCTCGCACCAGGTCGCCGTCGTTTTCACCTTCCCCAACAACACCACCGACGCCGTGGTCCACCTGGTCACCGGGGCGGTGATGGCCGCGGCCGCGGCCGTGCAGATCCACATCGACGGTGGCCTCAAAAACTCGCTGGCCGATCTGCACGCGAACCATCGGTCCGCGGGGCGTTGATCTCGTCGGCGGTCGGCGCTACCGGTTCTCGGTGATCGTCATCAGGGGCCACGGCGGCTGCCGGAGCACCGCGAGGCTGCCGATGACCGCCGCTAGCAGACCGGTGAGCACTCCGAGCAGCGCGACGCGACTGGCGTCGACGGCGGGCACCCAGGTGCCCTTGCCCGCGTGGATGACGAAGACGCCGAGGGGCTTTTCGACCCGGATCACGGTGGTACCGTCGCTGGTCTCGAAGGGCTCGCCGTAGACACGGCCGGCGCTGCCGTCGGTGGGCAGTTGTTCGAGCACGTCCGAATACTTCACTGCACGCTCCCTTGCTGTTGTGGGACTGCGCGATACATTGACGCTAATGCCATTCTCCCCCGGTGAGTACTCCGATGGCGCTGTGAGCGAACATGCGTTCAGCTCGCAAGACCGTCGCGTCGTCTACCGGGTGATCGCCGAACGACGCGACATGCGCCGGTTCGTGCCCGGCAGCGTGGTGCCCGAGGAGGTGCTGGCCCGCCTGTTGCAGGCCGCGCACGCCGCCCCCAGCGTCGGGCTGATGCAACCGTGGCGGTTCATCCGGATCACCGATGACGCGGTGCGCCGCAGCATCCACGCCCTCGTCGACGAGGAACGCCCGCGCACCGCCGAAGCGCTGGGACCGCGCGGCGCGGAGTTTCTGCGGCTGAAGGTCGAGGGCATCCTCGAATGCGCCGAACTCCTGGTGGTGGCGCTGGCGGACAATCGCGACGTCCACATTTTCGGCCGGCGCACGCTGCCGCAGATGGATCTGGCATCGGTGTCCTGCGCGATCCAGAACCTGTGGCTGGCCGCTCGGGCCGAAGGTCTGGGGGTCGGCTGGGTTTCGCTGTTCGATCCGCAACCCCTGGCCGAGCTGCTGGCAATGCCGGCCGGTGCCGAGCCGGTGGCCATCCTGTGCGTCGGACCGGTGCCCGAATTCCCCGACCGGCCGGCCCTCGAGCTCGACGGCTGGACGCGGGCACGACCGCTGTCGGAGTTCGTCTCCGAAAACCGATGGTCTCAGCCGCCGGACGCCCGGCCCGGCCGGCCCGCGTAATCCCACTCGGTGTGAGTCATACGCGCACCATGCGCCGAACGTGCTCTCATGGCGACAAAATGGCCGAAAACCCGCCCTGAGAGCACGTTCGGCGATGGACTGGGTGGCACACCCAGATTCATCGCACGTCGCTGCGGGTATCGTCGCCGGTCGCAAGGCAAGGTGTAAAGGTGACGGAGATGACCGGCGACAACGTACTGATCGTGCACTGGCACGACCTGGGGCGCTATCTCGGCGCCTACGGTCACTCGGACGTCACCAGCCCGCGATTGGACCGGCTCGCCGCCGAGAGCATCCTGTTCACCCGGGCCCATGCCACCGCACCGCTGTGCACGCCGTCGCGGGGCTCGTTGTTCACCGGTCGCTATCCGCAGAGCAACGGACTGGTCGGCCTGGCCCACCACGGCTGGGAATACCGCGCCGGCGTCCAGACCCTGCCCCAGATCCTGTCCGAATCGGGCTGGCATTCGGTGCTTTTCGGTATGCAGCACGAGACGTCCTACCCGAAACGTCTGGGCTTCGACGAATTCGACGTGTCCAACTCCTACTGCGACTACGTGGTGGACAGAGTCCAGGATTGGCTGCGCACCGACGCCGCGGCGCGGGGCGACCAACCGTTCCTGCTGACGGCCGGATTCTTCGAGACCCACCGCCCCTATCCGCGAGACCGCTACGAGCCGGCCGACAGCGCGGCCGTCGATCCGCCCGACTACCTGCCCGACACCCCGGAGGTGCGCGGCGATCTGGCCGACTTCTACGGCGCCATCAGCACGGCCGACGCCGCGGTGGGCCGGATGCTGGACACGCTGGCCGAGACGGGCCTGGACGCCAGCACCTGGGTGGTGTTCTTCACCGATCACGGCCCCGCCTTCCCTCGGGCGAAATCCACGTTGTACGACGCCGGAACCGGCATCGCCCTGCTCATCCGCCCGCCGGCCAGCCGCGCCGCAACACCTCAGGTCTACGACGAGCTGTTCAGCGGCGTCGACCTGGTGCCGACACTGCTGGAGCTGCTGGGCCTCGACGTGCCCGCCGAGATCGAGGGCGTCTCGCACGCGCACGCCCTGCTCGCCCCGGACACACCGGCCGACCCGGTGCGTGAGCAGGTGTACACGATGAAGACCTATCACGACTCGTTCGATCCGATTCGGGCAATCCGCACAAAGGAATACAGCTACATCGAGAACTACGTGCCACGCCCGCTACTAGACCTGCCCTGGGACATCGAAGAGAGCCCCTCGGGTTTGGCGGTTGCGCCGTTCGTGAAATCGCCACGCCCGGAGCGCGAACTCTACGATCTGCGAACCGATCCCACCGAGACCACCAACCTGCTGGCCGACGGCGATTCGGGCATGGACGCGGTTGCCGCGGATTTAGCTGTCCGCCTTAATGATTGGCGCCAGCGTACCGGCGACGTCATCCCGTCGGACTTCGCCGGCACCCGCATCGCGATGCGCTATACCGAGACGTACCTGCAGATCCATCACACGACACCGACAAGCCGGTCGGCGATCGCCGCCGACCGCGGCGTCGAGGAGTAGGCAGCGCTATCCGCCGTCGGCGCCGCCGACCTCGGCGACGATGAACACCCGCCGGAACGGGAAGATTGTCGTACCGTCGGCACGGGGCGGGTAGGCGTCGTCGAGCAGCGGGATGAGTTCTTCACGGAACTGTTCCCAGCCCGCGTCGTCGAGCCGCTCACGCACCGGGACCAGCGCGGTGCCGGTAATCCATTCCAGCACTGGGTGTTCCCCGGTCAGCTGGTGTAGATACGTCGTCTCCCAGGCATCGACCCGGCAGCCCGCATCCATCAACAAATTGGCGTAGTACGCCGGCGGCTGGACCACCGCGCCGACGCGGAAAGGTATGTCCTTCAGCATCTTTGCGTAGTGTTCGCGGCGTGCCACGGCCCGCACCGCGGCATGTGACGGAGTTTCGAAGTTACCCGGAATCTGGACCGCGATCCACGATCGGGACGGCAGCTCGCCCGCCCACCGGACCAGCAGGTCGGCATGCTCGGGAACCCAATGCAGGGCGGCGTTGCTGACCACCACGTCGGTGTCGGGTTTCGGCTTCCACTCCCGCAAGTCGCTGACCGAGGCATCGATCCCGCGTTCCCGGGCGGCGGCCACCATCTCCGGCGAGGTGTCCATCGCCTCGATTGCCGAGCCGGGCCAGCGCTTCTCCAAGTACTTCGTCAAGTTGCCGGGTCCGCAGCCCAGGTCGACCACCCGGCGCGCCCGCTCGGCCCCCACTCTCGAGAGCAAGTCGTAAAACGGACGGCTGCGATGGTCTGCAAATGCCAGGTAGACGTCTGGATCCCACATGTCGGTCCTCCTGATCAACACCGCGGCTGGTCGGCCACATAGACAAAACCGTATTACCGCATCGTGCACCCGCGCCGCCCGAGTGGCCCCGGAATCCGCGCGGAACCCGTCAAATGCCCAGAATCCGCCGTCGGGCGCGTTAGCATCGGCATTCGTGGGGAGCGACACAGATCCGATCGATCCGCCCCTTCCGGTTCCCGACATTCCCGGTGCCGATGTGCCGCCCGGAGCCGACGGATTGCCCCCGCTTTCGGCCTTGTCGACGCACGAACGCGGGGTGGTCGCGGCGTCGGCCGCCGGCGACATCGCATTGCGCACCTGGGTCTCGTCGCTGCTGGCCGCGACGGCCGCACCGGTCGTGGTTGCCACCTCGTTGCGCCACACCAAATCCGGTAGCGAACGCAGCAACCTGAACTTCTACGCCGAGCTGGCCGCCGAGCACGACCCGGTCAAGTCGTTTCCGGCACCCACCGAACTGCCCCGGGTGTCGTCGCGGCCCGCAGGTCCGCTCGCGAGATGGATCGCCCGCGGCACCGTCGAGAACATCTCGTTTCCCAGCAGCTTCACGGCGATCAACCCCGCGATGCGCGAACGGTGGAATGCGTGGGGGTCCAACAACACCGCGCGCGCCCAGCATTGGCGCCACGACGACGGGCCGCGTCCCACGCTGTGCGTGATCCACGGCTTCATGGGGTCGTCGTATCTGGCGAACGGCCGCTTCTTCTCGATGCCGTGGTATTACCGGTCCGGCTATGACGTGTTGCTGTTCACGTTGCCGTTCCACGGCCAGCGCGCCGAAAAGTACTCGCCGTTCAGTGGTTTCGGCTATTTCGCCGGCGGGCTGAGCGGGTTCGCCGAATCGATGGCCCAGGCCGTGCACGACTTCCGGTCCGTCATCGACTATTTACGTCACACCGGCGTCGATCGTATTGCGCTGACCGGCATTTCGCTGGGCGGCTACACTTCCGCACTGGTGGCCTCCGTCGACGACAGGTTGGAGGCCGTCATCCCCAATTGCCCGGTCGTCACACCGGCGACGATGTTCGACCAGTGGTTCCCGGCCAACAAACTGGTCGGCCTGGGCCTTGGGCTGTGCAGCATCAACCGCGACGAACTAGACGCCGGGCTCGCCTACCACTGCCCCCTGAACTATCAGCCGCAGATTCCCAAAGACCGGCGGATGATCATCACCGGTCTCGCCGACCGGATGGCTCCCCCGGGCCAGGCCGTGATGCTCTGGGAGCATTGGGATCACTGTGCGCTGCACTGGTTTCCGGGCAGTCACGTGCTACACGTGAGCCAGCTGGACTATCTGCGCCGGATGACCGGCTTCCTGCACCGTTTTATGCTGGACTAGCCGCCTCGGTGCGCGCAGCGCGGTGCGCGCCCGTGATCGGCGTCGGCCAGTCGAGGCCGCCCAGCAGGCCGGCGGGCGGGGCGGTGTGGCCGTCAAGTCGCTGCGTGGACAACAGGTCCAGCGCCGCCAGCGCCGGCGCTTGGTTGCCGCGCTGCGGGATCAGGCCGTCCACCGGTGGCGCGCCTTCGGGCATCGCGTCGGTCTGGAAGGCGCACGCGGCCGCGACCGTGTTCTGGTCACCTGAGCGCGCGCCGGCGATCTCGAGCGCGGTGCACGTCTCGCGAGCCCCATGCGACCGGATGGCCTCCAACGTCGCGGGCAAGCCCGCATCGACCACGATCTGGTATGCGGCAACGAAATCCGAGGTGCCGCGCTGCACCGCACGCCAGCTCTCGCGGGCGTTGGCCGTCACCCACCGTGGCACGTCATCCGGCGCGACAGGGTTGGCCTCCCAACCGATCTCGCGCAGGTGGTCGGCAAGTCGCCGGGCGGCAACCTCGGCGGTCTCGTACAGCGGGATGCGCGACGAACGGGCCTGCAGTGCCGGCAGGTTGTCGGCGGCCGACACCGTGATGCCGATCCACGTCTCGCGTCGCGAGGCGTCGGATGCGTTGTCGCGGCTGGTGATACGGACCTTGTCAGCGCGGATGCCGTAGCGGTCCAAGTACCGGGCGATCAGCTCCAGGGGAAGCACCGCGCCGTCGGCGCTGGACGGGCCGATCCGCACCAGCGCGGTTGTCGCTGCCGCAACGGCGGATTGGATGTCGGACTCGTCGGTCTGGTTGGAACGACGGCTCATGATGGCCAGCCGGCGCCCCAGAATCGTGGTGAAGTGCAGTCCACGCCACCAACCGAACAACACGATCACCGCTACGGCGGCAATGCCGAGCAGCCAGTAGTCGCGCGTCGTGTGCCAGGGGTAGGCCAGCGCCGCGGGCACTATCGCCAGTGCCGCCAACGTGATTCGGGCGCTCCCCGGAATCGGGATCAAGCTCACGAGGTCGTCTCCTTCCGTCGGCGCGCGGCGGTGATCGCGGCCGCGGCGGCAACCGCCGCGACAATCAACGCCAGCGCGGCGGTCCCGGCGAACGCGACGGTCCGCGGGGTGTTGTCTTTCGGCGCCGGTGCCGGAGGCACGGCGACCGGCTTCACCGGCGTTCCGGCCGGCCCGGTGCTCGCGGGCAGTTCCCAGGTCAGGGCCGCCAGCGGGTCCACACTTCCGGTGCCGACGAGGTTCGACGGCGCCCGGGCGCCGTTATGCGCGGTCGCGGTGATCCGGTGCATCACCTCGGAGGCGGACAGGGTGGGGTACTTGCTGCGGACCAGCGCCGCGACGCCCGCCACGTAGCCGGCCGCGTAACTGGTGCCGCTGAGCGCGCTCAGCTGCTGATGCTCGTCGGGCAGGCCGTTGGCCAGGCCGCCGCCGTCGCGATTGCTCACCGACACGATCTTTTCGCCCGGGGCCGCGATACCGACCCACGGCCCGGACATGGTGAATTTCGACGGCTGGCCCTCCGCCGTCAGGGAGGCCGCCGACAGCACGTACGGCTGCCAGTACGACGGAATGGAGACCGAAGTGACGCCGGCCCAGTTGCGCGCGTCGTCGGGGCGGCTCAGATCGGTGAGCGGGTTGGCCTCGCAAGACATTCCGCCGCCGAACGATCCGGAAGACCCGGTGTTTCCGGCGGCCGCCACGATCACCGCGTCCTTGTCCACCGCCGCGAAGCGGATCGCCGCACCGAGCGCGGCCTGGTCGACAGGCCGATCGGCGGCCATGCAGGTGACCTCCGAGATGTCGATCACCCGGGCGCCGAGGTCGGCCGCGTGCACGATCGCCCGGGCCAGCGTCGCGACCTCGAGAGACACCCGCGCCACCATCGGATCGCCGCCCGGTGAGCGCGGCGAGAACTTGCCGGACGCCGTCCGGATCGCCAGCACCCGGGCCGCGGGCGCGACCCCCGAGAAGCCGTCCTCGGCGGACGGCTGGCCGGCGACGATTCCGGCGACCAGTGTGCCGTGCCCGTCGCAGTCGGTCAGGCCGTCGGTCGTCTCCACGAAATCGCCGCCGGGATCGACATTGGGCAGCCGGGGCCCCGGCCGCACACCGGTGTCCAGCACCGCCACCAGCTGACCCTCGCCGCGGGAAAACTGCCATGCCGCGGGAAGATTCAGCATTGCCTGACTGGGCGACACGGCGGCGGGATCGCTGCCGCCGATGACGCCCGAGGCGGCGCAGGGTCCGCGCTGCTCCATCGGCTGCACCGGTCCGGCAGTCCCGCTAGGCGGTTGCACGCCCGGGTCGACCACTGGCTGGCTGATCGCCGATGCCTGCGGACAGCCCCACGGCACAATGGCCTGCGAGAAGACCAACGCCGCTGTGAGGCAGGCGAATCCGGCACGAATCATCGATTGAGCACCCAGGCGAAGAGGCCGACCAGGTAGGCGATGACGGGGATCAGCGAAGCGTCCAGGCCGGTCGCGACGAAGCCCAGCAGGCGGCGCACCGGCAGCGAATAGGTCTCCGGTGAGGCGATGCTCGGGTTGAGCGCCACCACCGCCCATGCCAGCACCAGCGCGACGAGCACCGCCGCCGCGATCAGTGCGGCGAGGAAACGTCCGGTCGACGCGTAGAGCACCAGCAGGACACCGGCGACCAGGAACGGCTGAGCCAGCAGCCAGGCCTTGCACGCGGCCGAATCCCACACGCGGGCACGCAGGACGGAGGTCGCCGCGGTGGCGGCCAGTACGTACCAGCCCCAGCCGCTCAACGACTCGGGCCGCAGCGCGATCGCCACCGATCCCAGGACACTGAGCAGCACCGCGCCGGCGATGAAGCCGCTCTGGTGGGCATCACCGATACGCACCCGCCGCGGCAGGTCCTCGAGCACCCGAAGCGCGGGCGCCGACGGGGTCGGGTCGCCCGGTGCCGGAATGACCGGCAACGGGAACCGCGCCCACAGGGCGGAAAGCTGCGCCGCCTCGATGGTCACCAGTAGCGCCACCACGATCAGTCCGGCTCCGATGGTCAATATCGGTAGTTGCCAAAGCAATTCGGCGACCGCGGCCAACAACACCCCGGCGCCGACCACCGCGGTCGCGGTGAAGAAACCGGCGATGCGCTCACGCTCGGTGGTCGGCACCATCAGGACGATCAGCGACCACGCGGTCACACCGGCGGTGGCCAGCACCAGCTGTGCGGCCCCGAACTTCCCGGGCACCGCCAACGCCAGGGCGGCACCGATGGGCACCAGCGCCGACGCGGACAGCGCCATCCCGGTGCGTTCCGAACGCAGCGTGACGAACAAACCGGCGATCGCGGTCACCGCCGCGATCACACTGACCGCGACGAGTCCGGCCAGGCCGCCGGTGGCCACGCGGTAGGTCACTCCCAGGCCCGTCGCCAGGAAAGCCACCAGGATCGCGGCGAGCAGCGCCCCGCGCTGGATCTGCGCAATGCCCCATGGCTTGCCCCGCGATGTCGAGAAGATCATCGCGGCGTCGGCGATGTCCTCGACGATGCCGGGCGCGGACGGCCCTAACGGAACAGGCTGCAGCGCAAGCAGATCCCCGTCGACGACGCCGACGGTGTCCAGGCTGGCGTCCAGACTGAACGGCGCTCCCCCGATGGGGGCCAGGCTCAGCTGGGAAACCGCGCCGTCAGGGTCACCGCCGTCGCCGTTCTGGGCCGTCGGGACCACCAATCGCTGTACCGCGGGCAGGACTTCGCGCAGCGGCAGCTCGGCGGGCAGGGCAACTTCTGTCAGCCTGCTGTGCGCGAGGATGGCCACGCGAACGATTGGCATGACGGCGCCGGACGTCACCGGACCCTCGAATTGGCCTGCGGCCGTTCCTGGAACATCGTGCTCTCTCTCTATCTGGTTGTGATTTACGCGTATTGGATGGACAAATCTCGGGACAGCCGCTGATTGGGGAACCAGTGGCCATCGGGCAGGCACCCGGTCAAGTGCTCGACCGCGACCGCTATGGCGAACGGGGTTCCCGAACTGAACGTCGAGACCCATTCGCCGTCGAACGCGCGGGACGGACTGACCAGGATCCGGCCCGAGGTCGTATCGACGATGCTCATTCCGACTTCGGTGGTGGCGTGCTGCCCGTCGCGTTGGCAGCCGGCGACGATCTCGACGTAGGTACGCGGACCGGTGAATACCGATTCCACCACCGCGCGCGCTGATTTTGGAATGCCCAGGTAGTCAAGGACTTCGGTCAGCGGCGCACCGGAGCGCAGACGCTCGTCGGCGCGGGCCCCAACCCGTGTCGGCATGCTGAACTCGGCGAACTGCGCCGGCGGCCGCTGGCCCAGCCCCACACCGAGGACCGGAACCAGCGCGCGGGCATCGTCGATGTTCATGGCGGTAAAGGTGACCAGCTGCGCGCTGCGTAGCGCGACGACGGTCTTCGAAGACTTGCCGGTGGTGCCGGGGCGCCGCGCGACCACACCGCGCAGCAACTCGCCGGCATCGCCGGCTGCGCCGGAGCCCACGTAGCGCAAATCAAGCCATTGCTCGGGAAAACACACCAACTTGATCCAGTCGGCGACCGCCGGGTTCACGACGCCGTCTGGCGACATCAGACCCATCCGGGTCAACTCGTCCTTCTGCTCTCGGAAGAACGCATCGCGTTGCGCGGCATCGCGATACGGCGTCGTGATCGCCAAAACCCACGGGAAGCTGCCCGCTCCAATGGTTTCGGCGATGAACCACGCGTTTTCGACCGTCAGCTCGACGGCATTGGGCTCGACACTCATCGAGGGAGGACTAGCCGCCCCACTTGGCGGCTTCGGCCGTGTCCCGCGCGAACATGGCCAGGGTGTTGTTCTCGTGCGTGCTGGCCATCGCCTGGTAGGAACGCACCAACGCCTCCATGGCCTGGTTCCACTGGGCCTGCCACACCTGGTAGGTCATACCGGTGTCACCCTGCCAGGCGTTCTGCAGTGCTGCCTGCTCGGTGGCGATGTCGGCGCCGAGCCCCTGCATCGTGCCGGCGTAGCCCGACATGTCGGCGGCGTGGCTCAGCATCGCCGGGTAGTTGTACATAATCTGCGACATCTCAAGTCCTTTCGCGGTTACTAGTGGTCAGCTCAGAACGAGGTGTAGCCGGAGGCGGCGGCGGCATCAGCGGCCACGTAGGTGCCCGCTGCGTCGCCGAGGTTGGCCTGAGCGATGTCGAGCAGGGTGTTGACCCGTGCGGCCATTTCCACAAACCGGGCGTGCGCGGCCTGGAATGCGGCCGAGGACTCACCTTGGTGGAACGCCTGGGCGGACATCGCTTCCTGCTCGGCGCTCTGGATCGTGCTGCGCATCAGGGCCGCCTTGGCGCTGAACGCCGACTGCGAGGCCACCAACTGTGGAATGTGTGCATCCAGAAGACTCACAACGTTTCCTTTCTCTTCTGTCCCTTATGATTTCGGCTGTTGGCTGACATGTTGCTAACTTTTGGAGCCCCCTCCCCCCGCTTCATCGGGCTCGCCCGGGCCCGCGCCGTTCTGGTCCCAGGTTCTCGGCACCATGGGCATCCGCGGGCCGCTGCCGTACTCATCGCCGGCCAGCTCGGTCAACCCCGACGCCTGCAGATCCGCTTCTTTGCGCGCGGTTCCGGCAAACCCCAGCCGCCCGGCTCCACTTCCCGAAGCCATCGCCGCCCCCACGAGCTCCTGTTCATCGGCGCCGCCCCAGTCGGGGTCGACATCGACGTTCATGTCGAGGAATTCGTCGCCGTGGTCACGCATTGCGGCCCGCCTGCGCCGCCGCGCCGCGGCCGCCCGGCCCGGCACCGCCGCGGCGGCCGCCGGGATGGTCGCGGCCGGCGCCTTGATCCCGCCGCGGCCACCCAGGGTGGGGCCGAAGCCGGATTCCGGATCGCCGCCCATGGCCACCAGGTAGCCGAAAGTCCCAGCGACCGGCGCGGGTGCCGGTGCGGGGGCCGCACCGGCCGCCGAGGCCGGCGCGGACGCCGGAGCCGAGGCGGGCGACGGTGCCGGCGGCGCCATGGCTGCCACCGGCGGCATCGAGGGAGCCTGGGACGCCGACGCCGGTGGGACCACCGCGGGCACCAGATCATCCGGTAGATCGCCGAGACCTTGCAGATAAAAGTAGGCGCCGATGCCGATGACCAGGGGGATCAGGAATGGTGCGGTCAAGATCGCGCCCCAGGTGGGCCAGCCGAGCAGGTTGGTGACCAGCTGGTAAGCGAGGAAGAACAGCAATGGGCCATTGGCCACCAGGAACGGCCCCAAATTCTGCATGAACTGCTGAATCATGTCGGACAGGTTCTGGAAGAACTGCTGCAGCTGCCTGAGCAGGTTGTCCCACCAGTTGCCGGAATCGGAGTCGTTGGCGGCCAGCGTGGAGAAATTGTTGGTTTCGCCACCGGGCCGCAGCACGTTGGGCGCGGGGCCCGTTTGCGGCGCCGCCGCCAGGGCCGCGTCGGACACGACCTGATAGGTGCTCATCGTGGTCGCGGCCTGGATCCACATCCGCGCGTAGTCGGCCTCGTTGACCGCAATCGGAATCGTGTTGATCCCAAAGAAATTCGTCCCCACCAGCACCCCGTGAATGGTGTGGTTGGCGGCCAGCTCCCCCAGGGTGGGCATGGCCGCCAGGGCGCCGGTATAGGCGGCCGCCGCGACCTCATGCTGGGCGGCCACGCCCGCGCTGTCGGCACTGGCCTGCATCAGCCACGCCAGATACGGGACGTGCGCGGCCGCATACTGCGCGGCGCTCGGCCCTTCCCACGCCCCCGCTTGTACCTGCCCCAGTAGCCCACTGAGTTCGGCTGCCGCATTGGCATATTCGGTGCTGAGCGAGGTCCACGCGCCGGCGGCCGCCAACAGCGGCCCCGGTCCCGGACCAGCGGTCAGCAACGCCGAATGCACCTCCGGCGGAGCAGCCATCCAGATAGGCGCAGTCATTGTCAGACGCCGCCCACTCCGTACGTAGCGGCGGCCGCGGTGTCACCCACGAGATAGCTTGCGCCACCTTCTCCCACACCGACACCGGCGCGGCCCAGCTCCTCGACGCCCTCGGCAGCCACCACCGAGTGCATCTGGCCCTGGGCGCTGAATCCGGCGGCGGTCGTCAGCGACACCGGATCCGCCGCGGGCGGCACCACTGCGGTGATCGCCGGAGCGGCCGCCGCATGCGCACTCGCCAGCCGCGCCGTCAACGCCTCCACCGCCGCACTCGTCGCCGCCAGGCCTTCAGGAACAACTCGCAACGTCACAATGACTCCTTTTGTTGCGCTTCACTAGATCACCATCAGCGGGCGAAACCTTCGTCGGCTCCCCCTACAACAGACTCGCCAACCAACGGGTTGACCAACTGCACATACGTCGGGCTTTCGTTGTCTCCCAACAGGATTGCCCGTCCGGCAGGCAACCGGCCAAACCGTTGACCACGGATCTTCCCGCTGTCCTGCGGGTTGCCCGCCATCATCAACGTGGTCGCCTGCAAGTCGTTGAATCGGCGCAGCAACGGGCTTGTCATCAGGGCGTGCCCCGACCCCGT
The DNA here is from genome assembly GCF_010730355.1 of Mycobacterium florentinum. NCBI lineage: Bacteria > Bacillati > Actinomycetota > Actinomycetes > Mycobacteriales > Mycobacteriaceae > Mycobacterium > Mycobacterium florentinum. The sequence continues at coordinate 3,143,484 of NZ_AP022576.1, forward strand.
CGCCCGTGCCGTCACGATCACCCTCAGCCCCAGATCGGCGGCCTGACTCAGCTCCGGGATGAGGCTGGTCCATGGCCGCTGTCCAAGGTAGGGGCCACTCGTCGCCGGCGTATCCGGAATCTGGTCGACGTCATCGATGATCAGGTAGTGAGTCTGGCCCTCGTAACTCCACCGGGCCAACTCCGCCGCCGACAGGCCGGCCGGCGGGCGCCGCGATCCGATGATGTTGGACAGCCCGAGCATCGCGGGGATGATCCGGTCGATGTTGGCGGTGTATTCGTTGTCGCCGAAGAGCGGTTCGTCGACGAGATGCAGCCGCCGATCCAGCACCGTGAACGCCACCTGGTCCGGCGTGGAGTGCTCGCGGATGGTGCGAATGATGTGGCGCAGCAGCGTGGTCTTGCCCGCCTTGCTGTCGCCGAACACCATCAGCAGCGGGTTTTCCGAGAAGTCGAGCACGACCGGCGCCAGGTCCTCTTCGCGCTGGCCGATGACGACCTGTTCGGGTCCGCGATACAGCGGCCCGAGGGCATCGGCTGCCAGGTTGGCCGGCAGCAGCCGAACCGGAGGTGCGGCCACGCCCGGGTAGCGGGCATTGATCGCGGCCACCTGATCCAGCTGCGGAGCCGCGAACAGGAAGTGCTCGGCGGCCATGGTCAACCCGCGACCCGGCTGGTCGGCCGGCACCGCGTCCGCCGGGCGGCGCAGCGCCCCGACCACCCGCACATTGCTGTCCCGAGCATCATGCAGCTTGAGCTCGAGGCGCAGCCCGAGGCCGTCGCGCATTGCCAACGGCACCTCAAGCCAACTCGGGGTGGTGACGATCACGTGGATGCCGTACGCGAGGCCGACGTTGACGAGCTCAGTCACCTTGCCCAACAACGGGTTACGCGTGTTGAACTGGTCTGTGTTGTCCCTCGCGAAGGCGTAGAGGTTGTCGATCACCAGGAAGACCTCGCCGAAGCCGTCGTCGTGAGTCGAACCGTGCTTGTCCCGGAACGCCTCGCGCTGCTGCCGGGAAACCAGCAGCTGCTCGAGCTCGCCGAAGGTGCGGCGAATGCGCTCGGGTTCCAGCGGCGACGCCACACTGCCGACGTGCGCCAGGTCTTCCAGCGCGCGCAGCTGCCCACCGCCGTAGTCCAGGCAGTAGAAGCTGACGTCGCGCGGCGAGTGCAGGCTGGCGGCGGACAGGATAAATGTCTGCAGCGCAGACGATTTACCGGACTTGGCACCGCCGTGAATCACCATGTTGCCGGACGCTGACGTGGCGTCGAACACCAGCGAGTCGCGGCGCATCTCGAACGGCTTGTCGATCTCACCGAGCGGCCAACGCCTTTGCCCTTCCGGCACACCGGCATTCGCCAGCACCGTCGTCAACGGGATCGGCTCGTCCAGCGGCGGCAGCCAGAGCCGCGGCGCATGCGGCCCGTAGCGGGCGAGCTGTTCGCCGATGGTGGCGATCAGCTTGCGCGGCGGTCCGACGAACTCGTCTTGATCCGCTCCGGTGATCACGGTGCCCTGATCGGGCTCCACCCGCCCGGCCGTGAACAGCTTCGGCTGCGGAATAGACTGCACCACAAGGGTCTTGGCGGTCTGCGGCGGCTCGTAGATGCCGTCGACGTAGGTGCTACGGAACTTGATCGGTGCGGCACCGGGAGCCGGGACCAGGAAGCCCACGCCCTTGTGCTCTTTACCCGATTCGATGTGGTAGGCGTCGTCTACGCCGATGATCTGGCGAGAAACGCTGGGACTGGCCACCTTCAGACCGATACGGTACGAGGTGTTCTTGTCGATGTCCTTGATCTTGCCGACATCCAGCGTCTGGGACGCGAACAGAATGTGGATGCGGAACGAGCGGCCCTTGCGCGCCACATAGTCGAACAGTTCCGCGTACTCCGGGTAATCCGCCAGCATCAGCGTGAACTCGTCGGCGACCACGAACAGCGTCGGGATCGGCGGCAGGTCGTGGCCGGCGGCGATGGCATTCTCGTATTCGACCACCGAGTTGAACGCACTGCCCTGAACCCGGCGGCCCGCCTCGCGCAGCAACGTCTCGCGTCGGGCAACCTCACCGCGCAGCGTGTCGGCGAACCGGTCGGCCAGCGATTTCTTCTCCGCCATGTTCGAGATCACCGCGACAACCTGGGGGAAGTCCCGGAAGCTGTCCGCGCCGGCCTCACCCTTGAAGTCGGCATAGATCACGATGAGCCGATCAGCCGAGTGAGTTGTTAACAGCGACAACAGAATCGACATCAAAGTCTGCGACTTGCCGGAACCGGTCATACCGATCATCAGGCCGTGCGGACCCATCCCGCCCTCGGCTTCGTCCTTGAGGTCGAAGTACAGCGGCTCACCGGTCGCGGTGACACCGATCGGCACCCGCAACTCGTCGTCGCGGCGACGCGGTCCCCACAGCGTCGGCACATCCAACTGCGACGCGTCCGGAACACCCAGCAGTGTCGTGAACGACGCGCCCCGGGTGGCCGCCGAGCGCAGCCCGGTGTGGGTGGGATTGGAATCCCAACGCGACAATTGCCGGGCCAGGTGCGCGGCCTCGTCGGCACCGAGGTGGTCGGCGTTGTCGATGAAGGGCTGCCAGCCGCCGGTCTGCCAGCGCGCAATCGCCCCGTCGGCCACCCGCAGAATCGGCTTTTCCGGGTCCGAATACTGTTCGCGGTTAGGCGATGTCGTGGTGCGATGTACGACGGTCACACCGGCCCGGCCGATCGCCAGCGCCGACGCGTTCACGTCGTAGTCGGGATCGTCGACGATGATCAGCAGGTGCCGCAACGCGTCGGACGGCCCCCCGGTGAACGCCGGCCGATCGGCCAGCGCGGGCCCCAGCAGCGAGACCAGCTCGTCGGGATTGTTGGACAGGAAGCGGGCCGGACCGACGCCGTCGAGTTCGCCGGGAATATCGATGTGCGGCAACCACTTCAGCCAGGACCAGTCGCGGTTCTCCGGATCCCGGGTGGCCAGCGCCACCCCCAGCACCGTCGGGTCGTGCCAGGTGACGGCCTGGGCGACCCAGGCGCGCAGCGCCCCTTGCACCTCGTCCGGTTCACCGAGGACCGTGATCCGCGAGACCTTGCTCAAGTCGATTCCGGTGGGCACGTCGCGGACGGTGCGCTGGGTGTCGAGCAGGCTGCGTAATGCGCTGTGCGACACCGGTTCCAGATCGATTTCGTCGGCGGCGTCGGCGACCCGCACCGGGGTGGCCAGGGGAACCTGGTGACGCCCGGCCCGCAACACCAAGAAGTCGGGGTCGTGCGGGTCACGCTCCCATTGGCGGCGCGATCCGGGCACCGTCGCCAGTGCGGCCGGCTCGGGATGCGACCATTGCGCGGCGGCGCGCTGCTGGGCGGCCTGGGTCCGGATGTTGTCCCGAACCACCGACAGGTAGCGCAGGTAGTCGGCGCGTTCGGCGTCGACCTCCTCGGTGCGCATCTTGTTGTCGTTGCCGCGATATAGCGCGGTTGCGGCCAGCAGCAACACAAATGGGAAGAACAGGGTCTGCGGGGAAATCACCCGCATTCCGGTGGCGACCAGCGCGACGATCATGCCGACGATCAGGATCACCAGCACGTAGGGCATGGCACGGCGCAGGAACGACGGCGGAATCACCCGGGGCAGCTCGGGGGGCGCCTCGATGGTGATGGCGCCCTGGCGGGTACTCGGCGGCGCCAGGCGCCGGCGGGCTTCGAAGATCAGTCGGCTCATCGGGGTCCTCCTTCGGCCGACACCGGACGTCCGGGCTTGCTGTCGGGCGCCAAACCGTCGTGTGCGAGTAACGCGTCGGCGCGCGATAGCGTCGGGCCCGTCGCGAACAGCGACAGTATCGACCAGGGAATAGGAACGGGGGGTTGGGTTAAACCAAGGGCCTCAACGGTTTTGCCGTGTCCGGCACCCTCGGCCTCGTTGTCGATGCCGTAACGCACACCGGTGTCGGACACCCAGAACAGCGAACCGGCGCCCGGCGAGGTCGCACCGCCACCGACGCTCTGCGCGAAGTAGCCGGTGCCCGGCGCCAGGGCGACTCGGGTGGCCACCCCTTGGGAGCCGCCACCGATCAGGTTCACGGTGCGAACCGCATCGGGCACCGGCAGTGCGGAGCCGGCCAACAGCCCCAGCGAGCTGCTTGCGGCCCCGGCCGGTTTGCTCCAGTACGCGCAGGCGACGGGGTTCTTGGCCGCGTCGACAAGGGCGACCTGGCGGTCGGGGAAGCGGGCGGTGTCCAGCATCCGCGACACCGGCAGCTTGGCCACCTCATCGGCACCGAGCCGCGGGGGCTGGTCCAGGCCATAGGAATTGGTGTTGCGCAGGACCGCGGCGAGCACCGGCGAGATCGGTTGCAGGCCATCCGGCAGCACCGCGTAGTAGCGCACGTTGCCGGGATCGACGCCATAGGACGTCACGACCGCGCCGATCGGTGCCGGGACCGAATAGTTGGCCGGGGCACCGGCATTCGCGATGCCGGGTGCGGTCAGCGCGGGCGCCTCGGGGATCGCGTTGAACAGCCCCGCCGCGATGGGCCGCGGTGTGGGCACGTCGGCACCCAGGCCCAGCGCGTTGGTGACGGCATGGTTGGCCAGGTCGATCTGGCTGCGCTTGCCATCCCATAGCAGCCAGGTGCTGGTGCCCTTATCGCCGGTGAACTCGACCAGGATCCCCTGGCCGGCCGCGACGGCCGCGGCACGACTGCCGCTGCTGTCGGGGGTGCCCGCGATCACGGTGACGCCGGTGCTGTGCACGGCGTGCGAGCCCGGGGCCCCCTCGCTGATCGCATCGCACACCGTCCAGTTCGCGTCATGAGATGCGTTCTGCACCATGCGTTCTGGCGCACCCGGTATGCCGATCAGATTTCCGCGTGGAAACCGGTCCAGCTCAGTGCTTTTCACCGTGGCGGGGTTGACCGGCTTGCCGGCGATGAGCCGGGCCGAGGTCAGGTTCAACACCGGGTGCAGTTCGTCGCCGATCCGCACATACAGTGCGGCCGTGTCCCGGTCGGCGAGCACCGCATTGCTGCCCGCCTGGCCGTTGGGCCGGATCAGCGAGAACACGAAGCAGCCGGCCAGGCCGGTGATCAGAATCAGGGCGCCCATCAGCACCGCGCGCGATTGGGTACGCAACGGGTCGACCAGCATCCTGGTGTCGTGCAACGCAATTCCGGAGGCGATGCGGCGCATCACGAAGCGCCAGCCGGTCACCTGGTGCCGGGTGACGAATCCGCGGCGGTAGACCACCTTGTCGGGATTGTCGTTGAGGGGCGTACGCGAGGAGAACGAACGTCGTTCGTCGGCAGGCTCCGGGTTGGTCATGACGGCACCGAGAGCCCCAGGCCGCGCAGCAGCGGCTCTACCGAATTACTGACATCTCGGTCGGTGATCGTCATCAGCTCCTCATCGGTGAACGCACCGGTTCCCGCCTGTTCTGAATGGTCCAACCGGAATTCGCGCTCCTCCTCGGCGCGCTCGACAATGTTTCGGACAAAGCGGCCGTTACCCGCGATGTCGAGGCTGCGCCGTTCGACCCCATTGGAGTCGGGTGTCGTGGCCGTCGCCAACTTCTCGAACAGGGCATCCATGTGCTCGAGCGCGGATTGCTCGAAGATGCTGTCGCGCTGTTCGGCCATCTTGTGGGCGATCTCCACCAACTCGTGCGAGTTGTACGACGGGAAGGTGATGTTGCGGGTGAACCGCGACCGAAGACCCTCGTTGGTGTCCAGGAACTTGTCCAGATCCGCCCGGTAGCCGGCGATGATCACCACCAGCCGGTCGCGGTCGTTTTCCATCCGGGCCAGCAGCGTGTCGATGGCCACCAGCCCGAAGTCGTTCTTGGCGCCCGTGGCCACCAGCGCGTAGGCCTCGTCGAGGAACAACACCCCGTCCAGCGCGCTGTCGATGATCGCGTTGGTCTTGGCTTCGGTCTCGCCGATGTGCTGACCGATCAGGTCGGCGCGGTGCACCTCGCGGATGTTCTCCCGCTTCAAAAGGCCGAGACCGCAATAGATTTTGGCGACCACACGGGCAATCGTGGTCTTACCGGTCCCGGGCGGTCCGGCGAACACCAGGTGGTGCGCGCGTTGGGCCACCTGGAGCCCCCGCTGCTTACGCACCAGCTCCATGGCCACCGAACTCTTGAGCCGCGCTACCTGGTTCTTGACCTCGTCGAGCCCGATGAACTCGGCGAGCTGGCGCTCGGCCTCGTGCAGCAGCACGGACTTGCGTTCATGCGCAGCGGGATCGACGAAGTCCTCCGCGCTGGGTTCGGTTTCCGGATCCCACGGATCGGTGCGGGCCTCGATGCGGGCCGCGTTGGTGGTCACGATCCCGAAACTGGTGTCGGTCAGGGCCTGTTCGACCTGTTCGTTCTCGGGGTGTGCCGCATACAGGTCCTGCAGGACCTCGCTGGCCGACTCTTCGTCGACGTGCACGCGCAGCACGAGCGCCTTGGCCAGCGTCCCGTCGACGGTGGCCACCTCGACCGGGCCTTCGGGTTCCTCGAGGTAGGACAGCGCGGGGGCGAACAAGCCCAGCCGGGCCAGCGAGGTGCCCAGGGCGATCTTGGCCGCGTGCGAGTAGGCCTCGTCGAGATCGGAATCGTTGACGACCGGGGTCAGCAGCTTGACGACGTCGGACCACCGCTCGGCGCGATAGTTGATGACGACGGAGATCCAGCGCGCCTCACGCCAGCTGGGACGGCGCGCGCTGAGGCCGGTGACGATCTCGTCGGCCTCGGCAAACCGCCCGGCCGTTGCCAGTGCGGCCGCGAAGGCGAGATGAAACTCGTCCGGGTTGGTGGCGCGAAATTGTAGATAAAGCCCGCTGTCGTAGCGGAAGCCCAGGGCGCCCGGTGCCAGGTCGGCCTGCCGCTGCAGCACGCCCGAAGTGGCCGCGGTGCGCGACACCGCCTCGAGCACCCGGAAGGACGCATCGCCGGCGGCCGCTAACCCGGTCCACGCGTCGCACTGGTCATGGGCGATGCGCGTCAGCGCCGTGAAGCCCGAGCGAGCGGCGGCCAGATCGGCCGGACGCCGGCGTTGATCGACCGCGATACCCAGTGCCCGGCAGCACGTAGCAAACCGGCTGACGACGTCGCCGTCGACTCTGGTGTCCAGCCGAGAAGTGCCTGGCTGGACTGCGAGCACACCACTGTCACCGAGTTCCACGGCCGCTATTTTCCATGAAGATAGTCTCCCCTAACTTAATTTGCTGAAGTTAGCATTGCATAAGCTAAGTGTCGAGGCTCCCGGGGTCGCCCCCACGACCGCCAACCGGCCCCCTTTGGGGCCTCTAACCTCGGCGTTCTGCCCGATCACCGGCACACGGCTGCAGTTGTGGCGTTGGCCGCACTTCTCCCGGCGGCACAGCTTACTGAATATGGTTTTCACTATCAAAGCGTGCTCGGGGTGCCCGGTCCCCGACACCTTCGACGCCAGACCGGCGAAATCCACCGGGGTCCCCACCCCACGCGCAGACGTTTCGACGCGGCCCGCCGCAATCCCAGGGTTCGGCGCGGGTTCGCGGTTGTGGTCGTCGATCGCCGCATGCCGGCACGGGGGTGCGGCCATCCAAACCGGCGCGGTCACAGCAGCGACTCCTAACCGATCGGGTGGGGCGCAACGACCGCCTTGACGAAGAAGCGGCGCCGCGGAGCAGGCAGTTAGTAGTCGGCTGTCCGACCGGAAAAGTTCCCGCCGGCACCCGCTCTGATCCAGCGCAAGGACCTTTTCACGGCTGTCCGCCGTCGCCGGCCTGGTCGGGTTGCCAGGTGCCGGGCACCATCGGCAACGACGGTCCGCTCCCGAACTCGTCACCGTCCAGTGTCGCCAGTCCCGCCGGCGCAACGGCGCCCTTACCGACGGTGCCGGCAAAGCCCAGCGCACCCGCTCCCCGGTCGGAGGCTGCGATCGCTTCGTGCTCGTCGGCCAATCGGCCGGCCCCATCGTCGGAATCCAAGAATTCGTAGCGGTAGCCGGGCTGGCGGCCCCGCATGCCCGCACCCCGGCGCCGGCGGGCCCGCCGCTCGTGCTGCGCGGCCGCCGCGGCCGCCGCGGCGACCCCGGCCGAATCGGGCTCCGGCGCCTTGCGCTGTGCACCAGTGCTCATCCCCGAGCCGGTCCCAATCCCGGGGCCGCCCACCAGGTACGGGTAGGCGGCGCCCTCGATCCCGGCGGGCGGCGGAGGCCCTGCGGATGCGGGTGCCGCCGCGGGCGCGGTCGCCGGAGCCGCAGCCGGGGCTGCGGTGTGCGCCGGGGCGGCGTGCGCGCCCACCGAGTGAGCGCCGGCCGCCGCGTGCATGCCGGGCGGCTGCGGCAGTGGTGCGGGCACCAGCAGGGCCGGGGTCGCGGCCACTTGTGGCTGGATCGCGGCCAGCGAAGCCAGGCTCGCCAACGCTCCGGCGAAGCCGAGGGTGGAGGTCGCCACAATGATCGCGATCTGGGGGGCGAACGCTTGAAAGGCCTCCAGCGCGTGGCCGAGTTCGTCGGCGATCAGCGGGCCGATGTCGGCCAGCAGATGGGTGATCGCCCCGATCGGATCGGTCTGAAAGTCCTTCAAGTCACGGGCGAAAGTCTGGAATATCTCCAGGAATCGGTTGATCCACCAACTCAGTTGGTAGGGGTTACCGGAGTCGTCATCGACGATGTCGTCGTCGCCGCCGTCACCCTCGCCATCGCTGTCGTCGTCGGCGTGCATGATCACCGGCGCCGGATCGGCCTGCGGCGCGGCCACCAGCGCCGTGGCCGTGACGGCCTGATAGGTGGACATCGTGGTGGCGGCCTGGACCCACATCCGGGCGTAGTCGGCCTCGTTGACCGCGATCGGAATCGTGTTGATCCCAAAGAAATTCGTCGCCACCAGGGCGCCGTGGACGACGCGGTTGGCGGCCAGCTCGGGAAGCGTGGGCATTGCGGCCAATGCCGTGGTGTACGCGGCGGCCGCCGTCTCGTGCTGGGCCGCCATCGACGCGCTGTCGGCGCTGGCCTTCATCAGCCACGCCAGGTATGGCGCGTGCGCGGCGACATATTCCTCGGCGCTGGGCCCCTGCCACGCGCCGGCCTGAGTGTCCGCCAAGACCGCGGAGAGCTCGTCCGCGGTTTGCGCGTAGGAGGCAGTCAACGAGCTCCACGCGCCGCCGGCGGCCAACAAACCGCCGGGTCCCGGGCCGCTGCTCAGCAGGGCGGAATGGATCTCCGGGGGTGATGCCATCCAAATCGGTGCGATCATTTTCGCCCGCCGATCGCGCGCGGCAACGATAGCGCCATCCCAGCACTCCTCGCCTGGCCGAAATCGGCGACGTCCGGGCAGTGGACGGCATACGTATCAGCCCGTTAGTAGTCGGCAAGCAGTGCGCAAAAGTTCCCGCGCGCATTGACATCATCGAAAGCTCAGCGAAAGGGTGCGCCAAAGCGGCGCCACTGCAACGAGATCAGGCCCGAACGGCGCTGACCAGTGTGTTGCGGGCAATCATCGGCCCGGCTTCGGTCTCCGGCCCGGGGACCGGACGGCCGACCTCTCGCAAGTAGTCGGCCAACGGCGTGCCGACCGCGTTCCAGCCGTGCTGACCGAACCATTCGGTGGCCGGGGCGTGTTGCTCGTTGTAGACCAACTGGAAGAACACCCGCCCGTCGCCCTGTTCGGCGGCCGCACGCTCTTCGGCGACGGCGGCCTCAAATTCGTCGGGCTGCAGCGGCGCGCCGTCTTCGACGGCGACATGGCTTCCGTGGCCGGCCAATCCGTCGATGCCGGTGAACAGCTGCTCCTGGGCGGCGGCCGGCAGATAGATCAGCAGACCCTCGGCAATCCACGCCGACGGCTTGGCCGGGTCGAAGCCGCTGTCCCGCAAAGCTTGTGGCCAATCGTCGCGCAGATCGACGGCTATCTCCCGGCGCTCGGCGCGCGGCTGGTCGCCGTGACCGGCGAGCACCTCACGCTTGAAATCGAGGACCTGCGGACGGTCCAGCTCGAAGATCGTCGTCGCGGCGGGCCAGTCGAGCCGGTAGGCACGCGAGTCGAGCCCGGCGGCCAGCAGCACAACCTGGCGCACACCGGCGTCGGCGGCTCGCAGGAAGTACTCGTCGAAGTACTTCGTGCGAGCCGCCTGGAAGTTGACGAAGTGGTCGCCGAAGTCGGCGGTCTTGAGCGGGTGGTCGGGTTCGTTGCCGTCGAGCACGTCGGCCGACGGACCACCGACGGCGCGGCAGAAGACCTCCGCATCCGGGTCGACGGCCAGCGGGTTGGGCTTTTGCGCCTCCAATGCCCGCGCGGTGGCTACGAATAACGCGGTCGCGCCGACGCTTGTTGTGATGTCCCAGGTGTCACCTTCGCTACGCACTCAACCGACAGTACGCCGCCGCGCTGCTACACCTTTCCCGCTGGGGTGCAACGAGTCTTGAGCACAGACATCTCACCTTTCCATCCGGCGACGGCCCGGTGAATTGCGGTCGACGCCGTCGCGGTCCCAGCTGCCCGGGAGCATCGGCATGCGGGGCCCACCCCCGAATTCATCCCCGGCCAGGGTGGTCAGGCCCGCTGCGGCGGCCGTCTCCTTGCGCGCCGTGCCGGTGAACCCGAGATTCCCGGCGCCCCGATCCGACGCCTTTGACACCCCGGCCGGCAGCGCTCCCCAATCCGGGTCGACGTCGACGTTCATGTCCATGAACTCGTCGTCATGGCCGTGCTGCCGAGCCCGTCGCCGACGCCAGGCCCGGGCCTGCTCCCGGGCGGCAGCCGCGGCCGAATCTGGCTCGGGCGCCTTCTTTTTCGCGCCGGCCGCCGCGCCGGCACTCATCCCGGTGCCAAACCCGATGCCGGGTGGGGCGACGAAGTAGGGCGACGCAAAACCCGGCCCGGCGGGAGGCGGTGCCGGTGGCGCCGCGCCGGCCCCGGCGCTGGCCGCGGGAGTCGGTGCTGGTGCCGTCGCGGGAGCCGCGGCCGGGGCGGCGATGAGCGTCGTCCCGAGCACCGCCGGCAGGCTGGGCACCTCGGGCGCGCCCGGTGGCGGCACCGGCACCGCCGCAGGTGCGGGCAGTGCGGCGAGCCCCGCAAGACCGGCGACCGCCCCGAAGGGCGCAACCGCGACGAGCATGGGAAGCAACAGCAACTGCGGCGCGGCCGGGAGAAAACTAGCGAGCTGGGCCAGGTGGGTCGGCCAGTCCAGCAGCACCAGCTCGGTGATGAATTGGAAAGCCGCCGCGGGGTTTTCCAGCAACAACTGCCCGAATCGTTGAAAATCCGAGAAAAGCTCGACGGCTCGAGCGACCCACCACAGCAATTCGCCGGGGTTCGTATAGGCATCCAGTGGGAGTCCGTTCAAAGTCCCCTCAACGGGGTCCCAATCGATACCGAAGGCCCGCAGGATCTGGGCGACGAACCGGTTGAGCCAACTGTCGAAGCCGTGCTCATGGCCCTCGTGATCGTGGTCCTCTTCTTCCTCGTGGTCGTGCGCGGTCGAGGCCTCGGATCTCAGGATCTGCGGCGCCGGCTCGGCCTGCGGTGTGGCCGCCACCGCCGCACTGGAGACGGCCTGATAGGTCGTCATCGTGCCGGCCGCCTGAACCCACATCCGCGCGTAGTCGGCCTCGTTGACCGCGATCGGAATCGTGTTGATGCCAAAGAAATTCGTCGCCATCAGCACGCCGTGGACGGCGTGGTTGGCGGCCAGCTCGCCCAACGTCGGCATGGCCCCCAGCGCCGCGGTATAGGCCGTCCCGGCCGTCTCATGCTGCGCGGCCGCCGCCGCGCTGTGGGCGCTGGCCTGCGTCAACCACGCCAGATACGGGCCATGTGCCGCGACGCAGGACTCGGCGCCGGGCCCCTGCCACACCCCGGCGTGCATCGACGCCAGCACAGCTCTGAGTTCTTCTGCGGCCGAGGCATATTCGGCGCTGATCGAACTCCACGCGGCCGCGGCGGCGAACATCGAGGAGGGCCCCGGGCCACTGCTCAGCAGGGTTGAGTGGACCTCCGGCGGCGAAGCCATCCAAATCGGGGCGGTCATTGCCGGGCACCCGCGCTGAGATCCAACGGGGCGACCGCGGCCTGCGACGTCATCACCGGCAACTCCTGGGCTGGGAAGGCTAAAGGGTTGCCAGGAGTTTAATGATAATGATTGTCGTTATCAACACGGGGATCCGAGCCCGCGTGGACGGTGCGCTAGACCAACGGGCGCCCCGTCCGGATCCGGCGGTCCAGGTCCCAGAGCATCAGGTTGAACGGGAACTGCCGGATGGTCCGCGGCAGTACGCGATTCACGACTCCCAGGACCGACATCAACCGGTCGAAGCGCCGCTGCTTGGCGGCGTCCCACGGCAGCCGCATCTCGTCGCGAAACCGTTGCGGCAGAAAGCCGGTGGTGATCAGCAGGTTGAAACTCTCCAACGGTTCGCGCAGCCATCGGGGCAGGCGTACACCGCGCACCCGGGACACCGCAATCGGATACAGGAATTCGCGAACAGTGTCATCGATGTGCACCTTGTCCAGCGATTCCTGCCAGTACTTGTCGAAGGCCGCCCGGTCCGCCGGCCACATCTCGGGCGGCACCTGCAGCGTGGTGCCCAACGACATGCCCTCGCGATAGAGGCGATCGGCGTCTTGCTCGTCCAGTTCGCCGACAAACGTGCGGTAGACGTCGATGCCGCCCTTGTAGATGCAGGCCGCCACCCACAGCTGCAATTCGGGATCAAAGGCGTTGTACTGCACCGGATCGCCGGGCCTCGAGTAGACCTCCGCGTGCGACCGATTGACCGCCCGGCGATACGCGGCCTTCTGCGCGTCCGTCCCGCCGTTGGCGACCGCGATGTAGGTGAATGTCGTGCGTGCCCGCTTGATCGGGTGGCGGTCGATGCGACCGCTCTCGACACGGCTCTCCGCCACGCCATGGCCGACGCCGGGACGCGCGAGTTCCATGATCACGTTGGCCGCACCGGCCAGCAACGCGATTCCCATCAGGGCGTAGTCGTCGGGATTCGGCCGCCGTCGGCCATGGCGCGGCGGGTCCGAGACCGGACGCTCGACATGCGGAATGCGCTGCTGAACCGCCTCGTGAATCGCCATCCGGATACCCCTCCGCCGCTCCGTACGCCAAATGTGACAACGGTTGTTTCCTGATATTGTCGGTGCATCGCGCCGGTGTCAAGATGGAGCTCATGGCCGAGACCCCGAGCGAGCGCCCCTATCGCGGCGTCGACGCCGCGCGTCGTCTGGCCGAACGACGGGGCCGGCTGCTGGCCGCTGGCCTGGACCTGCTGGGCGCCGACCAGCAGGATGCCTCCGCCCTGACGGTTCGTGCGGTCTGCACCCGGGCCGGCCTGACCCCCCGCTATTTCTACGAAAGCTTCAGCGACAGAGACGGATTCGTCGGAGCGGTCTTCGACTCGGTGATCGCCGACCTGGCGGCCACCACCCAGGCGGCCGTGGCGGCGGTGCCGATACCCGAACAGGCCCGCGCCGGCATGGCCAACATCGTGCGGACCATCGCCGACGACCCGCGCGTCGGACGACTGATGTTCAGCACCCAGCTCGCCGATGCCGTGATCGTGCGCAAACGCGCCGAATCCACCGCATTATTCGCGATGCTGCTGGGCCAGCACGGCGGCGACATGCTGCGGATGCCGGCAAACAACAGCATGAAGGCGGGCGCGCACTTCGCGGTCGGTGGCGTCGGGCAGATGATCAGCGCCTGGCTGATCGGCGACGTGCTGCTAGACCCCGACCAACTCGTCGATCAGCTCGCCGTGCTGCTCGACGAACTCGCTCATCCGCGGCTGTACGGCGTCACGGAAACAACGGGAGCCGCCACAGCCGCATCCCGGGATCCAGGAGCCACAGGCGCAACATCGTGAGCCGCATGATGCGCTGCGCGCCGCGGATCATGAAAATCGCGAGCGGCACCTCGATGCCCAGTGCAGTCACCACCGACAGCCAGACATCGTCGGGACCTGCGGTCATCAGGTCGAACCACGCGTCGCAGATCAGCAGCACGCCGGAAGTGAATGCCGCGAACAACAGCACCTGACGGCGCAGGTACCCGAAAACCGCTGTCGCCAGCATGAATCCGGCCAGCAGGATATCGAAGCCCACCCAGGTGAACGGCCAGTTGTGCGCGACATAGTTCTCCGGCAGCGTCAAGGACAGGTAGACCAGCCAGGGGATCATCGCGACCGACCCGCCGATCATCAGCCCCAGTCGGATGCGGCGTATCCGAGACAGCACCACCGGGTCGATGACCTCGTGCAGCGGTGCCTCCAGTCGCATGATCAGGTCTCGCCGCTGCGCGGGCGTCAACGCCGCGATCTGTTCATCGGTCAATATGCCGTCGGTCATCATCGACTCCCCCGGCTCGGCCCTGGTTTTGCCGACTAGGTTACGGCGTGCTCCCGGGGTCGCCGATCGGCCGCCGTCTTGGGAACAGCCTGGGCATCACTCGCACCGAATTCCTTTACCCAGCAGGCGAACTCAAGTGTTACGCCGTCGGGGTCCTGGAAATAGAACGAGCGCACGTAGACGCCGGGATGCACGGTCGCGGAAACCTGCATCTCGCTCTCATCGTGATTGAGGATCGGGCCGACCCGTACTCCCTTGTCCTTGAGCCGCTGCCGATAGGCGTCGAACTTCTCGGCCGGGACGTGAAAGGCGAGATGGTTCATCGTGCTGACCGCGCTGGTGATGTCCCCGATACCCGGGATCGCGCCGGGTGACGAGATCCCGGGCACCCGGTCAGGTGCATCGGCGAACCAGAAGAACGCGACGCAGTCGCCGTTGCCGGCATCGAAGAAGAAATGTTGCCCGGCACCGTGCGGCAGATCGAGCGACTTGATCAGCGGCATGCCGAGGATGTCACGGTAAAACTCGACGGTGCGAGCCATGTCGGAACACACCAGCGCAACATGATTGATCCCGCCGAGTTCGAATTCGGTGTTGGTGTTGTTGGGCTTGATCATGTTGCGGCTCCCCTCGATTGGGCCTGGCCAATCCATGAAACTGAATCTAACATCAGATTCAGTTTCAATCCAGGGGAGGAACACCAGGTGTCGATCGCGGCGGAATCCAGCGAACGCCCGGCCGAGTTCCCGACGCACCGGGGCCGGCGTACGCAGGCAGCGATCGACGCCGCCGCGCGAACGGTCGTGGCGCGCAAGGGAATCCTGGCGACGACGATTGCCGACATCGCCGCCGAAGCCGGCCGTTCGGCGGCCTCCTTTTACAACTACTACGACTCCAAGGAGGCGATGGTCCGCCAGTGGGCCTTGCGCTTTCGCGACGAGGCCAATGAGCGCGCGCGCTCGGTCACCGGGCATGGACTGTCCAACCGGCAACGCGCCCACGAGGCGGCCGCGGCGCACTGGCACACCTACCGCAATCGACTCGCCGAGGTGATCAGCGTGTCTCAAATGGCGATGGTCAACGACGACTTCGCGCAATACTGGGCCGAAATCTGCGATATTCCAATATCTTTCATCGCCGAGACGGTGCGGCGCGCGCAAACCAAAGGGTATTGTGCGGGCGATAATCCGCAGCTGATCGCCGAGGCGATCGTGGCGATGTTCAACCAGTTCTGCTACATCCAACTCAGCCGGGCCGGCGACGACGAACTCGACGACCAGGCCTGCATCCAAACCCTCGCCAACATCTACTATCGGGCGATTTACACGAAGGAAGGTCGCTGAATTGACGCCAAACAGCGGCAGTGCAGGGGTAGTCCGCGAATTCGTCGGCCTACCGTCGCCCACCGCCGGGCGCGCCGGCGCGGGCGGGCATCCCTGCCAGGGTCTGTATCACCGTGGCGTGGGACGCAAGCCGAGGGTGGCCATGATCGCCACGCACTACCAGATCGACTTCTCCGAGCATTATCTCGCCGATTACATGGCCATTCGGGGTATCGGATTTCTGGGCTGGAACACCCGGTTCCGCGGTTTCGAGCACAACTTCCTGCTCGACCACGCGCTGGTGGACATCGGCGTGGGGGTGCGCTGGCTGCGCGAGGTTCAGGGCGTGGATACCGTTGTGTTGCTGGGAAATTCGGGGGGCGGATCACTGATGTCGGCCTACCAGTCGCAGGCCGTCGACCCGAATGTGACCCCGCTGCACGGCATGCGACCGGCGGCCGGGCTGACGGAGTTGCTGCCCGCCGACGGCTACGTGGCCACCGCCGCGCATCCCGGACGTCCGGAGGTACTCACCGCCTGGATGGATGCCGCCGTCGTCGACGAAAACGATCCCGTCGCCACCGATGCCGAGCTCGACCTGTTCAACGAGGTCAACGGCCCGCCGTACCCGCCGGAGTTCATCGCCCGTTACCGCTCGGCACAGACCGCGCGCAATCACGCCATCACCGACTGGGCCGAGACGGAGCTCAAACGTGTTCGCGCAGCCGGATTTTCCGATCGTCCGTTCTCGGTCATGCGAACCTGGGCCGATCCCCGCATGGTCGATCCCAACATCGAACCCACCAAGCGGGCGCCCAACCAGTGCTACGCGGGTGTGCCGGCCAAGGCCAACCGGTCCGCCCAGGGCATCGCCGCGTCCTGCACACTGCGTAACTGGCTGGGCATGTGGAGTCTGCGGGTGGCGCAAACCCGGGCCGAGCCGCACCTGGGCCGCATCGCCTGCCCGGCCCTGGTGATCAACGCCGAGGCCGACACCGGCGTGTTTCCGTCTGACGCCCAACGCATCTACGACGCGCTCGCCGGCACCGACAAGTCGCAGGTCTCGATCGACAGCGACCACTACTTCACCACCCCGGGCGCGCGCAGCGAGCAGGCGGATACCATCGCCAGGTGGATCAGCAAGCGGTGGCGCTGAGAGTTCTCGCCCACTTCGTTCCCGGTGACAAAGTTCTCGATTTCCTTGCGGCCGAAGCAGATTGGCTCGACATTCGGTGGTGCGCCGCCGATGACGACGCGAGCTTCTATCGCGAGCTGCCCGAAGCCGAGGTGATTTGGCATGTACTACGACCGTTGTCAGGCGCCGACCTGCAACGCGGCCAACGACTGCGGCTCGTGCACAAGCTCGGCGCCGGGGTGAACACCATCGACGTGGCGACGGCGACCGAGCGCGGCATCGCCGTCGCCAACATGCCCGGCGCCAATGCGCCGTCGGTGGCCGAGGGAACCGTGCTGTTGATGCTCGCGGCGCTGCGCCGGCTGCCGGAGCTGGACCGCGTCACCCGGCAAGGGCGGGGCTGGCCATTGGATCCCGGGCTGGGCGAGACGGTCCGCGACATCGGTGGCTGCACCGTCGGCCTGGTGGGTTACGGCAATATCGCCAAGCGCGTCGGTGAGATCGTGACCGCCATGGGCGCCACCGTCGTGCACACCAGCACGCGCGACGACGGCCGGCCCGGCTGGCGGCCGCTGCCCGAACTGCTGGCCGTCAGCGACGTCGTCTCGCTGCACCTACCTTTGACCGAACAGACGCATCGTCTGCTTAACCGGGATGCGATCGCGGTGATGAAGCCCAGCGCGGTGCTGGTCAACACGTCACGCGGGGCCATCGTCGACGAAGACGCGCTTGTCGGGGCGCTGCGCGACGGGCGGCTGGCCGCCGCGGGCCTCGACGTTTTCGAGGTCGAGCCCACGCCGTCCGACAACGCACTGTTCGGCCTGGACAACGTGGTACTGACACCACACGTCACCTGGTACACCGCCGACACGATGCGGCGCTACCTCGTCGAGGCCGTCGCCAACTGCCGCCGGCTGCGTGACGGCGAGACGCTGGCCAATGTAGTCAACCAACCCACCGGTTATTAGATTGGTGGGTGCTTGGCCGAAACGAACCCCGAAAGCATGGGAAGGCGACCAATGCCGATCGCGATAATTTCTGAGCATCAAGATCTGGCCGACTCGGTGCGATCCCTGGTGGCGCGCGTCGCGCCGTCCGAGGTGTTGCACGCGGCCATGGAGACCCCGGTCGAGAACCCGCCGCCGTACTGGCAGGCGGCCGCCGAGCAAGGCCTGCAGGGTGTTCACCTCGCCGAGTCCGTCGGCGGCCAGGGCTTCGGCCTGCTCGAGCTGGCCATCGTGCTGGCCGAGTTCGGCTACGGCGCCGTGCCGGGGCCGTTCGTGCCGTCGGCGATCGCCAGCGCGCTGATCGCCTCGCACGACCCGGAGGCCAAAGTGCTCGCCGACCTGGCGTCCGGCGCGGCGATTGCCGCCTACGCGCTGGACTCCGGGCTGACCGCCACCCGCAAGGGCGACGTGCTGGTGATCCGCGGCGAGGTGCGCGCGGTTCCCGCCGCGGCGCAGGCATCGGTGCTGGTGCTCCCGGTGGCGATCGACAGCGGCGACGAGTGGGTGGTGCTGCGCGCTCACCAGCTCGAGATCGAGCCGGTGAAAAGCCTGGACCCGCTGCGGCCGATCGCACACGTGCGGGCCGACGCCGTCGAGGTCGGCGACGACGCGCTGTTAAGCAGCCTGACCATGACAACCGCCTACGCGCTGATGTCGACGCTGTTGTCCGCCGAGGCGATCGGCGTGGCCCGCTGGGCCACCGACACGGCATCGCAATACGCCAAGATCCGGGAGCAGTTCGGCAGGCCGATCGGCCAGTTCCAGGCCATCAAGCACAAGTGCGCGGAGATGATCGCCGACACCGAGCGGGCCACCGCGGCGGTGTGGGACGCGGCGCGCGCGATCGACGAAGCCTCTCCGGACGTGGAGTTCGCCGCCGCCGTGGCCGCGACACTGGCACCGGCGGCCGCCCAGCGGTGCACGCAGGACTGCATCCAGGTGCACGGCGGCATCGGCTACACCTGGGAACACGACACGAACGTGTACTACCGCCGGGCGCTGATGCTGGCCGCCTGCTTCGGCCGCAGCGCGGACTACCCGCAGAAGGTGGTCAACACCGCGACCACCACCGGCATGCGCCCGGTGAACATCGACCTGGATCCCGAGACGGAGAAGCTGCGCGACGAGATCCGCGCCGAGGTCACCGCGCTGAAGGCGATGGACCGGGAGCCGCGCACCGTGGCGCTCGCCGAGGGCGGCTGGGTCTTGCCGTACCTGCCCAAGCCGTGGGGCCGGGCGGCCAGCCCGATCGAGCAGATCATCATCGCCCAGGAGTTCACCACCGGACGGGTGCGGCGGCCGCAGGTCGGCATCGCCGCGTGGATCATCCCGTCGATCGTCGCGTTCGGAACCGAGGAGCAAAAGCAACGGTTCCTCCCGCCGACCTTCCGCGGCGAGATGATCTGGTGCCAGCTGTTCTCCGAGCCGGGCGCCGGATCGGACCTGGCCGGGCTGACCACAAAGGCAACCCGGGCCGACGGCGGCTGGCGCATTACCGGCCAGAAGATCTGGACCACCGCCGCGCAGTACTCGCAACGGGGTGCGCTGCTGGCCAGGACGGACCCGTCGGCGCCCAAGCACAACGGGATCACGTACTTCCTGCTGGATATGAAGAGTGAGGGTGTGACGGTCAAGCCGCTGCGCGAGCTGACCGGGAACGCGATGTTCAACACCGTCTACATCGACGACGTGTTCGTGCCCGACGAGTGCGTGCTGGGCGAGGTCAACCGGGGCTGGGAGGTCAGCCGCAACACGCTGACCGCCGAGCGGGTATCGATCGGCAGCAGCGACGCGAATTTCCTGGCGACCCTGCCCCAGTTCGTCGAGTTCGTCCGCGACGGCCAGTTCGATCAGGTCGCCCAACACCGGGCCGGACAGTTGATCGCCGAGGGGCATGCGGCGAAGGTGCTGAACCTGCGCTCGACGCTGTTGACGCTGGCCGGGGGCGACGCGATGCCGTCCGCGGCGATCTCCAAGCTGCTGTCGATGCGCACCGGCCAGGGCTACGCCGAATTCGCGGTGTCCTCGTTCGGTACCGACGCCGCGATCGGCGACCCCGATCAGCTAGCGGGCAAGTGGGGCGAGTACCTGCTGGCCAGCCGGGCCACGACCATTTATGGCGGTACCTCGGAAGTGCAGCTCAACATCATCGCCGAGCGACTGCTGGGCCTGCCCCGCGACCCGTAAAACAGATCCATGCCGACCCGGGGCCGGTCCCAGGTCGGCATGGACGTCTATTGAGTCAGGGGGCCACGCCGGCCCGAGATTGTCAGACCGGCGTGGATCCCCCCCGGGATGCGGGTCGGCCACCCCATGACGTGGCAGGACGAGGCCGGCCGACCCCGCGATCTTGGTGGATCACCACCAGGGGCGCCACCAGTTGCCCCAACCCCAGCCACCGCCGCGGCCCCAGCCACCGTGACCCCAGCCACCGTGACCCCAGCCGCCGTGGCCCCAGCCACCGCCGCGGCCCCAGCCACCGTGACCCCAGCCACCGTGGCCGCCGCCACCCCAGCCGTGGCCGCCGCCGGGCCGTTCCGGAAGAATTCCGGGGCTCAGCGGTGCGGCGCCGTGCGGGCCGTTGAGTTCAAACGTTGTCGCAGGGGCGGGCGCCGGTGCGGCCTGCGCCGCGGGGGTGCCGCCGAATAGCATCGCGCCGGCCACCGCTGCGGCGCCGACAGCGCCAGCGGCAGCACCGCGGATCGATCGCAGTGAATTCCTCATCGTGAGCTCCTTCCGAGACCCCAGTTCCCCCGACATCTCGAAACGCTACGCATAAATTCCTGGGCAAACAATAGCAATGACACTAATTCGGGCTGTGAATTCGGTAACAGTTGCATTTCATCATCCGTCGCGCAATTTCGTATCCGTGTATCTCATAATTGCATTGCCAATAATACTTATTTGCGTTAATCAGGACGGGTGCACATACGGAGATCAGTAGTCACTGATAGCTCCATCATCAAGGCTAAACCGTACTATACTGAGTTACTGAAGTCCGTATATTAGGATCTCATTACGTCATTATCTGCGCGCTTTTATTTGCTCCCAATAGGCGACACAAGCTCCTACCATCGTGACGGATGAATGGTCTACAAGCAATGAAAGTTAGACTCACTGTATGAGACATCCTATTTTTCAGCAGCAATCAAAGTTAATTTCTGCAGATGAAAGCCGCTATTCGCGGCGGCGGCGTCGTCGCCCCGCGGCGTTCAGTGGTGACACCCGGCGTGTTCTGCCGTAACACCCGGCCTCGCGCGACGCGACTTACGCTGGTGTCAGTGAGACAATCAGTAGGCAACGCGCACTGAAGTACTGATTTACTGATTGGGACCCACGGAGGGACGGTCGCCCCAGTGAGCTTCAACCCCGGCCACATCCGGCCCGGCGCCGGACCGCTCCGGGGGCAGATGTCCGCCGCAACACCCCCCGGAGACAGCGCACCAACCGAACGCCTTACCGGCTTCCGGCAGCCACGCCCCCAGCGGTTAGTCAGTCAGCCCGCGGAACCCAGATCACGCGCCACCGGCGAAACGCCCCGCATCCAGCGGACGCGTCGCACCGTCGACCTCCCGGCGGCCACCCACCGAGCCCTCGACATCTGGCAGCGCGAAGCCGCCGACCAACTGGGCGTCGCCCGGGTCACCGGGCAAGAGGTGCTCACCGCGCTCATCGATCAGCTGCTCGCCGATCCCCAACTCGCGGCCCAGATCACCCGGGCCATTCAGGACCGCCGCTAAGCCTCGGCACGACCAGCCGCTAGTCGACCTGCATTTCACGCAGCTCGCGCTTGAGGATCTTGCCGGTCGGGTTGCGCGGTAGCTCCTCGAGGAAGATCACCTCGCGCGGCACCTTGTAGCGGGCCAGGTGGTCGCGCACGTATCCCTTGATGGTGTCCTCGTCGACGTCGGCGCCTTCCTTCTTCACGACGAACGCGCGCAGCCGGTGACCCCACTCCTTGTCCTCGACACCGATCGCGGTGGCCTCCACCACGGCTTCGTGTCCGCTGATCAGGTCCTCGACCTCGGCGGGGAACACGTTCTCGCCACCCGAGACGATCATCTCGTCGTCGCGGCCGCTGACATACAGCAGGCCATGCTCGTCGAAGTAGCCGACGTCGCCCGAGGACATCAGGCCGTCGATGATCTGCTTGTGCCCGCCGCCGGTGTAGCCCTCGAACGGGAAGGCATTGCCGACGAAGATGCGTCCCACGCCGCCCTGGGGCACCTCGTTGCCGTTGTCGTCGAGGATCTTGACCTTCACGCCCTTGACGACCGGGCCGACCGTCGACGCGTTGCGTTCGAGGTCCTCGGGCCGGGCGATCGTCGCGAACGCGATCTCGGTCGAGCCGTACATGTTGTAGACGACCGGACCGATGTCCTTCAGCGCGCGGGTGGCCAGCTCGGCGCCCAACTGGGATCCGGACACGAAGATGATCTTCAGGCTGGACAGGTCGGGCTTGGGGTCCGTCTTTTCCAGCGTGTCGAGGATGCGCGACAACATCACCGGCACCACGACCATGGCCGTCACCTTGTGCTTCTCGATGTCCTCGAGCACCAGCGGCGGCTTGAATTTGCGGCGCAGCACCAGGGTGGACCCCAGGAACATCGCGATGGTGGCGTGCAGATAGCCGAGCGCGTGGAACATCGGCGCCGGCAGCGAGGTGACCTCGTTCGCCTTGAACGGGACGTGCGACAGGATGCCGCCGACGGGGGCGAGCGTGGGCGGGGTGCTGCGGTTGGCGCCCTTGGGTGTCCCGGTCGTTCCGCTGGTCAGGATGATGATCGACGCGTGCTTGCCGGCCTTCGGGGCCGGCTCCTTGCTGCTGTGCGCGATCAGATCGGCGAGCGTCTCGTCGGTGCTGCCGGACGGCTCGTCGCTGTCCGGGTTGATCCCGAGCGCGCGCAGCTTGCCCAGCACCGGCTCGGCTTTGCTCACCGCGTTGGTGTATTCGTCGTCGTAGATGATGATCTTGGCGCCCTCGCGCTCGGACACCTCTTTGATCTGCGGTCCGGAGAATTCGCTGTTGAGCAGGATGATGCGGGCGCCGACCCGGGCCGCACCGTAGTTGGCGATGAGGAACCAGCGGTGGTTGCGGGCCAGGATCGCGACGCCGTCGCCGCCCTTGACACCCTTGTCGATCAGGCCGTTGGCCACCGCGTGGGCGGCTTCGTCGAGCTCGCGATAGCTGAGCTCGCCCTCTTCG
The DNA here is from genome assembly GCF_010730355.1 of Mycobacterium florentinum. Lineage (NCBI taxonomy): Bacteria > Bacillati > Actinomycetota > Actinomycetes > Mycobacteriales > Mycobacteriaceae > Mycobacterium > Mycobacterium florentinum. The sequence goes on from NZ_AP022576.1 coordinate 3,166,478, forward strand.
TCGATCAGCGCCGCGCGGTCGGGAGTACGCCGGGCGTTGAGCGAGGGCAGCATGCCGAACTCGCCCCACTTCGCGATGTCGGCCGCCATCACCGCGGTCTTGAGGGGCGACTCCAGCTTGAACGCGCCCGCCTCGAAGATCTTCCGCACGTAGTGCAGTTCCGCGGAGCCGCGTTCGACGTACTGCTGGAGCTTGGAAACGGCTTGCCCGGCCGGGCCTGGAAGGTTAGGCATAACCTAACCATATGTGACGCGGGTCGCAACGCGGCCAGAAAATTCTCGCGGAATTACGATGAACTCCATGGCCGGTCCGGTGTCATTGGAGGTTGCCGGGCACGAAGTCACGATCACTCACCCGGACAAAATCGTCTTCGATTCCCGTGGTGAAACGGGGCCCTACACCAAGCTCGACCTGGTCCGCTATTACCTCTCGGTCGCCGAGGGAGCGTTGCGGGGAGTGGCCGGCCGGCCGATGATCTTGAAGCGCTTCGTCAAGGGGATTGCGCAGGAGGCGGTGTTCCAGAAGCGCGCGCCGACGAAACGTCCGGACTGGGTCGACGTCGCCGAACTCCACTACGCGCGGGGCACGTCGGCCGCGGAGGCCGTCATCCACGACGCCGCCGGGCTGGCGTGGGCGATCAACTTGGGCTGCGTGGACCTCAACCCGCACCCGGTGCTCGCCGACGACCTCGATCATCCCGACGAGCTGCGGGTCGATCTGGATCCGATGCCCGGGGTGAACTGGCAGGGAATCGTCGACGTGGCGATGGTGGCCCGCGAGGTGCTGGAGGACTACGGCCTGACCGCGTGGCCGAAGACGTCGGGATCGCGGGGCTTTCACATCTACGCCCGCATCGCGCCGCGCTGGGAGTTCCGTCAGGTCCGGCTGGCCGCCCAGACCGTGGCCCGCGAGGTCGAGCGGCGGATCCCCGAGGCCGCGACCAGCCGCTGGTGGAAGGAGGAGCGCGAGGGCGTCTTCGTCGACTTCAACCAGAACGCGAAGGACCGCACGGTCGCGTCGGCCTACTCGGTGCGGGCCACTCCGGATGCCCGGGTGTCGACGCCGCTGCTCTGGGACGAGGTCGCCGGCTGCCGGCCGGAGGCGTTCACGATCGAAACCGTTCCCGAGCGGTTCGCCGATATCGGCGACCCGTGGGCGGGGATGAACGACGCGGTCGGCGAGCTGGATCGGCTGCTGACGCTGGCCGAGGAAATGGGTCCCCCGAAGCGGGCACCCCGCGGCTCGGGAAAGAGTTCGGATGGCCGGCGCCGGTCCTCGATGCCACTGATCGAGGTCGCCCGGACCAAGACCAAGGGCGAGGCGATGGCCGCGCTGGACACCTGGCGTGACCGCTATCCCGCCGTTGCCGAGCGATTGCAGCCGGCCGACGTGCTGGTCGACGGCATGCGCGGGCCGAGTTCGATTTGGTACCGGATCCGGATCAACCTGCAGCACGTTCCGGTGGATCAGCGCCCGCCGCAGGAGCAGCTGATCGCCGACTACAGCCCCTGGGCGGGTTACACCCCGCCGGGTTTCCGGCCGGGTGCCGCGGGCGCTGGAGATTGAGGCCGCTGGGGTGAGCGGTCACACCGAGCGGCGATGCAGGTCAGCGTCGCCGACGCGATACTCTCACGCGATGCGACAGGGATGGAATCGGCGAGGGTTCTTGCAGCTCGCCGGTGCCGCCGCGGCCGCCGTGGCAGCCGGGGTCTCGGCGGGGTGCTCGGACCCCAAACCGAAGACACCGAGCGCCCCCGGTGGCGAAGGCGTGACGATCACCCATCTCTTCGGCCAGACCGTCATCAAGGCGCCACCCAAGCGCGTGGTCAGCGCCGGCTACACCGAGCAGGACGATCTCCTCGCGCTCGGCGTCGTACCCGTCGCGGTGACCAACTGGTTCGGTGATCAGCCGTTCGCGGTGTGGCCGTGGGCCCGGCCCAAGCTCGGTGGCGCCCAACCCGCGGTGTTGAACTTGGACAACGGAATTCCCGTCGACCAGATCTCGAGCCTGAAGCCCGATTTGATCGTGGCCATCAACGCCGGCTTGGACGCCGACACCTACCAGAAGCTGTCCGCGATCACCCCGACCCTCGCCCAGTCCGACGGCGACGCCTTCTTCGAGCCGTGGAAGGACCAGGCCACCGCGATCGGCCAAGCGGTGTTTCAGGCCGACCGGATGAAGGCGTTGATCGATGGCGTCGACAAGCAGTTCGTCGCCGTCGCCCAGAATCATCCGCAGTGGAAGACCAGGCGGGCATTGCTGATGCAGGGCACCCTGTTCCGGGGCACCGTGGTCGCCACCGCGGCGGGCTGGCGCACCGACTTCCTCAACCAGATGGGTCTGGTAATCGCCGACAGCATCAAGCCTTTCGTCACCGACCACCGTGCCGTCATCCCGCGCGATCAGATCAAATCGGTGCTCGATTCCGCCGACGTGGTGATCTGGACGACCGAGAGTCCCGACGAGCAGAAGGCGCTGCTGGCCGACCCCGAGGTGGCGGGATCGCAGGCGACCGCGCAGAGCCGCCACGTCTTCACCACCAAGGAGCAGGCCGGTGCGATCGCATTCGCGTCGCCACTGAGCTACCCGATGGTCGCCGACCAATTGCCCCCGATGATCGCCAAAGTCCTCGGATAGCCCCGTCTCTTTGAGCATTCGGTAAGGCAGCTCTGGCAGTGCTCGAAAATCCCGCGCCGCCCCCTTTCGCCTGCCCCGATTCCGAAGTTACCGTTCAGTAATGAGCGTGACGGATCTCCCCGCGGACGTGCCGACCGATCTGGTGGGCAACGTCGTTCTGGACTACGGCGACCAGGCGCTGTTGGTGCAATGTGGCAGCACCGCAGAGGTATTGGCATGGGCGGACGCGTTGCGCGCGGCGGCGCTGCCCGGCGTGCTCGACATCGTTCCGGCCGCCCGCACGGTGCTGGTCAAACTCGACGGCCCGCGCTATCAGGGAGTCATCCGTCAGCGATTGCGCAAACTGCGGGTCTCCCCTGAGACGGCCGCCCCGGCGGAGCGCATCGCCGACGTGGTGATCGACGTCGTCTACGACGGTCCGGATCTCGGCGAGGTCGCCGCCCACACCGGGCTGACGATCGCACAGGTCATCGACGCGCACACCGCTACGTTGTGGCGAGTCGGATTCAGTGGATTCGCACCAGGTTTCGCGTACCTGATCGACGGCGACCCGCGGCTGCGGGTGCCGCGGCACGCCGAGCCGCGCACCGCGGTACCGGCCGGCTCGGTCGCACTCGCCGGCGAGTTCAGCGCGATCTATCCACGCCGTTCCCCCGGCGGTTGGCGACTCATCGGGCACACCGACGCGGTCCTATGGGACCTGGCGCGACCCGATCCCGCGTTGCTGACGCAGGGCATGTGGGTTCAATTCCGGGCCGTGTGACCAAGGAGCATGACGTGACAAACCCCGTTGTCAGCCTGGAAATTCTGCGCACCGGACCGCTCGCCGTCGTCCAAGACCTCGGTCGGGTCGGGCAGGCCCACCTCGGCGTCGGCCGCTCCGGTGCCGCCGATCGTCGCTCGCACAAACTCGCCAACCGGCTGGTCGCAAACCCCGACGACCGCGCCACCGTCGAAGTGACGTTCGGGGGTTTCGCGGCCCGGGTGCACGGCGGTGACGTCGACATCGCGGTCACCGGCGCCGACACCGACCCATCGGTCAACGGAATCAAGTTCGGCACCAACAGCATTCATCATGTCCGCGATGGCCAAGTGATTTCGCTGGGCACCCCGCGGGCCGGGCTGCGGACATACCTTGCGGTGCGTGGCGGCATCGCGGTGCAGCCGGTGCTGGGCTCGCGCAGCTACGACGTGATGTCGGCGATCGGCCCGTCGCCGCTGTCCCCTGGAGACCAGCTTCCGGTCGGCGCGCACACCGACGAATACCCCGAACTCGACCAGGCTCCGGTGGCGGCCATCACGGCCGAACCGGTCGAGCTGCTGGCGGTACCCGGACCACGCGACGACTGGTTCGTCGATCCCGCCGTCCTGGTGCACACCGACTGGGTGGCATCCGATCGCAGCGACCGGGTCGGGATGCGGTTGGTCGGCCGCCCGCTGCAGTACCGCTTCCCCGACCGGCAGCTGCCCAGCGAGGGCGCGACAAGGGGCGCAATTCAGGTGCCGCCCAACGGATTACCGGTAATCATGGGTCCCGATCATCCGATCACCGGCGGGTACCCGGTCGTCGGCGTGGTGATCGACGAGGACATCGACAAGGTCGCCCAGGTGCGGGCGGGCCAGCGCGTGCGACTGCACTGGGCACGCCCGCGATCACCGGTGGGCCCCCAGTCTCACTGAGCCCGATTCTCCTGATGCGAGGCCGGCGTCAAGACTGGTAGACAAGGAGTGTGCGCACCCAGGTACACACCGCACGCCTGGTTCACACTGCCGATCTCGACAGCGATACTCGCCAGCGCGTCCACGACATGGTGACCGAAGCCTTCGCGGGTGATTTCACCGAGGACGACTGGGAGCACACCCTGGGCGGCATGCACGCCCTGATCTGGCATCACGGCGCGATCATCGCGCACGCCGCGGTGGTCCAGCGGCGCCTGATCTACCAGGGCGACGCGCTGCGCTGCGGCTACGTCGAAGGTGTCGCGGTGCGGGAGGATCACCGTGGCCAGGGGCTGGTGCACGCGCTGCTGGACGGGGTCGAGCAGGTGATGCGCGGCGCCTACCAGTTGGGCGCGCTGAGTTCATCGGTGCAGGCCCGCGGCCTCTATGCGGCACGCGGCTGGCTGCCCTGGACCGGTCCGACGTCGGTGCTGGCCCCGAGCGGTCCCACGCGCACACCCGACGACGACGAAACGATATTCGTCTTCCCGGTGGTGAGCGCCCTGGACACCTCCGCGGAATTGATGTGCGACTGGCGCGCCGGCGACGTTTGGTAGGTGTGCTCGAAATCTCGTTCACCCCAGCGTGATTCATCACAACGCGGTTGGCTACACTGTGAGTTGCTGTGGTTTTCCCAGCCGCTATTGTGGTGCACGCCACACTGATTGACGGCCCTCACACCGCCTGACTTCCGAAGGTGAGCGGAAATTCACGCCCGGGTCATTGCGGGCAGCGCTCGGGCAACAATGGATTCCTAGCGTTGTCGCCATGAAACTCTCGTTGGGCCGCTCGCATGTCCTTTCGAACTGGGACCCCGAAGACACGGCGGCCTGGGAGGCCGGCAACGACAAGATCGCTCGTCGCAACCTGATCTGGTCGGTGGCCGCGGAGCACATCGGCTTCTCGGTCTGGTCGATCTGGTCGGTGATGGTGCTGTTCATGCCGGCGTCGGTGTACGGCTTTTCCGCCGGGGACAAATTCCTGCTCGGCGCCACCGCGACCCTGGTTGGGGCCTGCCTGCGCTTCCCCTACACGTTCGCCACCGCGAAGTTCGGCGGGCGCAACTGGACGGTGTTCTCGGCGCTGGTGCTGTTGATCCCGACCGTCGGCACGATGGTGCTGCTGGCCCACCCCGGTCTGCCGCTGTGGCCGTATCTGGTGTGCGCGGCGCTGGCCGGCCTCGGTGGCGGCAACTTCGCGTCGTCGATGACCAACATCAACGCGTTCTACCCGCAGCGCCTGAAGGGCTGGGCATTGGCGGTCAACGCCGGAGGCGGCAATCTCGGTGTGCCGGCGGTCCAGCTGGTCGGCCTGCTCGTGATCGCGGCCGCCGGAAACCGACAGCCATATTGGGTGTGCGCCATTTACCTTGTGCTGCTGGCGTTCGCCGGTATCGGCGCCGCGCTCTACATGGACAACCTGCAGCACTACCGCATCGATACCAACACCATGCGGGCGGTCCTGTCCGAGCCACACACCTGGGTGATCGCGCTGCTGTACATCGGCACCTTCGGCTCGTTCATCGGTTTCTCGTTCGCGTTTGGCCAGGTGCTGCAGATGAACTTCGTCGCCAGCGGCGAGAACACCGCGCAAGCCTCCCTGCACGCAGCCCAAATCGCTTTCTTGGGACCACTATTGGGATCAATATCGCGGGTTTACGGCGGCAAGCTCGCCGACCGCATCGGTGGCGGCAGGGTCACGCTCGCCGTCTTCTGTTCGATGATTCTGGCCGGCGGAATATTGGTCAGCGCAAGCACTTTCGGCAGTCATGGCGCCGGCCGGACTTCCGCCGCCACGATGGTCGGTTTCGTGATCGGCTTCGTCGCACTGTTCATCCTGTCCGGCATCGGCAATGGGTCTGTGTACAAGATGATTCCGTCGATTTTCGAGGCGCGTAGTCACTCGCTGCAGATGGGCGAGACGGAGCGGCGGCAGTGGTCGCGCTCGATGTCTGGAGCACTGATCGGACTCGCCGGTGCGATCGGCGCCCTCGGCGGCGTCGGCGTCAACCTGGCACTGCGCCAGTCGTATCTGCACAGTGGTACCGCGACGTCGGCGTTCTGGGCCTTTACGTTGTGCTACGTGGCCGCCTCGGTACTGACCTGGGCGGTGTACGTCCGCCGTCCGCTCGAGGTGACCGCACCGGAGGCCGCATCGGGGGCTCGGCTGGCTACCGTATAACCGCGGTATACGCGCGATACCGATTCGATAGAGAACTCGTAGAGCACGAAATGTGTTGCACCTCACTTCGAATTCCGCGAACACCCCGAAACCGTCGAGTAATTGACACCCTCAGCGATCTACCAGATAACTGGGATTCAACCTACAGGCGATATTGGCCCGAATAAGTTGACGCAGTTCGGTTCCGAATGTGAGCATCGAGACCACGGCAGGGCATGCCTCGCTAGTTCGCGGCGCCCGCAAGGGCATTGAAGGCCCGACTCACCGCAGCTCTTCCCACTGATGGGCTGAACTGGTTGACGCACAGATGATTTCGACCACTCGTTTACGGAAGGTGCAGATCGCATGGGCCGCAGCCACCGCATCACGGACTGGAATCCGGACGACGCTGCGGCCTGGGACGCCGGCAACAACAAGATCGCCCGCCGCAATCTGCTGTGCACGATGGCGGGTGACCATGTCGCCTTCTCGATCTGGACGTTGTGGTCGGTGATGGTGCTGTTCATGCCGATGTCGGTCTACGGCTTCCGCGCCAGCGACAAGTTGCTCCTCGGTGCGGTTGCCACTCTGGTCGGCGGCGGCGCACGCATCCCCTACACCCTGGGCATCGCCAAGTTCGGTGGCCGCAACTGGACCGTGTTCTCCGCGTTCGTGCTGCTGGTCCCGACCGCGGGCACCATCGTCCTGCTGGCCAATCCCGGGCTGCCGTTGTGGCCGTATGTGATCTGCGCCGCACTGACCGGACTGGGCGGCGGAAATTACGCGGCATCGCTGGCCAACGTCAACGCGTTCTATCCGCAGCGGCTCAAGGGCACGGCGCTGGCGATCAACGCCGGCGTCGGCAATCTCGGTGTCGCGGTGATCCAATTGATCGGCCTGCTGGCGCTGGCCACCGCCGGCCACCAGGCGCCATACCGGGTGTGCGCGGTCTACCTGATTCTGCTCACTGCCGTCGGTATCGCCGCGGCGCTGTTCATGGACAACCTCGACCACGGCATCCAGCTCAACCACATGCGCTCGACCCTCTTCGACCGCGACACCTGGGTGATCTCGCTGCTCTACATCTGCACCTTCGGCTCCTGGATCGGGTTCTCCTTCGCCTTCGGTCAGATCCTGGAGGTCAACTTCGCGGCCAATGGCGAAAGCGCCGCGCATGCGTCGCTGCACGCGGCTCAAATCGCCTTTGTCGGGCCGCTATTGGGCTCGCTGGCGCGGATCTACGGCGGTCGGCTGGCGGACCGCCGTAGCGGTAGCCGCGTCACCCTGGGCGTCCTGGTGGGCATGATCGTGGGCGCAGGCCTGCTGGTGGGCATCAGCACGGTCGAGGACCGCAGCGGCGCTACGTCGTCCACCGCAATGGTCGGCTCGGTCATCGGATTCATCGTCTTGTTCGTGTTGTCGGGAATGGGCAACGGCTCGGTGTTCAAACTGATCCCGTCGGTCTTCGAGGCGCGGAGTCGCTCGCTGGATGCCAGCGAGGCGGAGCGCCGGCAGTGGTCGCGTGCCAAATCGGGATCGCTGATCGGCATCTGCTCGGCGGTCGGGGCGCTCGGCGGCGTCGGAATCAACTTGGCGCTGCGCGAGTCCTACCTGCGCAGCGGCACCGAGACATCGGCGTATTGGCTGTTCCTGGCCTCCTACGTCGTCGCGGCAATCCTGACGTGGAGGATGTATGTGCGTCGCCCGGAGTCGACGTTGGCCGCACCGGATTCGGTGCTCACACCGGAACCCGCTCGGGTGTGACAATCACCGCAACATGGGCAATGCTTAAGCAATCGCCAGGTAACGGTGCCGAAACGTCACAGGCATACACAGGTCGTATGGAGCAGCCCGCCTCACCACCGCTAACCGGATACCGGATAGCGGTCACCTCGGCGCGCCGCTCCGAGGAGCTGTGCGCACTGCTGAGCCGTCAGGGCGCCGAGGTCTCCAGCGCCGCCGCGATCAACATGATCGCGTTGCCCGAAGACGACGAACTGCAGAGCAATACCGAAGCCGTGATCGCCGACCCGCCCGACATCTTGGTCGCGCACACCGGGATCGGATTTCGCGGCTGGGTGGCCGCAGCCGAAGGTTGGGGCCTGTCGAACCAACTCATCGGGTCGTTGTCCAAGGCGCGGGTGCTGGCCCGCGGGCCCAAGGCGACCGGTGCGCTGCGCGCTGCCGGCTTGCACGAGGAGTGGTCACCGAAATCTGAATCCTCCCAAGAGCTTCTCAAGTACTTGCTCGAATCGCCGTTGTCCGGGCTACGTATCGCGGTCCAACTGCACGGTGCCGCCGACGCTTGGGACCCGTTCCCGGAATTCATCGGCGGCTTGCGCGCCGCCGGCGCCAACGTGGTGCCCATCCGGGTGTACCGGTGGAAGTCGACTCCCTTGGGCGGCAACTTCGACCAACTGGTCACCGGAATCGCGCGACGCCAGTTCGATGCGGTCAGCTTCACCTCGGCGCCCGCCGCGGCGGCGGTCCTGGAACGCAGCCGCGACTTGAATATCGAGACCCAGGTGATCGAGGCGCTGCGCACCGACGTCCACGCGATGTGCGTCGGCCCGGTGACGGCACAGCCATTACACCGCAAGAGCATTCCGACATCGGCGCCCGAACGAATGCGGTTGGGCGCCTTGGCCCGTCACATCGCAGAGAAGCTTCCGCTACTCGGATCGTGCAACGTGACGGCCGCGGGGCACGCGGTCGAGATCCGCGGAAACTGCGTGCTGGTCGACGGTTCGGTCCAGTCACTGTCCGGGTCCGGGATGGCGGTGCTGCGCGCGTTGGCGCAGCGTCCCGGCGACGTCGTCGCCCGTGGTGATTTGTTACGGGTACTGCCCGGCAACAGCAACGACCCGCACGCCGTCGACACCGCCGTGCTACGACTGCGAACTGCATTGGGCGACAAGAATATTGTCGCAACAGTCGTCAAACGTGGTTACCGGCTCGCGATCGACGAACCGGCGGTGATGCTATGAGCCTGATACTTGCCGCACACGGCACCCGCCGCCCGGGCGGTGTCGCGATGATCGGCGATCTGGCGGAACAGGTGAGCAGGCAGCTCGGCCGCACCGTGCGGGTCGCCTTCGTCGACGTCCTGGGACCCACACCCAGCGAGGTGCTTTCCGCGACCGGCGGCCACCGGGCCGTCGTGGTGCCCGCGTTCCTGTCCCGCGGCTACCACGTCCGCGCGGATGTCCCCGCGCACGTCGAGGCCAGCGGGCATCCCAATGTCATCGTCACCCCGGCGCTGGGCCCGGGCGGAGAGATCGCCCGGATCGTCGCCGACCAGCTGATGAAATCTGGTTGGCGCCCAGGTGATTCGGTGATCCTCGGGGCGGCGGGAACATCGGATCCCGTCGCGCTCTCGGACCTGCACACCACGGCGACGCTGTTGTCCGCGCTGACCGGCTCACGAGTTACCCTGGGATTTGCCGCCATTGGCGATCCGCAGATCACCGAGGCCGTCGAGATGGCGCGTGCCGGCGGTGCGCGCCGCGTCGCGATCGCCTCCTATCTGCTCGCCGAAGGCCTGTTTCAGGAGAGGCTCCGGAACTGCGGTGCCGATCTGGTCAGCCGGCCGCTGGGGACGCATCCGCGACTGGCGCGCCTGATCGCGAACCGATTCCGCAGGGCGGTGCCGGTGGCGACGCGGCATCCGGTGCGCCGTTACCGCCCGGGCGCGCCGACACACGCGATGCTTGATCTTTGATCACGCTCGGGTGATCCTGGCACCATGCCCAGTCGCGAAGAACCATCGCGTGGGCTCCTCGACCCGGTCGCGAAGATGCTGCGGTTGCCGTTCGGCACACCGGAATTCATCGACCGGATCATCACCGGAGGGGTCAACCAGGTCGGCCGCCGCACGCTCTACATGCTGATCACTACGTGGGATGCCGCCGGCGGTGGGCCGTTCGCGGCGAGCGCGGTCGCGTCCACCGGGATGGCCAAGACCGCCGAGGTGGTGCAAAGCATGTTCATCGGACCGGTTTTCGGCCCGGTGCTGAAAGTGCTTGGCGCCGACAAGGCCGCCGTGCGGGCGTCGTTGTGCGCCTCACAGTTGGTCGGCCTCGGCATCATGCGCTACGGAGTGCGCTCCGAGCCGTTGCACTCGATGTCGGTCGACGCGCTCGTCGACGCGATCGGCCCAACGATGCAACGGTACCTGGTCGGCGATATCGGCTAGGCAGCCAATCGCGCGATCTGGATCTCTCCCTGGTCGGTAACGCGCACCTGGTACACCGGCACCGACACCCGAGGGTCGTCCAGGCAGCAACCGTCGTCCAACGCGAAAGCCTGCTTGAGAATGGGTGATTGGACGGTCACACGACCGCCACGGTCACCGACGATACCGCGCGAGATCACGGCCGCGCCGGAGAACGGGTCGACGTTGCCGACAGCGTGCAGCGACCCGTCGTCCAGACGAAACAGCGCCGCCTGGGAACCGTCGTCGAGCAGCACACCGACTCCGCGACCCGGGATGAGGTGGTCGTAATTGCACGCAGTGGTCCACACCGAAATGTCGTTGAGAAGTGTCACGCTGCCTCCTGAACTCATGAACGGACCCGTGGCATGCCAATGGACACAGGGATTTTGCGCCCGGCATGCTCGGTGAATGTCACAGTCGAATCGATTTCTTCCGGCGCATTGACGAAGGAGACAAACCGCGAGAGTTTGTCGGGATCTTCGAGCACGCCCTTCCACTCACATTCGTAGTTCTCGACGTGCCGCTGCATTGCGGCCTCGAATTCCTGGGCCAGGCCCAGCGAGTCGTCGCACACGACCTCGCGCACGTGGTCGAGGCCGCCGTCCAGGGAGTCGACCCACGGCGCGGTGCGCTGCAGCCGGTCGGCAGTGCGGATGTAGTACATGAGGAAGCGGTCGACGTAGCGGACCAGCGTCTCGGTGTCGAGGTCACTGGCCAGTAGCTGGGCGTGCTTGGGAGTCATGCCGCCGTTGCCGCCGACGTAGAGGTTCCAGCCCTTTTCCGTGGCGATGACGCCCACGTCCTTGCCGCGCGCCTCGGCGCACTCCCGCGCGCAGCCCGAGACGCCCATCTTGATCTTGTGCGGGGCCCGCAGTCCGCGATAGCGCAGCTCCAAGTCGATGGCCAGCTGCACCGAATCCTGCTGGCCGTAGCGGCACCAGTCGGTGCCGACGCAACTCTTCACCGTGCGCAGCGCCTTGCCGTAGGCGTGGCCGGATTCCATGCCGCCGTCCACCAGCCGCTTCCAGATCTGCGGCAACTGGTCCACCCGGGCGCCGAACAGGTCGATCCGCTGGCCACCGGTGATCTTCGTGTAAAGCCCGAAGTCCTGGGCGATCTGGCCGATCAGGATCAGGTGCTCGGGCTTGATGTCGCCGCCGGGCACCCGCGGCACCACCGAGTAGCTGCCGTTCTTCTGAATGTTGGCCAGGAAGTGGTCGTTGGAGTCCTGCAGCGAGGCCTGCTCGCCCTCGAGGATGTGGTCGGAACCGGTCGAGGCGAGGATGGAAGCGACGACGGGTTTGCAGATGTCGCAACCCCTTCCGCGACCGAACCGCTCCAGCAGACCGGAGAAGGTACGGATCTCGGTGGCCGAGATGATCTCGAAAAGCTCCGCGCGCGACTGGCTGAAGTGCTCGCACAACGCCTTTGACTGTTCCACGCCCTCGGCTTCCAGCAGCTGCTTGAGCAGCGGGACGCACGACCCACACGACGTACCAGCCGCCGTGCACGACTTCAGCGATCCGACGTCACCGCAACCGTCGGCGATCGCGCACTTCAGATCGCCCTTGGTGACGTTGTTGCAGGAGCAGATCTGGGCCGAATCCGGGAGCGCGCCGACCCCCAAAGCCGAAGCGCCGCCGCCGGACCCCTCCGGAGCGATCAGCGCAAGCGGGTCGCCCGGCAGCTCGCTACCGACCATCGGCCGCAGCACCCCGTAGCTGGAGGCGTCGCCCACCAGCACCCCACCGAGCAGGGTCTTGGCGTCGTCGGAGAGCACCAGCTTGGCGTAGGTGCGGTTCACCGCATCGTTGATGGCGACCTCGAGGCAGTTCTCGGTCGTGCCCATCGCGTCGCCGAAGCTGGCGACGTCGACGCCCAGCAGTTTGAGCTTGGTGGACAGATCGGCCTCGGGGAACTCGGCGGCGCCGCCCAGCAGCCGGTCCACCACGACCTCCGCGGAGGTGTAGCCCGGTCCGACCAGGCCGTAGCACCGCCCGTCGATCGCAGCGACCTCACCGATCGCGTAGATATCGGGATCGCTTGTCCGGCAGGACAAGTCGGTGAGCACGCCGCCGCGCTGGGCCCGCGTAAGCCCCGCCGCCACGGCCAGCTCGTCACGCGGCCGGATGCCGGCGGCAAAAATCACCGGGCCAGCCTCGATCACCGTGCCGTCGCTCAGCCGCACCCGCGTCGAAGCCGAACCATCGGCGAGTGGGGCGGATTCAATCGATTCGGTGCCCGTGCCGACGTGCACCGAAATCCCGAGCTCGGTGACCATCCTGGCCAGCAGCGCACCGCCGGCCTCGTCGATCTGCTGGGCCATCAGTCGGGGCATCATCTCAACGACGTGTGTTTCCAACCCGAACTGCCGCAACGCGTTCGCGGCTTCCAGCCCGAGCAGGCCGCCGCCGATCACAACGCCGGCAGCATTGTGACCGTCATCACGCGCGCACTCGGCGGCGGCACGGATCGCGTCGAGGTCGTCCAGGGTGCGGTAGACGTGGCAGGCGGGCAGATCGTGCCCGGGCACCGGGGGAACGAACGCGTAGGAACCGGTGGCCAGCACCAGGGCGTCGTAGTCGAACCGCTCGCCGGCCGCTGTCACCACAGACTTTGTCGCACGGTCGATTTCGGTCACCCGCGCGTTCAGCAGCAGCCGCACCCGCTCGTCACCGGCGTAGTCATTGCCGGGCAGCGCCAGCAGGCCGCGGTCCCAGCTTTCGGTGTACGAGGTCAGTCCAACGCGGTCGTAAGCGGCGTCGGCCTCTTCGGCCAAAACGGTGATGCGCCAGGACCCGTCGGTGTCCCGGGCGCGCAGCGCCTCGACCAGACGGTGGCCCACCATGCCGTGCCCGACCACAACCAGGTGACGGGCAGCACAGTGCGCGCGCGTATCGGGGGCTGAGGTCATGCCACGAGGTTAAGGGCCAGAAATTACGGAAATTTCGCTGAATGTATCGCTCGTATGACGTGGCTCTCACACCTCACAATTTCCTGTGTGATGTGTGTTCGCTCCGGGCGAACGGCCTGGTGGAACTTAAGCGTGGTCAGCTCAAGTTTGTCTAGGTAGCGGGCCGGCAAGGAGCCGGTCACAGCACACTCACAATGAAGTTCAAGGAAGCAAAGAGGAGACGCCATGAGCAATCTCGCAGTGTGGTCACGCCCGGCTTGGAACACCGACCGGTGGTTGCGCGACTTTTTCGGCCCCGCCGCGGCAGCGGACTGGTTCAAGCCAGTGACCAGCGGTTTCAACCCGGCGGCCGAGATCGTGAAGGACGGAGACGACGCGGTAGTGCGCCTGGAACTGCCCGGTGTTGACGTCGAGAAAGACGTCAACGTCGAGGTCGACCGGGGCCGCTTGGTAATCCACGGCGAACACCGCGACGAGCACGCCGAGGAGACGGACGGCCGCACGCTGCGGGAAATCCGCTACGGATCGTTCCGCCGCTCGTTCCAGCTGCCCGCGCACGTCACCGGCGAGGCCATCACGGCCTCCTACGACGCCGGCGTGTTGAGCGTGCGGGTCACCGGTGCATACGCCGGAACCCAGGCGCAGCGCATCGAGATCTCCAAGTAAACGTCGACCGTCGAGTTGTTGGGCAACAGCGCGGCAATACCGCCCAACAACTCGACGTTCGCGTTTTACTGGGCGAACGCCTGGTCGGCGTCAATTCCGATCACTCGCAACAGGTTTGCCACCTTGCGATCCAGGCTCTCGCCCACCTTGGTCACCTCGGCAATCCCGAGGCTGCCGAACGCGGGGCCCGGCTGGTCCATCGAGAAGATCGCGTTGCCGTCGGCGCCGGCGTGGACCAGAAGCCGTAATGGCGCGTACAGCAAGGCTTTCGGGTCATGCCGGTACATCGTTTCGGCGATCGTATGGTTGCCGAGCAGATACTCCACCGCCTTCGTCGTGTGGCCGGCGAGCGAGAAGAACGGCAGTGCGTCGATCTTCGCGTAGACCATCAGACCGTTCGGCGCGTTGGTCTCGGCCGCCGCTAGGACGTCGTCCCAGCTGCCACCGCGCGCGACGATCTGTTGCACCACGGACCGGTCCACCGGCGGCGCGGCCTTCTCGAAAGCCGCGATGAACGCCTCGAATTCGACACCGGTGGCGATGTCGATGCGGTTCATGGTGTGTGTGACCACACTGAATTCGACTGTTTTCACGCTACTTGTCATGGCATTCCTCAGGTTTCGATAGTCGGGTCCAGGACGATGACGCCGCGCACTTCGCGGCTCTCCAACCGCCGATGTGCCTCGGCGGCCTGGCTCAATGGCAATACCTCGTCGACGTGCGACATGATCTGCCCGGCCTTGAGGCCGTCGGCCAGGAAGCGCAGCGCGTTGCCGATCAGCTCTGGCCGGTCGTAGAACACCGGAAGATAGAAGCCGATCAGGGCTTGCGATCTGGTCATCAGTCGGCGCGGCGCAAACGGTTCGCCGGGTCCGCGGGTCGAGCCGAGCAGCAGGTACCGGCCGAAAGTGGCTAGGGCGTCGAAGTTTTCCTCGAATACCTCACCGCCGATCGACTCGATCAAGACGTCGACACCGCGGCCCGAAGTCAGCTCCCGCACTTGCTCGGTCCAGCCGGGTTCGTCATAGGAGATCGCGGCGTCGGCACCCAGCGTCCGGACGAATTCACGGCGCGACGCGGTGCTGGCCGTCCCGATGACCGGCTTGGCGCCGAGCGCCTTGCCGATCTGTACCGCAAGGCTGCCCACTCCCCCCGCGGCGCCGTGCACCAACAGCGACTCACCGGCTCGCAGCATGGTCGAGGCCTGCAACAGCAGATGTGCGCAAGCGGCCTGCGCGGCGAATCCCGCCAGCACGCTCAGATCCGCGTCGTCGTCGACGACCGCGCACAGCGCTTCGTCGGCAACGGCAAGCTGGGCGTAGGCACCCTTCGTCATCAGCGCCACCACTTTGGAGCCGACTGCCACCGAAGCTTGCGGGCCCGCCGCGACCACGGTGCCCGCGACCGCCAGGCCGCCCACCTGCGGAAGCTGCACCCCACCCACCCGGGTCTCGGCCTTGTTGTAGACGCCCAACCGCTCGCGGATGTCGGGGAAATTCACTCCGATCGCCGCGGTTTCGATGAGCAGCTGCCGGTGACCGGGCGTTGGGTCCGGAAGAGCCAGGTACTCAAGCACTTCCGGCCCGCCGAAATGGTCGTAGCTGACTGCCTTCATCGTGGCCTGTCTCATTGGTTCGGTGAACGAACTTAACGATTTGGAGTATACGGTTCGGTGAACGAACCATCAAGGGGTAACATTGACGACGTGGCCCTTCCTCGCGAGTACCCCGACGAGAATTGCCCCATCGCACGGTCGCTGGAGGTCGTCGGCGAGCGGTGGACATTGCTGATCGTGCGTGACGCCTTTTACGGCGCACGCCGTTTCAGCGACCTCCACAATCACCTGGGCATTCCCAAGGCCGTGCTGGCCGACCGCCTCGCGTTCCTGGTTGCCGAGGGTGTACTGAGCAAAGAAGTCAACGAGTATCGACTCACCGCGAAGGGCATGCAGCTGTGGCCGCTGATCTGGTCGATGATCACCTGGGGCCGAGAGAACTTGCTGGACAAACCGACCCGGACGTATCGGCACGCGGAATGCGGGGGTGCGATCGGACCCGATCGCGTCTGCCAACGATGCGAGCAGACCCCCGAGGTCGGCGATCTCGTTGTCCACCCGCCGCGCCGTCCGCACGATCCGAACCGAGACGATCCGGTCACCCGCGCGCTGCGCCGGCCGCACCGGATGCTGGAACCGATCTAGCGGTCAGCCCCAGCGGGCCAGCAGCTCCTTGGCCCGGCCGGCCAGTGCGGCTTGCAAGAACGGGCCGAAGCTGATCCGGGCGACACCCAGCGGGCCGAATGACGCCGGGTCGTCCTGGTCGGGCAGTGCGATCGCGTTGATCGGCAGCGGCAGCTCAGTTGCCAAGCGCCGCAACGTCTCCGGGGCGTGGCGACCAACCGGGTAGAGCACGTCGGCGCCGGCGTCGGCCGCCTCGGTCAGTCGTGCGACGACCCGCTCGACACGGTCCGAATCGTCCCCGTCGTTGCGCAGGAAGACGTCGGTGCGGGCGTTGATCACGACCCGCACACCGGCCGCATCGGCGGCCGACCGTAGTGCGCCGACCAATTCGGCATGCTCACGGGCGGACCGCAGCCGCTTGTTCTCGGCATGCACGGTGTCCTCGATGTTGAGCCCGACGGCGCCGACGCTGAGCAAGCCGTCGATCAGGCGCTGGGCCGGCTGCCCGTATCCCGACTCGATGTCCACCGACACCGGGACGTCGACCGCCGCGGTGATCTGGGCGACCCGGGTGAGCACATCGTCGAAGGACATGCCCTCCCCATCAGGTTTGCCAATGGAGTCGGCCAGCGGATGGCTGCCGACGGTCAAGGCGGCAAATCCGGCAGCCGCGGCAAGGCGCGCCGACCAGGCATCCCACACGGTCGGGAGCACGACGGGGTTGCCCGGTTGATGCAGTTCCAGCAGTGTGGCCGCGCGCTGCGCGGCGGTGGTCTGACCTGGCATGTGTGTTTGCTCCGCGATCTGGGCGAGTCATCTTTCCGACGTCAGTCCGGTGCGGTGGATAGTATCGAAAGTCATACTGTGATTCTTGACACCCTCAGCCTTTAGGAGACCCCTTGTCCGCCACGACCGAACTCGCCGAACTGCACGATCTCATCGGCGGTTTGCGGCGGTGCGTGAGCTCCTTGAAGTCTCGCTACGGCGACAGCCCGGCAATGCGCCGCATCATGATCGACGCCGATCGCATCATGAGCGATGTCGAATTACTCGACACCGATGTTTCGGAATTGGACTTGGCGCGAGCCACTGTTCAGCACTCCGGCGAAAAGATCACCATTCCCGACACCCAATACGACACCGACTTCTGGCGCGATGTCGATGACGAGGGTGTCGGGGGTCACAATCGCTCCTGATATTCCAAGCCCCCGTTAAATCGGGGTACCCGGTCTTGTACCCTTCGACCAACAGCCCTGTTCGAAGAGGAACATTTGCATGAGCGCACCTGCGGCGAACCGTCCTGCGTCCGGCATCTTTTCACCGACGCGCGCCCAAATTCCGGACCGGACACTACGTACCGACCGGTGGTGGTTGTCACCGTTGCGGGTCGACCTGGGCTTCGCCGCGTTTGTCATCTACGCGACGGTGCGCGCGTTCCTGCAGAACAACTATTTCGTCGAGAAGTACCACTACCTGACGCCGTTCTATTCGCCGTGCGTCAGTCAGGGGTGCGTGAAAGAGGCCAGTGAGTTCTGGCCGCAGATCCTTCCAGATGTGTGGTGGCTGCCCTACGCGGCGCTGACGCTGCCCTTCCTGCTGCTGTTCCGGCTGACCTGCTACTACTACCGTGGCGCCTACTACCGCACGGTGTGGCAGTCGCCCACCGCCTGCGCGGTGGCCGAGCCACGCGTCCACTACACCGGCGAGACCAAGTTCCCGCTGATCATTCAGAACACCCACCGCTACTTCTTCTATGTCGCCGGAATCATCTCGGTGATCAACACTTACGACGCGATCGTCGCGTTCCACTCCGAGACCGGGCCGGGCGGATTCGGTTTCGGACTGGGCAACATCATCCTGCTCGGCAACGTCATCATGCTGTGGGTCTACACGCTGTCCTGCCACTCGTGCCGGCACGTGACCGGTGGGCGGCTCAAGCACTTCTCCAAACACCCTGTGCGGTACTGGTTCTGGACCCAGGTCAGTCGGCTCAACACCCGGCACAAGTTGTACGCGTGGATCACCCTGGGCACGCTGATGGTCACCGATTTCTACGTCGCACTAGTGGCCAGTGGCACCATCTCTGACCTGAGATTTGTTGGCTGATAAGCCCTTTCGCGGAAATTCAGACAGTTAAGTGAGGTTCCATGACTGAGGTCGAACGCCACTCCTACGACGTGGTCGTGATCGGTGCCGGCGGCGCGGGGTTGCGCGCGGTCATCGAGGCGCGGGAACGCGGTCTCAAGGTTGCGGTGGTGACCAAGTCGCTGTTCGGCAAGGCCCATACAGTGATGGCCGAGGGCGGCTGCGCGGCCGCGATGGGCAACACCAACCCCAAGGACAACTGGAAAACCCACTTCGGCGACACCATGCGCGGTGGCAAGTTCCTCAACAACTGGCGGATGGCCGAACTGCATGCCAAGGAGGCACCGGACCGGGTCTGGGAGCTGGAGACCTACGGCGCCCTGTTCGACCGCCTCAAGGACGGAAAGATCAGCCAGCGCAACTTCGGTGGGCACACCTACCCGCGGCTGGCGCACGTCGGTGACCGCACCGGCCTGGAGCTGATCCGCACCATGCAGCAGAAGATCGTCTCGCTGCAGCAGGAGGACTTCGCCGAACTCGGCGACTACGAGGCACGGATCAAGGTCTTCGCCGAATGCGCCATCACCGAGCTGCTCAAAGACGGCGACGCGATCGCCGGGGCGTTCGGCTACTGGCGCCAAAGCGGCGGGTTCGTCGTGTTCGACGCACCCGCCGTAGTGCTGGCCACCGGCGGGATCGGCAAGTCCTTCAAGGTCACGTCGAACTCCTGGGAGTACACCGGCGACGGCCACGCGCTGGCACTGCGGGCCGGCGCGACGCTGATCAACATGGAGTTCATCCAGTTCCACCCGACGGGCATGGTCTGGCCGCCGAGTGTGAAGGGGATCCTGGTCACCGAGGGTGTGCGTGGTGACGGCGGGGTGCTGAAGAACTCCGACAACAAGCGCTTCATGTTCGACTACATCCCCCCGGTGTTCAAGGGGCAGTATGCCGAATCCGAGCAAGAAGCCGACCAGTGGCTCAAGGACAACGACTCGGCCCGCCGCACCCCGGACCTGCTGCCCCGCGACGAGGTCGCCCGCGCGATCAACTCCGAGGTCAAGTCCGGTCGCGGCACCCCGCACGGCGGTGTCTACCTGGACATCGCCTCGCGGTTGACGCCCGACGAGATCAAGCGGCGGCTGCCGTCGATGCACCACCAGTTTATGGAGCTGGCCGGCGTCGACATCACCAAGGAGCCGATGGAAGTCGGGCCCACCTGTCACTACGTGATGGGCGGCGTCGAGGTCGACCCCGACACCGGTGCGGCCACCGTCGCCGGCCTGTTCGCCGCCGGCGAATGCTCGGGCGGCATGCACGGCTCCAACCGTCTGGGCGGCAACTCGCTGTCGGACCTGCTGGTCTTCGGCCGGCGTGCCGGGCTGGGCGCCGCCGATTACGCGCGCGCCCTGGCCAGCCGCCCGACCGTCAGCGAGGACTCGATCGAGGCGGCGGCAAAGCGTGCGCTGAGTCCCTTCGAGGGACCGACCAACGGCGCCGCCGCGGAGAATCCGTACACGCTGCAACACGAACTGCAGCAGTCGATGAACGACCTGGTCGGCATCATCCGCAAGCCGGAGGAGGTCGCCGAGGCGCTTGAACGGCTCACCGCGCTACGCGAGCGGTTCAAGCACATCCATGTCGAGGGGCACCGGCAGTACAACCCCGGCTGGAACCTGGCGATCGACCTGCGCAACCAGTTGCTGGTCAGCGAATGCGTGGCCAAGGCCGCGCTGATGCGCACCGAGAGCCGCGGCGGACACACCCGCGACGACCACCCGGGCATGGACTCGTCGTGGCGCAAGGTGTTGCTGGTGTGCCGCGCCGCCGGCGGCGACGACTTGATTCCGGACGTCACCGTCACGCGCGAAGACCAGGTGCCGATGCGGCCCGACCTCTTGGAGCTCTTCGAGATCTCCGAGCTGGAGAAGTACTTCACCGACGAAGAGCTGGCCGACCACCCAGGACGGAGGGGCTAATGAGCTACGACGCGACGATGCGGGTGTGGCGCGGCGACGATGTCGGCGGCGCGCTGCAGGACTTCACGGTCGAGGTCAACGAGGGCGAGGTGGTGCTCGACATCATCCATCGTCTGCAGGCGACCCAGACTCCGGACCTCGCGGTGCGGTGGAACTGCAAGGCGGGCAAGTGCGGATCCTGCTCGGCCGAGATCAACGGCAAGCCGAAGTTGATGTGCATGACCCGGATGTCGTCGTTCGCCGAGAACGAGGTCGTGACGGTAACGCCGCTGCGGACCTTCCCGGTGATCCGCGACCTGGTCACCGACGTCTCGTTCAACTACGAAAAGGCCCGGGAGATCCCGTCTTTCGCGCCGCCAAAGGACCTCCAGCCCGGCGAGTACCGGATGGCGCAGGAGGACGTCCAGCGCTCGCAGGAGTTCCGTAAGTGCATCGAGTGCTTCCTGTGCAACAACGTGTGTCACGTGGTGCGCGACCACGAGGAGAACAAGAAGTCTTTCGCCGGCCCTCGCTTCCTGATGCGGGCCGCCGAGCTGGAGATGCACCCGCTGGACACACTCGACCGGCGCGACATGGCGCAGGACGAATTCGGCCTCGGGTTCTGCAACATCACCAAGTGCTGCACCGAGGTATGCCCGGAACACATCAAGATCACCGACAACGCGCTGATCCCGATGAAAGAGCGGGTTGCCGACCGTAAATACGACCCGATCGTTTGGCTGGGCAACAAGCTGTTCCGGCGGTAACTTTTTCGCCGAACGTGCACTGATGGCGAAAATTTGGCTGATTTTGCGCCCTGAGAGCACGTTCGGCGCGAATGACGGCAGTGAGGCGCGGAAAGTCAGACACCAAGGCGGCGAAATGCGCTGCGGTGGAAGACAATCGGTGCCACCTCGGCGTCGACCGTCACCTCGTTCACGCGCAGCACGACGATGACGTGATCGCCGGCCGGGATAATTTGCTCGATCGCGCTCTCCAGCCACAGGCCGGTGCCCTTGATGAAGACCGCGCCGGAGTCGTACGACACCGTCTCCATGCCGGCAAAGCGGTCACCGGTCTTGGCGGCCAGGGTCTTCGCGGCCTCGTCGTGAGCCTCGCCGAGCACGCTGATGCCCAGCATCGGCAGGTCCTTGAGCTTGGGCCAGGTGGTCGACGTGTTCTGCACGCAGAACGAGACCAACGGCGGGTCCAACGAGACGGGGACGAAGGTGCTGGCCGCCAGGCCCACCCGAACGCCAGCTACCTCGGCGGCGATCGCGACAACACCGGACGGAAAGTGGCCGAAGGCCTCACGCAGTGAGGTCGGAGTCAGCTTGTTCGATGCATTCACTGGACTTCACTCGCCCCTTGAGCCGACGACGGATTCGCCGTTCCGACATTACCTGCCGAGTATCCGTGCGCGACGGCCACATCCGGGTGCGCCCGCAGCCTGCTCTTCCAGGCGTTACGCCCGTAAACCGAGAAGATCGGGTCCGACGGGTCGTCGGTCGGCGTCCACGTCCTGTCGGTGCGCGCGGCGAGTTCGCCGGGCAGTGACAGCACCGGTAGCTGCGCGTCCAGCCGGGGATTGAAGAAGTACGGCACCGAAATCCGCTCGGCGACTCCGCCGTGCAGGTTCACCCGGTGGTCGGTGGCACGCAAATAGCCGCCGGTGGCGAACTCGAGCAGCTCGCCGATGTTGACGATGAATGCCCCGTCCAGCGGCGCGACGTCGATCCAGCCGTCCTCGGCGTCGGCACTCCTGCCCCGGCGCACCTGCAGACCTCGACTGCCCGGCTCGGCCAACAACAACGTCAGCACCCCGGAGTCGCGGTGCGCACCCACGCCCTGCGGGCTGGCCGCGCGGGCGGGATAGCGGATGACCTTGATCAGGGTGGCCGGCGTCTCGGCGAAAGCGGCGTCGAACACCTCGGGCGGACTGCCCAGCGACGCCGCCCAGTGCCGCAGCAGGGTGCGGGCCACCACCGACAGGGCGGCGTCCCACTCGGCGATGATCGCCGGCAACTCGGGCAGCGCGGCCGGCCACTGGTTGGGGCCCTGCAACCAGAGGTAGTCCGGCCTACCGGGCCCACCCACCGGCGGGCGTTCGGGCCCGATATCAATCTGCTCGCGCCAATCCACCTCGCCCAGCGTGAGTTCGCCACCCAGCCGGGTGTAACCGCGGAAATGCGGGCTGCGCACCATCGCCACGGCGTCCTTGTCGGCCTGCGGCAGCGCGAACAAGGCGCGGGCCACCTCGAGCACCCGCGCGACGAGCGCCCGCGGTACACCGTGGCCGGTCAGATAGAAGAAACCAACCTCGTGGGCGGCCTCGCGCAGGCCCTCGCGCAAGGCGCCGGTTTCGGCCGTCAGGTCCACGACGGGCAAGACGGTGACCCTCTTCACACCTGTCACGCTTCCATTATCGCCGCAGGTAGAACACGTGTCGAAGCCGTGAGCTGGGCCTTCCCAACCGGTTGGTTAATTAGACAATGAAATCTAGCTCACATTGACTTGCGCCGCCTGATCCAGCGGCTATATTTAGCGGTGTTACTGGTGGGTAACTTAGCCCAAGTACCCAACCACAACGTGGCATTCTCAACGAGGAGGAGAGTAGTGAGCCACTACAAGAGCAACGTCCGTGACCAGGTATTCAACCTGTTCGAGGTGTTGGGCGTAGACCAGACACTGGGCCAGGGCGCATTCAGCGACCTGGATGCCGACACCGCCCAGGAAATGCTGACCGAAATGAGCCGGCTGGCCGAGGGGCCGATCGCCGAGTCGTTCGTCGACGGCGACCGCAATCCGCCGGTGTTCGACCCCAAGACGCACACGGTGACGTTGCCGGACTCGTTCAAGAAGTCCATGCGCGCTCTGTTCGACGGCGGCTGGGACAAGGTCGGTCTGGCCGAGGAACTCGGCGGCATGCCGATGCCCCGCGCGCTGCAGTGGGCCCTGATCGAGCACATCCTCGGCGCCAACCCGGCGGCCTACATGTACGCGATGGGCTCGGGCATGGCCGAGATCTTCTACAAGAACGGCACCGACGAGCAGAAGAAGTGGGCCGTGCTCGCTGCCGAGCGCAACTGGGGCGCCACCATGGTGCTGACCGAGCCGGACGCGGGCTCCGACGTCGGCGCCGGCCGCACCAAAGCGGTCCAGCAGGAGGACGGCACCTGGCACATCGACGGTGTCAAGCGGTTCATCACCTCCGGCGACTCCGATGACTTGTTCGAGAACATCATGCACTTGGTGCTGGCCCGCCCCGAGGGTGCCGGCCCGGGCACCAAGGGGTTGTCGCTGTTCTTCGTGCCGAAGTTCCACTTCGATCACGAGACCGGCGAGCCGGGTGAGCGCAATGGCGTGTTCGTCACCAACGTCGAGCACAAGATGGGTCTGAAAGTCTCCGCCACCTGCGAGCTCTCGCTGGGCCAGCACGGCGTGCCCGCCGTCGGCTGGCTGGTGGGCGAGGTGCACGACGGTATCGCGCAGATGTTCGACGTGATCGAGCAGGCTCGAATGATGGTGGGCACCAAGGCTATTGCGACGCTGTCGACCGGCTACCTCAACGCGCTCGAGTACGCCAAGGAGCGCGTGCAGGGCGCCGACATGACGCAGATGACCGACAAGACGGCTCCGCGCGTAACCATCACGCACCACCCCGATGTGCGACGTTCGCTGATGACCCAGAAGGCCTACGCCGAGGGTCTGCGCGCGCTGTACCTGTTCACCGCGACGTACCAGGACGCGGCCGTCGCCGAAGCGCTGCACGGTGTGGACGCCGCCCTCGCGGTCAAGGTCAACGACCTGATGCTGCCGATCGTCAAGGGCGTCGGCTCCGAGCAGGCCTACGCCAAGCTGACCGAGAGCCTGCAGACATTCGGTGGGTCCGGTTTCTTGCAGGACTACCCGATCGAGCAGTACATCCGTGACGCCAAGATCGACTCGCTCTACGAGGGCACCACGGCCATCCAGGCGCAGGACTTCTTCTTCCGCAAGATCGTCCGCGACAAGGGTGTGGCGCTGGCGCACGTGTCCGAGCAGATCCAGAAGTTCGTCGACTCCGAGACCGGCAACGGCCGGTTGAAGACCGAGCGCGAGCACCTGGCCAAGGCTCTGGAAGACGTCCAGGCCATGGCGGCCACCCTGACCGGCTACCTGATGGCCGCACAGGAGGACGTCACCAGCCTGTACAAGGTGGGTCTGGGCTCGGTGCGCTTCCTGATGAGCGTCGGCGACCTGGTGATCGGCTGGTTGCTGCAGCGTCACGCCGCGGTGGCCGTGCAGGCGCTCGACGCCGGCGCCAGCGGTGCCGAGCGGTCCTTCTACGAGGGCAAGATCGCGGTGGCGTCGTTCTTCGCGAAGAACTTCCTGCCGCTGTTGGCCGGCACCCGCGAGGTCATCGAGACGCTCGACAACGACATCATGGAGCTGGACGAGGCCGCCTTCTAAGCGACTCGCCTACGCAGGCAAAATCCCCCGCTTCCACGCTGAAGCGGGGGATTTTGGGTCTTGGAGACGGGGATACGAAAAAGACCGCCGCTGGATCCCCTCAAACCAGCGGCGGCCCTTTTCGCACGCCCGTCGTTTTTCATACCGGCGGTCGATTCAGGGATGTCCCGTGTTGCCGTCGGGGTCGGGGGGTCAGACCACAGCACGGGACAATCCGAAAGTACGGTTACCCATCCCCCGCTGCAGCTAATCAGCTGTGACGAACGTCATTCGTCACCGCGGCGAAGAGACCGTGCGCAGGTCAGGCCTCCAAAATGGCGGCTACACCCTGCCCGCCGGCCGCGCAGATCGAGATCAGCGCGCGCGCCGGACCGCCCCCGTCGGCCTTCTTCTCGGCCAGCTGTTTGGCGGCCTGGGCGAGGATCCGCCCGCCGGTCGCCGCGAAGGGGTGGCCGGCGGCCAACGACGAGCCGTTGACGTTGAGTTTGGACCGGTCGATCGACCCGAGGGCGGCGTCCAGGCCCAGCCGCTCCTTGCAGTACTCCTCGGATTCCCAGGCCTGCAGATGCGCCAGCACCACCGACGCAAAGGCCTCGTGGATTTCGTAGAAGTCGAAATCCTGCAGCGTCAGGCCGTTGCGGGCCAGCAGCCGGGGTACCGCATACGTCGGTGCCATCAGCAGCCCGTCGCGCCCGTTGACGTAGTCGACCGCGGCGGTCTCGGCGTCCACCAAGTAGGCCAGCGCGGGCAACGAATGCTCGGCGGCCCACTCGTCGGTGGCCAGCAGCGCGACGGAGGCACCGTCGGTCAGCGGTGTCGAGTTACCCGCCGTCATCGTCGCGTCGCCGGCCTTGACCCCGAAGACCGGGCGCAGTGTGGCGAGCTTCTCCGTGCTGGAATTGGCCCGCAGATTGTCGTCGCGGTACAGCCCCAGGAAGGGTGTGACGAGGTCGTCGAAGAAGCCCCGGTCGTAGGCCGCTGCCATGTTGCGGTGGCTGGCGACCGCCAACTCGTCCTGGTCTACCCGCTTGATGCCCATCTGCTTGGCGGTGATCGCGGCGTGCTCGCCCATCGACAGCCCGGTGCGCGGCTCGCTGTTCGCCGGGATTTCGACACCCAGGGTGGCGGGCAGCGTGCCCACCAGCTTCAGCCGTTGCAGGTTGGACTTGGAGCGGCGCAACTTCAGCAGGGTGCGGCGCAGGTTGTCGCCCAGGCCGATCGGCGGGTCGGAGGTGGTGTCCACCCCGCCGGCGGCGGCGACGTCGTAGCGGCCCGACGCGATGCCGTCGGCCGCCGCGATGGCCGCCTGCAGGCCGGTGCCGCAGGCCTGCTGAACATCGAATGCCGGTGTGTACGAAGATAATTCGGAGCCCAGCACGCACTCGCGCATCAGGTTGAAGTCGCGGCTGTGTTTGAGCACCGCGCCGCCGACGACCACGCCCAGTCGCTGCCCGCCCAGCCCGAACCGGTCCACCAGCCCACCCAGGGCCGCGGTGAACATGTCTTGGTTCGACGCCTCGGCGTAGGCACCGTCGGATCGCGCGAACGGAATGCGATTGCCGCCCAGTACGGCGACGCGTCGCCGGGACTTCACGCTCGTCTGTGCAGCCTGATCAGTTGGCTGTGAGCTTGCAGGGGCCACGTTCATCTCCAATTTTCAGTTTGGGGGATTGGCCGTTGGGACCCATACTACCCACGGTTCTTACTCTGCAGTAAGTTCGTCCCCGATACGGTTGGCCTGTACGGCACTCAAGAAACGGAAGGCAGCTCAGTGGCTCCCAATCGTTCGTCCGATCTGTTCTCGCAAGTGGTCAACTCCGGCCCCGGATCCTTTGTGGCAAAGCAACTTGGTGTTCCACAACCCGCGAACCTGCGGCGCTACCGCACCGGTGATGCGCCACTGTCCGGATCCTTGCTGATCGGTGGTGACGGCAGGATCGTCGGGCCGCTGCGAGCGGCGCTGGACAGCGACTACGACGTAGTCGGCAACAACCTGGGTGGCCGCTGGGCCGACCGATTCGGCGGCCTGGTTCTCGACGCCACCGGCATCACGGCGCCCGCCGGCCTGCGGGCGTTGCACGATTTCTTCACGCCGCTGCTGCGTAACCTTGGCCACTGCGCGCGGGTTGTTGTGGTCGGCACCACACCCGATGCCGCGGGCAGCACCGACGAGCGGATCGCGCAACGGGCGCTGGAGGGCTTCACCCGATCGCTGGGCAAGGAGCTGCGTAACGGCTCCACCGCCGCGCTGGTCTACCTGTCGCCGGACGCCAAACCGGCCGCGACGGGCCTGGAATCGACTATGCGGTTTATCCTTTCGGCCAAATCGGCCTACGTCGACGGCCAGGTCTTCTACGTCGGAGCCGACGACTCCACCCCGCCGGCGGACTGGGACCGGCCGCTGGACTCCCAAGTCGCGATCGTGACCGGCGCCGCGCGCGGCATCGGCGCGACGATCGCCGAAGTGTTCGCCCGCGACGGTGCCCGCGTGGTCGCGATCGACGTGGAGTCCGCCGCCGAGGCGCTGGCCGAAACCGCAAGCCGGGTGGGCGGCACGGCGCTGTGGCTCGACGTCACCGCCGACGATGCCGTCGACAAGATCACCGAGCACCTGCGCGACCACTACGCCGGGCGTGCCGACGTACTGGTCAACAACGCCGGGATCACTCGCGACAAGCTGCTGGCCAACATGGACGACGCGCGCTGGGACGCCGTTCTGGCCGTCAATCTGCTTGCCCCGCAACGGCTTACCGAAGGTCTGATCGCAAACGGCAGCATCGGCGAAGGCGGCCGGGTGATCGGCTTGTCGTCGATGGCCGGCATCGCGGGCAACCGCGGGCAGACGAACTACGCCACCACGAAGGCCGGCATGATCGGCCTCACCCAGGCGCTGGCGCCGGAACTGCACCAGAAGGGCATCACCATCAATGCCGTGGCGCCGGGATTCATCGAAACCAAGATGACAGAAGCCATTCCGCTGGCCACCCGCGAGGTGGGCCGCCGGATGAACTCGTTGTTCCAGGGCGGCCAGCCGGTCGACGTCGCGGAGACGATCGCCTACTTCGCCAGCCCGGCGTCAAATGCGGTGACCGGCAACGTCATTCGCGTCTGCGGCCAAGCGATGCTGGGCGCATAGGTTCAAGGAGAGCGCGATGAATCAACCAAGCGGCCTGCGGAACATGCTGCGGGCGGCCGCCGGGGCACTGCCCCTGGTGTCCCGGTCGGATAAGCTGCCCAGCCGCACGGTGACCGTCGAGGAGCTGCCGATCGATCAGACGAACGTCGCCGAGTACGCCGCGATCACCGGTCTGCGCTACGGCAACAACGTGCCGATCACCTACCCGTTCGCGCTGACCTTCCCGGCGCTGATGTCGTTGGTGACGGGCTTTGACTTCCCTTTCGCCGCAATGGGTTCGGTTCATACCGAGAACCACATCACGCAGTACCGCCCCATCGCGGTCACCGACACCGTCGGCGTGAAGGTGCACGCCGAGAATCTGCGCGAGCACCGCAAGGGCCTGCTGGTCGACCTGGTCACCGACTTACATGTCGGCAACGAAACCGCCTGGCACCAGGTGACGACCTTCTTGCATCAGCAGCGCACCAGCCTGTCCGACGAACCCAAACCCCCACCGCAAAAGCAGCCCAAGCTGCCGCCGCCGCCCACCGTGCTGCGCATCACGCCGGCCCAGATCCGCCGTTATGCCGTCGTCGGCGGCGATCACAATCCGATCCACACCAATCCGATCGCCGCCAAGCTATTCGGATTCCCGACCGTCATCGCACACGGAATGTTCAGTGCCGCAGCGGTACTGGCCAACATCGAAGCCCGGATCCCCGAGGCGGCCCGGTACTCGGTGCGGTTCGGCAAACCGGTGATCCTGCCCGCGACCACGGGCCTCTACATCGACGAAGCCGACCAGGGCTGGGAGCTTTCGCTGCGCAATATCGCCAAGGGCTATCCGCATCTGACCGGCAGCGTCCGGCCGCTGTAGCAATCGCCTCAGCCGGCGCGTTCGTCGTGCTGCTGCGCGCGGACGCTCAGCAGCTTTCTCAGTCCGTGCGCACCGGTTGCGGTCAGCAGAAAAACTCCGAACAGCCATAGCGGCGGGCGGGCCAGCTCCCACACGAAGATCGCGGCCCAGATCGGTGAGCCCTGGGTGACCGCGAGCACCCCGGCGGCACCCGCCAGCGACACCGCCGGCACATGCAGGTGTGTCCCCGCAATCCAATTGATCGTCAACACCAGCAGCGTGCCCGTTGCGGCGCCGGTGGCCAGCGACGGTGTGAGCATGCCGCCGGCCCCTCCGGCGCGCAGGAACAGGGCGGTCAGCAGCGGCTTCAACAGCAGGATCGCGGCCGCCGCGGTCAGCGTCAGCCCGCTGGCCAGGCTGACCGTCAGGATGCTGCGACCGTTGCCGGGCAGCTCGGGCCACCAGTGCGAACAGATGCCCATCACCAATCCGGCGCCGGCCAGCGCGGGGATCAGCACCCAGCCGCGGACCTGGCGCGCGGGGCGCGCCGCCGCCATCAGGCGGTTGAACGCCAGGCCCACCGCGAGGGCGAACGGGGCCAACAGCAGCCCGTGCGCGGTCAGCAGGTAGGTGGACTCCCCGATCGGCCAGTCCAGGTTGGGCTGATCGCGGGTGATGGCCGAGCCGATCGCCACGGCCAGGCTGGAGGTGAGGGCCGCGGCGCCGAGCGCCCTGGGATGCCAGGTGTTGAGCATGATCCGCACCGAGAACAGCGCGCCGGCCAGCGGCACGGCATACACCGCACCCAAACCGGCCCCGGCCGCGCAGGCCAGCAGGATCTCGCGGTCGCGGCCGGACAGCCGCCTGAGCCATCCCGTCGCGAAATCGCTTAGCGCTGCGGCGAATTGGCGTGGCGCACCCTCGCGCCCGAGGGAGGCCCCCGAGCCGACCAACAGCACCTGCAGCATGGCGTCGATACTCCAGGACAGTCGCGGTATCCGCTCCTGGCGGGCGATGGTTCCGGCCAGTGGTGGCACCTCGGCGCGGCGCCGCAGGATCCACCAGCCCAGCCCGGCCAGCGCGGCACCGACCATCGGCCCCAGCACCCGGCGCACCGGACTGCTGTCGCTGACGCCGGCCAGCAGGGTGCCGAAACTGTAGTGGTAAGTCAGATGCTGAACGAAACGCAGCACGAACGTCGTCGACAGCCCGGCGACCCCGGCCAACAGCCCCACAATGACGACGGCACAGAAGAAGTCGACATTGCGGCCCGAGCTGGCGGCGGGCACGCGGGGCACTGCACGAATCTAGCCCGCGTTACGGGTCGAAGCGCTGACATCCTGATCCACCGGCACGCCCCGAAGGCCGTGCCAGAACAGGTCGATCATCAGCTCGGCGGCCTCGTCGACGTCGATGTCGCCGGTGGACAGCCGGTTGGCCATCGCCTCGCCCGCGCCCACCAGCGCGACGGCCATCATCTGGTGCTCGGCGTCGGTCCGCGGCGTGCGGCTGTTTTCCCGCACCAGGCCGGCCACCAACTCGATGATCTGCTCGCGTCCCTCGCGCACGGTGTGGGCGAACGCCTGCGAGCTGATCGCCTGGGTGTACATCACGATCCAGGACGCCCGGTTCGCGTCGATGTAGCGCAGGAACGCCCCGATGGTGTTCTGCAGCAAGTCTCGCGGGCTCTGGGTGAAGTCGATGTCGGCGCGTACCGCTTCGATGAAGCGGGTCATCTCGCGGGTCAGGCAGGCGCCGAACAAGTCCTCCTTGGAGCCGTAATACAGGTACAGCATCGGCTTGGAGATCTCCGCCGCGGCGGCGATGGTGTCCATCGACGTCTCGTGGTAGCCGTTGATCGAGAACATCTGGACAGCGGCGTCGAGCATCTGCTGTTCGCGGACAGCTCGCGGTAACCGCTTGGTACCACCTGCCATCGCTGCGCCCTTCTAGCTCAATCCGACTCCAGGGTAACGATCGGGCGGCGGACTAGTGTCCACACGTCCGGGCGGGTCCCTTCATCGTCGCCACCCGCACCACCGATTGGTCCACCGCCGGCAATGCCAATTCACCTGCGGATACCGCTTTTTCGAGCCGGTCCAGGACGGCGGGGACTTCGTCGGTAGTCACCCACAGCGCGACATCGATGCCCGCCTGCAAGGTCTTGAGCACCGCCTCGGCCACGCCGAACCGGTCCGAGATCGCGGCCATGCTGGACAGGTCGTCGCTGAACACCGGGCCGTTGAAGGGCGGAGCCCCGTAGCCGATGCCATCGCGCAGTAGCTGCACCGCCGGGCGGCTCAGGCTGGCCGGGTCGTCGCCGGTGAGCCCGGGAACCTGCAGGTGACCCACCATGACGGCGACCGGTGCCGCGGTGGTCAGCGTCCGGTAGGGCACCAGGTCGCTGGTTTGCAGGTCGGCCAGCGGCGGGGTGACGACCCCGCCCTTGTGCGAATCACCGGACCCGTGCCCGTGGCCGGGGAAGTGTTTGAGCACCGGAAGCACTCCGGCGTCGCGCAAACCCTGCGCGTAGGCGCCGGCGT
This sequence comes from Mycobacterium florentinum, assembly GCF_010730355.1. NCBI lineage: Bacteria > Bacillati > Actinomycetota > Actinomycetes > Mycobacteriales > Mycobacteriaceae > Mycobacterium > Mycobacterium florentinum. The sequence goes on from NZ_AP022576.1 coordinate 3,197,982, forward strand.
AGGCGGTGACGGTCGCCGGATCGTTGCTGAACGAGCGGTTGCCGATCACGGCGTCGTCGGGCTCGTCGGAGACGTCGACCACCGGCGCGAAGTCGATTGTGATGCCCAGGTCGCGCATCTTTTTGCCGCGCTGCGCCGCCTGGTCGTGGACCTGCTCGACGGTCTGGGTCTGGGCCAGCTCCCGCGGCGACAGGGCCGTGCCGATCAGCGACTTCAACCGGGACACCCGGCCGCCCTCTTCGTCGACGCTGACGGCCAGCGGCAGCGGCCCCGCGTTGCCCGCGATGTCGGCCAGCGGGCCCGCAAAAATGCCCAGGTCCGTCCAGCTGCCGATGAAGATGCCGCCGACGTGGTAGCCGTTGACCACGGCGCGCGCGTCGTCGGCGTTCTTCACACCCACCATCAGCAGCTGGGCCAGCTTGTCGCGGGTCGACAGTTTGGCCGGCATCGTCGCCGGGTCGGAGCAGACCGGCGGCGCCGGGAGTGCGGCGACCACCTTGCTGGTCGTGGTCGACGCGGGCGGCCGGGCGGCGTCGTGGCCACATGCGACCAGCAGCGCCGAGGCGGCCAGCAGGGCCAGAGTGCGCGAAAAAGCCATCGGGTCATGGTGTCACGACGGGTACGCGCGTCGGTGCGGCCCCACTCGGCGCATTTGCGCGCAGCCGCCGCGGGCATCGCCGCGGGTCTGGCAATCGGTGCTGTCGCGACCGTCGGCGCGTCACGCTGACCGCCGAGGACCACACGATGGTGCCGGCCCGAGCCCCGTCCAGTCCGTCGTCGCCCTACCTCGTGCAGTACGGCGACCGCTGCATTGACGGGTGTTGCCTGCCGTGCGACAGCCCGGACGACTGCTTGAACCAGATCCCCCCGGTGCCGCCGGAACTGCAGCCCTGACGCGGCTCACGCCCAATGGGCGCGCCCAACGGCGCTGACGCCTCTACCCGGTTAGGTTGGCCGTAGACCCAAATTTGACTGGCAAGGGAGGAGCCAGCGATGACGGGGTTCACGCTGGCCGCTGTCGCCGGCGTCGCGGCGGGGCTGATGATCGGTGCCGCGGCGACCGTCGGCGTCACGCTCACCTTGGACGTCACGGCAGACCACGGCCGCGCGCCGACCCAGATCGCACCGGCCGCGCGGAGCCTTTCCGTGCCGTACCCCGTGCAGTACGGTGACCGGTGTTGGCACGGTCATTGCATACCGTGGCCATGACTCGCTGGTCCGGTCGATGACGGCCGTTCTGCTAGGTTGACTTTCGGGTAGTCCTCCGTGACGACCGCGAGACCCAGGGAGACCGATGAACCGGATTATTGCGCCCGCCGCCGCGAGCGTGGTGGTTGGTTTGTTGCTGGGCGCAGCCGCGATCTTCGGAGTCACCCTGATGGTGCAACAGGACACGAAGCCGCCACTTCCCGGGGGCGATCCGCAGTCGTCAGTGCTCAACCGGGTCGAGTACGGCAACCGTAGCTAGCTCGGAGGCCCGTACTCCGCCTGCGGCGGACCCGGCCACGGGCTTGTCGGCGACGCCCCTGTCGCGACGCTGGCTCTTCTTGGTCGGTGCGGTCGCCCTGGCGCTGACGTTCGCGCAATCCCCCGGCCAGGTGTCCCCCGACACCAAGCTGGACCTGACCGCCAACCCGCTGCGCTTCCTGGCCCGCGCGACCAACCTGTGGAGCAGCGAGCTGCCGTTCGGCCAAACGCAGAATCAGGCCTACGGCTATCTGTTTCCGCACGGCACCTTCTTTGCGATCGGCCACCTGCTCGGCGTGCCCGGCTGGATGACCCAGCGGCTGTGGTGGGCGTTGCTGCTGACGATCGGCTGCTGGGGATTGCTGCGGGTCGCCGAGGCGCTGGGGATCGGGAGCCCGTCGTCGCGGGTGATCGGCGCGGCCGCGTTCGCGCTGTCCCCGCGAGTGCTGACCACGCTCGGCTCGATCTCGTCGGAAACCTTGCCGATCATGCTGGCGCCGTGGGTGCTGCTGCCGACGATCCTGGCGTTGCGAGGGAGTTCGGGCCGGTCGGTGCGGGCGCTGGCCGGCCAGGCCGGGCTGGCGGTCGCGCTGATGGGCGCGGTCAACGCCATCGCCACGCTGGCGGGCTGCCTGCCGGCGGTGATCTGGTGGGCCTGCCACCGGCCCGGCAGGTTGTGGTGGCGCTACACGGCGTGGTGGCTGTTGAGCCTGGTGCTGGCGATGCTGTGGTGGGTCGTCGCGCTGGTGCTGTTGCGTAGCGTCAGCCCGCCGTTCCTGGACTTCATCGAATCCTCGGGGGTCACGACGCAGTGGTCGTCGCTGGTCGAGATGCTGCGCGGCACCGACAGCTGGACGCCGTTCGTGGCCCCGACCGCGACCGCGGGCGCGCCGCTGGTGACCGGATCGGCCGCCATCCTGGCGACCTGCCTGGTCGCGGCGGCCGGACTGGCCGGGCTGGCCAGCCCCGCGATGCCGGCCCGCGGACGGCTGGTGACGATGCTGCTGGTCGGGGTGGTGCTGATGGCCGTCGGCTACAGCGGCGGGCTGGGCTCGCCGCTGGCCCATCAGGTGCAGCTGTTCTTGGACGCCGCGGGCGCACCGCTGCGCAACGTGCACAAGCTGGAATCGGTCATCCGGATCCCGATCGTGCTGGGCGTGGTGGCGCTGCTGGGCCGGGTCCCGCTACCGGGCAGCGCCCCGCGAGCGCAGTGGCTGCACGCGTTCGCCCATCCCGAGCGCGACAAACGGGTCGCCGCGACGGTGGTGGTGCTGACCGCGCTGATGGTGAGCACCTCGCTGGCGTGGACCGCCCGGCTCGCTCCGCCGGGCACGTTCAGCGCGATCCCCCGCTACTGGCACGACGCCGCCGACTGGCTCACGGCGCACAACACCGGCAGCCCCCTCCCCGGCCGGGTGCTGGTGGTGCCGGGGGCACCGTTCGCCACGCAGATGTGGGGCACCACCCACGACGAACCGCTCCAGGTGCTCGGCAGCAGCCCGTGGGGTGTGCGCGACTCCATCCCGTTGACGCCGCCGCAGACCATCCGGGCGCTGGATTCCGTGCAGCGCCTGTTCGCCGCCGGACTCCCCTCCGCCGGGCTGGCCGATACCCTTGCCCGCCAAGGTATTTCGTATGTCGTCGTACGCAACGACCTGGATCCCGACTCGTCGCGTTCGGCCCGCCCGATCCTGGTGCACCGCACCATCGAAGGGTCGCCGGGATTGCAGAAGACCGCGCAGTTCGGCGAGCCGGTGGGGCCCGGAACAGTGCCCGGGTTCGTCGCCGACAGCGGGCTGCGTCCGCGCTATCCGGCGGTCGAGATCTTCCGGGTCGGCGCGCCCGGCAATCCGGGCGCGCCCTACTTCGCCGGCACCGACGGGTTGGCCCGCGTCGACGGCGGGCCCGAAGTCCTGCTGCGCCTCGACGAGCGGCGCCGGCTGTTGGGCCAGCCGCCGTTGGGTCCGGTGCTGCTGACCGCCGACGCCCGCGGTGCCGGCCTGCCGGCGCCCGTGGTGACCGTGACGGACACCCCGGCGGCGCGCGAGACCGACTACGGCCGCGTCGACCAGCACTCGTCGGCGATCCGGGCCGACGGCGACGCCAGGCACACCTTCAACCGGGTGCCCGACTATCCGGACCCCGGTGCCGACCCGGTCTACGGCGGCTGGAATGGCGGGCGGATCACCGTGTCGAGTTCGTCGTCGGATTCGACCGCCATGCCCGATGTCGCTCCGGCGACGTCTGCAGCCGCGGCGATCGACGGCGATCCGGCGACGGCGTGGGTGACCAACGCCCTGCAGGCCGCCGTCGGGCAGTGGCTGCAGGTCGACTTCGACCACCCGGTGACCAACGCGGCGATCACGCTGACACCCAGCCCGACCGCCGTCGGCTCGCAGGTTCGCCGCATCGTGATCGACACCGCGACCGGCAGCACCACCCTGCGCTTCGACCAGCCCGGCACGCCGCTCACCGCGGCGCTGCCCTATGGCGAGACCCCGTGGGTGCGGATCACCGCCGCGGGCACCGACGACGGATCCAGCGGGGTGCAGTTCGGCATCACCGACCTGTCGATCACCCAGTACGACGCCTCCGGCTTCGCGCACCCGGTCGACCTGCGGCACACCGTGCGGGTGCCCGGGCCACCACCGGGTTCGGCGATCGCCGGCTGGGACCTGGGCTCGGAATTGCGCGGCCGGCCGGGTTGCGCCGCGGCCGGCGACAGCGTGCGCTGCGCGCCGTCGATGGCGCTGGCCCCGGAGGAGCCGGTCAATTTCAGCCGCACCCTGACCGTTCCCGCGCCGGTGTCGGTGACCCCGCGGTTGTGGGTGCGCCCCCGGCAGGGCCCCAACCTCGCCGACCTGATCGCCGAGCCGAATACCACTCGGGCCCAAGGTGATTCGGATACGGTTGATGTCCTCGGCTCGGCCTACGCGGCCACCGACGGCGATCCGGCCACCGCCTGGACGGCGCCGCAGCGGGTGGTGCAACACCGTAGCGCGCCGACGCTGACGCTGGTCCTGCCCCGACCGACCGAGGTCACGGGGCTGCGGCTGCTGCCCAGTCGCTCGACGTTGCCGGCCCGGCCGACGATGGTGGCCGTCAACCTCGGCGACGGCCCACAGGTCCGCAAACTCATGCCGGGCGACGAAGGTGCCGCTCGGCCGCAAACGCTGTCGCTGCGACCCCGGGTGACCGACACCGTCACCGTCAGCCTGCTGGACTGGCAAGACGTCATCGACCGCAACGCGCTGGGCTTCGACCAGCTCAAGCCGCCGGGGCTGGCCGAGGTCGCCGCGCTGGGCACCGACGGCAACCCGATCGCCCCCGCCGACGCCGCGCGCAACCGGCCGCGCGAGATCGTCGTCGACTGCGACCACGGCCCGGTGATCGCGGTCGCGGGCCGGTTCGTGCACACCTCGATCCGGACCACGGCGGGCGCGCTGCTGGCCGGCGAGCCGGTACCCGTCAGCGTCTGCGACCCCAATCCGATCGCGTTGCCGACGGGGCAACAGGAATTGCTGATCAGCCCCGGCGCCCAGTTCGTCGTGGACGGGGCACAGCTCGTGACCGCGAATGCCGCCGAATTGCCCGGCGGCACCGGTCTTTCGCCGGTGCCCGCCGCGACGGGGGCTTGGGGCCCCGACCGTCGCGAGGTCCGGGCCCCGGCGTCGCCCACCGCCCGGGTGCTGGTGATTCCCGAAAGTATCAATCCCGGCTGGGTGGCACGCACCGGCACCGGTGCCCGGCTCACGCCGGTGGCCGTCAATGGATGGCAGCAGGGCTGGGTGGTTCCTGCTGGGGACCCCGGCACCATCACGCTGAGCTTTGCGTCCAACTCGCTATACCGGGTTGGCCTGGCCGCCGGCCTGGCGTTACTGCCGCTGTTGGCCCTGCTGGCGTTGTGGCGCCGGCGCGGGCGGTCCGACGACCCACCCGCGCAGCCGTGGTCGCCCGGCCCCTGGGCGGCGGTGCCACTGCTGGCGGCCGGGGCCGTAATCGCCGGCGTGGCCGGGGTCGTCGTGATCGGGGGCGCGCTCGGCCTGCGGTACGCGCTGCGCCATCGTGAGCGGTTGCGCGATCGGATCACCGTCGCCGCCAGTGCGGGCGGACTGATTCTGGCCGGCGCGGCGCTGTCCCGGCATCCCTGGCGATCGGTCGACGGCTACGCCGGCCATTCCGCGAATGTGCAACTGCTGGCGTTGATTTCGCTGGCCGCGGTCGCTGCCTCGGTGATCGCGCTGCCGGATCGCGGGCGCGCGGCGCACGACGAATAGCGTTTCCGGCGTTGGCTGGCCGCTTGCCGGCTGGTTGACTGAATACACGCAATGGTGTGACAGTCACCGTCCGAGGAGCTGTGGCCATGGACTGGTTTGCTGCATCCGACTACTGGTTGGGCAGGTTCGTGCTCGAGCGCGGCGTGGCGGCCATCTACCTGATCGCGTTCGTCGCCGCCGCCCTGCAGTTCCGCGCACTGATCGGCGAACACGGAATCCTGCCGGTGCCACGCTTTTTGGCGCGTCAGTCGTGGTGGAGCTCGCCGAGCATCTTCCAGGTGCGCTACTCCGATCGGCTGTTCGCCGGTGTCTGCTGGTTCGGGGCGGCGCTGTCGGCCGCCGTCGTGGCCGGCGCTGCCGACCTGCTACCGCTTGGGGCCGCGACGTTGATGTGGCTGACGCTGTGGGTGCTCTACCTGTCGATCGTCAACGTCGGGCAAGCGTGGTATTCGTTCGGCTGGGAATCGCTGCTGCTGGAAAGCGGATTCCTGATGATCTTCCTCGGCAATGATCGCGTCGCGCCGCCGGTGCTGACGTTGTGGATGGCGCGGCTGCTGCTGTTTCGCGTCGAGTTCGGCGCCGGGCTGATCAAGATGCGCGGTGACGCGTGCTGGCGCGACCTGACCTGCCTGTACTACCACCACGAAACCCAGCCGATGCCGGGGCCGCTGAGCTGGTTCTTCCATCACCTGCCCAAGCCGCTGCATCGAATTGAGGTGGCGGGCAACCACTTCGCGCAGCTGGTGGTGCCGTTCGGGCTGTTCGCGCCCCAGCCAGTATCCAGCGTGGCGGCGGCGATCGTTGTGGTCACCCAGCTGTGGCTGGTGGCCTCCGGCAATTTCGCCTGGCTCAATTGGCTGACGATTGTGCTGGCGTTCAGCGCCATCGACGACTCCTCTGCGGCGCTGCTGGTGCCGATACCCGGGCACTCGCCGCCGGTGTCGCCGCTGTGGTTCGTCGGCATGGTGGTGGCGTGCGCGGGCGCGGTACTGTTCCTGACCTATTGGCCGGTGCGCAACATGTTGTCCCCGCGTCAGCGAATGAACATGTCGTTCAACCCGTTTCACTTGGTGAATACCTACGGTGCATTCGGCAGCATCGGTCGTGTCCGCCGGGAGGTGGTGGTCGAGGGCACCGACGAGCCACGGCTCACCGCGCGGACGGTGTGGAAGGAATACGAGTTCAAGGGCAAGCCCGGCGCCGTCGGACGGTTGCCCCGCCAGTGGGCGCCCTATCATCTGCGGCTTGACTGGCTGATGTGGTTCGCCGCGATCGCGCCGGGCTACGCCCAGCCATGGCTGAAGCCGTTCTTGCAACGGCTGCTGCGCAACGACCGCGCCACGCTACGGCTGTTGCGGCACAATCCTTTTCCGGACTCGCCGCCGCGCTATGTGCGGGCGCAGCTCTACCAGTACCGCTTCACCACGCCGGCGGAGCTGCGGCGCGATCGGATGTGGTGGCATCGTGCGCTGGTCGGCCAATATCTTCCGCCGATGACGCTGACGACGGCGTCTCCCCCGGCCGGCTGAGCAACGCGGTCAGATCAGTCTGCTGATATCGGTCAGCAGCTGGGACACCACCGTGATCGAGGCGATTCGACGCCCCGTCTCGTCGTCGAGGTCGGCATCCAGAACGGCGTTCGTCTTCGTGAGCTTGAGGACACGACCCGTCGCCACATAGCCTTTCGCCGTTCCGCTGCGCAGGATCGTCACCGTCATGCTCAGCGTCGGGCAGGGATGGCCCGTCACCAGCGACCCGCAATGCGTGGCCGTCTGATCCAGCATCTCGGCGATCGATCCACCGCTGATCACGGTGAAATTGAAAGCACTGGAACCCGGCTCGTAAGACATGCGCAGCCATCGCTCGTCACGGCTGCCGTCGAGGAACCTCGCGTTCAGCGTCGAGAGATTGGGGGTCAGGTGCTTGTTTGCGTGTGCAACCCATTCCGCATCGGACAGCGTGTTCCCGGCTTCTCCGAAGAGGCCGAGATATCCATTGACATCCACGTCTGCGAGGTTAGAACGATTGAGCTTTCCGCCGTGGCTGGTGCGTTTGGCGTATCAACTCGTGCGTGTTCTGTCCAGCGCCTGGCCGTTATTCGCGGTCTGGACGCACCATCGAGTCATCACACTCGGTTGGGGAGGTCGGTCAGATGACACGCACACATTCGGGTTCACTGCTCGCGGGCGGACTGAACTGGGATAGTTTGCCGCTGAGGCTATTCGCGGGGGGTAACACCAAGTTCTGGGACCCCGCCGATATCGACTTCTCCCGCGACCGCGCGGACTGGGAAAGCCTGACCGATGAGGAACGCCGCCTCGCAATGCAATTGTGCGTGCAATTCGTTGCCGGGGAGGAGGCGGTGACTGAGGACATTCAGCCGTTCATGGCGGCCATGCGGGCCGAGGGCCGGCTGGGTGACGAGATGTATCTGACGCAGTTCGCTTTCGAGGAGGCCAAGCACACCCAGGTGTTCCGCATGTGGCTCGACGCCGTCGGTGAGACCGGCGATCTGCAGGCCTACCTCGAGCCGCTGCCCGCGTACCGGCAGATCTTTTACGAGGAGCTGCCAAACTGCCTCAACGCCTTGACAATCGACCCGTCACCCGTCGCGCAGATCCGGGCATCGGTGACCTATAACCACGTGGTCGAGGGCATGATGGCGCTGACCGGCTACCACTCGTGGCACAAGATCTGCGCCGGGCGCAACATTCTGCCCGGCATGCGGGAGTTGGTCCGGCGCATCGGCGACGACGAGCGACGGCACATGGCGTGGGGCACCTTCACCTGCCGGCGCCACGTCGCCGCCGACGACACCAACTGGGCCGTGTTCGAGGCACGGATGAACGAGCTCATCCCGCTGGTCATGCAAACGACCGAACAGGCTTATGCCACGTTCAGCGATCCCATCCCGTTCGGCCTGGACCCAGACGAGTCGCGCCAGTACGCCTCCGACAGGGGTATGCGCCGGTTCGGCACCATCGCCAGTGCCCGCGGCCGACCGCTCGGTGAGATCGACGTCGACTATTCGCCGCTGCAGCTGGAAGACAGCTTCGCCAACGAGGACGAAAAGGCCTTGGCGGCCTCGGCACAGTGACATGAAAGCACTCACGATCGCGGCAGCAGCCGCCATAGCGCTCGCACCCGTCGCGGTGGTAGCAACCACACCCGTTGTGGCACAGGCGGCTCCGTTTGTCGGCGCTGCGCAACATCGCATTCCGACGAGGCCCGCTCCGCCGGAGCCGACCGACGACCGTGACACCGGCGGGGACCCGACAGGTCGTTTCACCAACTCCTCGGGGCCCGAGCGGGCCGCTGACGACGAGCCGAGCCCACCCTGGCGGCACCTGGCGCTGCACTACGCGGTGTTGATGACAGTGGTGGGCCTTGCCGCCTGGGCTATCGGATCGTCTTCACGTCGCGCCAGGGGTACACCTGCGATCCCGGCCCGGCCGGAACCGCGCCGGGTCGGCCGCGCCGCGCCGGCCGTCAAATCCGCGCGCACATTTGCCACGATTGATCCGCCAGACTCAGAGGCAAAGCAACGGGCGCTAGTCGAGGCGGCCCATAGATGCGCCGTCCCCACCTGCCGGCATCCAACGACCGAGATAGCTCACATCGTGTCCACGTCGCAGAGCCGCGACGACTCGTTCCAAAACCTCATCGCGTTATGCCCGGGCTGCCAAGAGAAGGAAATCGATCCGCAGTCGATCCGCAGGTACAAGCGCAATCTCGGGATCTTGAACAGTCGCTACTCTGCTTTCGAGCGCCGGTTGTTCGACCAGATTGCCGAGACCGGCCGGAGATCCTTCGTGGTCCAGGCGGGTTTGGAGATCCCGCTCCTGCACGCAGTCGGTGATGGGTTTTTGAAGCGAATCGAACCATCGCCGGTACCGACCCAACGCGATGAACCCACCCATTACCGATATGAGGTCGCCGATGCCGGGCTGGAATTCGTTGGCCGATACGTCCGGGGTGAAGACATTTGATAAGTTCCCCCAACGGCGTCGGCTGAGGAACCAAGACGCCCTAGTTCTGCAACGACATAGAGTGCCTGCGAGACTTCGAAACCGCGGAGTAGCGAATGCATTTGGGCAGCCGCGGACACAGACGGTTGATCGGCCATGAGTAATCCTTTCCACATAGGTCACAGTCATCGCTCCCACATCGCGATCGCCGCAAATGCCAGCAGTGCCAAGTTCAATAGGATGATTCCCGGCTCACGCCGACGCGCGTGCACCACTGCCGCACCTAACATCACGACAATCAAGCCCACTGTCCCAAGCGTTACCGTCAGCCGGGACGAGATTTCGAGCATCGCGGGTACGACCATCGCCAGACCGCCCGCGACCTCTGTCAATCCCACGAATATCACTGTGCGCGGACTGAAGTCGTCGACCCAACTCGAACCCCGCAGTGCCAGGTGCTTTTTGGGGATGACCAACTTCATGGCTCCGAAGGCGGCGAAAGCCACACCCATCCCAGCACTCACAACCCATAAAGCCACGTTCACTTCCACGTTCGTGACGGCTGTGCCGTTCATTCTCGGTCAAGAAGCGTGGTGACGATCTGGTCACTGGAGACGCCTTCGCCGACGAGGACCAGAAGGCTGTTCCTTACTTCTGGTAGGACAAGGCTCCCGTCCCGGCGAGCTTGCCGCCCTCGACGATCAGGTATTCCGGGCGAATGGGTGTGCCCGCGAACCAGCTTTCCAGAATCTCCCGGGTACCCGCGGCGTACCGGGCCTGCGCGGACAGCGTGGTACCCGAAACATGGGGCGTCATAGCGTTATTCGGCATGGTCCGCCACGGGTGGTCGGCCGGCGGCGGCTGCGGGAACCACACGTCGCCGGCGTAGCCCGCGAGCTGACCGCTGCGCAGCGCGGCCGCGATCGCCTCCGGGACTGTCTCCTCGCCGCGCGCGGTGTTGACGATGTAGGAGCCGCGCCGCATCGTGCCCAGCAGTCGCTCGTTGAACATCCGGCGGGTGGCCTCGTACAGCGGCGAGTGGATCGACACGATATCGACGGAGCGGACCAACGATTCGACGTCGGGATGGAACGTAACGTTGAGTTCCTTCTCGACCTCCGGCGACAGCCGGCGCGTGTCGGTGTAGTGCAGGTTGACATCGAACGGCGCCAGCCTGCGCAACACCGCGCGCCCGATCCGGCCGGCGGCGATCAGCCCCACGTCCATGCCCTCCAGGTCGTAGGCACGCTCCACGCAATCGGCGATGTTCCAACCGCCTTCGCTGGCCCACCGGTGCGACGGGACGAAATTGCGCACCAGGGTGAGGATCTGCATCACCGTATGCTCGGCGACACTGATGCTGTTGCTGTAGGTCACCTCGGCGACAGTGATTCCGTGTTCCTGGGCGACGTCGAGGTCGACGTGGTCCGAGCCGATTCCCGCGGTCAGCGCCAGCTTGAGTCTGGGCGCCTTCTCGATCCGCTCTTTGGTCAGGTATGCCGGCCAAAATGGTTGAGAGATCACGATATCGGCGTCGGGCAGCTCGCGTTCGAACTCCGAATCCGGCCCGTCCTTGTCCGACGTCACCACCAACTCGTGGCCGGCGTCTTCAAAGAACTTGCGCAACCCGAGCTCGCCTGAAACACAGCCGAGTAGCTCACCGGGCGTGAAGTCAACCTTCGACGGTGTCGGTACGGTGCTGCCGTCGGGGTAGCTCGGAATCGACGGGATGCTGTCCCGGGCGTACTTCGACGGGTATCCGCCGACCGGGTCTGGGTAGAGCACCATCACACACTTGGCCATCGGTTTCTCCTCATGCTGGGTCGCCGCATCCCAGCTTTCGCCGCCGGAGTCGGCGATGTCCAAGACGGAATTCCGACCGGCCGATAGGCCGCGCCGATCAGGCCTGGTGAGGTCCGCCGAACACGTCACCAATGCTGGCGTCCCGCGCGGTCTGGACCAGCGCGCGGGTCACCACCGAGCCGGGATCTTCCGCGCGGGTGACGAGCACCATCGCAGCGATGATCGACGGATCCTGCAGCCGTAGCACCGATGCCCCAGCGGGCACGCCAAGGGTACGAATCCAGGTCTGCGGCACGATGCTCGCCCAGCGGCCCGTGCAGACGTGGGCGAATAACGTGGCAACAGAATCGGTTTCAAGCTGCGGGGTCACCGAAAGACCCTCCGCGGCCAGCGCGTCGTCGATGACGCGACGTCCGCGCATCCCGACAGTGAGCAGGCACAACGGTAAGGCCAGCGCGTCCGACCAACTGATGGAGTCGGATTTCCCCGCGAGCAGGTCGCTGCCCACGATGAGCACCTGGTGCTCCTGGTAGAGCGGGGTGACCAGCAGTTCGTCGGTGTCGTGGCGATCCGGGTACAGAATCCCCGCGTCCAGCTCGAACCGGCGGATTCGTTCGATGATCCCCGCCGAGCGCAGGTTCGTCTCCACCTGTACCCGCACCAGCGGGTGCGCGGCACAAAACGAATCCGTCAGCAGCGCAACGGTAGTGGCGGCATTGGGGACCACACCCAATCGCAGCTCGCCGACCAGGCCGGTCTGCAATGCCGTGACCTCAAGAGTGAGCGCGTCGCGGTCGGCCAGGATGCGCCGGGCCCAATGGACGAGCCGTTCCCCTTCGGGGGTGAGGCCCTCGAACTTCTGGCCGCGCCGGACCAGCGGGACCTTCAGCTCGTGTTCAAGCTTGCGGATGGCCTCCGACAACGCCGGCTGGGATACATGGCACGCGTCGGCGGCGTGAGCGAAATGACGCTCCCGGGCGAGCGCCACGAAATACTCCAGCTGGCGAAACAGCATGGACGCTATAGAGTTTCGTCTAGCTCGCCGAGCCGGTCGGTCAGCCGCAGATTCTCCGAGTAATCCACCGGGCAGCAGATCAGCGACACCCCGTCGTCGTCGAGTGCGGCCCGCAGCGTCGGCAGCAGCTCGTCGGCGTGAGAGATCCGATACCCTTTGGCGCCAAAGCTTTCGGCGTACGTGACAATGTCGGGGTTGCCGAACTTCACGTAATAGTGGGCCCCGAGCTCGAGATCCATCTTCCATTCGATCAGGCCGTAACCGCCGTCCTCCCAGATCAACACCACCAGCGGTATCTTCTCCCGCACGGCGGTCTCAATTTCCTGCGAGTTCATCAGGAAGGCACCGTCGCCCACCACGGCCAGCACCTTGACATCCGGTTGCGCCAGCTTCACCCCCAGCGCACCGGGAAGAGCAAAACCCATGGTGGACAAACCGTTTGAAATCAGACACGTGTTGCGTTCGAACGTTGGATACAGCCGGGCCATCCACATCTTGGTGGCACCGGTGTCGACGAGCACCACGTCGGAGCGGCCCAGCGCCGCCCTGGTGTCGGCGACCACCCGCTGCGGGGCCAACGGAAATCGCGAATCTTGCTGTCCACGAGCGAATTCCTCGGCCAACAACCCCGACCCGGGTACGTCGGCGTCGTCGAAACGGTGACCGGCGAGTGCGTCGGCGAGCTCGTTCAGTGAATCGCTGAGGTCGCCGATGATGCCGACGTCGACCGAATAGTGCGCGTCAACCTCAGCCGGGAAGCGATGGATGTGGATGATCTTCTTGTCGGCCTGCGGGTTGATCCGGACCGGGTCGAATTCCTGCAACTCGTAGCCGACCGCGATCACGACGTCGGCGCAGTCGAACCCGAAGTTGACGTAGTCGTGCCGCATGAACCCAATGGTCCCGATGCTGTTGGGGTGATCGTCGGGCATCACGCCCTTGCCGTGGAAGGTGTTCGCGACCCGGATCCCGAGATCCTCCGCGAAGCGGACCAGGGCATCCGTCGCGTTGCTGCGGGCAGCCCCGTGCCCGACCAGCAGCACGGGACGTTGCGCGTTGCGCAGGATGTCGACCGCCCGCGCCACCTGGCCGGGCGCCGGCGCGTCGGCGCGGACAACGTTGCGCGGCAACGCCGTCAGCTCGTAATCAGTCTCGTCGGCGTCGATGTGCTCGGGCACCGCGAGATAGACCGCGGCGGGTCGTTCGGTCTCGGCGGTTTTGAACGCCTTGCGGACCATCTCCGGAATGGCGCGCGCGGTGGGGACGCCGGCGGCCCAGCGGGTGATCGGGTCGAACATCGACACCAGGTCGACGTACTGGTGCGACTCCTTGTACTCGCGATCCTGACCGACCTGCGCCGAGATGGCGACCACCGGGGTGCTGTTGGTGGTGGCGTCGGCGACGCCGAGCTGCATGTTGATCGCGCCCGGGCCCAGCGTGGCCGACACCACACCGGCGCGCCCGGTGACGCGACCGTACATCTCGGCCATGAAGGCGGCCGCCTGCTCGTGCCGGGTGAGCACATAGCGGATGCCGGAGTGCGCCAGCGCCTGGGTGAACCGGATGTTCTCCTCCCCCGGTATCCCGAAGACGACCGCAACACCCTCATTCTCCAGGCACTTGACGATCAATTGAGCCGCAGTGCTCATCCGCCACCTCCCTCTTGGGAACGATAGTGGCAGGCTAGGTGTTGGATGTTTTAGTCACCCAAGCGAAGGGAAGGATGTCAGCGTGTCAATCGCGACCATCAACCCGGCCACCGGCGAGACCGTCAAGATCTTCACCCCCGCGACCGACGACGAAGTCGACGCCGCGATCGCAAGGGCGCACGCGCGGTTCCTCGACTACCGCCACAGCACCACTTTCGCCCAGCGTGCGCAGTGGGCCAACAACGTCGCGGATCTCCTGGAGGCCGAGGCCGACGACGTCGGGGCCATGATGACCCTCGAGATGGGCAAGACGCTGAAATCGGCCAAGGCGGAAGCGCTCAAGTGCGCCAAGGGTTTTCGCTACTACGCCGAGAACGCCGAGAAGCTGTTGGCCGACGAGCCGGCCGAGGCCGCCAAGGTCGGCGCGAAACGGGCCTACACCCGGTGGCAGCCGCTGGGTGTGGTGCTGGCCGTGATGCCGTGGAACTTCCCGCTCTGGCAGGCCGTGCGGTTCGCCGCGCCGGCGTTGATGGCCGGCAACGTCGGCCTGCTCAAGCACGCGTCGAACGTGCCGCAGTCGGCGCTGTATCTGTCCGACGTGATCGCCCGCGGCGGCTTCCCGGCGGACTGCTTCCAGACGCTGCTGATCTCGTCCAGCGCCGTCGAGCGCATCCTGCGCGACCCCCGGGTCAAGGCGGCCACCCTGACCGGCAGCGAACCGGCGGGCCAGTCCGTCGCCGCGATCTGCGGTGACGAGATCAAGCCCACCGTGATGGAGCTCGGCGGCAGCGACCCGTTCATCGTGATGCCGTCGGTGGACCTCGACGAGGCGGTCAAGACCGCCGTCACCGCCCGGACCCAGAACAACGGCCAATCCTGTATCGCGGCAAAGCGATTCATCGTGCACACCGACATCTACGACGCCTTCGTCGACAAGTTCGTCGAGCGGATGGCCGCGCTCAGGGTCGGCGACCCGACCGACCCGGACACCGATGTGGGTCCGCTGGCCACCGAGTCGGGCCGCGACGAGATCGCCAAGCAGGTCGACGACGCCGTCGCGGCCGGCGCCAAGGTCCGGCTCGGCGGCAAGACTCCCGACCAACCGGGCTGGTTCTACCCGCCGACGGTGGTCACCGAGATCACCAAGGACATGGCTTTGTACACCGAGGAGGTCTTCGGACCGGTCGCCTCGATGTACCGTGCCTCGGGCATCGACGAGGCCATCGAGATCGCCAACGCGACCACGTTCGGCCTGGGATCCAATGCCTGGACCAACGACGAAGCCGAGCAGGAGCGCTTCATCGAAGACATCGAGGCCGGGCAGGTCTTCATCAACGGGATGACGGTGTCCTACCCCGAACTGGGGTTCGGCGGCGTCAAGCGATCCGGCTACGGCCGCGAGTTGGCGGGCCTCGGTATCCGCGCGTTCTGCAACGCCAAGACCGTCTGGGTCGGCTAGACGGCCGCCTTCGGTCAGACGGTCGCCAGGGCCCGCTCGTCCTCCTCGGCGAAGGTGTCCTCGAGCTGCAGCGGTGAGTAGTCGAGGTCGATCTCGCCGAGCGGGCGGCCCCGGGCGCTGGAGATGGTGCCGAACCGGCGCATGCCCTTGTCGGAGGCGTACTGCATGAATTCGTCCACCGACAGGCCGAAGGGCATCGGGTCGTACAGCGCGAAGCCCTCTTCGATCAGGCGCAGCCCGAGCGGCATCAGCTCGTTCATCCGCGTCTCGAAGACGCCCCAGTTGGCGTCGTCGGCGGCGACGTGGCGCCGGCAGGTGAACGTGCCCCACGCCATGTGGCGTCGCTCGTCGTCGCCGATGCGCCGGACCAGCTCCTGCATGCCCGGCAGGATGCCGCGCTCCACGCAGATCTTGTGCCAGCCGAAGTAGCCGGTCAGCGCCAGCATGCCCTCGACCATGTGGTTGTAGGTGACCGACGCCCGGACCTGGGCGGCCGGCGACGGATCGACCGACAAGGCGCTCAGACAGTCCGGCAGCTCCTCGTAGAAGATCGTCCGGTAGGTCGGGACGTCCTCGAGGAAGTTGTGCAGGTCCTCGGTGATGCCGACGGCGTCGAGCCACATGCGGAACACCTGGACGTGCTTGGCCTCCTCGAAGGCGAACTGGGTCAGATACATCTCGTCGCCGAGCCGGCCCTCGGCCCGCATCGCGGCCATGAACGGCTGGATGTCCTGGGTCACCGATTCCTCGCCCGCGATGAACTCGGCGCACAGCCGGGTCGCGTAGCTGCGTTCGTCGTCGGTCAGGCGTTCCCAGTCCTCGCGGTCGCGGGAGAAGTCGATGTCGGCCGGATTCCAGAATTTTGCATTACCGCCCGCAAAGAGCTTGAGCGGCAAGCTATCCCAGTTGAGACCGCCCTCGGCCATTGAGGCAATTCGGGTGCGTTTCATGTGACCTCCTCAGATCGCATTGGGGCTGGGTTATTCGAGGCATTCGGTGTCGCCGGCGAGGCCGCGAACGCGGCGATCAGCACCGCGACCAGCCTGCGCACGGCCAGCGCCGGCTGTTCCGGGCTGGGCTCGTCGAGGCCGAGGATCGGGTCCAGGCCGCGCATGTAGGGCGCCAACGCCAGGTGCGGAAAGATCAGCAACAGCAGCGACAGCAGCGCGTCGGTGTCGGCGTCGGCGCGCAGATCGCCGCGGGTCTGGGCGCCGTGCACCAGTGGCCGCAGCACCTCCAGGTAGTGCCGGTGGATGACGCTGCGCACGCTGACGCGGGCGTCGGTATCGACCTCCAGGGTCGCCGCGGCGTGCAGCGATCGTTCCCGCGGATGCTCGGCGAAGTAGGCGACCCAGCCGTCGAGCAGCTCGGTGAGAAATTCGAAGAACGGCCGGTTCGGGTCGAGTTCGCGGATCAGGTCTTCCATGTAGGTGCGGACCCGCTGGCTGCCGATGTCGGCGATGAAAGCGAACAAGTCGCGCTTGTCCGCGAAGTACTGGAACAGACTGCCCTTGGCGACCCCGGCCCGGCGCGCGATGACGTTCAGGCTGCCGCCGGAAAACCCGTGCGCCCCGAACTCGGCCTCGGCGGCCTCGATGATGGCTGTGCGTCGAGCGGGGTCGACACGTGCCCATGTCACGGTTGGCATCTCGCCTCCTTGCGTCGATGACCAGTGGTCATTTTACTGTGAGCCGCGCCACAGTCAAGGCTTTGGGCTGGTATCACCTAGCTCAGCAGTCACGCCAGCGCCAACATCTAGGCATGTGCTCGTTCTGAAACGCGAGAGCGCATGCGATATCGCAATTGAAGACGCTCGCATGGTCGGGCCAGCCCAGGCGGCCGGTTGCGCGTGCCGGAACCGGCAGCGGCACAGCCAGATCGCAGGCGAAGATCGAAGCCGCTGGCTAATATCTACAAGTGTTCGAACACTGGCCCATCGTCGGCAGAAGCAGGGAGATCGACGAGGTCGGCCGCCTGCTCGCCGCCACCGAAGGGCTGCGCGGTGTCGCATTGTCGGGCAAAGCCGGGGTGGGCAAGTCGCGATTGGCCCGCGAGGCCGTGCTGGCGGCCGCGGATGCCGGGTGGACGGTCCGCAGCACTGCCGCCACCGTTACCAGCCGCACGATTCCGCTGGGCGCCTTCGCAACATGGACCGATGATGCCGAGGGCGCACCACATACGTCAGCGCGCCGGGTCGTTGACGCGCTGACCGCCGGTACGCAACCGGACCGTCTCCTGGTCTTCGTCGACGACGCCCATCTCCTCGACGATCTGTCCGCCCTGGTGCTGCATCAACTCGTGCAGTTGCAGGCCGCGACGGTCATCGTCACGATTCGTACGGGCGAGCGGGCTCCAGCCGCAGTGACGGCGCTCTGGAAAGACGGACCGGTGGAGCGGCTCGAGGTCGACCCGTTGACCCACGGCCAGATCGACGAGCTGTTGCTGGCAGTGACGGGGTGCGCACCCGATCAGCGGTGCGGGGACGAACTGTGGCGTCTCACCCGCGGAAACGTACTGTTCCTGCGGCAGCTGGTCGAACAGGAGTTGCGCGCGGGACGCATGGTCAGCGACGACGGCGTGCTGCGCTGGCAGGGAAACCTCGGAGTGTCAGGGTCCCTCGCTGAGCTGGTGGATGCCCAGATCGGCGCCATTCCCGACGACGTGCGCGACGTCGTCGATCTCGTGGCCGTTTCCGAACCCGTCGACTGGCAGTGCCTGAGACTGCTCGCCGAGCAGGACGCCATTGAAGAGGCCGAACAGCGCGGCTTGATCCGGTTGTCCGCCGACGAGGTCTACATCGGCCATCCCATGTTCGCCGAGGTGCGCCTGGATCGCTGCGGCTCCTCGCGGTTGCGACGCCTTCGTGGCCAGGTCGCGACCGCGATGAAGGACGGCGGGCGCGCCGCGAAGGTAATGACGCGGGGACTGCTCTGGTTGGAGTCGGACCTTCCGCCCGAGCCCGACGTCTTGCTGTCGGCCGCCACGGCGGCGAGTTCGCTGTTGGACTTTGAGACCGCGGAGCGGCTCTTTCGCGCCGCCGCCGACACCGGCATCGGGGCACAGGCGCGCATACCTCTGGCCTACTCGCTGTTCATGATGGAGAAGGGCGAGCTTGCGCTGGAAGTCCTCGAGGGCGTCGAGGTCGACGAAGCGACGGAATCCGCTTTCATCAACGACGTGGTGATGCGCGCGTCAAATCTGATGTGGGGCATGCGATCACCGGAGCGGTCCTGGCGCCTCATCGACGATGCGCTTAAGGCATCGCACGGTGCGCGGCGCCAACAACTACTGGTGTTCCGCGCCAATCAGCTTGCGCTGGCGGCGAAGCCGCTTGAGGTCCTTGCGACCATGGCCGACGTCGACTATGAAGACCTCGACCCGTACGGCGCGACCATGGCCTACAGCGCCGAGAGCATGGCCTATGGCGAACTCGGTCAACCCGATCAGGCGGCGGCAAGGGCCATCGATGCCGATGAGGCACTCACGCTGAGCGAGCAGGGTAAATTCCTTCGCCAGACGTTGATGGAGTTTCACACGTTCGCCCTGGTGGCGGGCGGACGCATCGCCGAAGCGGTCGACGTTGCCGAATGGCACTTGCGCGCCCACCACGACGAGCCGCCGGATGTCCGAGCGGTGGCGTCAGAGATCCTCGGCATGGTGATGTTGGCCGCCGGCGATCTCAACGCGGCGCTGCGGCATCTGCCACATGAAGTCGATGCCAAGAACGCCAACAGTTTCCACGTCGTGAACAGCTTCCATCGCTTCCACTTGCTGCGTGCGCAGGCACTGGCCCGATCCGGCGATGCGGATGCAGCCGCTGACGCGCTGAAAACTGCGCGGGCGCACCAGCATCCGGCCTACGTGTACGTCACGTCCACCGAATTGCTGAGCGAAGCCTGGCTGGCCGCGGTCCGCTCGCGCTCCACCGAGGCGCGCCAACTCGCGCGCAAGGCGGCCGACTTCGCGCGCGACCACGATCAACTCGCCCGTGAAGTGTGGTGTCTACAGACCGCTGTGCAATTCGACGACACCGATGCGGCCGAGCGGCTCGCGGATCTGGCGACGCGCGTCGAAGGCCCGCGCGTTGCGGTCGCGGCGCGCTACGCGGCGGCGCTGCAAGCCGACGACGCCGGCGAACTCGACCGGGTATCAGCCGAATTCGAGGCGATGGGCGACTTGCTAACCGGCGCCGACGCCGCGGGGCAAGCCGCCACGTCACACCGGCGCGCGGGTCGCGCAGGCAGCGCGATGACCGCGGCGGCACGCGCACACCGGCTGGCGGCACGGTGTCACGGCGCGACCAGCCCCGCCGTCGAGGCAGCTTCCTTCGCTCCGCCGTTCACCAACCGAGAACGCGAGATCGCGGTGTTGGCTGCCCAGGGCCTGTCGAATCGTGAGATCGCCGAGGCGGTGTCGCTGTCCGTGCGGACCGTCGAGAGCCACATTTATCGGGCCTGCAGTAAGGCCGGTGTCGCCGGCCGTACCGGCCTTGCCGACGTCATCGGCGGTGCGGCCCGCACGCCTCGCTACGGCACCACCGCGCGGTGAATGCAGTAGTCGTTCGCTGAGGCCGGCGAAAGGTGCAGTAGTGCTTCCCGGAATGCACGGTCGTGGTTGCCGCACACGATGGTCGGCGAATGCGCTGTCGTGACGAAAGCAAGATTGCATGGATTTTGCGTTGTTGCCCCCGGAGGTCAACTCGGGGTTGATGTATGCGGGTCCGGGATCGGGACCAATGCTGGCCGCCGCCGCGGCCTGGAGCGATGGGGCCGCCGAGCTGGAATCGTCGGGGGACGCAGGCGTATGCGGCGGCCGCCGCGTATGAGACGGCGTTCGCCATGACGGTGCCCCCGCCGATGATCGCCGCCACCGAAGCCGAATACACGCGGATGTGGGTGCAAGACGCCGCCGCCTCGGCGACCGCGAGCACGCTGCAGTCGTTTGACGAGCCGCCGCACACCACCAACCCGAATGGTCAAACTGACCAGGCCACCTCGGTGGCCCAGACCACCGCCAACACCACCAGCGGCCGGACCCAATCCCTGGTTCAGAGCCTCGCCACACAGCAGGGCAACCTCGTCGACCCGCCCCTGCCAGATGGCAGCACCGCCAACATCGCACCCGGCGGCGCAACCCTCGAGCCCGGCACGACCGTCACCAACCCCGTGTCCGCCACCTTCGGCGCCACCTTCACAGCCAACACCGACGTCACATATATAAACCTCTCCGCCGGAGTCACGCGCACTTCCCAAGCCGGTGGGGTCTACGTCTTCAACTTCAATGCCACGATCACGAGCGGCCAAATCTTCGTCGACAGTCCCAGCCCCTTTCCCGGGGGGACGGGCGGGTTCACCATCCCCAGTGGCGGCGTCACCGCCGGAAGCAGCGGCGTCGAGGCCACCATCGACTCCAGCACCGGCCTCGTCACCGCCATCAACGCCGGCGGCGTCATCACCGCCCCAGTCACCGCCACTTCGTACTTCCTGCCCGCCGTCGCCCCCGTCGTCTCCAGCGCGCCCAGCGCCTTGGGTGCGGCACCGGCGGCCATGGCAACCAGCGCACCGGGCCTGGCGGGAACCGCAGCAATCCAACCCCAGCTCAACATCGACGCGCTCTCGGCCGCCGCCGGATAGCAGCGCAAACCGACCCGCCGCCCAGCTACGGCCGCATTTGGTAGGCGCCGTTGATCGGCAGGATGTGGTCCTTCCAGATCTGGTCGTAGCGCGCGGCATCGAACACCGGCCGGCGGATCATCCGCATCGCGAAGCGGGCCTGCGCGTCCGTCGTCGCCGACTTGCCGCTCAATTCGACTGCGTAGCTGTTGAAGTCACGCACCAGCACCGCGAAGATCTCGTCGATCAGCGCCTCGTCCACCCCGGACAGCGGGGCCTCCTCCAGGATCAGCTGCGCATAAGGCACCGTGGCGAACAGCTGGCCCACCCCGAAGGAGAAGTCAATGTCCTTCTGCTGCACCGCATCTGGAGTCGCACTGGCCAGCATCTCGGCCAGCACGTCGACCTGCGCACGCAGCAGCGCGACATTGGGCAGATGCGCGAAGCTGTCGAACGGCGCACGCCAATCGTGGAAGCGCACCTTGCCCAGTCCCCCGGTCGGGCCCTGATTGAACAGGAACGAGTCGTCGACCGCCTCGTCGCGGCGGCCGATCAACGGCAATTCGCTGTTCGGCGCGAACAGGTAGTTGGGCATGAACTTGGCCAGCAACCCGATGTTGATGTGCACCGTGCCTTCCAGCCGCGGCAGCAGCCCGATCTCGCGGGCCATGGCCTCGAAGATGGTGTCCTTCTCCACTCCCTTGGCGGCGATGACGTCCCACAGGGCGGTGATCACCCGCTCGCCCTCGCCGGTGATCTTCGCCTTGGTGAGCGGGCTGTACAGCAGGTAACGGCGGTCTTCGGCCGACGCGCTGCGCATGTAATCGGAAGCGCGAGTGGCGACCATCTTCATCGCGATCAGGCGCGTATAGGCGTCGGTGAGCAGTCGCCGCACATGAGTGAAGTCGGTGACGACGGTCCCGTACAGGATGCGGTTGGAGGCGTGGGTGACCGCCTCGTACATGGCGTGGGTACACATGCCGACCGCGCCCCAGCCGAGGTTGTACTTGCAGATGTTGACGGTGTTCAGCGCGGCGTGGAAGGCGCCGGGGCCGCGGTGCAACAGGTCGGCCTCGGTGACCGGATAGTCGTGCAGTGCGTAGTTGGCGACGTAGTTCTGTGAGTTGACGACGTTCTTGATCAGCTCGTAGCGATCGTGCTGGGAGTCGGCCACGAAGAAGACGTATTCGTCGGAGCCGTCGATCTTGCCGAAGGTGGAGACCATCCGCGCCGCATTCGCGTTGCCGATGTAGTACTTCTCGCCGTTGGCGACCCAGCCGTTTTCGGACTCCGTCAGGATCATGTCGGTCTGATAGACATCGGCGCCATGCGCCTGCTCGGATAGGCCGAAGGCGAACACCTCGCCCTGCTCGAGCTGGGCCGCGGCCTTGCGCTTGGCGTCCTCGTTGTCGCTCATCCAGATCGGGCCCAGGCCAAGGGCCGTGACCTGGAACGGATACCAGTAGTTCAACCCGTAGAAGCCGACGATCTCGGCGAACTCGCTGATTCGGTAGGTATCCCAGCGACAGCCCGAGGCGCCGTACGCCGACGGCGTCAGCAGCGAGGCGAAGATGCGTTCGCGTCCGACGTGGTCCAGGAAGTCGGAGTACCAGACCCGCGCGTGGTCGTCGGCCTTGAGCCGGGCCTTGCCCCGGGACTCGAAGAAGTCGACGGTGGCGGCCATGATCTCCCCGGATCGGGCGTCCGGGTACTTACGGTTCAACTGGTTGGGGTTGAGCAGCATGCGGCAGACGGTACGCCGATGCGCGGAGTCGCGGTATCAGCCCGCGGTTCGCTGGGAAATCCGCATTGTCGTGGCAATTGCCTCTGTTGGATCACCACCGGCCGGGCCTAGCATCAGCGACGTGTCCGAACTAAATACCGCGCGCGGATCCATCGATACCGCCGATCTTGGCGTGACGCTGATGCACGAGCACGTGTTCATCATGACCACGGAGATCGCGCAGAACTATCCGGAAGCCTGGGGAGACGAGGAGAAGCGCGTCGCCGACGCCATCGAGCGCCTCAACGAACTCAAGTCCCGCGGCGTGGACACCATCGTCGACCTCACGGTGATCGGACTCGGCCGCTACATTCCCCGCATCGCCAGGGTCGCGGCTGCTACCGAGCTGAATATCGTTGTCGCAACCGGGTTTTACACCTACAACGATCTGCCGCTGCGATTCCATTACGAGGGTCCGGGTGGGTTGCTGGGGGGTCCGGAGATCATGGTCGACATGTTCGTAAAGGACATCGAGGAGGGGATCGCCGACACCGGCATCAAAGCCGGAATCCTCAAATGCGCCACCGACGAACCCGGCGTGACACCCGGCGTCGAGCGAGTGCTGCGCGCCGTCGCGCAGACGCACAAGCGCACCGGGGTGCCGATCTCCACGCACACCCACGCCGGGCTGCGCCGCGGCCTCGAGCAGCAGAAGATCTTCGAAGAAGAGGGCGTCGACCTGAGCCGGGTGATCATCGGGCATTCGGGCGACAGCACCGACATCGGCTACCTCGAGGAACTCATCGCGCCCGGTTCCTACATCGGGATGGACCGGTTCGGCATCGACGCGTACCTGCCGTTCGAGGAGCGGGTGGCCACGGTGGCGACGATGTGCGAGCGCGGGCACGCCGACAAGATGGTGCTGTCGCACGACGCCAACTGTTACTTCGACGCGCTGCCCGAAGAACTGGTGCCGCAGATGATGCCGAACTGGAACTACCTGCACATCCACAACGACGTGATCCCGGCGTTGAAAGAGCGCGGCGTCACCGACGAGCAGCTGCACACGATGCTGGTGGACAACCCGCGCCGCATCTTCGAGCGGCAGGGCGCGTATGAGTGAGCCGGTCCCGCCGATCGGCACGCAGATTTCGGCGCTGGCCGAACTCGCCCCCGACGAGCCGGCGGTCACCTGCGACGGCCTGACCATCACCCGCGGCGAGCTCGACTCCTCGACGAACCGGCTCGCGCGCGCCTATGCCGAGCGCGGCGTCGGCGTCGGCGACTACGTGACGATGGTGCTGCCCAACTCCATCGAGTGGATCCAGGCCGCCGTGGCGTGCTGGAAGCTGGGCGCGGTACCGCAACCGCTGTCCGCACGGTTGCCGGCCGCCGAGCTGGCCGGCCTGGTGGAGTTGCGGCCGCCCGCGTTGCTGGTTGGTAGAGACCACCCCGAAATACCAAGCGTTCCAGCCGGTTTCACGCCCGACGCGACGCTGTCCGACGCCGCGCTGCCCGAGGCGGTCTCGCCGGTGTGGAAGGCGATGGGGTCCGGCGGCAGCACCGGCCGGCCGAAGCTCATCGAGTCCGGCGGCGACAGCCGCATCCCCGCGGCGGTCGGCTATCCGCTGGGCGCGCAACCGGGGGACACCACCCTGGTGCCGATCCCGCTGTCGCACAACACCGGCTTCACCACCGCGACGATCGCGTTGCTGATGCGCCACCATCTGGTGGTGATGAGCCGGTTCGACCCGCACGGGTTCCTCCGGCTGATCACCGACCATCGCGTCACGTTCCTGACGACGGTGCCGACGATCATGCAGCGGGCGCTGCCGGTCTACCACGCCGACCCGGGGGCCTATGACCTCTCGTCGCTGCGGCGTTTCTGGCACATGGGGGCGCCGTGCCCGCCGGCCATCAAGGAGGCGTGGATCAACCTCGTCGGACCGGAAGTCGTCTGGGAGCTCTACGGCGGCACCGAACTACAAGCGCTCACCTTCATCTCCGGCGATCAGTGGCTGACCCACCGCGGCTCGGTCGGCGTCGTGGTGGCCGGCGAGATGCAGGTGCTCGACGACGACGGAAACCCTTGTCCCCCAGGCGTAGTCGGGGAGATCTATATGCGGCCCAGCCCGGGCAGCGCACCCACCTATCGCTACGTCGGGGCCACGGCGAAAAGCCGCGACGGCTGGGACTCGCTGGGCGATCTGGGCTACTTCGACGCCGACGGGTTCCTGTATCTGTCCGATCGCCGGGTCGACATGTTCACTGTCGGCGGCCGCAACGTCTATCCCGCGGAGATCGAGAGCGCACTGTCGGCGCACCCGGAAGTGTTGTCCTGCTTGGTCGTTGGCGTCCCCGACCCGAACGCCGGTGATCTGGGCCAGGTGCCCTACGCGCTGGTGCAGACAATCGACGGCTCCGCTTTGGATGCCGTCGGCGTGCAGGAGTTCCTGCGCGCCAACATCGCGGGGTACAAGGTGCCGCCCAGCCCGGACTTCGTCGAATTCGTCGACGCACCGCTGCGCGACGACGCCGGCAAGGCCCGTCGATCGGCGGTGCGCGCCGAGATCATGGCGCGGTTGCCGGTGACCGAGGCGGGCTGACCAGAGGGCATTGAGAATCTTCCAAGGCCCCGGCACCACGATCAGGGCCATGGAGATCGAGCCATTGAGTCCCGAGCTGGTCGAACGTTATCTGCGATCGCGCCACTTGCGATTTTTCCGCAGCGACGACGGCGAGGAATTCATGATGGTGCTGTCAAACTACGAGCGGGGCAAGCTGCACGTGAACCTGCGGATCAACGGTTTGCGGCGCGACATCTTGGAGATCTCGGTCAGCCCCGCCGGCTACTACCAGGCCAGCGACCGCCCGCGCCTGATGGAACTGGTGAACGGCTGGAATCGCGACACCCATTGGCCCAAGGCGTTTGTCCGCGAGACGGCGCAGCCGAGCCACGTCAACGTGGTCGGTGAGAGCGCCTACCTGCTGACCGATGGCATCCACCTGGACGCCCTGGGCAACTTCATCAAGTCCACCGTCGAGTACGGGACCGATTTGATCGAGAAGATCGAGCGGGCCGTCTGCCTGCCGTCGGCCGACGCACTGGAAGAGTGGATGGACCGCACCGGCTAGGGCGCTATCGCGTCAGCCTCGGCATCTACCTCCGCAGCGGCCGGCTTCTCGCGTTTCTCCCAGCGGCGCAACGCCTCCCGGCACGGCGACTCGACCAGGGCGTAGCTCACCGCCGCGATCGCGAAACCGAAGATCAGCGTCAGCACCAACACCGTCGGCATGTTGCCGGTGAACGGGAACGTCCCGACCACCGGGAACACCATCGCCAGGGCGGCCAGGTGCCAGATGAACAGGCCGTAGGACCAGCGCCCCAGCGTGACCATCCCGGCCGTGCCCAACAGTCGGTGTCGGGTGTCGATGCGATCCAGCACCAACGGCGCGACCAACGCGAACGCCACCACCGAGCCCATCGACGTCTTCACCGCGAACTGCGTCGCGGTCCCGGGAATCAGGCCCTCCGGACCCGCCAGCGGAGACGCGGCCACCAAAAACGCGGCCAGCGCGATGACGGCCATCAGCACCCGCCGGCGCGCCAACCGGTGCGGCAACCCGATCGGGCTGTGCACCCATTCGGCCAGCAGCACGCCGGCCGCGAACCAGGAGAAGAAGGCCGGCGGCCAGTTCAGCGGATTGCCGGATCCCGAATGCAGGGGCAGCCAGCCCCACGCCCAGCTGAGGGCCCCCAGCGCGGCGATCGCCGGCACCCGGGCGCGCACCGGAATGCGGCGGGCCAGCAGCGCGAGAATCGGGAGCGCCAGATAGAAACTCACCTCGACCGACAGGCTCCACATCTGCGTCAGGCCGCCGGTCAGGGTGAGCGGCACATAGATCTGGGTGAGCGTCAGGTTTGCCAGCCACACCGTCAAATTGGCGTGGTCCGCGTCGGGCAGCAGGGTGAGGATCACGACGACGGCCACCAGATAGGCCGGCATGATGCGGACCACCCGCGATCGCAGGTAGTGGCCGGTGAGCGGGCGCGGCCCCAGATTCCGGGCGGCCGCCGCATGCCCACGCCACAGCAGGAACCCCGACAACGCGAAGAACACCGCCACGGCGAGGTCGAAGCGGCCGAAGAGCCGTCCGTCGACACCGCTGGAGTGACCGGTCTGGAAGGCCACGTGTGTGATGACCACACCCATGGCCGCGCAGGCGCGCATACCCTCGACAGCGGGCAGGAAGCTGCGGGTTCCGCCCACCTGGTCGCCATCGGTCACGATCACAGTCTGCCTGCGCTCTGTTACCTGCCGTACCGGGTACTGCTGTTAGGGTCGAACGGATTTGCCTCGAGCATTTAGGGAGGGCACAGCAACGTGAACCGAGCGGTTATGTTGCGGTTCGCCGCATGCGGAATCATCGGACTCGGGGCTGCCCTGCTGATCGCCGCGTTGCTGCTGTCGACCTACACCACCGCCAAGATCACCAAGATCCCGCTCAACATCGACACCATGCTGGTCAGCGACGGCACCGGCACCGCGCTCGACACCGCGTCGCTGTCCGGCGATCACTTCATCATCAACCAGAACGTGCCGCTGGTTTCCCAACAGCAGATCAGTGTCGAGTCGCCGGCCAACGCCGACGTGGTCACGCTGCAGGTCGGCAACTCACTTCGGCGCACCGACAAGCAGAAGGACACCGGGCTGCTGCTGGCGATCGTCGACACCGTCACGCTCAACCGCAAGACCGCGATGGCCGTCTCCGACGACACCCACACCGGCGGCGCCGTCCAGAAGCCGCGCACCATCAGCGACGAGAACCCGCCCACCTCGATGCCGGTTCGCCACGACGGCCTGTCCTACCGATTCCCGTTCCACACCGAGAAGAAGACCTACCCGTATTTCGACCCGATCGCGCAGAAGACCTACGACGTCAACTACGACACCCAAGAGGACGTCAACGGGCTGAGCACCTACAAGTTCACCCAGAACATCGGCTACAGCGCCGACGGCAAGCTGGTGGCGCCGGTGAAATACCCGTCGCTGTACGCCGGTGACGAAGACGGCAAGGTGACGGCCTCCGCGGCGATGTGGGGCCTGAAGGACGTGGACCCGGCCGAGCAGATCACGATGACCCGCTACTACGCGGCGCAGCGGACCTTCTGGGTGGACCCGGTCTCGGGCACCATCGTCAAGCAAACCGAGCACGCCAACCACTTCTTCGCCCGCGATCCACTGAAGCCCGAGGCGACGCTGGCCGACTACAAGGTCACCTCCAACGAAGACACGGTGGAGTCCCAGGTGAATGCGGCCCGCGACGAGCGCGACCGGCTCGCCCTGTGGTCACGGGTCCTGCCGATCACGTTCACCGCGATCGGCCTGATCGCGCTGGTCGGCGGCGGCTTGTTCGCGTCATTCAGCCTGCGGACCGAGAGCGCGCTGACCGACCCCGGCCTGGACCGCGGCGACGAGGAGTTCTTCGGCCGCAGCGGGCTCGAGGAACGGGTGCCCGGCGCCGAAGCCGAGACCGAGAAGCTGCCGGCGCAGCCCTCCGAATCGCATGACGATCCCGATCCGCCGCCCGGCTCCGATCCGCCGCACGGCGAGGCGTCCGAGCCCAATCCGTCCGGCCCGCCCGACCGGGACTAGCCCGCGGTTGCGCCGACGGTGACCGCACCATGGCGCCGGGCCGTGCGGTGGGCTGTTCCCGGGTATGCGTTGACCCTGGCGCTGCTGGTGACCGCGCCGTTGCTGCGGCCGGGGTACCTGCTGCTGCGCGACGCGGTGTCCACGCCGCGCTCCTACCTGTCCGATACCGCGCTGGGTTTGACGGCACCGCCGCGGGCGACGCCGCAGGACTTCGCGGTGGCGCTGGCCTCGCACCTGATCGACGGCGGCGTCGTGGTGAAAGCGCTGCTGGTCGGAGGCCTGTGGCTGGCGGGCTGGGGAGCAGCGCGCCTCGTCGCGACCGCGCTGCCCTGCGCCGGGATGCCGGGCCAGTTTGTCGCGATCACGCTGGCGATCTGGAATCCCTATGTCGCCGAACGACTCCTGCAAGGTCACTGGAGCCTGCTGGTCGGCTACGGCTGCCTGCCCTGGGCGGCGACGACGGTGTTGCGGCTGCGCTCGGGTGAAGCCGGCTTTTTCGCGCTGGCGTTCTGGATCGCGCTGGCCGGACTGACGCCGACCGGGCTGATGCTTGCCGCGACGGTGGCGCTGGTCTGTGTCGCCGCACCGGGTGCCGGCCGGCCCCGCTGGCTGTGCGCCGTGGCGGCGCTCGGTCCCGCGCTGATCGCGGCGCTGCCGTGGCTAGTGGCCGCGGCGACGGGTGCGTCGTTGTCCACCCCCAAGGCGGCGAGCACGCTCGGTGTTCTCGCGTTCGCGCCGCGCGCCGAGCCCGGTCTGGGGACGCTGGCCAGCCTGGCCAGTCTTGGCGGTATCTGGAACAGCGAGGCCTTACCCAGTTCGCGCGCAACGCTTTTCGCGGTGGTTTCGGCAGTGGTGCTGCTGGGCGTGGTGGCGACCGGGCTCCCCACGGTGCTCCGTCGCCCGGCGGTGGTGCCGCTGCTCGTGCTCGCGGCGGTGTCGGTGATGACACCGGCCGTGCTGGCCAGCGGGCCGGGCCTGCATCTGCTGGCCGCCGTGGTGGATGCCGCACCCGGTCTGGGGGTGCTGCGCGACGGGCAGAAGTGGGTCGCGCTGGCGGTGCCGGGCTACGCGCTCGCGAGTGCCGGTGCGGTGGTGACGCTGCGACGGTGGTTGCCCCCGCCGGCCGACGTCGGCACGGCGCTGGTCGGCTGTCTAGCGCTAATCGCGGTGTTGCCGGACCTGGCGTGGGGTGTGGGAGCCAAGGTCGAGCCGGTGCACTACCCGCCGGGCTGGGCTGCCGTGGCGGCGGCGATCAACCGTGCGCCCGCGCCGGTCGCGGTGCTGCCCGCGGGCTCGATGCGGCGCTTCGCCTGGTCGGGTCCGGCGCCGGTGCTCGACCCGCTGCCCCGCTGGCTGCGCGCCGACGTGCTGAGCACCGGCGACTTGGCGATCTCCGCGCGGGTGGTGCCCGGCGAGGGCAACCGCGCCCGGGCGGTCCAGGAGTTGCTGCTGTCCGGGCCGTCGCCGTCGGCGCTGGCGCCTGCCGGTGTGGGGTGGCTGGTCGTCGAATCGGACAGCGCGGGTGACATGGGCTCGGCCGCGCGCACTCTCGGCGGGCTCACGCCGGTTTACCGCGACGACGAATTGACGCTGTACCGAATCGGCGGCAACGCCCCCGGGGTGCCGTCGGCCCGGCGCCAGGCCACGGTGATCGCGCACCTGGCGTGGCTGGGGCTGCTGCTCGTCGGCGGTTGCGGCGCGCTGGTCGCCGCTTGGCGGCGCCGCATCCGGGTTGGCGGTGCCGCGTCCCGGTTGCGCCGCGACACTTAAACCGCGGCGACGACACGCCGACAGACTCCGCCGAGGATTAAGTTTCGCGAAGCGGTATCGCCACTTGGCCGCGCTGGTCGCCGCGCGCCGGATTAGACCACGCCGCTGACGAACTCGCCGGCCAGCACGCCCTCGAGCACGGCGCGCATGGCATCGGCGCTCTGCGCCCAGGAGAACTCGCCGCTGCGCGTCTGCGCCTTGGCTCCGAGCTGATCGCGCAGCACCGGATCGCACAGCAGCTCTTCGAGGCGGTCCATCAGCTCGGCGCGCGTGTCCACCAAGACCCCGGTCACGCCGTCGACGATCGAGTCGGACAGACCCCCGGAGGAGCGGTACCCGATGGTCGGCACGCGGTGCTGGGCGGCCTCGACGACCGCCAGGCCCCAGCCCTCCTTGCGCGAGGGCAGCACATGCACCCAAGCCCCTTGCAGCACATGGTGTTTGGTCACATCGTCGACGTGGCCGTGGAAGGTCACCGCGTCGCCGATACCGAGGCCGCGGACCTGGTCGACGAGACGCTGGCGCCACCAGCCGTCGCCGACGATGTCGAGATGCAGTTCCGGCAGCCCTGGAACACGCCGTCGCAGCTCGGCGACGGTCTCCAGGGCGTCCTCGATCTGCTTGTGCGGCACCAGACGCGAGAGCACCACCACCCGCGGCACGGCCGAGCGCGGGCCTTCCAACGACTGCGCCGGCGCCTCGTCGAGGCCGTTGCGCACCACCGCGATCCGCTCGTTGTCCGCGCCCAGGGCGACCAGGTCGCGCGCCGACGGCAGCGACACCGTCAGGTACTGATTGCGCCGGTGCAGCCGCGGCGACAGCCACGACTCGACAAACCAGCCCAGCCGGCCCAACACCGGCCCGGCCACCGGCCACTGCTCACGGTGGCAGTGGTGCACCAGCACCACCACGCGGCGGCCGTAGATCAGCCGGGAACAGAACGGCAGACCGTTCTGCGAGTCGACGACCACATCGGGCCGCACTCCCCGCAGCGGCCCGAGCCCGACACGCGCCAGGGCCATCGCCAGCAACGCGAACACGTAGACGGAGTAGCGCCCACCCGAGCGGCTGATTCGCACGCCGTCGACGACCTCGCGGCGCGGTGCGCCCGGATAGCGGGCGGTGCGCAGCGTGACCGCGACGCCCGAGGCGGCCAGCTGCGCGCCGATGCGCTGCAAATAGGCCTCACTGCCGCCGCCCTGCGGGTGGCCGGTATCGCGCCAGCACAACAGCAGTACCGAGCGCAGACCAGACATCCTGGTCAGCCTAGCCGCTACCCGACGTAGGGTCTTTCCGGTGGCGGTGACTGACCTTTTTGCGCGACGAGCCACGCTGTCGCGCTCGGTGCGGCTGCTATCGGAATTCCGCTACGAACAGCCGGACCCGGCCCGGTTCTACGGCGCACTCGCGGCCGATACCGCGGCGATGGTCGGCGACCTCTGGCTGGCCGCCCGGGGCGAATCGCCGGCCGGCCGCACGCTGCTCGACGTCGGCGGTGGGCCCGGGTATTTCGCCGAGGCGTTCACCGACGCCGGTGTGCACTACCTGGGCGTGGAACCCGATCCGGGCGAGATGCACGCCGCCGGGCCCAGCCTCGCCCGGGCAACCGGCACCTCCGTCCGGGCGTCGGGCATGGCATTGCCGTTCGCCGACGACTCGGTGGACATCTGCCTGTCGTCCAACGTCGCCGAACACGTGCCGCGGCCGTGGCAGCTCGGTGCCGAGATGCTGCGGGTGACCAAGCCGGGTGGGCTGGCCGTGCTGTCCTACACCGTCTGGCTGGGCCCCTTCGGCGGGCACGAGATGGGTCTGACCCACTACCTGGGCGGAGAGCGGGCGGCTACCCGGTATGCGCGCAAACATGGCCATCGCGCCAAAAACGACTACGGGTCGTCGTTGTTCGCGGTGTCGGCGGCAGCGGGGCTGAGCTGGGCCGAAAACACCGGGGCGCTGCTGGCCGCATTCCCGCGCTACCACCCGCGATGGGCCTGGTGGCTGACGTCGGTCCCGGTGCTGCGCGAGTTCGCGGTGAGTAATCTCCTATTGGTGCTCCAACCGCAAGAATGAAACATGTTCTCGTTTCGTTTTTGCTTGGGTATGGTGGCGCCAGGCCCGCCGGCGACGATGCGGAGCGGAGCGATGAGGAGGAGCGGCGGAATATGACCGACATCAAGACCGAGTACGACAAGCTTTTCATCGGCGGCAAGTGGACGGAGCCGTCGACCGCTGAGGTGATCGAGGTGCACTGTCCGGCCACCGGCGACTACTTCGGCAAGGCACCGCTGGCGGCGGCGGCGGATGTCGACGCGGCGGTGGCCGCGGCCCGCGACGCGTTCGACAACGGCCCCTGGCCCTCGACGCCGCCGAAGGAACGTGCGGCCGTGATCGCCAACGTGGTCAAGCTGATGGAGGAGCGCAAGGAGCTGCTGAGCGCGCTGCTCGCCGGTGAGACCGGCCAGCCGCCGACCACCATCGAGACCATGCACTGGATGGGCTCGATGGGCGCGATGAACTTCTTCGCCGGCCCGGCCGTCGACCAGGTCAAGTGGCGCGAGGTGCGCACCGGCGCCTACGGGCAGTCCATCGTGCACCGCGAGCCGATCGGCGTGGTCGGCGCGATCGTGGCCTGGAACGTGCCGCTGTTCCTGGCCGTCAACAAGCTGGGTCCCGCCCTGCTGGCCGGCTGCACCGTGGTGCTCAAGCCGGCCGCCGAAACCCCTTTGACCACAAACGCTTTGGCGGAGATCTTCGCCGAGGCCGGCCTGCCCGAGGGCGTGCTGTCGGTGGTGCCCGGCGGTATCGAAACCGGCCAGGCCCTGACGTCGAACCCCGACGTCGACCTGTTCACCTTCACCGGCAGCTCGGCTGTCGGCAAGGAGATCGGCCGTCGCGCCGCCGAGATGCTCAAGCCGTGCACGCTGGAGCTCGGCGGTAAGTCGGCGGCCATCCTGCTCGAGGACGTCGACCTCGCTTCGGCGATCCCGATGCTGGTGTTCTCCGGAATCATGAACACCGGACAGGCCTGCGTCGGCCAGACCCGCATCCTGGCGCCCCGCTCGCGGTACGACGAAATCGTGGAAGCGGTAAGCCAATTCGTGCAGGCGCTGCCCGTCGGACCGCCGTCGGACCCGGCCGCCCAGATCGGTTCGCTGATCTCGGAGAAGCAGCGCGCCCGCGTCGAGGGCTACATCGCCAAGGGCATCGAGGAGGGCGCCCGGCTGGTGTGTGGCGGAGGCCGTCCCGAGGGCCTGGACAACGGCTTCTTCGTCCAGCCGACGGTGTTCGCCGACGTCGACAACAAGATGACGATCGCGCAGGAGGAGATCTTCGGGCCGGTGCTCGCCATCATCCCCTTCGACACCGAAGAGGACGCGGTCAAGATCGCCAACGATTCGGCCTACGGCCTGGCCGGCAGCGTGTGGACCACCGACATCCAAAAGGGCATCGAGATCTCGGAGAAGATCCGCACCGGGACCTACGCCATCAACTGGTATGCCTTCGACCCGTGCTGCCCGTTCGGCGGCTACAAGAACTCCGGCATCGGCCGCGAGAACGGGCCGGAGGGTGTCGAGCACTTCACGCAGCAGAAGAGCGTGCTGATGCCGATGGGCTACACCGTCGAGGGCTGAGGCCTTCCACGCCGAGTGTGCGGCTAGCGGCCCTGGAAGTGGGCCTCGCGTCGCTCGATGAACGACTGCACGCCCTCGGCGGCGTCCTCGCTGGCGAAGAGTTCGGTGACGACGGGGCGCAGCCGCTCGATCGCGGCGGCTTCACCCTGAGTGCGTGCCAGGTGCGCCGACGCCAGCGTGGCCCGCACGCCGAGCGGCGCCGCACGGTCGGCGATCGTGTGCGCGATGTCGCGCGCCCGCGCCACGGCGGCGGCCGCGTCGGTGGCGACCTCCTGGACCAGCCCGATGCGGTACGCCTCGGCGGCGTCGAACTCGTCACCGGTGAGCAGCCAGCGCATAGCGTTACCCCAGCCGGCCTCACGGGGCAGCCGGACCGTCGCCCCGCCGAACGGGTAGATCCCGCGCCGCACCTCGAGCTGGGTGAATCGGGTGCCGGCGGCGGCGATGCGGATGTCGGCGGCCAGCAGCAGCTCGATGCCCAGCGTCATGCACCAGCCGTGCGCGACGGCGACCAGCGGTGTGGTCCAGGTGCCGTCCAGCCGCCACGGGTCCCGGCCGTCGTCGGGGAAGGGGTTCTCCCCGGACGCGATGCCCGGGCCGACGTCGGCCAGATCCAGGCCGGCGGTCAAGTGGTCGCCGTGCGCGAACAGCACCCCGGCCCGGACCGAGGCATCGGACTCCAGCACCGCGTAGGCGCGGGAGAGATCGGCGAGCATCGCGCGGTCGAACGAGTTGCGTTTGTGCGGTCGATTCAGGCCGATCAGCAAAACGTGGCCGTCGCGTTCCAGGGTCACGGTGTCGAGAGCGGGAAGGATTTGATCGGCAGGGCTGTTGGACTTGTTCGCCATCGCCAAAGTGAATCGCAGAACCCCGGATTATGCAATACAGCATAATCCTTACGGTTTACTCAGCCTGGAGTTAGACAAGATCAATGACCTAGGTCACATATTTGCCTGGTCTGCGAGTTTAGTACCTCTAACAACTTGCTTAGTAGACCAGTGTCTTATATGATTCTCAGCATAATCATGAGTCGCCGGCTTCGGCACATGAGAGCAGCACTAGGCCGGGAGAAATACCATGTGGATCATCGAACTCAATGTCGCCGGCTATCAATACACCCGCGAGGTGCGTGACCTGAAACGCCCGTCTTTCCGGTTCAGCCCGCGTAACATGCATTGGCCGGTATCGCGGCATTCGCACGCTGCATGACGTCGGCCCTAGGAGGTACGAAAGTGCCGACCACGAGCGACATCGACCCGCAACCCACCTCGACGAAGCGCGTCGGCACCCGGACCAAGATGCTCGTCAGCGCCGCCGAGGTGATGCGTGAGCGCGGAGCCGCCGGCGTCACGATCGACGCCGTATTGGCGCGCAGCGGCGCCCCGCGCGGCTCGGTCTACTACCACTTCCCCGAAGGCCGCAACCAGATCCTGAGCGAAGCGCTGCGCTATTCGGGGGATTCCATCACCTCCACCATCGACGCGGCCGCCGATCACGGCGCCCGCGCCTTGCTGCGCGAGTTCATCCAGCTCTGGGAGCGGCTGCTGACCGACGGCGACTTCCTCGCCGGCTGCCCGGTGGTCGCGGCCGCGATCAGCTCGGACGAAAGCGATCAGGACCTGACCAGCGAAGCCGGCATGATCTTGGGCCGGTGGTGCACGGCATTGACCCGGGCGTTCGCGAAAGACGGCTTCGACGACGACGATGCCGCCTCGCTGGCGGTGATGTCGATTTCGGCACTGGAGGGTGCGGTCGTGCTGGCTCGCTCGACCCGCTCGGTTCGCCCGCTCGGCCAGGTCGGCGAACAGCTCGAATTCCTAATCAAGGCAAGGGAATTCGTCACCCGTAATGGGATGCCCGGCAAGCAGGACGGCGCGTAGCCCCGATGTCAGTCGCTTGCGGGAAGCGGCTTGACCTCTTTGAGTGCAAGGGCGGTCTGCCCGATGCTCAGGCTCCCCGCGCCCGGCTTGGTCACCAGCACCTCGGCGCCCGCCTCGTCGACATAACGCTTGCCCATCACGGTGCCGCCGGAGAAGGCCGGGTCGAGTTCGCCCGAGCGCTCGGCGCCGATCGGCACCATCGGCGCTCCGCCGCAGCGCAGGTCGTCGAGGCTGTCTGAGCTCCTGACGACGATCACCTGGGTGTCACACACCTGGCTGGTGAGACGGGTTCCGTTCTTGATCATGATCTTTCGTCCTCTGCTTACTGCTCGACCGGTGCGGCCTGCAACCCTTCGATGATCTGCCGCCGAAGCACCTTGCCCGTGGGTGTGGTCGGCAGCTCGTCGCGAAACACTACGCGGTCGGGGGTACGCGAACCGCGCAAACTCTTGCGCACGTGCTCCCGCAATTCCTCGGGATCGGGTTCGACGCCGGGCCGCGGTACCACCACGGCAACGATCGCCTGTCCCCACTGCGGGTCTTCGACGCCGACGACGGCGACGTCGCGAACATGCGGATGCTCGACGAGCACCTCCTCCAGCTCTGCGGGCGCGATGTTCTCGCCGCCGCGGATGATGGTGTCGTCGCTGCGTCCGCCGATGAACAGGTAGCCCTCTTCATCCAGCATTGCGATGTCTTTCGTTGGGAACCAACCGTTTTCGTCGAGAACCGAGCCGATCCCGGTGTAGCGCCCGGAGACCTGCTCGCCGCGCACGAACAGCTCGCCGGTCTCACCGGCGGCCAGTACCTTGCCCTCGTCGTCGCGGATCTCGATCTCGATGCCGGGCACCGGGCGGCCCACCGAACCCAGCCGCTTGACCGCGGCCTCTTCGGACGCGGACTGCGCCGCGCGGTGGTCGTCGGGTGTCAGCACCGCGATCGTCGAGCTCGTCTCGGTCAGGCCGTAGGCGTTGACGAACCCCACCCCCGGCAACAGTTCGAGCGCCCGGCGGACCAACGGCAGACCGACCTTCGAGCCGCCGTAGGCCAGGTTGCGCAGCGACGTCAGCTCGTGGCCGCCCGCCTCGAGCACGGAGACCACGCGGTCCAGCATGGTGGGCACCAGCGTCGCGGTGGTCACGTGCTCGGCGCCGATCAGCCGCACCCATTCGGCAGCGTCGAAGTTGGGCAGGTAGACCATCTTGCGGCCGGCGTAGAGATTCGACAGCGCGGCGCCGACCCCGGCGATGTGATACGGCGGCACGCAGATCAGTGCCGCGTCTTGCTCTGCGGCCGAGTCGAATTCGACGGTTCCGGTGACGTAGCTGGTCAGGTTGTTGTGCGAGAGTTCGACGGCCTTGGGCTGCGAGGTGGTGCCGGAGGTGAACAGCACGATCGCGACCGACTCGGGGTCGGGGAACACGAGACTGTCGGGGGCCGGCTCGGCGCTGCGGGCGGCGGTCAGGAAGTCGTCGGAATCCATCACCCGCTTGGACGAATCGCCGAGCATGTCCCGGTAGCCGCTGTCGACGATGACCAGGGGGTCGGGCAGCCGCTCGATCAGCGTCTGGATGCTTTCGGCGGACAGCCGGTAGTTGAGCGGGGTGAACGGCAGCCCCGCGCGGGCCGCGGCGAAGATCAGCGCCGGCAGCATCGCGCCGCCGACACCCACGTAGGCCACGTGCGCCGCACCCGATTCCGCGATGACCCCGGCGCCGCCGTCGGCCAGATCGCTGAGCTGCTGCGTCGTCAGCCGGGTTTCCCCCGAGACGACGGCCGTGCGATCCGGGTTGCTGGACACAGCCATCTCGAGAAGCAACGAAATGCTCATACTCGATCCCTCTGAATCCCAACCCTTTTGCGCCCCGACGCGAACTCTACGAACATAGTGTATCGGATCTCAGGTGCCGGTCCACTGGGGAGCGCGCTTCTCGGCGAATGCGATCGCGCCCTCCTTCGCGTCGTTGGAACCGAACACCGGAGCCAGCAGCTTGCCCTGCTCGGAAAAGAAGTCCTTCGGGTTCCAGCTGCGGGACTCGACGATGATCTGCTTGGTGACGGCCACTGCGAGCGGCCCGTTGGCGGCGATCCTTTCGGCCAGCTCGATCGCGGCGTCCAGCGCCGACCCGGGCTCGGCCAACACGTTCACCATGCCGAGCGCGTGGGCGCGCTCCGCGGTGAGGTTCTCCCCGGTCAGCGCCAGCTCCATCGCGATGGCCGACGGAATGCGCTGCGGCAGGCGCAGCAGCCCGCCGCCACCGGCGACCAGACCGCGCTTGACCTCGGGGATACCGAAGGCCGAGTCCTTGGACGCCACGATCAGGTCGGTCGCCAGTGCCAGCTCGGTGCCACCGGCCAGTGCGTAGCCCTCGACCGCGGCGATCAGCGGCTTGGTCGGCGGACGCTCGGTGAAGCCCATGCCGCGGCCCTCAACGATGGGAAATTCGCCCCGGGCAAACGCCTTGAGGTCCATGCCCGCGCAGAACGATCCCCCGGCGCCGGTCAGGATGCCCACGGAAAGACCCGCGTCGCCGTCGAGCCGGTCGACCGCTTCGGCCAGGCCTCTGGCCACCGCGAGGTTGACCGCGTTCTTGGCCTTGGGCCGGTTAATCGTGATGATCAGGATCCGGCCGCGTTGTTCGACCAGGACCTCGGGCTCGTTGGCCTCGTCAGTGCTCACGGTGCTGCGAATCTCCTTCGAATCGGTGGCATCGGTGCAAACCAGTGGCTGTTACCGATTGATGGTAGCGGCCGACGGAAATGGCACTGGCACCAGGAGAGAGTCGCGTTACCAGAAAACGGGGCCGTCGCGGCAGCCGGACCGGTCAGGCCGGCGCCATCGCGGCCTCGACGGGCGTTAGCTCTTCGGAAAGACCTGCAGCCCTGCGCAATTCGATGAAGTCGGCGATCATCGCCTCGGTCACCTCGTGCGGGTCCTTGACGGTGGCGCCGTCGGACAGCACCGAGATGTTGAGCTGATCGACGTAACTCCACACGGTGATGTTGAGCCCGCTGCCCGCGGTCAGCGGTCCCACCGAGTAGATCTCGGTGACCTGTGCACTGCCGACCCGGCCGCGCTCGCGCGGTCCCGGCACATTCGAGATCGGCAGGTTGAGCACCTTGTTCTGGCCGTCGCGGCTGGAGGCCCAGCGGAAAAACGACTCGGTGGCCAGTGGCGGCATGTAGTTCGACCACCGGCTGATCAACTCGGGTCCGACCAGATGAAACGCCTCCTTGGCGGAGTTGGCGTTGTCGCGGCACGCGGCCAGGCGTTCCAACGGGTCGTCGAGGTCGGCCGGCAGCGCCACCATCATCCCGGTGAAGTAGTTGCCCGATATCCGCTCCGGGGAGAAGTCGAAGCTCGCCGGGACGGAGGCCAGCAGCGGTTCGGCGGTGCCGTCGTAGCGCAACAGCAGGGTCCGCAGCGCCCCGGTGGAGATGGCCAGCACCACGTCGTTGATCTTGGCGCCCCGCTTCTTGCCGGTTTCCTTGACGTCGGCGAGCGCCAGGGTGGCCGTCGCGAAACGGCGTTCCGGGGTGATCCGGTGGTTGAGGAAGGTGGGTGGCGGGGTGAAGGGCATGGTCAGCTCCGGCGAGAGCTTGCGTGAGCTGCGCCGCACCCGGTTGATACCGCTGGCGGTGTAGCGGAACGTCCCCGGCAGCTTTCGGGCCTGGCGGAGGTGGTCGAAGAATGCCGTGCGCACCAGTTGCGGCTTGGTGGGCGCGGGGTCGGTGATCTGCGGGCCGCTGTCCGGTGTGGGCAGCAGGTCCATGCCGCGGGCCATCAGGTTGGCCGACGCGACGCCGTCGGCGAGCGCGTGATGGATTTTGCCGACGACCGCGACCCGATTGTTGGCCAGGCCCTCGATGAAGTACATCTCCCACAGCGGGCGGTCGCGGTCCAGCGGGGTGCTGGCAATGCGCCCGATCGCGTCGTCCAGCTCGCGGCGGCCGCCGGGCTCGGGCAACCGCATCGGGCGGATGTGGTAGTCGAGGTCGACCTTGCAGTGCTCGCGCCACATCGGATGGTGGAACTTCCACGGGATGTCGACGAGCTGATACGTGAAGGGCTCCAGCTTGTTCAGCCTGGCCCCGATGACCTGGCGAAACGAGGCGACGTCGAAGTCGCGGCGATCCGGGTCGATCTCGACGACGGCGACCTTGATCGTGTGCATGTGCACGTTCGGGGTCTCGCTGTACAGCAGTACCGAGTCCCAGCCGCTCAGCCGTTTCATCGCCGCCCCTTCCCCTCAAGCAGGGACCTTACTCAGCGGCCGAGCTAGATGACCTCTTTTGACCTGATCTGCAACTTGGTGCGGTAGATCTGGTTGAGGAACAGCGAAGTCGCATGGGCCGCCACACCGGCGCGCTCGCCGTCGATCATGTCGAAGCCGTGTCCGGCCCCCGGCAACTCCAGGTACCCGACCATCGAATGCGAGACCGCCCGCAGCCGATCGACGAAGCTGCGCGCCTGCTCGACCGGGATGACGCTGTCCTTGCTGCCGTGAATCACCAAGAACGGCGGGGCATTCCGGTGCACCCGCGCGATCGGCGACGCGTCCCGGTACAGCTCGGGGTGACGGGCGATGGATTTCTTGACCACCACCCGCTCCAGGAATTCGACGAACCTGTCCCGCTCCGGGGTGGAGCGGTCCTCCCAGTCGTAGCGGCCGTAGATGCCGACCACCGCGTCCACCGAGCTGTCCGCGCCCTCCGGCAGCCTGCGCTCGAAGTCCGGGTCGTCGGGTGTGAGTCCGGCCAGTGCGGACAGGTGCCCGCCCGCCGAACAGCCCGCCACCGCAACGAAATCGCGGTCACCGCCGAACTTGTCGACGTTGGCGCGCGCCCATGCGATCGCGGTCTTGACGTCGGTGATGTGACGCGGCCAGCGGTGATACGGCGCCACCCGGTAGTCGATCGCCAGGCATACCCAGCCCTGCTCGGCCAGGCGCGACATCAGGGTGGTGCCCTGCATCATCGCGCGCCCGTGCACCCAGGCGCCGCCCGGAACGAAGATCAGCACCGGTGCGGGCTGGGCCGGCAGATCCTTGCGCCGCCAGACATCGAGCACCTGCGCGGGGTGGTCGCCGTAATGCACGGCCCGGCGGTACAGATAGCGGCGCTGCCGCAACGCGTCCCAGATCGGCGGCGTCTTCTCGGCCGCCGGCCATTCGGCGTCGAGGTCCGCGGCCGACACCACGCCGCGCAAGGCGGCGACGGACACGTCGTGCGTGCTTTCCCGGTCCCGGCGGCGCGCGTCGTTGATGCCCGGCGTCAGCAAGTCCTTCTTCAGGGCAGAAAAAGCCTCCGGTGCATGCCGCGCACCCCAGACACCCATCGCGGTCACGCCACCCAGTGGTTCCAGGTGCTTACCGACCACCGGTAGCGAAGCTCCGGCAACGCTTAGTGCCAGCGCATAGTCGGCGGGACGGGCCCGCAGCAACCATTTCAAACAGGGTGTCATGCTGGGGACCCTCGCCGTCATGTAGGGGACTGTACCCCCACCGCGTCAGGGGAAACTGACGTTTGTGTAGAAGCGGCGGACATGACGCGAAATCACCCGGATAGATGTTTGCTAAATTGCCGGATTCACTGCCCTAGACAGGGTTTTTAGCTTCGCTGGACGAGGCGCGCCGACGCGCCGCGAAGAGCCGGATCGTGTAGCAGATAGCGCTCATTGCGAACATCGCCGCGGTGAGCAGCAGCCACCTGCCCAGGAAGGGCTGCTGGGTTTGTCCGGTCGCCGCCAGGTAGGTGGGCCCGCCCTGCTCGATGATGCCGGGCAAAAAGATCAGCAACGTCAGCCCAGCCCCCATCGCGGGCACGCGAATGTAGTTGCGGGCGAGCACCTTTGGGTGTCCCCGAGGCGGGCGGGCCGACAGCAGCCGATCGGCCAGCGCGTAGAGCGGGAAGAACAGCAGATCGTGAACGACCACGGCGGCGGCGAACCAGACCGCGATCGACTGCCACCAGGTTTCGGGGTTCCACAGCGTCGCCGGTTGGAAGGTGAACAGGATGTAGCCCAGCAGCGCGAACCCGCACACCATCGTCAGCAGGTGCAGCGGATGCGAT
The DNA here is from genome assembly GCF_010730355.1 of Mycobacterium florentinum. Taxonomy (NCBI): domain Bacteria; kingdom Bacillati; phylum Actinomycetota; class Actinomycetes; order Mycobacteriales; family Mycobacteriaceae; genus Mycobacterium; species Mycobacterium florentinum. Next base: position 3,239,963 of record NZ_AP022576.1, read on the forward strand.
CCGTAGATCGCGGCGAAACGTGTTGAATGTCTTGTCATCTCAACCGCCTTCGAATTCGATGGCGGCCACCCATTTGGTGTTGTGCACGCCGGGCAGCGCGGGCCCGATGATCCGGGCCGGATAGCCGTGGTCCAGGGACAGGTCGGCGCCGTTGACCCGCAGCGCCAGCAGGGCCTCGGGATCGCGAATCTGGTTGGCCTGCAACGTCGCCTGACCGAAGGCGCCGCCTCGCTGCAGCGACAGCACCCGGGCCGAGCGCGGCGCGGGTACGCCCGCGATGCGGGCCAGCTCGGCCAGCCGGACCCCGCTCCAGGTCTGGACGGTCGACCATCCTTCGACGCACGCTAGCGGCAAGCGCGCGGTGGTTTGCGGCATTCCGGCCAGCGCGGCGCGGTCCAGCGTGACTTCGGAATGACCACCACGCAAGACCAATACCCAACTCGCGCCGACACTTTCGTGGGTGATGCCCGCGGCGACCGCGGTCTTGTTGACCGGGAAGTCACTGCGGCCCCGCCCGCGTGGCAACAGCAGGGCGGCGCCGCGGGCAGCTCCACCGACGGTCTGGCCGACGGTGAGCGCCGCGATCAGCAGCACGCCGCTGCCGACCAGCGCGAGGGCCCCGCGCCTGCTGATGGTCGGTTCGGCCGGATCCGTGGCCACCAGGCCGTCGGGATCGGCCGGCTCGGGACGGGTGTCGGCGCGGCCGGTGCGCAGCACGTCGCGCAGCGGCAGCGACCGCAGCCCGGCGACCATGCGCGGCAGCTTGATCGCGATGTGCATCAGAAATCCGGTGATGAAGACCCACCCGCCGAAGTAGTGCGCGTCGTAGAAGCTGAACCCGAAAACGTAGTCGTACTGGATGTTCAGCACCCCGGTCACGGTCTCGAACAGGATCCCGCCGACGAGCATGACCAACGACAGCCGCTCCAGCAGCGCGGCCACCGACCGTGCCGGCGGCCAGACGAACAGCCGCGGGATCACCGACCACAGCTTGGCCAGCACCACCGGGATGATCACCAGCCCAAGGCCGACGTGGATGCCCTGGGTCAGCCGGTACAGCCAGGACGGGCGGGTGGGCCAGACGAACAACGGCAGCCGCAGCCAGCCGACATCCGCGGGGATGGCCTGGCCGAGTTGCGGCGCGTAGGCGACGTAGGACAGCAGCCCGGTGATCGTGATGATCGGCAGCGCCACCAGCAGCACCAGCCCGAACACCGACGTCAGCCACGGGCCGCGCAGCGGGCTCCGAAAGCGGGTGGTCAACCGGTCACCCAGGCCGCTCACGGCGACGCCAGGCTCGCAATCACCCGGCCGCTGACCAGCCGAACACCGGTCAACGTCAGCCCGACTTGCGCCGCGAGGGCGGCGGCACTGTCCACCCCGACCGACGCCCAGCGGAACCACGGCCCGACGTCACAGGCCGACTCCAGCCGCACCCAGCGTGCGCGAATACCGATGGCGTCGGCCTCGAACTCGGCCACGCAGTGCCCGCCGCGGCCCAGCAACTCGGCGGCGCGCGCGAGAATCCGTCGCGGGTCCCCGCCGAGGCCGACATTGCCGTCGACCAGCAGCACCGTCTGCCACCGGCCCATGCCGGGCAGCGGCTCGAAGACGTCGCTCAGCAAGGCCGGGGCCCCGCCGCGACCGGCCAGCCTGATCGCCGTCGCGGACCGGTCGATGCCGAGTGCCGGTATCCCCCGCTCAAACAGCCGCGCGACCAACCGCCCTGGCCCGCAGCCGAGTTCGATCGTCGGCCCGCTGCACATCCGGGTGACGGCCTCGTCGAAGACCTCGTCAAGGGCATCGACGAATCCGCCATTCGGGGAGCACCGGGCGCCCAGCCAGCGATGCGCGGGCAGCACTCGAATTTCGCCGTCCTCATGACGAATCCAACATCGCTCGCCGCCCAGTGCCCGTTCGTAGAGATGCCCCAGCATTTCACGTCCCCCGCATCGTGCCCGACTGAGCGGCCAACCCTCGGATCGATACCCCGATCGTGCGCGGGTTAACCACACCGATCAACGCTGTTCACTCGGCAAGGCGAAATGCGGCACGAGCCTGATTCGGAGCCGAAGCCGGTTTGGATGGCGACGAATCTCGCCGGAAGCGTTTCGTGTGTCAATCGGCGCGGTCGAACAGGAACTGATCCAGCAATCGGTTCACCCGAACGGGTTCTTCGAGTGCCGCAAGGTGCCCGACTCCGTCGAGAACGGTGAAGCACGAATCGGGAATGGATTCGGCCATGGCCCGCGTCTCGGCCACCGGGAAGGTGGCATCTTCGACGCCGGCCACGACCAGCACCGGGGTGGCGACGCGCCTGAGCAGAGCGTGCTGATCCGGCCGGGCGGGGACCACGCTGCGCACTGCCCAGCTGGTCGAGCTGATATCGAGACCGTGCAGGCGCGCGCGCAGGTTCTCGACGACATCGGGCCGGTTGCGCAGGGTGGTGGGCCCGAGGAAGCCGCGGATCACCTCCCGCGTCAGCGGGGGTCGTACACCGCCGAGAATCCTCGCCATCCGCAACATGGCCCCGTATTTCACCTTTTGGGGGAAACCGGCTTTCGAGGCGGTGCAATTCATCAGAACGGCGTGCCTGATGCGGTCAGGATGCTGAGCGGCGAACGTGCCGCCGATCATGCCGCCCCAGGAATTGCCGACGAAATGGGCCTGGTCGATGCCGAGGCCGTCCATCAGGTCGACGACGCAGCGCGCGCATTCGGTGAAGCTGAACATCGCTTTGAGCGGCTCGCTGCCGCCGTGGCCCGGGGGATCGATGAGCACCACCCGGTGCTCTGCCCCGAGATGGGCGGCTTGGCCGGCCCACAAGTCGCCGGTCATCAGCAGGCTGGGCCACATCAGCACCGCGGACCCGGTTCCGGGACTGACCCGCACGTGGATCTTGCCGAGGACGGTGTCGACATACCGCGAAGCCAAAGTCGTCACGTCCCCTCCATATTCGATAAGCCTATGCGCCGCCGTCGCACGAACTCGCGTTCTCGCCGGCCGACAACACTCGATGCCAAGCCGGCGGTAATACTGAACCGGTGCCGAACAGCGACGTTCACCCCGATTTGCGCCGGATCGCGCGCATCGCCCCGCGACAACTGGTCACTCCCCGCAGTGTGTCCCTGATCCGGGCGTTGCTTCCACTGCGGACGCTTCGCAAATCCGACGCATCCGAGGCTGCCGAACCGATCACCCTGGCCTCCGGGGCCGGCGTTCGGCTGTTCCGGCCGCCCGGCGTCACCGAGCCCGGACCGGCGCTGCTGTGGATACACGGCGGCGGATACGTGATTGGGACTGCCGCACAAGACGATCGGGTATGCCACAACTTCAGCACCAGGCTGGGCATCACGGTCGCGTCGGTGGAATACCGCCTGGCGCCCGAACATCCGTATCCCACACCGGTCGAGGACTGCTATTCGGTGCTGACGTGGCTGGCCGGGCTGCCCGCGGTGGACCCGACGCGGGTGGCGATCGCGGGCGCCAGCGCCGGCGGAGGTCTGGCGGCGGCCCTGGCGTTCCTGGCCCGGGACCGCGGCGAGGTCACGCCCCTGCTGCAGATGCTGGTGTACCCGATGATCGACGATCGCAGTTCGCTGACCGCCGGAAAGCCGGACTACCGACTGTGGAGCACCCGCAGCAATCAGTTCGGCTGGGCGGCGTATCTCGGTGACGCCGACCCGCAGGTCGCCGTCCCGGCCCGCCGCGACGACCTCGCCGGGTTGGCGCCGGCGTGGATAGGGGTGGGGACACACGACCTGTTCCACGACGAAGACCTCGCCTACGCCGAGCGCCTGCGGGCCGCGGGAGTGCCGTGCCAGGTCGAGATCGTCCCCGGCGCCTTCCACGGCTTCGACCTGGTGGCACCGAAAGTTAAAGTGTCGCAGCGCTTTTTCGACACCCAGTGTGAGACTCTGCGTACCGCGCTGGCGGTGGCGCGCTAGTCCGCCGGGTAGGCGAGGATGCCGCCGATGATTGTGGCGGCGACCAGGCCGGCGTCCAGCTCGGCCAGCACCGTCGCCGGCGGCGCGGCCAACACGCACAGATCGCCCGGCTGTCCGACGTCGACCGATCTGGGCCGGCCCGGCTGGTCGGCATAGCCCAGGAACATCGTCAAAGCTTCTGGCGCCGAGACGCATTCGTCGGCGCCGAGCACCGCGCCACTGGGCGTGGTGCGGTGTACCGCGGCGCGCATCGCCGCCCACGGGTCACCCCGGCCGAACGGCATGTCGGTCGACAGCGCCATGCGCACCTTGGCTTTTCGCACGGAGGCAACGCGCCACAGCGCGGCGTGCTCGGCGGCGGGGATCTCGGCGAGGTACTGATCGCCGCGTTCGGCGACGAAGTTCGGCTGGGTCACCACGGTGACTCCGAGGTCGGCGAGGTCGGTCAGATTGTCGTCGTCGACGACCGCGGCATGCTCGATGCGGTCTTGTGGGTGGCCGCCGGCGGCGCGCAGCGCCGCGATGGTCACCACCAATTGGGCCCCGGTCACGCAGTGCACGGCAACCGGCCGCCCGTCGGCGTGCTGGTCGGCGATCCATCCGGTCAGCGACTCCAGGTCTAGACGATCATCGTGCAGGATCTTCTTACCCGGGGCCAAGAACGACAGCTGCGGCCGGAACTCGCCGTGCCGGTGCGCCACCATCAGCGACACCATGTCGTCCGCATCGAGATCCGGTGTGGCGTCAGTGACTCCGGTGATGCCGACCGCGGTCAGGCGCCGACTGAGCTCGGTGAGGTCGGCGTGGTGACGCTGCAGCGCCTCGGACCAGCGGTCGCTGGCGCGCAGCCGCCCGTCGGGGTGCTCGGCCATTCCGAGTCGTCGCAGCGCCGCCGAGTTGAGGATCCACAGGGCGCCGCTGCGGTGCTGGACACGGACCGGAACGCGGGCCACCATGGCGTCGAGCACGGCCCGATCCAGCTCACCGGCAACGGATTCGTGGTAGCCGATCGCCCGGATCCACCCGTCGATGTTCGGTCTGGCCTTCGATAGTTCTTCTGCCAGCTGGTCTCTGGTTCGAATACGGGGTGGTCCGAGCATCAGCGAATCCATCGCAGCGGCGGCCGAACGCAGGTGCACATGATGGTCGTGCAGACCGGGCAGCACCGTACCGCCCTGCGCGTCGAGCACGATCTCTCCGCGTCGGGGTTCCAGGTCTTGGCCCATTTCCTCGATCCGTGCGCCGACCCGGATGTCGGTCACCGTGCCGGCCAGCAGCATCGCTTGCTGAATCAACATGAAAGGAGCCATCTTTCGGCGACCAGGCGGCGTACGGCGTCGTTGTCCGCGCCCAGCTCGGCGGCGCGGCGGTGTGGCGGCGGAGCCTGGGGTGCCGCGCATTCCGAGACCGACGCCGTCGTGGGCAGGTCCGCGTAGCCCGCGGCGATCCCCGCCATCGACACCTGGATCAACTCGCCGCCGCCCCGGGCCAGCGATTCGACCACGGCCGCGGCCGCCTCCAGGCCCGTGAGGGGATCGGCGATGGCGTCGCCGCAGAACACCGGCCCCGCACCGACCAGGCCGCCGGCCACCGCGGCGTCGTCTCCGAACGCGGGACGGGTGGGGTCTTGGTCATAGCCGGTGATGCGCAACCAAATTCGGCCCGCTCGCGGTGCAATGTGATCCGGGCCGAGCCGGCGCCGGGTCAGCGCAGCGGGTCGCGAGCCCTCGATCACGATGTTGGCGACCGCAAGCAGCTCGCGCAAATCGTCGGCCTGATGATCGAAATCCAGGCAGTAAGACAGCTTTTCGCCGTTCATCCAGTCGAAGAATTCGCGATTGCCCGCCCGGGTGCCGTCCGGGCGTCGGGGGCTTTCAACTTTGACGACGGCGGCTCCTGCGCCGGCCAGCAACTGCCCGCACAGCGGGCCGGCCCACATCGACGACAGGTCGGCCACCAGCAGGCCGGCGACGCCGCGCGCGGAACCTCGACCACCCAATCGCTGGATCCGCGGTGGCGCGGGGTCGGCCTCGCCCAGGCCGGCCGCCGGAATATCGAGCAGATTCGCTCGTTCGATGATCGCCGATACCAGACGTGTTGTGGCCCAACGTTGCAACATCGGCCAGGGGTCGGCGGGCACCTCGTCGACTTCGACCAGCGCGGGGACGGCGGCGATGTCGTCGGGGCGCGACAAGGTGAGCGCGCACCAGCCGTCGCGCGCCGAAAGCAGCCGGGTGCCTCCGCCGGCCGAAATCCGGCCGCCGCGGCTCAACCCGAGCAATGCTGCCCGCCCGGACAGCAGCGTCGCCGCATCGACGGCGATGCCGAGATGACCGCCTACCGTCGTCGCGACCCGCTCGGCGCGGGCCAGCACCTCGGCGCGGGAGAAGTCCGGTGCTCCGTCGGGCGGGCCCGTCAGGCAGGCCAGCCCGCTGCTCCCCCACCGGGACGCCGCGTTGCTCACCGGGCCATTGTCCTCCGGCTCAGAAGTGCAGCGCGCTGAACCGCCAGTCCAGCACGGCCCGGTCGGGTTCGCCGGCCCCGTCGGCGGCCGCGAAGACCAGCGACCGAAGGCCCAGCACACCCCCGTGCTCGGTGGGCTCGGCCGACTCGACGTGCAGCTCGCTGTACAGGGTGTCGCCTTCGTACACCGGCCCGGTGTGATCGCACGACTCCCAGCCCAGTACCGTCCCCAGGTTCGGCAGCAGCCTGTTGGCTTGGGCGAGCGCCAGCCCGATGGTGTGCCCGCCGTACACCAGCCGACGTCCGCCGGCACGCGAATCATGGTGTGCTGCAGCAATATTCAAGGTCAACCGGGCCAGTTCCGGTGCACTGCTGACCACGTCGCCGGTGCTGTGCAGCACCGCGCCCGCCATGATGGTGTCGAAATGTGGCCCGGGCACCCGCTTTCGGAAGACTTCGCCGTCCCAATGCGCGGCCGGCGCAACGGCGGGCGGTGCCGCATCGGTACCGATCGTGGACAGATCATCGGCGGGCGCGTCGTCGGGATTGAAGTCCGGGCCGGCGGGCAACATGGCACAGCGGTAGAAATCGAGCACGAGCTGATCGGCCTGGTCGATCGTGATCATCCGTAACGCCGCCAGTCCCGTCGGCGCGCGGCCCGGCTTGGCCGAGTTGGCGTGCAGCCCAACGACTTCGGTGCGGGTGTACAGGGAATCGCCGATCACCGGAAATCGATGGAAGGTCAGCCCGCGGTAGAACAGGTTGGCTTTGACCCGTTGGGTGACCAGCGTGCTCTGCCCGATGGCGACATCGCAGACCAGCCCCGGATGTGCCAGCGGCCCCGGCCCGCCGGTCACCGCGGCGGACAGGTCGGCGTCCAGGGCCAGGCGCAACCGGTCCCCCACGATCGCCTGATGAGCGGCGGCCAGGCCCGCCGAGAGCGTCGCCACCGGCGCCCAGTCGAAGACCTGACCCCTCGACAGATCGTCGAAGTACGGCCCGCCTTCGCGGATCCCCGCATACCCATTACCCGTCACAACGCCACATGCTGGCAGGCTGTCGAATCGAAGCGCAACGCAGGAAGGTGATCAGAGGTGGACGACGAAGAAGATATGCTGGTCGCCACGGTGCGGGCGTTCATCGACCGCGAAGTCAAACCGACGGTCCGCGAGGTCGAGCACGCCAACACCTACCCCGAGGCGTGGATCGAGCAGATGAAGCGGATCGGCATCTACGGGCTGGCCATTCCCGAGGAATACGGCGGGTCGCCCGTCTCGATGCCGGGCTATGTGCGGGTCACCCAGGAGCTGGCCCGCGGCTGGATGAGCCTGGCCGGCGCGATGGGCGGGCACACAGTGGTCGCCAAGCTGCTGACGTTGTTCGGCACCGAGGAGCAGAAGCGGACCTACCTGCCACGGATGGCCACCGGCGAGGTGCGGGCGACGATGGCGCTGACCGAGCCCGGCGGCGGCTCCGACCTACAGAACATGTCGACCACCGCGCTGCCGGACGGCTCCGGCGCCTTGCTGATCAACGGCGCCAAAACCTGGATCAGCAACGCGCGCCATTCCGGGCTGATCGCGCTGCTGTGCAAGACCGACCCGAATGCCACACCGCGCCATAAGGGAATCTCGATCGTGCTCGTCGAGCAGGGGCCGGGTCTGACGATATCCAGGGATCTCCCCAAGCTGGGCTACAAGGGCGTCGAATCCTGCGAGCTGTCCTTCGACAACTTCTCCACACCCGCGTCTGCTGTCCTGGGAGACCGCATGGGCGAAGGCTTTTCGCAAATGATGAAGGGACTCGAGACCGGCCGCATCCAAGTCGCGTCCCGCGCCCTGGGCGTGGCGACCGCGGCGCTCGAGGATGCGCTGGCCTACGCGCAGCAACGAGAGAGTTTCGGCAAGCCGATTTGGAAGCATCAGGCCGTCGGCAACTACCTGGCCGACATGGCCACCAAGCTCACCGCCGCACGCCAGCTCACCCGTTACGCCGCGCAGCGTTACGACAGCGGCGAACGCTGCGACATGGAGGCCGGGATGGCCAAACTGTTCGCCTCCGAGATCGCAATGGAGATCGCACTGAACGCGGTACGCATCCACGGCGGCTACGGCTACTCCACCGAGTACGACGTCGAGCGCTACTTTCGCGACGCCCCGCTGATGATCGTCGGCGAGGGCACGAATGAGATCCAGCGCAATGTGATTGCCGGGCAGCTGATTGCCCGGGGCGGGATCTGAGCGCGGTTGAATTGGCGCTTGACCTCCGCTTGTGCGCTATATTTGCCAGACTTACGCACCAGCAAAGCGGCGCGGGAGTAAACCTGTTTGGACCGGAGGAACCCCCAGGAAGGCAGTCGCCATGAGTTATCCCCCAGGGCCGTACGAAGGTTCCCCCGAGTGGCAGGGCCAACCGCCGCAACCCGAGTGGCAGGGCCAACCGCCGCAACCCGAGTGGCAGGGCCAACCGCCGCAACCGGAGTGGCAGGGTCAGCCGCAGCAGCCGGGCTGGCCGCAGCCGCAACAACAGGGCTGGCCGGGCCAGCAGCCGGGCGCTTGGCCGGGCCAGCAAGAGCCGGATAACTACCTCGTCTGGGCGATTCTGTGCACGGTGCTGTGCTGCCTCCCGTTCGGGATCATCTCGCTGGTCTACTCGAACAAGGTCGCCGGATTGTGGGCCCAGGGCCGAGTCGCCGAGGCTCAGGAAGCGTCGAGCAACGCCAAGAAGTGGGCGATCATCGGTGCCATCGCGGGTGGCGTCACGTACGCGATCATCGCCATCTTGTACATCGTCATCGCCGTCGTTGCCGTGTCGAGCATACCGTCGACGACCACCACCACCTTCGGCGGCTACTGAGCAATCGCTTGCGCGCCAACGTAAGTCGCATCGATTAGCCCCCAGCGCAGCGCGGTATCGACGCCGATCGTACGGCCGGACAGCACCAGATAGGCGGTACGCCAGCGGCCGATGCGGCGTGTCACGCTGACGGTGCCGCCGGCGCCCGGGATCAACCCCAGACCCAGTTCCGGTAGACCGAAGAGCGAATCCTGCTGCGCTTCAACCCATCCGCAGAACGCGGCCATCTCCAGACCGCTACCCAGCACCCGGCCGTGTACCTCGGCGCGGCATGCCCGGCCGAGCCTGGCCGTCAGCGCATCGAGCGCCAGTGCCGGGCTGTGCCGGGTGCGGGCCAGGTGCGCGCTCGCGGGATCGGCGAACGTACCGAATTCGGCGAGGTCTCCGCCGCTGCAAAACGATGGGCCGTTGCCGCTCAACACAATCCCGGTCACCGACCGGTCGAGTTCCGCGACGGTCAACGCCTCCAGCAGTGCGGCGCGCGCATCGGTGGAAAACGCGTTGTGGCGTTGTGGGCGGTTGAACCTGATAAGCAGGGTGTCGCCGTCGCGTTCCACCTGCACCGGGTCGGCGATCTCGGGCATCCGGGCCGGGCCGCGTTCACCGAGCCAGCGCGCGAACTCCGGGCCGGCCTGCAACGTGGAGTAGGCCAGCGATTCGGTCACCACCCCGGCCAGCGCCGGGCCGTCGGGCGGCGCCGCGCGCAGCACGTCGTCGCAGACACTGCTGGCCTGTGGCCAGTGCTCACAACGCTTGCGCAACTCCGCGAGCGTCTCGGGAACCGAATCGACGGTGATCACCCGCCGGTCGGCGCAGGGTTCCTCGGTCAGCGTGAAAGTCGCTGCATCCAGCCAGAATTGGTCCTGTGCGATCTCGGCGGCCGAACCGACGCCGACGACCACGCCGGGCGGCGACGGCAGCCCCGCTTCCGGCGCGCCCGACAGGTCGACCACCCGGAACATCGGTCAGACCGAGTACTTCTCGATCAGCCCGTTCTTGTAGAGCTTGCCGGTGTCGGTGCGCGGGAGCTGCGCCTCGAACGCGATCGAACGCGGGCATTTGAAGTGCGACAAGCGGTCTCGTAGCCAGGTCATCAACTCGTCGGCGAACTCGTCGGTGGCGTCGGCCTCCTCGACGGCCTGGACCGCCGCGACGACGCGCTGGCCCATCTCGTCGTCGGGAACCCCAAACACCGCGGCGTCCAACACCTTCGGATGGGTGACCAGAAGATTCTCGGCCTCTTGCGGGTAGATGTTTACCCCGCCGGAGATGATCATGTGGTGGCGCCGGTCGGTCAGGTACAGATAGCCCTCGTCATCGAGGTAACCGATGTCACCGACGGTCATCCACCCGTGCTTGTCCCGCGACGCAGCGGTTTTCGTCGGGTCGTTGAGGTATTCGAACGCATACCCGCCCTCGAAGTAGATCTCGCCGGCCTCACCGGGCGGCAGCTCGTTGCCGTTCTCGTCGAGAATGTGCACGCCGCCCATCATGGGTTTGCCGACCGAGCCCGGGTGCGTCAACCACTCCTCGGCGCTGATCAGCGTCGACCCGTGCGCTTCCGAGGAGGCGTAGTACTCGTCGATGATCGGCCCCCACCAATCGATCATCTCCTTCTTGATCTGCACGGGGCACGGCGCCGCGGCGTGCATCACCCGCTTGAGACTGGACAAGTCGTACGAATCACGCACGGCCTGAGTAAGTTTCAGCATCCGGACGAACATGGCCGGGACGAATTGGCCGTGGGTGATCCGGTGGCGCTGGATCGCGTCCAGCGTCCCCTCGGCGTCGAACTTCTCCATGACCACGGTGGTGATGCCACCGGCCTGGATGGTCATCGACCACACCGACGGTGCGGTGTGATACAGCGGGGCCGGACTCAGGTACACCGCATCGGCGTCCAGCCAGAATTCGACCAGAGCCGACATCATGCCCGGCGCCTCGTCCGGTGGCAGGTGTGGTAATTCGCGCTTGATCCCCTTGGGCCGGCCGGTGGTTCCCGACGAGTACTGCAGCAGGTCGCCTTCGATTTCGTCGTCGATGGGCGTATCCGGGTAACCGGCAACGCATTCCGGGTAGCGCTCCCAGCCCGGCAGCTCGCCTGGCGAAATAGGGCCAGCGATCAGCAACAGCTCCGGTAGCCCGTTCGGCAGATGCTCGGCCAGGCCGGCGCAGGTGTCGCGCAGCGCCGCCGAACCGATGATCGCCTTGGCGTTGCTGTTGTCGATGATGTAGGCCGCCTCGGCCGCGGTCAGATGGGTGTTGATCGGCACGTAGTACAAGCCGCTGCGCCGAGCCGCCCACATGACGGCGTGGATGTGCTGGTTGTTCTCCATCAGGATCGCGACGCTGTCGCCCTCGCGCAGACCCGCCTTTCGGAACCCGTGCGCCAGCCGGTTGGCCCGCGCTTCCAGCTCGTCGAAGGTGATGACCGTTCCCGACGGGTACAGGATGATCGCCGGTTTGTCGGCGCCGAGATGGGGGCGGATCTGCATGCGACGACTGTACCGCCGTCGAAATTGACGGGTGTCAAGTGGCCCGATCGGTCTGTTTTGAGGGCCGCCGGGGCCCAACAGCGCTCAACGGAGAAATTCCAGCACCGCCGAGAAGAACGCGGCCGGTGTTTCCAGATGCGGCACATGGCCGGTGTCGGGCACACCGACGAAACGGGCAGCGGGCATCCGGGCCACGAACGCCTGGGCCATCGCGGCGATATTCCCTTTGCCGGCTTGCTCGTTGGGCGCGGTGTACTTCGCGCCCACGTAGGTGCGGTCGGACAAGCCGCAGACGAACAGCGTGCGGACGGGCAGCGACGCGATGAAATCCACTGCCGGCTCGTTGAGCAACATGTCGGTGGCCGCCGCCGAGCTTTGCACCCAGCGCTCGAACTCGGGCGAGGCCGCGATGGCGGTTCGCACCGCGACGAACGGCTCGATGAGCCGGGGATCTTTGTTCACGAAATAGTGCCCGATGTACTGCCGGATCTGGTCGGGTGTCGAGGAGCGTTCGTCGGTCGCCCAGTCGTCATGCCCCACCTGCCGGGTCAGCCCGTGTCGGTAGTCCTCGAGTCCCATCGGGTTCTCCAGCACCAGCGACGCCACCCGCTCGGGTAACGCCCGGGCCGTCTGCATGGCCACCAGTCCACCTGTCGAATGCCCCACGACGGCAACGGAATTCACCTTGAGGGCATCGAGTAGCGAACGTAGATGCGCCACCAGCGATTCCGCGGTCAGCGTCGACGGTTTGGTGGACTTACCCCAGCCGACCAGGTCGGGAACGATCGTCCGGTAACCCTCGCGGCGCAGCGTCGCGATGACGTCCTTCCAGTACGCACCGAAGAAGTTCTTTCCGTGCACGAGTAGGACGGTGCCTCGTGGTTGCCCACTCTCGGGCGCAATGTCCATGTACGCCAGGCGCGCCCGCCGTTCCCACTCCGGTGCCTGACGATCGATCCACGTCGCCTGCGCGACGTGCGTGACGTCGAGATAGTGCACGGGGTACGGGTAGGGATAGCCCTCCAGCCCGATGCCCAGGGTGTCACCGGTGGGCCAGGGCACCGGGGGCTCGGCGTCGCGCGCCGTCGTGTCACAGCCCGAACCAAGCAGCCCCGCCGCCGCCACAGCCAGGGCGCGACGCCTATCAACAATCACGATTCGATGATCTGCACCGGCGCCGTCGGCGTGCAACTTCCGCCGGTAGACGGCTCAGCCGAACTACCTCGGGCGGCGTCAGCCGTGCGGCGCCTCGGAAATCTTGCTGTCCGGCTTGCCCAGCGTTTGGCAGTACGTCTGCGCGGACAGCCGCGTCGCGGAGATCTCCAAATTGGTGGGGTCTTGGCCGCTCTTGTCCTTCAGCATTTTGCTGACCTCGTCGTTCTGCTTCTTCTCGTCTTGGGTGGTGAAGTCCTTGCACTTGGTATCGCCGCCGGTGTTGATCACCTGCGACGCCGAGCATCCGCTGAACAGAATTCCCGCCACCGCAACCACAATCGTGAGCGCGGAAGTTGTCGTTGACTTCATCGTCGGCCTTCCAGGTTCGGTGTGTTAGCTATCTATACACCGCTGCGTGCGGTTCCAAACGCCGGTTTGCCGACGAACCCGGCGAAAAAGAAATCGGGCTGACGCGTCTTGCGCGCCAGCCCGATTCGATGGTTTCTCTGCGGTGCTACTCGGACTCCGCCAGCCGCTGCTTGAGCGCCTCGAACTCGTCCTTGACCCCGGTGGGCAACTTGTCGCCGACGAACTCGAACCACTCTTCGATCAGCGGCAGTTCCTCGCGCCACTCGGCCGCGTTGACCGCCAGCGCCTTGGCCACGTCGCCGCCCCGGATGTCGAGCCCGTCGAGGTCCAAGTCGTCCGCGGTCGGCACGATGCCGATCGGGGTGTCCTGGCCCCCGGCCTGGTGTTCGATGCGGTCGACGATCCACTTCAGCACCCGGCTGTTCTCACCGAAGCCCGGCCACAGGAAGCCGCCGTCCTCGTCGCGGCGGAACCAGTTGACGAAGAACACCTTTGGCAGCTTGGACTCGTCGGAGTTCTTGCCCAGGTCGATCCAGTGCTGGAAGTAGTCACCGACGTGGTATCCGAGGAACGGCAGCATGGCCATCGGGTCGCGGCGTACGGTGCCGACCTTGCCCTCGGCGGCGGCGGTCTGCTCGCTGCCCATGGTGGCGCCCATGAAGACGCCATGCTGCCAGTCGCGTGCCTGCGTGACCAGCGGAACGGTGGTCTTGCGGCGCGCGCCGAACAGGATGCCGGAGATCGGCACGCCCTGCGGGTCGTCCCACTCGGGAGCCAGGATCGGGCACTGCGACATCGGGGTGCAGTACCGCGAGTTGGGGTGAGCGGCCTTCTCGTCGCTGTCCGGCGTCCAGTCGCGGCCCTTCCAGTCGATCAGGTGCCGCGGGTCGCCTTCCAGGCCCTCCCACCACACGTCACCGTCGTCGGTCAGGGCGACGTTGGTGAAGACGGTGTTGCCGGCCTCCATGGTGCGCATCGCGTTCGGGTTGGACTTCCAGTTCGTGCCCGGCGCGACGCCGAAGAAACCGAACTCGGGGTTGACGGCGTACAGCCGGCCGTCCTTGCCGAAGCGCATCCACGCGATGTCGTCACCGAGAGTCTCGGCGCGCCAGCCCGGGATGGTCGGCTGCAGCATCGCGAGGTTGGTCTTGCCGCACGCCGACGGGAAGGCCGCGGCGAAGTAGTAAGCCTTGTTCTCCGGGGAGATCAGCTTGAGGATCAGCATGTGCTCGGCGAGCCAGCCCTCGTCGTGCGCCATCGCCGAGGCAATACGCAGCGAGTAGCACTTCTTGCCCAGCAGCGCGTTACCGCCGTAGCCCGAGCCGTAGCTCCAGATCTCGCGGGTCTCCGGGAAGTGGGTGATGTATTTGGTTTCGTTGCACGGCCACGGCACATCCTTCTGGCCGGGCTCCAGCGGGGCGCCCACCGAGTGCAGCGCCTTGACGAAGAACCCGTCTTCGCCGATCTTCTCCAGCGCCGCGTTGCCCATCCGGGTCATCACCTTCATCGAGAGGACGACGTACTCGGAGTCGGTGATCTCCACACCCAGCTTGGGGTCGTCTGCGCCGAGGGGTCCCATGCAGAACGGCACCACCCACATGGTGCGACCGCGCATGCAGCCGCGGTACAGGTCGGTCAGGGTGGACCGCATTTCGGCCGGGTCCATCCAGTTGTTGGTCGGGCCGGCGTCGATCTCGCGCTCGGAACAGATGAAGGTCCGGGACTCGACGCGCGCCACGTCGGACGGGTCGGACAGCGCCAAGTAGGAGTTAGGGCGCTTCTCCTCGTTCAGCTTCTTCAGCGTGCCGGCCTCGACCAGCTGGGCGGCCAGGCGGTTGAACTCCTCGTCGGAGCCGTCAGCGAACACAACCCGGTCGGGCTGGGTCAGCTCGGCGACCTCCTCTACCCAAGCCAGCAACCCCCGATGATTCGTGGGTGCATTGTCCAGACCGGGAATGGTCGCTGAGGTCATTGAACTCTCCTGAATTCATCTCCGTACGCGTGGGCATATTGGGATTGCGTATGCAGTCGCCCACACAGATATTGACATGGTGGCGTTAGCTACAGGTTATCGCGATCCCCTTGCTGGGGAAGGCCCGGGCGGGTATAAGCCTTCTCACATCAACGATTCAGAAGCGCTCAAACGGTCAGGAATTGTCCTCATCCGCGCTCCCCGGGGCCGATTCAGTGTTTTCTGCCCCGCCAGTGTCCTCGGCAAGGTCTTCGGGTCGCGGTGTACCGGGCTCTCCGAGTTCGGCACGCACCGCCTCCAGCGCGGCCTGAACCGCGGGCATTTCCCGGTCCCGGACCGCCGCGGCACGCGCCGCGGCGATGGCGTGTTCGCGCAGTTCGCTGTCGATGGCACTGACCTGCTCGGTCACCCGGGTGTGCGCCGCCTCGTCGTGAGCGACCAGCCCCGAGCTCAGCAACGACTCGGCGGCCAGTACCCGGGTGGCGACCAACTCCTCGGTCACCGATCGCAGCGACGACGCCAGATCGCCCGTCCAGCGGTCCAGCAACGAGCGGTCATGCAGCAGGGCGCGCAGCTTGACCACCAGGACGGTGACCGCCAGGCCGACCGCCACGCACACCACGGCGCCGGCGATCTCGAGCGCCGGATTCAGCCGCTGGGCCAGCCCGGCCACCAGCCGGGACAGCGTCAGCGCGACGCCCACCCCGAACCCGACGCCCAGCAGCAGCATCAGCCAGGTCTCCTGGCGCCGCGATTTCAGCGGCGGGGGCGCCACGTCCACGGTGGGCAGCTGCGCGACAGGCGGTAGCTCCATCGGCAGATCCAGCTCGCGCGCGACGTCGTCGAGCTGGCTGGTGGTGCCCTCGTTCACCTCGCTGACCACTTCGGCGGCCCGGCCCCGCGCGTGCGCCTCGAACCCGGCCATGTCGCGGCGGGACAGGTGCGCGGCGTCGGATTGCAGCTCGCTGCGCACCGACGAGCATCGGTTCAGCGCGAAGTGCGACAGCTGGACCCGGGCCTGCTGGGTCTGGCCACGCATCCGGATGCTCCGCTCGGATTTGGCTTGCCGGCGCTCACGCAGGGCGGTGCGGCGCTGCTCGCGCAGCGCCTCGACCCGGGCCCGCCGTCCGGCGCTGTCCGCGTCGCGGTCAAACCGTTGCGCGACGGTCTGAAGCCGGGATTCCCAGGCCCGCAATCGATTTCGCCGCTCGACATCCGAAACGGCGAGCTGCGCCGCGACGGTGTCGGCCAGTTCATCCAGCTGCGGCTCACCCAGCTCGGGAGCGCCCGCCGCACCGATCCACGGCACCTGGGCGTAGCGCGGCGCATGTGCGGCGAGCAGGTCGCGATTGGCGCTCAGCACATCGCGCCAGCCGCGGTGCACGTCGATCTTCGACACCACGGCGACCACCACGTCGGTGTGCTCGCAGGCGGCGTCGAGCAAGGCACAGTCCGATCCGGTGAGTTCGGCGGCCGCGGAGACGACGAACACCACCGCCTTCGGAGCCTCGCCGGGCTGCAGATCCGTCGACTCGACGAACTTGTGCTCGGGCAGCCGCTCGCCCAGCGCGGTGGCCACCCCGGTCACGCCGGCCATCCACGGGCCGGTCACCAACACCACGTCGCGGCGACTGACGGCGGGCGAATCCAGCCGCGGCCCGATCGCCGCCACCAGTTCGTCGACCTGGGCCACGTCGGACGCCTCGGGACTCACGATGACTCCCGGGTCTTCGACCACAGCCGCAGCGACCCCCGGGTGATGTCCACCCCGCAGGCCCGGTGCAGGTCGCTCGCCGATCCGCGGCTGTGCCGCTGCCAGCGCGCCGCCCGGGGCAGATGCCCGGCCGGGTCATGGCAGTCACCGACCTGATGGCCGGCCGCCTCGGCCATCTCGACGGCGCCGGCCATCCGCGCGATCACCGTGTCGTCGCGGGACAGGAAACCGCCGACCCGCTCGCCGACCGGGGACCCGCCGACGGCCAGGGCCTCGAGCTCCGCGGTGGCCTCGAGCACCCGCCGGTAGCGCGCCTCGGCACCGAGGGCCGACAACCGGGCGATCACCGCGTCGACGCCACTGACCCGGCGCAGCAGGGCCCGGAGCTGCGGCAGCGTGCCACCCCTGCGGACCGCGGCCATGCCCAGCGCGGTGCCGAACAGGTCCAGGGTGTCCAGCAGCCGCAGCCGCGCTTGCGCCGGCACGGGATTATCGGCCGCGACGAACTCCCCGAACGAGCCCTGCAGACAAGCGGGGTGGGCGGCCAGCGTCCGCAACGCACCCCACGATGCGGCGTCCAGCCCCTCGAACGCGGCGACGGTTAGCAAAGCGATCATCGGCTCGACCGCGACGCCGGTGAGCTCGGCGAGATGCGCGCACCGGGTTCGGGCGGACGCCAGCGGCCCGTCGGCGGTGCGACCCGACAGCCGGCCGGCCAGGTCCGCCTTGTTCAGCACCGTCAGCACCGGGCGACCGGCGGTGGCGATCGCGTCGGCGTCCTCGGGTTTGACCACTTCAGCGATCACCTGGACGACCAGATCGGCCTCGCCGTCGGCCGGCATCACCGTGATTCCCGACGCCGGCGCGGCGTGCGCCAGGGCGCGTGCGACGGTGCCGCGACCGACTCCGGCCCGTCCACGCACCGCCGCGCGCAACGGCGCCGCGACATTCGCGGCGATCGCACTCACGCGCTCGTCGTCACATCCGGCAGCAAATCGCGCCAGCTCGTCGGCGAAAACTTGGCTCCCCCGTACCTTCATCTCTTGCCTGCTCGATCCGATCCTCCGGCACCCCATGCCGGCGTTGCTCCGGTCGCATGCGGGGCCGTCGCCGATGCCGGGCGCGTTTGCCGGGCGGAGATTCGGGCCCCACCGCATAGTGGCACTTGCGTCTTCGAGTTGCGAGCCACCGTTTATCTGTTACCAGTTGAAGGCAACTGTTGGGTATCAATCTGGACCAGGGGCGGCTACATCGGGGCTTCATGGGCCACCATGGACAAATGCATGCGCAACCCGGGGTCGGGACATGTCCCGATGCACCGGCGGAGGTGGGAGCCGGCCTGGATACCGAAGAAGGCATTACGCCGGAGCCGGAGCCGCGGCGTTCGGGCGCCCCCGAACGGGGCTATCTGCCGGCCACCAGCTTCCGTTCGCGGCGTTCCACCCTGTCCGGCAGCCAGCGGGAGACCTGGGATCGGCTGTGGCCGACCGTGGGCCTCTCCGACATACCGCGCCACTTCGAACCGCTGGACACCCGGGCCTGGTTCGGCCGGCAGGCGCCGCTGGTGCTCGAAATCGGTTGTGGCAGTGGCATATCGACGCTGGCGATGGCGCGCGACGAACCCGAAATCGACGTGATCGCGGTGGAGGTCTACAAACGGGGCCTGGCCCAGCTGCTGTGCGCGGTCGACCGCGAGCAGGTGAGCAACATCCGGCTGATCCGCGGCAACGGGATCGAGGTGCTGCAGCATCTGATCGCCCCGGCTTCGCTGACCGGGTTTCGCCTCTACTTCCCCGACCCGTGGCCGAAGGCGCGCCACCACAAGCGGCGCTTCCTGCAACCTGCCACGGTCGCCCTGATCGCCGACCGGCTACTGCCCGGTGGCGTCCTGCACGCCGCGACGGACCACCCCGGCTACGCCGAGCAGATGGCCGAAGTGGGCGACGCCGAACCCCGGCTCTGTCGCGTCGAACCCGGCAGCGCGCTGCCCATCTCGACCACGCGCCCCACGACCAAGTACGAGCTGAAAGCCCAAGAAGTGGGCAGCTCGGTATCCGAGTTCATCTGGAAAAGACGATGGGTATGAGCCTCGCAGAACAAACGACCGCGGAAGCCGCCGCGGCGCCCACCGGAAGCGATACCGGCGACCTGGGCAGCCTCGATGCTCCGCCGCGGCGCGTGCTGCTGGTGTGGGACGCCCCCAACCTCGACATGGGCCTGGGCTCGATCCTGGGCCGCCGCCCGACCGCGCTGGAACGCCCCCGGTTCGACGCTTTGGGTCGTTGGCTGCTGGCCCGTACGGCCGAGGTCAGTGCCGGGCGGCCGGGCATCGTCGTCGAACCCGAGGCCACCGTGTTCACCAACATCGCCCCGGGCAGCGCCGACGTCGTTCGACCCTGGGTGGATGCGTTGCGCAACGTGGGGTTCGCGGTCTTCGCCAAGCCGAAAATAGATGAAGACAGCGATGTCGACCGGGACATGCTCGCCCACATCGAACTGCGGCGCCAAGAAGGGCTCGCGGGGCTGGTCGTAGCGTCCGCCGACGGTCAAGCGTTCCGTCAGCCGTTGGAAGAAATCGCACACACCGGGGTCGGTGGCTCGACCCCCGTCCAGGTGATCGGATTTCGCGAACACGCGAGTTGGGCACTAGCGTCGGATACCTTGGACTTCGTTGATCTGGAGGACATCGAAGGTGTTTTCCGGGAACCGCTGCCGCGGATCGGCCTAGATTCGCTGCCCGACCAGGGGGCGTGGCTGCAGCCGTTCCGGCCGCTGTCCGCGCTATTGACCACGCGTGTGTGACACTGGAAAACCAATGCGCGGGTCGCTGTTAGTGATCCAGTAAGGAGCTTACGTGTTCGCCTGGTGGGGTCGAACCGTGTACCGCTACCGGTACATCGTGATCGGGGTCATGGTGGCTCTGTGCCTTGGCGGCGGAGTCTTCGGGATGAGCCTGGGTAAGCATGTCACGCAGAGCGGTTTCTACGACGACGGCAGCCAGTCCGTCAAGGCTTCGATATTGGGCGACAAGACCTACGGCCGCGATCGCACCAGCCAGATTGTCGCGACCTTCACGGCGCCCGACGGCAAGACCGTCGACGATCCGGCCTGGCGACAGCAAACCGTTGACGAACTGAACAAGTTCGTCAAGGACCATTCCAGTCAGGTACTCGGCTGGGCCGGCTATCTGGCGTTGGCGCCGGGCGCCGAGCCCCCCAACGCTCAGATCAAGGGCATGGCGACCGAGGACCACAAGCACACCTTCGTCACCGTTCCGCTCAAGGGCGACGACGACGACACCATTCTCAATAACTACAAGGCCATCGCCCCCGACCTGCAGAAGCTCAACGGCGGCAAGATCGAACTCGCCGGCCTGGAGCCGATCGCCAACGCCCTGACGGGCACCATCGCCACCGATCAGAAACTCTTGGAATATTTCGGATTACCGGTCGTCGCTGTAGTGCTGTTCTTTGTTTTCGGCGGGGTGATCGCGGCCGGCCTGCCGGTCATGGTTGGCGGACTAAGCATTGCCGGGGCTACCGGCATCCTGCGGTTCGTCGCCATGTTCGGCCCGGTGCACTTTTTCGCCCAACCGGTAATCTCGCTGATCGGCTTCGGTATCGCGATCGACTACGGGCTTTTCATCGTGAGCCGATTCCGCGAGGAGATCGCCGAAGGGTATGACACCGAGGCCGCCGTGCGGCGCACCGTGATGACGGCCGGCCGCACGATCGCGTTCTCGGCGGTGCTGATCATCGCCTCCAGCGCCGCACTACTCGTGCTGCCGCAGGGCTTCGTGCACTCGCTGACCTACGCGATCTTCGCCGCCGTGGGGCTCGCGGCAATACTGTCCATCACGTTGCTGCCGGCCTGTCTGGCGGTCCTGGGCACCAACGTCGACGCGCTGGGCGTGCGGACCCTGTTCCGGGTGTCCTTCCTCCGCAATTGGGAGGTATCGCGGTCCCTCATCAACTGGTTCGCCGAGCGGTTGCAGAAGACCAAGACCCGTGAAGAGGTCGAGGCCGGCTTCTGGGGCAAGCTGGTCAACCGGGTGATGAAGCGGCCGCTGCTCTTCGCCATTCCGATCGCGGTCGGCATGATTCTGCTGTGGATTCCGCTGGGCAACCTGTCGCTCGGCGGCATGAGCGAGAAGTACCTGCCGCCGGACAATGCCGTGCGTTTGGCGCAGGAGCACTTCGACAAGCAGTTCCCCGGGTACCGCACCGAGCAGCTGACCGTGGTGATCGAGAGCAACAACCACAGCAAGGTCACCGATCAGCAGGTCGCAGACATCCGCAGCAAGATCTCGGGGATCACCGGGTTCACCGACAAGACGTGGGAGGAGCGGCCGTGCCCAGAGATCGCCGGCAACTCCTGCGTCGCCGGGCCGAACGGGACCACCCGGCCCAAGGATGACTCGGTACGGGTGATCCAGAACGGCCTGGTCAACAAGAACGACGCCGAGAAGAAGATCGACGAGCTGCGGGCGATCAGCCCGCCGAAGGGCCTGACCCTGCTGGTCGGCGGCACGCCGGCGCTGGAGCAGGACAGCATCCACGCCTTGATCGACAAGGCCCCGCTGATGGTGGTGGTGCTGCTCGGCGCCACCCTTGTGCTGATGTTCCTGGCATTCGGATCGGTGGTGTTGCCGATCAAGGCAGTGCTGATGAGCGCGCTGACGCTCGGGTCGACCATGGGCATCCTGACCTGGATCTTCGTCGACGGGCACTTCTCGAAGTGGCTGAATTTCACGCCGACGCCGCTGATGGTCGTGCTCATCGCGCTGGTCGTGTGTGTGGGCTTCGGGCTGGCCACCGACTACGAGGTATTCCTGGTGTCCCGGATGGTGGAAGCCCGCGAGCGCGGCATGTCGACCGCCGAGGCGATCCGGATCGGTACCGCGACCACCGGCCGTTTGATCACAGCCGCCGCGCTGGTGCTCGCCGTGGTCGCCGGCTCGTTCGTGTTCTCCGACCTGGTGATGATGAAAACCCTCGCCTTCGGGCTGATGGCGGCGTTGCTGCTGGACGCGACCGTGGTCCGGATGTTCCTGGTGCCGTCGGTGATGAAGCTGCTCGGCGACGACTGCTGGTGGGCGCCACGCTGGGCCCGTCGGCTGCAGAACCGCATCGGCCTGGGCGAGATCGACCTGCCCGACGAGCGCAAGCGGTCCGGTGTCAACGGCCGGGCGATCCGCCCGCCGGTCGCGGCCAGCCTGGTCGCCGCGAAACCCCGTGCGCCGCACGACCCCACGCACCCGGGCGCCCCGCCGGAGCCGTCGCGGCCGTCGGGCCTGCCCGAACCACGGCCCGCCGCGGAACTGCCCGCGGGTGCCAGCGCCGCGCGTGGCCCGGCCCGTCCCAGCCAGCCGACCGAGGCCAAGACGACGCGCTTCTCGGCGCAGGGCAATTCCGACGCGCGGCCCCCGGCCCCGACCGCGCCACCCGCACCGCCGCCGTCGGCCGGTCAGACCCGGGCGATCCCGGTTCCGGGGAACCACGAGAACACCGGCGACCCGGCCGACCCGACCACCGCGCTTCCGGTGATGCGGTCGGAGGGCAACGAACCCGACGCCGCCACCGAGAAGATGAACGCCCGCGGCCAGGGCGATAACGGCGACAATTCGCGGCCACGACGCCGTGCCGGCGGCGGGCTGTCCGCGCAGGATCTGCTGCGTCGCGAGGGACGGCTCTAGACCGCACGAGTCCTAGCCGGGCGCCTTGCGCGCATCGTCCGGCGTGGCGTGCATGACGGCCGAGTGGTCGCCCTCCTTGGACAGCTGTTGGGCTTCGGCCTCCGGATCCGGGGCGAGCAGCACCTGAATCGCGTTGTTGAGGAACGCCACCGTCGGGACCGCCAGTAGGGCGCCGACGATCCCGGCGAGCACACCGCCGGTGGAAATCGCCAGCACCACCCCCAGCGGATGGATCGACACCGCGCGCCCCATCACCAGCGGCTGCAGCAGATGCGACTCGATCTGGTTGATGACCACCAGCAGGCCGAGGGTGAGCAGCGCGTAGATGATGCCCTTGGTCAGCAGCGCGACCACCACGGCCACCAACCCGGAGATCAGGGCACCGATCAGCGGGATGAAGGCCCCGAGAAATACCAGCGACGCCAGCGGCAGCGCCAGCGGGACGCCCATGATGGCCAGCCCGGCGCCCACTCCGGCCGCGTCGGTGAAGGCCACCAGGAAGGTTGCCCGGATGTAGGCGATCAGCGACCCGTAGCCGGCGCGGCCCGCTTCCATCACCCGATCGCGCACGCCGATCGGGACGATCTTGGCCACGTACGCGAAGATGGTGCGGCCGCCGTAGAGGAAGAAAATCAGGGTGAACAGCACCAGCACCGCGGCCGTGAGCAATTCGGTGAGGGTGGCCGCGGTGGACAGCGCCCCGCTGGTCAACTTCGACTGATTGTTGTGCAGCGCCTGGATCGCGGCGTTACCCGCGTTGGTGATCTGTTCGCTGCGCAGATGCACCGGCCCTTCGATCAGCCACCGCCGGGTGGTATCGATGCTGCGGGTGACCTGTTCGGTCAGATCGGGCAAACCGACGATGAACTGCGTGATGACGAACGTGAGGATGCCGCCCAGCAGCGCGAATCCGCCCAGCAATACCAGCGCGACGGCGCCGCCGCGCGGCAGGCCGCGCCGGTCCAGCCAGTCCACCACCGGCACCAGCAGCGCGCTGATCATCAACGCCAGCAGCACCGGGACGACGATGACCTCGAGCTTCGCCACCACCCAGAAGAAGGCGAGCGCCGCGGCGAAGATAGCCAGCAAACGCCACGCCCAGGCGGCGGTGTTTCGGACCAGGGGCGTGACCGAGGTGTCGTCGGAGTTTGCCGGCATCCGGCCAGCCTATCCGCCGCTCCGGAGTTGGGTAGTGACGTCAGCACGATCCGGTTACGACGGCGACACGCTCGGAGTTGCGTCGCGATTGCCTTGCCACCTGCGCGGTTACCCTAAATCACGTGCCGCACGACACACCCATCCGCAACCTCTGCTTCCCGGGCGGCGGCGTATCCACCGATGAGGGTGGGCCGCCGGCTCCGGCGCGCGGGGGCGAGACGTCGCGGGGCAAGTATTGGTGGGTGCGGTGGGCGGTGCTGGGCCTGGTCGCGATCGTGCTCGGCGTCGAGATCGCGCTGGGCTGGGATCAGCTGGCCAAAGCCTGGACAAGCCTGTTCCAGGCCAACTGGTGGTGGTTGCTCGCGGCGGTGGCCGCGGCCGCCGCGTCGATGCACAGCTTCGCCCAGATCCAGCGCACGTTGCTCAAGTCCGCCGGGGTGCACGTCAAGCAGCTGCGCTCCGAGGCCGCCTTCTATGCCGCCAACTCGCTGAGCACCACACTGCCCGGCGGCCCGGTGCTCTCGGCAACGTTTTTGCTTCGCCAGCAACGCATTTGGGGCGCCTCGACGGTGGTGGCGTCCTGGCAGCTGGTGATGTCGGGTGTGCTGCAGGCGGTGGGGCTGGCGCTGCTCGGGTTGGGCGGCGCCTTCTTCCTGGGCGCGAAGAACAACCCCTTCTCGTTGTTGTTCACCCTGGGCGGCTTCATCGCCTTGCTGCTGCTCTCTCAGGCGGTGGCGTCACGGCCCGAGCTGATCGAGGGCATCGGCACCCGCATCCTGACGCTGTTCAACTCGGCGCGCGGCAAGCCGGCCGACACCGGCCTGGCCAAGTGGCGCGAGATCCTGATGCAGCTCGAATCGGTCAGCCTGGGCCGTCGCGACCTGGGGGTGGCGTTCAGCTGGTCGATGTTCAACTGGATTGCCGACGTCGCCTGCCTCGCCTTCGCCGCGTATGCGGCCGGCGACCACGCGTCGATCGCGGGACTGACGGTGGCCTACGCGGCCGCGCGCGCCGTCGGCACGATTCCGCTGATGCCCGGCGGCCTGCTGGTCGTCGAGGCGGTGCTGGTGCCCGGCCTGGTGTCCAGCGGTATGTCGTTGCCTAACGCGATCTCGGCCATGCTGCTCTACCGGCTGATCAGTTGGCTGCTCATCTCCGCGATCGGCTGGGTGGTGTTTTTCTTCGTGTTCCGCACCGAGCACCCGGGCGGCTCCGACGACGATCCGCCGACGGATCCACGCTTACGGATCCAGCCTCAGTTGCGGCGCTGGGACGATCCCTGCGACGAGGCCGCGCTGCAGGGTCCGCTACCGCCACCCGAACCGGGGAAAGGCCCCGGCTAGCCGGCGTTGTTCTGCCGCGACGGGCCGGGCAGCGTGCCACCGGCCGCGGGCGAGGTCGCCGCGGGCGGGAGATTCCCCAGTCCGGCGCCCACCGGCGACGTGCCGGCGCCACCCGGCGGCGAGGCGGGCAGACCGCCGGCGCCCTGCGCCTGCTGCATCATGCCCATGGCCTGCGGGATGCTGATCGGCAGCTTGCACTGCATCGACAGGTTGGTCAGCGGCTGCCCGATCCCGGCCATGTCGGCGGCCACCTTGGGGTTGCCCTCGAAATAGGACTTCAGCGAGCCGACCGACTGCGGGCCGGCCTGCTGCAGCATCGTGGTCATCGTCTGGTTGGTCTCCGGATGCGAGTCCAGGTAGTCGCCCATCGACTTGGAGACCGAACCGACCGTCCGGGCGACCTCGCTGGCCGCGCACGGGTCGTTGGCGCCGGTCGCCGGCGGCCCCGCCAGCAGTGCCACGGCCGCGGCGGGCACCGCGCAGCCGATGATCCCCGCAATCAGGGTGCCCCGTCCTGTCTTGAAGCCTGTCTTCATACCCGAACTCCATCCCCCCGCGCGGCACAGCGACATCCTGCCATCCGGGTCGATGCCCTGCCACCTGGTGTGACCGAGATCCGCTTGGTCACCGGTCGGCAACGACTTGGCCGCGACTCGGCCACGGAGCCGTCTGCGCAGCTCACGAATTCGTTAAGCCGAACTAATGCACAGGCTGCTGCGGTATCGTCGCCCTCACGCGTAAGCGAGATATTCGGGGAGCCTGAAATCCAGCAGTTTATGATGCGCCTCAGCCGCAGCCTGCGCAGGTACCGATGGTTGGTCTTCACAGGCTGGTTGCTGGCATTGGTCCCGGCGATTTATTTGGCGTTGACGCAGTCCGGGAATCTCACCGGCGGTGGTTTCGAAGTAGCCGGCTCGCAGTCGTTGCAGGTCCACGACCAGCTCGAGGATCAATACCACGACCTGGGCGCGTCGTCGTTGGCCCTGGTGGCCGCCCCGCGCCCCGACGCCAGCTATGACGACATGAACAATGCCGTGGCGCAGCTGCGGCAGATCATCGGCGAATTCCCCGGCGTCACGGAGAAAACCAACCCGACGCAGCGCCCGCCGCAGCCCGACCGGCCCTATGTGCTGACCCTGCGGCTCGACTCCCGCAACGCGGGCACCAGCGACATCGCCAAACGGCTACGGCAAAAGGTGGGCGTCAAGGGCGAGCAGTCCGGGCAGACCGCGGATGGCCGGGTCCGGCTCTACGTCATCGGGCAGGGCGCGCTCAGTGCGGCCGCGGCGGCGAACACCAAACACGACATCGCCAAAGCCGAACAATGGAACCTGCCGATCATCCTGATCGTCTTGCTCGCGGTGTTCGGCTCGCTGGCCGCCGCGGCCATCCCGCTGACCCTCGGCGTGTGCACGGTCGTGGTGACCATGGGACTGGTCTATCTCTTGTCGGCCTACACCACGATGTCGGTGTTCGTGACCTCGACGGTGTCGATGTTCGGCATCGCGCTGGCCGTGGACTATTCGCTTTTCATCCTGATGCGATTCCGCGAGGAATTGCGGGCCGGCCGCCAGCACCGCGAAGCCGTGGACGCCGCGATGGCGACTTCCGGGCTGGCGGTGGTGCTGTCCGGGCTGACGGTCGTCGCCTCGCTCACCGGCATCTACCTGATCAACACCCCGGCGCTGAAATCGATGGCTACCGGGGCGATTATGGCCGTCGCGGTCGCCATGCTGACGTCGACGACCTTGACGCCCGCGGCGCTGGCGACGTTCGGCCGCGCGGCCGCCAAGCGCTCGATGCTGCTGCACTGGTCGCGGCGACCGGAAAGCACGCAGTCCCGGTTCTGGAACCGCTGGGTCGGATCGGTGATGCGCCGGCCGTGGATCTCGTCCATCGCGGCGGCGACGGTGCTGCTGGTGATGGCGGCGCCGGCGGCGTCGATGGTGCTGGGCAACAGCCTGCTGCGCCAATTCGACTCGTCGCACGAGATCCGGGCCGGCGTCGCCGGGGCATCCGAGGCCCTCGGGCCCGGGGCGCTCGGTCCGATCCAGGTAATGGTGAGCTTCCCCGACGGCGGCGCGTCCGCACCCGAACACAGCCAGACGCTGGCCGCCATCCGGGCGCGCATGGCGCAGGCCCCCCACATCGCCTCGGTCACCCCGCCGCAATTCGCCGACGACAACAGCAGTGCTTTGCTGTCGGCGGTGTTGTCGGTCGATCCCGAGGACATGGGTGCCCGGCAATCCGTCGACTGGATGCGCGCCCAGCTACCGCAGGTTCCCAGCGAGGGGACCGCGCGCGTCGACGTCGGCGGGCCGACGGCGTTGATCAAGGACTTCGACGATCGGGTGTCGGCGACCGAGCCGCTGGTGCTGCTGTTCGTGGCGGCGATCGCGTTCGTGATGCTGCTGCTGTCGATCCACTCGGTGTTCCTGGCCTTCAAGGGCGTGCTGATGACGCTGCTGTCGGTCGCCGCGGCCTACGGAAGCCTGGTCATGGTGTTCCAATGGGGCTGGTTGAGGGATCTCGGCTTCGCCCACATCACGTCGATCGATAGCACCGTTCCCCCGCTGGTGCTGGCGATGACGTTCGGGTTGTCGATGGACTACGAGATCTTCCTGCTCACCCGCATCCGGGAACGCTTCCTGCGCACCGGGAACACCCGCGACGCCGTGGCGTACGGCGTCAGCACCAGCGCCCGCACCATCACCAGCGCCGCCCTGATCATGATCGCGGTGTTCATCGGGTTCGCGTTCGCCGGCATGCCGCTGGTCGCCGAGATCGGGGTGGCGTGCGCCGTCGCGATCGCTGTCGACGCCACCGTGGTGCGGTTGGTGCTGGTTCCGGCGCTGATGGCGATGTTCGCCCAGTGGAACTGGTGGCTGCCCGGGTGGCTGCGCAAGGTCTTGCCGTCGGTCGACTTCGACCGGCCGCTGCCCGAGGTCGACCTCGGCGACGTCGTCGTCATTCCCGACGACATCTCGGCGCTCACCGCGCCCAGCGCGGACCTGCGGATGGTGCTCAAGTCGGCGGCCAAGCTCAGGCACTTGGCGCCCGACGCCATCACCGTGGCCGATCCGCTGGCGTTCACCGGCTGCGGGCGCAACGGCAAGGACGCCGAGGAACCGCGCGGCCAGGGCCCCGGACAGATTCCGCACCAGGTCAACATCGCCGACGACGACGCCGTCGCGATCACGCTCGGCGGCAACGGTCAGACCAAGGCCGCGTCCGGCGCCAAGAAGCTGGTCGACGGCTTGGCCGCACGCAACGGCATTTCCCGGGCCATGCCGTGGGGCGAGCGGCCGGTGCATCCGGTCACCCTGTGGCGGGGCCGGTTGTCGGTTGCCATCGATGCGCTCGAGGCCGGTGCTCGCACCCGCGGTCGGCCGGAATACGCCCGTCGCAGCCCGGTGGAAACCACCAATGTGCAGTTGCCCACCGGCGACCGGCTACAGGTCCCGACCGGTGCCGAGACGCTGCGCCTCAAGGGCTACCTGATCATGTGCCGTAACAGCAGCCGCGATTTCGCCGAATTTGCTGACATGGTGGACACATTAGAACCGGAAACGGCCGCGGTGGTGCTCGCCGGAATGGACAGGTATTACTGTTCTCAACCGCCCAAGCAGCAATGGATCGCCTCCGAGTTGGTCCGTCAACTCGCGGATCCGCACCCTTCCGATCTGTCTGACGATCATTGGTCGGAACCGGACGCCAAGGCAGACTGGGATGAGGTCAGGCAGCGCTGCCTGTCCGTGGCCGTCGCAATGCTGGAGGAGGCGAGGTGACGTTGGCAGCCGACCGACGACGCGTGCCGCCGCCCCAGCAGCCCGCCGCCGAAACTCGTCCGCACGATTTCGATCAGCCGGTCGAGTTCTGGCCGACGGCCGCCATCCGCTCGGCGCTGCAGGGCGGTGACATCGAGACCTGGAAGCGGATCGCCGCCGCGCTCAAGCGCGACCCGTTCGGCCGCACCGCCCGTCAGGTCGAGGAAGTCCTCGAGGGCACCCGCCCGTACGGCATCTCCAAGGCGCTGTGGGAGGTGCTGGAGCGCGCCCGCGTCCACCTGGAGGCCAACGAACGCGCCGAGGTGGCCCGCCACGTGGGGCTGCTGATCGAGCGATCCGGCCTGGCCCAGCAGGAATTCGCCGCCCGCATCGGGGTGGCGGCCGAGGATCTGGCCAGCTACCTCGACGGCAGCGTCAGCCCGTCGGCCTCGCTGATGATCCGGATCCGCCGGCTCTCGGACCGGTTCGTGAAAGTGAAGTCGGAGCCCACGCCCGACGCCGACTGAGCCGTCAGCGGGCGTTGATCGGCAGCACGTCGTTCACCAGCCAGTCGCCGCCCCGCTTGACCAGTGCCACCCGCAATGCCGGTGCCGCCCGACTGGGCGGCTGACCGGGCGTGTTCTGGGTTACCCGCAGGATGACCGCCACGCTGGCCGCGGTGGGCCCGAGCGCCTCCACTCCGGCCGCCAGGGTCGAGGCCTGCGCCGTGACATTGCGCTGGGCGAGGTCGGCGCTGGTCTTCTGGTACTGCTGCTTGAACGCGTCCGCGCGCTCGGGCACCATCATCGCCGCGGCCCGGTCGATCGAGCTGCTCGGGGCGCTCGGAGTAAACGACGCCATCGCCTCGGCCATCCCGCTGGCGACCTGGGCCACGTCCCGGGAGTCCTTCTTAAAGTCGCGGTCGGTGCTGGTCCAGTGGGTGTAGCCGGTGAGCACGGCGGCCGACAGGGCGGCCGTACACAGGGCGACGACGGCCAGGCGCAGCCCGGGCGCTTCGTCGTCGGTGCCGACGCTGACCGAGTCGCGGCGCAGCAGCCAGAAATTGACCCCCACCCCCTCGACGATCAGCACCAGCAGCACCGAGCACACCGACACCCACCACAGCGGCCAGTCCAGGATGACGCCGATCATCGGCAGCGCGCCGACCGTGGCCACCGGCGCCAGGATGTCGAAGGCCAGCAGCCGCCAGAGGTTTCTCATCGGATCGACTCCAGGTGAGAGATCAGCAGCTTGCCGTCGACGTTGGAGACGTCGAGGCGCAGGCTCCAGTGCACCGTCTGCGGCTTGGCGCCGACGTTCTCGCTGACCGACGTCGCGACCAGCATCACCGAATCCGTCCTGCTGGCGAACGGTGGCAGCTTGGTGGTGACCACCGACCGCGCGACACCCGGTTGGCTGTCCAGGTCGTGATGCACCGTCTCGATCGCCACCGACTCGATCCGCCCGCTGCTCTGCGACTGCAGTTTCTCCACCACCTGCTTGTAGGGCTGCACCGTCGCGTCGAAGTCGGTGTTCAGCTCGCCGACGGTCCCGTCGTGCAGGTGCTGCAGGCTGGCGTCGACGTTGGTGCTGTTCATGTTGATCAGCACGCCGGTCCAATCGGCGGCTGTCTGCATCACGCGGCTCAGGTAGGTGCGTTCGGCCGAGTCCGCACGGTGGTCGGACCAGATGATCCCGACGAGCACCACCGCGGCGACCGACAGCACGCCGAGGACCGCGGAGGCGATCCCGAACGGAGAAAAAATCACCGCGTCGGAGTCTTCGGCGTCGTCGGCTTCCGCCGCGCTGGCCTCGGCGTCCTGCTCGTCCACGTCGGTCGCCGCGTCGGTTTGCTCGCCGTCAGGCATGGGCGCGAGGTTACCCGGCCGCCGGTCGCAGTCGGCGCAGCAGGCGCCCGGCGCGCAGAAGATGGTAAGGATGGCAGGGTGACGTATGCGGCCACACGCTCGGGCCTGGACCTGAGCCACATCGACGAAAATGCCCGTCCCCAAGACGACCTGTTCGGCTACGTGAACGGTCGCTGGCTGGCCGACTACGAGATCCCCCCGGACCGCGCCACCGACGGAGCCTTCCGCATCCTGTTCGACCAGGCCGAGGAGCAGGTCCGCGACCTGATCATCGAAGCGAGCGACAGCGGCGCCGCGCCGGGCACCGACCAGCAGCGCATCGGCGACCTCTACGCGAGCTTCCTCGACGAGGACGCGGTCGAGCGTCGTGGCCTGCAGCCGCTGCACGACGAGCTGGCTACCATCGACGGCGCGGCCGATGCGGCCGCCCTGGCCGCCGTCGTCGGCACCCTGCAGCGCACCGGGGTGGGCGGCGGCGTCGGCGTCTACATCGACACCGACGCCAAGAACTCGACCCGCTACCTGGTGCACGTCAACCAATCCGGCATCGGGTTGCCCGACGAGTCGTACTACCGCGACGAGCCGCACGCCCAGGTGCTCGCGGCCTACCCGGGACACATCGCTCGGATGTTCGCCCTGGTGTACGGCGGGGAGGCGGCGGACCACGCCGAAACCGCGGCCCGCATCGTGGCGCTGGAGACCAAACTTGCTGCCGCACACTGGGATGTGGTCAAGCGCCGCGACGCCGACCTGACCTACAACCTGCGCACCTTCGCACAACTGCAGACCGAGGGCGCCGGCTTCGACTGGACCGGGTGGATCACCGCGCTGGGCAGCACCCCCCAGGCCGTCGCGGAAGTCGTTGTGCGCCAGCCCGATTACCTCACTGCCTTCGCCACGCTATGGGACGGCCAAGACCTCGAGGACTGGAAGCGCTGGGCCCGGTGGCGGTTGATCCGCGCCCGCGCGTCGTGGCTTACCGGCGCCCTGGTCGCGGCGGACTTCGACTTCTACGGCCGCCTGCTGACCGGGACCGAACAGATCCGGGCCCGGTGGAAGCGCGGGGTTTCGCTGGTCGAGAACCTGATGGGCGATTCCGTCGGAAAGCTGTACGTGCAAAGGCATTTCCCGCCGGAAGCCAAGGAGCGCATCGACGCGCTGGTAGACAACCTGCGGGAGGCCTACCGGGTCAGCATCAGCGACCTGGACTGGATGACGCCGCAGACCCGGGAGCGCGCGCTGACCAAGCTCGGCAAGTTCACCGCCAAGGTCGGCTACCCCGCGAAGTGGCGCGACTACTCCGCGCTGGTGATCGACCGCGACGACCTGTACGGCAACTACCTGCGCGGGTATGCGGTCAACCACGACCGCGAACTGGCCAAGCTTGGCGGGCCGGTGGACCGTGACGAATGGTTCATGACGCCGCAGACCGTTAACGCCTACTACAACCCGGGGATGAACGAGATCGTCTTCCCCGCAGCCATTTTGCAGCCGCCATTCTTCGACGCCCAGGCCGACGACGCCGCCAACTACGGCGGGATCGGGGCGGTGATCGGGCACGAGATCGGGCATGGCTTCGACGACCAGGGCGCCAAGTACGACGGCGACGGCAATCTCGTCGACTGGTGGACCGACGACGATCGCAGCGAGTTCGGGGCCCGCACCAAGGCGCTCATCGAGCAGTACGAGGCCTACATCCCCCGCGAGCTCGACGGTGCCCACCACGTCAACGGTGCCTTCACCGTCGGCGAGAACATCGGCGACCTGGGCGGACTGTCCATCGCGCTGTTGGCCTACCAACTGTCGCTGAACGGCGAGCCCGCCCCGGTGATCGACGGCCTGACCGGCGTGCAACGGGTGTTCTATGGCTGGGCGCAGGTGTGGCGCACCAAATCCCGTGAGGCAGAAGCAATTCGACGCCTCGCCGTGGACCCGCACTCGCCGCCTGAGTTCCGGTGTAACGGCGTCGTCCGCAACGTCGGCGCCTTCTACGAGGCCTTCGACGTTGCCGAGGACGACGCGCTGTTCCTGGCGCCGCAGCGCCGGGTCAGGATCTGGAACTAGGGGTCGCCTTTTCCCGCGAGCAGACGCAAAAGCACCCTGACACGCCGTTAAACGTGAGCTTTTGCGTCTGCTCGGCACAATTCGATCCGCGCGGGCACGTGCTTGTGCCAGGGCGTCCCGGCGTAGGAGTCGCGCCACCCGGTCGAGGTCAGCGCGTTCGGGGCGACGCCCGGGACGACGGTCTTTCCATCCTCCCCGATGTAGTCGAGTCCAAAACCGTTGGGCAGGGCCGCATGTCCGGGCAACATCGTCTCGGTGATCTCGATGGTCGCCTCGGCGCTGCCGGCCGCGGTGGTGATGCGCGCCCGGCAGCCGTCGACGAGTCCGAGGTCCTGGGCATCCTCAACGCTGACGCGCAGTGCTCCGTCGGCGTCGCGCTTACGCCAGGACGGGTCGCGGAAAATGTCGTTGGCGGTGTAGGCGCGCCGCTCGCCCACCGACAAGACGATGGGCAGCTCGTCGGTGGTCAGTTGCGGCGGCGCGTCGGACAGCGCCCGTAAATCGTGGAGCATTTCCGGGATTTCGACCGCGATCTTGTGATCGGAGTGGGTGATCAGCGCGAAGTCGTCCTCGTAGTTGTGCGCGGTGAAGACGACTCCCGACGGGTTGTCCAGGATGGCGTCGAACAGCGCGTTGCCGTCGGCGTGCCCGGCGCGGCGCACCGCATCGGGATAGGTCATCGCCGTCTTCTGCGCCAGCCCCCACACGGCGGCGGCCCCGGCCATACCCTCGGGCAGCGTCGGCCCCAGGGTTTCGTAGAGCACGTACGGGACCAGGCGGGCCATCGTCGGATTGCCGGCCACGGCATTCAGGAATGCTTCGGCGTATGCCTCGCGACCCTGTTGGGCGGCATCGCGCAGCGGCCGTAAGTCCGCGTCGTCGAGCACTCCGAGTGCTCGCACCAGCCGGGTCCAGATCTCCGGCTCGGGCAGTGTTCCCGGCAATGGCTTGAGCAGCGGCCGGCGCAGGTGAAAGCCGTTGTGCGGGAACTCGAAATTGAAGAACGTGGCCTCGGTCTTCTCGTACTGGGACGCCGCGGGCAACACGTAGTGCGCCAGTCGAGCGGTCTCGGTCATCGCAACGTCGACGACCACCATCAGTTCCAGGGATTGAAAGGCCTCCCGGCACGCCGTCGAGTCGGCCAGCGAGTGCGCGGGATTGGCACTTTCGACGATCATCGCCCGGAACCGGTCCGGGTGATCGGTGAGGATCTCCTCGGGCACGGCGTTGGACGGAATCAGCCCGGCAATGATGGGCGCCCCGGTGACGGGGGTGCGCCCCGAAACCGTGCTGAACAGCGATGCCAGCGACGAATGAAGGTGCTGGCCACCCTTTTTCGCGAAGTTGCCGGTGAAGATCCAGAGCAGCTTGTTCAAGTAGGAGCTCAGGGTGCTGTTGGGGGCCTGCTGAACTCCGAGGTCTTCGAACACCGAGACGCTTTCGGCGGTGCCGATGCGCCGCGCCGCGGTCCGTAGCAGCTCCGCGTCCACCCCGCAACGCTGCGCGTAGTCAGCGATCGAGATGTCGCGCAGCGCGTCGCGCACAGTATCGAAACCGTGCACGTGCTCAGCGAGAAACGCTTCGTTGCACAGGTTTTCCTGAACCAGCACCGCCGCCAGTGCGGCCAGGCACCACGCGTCGGTGCCCGGTCGCACTCGCAGGTGGAAGTCGGACATCTTCGCGGTGTCGGTGACGACGGGGTCGATCACGATCAGCGATCGATCGGGGTCCTTGGCGATCTCGTTGAGCACCACCCGGGCCCGGGGGAAGCTCTGCGACATCCACGGGTTCTTGCCGATGAACACCGAGACTTCGGCGTGCTCGAACTCGCCCCGGGTGTGGCCGCCGTACAGGTGTCCGTCGACCCATGCTTCTCCGGTCTTCTCCTGCGCCAACGCATTTGAGCGGTACTTCGACCCCAGGGCCTTCAGGAAGGCGCCGCTGTAGGCCCCACCCAGGTGGTTGCCCTGCCCGCCGCCGCCGTAGTAGAAGATCTTGTCGCCGCCGTAGGTGTCGCGGATGTGCTTGAAACCCTCCGCGATCTCGACAATCGCGGTCTCCCAATCGATTTCTTCGTAGCTGCCGTCGGCACGGCGGCGCATCGGGGAGGTCAGGCGAGCGCGGTTGTTCTGGTAGTGGTCCAGCCGCAGCGCCTTGTTGCAGGTGTAGCCCTGCGACGCGGGATGGTTCTTGTCGCCGCGGATACGCGACAGCGTGCGATCTTCGACCTGTACGACGATGCCGCAGTTGCATTCGCAGAGGATGCATGCGGTCGACTGCCACTCAGCGGCCATCGCGGGACTTCCTTTCGGGCTACTTCTTCAAGGCGGCCAGCAGCGAATTGCGCAGCTGACGGTGGATGAGATCCAGTGGCGCCACGTCGCGCCGCACCCGGGCCAGCACGATGGCCCCTTCGAGCGCCGACATCGTCAGCACCGCCAGTTCGCTGGCCTGCACGGCGGGTATGCCGTCAGCGATCAGGCGCTGGGCAACCTGGCCGTTCCAGCGATCGAACACCGCGGCGGCTCGCTCGACGACCGGCGCCATCCGCTGGCCGTCCTGCTCGTCCCCGGATTCGACGGAGACCGCCACGACCGGGCAGCCGGCCCGAAAGTCGCTGTCGAGCAACTGCCGGCGGTACTTGTCGATCAGCGTGTCCAGCAGGTCGAGGCCGCTGTCGGCCTCGTCGATGACGGCCCCGACGTGCTCGCCGGCGTAATCGACCGCCTCGCAGAGCAATTGGGTTCGCCCACCCGGGAAGTAGTGATAGGCCGAGCCGCGCGGTGCGCCGCTGTGCTCCAGCACGTCCGAAATCGCGGTGGCGTGCGCGCCCCGTTCCCGGATCAGCAGCGCGGCCGAGATCACCATCCGCTCGCGTGGACTTCGCATCGCGCCCCTCTCACCTTATGTATGATGCTATACATAGTCGCCGGGCCGGCGAAAGTTCTCGCCTCGAAATCGGCCGTAGCCAGGTGTTATGGCAGCTCTGGGGCCCGCGCGGGCGGATCTTGGGCGGCGACAGCCCACAGCACCTCGAACAAGTTGCGGTGCATCTCGACGTACTCGAGGCTCTCGACCACCAGGGCGAAGTTCTCGCGCTGGGACGAAATCATCGCCGCCGACGTGTCGCCGATGATCATCGACATCGTGAAGAGGTATTCGGCGGGCACGTACCGGGCGCGGCGATAGTCGTCATAACTGGTGGGCCAGCCGCCGGGCAGATCCTTCTCGGGTGACCGCAACACATGCAGCCACAATTGACGCTCACGGCGCCCGGCGATGTACTCCTGCATCGCCTCGACTCCCGGCACGCTCAACAAGTCGCGCATCGACAGGACGCCGCGCAGCGGCGAAGGCCAGTCCAAGGTCTCCAACAACGCCGTCCTGATACCACTCGCGCCCTCGAGATACCGCACCCGGGGAGCCGTGCCGGCCTTGGCATGAAAGGCGCGCAGTTGGGGCACCACCGATTCCAGGACCCGGCGCCGCTGACTCCATTCGTCCAGCAGGCGTTGCGGATCCGCCGCTCGCACAATGGTTCTGGGACGTCCGCCGGCTTTCGGGTCGTCGCGATGGCTGCCGCCCTCGATCAGTGAGACCAAGCCACGCTGGGCAAGGCGTTTGACGATGTCGTAGGCGTTGGTGCGGCTGATCCGCGACGCCTCGGCGAGCTGGGCAATGGTTGCCGAGTCCATGTTGAGCGCGGCCAGGTAGAAGCGCGCCTCCTTCGGTTCAAGCCCGGCTTCGACCAGCTCTGCCCACATCGCGTGTCTCTCCCGTCAATGGACGAGCGCCTTTTCCACGCCGACGCCGGTGAGGGATCGGACCTCCATCTCTGCTTGTTTGGCCCGGTCCTCGGGCCGGCGTCGCCCGACGCACGTTCCGACGATGCCGAGGGCGAACGCCAGCGGGATGCTGACAATGCCCGGGTTCGCCAGCGGGAACCAGGCGAAGTCGACGCCGGGGAACATTGCCGAGCGGTTACCGGAGACCGCGGGCGAAAAGATGATCAGCACCAGACAACTGACCAGCCCGCCGTAGATGCTGAAAAGGGCGCCGGCGGTGTTGAACTGTTTCCAGAACAACGAGTACAGCAGGGTCGGCAGGTTGGCCGAGGCGGCGACGGCGAATGCCAGCGCCACCAGGAAGGCCACGTTCTGCCCCATCGCGAGGATCCCGAGCACGATGGCCAGGATGCCGATCACCACGACCATGATGCGCGAGACATGCACCTGCCGTGCTTCGGAAGCGTTGCCGCGCTTGATCACACCGGCGTAGATATCGTGGGCGAACGACGTGGCCGCCGTGATCGCGAGGCCGGCCACCACCGCCAGGATCGTCGCGAATGCGACGGCAGCGATCACGCCGAGGAAGATCGTTCCGCCCAACTTGAATGCGAGCAACGGCGCGGCGGAGTTCTCCTTGCCGGCGGTCGCGAGTATCACGTCCGGGCCGACCAACCAGGCCGCGCCGTAGCCGATGGCCAACGAGAAGAGGTAGAAAATTCCGATCGCGCCGATCGCCCAGGTGACCGAGCGACGTGCTTCCTTGGCGGTGGGGACCGTGTAGAAGCGCATCAGCACGTGCGGCAGTCCGGCGGTGCCCAGCACCAGCGCGATGCCCAGCGACAGGAAGTCCAGTTTGGTGATTGCGGTCGCGCCGTACTTCGCACCCGGCTCCAGGATGTTGTGGCCGGCCACCGCGTGGTTCTTCGAATGATCCACCACACCTTGGGCATTGGCGAGCAGTTGGGAGAAGTTGCCCCGCACCGCGATCACGACCAGCCCGAAGATGATCGCCGCGCCCGTCACCAGCAGAACGGCCTTCACCATCTGCACGTACGTCGTGCCCTTCATTCCGCCGATGAGCACGTAGGCGATCATCAGGGCGCCGACGATCGCGACCACAGTCGACTGGCCCGCTTCACTTTTGACGTCGAGCAACAAGGCGACCAGTCCGCCCGCGCCGGCCATCTGTGCGACGAGATAGAACAGCGAGACCGTCAACGTCGACACCGCGGCGGCCATGCGGACGGGGCGTTCGCGCAGCCGGAAGCTCAACACGTCGGCCATCGTGAAGCGGCCGGTATTGCGCAGCATCTCGGCAACCAGCAGCAGCGCTACCAGCCACGCCACCAAGAAGCCGATCGAGTAGAGGAATCCGTCGTAGCCGTAGACCGCGATGGCGCCGGATACGCCGAGGAACGACGCGGCCGACAGGTAGTCGCCGGCGATCGCGAATCCGTTTTGCGCCCCGGTGAATTCACCGCCGCCGGTGTAAAAATCGCTGGGCTTCTTGGTACTGCGGCCGGCCCAGACCACCAACGCCATGGTGCCGGCCACGAACACCGCGAAGACGGAGATGTTGATCGCCGGATTCCCGACGTTGGCAGCCGCGAAGGTGGCGGTCACGCGCCCGCTCCGCCGAGGTCGGCGCGGATCTTCGCGGCTCGCGGATCCAGCGTTCGGGCGGCGAATCTCACGTAGAGCGCGGTGATCCCGAAGGTAGTGACGAATTGGCCGAAGCCAAGCACTACACCAAGATTGATGTGGCCCAACACCTTTGTGGCCATCAACGCGTGCGCATACGTGGCGAGCAGCATGTAGGCCAGGTACCAGACCAGGAAGAATGCCGTCATCGGAAAGACGAACCGGCGCAGCCGGTGCGCGAGGTCCTGGAACTCCGGCGAGGCTTGCACTCGCGCGAAGTCGTACAGATTCGGCGTCGTTGGCGCCTCGTCCGGGACGGGATCGACGTGCACCGAAGTCGAATTGTTTACTGTATGGCCATTATTGGACGGTTGCGACAGTGCGATTGGCGCGGTAGGACCGCGTTGCGTATCGCTACTCGTTGTTGGCTGTGACACGTGAACCTCCGAATTCGGCAAAACGTAGGGTGTCGAAAAGCGTCGACTGTCTCAATGCGCGACACATCGAAAAGTGTTGTGCATCACTATAAGCGGCGGTACACCATCGGCAAGTTATCGGTGAAAGCCTTTACCTCCTACGGTGTCCACTGATTTCGACAACCTCTCAGTGGCCGCCATAGTTGTCGAGAAATGTCGACAATCAAACCGGAATCGCCGCCAGGACAATCCGATTGACAGTCAATCGGCGGTGAATAGAGTGGGATTCGCGGTTCGACCGGAACCCGAACCATTGTCGATAGATCAGAACAATCTCGAGAAGGGCAACGACATGTCATCGCTGGACCTCCCGAAAGTGGCTGTTGCCGCAGTGAACGCGTCGCCGGTCTTTCTCGACCTGCCGGCCAGCCTCGACAAGGTGGAACACCTGGTCGCAACCGCCGCTCGAGACGGCGCACAGTTGGTCGTTTTCGGTGAGGCGTTTCTGGCCGGATTCCCGGTGTGGAACGCCGTGCTGCCTCCGATCGACCAACACGAATGGCATGAGCGGCTCGTTGCCGAGTCGGTCGTCGTGCCCAGTCCCCAGACCGAACGTCTCGGTCGCATTGCCCGCGCGCACGGGGTGACATTGTCCGTGGGGGTGAACGAACGCAATCCCGATAGCCTGGGCCAACTCTGGAACTCCAACCTGGTGTTCGACCCGAGCGGCCGGCTGGTCAATCACCGTCGCAAGCTGGTGGCTACCTGGTACGAACGCCTGACTTGGTCACACGGCGACGCGCACGACCTGCGGCCGGTCGAACTCGGCGGGTGGCGCCTCGGCGCGCTCATCTGTGGCGAAAACACCAACACGCTAGCGAGATTCACCCTGCTCGCCCAGGGAGAGCGGCTGCATATCGCGACTTACCCGCCGGCTTGGCCATTCGACGGCCGGTCGCAGGACTTCGACTACGACCTCGCCGAGTTCATCCGGTTGCGCAGCGCCGCCCACGCGTTCGAGGGCAAGGTGTTCGTCGTCGTCGCGGCGACGACGTTGGACGAAACCGCCGTCCGTGAGATCGCCGGCGGCGACGCTCGCATCGAAAAAGCCTTGACGGCAACGCCTCCCGCCGCGATGGTGATCGGCCCTGACGGTCAGGTCCTGGCCGGACCGATGACCGAGCCGGACGCAATCCTGCACGCCGAGGTCGACCTGCAGAAGGAGGTCATCGCCAAGCAGGCCCATGACATCGTCGGCACCTACAACCGGGCGGACATCTTCAGCCTGTCAGTCGACATGAGCCGGCCGGCGATTCTGCGCGCGAATCACCCCGCAAGCGAATCGAATTCGTCCGACACACCGGGATCGACCATCGACGAGCGCGTCGTCGTCACCAACAATCTCGGCTAGTTGGTGATCCAGTCGCTGGAGCCGTCGTTCTTCTTGTACGAGCCACCGCTGGAGTTCTTCACGATGATCGGGTCGCCGGCGCCGAAGTTGTCGAAGAACCACTTGGCGTTGCTCGGGCTGATGTTGATGCAGCCGTGGCTGACATCGCGCTTGCCCTGGTCGTCCACCGACCATGGGGCGCTGTGCACGAAGTCGCCGACGTTGTCGAACCGCACGGCCAGCTCGACGGTCACCTTGTAGCCGTAGGTCGAATTGACCGGCACCCCGTAGGTCGAGGAGTCCATCACCACCGAGGGCATCTTCTCTTGGACGTAGTACGTGCCGTTGGGGGTCTGGTGGTTGCCCGACGTCATACCCATCGACATCGGGATGGTCTTTTCGAGGGTGCCGTTGCGGGTCACGGTGAGCTGATGCGTGGCGTCGTCGGCCGTGGCGATCAACTGGTCGCCGGTGCGGAAGCTCGACTTGGTGCCGCCGGCGTCGATGTTCACCGCGGTGTTGGCGGGCCAGAAGTTGATCGGCCGCCAGCGCAGCTGCGTCGGGGTCATCCAGTAGAACTTGCCCGGCACCGGCGGAATGGACGACACGTGCACGGCGGCTTGGGCCGCGCCGGCGTCATCGACCCGGCCGGGGAAGTTGATGATGATCGGCTGGGCGACACCGACCATCGAGCCGGTTT
The DNA here is from genome assembly GCF_010730355.1 of Mycobacterium florentinum. Taxonomy (NCBI): domain Bacteria; kingdom Bacillati; phylum Actinomycetota; class Actinomycetes; order Mycobacteriales; family Mycobacteriaceae; genus Mycobacterium; species Mycobacterium florentinum. The sequence continues at coordinate 3,280,764 of NZ_AP022576.1, forward strand.
TCGGGACGAACGAGGGCGTGCCGAACGGCGCGGTGCCGGTGAACGGGTTCGGGTCCTGCCCGTCGGCGGCCGGCACTGCCACCGGCGGCGCCCACGGCGGGGGCGGCGGAGCGTCACCCGGTGGCGGAGGCGGGAACCCCGGCAACTGCGGCAGCTCGAATGGCGGCGGAGGCGGAGCGGGGGACGCGGCAACCACGTTCGGGTCGGCGGGAACCGGGTCCGGATCCGCCAGAGCCGGGGCGCTCCCCAGCACCAGCACGGCGGCGACACCGGCTGCGTTCAGAGCCGCGAAGAGGCTTGTCCTCGTCCAGCCCGACATATGCATACCTCCAGTCAGTAGCTGGACCCAGTGTGGCACAGCGGCGCCCCCAGCTACCTAATCCGGACCCGGCGCGACCCCGGTCATGCCGGCAATCAGGGCCGGTGAACTGCCGAATTATGAATCGCGTGAGCTTGACGGAGCAACGTCCAGCACCCGCCGGTTGGCCGCAATGCCGGCCAGCGCTATTCCCATCAAACCCGCCGACGCGGTGAGCATCGTCGCCACGCTGTGCTCGTACAACAAACCACCCGACAGGGAGCCGGCCATGATGCCCACCTGGAACGCCGTCACGTACAGACCGGACGCGCCGTCGGGGTCGTCGGCGCCGTTGCGCATCGCGGCGGATTGCATCATCGGCGACACCGCGGTGGCCATCGCGCCCCACAGCACGATCGCGGCGGTGCCGATCAGCGCGGTCAACAGGGTGGTGGTGCGGTCGCCGAACGCCAGCGCGGTCAGCACCACGAACGCGGCCGTCAATCCCGCCATGCACAGGATGATCGCGCCCCGGGGCCGGCGGTCCAGCGGCCGCGCTACCAGAGACACCGCCAGCAGGCCCGCCAGGCCGTAGGCGGCCAGCAGCCAGGCCTGGTTCGGCCCGCGCACGCCGACGACGTCGCGGATGACCACCGAGATGTAGGTGTAGGAGACGAAATGCCCGGTGACCGCGACCATCGCCAGCAGGCTCACGATGATCAGCCGCGGATTGCGGTGGTGGGTCGACCGCGGGCCGACGCAGGCCAGCTGGTCCTTGGTGAGCACCATCGGCGGCAACATCACCCGGGCGGCGACCGTGACGACGGCCGCCGCGGCCATCACGCACACGACCGCCAGCCGCCAGCCCCACATCAGGCTCATCGCCGCCGTGAGCGGGCTACCGATCACCAGCGCCAGGCTGGTTCCGACGTAGATCGACGTCGTCGCGCGGCCCGCGTGGCTGGGCGGCACCAGGCGGGTGGCGATCGGGGCGATCACCGCCCACAGCAGGCCGTGGGTGAACGCGCACAGCACCCGTCCCGCGGCCAGCACCGCGAAGTTGGGCGCCAGCGCCGAGATGACCTGCGAGGCGGTCAGGCAGGTCAGGCTGAGCATCAGCGCCCGGCGGCGCGGCCAATGCGCGGTCCAGCGCACCAGCGGCACCGTCGTCAGGGCCGCGACCAGCGCATACCAGGTCAGCAGGGTTCCGACGTAGACGACGCTGACGTGCAAGTCCCGGGAGATCGCGGACAGCGCGCCCACCGGCAGAATCTCGGCCGTGACATAGATGAATGCCGCGGCGGCCAGCACTGCCAGCTGCGCGGCGATCCGTGGCGTCCACGTTCGCGCGGTGGCGGTGGCTGTTCCGGTTTCGGCAGTCATGGCGTGGGATACGGTATCGGCCGGGCTCCCCAGTTCCTGGGTTGTCGTGCCTAATGCGATCACACTGCCTTACCGTACGCACCTCAACAACGGGTTCGGCCAACTTAGGACCGCAACCCGGTCTCAACTACGTCACCAATCAGGAACGAACCAGACGCGCGATGGCCGCGGACGCCTCGGCCAGCTTGTCGTCGGCGTCGCTGCCGCCTTCGGCGACGGCGCGGGTCACGCAGTGGCCGAGGTGCTCGTCGAGCAGGTTCAGCGCCACCGACCGCATCGCGCTGTTTACGGCGCTGATCTGGGTAAGCACGTCGATGCAGTACTTGTCTTCCTCGATCATCTTCGCGATGCCGCGCACCTGACCCTCGATGCGCCGCAGCCGCTTGGCGTAGTTGTCCTTCTGCTGTGAATATCCGTGTGGAGTCGTCATCTCGGCCTCAAAACCCTCCCGGCTGCGCGCCCAGCTCCCGCTGCGTGTGAACCCTCCACGATACCTCATACCCCAGCGGGGTATGGCCTGAAAATTGGCTTGTCGTCCCCGCGCATACTTGATCGATGGCCCTAAGCACCGACGCGGCAACCGCCGACATCAAACCCCGTAGTCGTGACGTCACCGACGGTCTGGAGAAGACCGCCGCCCGGGGCATGCTGCGCGCGGTAGGCATGGGCGACGAGGACTTCGCCAAGCCGCAGATCGGCGTCGCGTCGTCGTGGAACGAGATCACGCCGTGCAACCTCTCGCTGGACCGGCTGGCCAAGGCGGTCAAAGAGGGCGTGTTCGCCGCCGGCGGCTACCCGCTGGAGTTCGGCACGATCTCGGTCTCCGACGGCATCTCAATGGGCCACGAAGGCATGCACTTCTCCCTGGTGTCCCGCGAGGTGATCGCCGACAGCGTCGAGACCGTGATGCAGGCCGAGCGGCTCGACGGCTCGGTGCTGCTGGCCGGCTGCGACAAGTCGCTGCCCGGCATGCTGATGGCCGCCGCACGCCTGGACCTGGCGTCGGTATTCCTGTACGCGGGCTCGATCCTGCCGGGGGTGGCCAAGCTCTCCGACGGTAGCGAGCGCGAGGTGACGATCATCGACGCGTTCGAAGCCGTGGGCGCCTGCTCGCGCGGATTGATGTCGCGTAAGGACGTCGACGCCATCGAGCGCGCGATCTGTCCGGGCGAGGGCGCGTGCGGCGGCATGTACACCGCCAACACGATGGCCAGCGCCGCCGAGGCACTGGGCATGTCACTGCCCGGCAGTGCGGCGCCCCCGGCCACCGACCGGCGCCGCGACGGGTTCGCCCGGCGCAGCGGCCAGGCCGTCATCGAACTGCTGCGCCGCGGGATCACCGCCCGCGACATCCTCACCAAAGAGGCCTTCGAGAATGCGATCGCGGTGGTGATGGCGTTCGGCGGCTCGACCAACGCGGTGCTGCACCTGCTGGCCATCGCTTACGAAGCCGAGGTCGAGCTCTCGCTCGAGGACTTCAGCCGGATCGGCGCCAAGGTGCCGCACCTTGCCGACGTGAAGCCGTTCGGCCGGCACGTGATGTCGCATGTCGATCACATCGGCGGCGTCCCCGTCATGATGAAGGCGCTGCTGGATGCCGGTCTGCTGCACGGTGATTGCCTGACGGTGACCGGACGCACGCTGGCCGAGAACCTGGCCGCCATCGAGCCGCCCGACCCGGACGGCAAGGTGCTGCGCGCGCTCAGCGACCCGATCCACCCGACGGGTGGCATCACCATCCTGCACGGGAGCCTGGCGCCCGAGGGCGCCGTGGTGAAGTCGGCCGGTTTCGACTCGGACGTGTTCGAGGGCACCGCAAGGGTTTTCGATGGCGAGCGGGCCGCCCTGGACGCACTCGAAGACGGCACCATCACCAAGGGCGACGCGGTGGTGATCCGTTACGAGGGCCCCAAGGGTGGCCCCGGGATGCGCGAAATGCTGGCCATCACCGGCGCGATCAAGGGTGCCGGGCTCGGTAAGGACGTACTACTACTCACCGACGGACGTTTCTCCGGCGGGACGACCGGCCTGTGCGTGGGACACGTGGCGCCCGAGGCGGTGGACGCCGGGCCGATCGCCTTCCTGCGCGACGGCGACCGAATCCGGCTCGACGTCGGCGGTGGCACTCTTGACGTGCTGGCCGACCCGGCCGAATTCGCTTCTCGGCAAGAGGGTTTCACTCCTCCTGCGCCGCGCTACAAGACCGGCGTGCTGGCCAAGTACGTCAAGCTGGTCAGCTCGGCGGCAATCGGCGCGGTCTGCCGCTAGGCCTGCCCTGGGCCGAGATCGATCGGCCGGGCAGGGCGAGTTACTGCCTGGCTCAGCGGGTTTCGCTGCTACCCGTGGTCAGCCGCGGCGCGCGTGCGCATGCCGAAGTAGGCCGCGTTGAGACCCAGGAACGTCATCAACGCACCGGCGACGACATGCGACCAAATCATGCCGGCGGTCAGCGCGACACCCGGGACGACCCACGGCGCGACGATGACCCACACGCCCAGCACCGGCAACGTCCAGGTCATCCCGTGCGCGCGGTCCAGCGTCGTCGCGAACCCATACGCCAAGAACGCCATCGCAATCCCGACGATGAAGTCGGACGTGGCAAGCGATGCCGTTCCGCTGAATCCGACGATCCACGGTGATGCGGCGACGTACAGGCCCGTCAGCAGGACCATGCCGAAGGTGAAATGCGCACTCATCGACTCGGCGACGCGCTCGTAGCGTGCCCGCAGGGCCAACAAATCCGGGTGGTGATCGATTGATGAATGGACTGTACTCATTTTGTGACCTTTCTGTTATGCAGCAAGCCTTTTGAGCGGACTGCAACCATCCATCTTTTTCAAGATTACGCCAGATCACGCGGCGTCAGCAACGAAATTCGTTGCCGCTAAACGGCGGCCTTTCCTGCGATTTAGCGCGACTTCACCAGCGCGATAGCGAAGCCGTCCCAATGCTTGGCGCCCACCGTCTGGATCACCGCGGTGTCCAGCTGCGCGTGCTCACCCATGACCTGCAGAGCCTCACGCGTCGCGACGATCCTGGCGTCATCGGATTCCGGCGCCAGGATCCCGCCTTCCCGAATAACGTTGTCCACCACAATGAGTGCGCCCGGGCGGGCCAGCTTGACCGCGTACCGCACGTACTCGACGTAGTTCTCTTTGTCCGCATCGATGAACACAAAGTCGAAGGGATCACCGTCGATGGTGGGCAAGGTTTCCAGCGCAGCGCCGACCAAGACCCGCACTCGGTCGGCGACTGCGGCCCGCTGCAGATTGGCCCGTGCGACGGAGGCGTGGGTGGGCTCGTACTCCAGCGTCACCACCTGTCCGTCCGGACCCACCGCACGCGCCAGCCAAATCGTGCTGAAACCGCCGAGGGTGCCGATTTCGAGAATGCGGCGCGCCCCGATCGCACCGGCCAGCAGGGACAGGAACTTGCCCTGCTGCCATGACACGGCGATCCGCGGCAGCCCGGCCGCGTTGCTGGCCTCCAGCACGGCGGACAAGGCCGGATCGTCACCGATGACTGTGCTGTCCAAGAAGGCGTCGACGTCCTGCGGGGTTGGTTTGTCGGTCATGAGATCAACGCTAGCCGCGAACGCTGTTCCACGGCGTCGCGCCTGGTCGTGCATCCGATCGATAACGGGCACCACCCGGTGCTTTACCAGATACCCGTATAGGGTATACATTGGGCGTGGTTGTCCGATCGGCGGGCAACCACCGAAGAAGGTAACCACTGGATTTCGGTCAAGGACCGCAATCCCGTAACAGACAAGGGTGATTCACATGGCGCACTACGACGAGGGGACGCAGCTGACCTGCGGTCACGAGGGGTGCGGTTGTCGCGTCCGCATCGAGGTCGCATGCCACTGTTCGGGCGCGGACGAGGATTACCGCTGCTCCTGCGGCGAAGCATTGGTGCCAGTCAAGTAGATCCCGCGGGACGGCCGTGCGTTCGAAAAGCCACTCAGCGCACGAACGCACGGGCGTCCAGCTCGACCTCGGCCATCAGCCGCAGCGCGACCGCCGAGCCGCCGACCGCCACCGCGTAGGGGCCCGCCTTGATCCGCCAGCTTGCGCCTTCGTAACGGGCGAGCAGGCGCGGGTCCGCCGCGATCGTTACCCGGCGCGTCGCGCCCGGGTCCAACTCGACCCGCTCGAATCCCAGCAATCGCATACGTGGCTCGCCGGCGTGGGTCAGATACAGCTGCGGGACGTCGGCCCCGCTGCGATCACCGGTGTTGACGACGCTGAAGCTCGCGGTAACCGTGTCCCCGCCGGTGACTGCGAGGTCGCGGTACTCAAAGCTGGTGTAGGACAGGCCATGACCGAACGCGAACAATGGCGTGTGGCCTCTGTCGGCGAACCATCGGTAGCCGACCTCGGCACCTTCGAAGTAGTCGATCGTGGTCGGTGTCCCGAACGCGGTGCCCAGATCGGTCAGCTCCGGGCGCGGTGTCTGATCGAGTCCGATCGGAAACGTGATCGGCAGCCGACCCGACGGATTCACTTGGCCCGCAACGATCTCCGCGATCGCCCGACCGCCGGCCTGACCCGGATACCACGCCTGAAGGATTGCGTTCGCCGAGTCTCGCCACGGCATCTCCACCGGGTTGCCGGTCTCCAGCACCACCACGGTGTTCGGATTGGCGGCGGCGACCGCGGCGATGACGGCGTCCTGGCCCCACGGCAGCGACAGGTCGGCGCTGTCGAAGCCCTCGCCTTCGACGCGGATCCCGAACACGATCGCGACGTCGGCCCGACGCGCGGCCAGCACCGCCTCGGCCGGGCTGAGGCCGGGATCAAACTCGATCTGCGCGTTGGGGAATTGCTTCCTGAGTTCGTCGAGCGGGCTGGACGGCAAGAGGTACAGATTTCGGGTGCCGCCGGTCAGGCCGGCGCCGCCGATCGGGACCACGTGCGCGTAGCCGCCCGGCGGAACGACGGCACTCGACCCGCAGCCCGTCGGAACCCCGAGCTGCGCGTGGCCGCCGATCACGACAATGCGGGCGTCGGGCGCCAGCGGCAGCACTCCGCGGTTCTGCAGCAGCACGGTTCCCTGCCGCGCGATGTTCAACGCAATCTCATTGTGGGCGGCCATATCCGGCTCGTGAGCGTCCCCGCACTGGTCGATACCGACCGCGAACATCGAACGCAGGATCCGCCGGACCATGTCGGACAGGCGGTCTTTGGGTAACTTGCCGTCGGCGTACGCGGCTCGCAGGGGTTCGGTGAACGCCTCCGCCCCCCAGAACACGGTGTCGATCTGGGCGCCGCATTCCTGGTCCAAGCCGTGCAGTGCGCACTCCCAGCCGGGCGTGGCGCCCCAGTCGGACATGACCCAACCACGGTATCCCCAGGCGCCTTTCAGGATGTCGTTGAGCAACACCGCGTTCGACGAGGCGTAGTCACCGTTGACTTTGTTGTATGCCGTCATCACCGCACCCGGGCGGGACCGCTCGATCGCGATCTCGAAGGCCAGCAGGTCGGATTCGCGATGCGCGTCGGGGTCGATGATCGCGTTCAGCCAGTGCCGGTTTGTCTCGTTGCAGTTCAGCGAATAGTGCTTCACCGTCGAGATGACACCCTGTTGCTGGATGCCATTGACGGACTCGGCGGCGATCGTGGCCGTCAAAAGCGGGTCTTCCGAGACGTATTCGAAGTTGCGGCCGTTGCGCGGGTCGCGGGCCAGGTTCATCGCGCCCGCCAACTGCACGTTGAATCCGCGGCTGCGCGCCTCGCGGCCGATCACCTGGCCCGCCGCACGAGCGAGAGCGGGGTCGAAACCGGCGGCCAGCGCCAGGCCGGCCGGCAGCGCGGTCGCGGTGTCACCGGGCCGGTAGCCGGGATTGGTGACCCCGAGGCCGGCGTCGCTCATTCGCAGCGCCGGGATACCGAGCCGGGGAATCCCCTGCACATATCCGGCACTCATCGGGGTGCCGGGCGGGATGCGGTCATCGGGCAGCGGCCACAGTTCCGACATTCCCATCACCGCGACCAGCAACGTGAAGCGCTCGTCGTCGGTCATCCGGCTTTCGATATCGCGCGCCCGGGCGTCCGGGTCGGCTGATTCGGCCGGGCTCAATTGTCCGGCTCCTCAACAGGCCGCCCAGCGTCGCGCAGCGATGCCGTCCACCGCACACCCTCTTTGGCGTAGACCACCCGCAGCACGTGCCCGACCTCCGGCCCCATCACCAACTCGGCCAGCGTGCAGATCGTGTCGACGAACTCCGGGCCGTGTGCCGGCTGCGCCTGACACAGGTGATGCGCCACTTCGTGCAGCACCACCAGCTCACGCAGCGCCCAGTCGGCGGTGGCACGGTCGGGAACCGCGATAATGCCTGCGCCATCGTAGTTTTCGTAATGCGCGGCGGTAGCGGCCCGCCGCGACCGCACTCTCAGCGGCGACACCTCGGGCCAGCGGTCCCGCACCGCCGGTAGCGCAAGCACCTGGTCAACATAGCGCTGCGCCGCCGCGACGGAGCCGAATCGCCCTTCCGGGGGCAGCGTCAACTGCGTGCCGAAAAACTCCAGGGCCGAAGAGCCGTGCTCGGCGGCGCGGTCGAACATGGTGCGAACGAACTCCTCGGCGGCATACACCTTGGAGCGCTGGGAATCTCGCTTGGGCTCATCCCCCGCGGTCACGTGCCCAGCGCGCTCCGCGCTCCGGGCAACTCGGGACTGTTGCCGAGCCGCGCCCGCTTGCCGGCCCGATCACCCGCGCGCCGCGCGGCCGACGAGTACCCCGCCGTCGCGCGGCTGACTTGGTAGGTGCCGCGCGCTTTGGACGCCCCACGGTAGTGGTCATGTAACTCAACATCTTTGTCCCGCAATGCAATTGCAGTACCGGGCCGACGGCTGTGGTCCCTGGTGGCCTCGCGCCGCGCCTCTTCGCGCGCCTCGCTGAGCCGGTGACCGATGCGGGCCCCGAAGGCAAGCTGGAAGTTGAGCCGGGCGGTGATCGTCGGCGTGGGCCGGTGTGCGCCCGAGGCGAGGTAGGCATCCGAGGCCCGCACCATCTGAACGACCAGGCTGGCGTACAGGGCGTGGCTGGCGTCGATGTCCTCGGCGAACCCGTAGGCGTAGACGAACGTCGAATTCGACGCGACGTCGCAGCGCACGTCGTTGGCCGACGCGATCAGCACGAAGAGCTGCACGTATGTTCGCAACCCCTTGGTGCCGGCCGCCCCGATCGTGATGGTCCGCTGGGTCGGCGCTTGTGCCGCCGAACGGTTGGATGCGTGCGAACGGGCGACCGCCAAGTCGATGGACGCCGCCGTCGCCAACCGCTGCGCGGCGGTCATGAACGCATCGGCCTCGTGCGTGTTGTCGGTGCCCTCGGCCTGACGCAGCAGCGCGGCGATGCGCGCCAGCATTTTGTCGTCGGTCATAAGCGCCAAACTACAAGAGGGATCCGACAGTTCGCTCAGAGCCGATCGGTGATCCACGTGACGACATCGCCGAGCACCTGGTCTTGCTCGGGCTCGTTGAAGACCTCGTGGTAGAGCCCCGGGTAGACCTTCAGCGTGACGTCGGTGGAGCCCACACATTCGACCAGGCGACGACTTCCGGCGACGGGCACCAGCCGGTCTTGCTCGCCGTGCACCACCAGCAGCGGCGCGGTCAGGGCCGGCGCCCGCTGCGGCATCGTCTCGCTGACCTCCAGCATCGCCCGGCCGACACCGAACGGAATCTTGCCGTGGTAGACGAGCGGGTCGGCCTTGTACGCGGCGACCACCGCGGGGTCCCGGGAGATGGCGTCGACGTCGAGGTCCTGCACCGGCACGCCGGGAAGCACGGCGCCCAGGAACTTGGCGGCGAACGCCACCAGCCCCGGCACCGCATCCTGGGCCGCCACCACCGGCCCGGACAGCACCATCAGGTCGTAATTGTCCGGCCGCTCGACGCCGTAGGCGAACACGATCCCGCCGCCCATGCTGTGCCCGAGGACGACGCACTTGAGCCCGGGGAGTTCCCTGGTGGCGATGCCGACCAGGGTGTCGAAGTCGGCGGTGTACTCCGAGACGTCGCGGACCAGCATGCGCTTGCCGCCGGAGCGGCCGTGTCCGCGGTGGTCCAGCGCATAGGTGACCAGTCCGGCCTCTTCGAAGCGCTGCGCGACGTGGTCATAGCGGCGCGCGTACTCGCCGAGACCGTGCGACAGCACCACCACGGCCCGCGGCGGGGTATCCGGCGTCCAGACGTCGTACACGATGCGCACGCCGCCCAGGCCGTCGAAGTTCCGTTCACTGCGGGTCATCGGGCGTCCTAGTCATTAGGGGCAGCGTAATGGCTCCTGAGGCGCTATGGTCCGAGGCGCTGCGTAGGCTCATCCGGGTGAGCGTGCTCGCGGAGAACTCCGACGACGCAGAAATCCCCGCCGCGGGCGGGGGCCACGGCGATTTCTCAGCCCGTACCGAGCCGTATCGTCGCGAATTGCTGGCGCACTGCTACCGGATGACGGGTTCGCTGCACGACGCGGAAGACCTGGTGCAGGAGACGCTGTTGCGGGCCTGGAAGGCCTACGACCGGTTCGAGGGCAAGTCCTCGATACGGACCTGGCTGCACCGCATCGCCACCAACACCTGCCTGACCGCACTGGAGGGCCGGACCCGACGCCCGCTGCCCGCCGGGCTCGGCGGGCCCAGCTCGGACCCGACCGCCGAGCTGGTGGAACGTCGCGAGGTGCCCTGGCTGGAGCCACTGCCCGACCTGACGCAGGATCCGGCCGACCCGTCCGTGATCGTGGGGTCGCGCGAGTCGGTGCGACTGGCATTTGTCGCTGCGCTGCAGCACCTCTCAGCCCGGCAGCGCGCGGTGTTGCTGCTGCGCGACGTGCTGCAGTGGAAGGCCGCCGAGGTGGCCGATGCGATCGGCACCACCACCACCGCGGTCAACAGCCTGCTGCAGCGGGCCCGGTCCCAACTGGAGACCGTCGGGCCCAGCTCGACCGATCGCCTGGCGGCGCCGGATTCCAGCGAATCCCAGGACCTGCTCGCCCGCTACATCGCGGCGTTCGAGGCCTACGACATCGACGGGCTGGTGGAGCTGTTCACCGCCGAGGCGGTCTGGGAGATGCCGCCGTACACCGGTTGGTACCAGGGCCCACAGGCCATCATCACCCTGATCCACCAGCAGTGTCCCGCCGAACATCCCGGGGACATGCGGATGATCCCGCTGGTCGCCAACGGCCAACCCGCCGCCGCGATGTACATGCGGGCCGGCGAGCAGCACGTGCCGTTTCAGCTGCATGTGCTGGATGTCCGCCCCGACGGGGTGTCGCATGTGGTTGCATTCCTCGACGACGCATTGTTCACGAAGTTTGGGCTGCCCCGCTCCCTGTGACGGGCCGGCCGATCGGAGAGAAGGGTGTAGCCATGACGGAGTCCCCCACGATCACGCCGGTGTCCGGTAAGCCGGCCTTGCTGTTGGGCGGCTTCGACATTGGCGACCTGGGCTACGTCGCCGAGGAGTTCTTCGTCTCCGGAACGGCCTCGTCCTACACTCCGGAATCCGAGCTGGGCCCCGACGGCCAATGGGACGTAACACCGTTCGGCACGGCCGATTACACGACCCGGATCGTGGTGCTCACGCCGTCCGATCCGGCGCGTTTCAACGGGACGGTGCTGGTCGAGTGGCTCAATGTCAGTGGCGGCATCGACGCTCCGGCGGTGTGGATGATGGCGCACCGCGAAATCATCCGGGCGGGGTACGCCTATGTCGCGGTCTCGGCCCAAAAGGTCGGGGTGGACGGCGGGACGAGCATGCTCGGCTTCGACATGTCGCTGAAGAGCCAGGATGCGATTCGGTACGCGGCGCTGAGCCACCCGGGCGACGCGTTTTGCTACGACATCTTCTCCCAGACCGGCGCGCTTGTCAGGAGTGCCAACATTTTACGCGGACTGCACGCCGAACACGTTGTCGCCGTTGGTGAGTCGCAGTCGGCTATGTTCCTCACCACCTATGTCAACGCCATCGATCCCCTCGCCCGGGTCTACGACGGCTTTCTGGTGCATTCCCGTTTCGGCCCCGCCGCACCGCTGGACGGCGGCTCCATCTTCGACGAATTGCAGAGCAGCACAACGCAAGCGGTGAGGTTCCGTTGCGACCTGCGGGTACCTCTTCTGGTGATCATCACCGAAACCGACCTGTTCGGCGGCCCCCGTGTCGGCTATTACTACGCGCGTCAGCCGGACAGCGAGCGGCTGCGCGTCTGGGAGATCGCCGGCTCCGCACATGCGGACAACTACACGATCCTGGTCGCTCCCATCGACACCGGCTCGGCACCGCTCGACGCCATCGTCGCCGCCTACACGCCGACCGACATGCTGATGGGGCAACAGCTCGACCACTACATCAACTTCGCGCCCCAACACCACTACGTCGTGCAGGCGGCAATAGCGTCACTGAACAGGTGGGTCGACACCGGCGAGGTCGCCCCCGCAGCGCCGCCCATCGAGGTGCGTGAAACCGAAGACCCACAACCGATTCTGGATAGCAACGGTATCGCTCAGGGGGGCATCAGGACCCCCTGGGTGGACGTGCCGGTCGCCCGCACGTCCGGTACCGGCGCCTGGGTAGAGACGCTGGAGAACGTCATGGCCGCGATCTTCGGCTCCGGCGAACCCTTCGACGAAGCCACCGTGCGCCGGCTCTACCCCGGTGGAGTGACGGAGTATCTGGACAGCTTCGCCACGGCGCTGGACAAAGCCATCGGGTCCGGCTTCATCCTGCCCGCCGATCGTGCCGAGATCGTCGAGCTGGCCGGTGCTACCTACCCCGGCGGGAATTCATAAAGTCCGCGTTCACTTTTCGTCGGCCAGCACGTCGCGCACGGCGGCATCGACGGTGCTCAGCACATTCGGGTCGAGGCCGGAGCGGCCGCGAACCAGTATCGAAGCGCAGTTGGGCACCGGCAGTCCCTCGGCCGGACACACACCGTCAGGCAGCTTGCCGATCTTGGGCAGCAGAGCCAACCCGAGACCCGAGCGCACCGCGGCGTAAAGCCCGGCCAGATCACCACATTCGGCCACAACCTCGTAATCGACGTGCTGCTTCTCGAGCAGCGCGAAGGCTGGTTCGCGCAATGTACACGGTTCGGCATAGATCACCAGCGGCAGCGATTGTCCCTGTTGGACGGTGAAAGTGCGCCCTGAAACCCATTGCAGTTGAACAATTCCCGACGCATTGCCCCGATCCAGCCCCGACCCGTCGAGCATGATCGCCAGGTCCACCAGGCCCCGGTCGATCGCGTCGGCCAGGGAAACGTTGCGGTCCAGCCGGAAGCGCGGGCGCCGGTCGGGAAGGCGTTCACGCAGCACGCTGGTCAGGGCGGGCAGCATCACGTCCGCGCCGTGCTCGGTGGCGCCAACCGTCAGCACCTTTTGTTCGGTCGCGCCGAGGTCGTCGAGCGCCGCGTCGTGCGCCGCCAAAATCGTGCGTGCGTGCCGCAGCACCCTCTGACCCATTTCGGTGAACAACACGCCACGACCGGAGCGCTCCACCACGGGCTCGCCGACCACACCCTCGACCCTGCGCAGATGCTGGCTGACCGCGGACTGACTCAAGTGCAGCGCCGCGGCCGCGCGGTGAAATCCTCCGCAATCGGCCACCGCGACGAGGCTGCGCAGCGGCGCGATGTCGAGTACCTGAGGCATAGCTCACAACCATAGTTCGATCAGCAATCCTGATCAATTATTCGGATTGATGACCTGGATATTCCCATAAATCGATGGATCTGATCACGGTTTGTGATCGATCCCGATCGTCAAAAATCGTTGGACGGAACAGGTGGCGGTTCGCGACCATGAGGGCATGCACCTTCCGCGCATGCCCTTGAGCACCGCCTCGGCGGTGACGTTGACCTACGCGATCGGATATCCGATCGGGGCGCTGGCGGTGGCCGAGATGACTCCGATGGCCGTCCTGGTGCTGCGCTTCGGATTCGCTGCGATCATCCTCGCGTCTTGGGCCTTGGTGGCCCGGGCGGCCTGGCCACGCGGGGCGCAGTTCGGTCACGTCATCGTCGCCGGCCTGCTGATCCAGGCCGTGCAGTTCTGCTGCCTGTACGAGGCGCTGCTACTCGGCGCGCCGGCGGTGCTGTGCGCGGTGGTGATCGCGATGAACCCGGTCATGACGGCCATCCTGGCCACCCTGTTCCTGCGCGAGCCGCTCGGCCGGCTTCGGATCGTCGCCCTGGTCCTCGGCGTGGTCGCGGTACTGGCCGCCTGCGCCAGAAGGCTGATGGGCATGCACGGCGTCGACCCGGTCATGCTGCTGCTTGTGCTGGGGCTGCTTGGCCTTTCGGCCGGCGGGGTGTATCAGCAGCGATTCTGCGCGGGGGTGGACTTCCGCACGATGAGCGCGGTGCAAAACTCCGTCGCCTTCATTCCCGCGGTTGCGTTCGCGATGCTCACGCCGTTCGCCGTGCACGACCCGGGCAGAGCCGCCGCCGCGATCGCGGGCATGGTGCTGCTCAACGCCACGCTCGCGGTCAGTATTTACCTGCGCGCCATCAGCATTCACGGCGCGGCGGCGGTGGCGATGCTGTTCGCCATCATTCCCGCGGCGGCCGCCGTGCTGTCCTGGCTGATGCTCGGCCAGCGCCCGGATGTCGGCGTCGCGATCGGTCTGCTCGTCGGTGGCGTCGCCTGCTGGCTGAACAGCTCGGCCGCCAAGCGGCACCGCGCGGAAAAGGTCAGCGCCGAGCCGGAATTGAGGCCCGTGGCGCGCGGCATGGTGAGTTGTTCAGCGTCCGACTAGGTGTTGCGCTTGCACGCAGAGCAGTGCGGGAGGGCATAGCGCTCAGCAAACGGGGCTTGCCGGCCTGGGCACTAGGCGAAAGCGACAAACCAACGCGCCACACGACTTACGAGGTCCTCTTCGAGGAGCGACCCTGGCGCGGATCGGCGGCCGAGATTTGTCGTACCTGGCTGTGATGATGGGGGTATGTCTTCGACCGCATCGTCAAGCGCCGTTGTATCGCGCCCTGGTGAGCGGCTTGGGGTGTTGTTCGCCGAGTTGGCCGAGTTGGCGGGTCAGCGCAACGCGATCGATGGGCGCATCGTGGAGATTGCCGCCGAGATCGATCGCGAGGAGCTGTGCGGGTCCATGGGTGCGCGGTCGGTGGCGGCGTTGATGGCCTGGAAGCTCGGCTCGTCATCGGCACATGCGCATACGATCGCCACGGTGGCGCGCCGGTGGGAAGAGTTTCCGCGCTGCGCGGCGGGCATGCGGGAGGGTCGGCTGTCGCTGGATCAGGTGGGGGTGATCGCGGCGCGGGCGGGCGAGGGCTCCGATGCGCACTATGCGGAGCTGGCCGCGGTGGCGACGGTGCACCAGTTGCGTACCGCGGTCAAGCTGGAACCGCGACCCGAACCCGAGTCCCGACCGGATCGGCGGGCCTCGATCACCAAAACCTCCGATGATCAGGGCAGCTGTTGGCGGATCACACGTGGGCACCTGGATGTGGCGTTGGCGTCTCATCGTGATGCGCTGATGGCCGAGTGGAAGCACGATCACGGTGACGGCTCCGCCGGTGCCGCCGGTGCCGCCGGTGCCGGGCAGTGTGGAGGCGTTTCTGCGCCTGGTCGAGACGGGTTGGGATGCCGAGGCGGCCCGCCGGCCCCATGGGCAGCACACCACTGTGGTGGTGCATGTCGATGTGGAGCAGCGTGCCGCCGCGCTGCATCTGGGTCCGCTGCTCACCGAGTCTGAACGCCGCTACCTGACCTGTGATGCCACCTGTGAGGTGTGGTTCGAACGTGACGGCGAGGTGATCGGCGCCGGGCGCGCGACCCGCACCGTCAACCGGCGGCTTCGCCGCGCGCTCGAGCACCGCCACCGAACGTGTGCGGTCCCCGGCTGTGGCGCCACCCGCGGTCTGCACGCACACCACCTCCGCCACTGGGAAGACGGCGGACCCACCGAGTTGGCCAACCTGGTACTGCTATGCCCGTACCACCACCGCGGCGTCATCACCATCACCGGACCCGCCGACGACCTCACCATCACCGACACCTCCGGCCGACGGCTCCGTCCAGGATCACTTGCGCGCCCGCCGAATCATGCCCCGCCCGATGTCCCACCATGCCCCGGACCCACCGGCGAACGCGCCCAATGATGGTGGTACCAACCCTTCCAACCCCAACCACCACCAAACAACTAGGCTGGCGACTAGCACCTATCGATGAAACCGGTCGGGGCATAGAGGAATTCGTTCGCGATACCTCACCTACGTCATGGCCTCATGTGAAGAGGCGGCTATCCGGTGACGGACCTTCGACCGAACGGACCAGACCCGTCCCGGTGATCAACGGCAGGTCGAGTGCGGACAGCAGTCCGGGCGCGGCCGCGCACACCGCGGGGATGGCGTTGACCATGCGCGAGGCGCCCGCGATGCGCGCACCCAGATCGTGGTCGTGGTCCTCGGCCATCTCGAATTCGCACCGCATGCTCGGCGAGCCCTCGATCTCGACGCGATAGACACCGCGGCCCGTCGCCGGCCCGAAGCCGAGGTCCTTGGGCGCCAGACTGATGTGCGGCTGAGGCCAGTCTCCGGCCATGTCGTCGCGCATACGTGTCACGTGGTCGACGACGAAAGTTGGCTTGTCTCCGACGTATCCGGTCAGCGTCGAGCGCATCGCCGCGATCGTCCCCGCCTCGATGCGCCCTGTCGGGGTGTCGAAAGACTCGTCGGCCGCGACGCGTTCGTTGCTCTCCTCGATGTTGTCGATCTTGACGCCCAGCCCCGCGGCAAGCTGGTGCAGCACCGGGCCCCAGCCGAAGCTGAATACGCCCGGCTGGGCGGCGAACGCCGGATACTCCGGCGGCTTGCCGAACCCGAGGATCTCGTACACCGCGACCTGGTCCGGGTAGGTGGCGTAGTTGAACATCTCCGTCACGCGTACCGATTCGATGACCCGCGAGACACCGGTAAGCGCCAGCGGCAGAACGTCATTGGCGAAGCCCGAGTCGATGCCGGTGGTGAAGAACGACACCCCGCCGTCCAGCGCGGCCTGGCGCAACGGATCGGTGAACGCCGGATCGACGGCCTCGGGAAAGACAAGCGGCACCACCGAACACGACACCACGTTCTTACCGGCCCGCAGGATCGACACCATGTCTTGCACGGCGTCGAGCGGCCGCAGGTTCGCACCGGCGGCGTACACCACCGCGTCCGCCTCGCCGGCCAGCATTGCCGCCGGGTCCTGGGTGGCCAGCACGCCGACCGGCGCGATTCCACACAGTTCCCCGGCATCGCGACCCGCTTTGGCATCGCTGTGCACGACGAGATCGGTCAATTGCAGCTCGGGGTGGTCGATCACGCCTCGCAGGGCGATGACGCCCATCGAACCCGGCCCCCAGACTCCCACCTTCAGCACCTTATCTCCTAATATTAGGACAGCTATTCTTACATTTTGGACGGATGCTAGGGAGCCGGGCATGAGCGCGTCAACCGCCAAATCGCCGCCGACCACCCGGGTGATGGACGTGCTTGGCACACTGGCGGATTCGCCGCACGGGCGGACCTCGGCGGAGCTGGCCAAGACCTGCGGGATCAGCACCTCGACCTGTGCGCTGGTACTGGCCGAGCTGGAACGCCGGTCCTGGGTCACCCGGCGCGGCGACCGCCGCTTTTGCCTGGGCAGCGGATTGTTCGGGCTGGTGCACGGGCTGCGGACGCAGTTCCCGCTGCTGGATCGCGGCCGCGATGCGCTGACCTTTCTGCACCACACCCTCGGCGCGGGCTGCTCGATGTCCAAGATCGGCGACCGCCATCTGACCACCGTCGACGCGGTGGGGCATGGCACCGACGGCGAGCACGCCGTCGGTCAGCGCTTCCCGATCGATCCGCCGTTCGGGCTGGTCGCGATGGCCTGGCGCGAAGACGATTTCGTCGCCGCCTGGCTGCAGCGGGTGCAGCCGCGGCTGACGCGCACCGAAATCGCGCAGCATCAACGGGTACTGGCCGACATCCGGAACCGCGGCTACGGCGCCTGGCGGTTCGACGACACCCACCAATCGCTGCACCATCGCCTGGCCGGGGTGCTCGCGTCGCTCGAGCCGACCGCGCAAGTCACCCGTCAGCTCACCACGCTGATGACCATGGTGACGCTGCAATCGATCACCGACACACTCGAAACAGACTTGGCATCAACAGAATTCGTTGTGCTGCCGATTTTCGGCCAGCACGGGCAGCCGGAATACCAGATCGAGATCCATTTGGGCGGCCCGGCCGGATTGACGATGCCCACCCTCGACGCCGCGCTGCGGCACGCGCAGGGGCTGTTGGGCGCCGGGGTGGCCTGAGGAGACTGATTACGCTGAAGCCATGGCTGCCCACTTCGAGATTCGGCGCGCGGTCGACCGGGCTGTCACCACGACGCCGTGGCTGACATCGAGACATTCGTTCTCGTTCGGCGATCACTACGAGCCGGACAACACGCACCACGGGTTGCTGGTGGTGAACAACGACGACGTCGTCGCGCCCCAGAGTGGATTCGATACCCACCCGCACCGCGACATGGAGATCGTGACGTGGGTGCTGGAAGGCGAATTGACACACCAGGATTCGGCCGGCAACCACGGTGTGATCTATCCTGGCCTGGCGCAACGCATGTCGGCCGGCAATGGGATCCTGCATTCGGAGAAGAACGATTCGTTAACGCAGCCAGTACATTTCGTTCAGATGTGGGTGATCCCCGACGAAACGGGCATCTCCCCCGGCTACCAACAGCATGAAATCGGCCACATCGGTGCCGATCTTGTGACGATCGCCTCGGGCATACCCGGGCACGACGCGGCCATCTCGCTACACAACCGCGACGCGGCCCTACACGTCGCGCGGCTGCAACCCGGCGACGCCGTGACCGCGCCCAACGCGGCCTACCTGCACGTCTTCCTGCCGCGCGGCCGGCTCACGCTGGACGGGGCCGGCGAACTCACCGAAGGCGACGCGGCCCGGCTCACCGACGCCGACGGCCCGCGGCTGACGGCAACCGAACCGACGGAGCTACTGATCTGGGAGATGCACGCAAACCTGGGCGGCTAGACCAATAGAGTGGGCATGACAGACAGGAGCGGGGATGTCGAAAGCCCAACCGCGACACGCGGTGCCGAACCCGAAGCACAACGCGAAAGCACTGAAGACGGTGCAGTTCTGGGCGTTGCCGATCGGCGCCACGCTGGCCCTGATGTCGGCTCTGTGCGCGCTGTATCTCGGCGGCATCTTGAATCCGACCACGAACCTGCGTCATTTCCCGATCGCCGTGGTGAACGAAGACGCCGGCACCGCCGGCCCGAAGATCGTCGACGGCCTGGTCTCCGCGCTGGATAAGGACAAATTCGACATCCGGGTGGTTTCGCACGACGAGGCCAAGCGGCTGCTGGACCGGGCGCAGGCGTACGGCGAATTGGTGATCCCGCCGACGTTCTCGTCGAATTTGCGCGAGTACGGCGAGAGCGCCGTGATGCCCACCAAGGCCCAGCGGCCCTCCGTCACGATCTTCACCAACCCGCGAGCGGGCACGTTGGGTGCCGGCATTGCCGGACAAACGCTGAACCAGGCCATGGTCGCCGCTAATACCAAAGTGGGACAGTATCTTTCGTCCGAAGTCGCGCAGCAGACCGGCGGGGCACCGCTGACCGGAGCGGCGCAGGCCGGACTGGCCAGCCCGATCGACATCAAGTCGGCCGTGTACAACCCGCTGCCCAACGGCACGGGCAATGGACTGTCCGCGTTCTACTACGCATTGCTGTTGTTGCTGGCCGGGTTCACCGGCAGCATCGTCGTGTCGACGTTGGTGGACTCCTTGCTCGGATATGTGCCGGCCGAATGGGGCCCAGTGTATCGATTTGCCGAGCAGGCCAACATCTCTCGCTTCCGCACGTTGCTGGTGAAGTGGGGCATCATGCTGGTGCTGGCGCTGCTGACCTCGGGTGTCTATCTGGCCATTGCCCATGGATTGGGCATGCCGATCACCCGCGGCTGGGAGTTGTGGGCGTACGGCGTCTTCGCGATCGTCGCGGTGGGTGTGACATCGAGTTCGCTGATCGCGGTGCTGGGTTCGATGGGCCTGCTGTTCAGCATGCTGGTCTTCGTGATCCTCGGGTTGCCGTCGGCGGGCGCCACCGTCCCGCTGGAGGCGGTGCCGCCGTTCTTCCGCTGGCTGGCCGAGTTCGAACCGATGCACCAGGTGTTCCTGGGCGTGCGGTCGCTGTTGTATCTCAACGGCGACGGGCAGGCCGGCCTCACGCAGGCGTTGCTGATGACGTCGATCGGGCTGGTGATCGGCCTGTTGGTGGGCGGCATCGTCACGCGCATGTACGACCGCAGCGGGTTCCACCGCATACCTGGTGCCATCGGCGTCGCGATCGCCGAGGTGCACCAATCCCAACACCAGGCGCGCAAGGGCAAGCGCGCAAGTTCGGGCGAATCCGCCGACCCGGACCCCAGCGAACCTGAACCCGAAAGCGTAAGCGAGCAAACGTAATTCGGACGCGGCCTAAGTGTCACGCGTTTGTTATTTATGTTGACAGTGGGGCTATTGTGACTGATGCTTTGAATGTTGCATCCACATAAGTGCCGAAAGGGCTGCCGTGCTGACACGACGCACCGGGTTGCGCCGACTGGCGGCAAGCCTCGCGGCGATGTTCGCCTGCACCCTGTTGACGAGCACCCTCGCCTCACCCGTCGCCCACGCCGCTGACGCCCGCGAACTCCTGGCCAGTGCGATCGGCGCCACCAAGGGCTCGTATCTGGTCTACAACTTCGGCCCCGGCCACCCCACCCCGCTGATGGACGCCAGCGGTCGCTGGTACGAGATGAACAACGGCGGCCACCTGATGATCATCAAGAACGCGGCGGGGCGTCTCGCGCCGCACCTGCTGGTCGACACGCATCGCGGTGACCAGGCGCGCTGCGAGCACAATGCCGGGGCCCGCACCGGCGAGGGGTTGTGGCAGGCCTCCGAGCTTTACGAGCCGCGTCAGGCGTGGCTGCGGATGGGGCAGCCGACCATCGCGATCAACGCGAACTTCTTCGATGTGCGCGGGCAGAAGGGCGGCAGTTGGCGCACCACCGGCTGCAGCTCGCCGCTGGGTGCGTTCGTGGACAACACCAACGGCCAGGGCCGCTCCAACCAGGCGGTCACCGGCACCGCGGTGTATCCGGGCAAACAGGGCCTGTCGGGCGGCGGCGAGAGCTGGTCGTCGCTGACGACGATGATCCTGCCGACGGGGGCGGCGCCGTACGTGGTGTGGCCCAGGAGCAAGAGCGACTACGACTCCGCCACCCCGGTGGTGGAGGACCTGCTGAACAAGAACGAGAAGTTCGTGGCGGTCTCCGGGATCGGGCTGCTGGGCCCCGGCCAAACTCAACAGCTGCATGACGGCGGTCCCAGCGCGGCGCGAACGGCCCTGGCCTATGTGAAGCAGCGCGATGAGATGTACATCTTCGAGGGCGGCAGCTACACCCCGGACAACATGCAGGATCTGTTCCGCGGTCTGGGCAGCGATACCGCGATCCTGCTCGACGGCGGCGGCTCGTCGGCGATCGTGCTGCGCCGCGACACCGGCGGCATGTGGGCCGGGGCGGGTTCACCGCGCGGGTCCTGCGATACCCGCCAGGTGCTCTGCGACTCGCACGAGCGCGCCCTGCCCAGCTGGCTGGCCTTCAACTAACCGTCGGCCGGCTCGGCCGTCGCGGCCGCCGCGGGTTCGGTCGCGGGAGGCCCGAACCGGAAGATCAGCAGGCTGAGCGCGACCAGGACCGCGATGAGGCTAAATACCGGGGCGATGACGAACCGGGAGATCGTCGCGCCGGCGAACGCACCGGCACACATCGTCAAAACGACGGTAAGGCGCAGGTTTTCACGCGCGCCCGTACCACCGGACAGTCGGCTATCCATACCGAGACTGACGATCGTCGCCGTCAACACGGTGGTGGAGAGCTCCTGGATACCGAACTGGCGAGCGCTCGAATGCTGTAGACCGAACGTCACGGCGAGAAAGCCGATCACGATCAGTTTGGTGTCGTCGTGATAGCGCAGCACACCGGAGCCGGCCAGGATCGACAACACGATCAGCAACACGAGCTCCAACGACAAGACGGTAGTGATCCATGGGCGCGTCCGACTACCGAAATAGCGGGTCAGCCGGCCACTGAGGATGGTGGTGATCACGAAGGTGGGCAGCGCCACCACAACCGCGGTCAAGTCGATGTTGGTTCGCGGAGCGAGCCAGAAGCCAAGGAAGATCACATTGCCGGTCATGTTGGCGACGAACACGTGGCCGAGAACCAAGACGCTGATCGCGTCGGCCAATCCGGTGGCGAAGGTCAGCAGCAACAGGGCGACGACGGTCGACCGCTCGGATACCGGCGACGCCTTGAAATCCACGGGGTGCAGTATATTTCGGCGATCCCGGTTCGGCCGGGCTACTGATGCGGGGTGAGATCCAGCGAGGTCACGGTCGTCATCCTGGTCACCAGCCAGTGCCCGTTCGCGCGCTTCATGAACAGCCGATAGGACAGGTACTTCAGCGCCGGGATGTTCTTGGTCAGCGGGCTGGTCGAGGTGGTGTTGGTGTACACGATGACGACCGCGTTCGGGCCGTCCAGCGATTCGACTGCCGCGCCGGTGACTTGGGTGCTGTTGCTGATCTTGGCTTGCTTGTTCGGGGCCACGATGGCGTCGACGAATTTGCGGTACTGGGCCTCGAAGTCGCCGCTGAGGTAGGCCGATGCGCGATCGGCGAGGCTGTCCATGTTCTCCGGCGTGTAGGTCCACAGCGTAGTGATCGCGCGGGCCGCGGTGCGGGCCACGTTGAGCTTGGTTGCCGCCGTGGCCCGGTCGGCCAGATAGGGCTGCATCGTCGCGCCCGCGAATGCCGCCGACCCGACGAACAGCAGAGCGGCCACCGCGACGACGATGGCCATCCCTTTTCCGGCCGGCAGTTTGCGCCGCCCGCGGCCGCCTTCTTCGGTCTGGGTCTCGGATTCGTCGGTCTCTGCGGACTCCGCCGTGTCGGCGTCCGTCTCGCCGATCGGTTCTGCTTCGGATTCCGTTGTCGTGGAGGTGTTTTCGTCGTTCGCAGCGGTGTCGTCGGAGGCCGCCTCGACGGTCAGATCACCTGCAGCAGGCTGCTTATCTTCCACTGATTCCCTTCCCGCGTCGCAGTTGCCGTCCAACGATTGGTGTTCTCGTATACCTGCTTTTGATCCGGCGACTTGGACGTGACTTCGGTTGCCACCATCACGGTGACGCTGCCGTCGTCGTTCCATCGTTCCACGGCCGCGCCGAGGATGGTGCCGGTCGCGGGCTCCGCGCGCGCGACCTGCAACAGAATCTCGTTGGCCTTGTCGTGATACTGCTTGGCGAAATCGCCCGTCGCCTGGGCCATTACCCGCATGACGTAGTCGTTCGCATGATAGGGGTCGAGCGAAGTGAACTGAGTCATGAACCCCGTCACGTAGGCGAGCACCTCACGGTCTTTGGACGCGGCGTGCTCTCGGGATTCGTGAGAGATCAGCATCAGGGTGGCGAGCGTGATCGCTGCGGTGGTCAACACCGCGGCGACCGCACTGGCAACGGGCAAACCCCACGGCCGGCGCTGGGTCTCCGGATCCGTCGCGACGAGCAACGCGCCCTCGCCCGGCTCAAACTTGCGGCGGGGGCTCATTTTCCGTTCCCCGGCGGTTTCGGTTTGGTCAGCACGGTGAGGTTGTCGACCAGCCAATGGCCGCCGGCGCCCTTGACGAGACTCACCCGGACGGTTGCGGTGATGTACCGCTCCTCGGGCGCCGCGCCCCGCCGCCCCTGCATGAACAACAGCATCGTCGCTCGATCCGGCGACGCCGACTCGATCGAACTGTCGGTCACCCAATACTCGTTGATGACCGGGTTTCCCTTTTGGACGATGTCCTGCTGCGCCTTGAGCTGGCCCCGGTAGGCGTCGGTCGCCAGCGACTGGGCACGCACGAAATCGTCGTGCAACGACTTCGGGTCGTACGTCAGCATTTGCGCGACGATCTTCGGTCCCTGTACTCCGATCTGGGCCCGCGTTTGATCGGTCTCCCGATCGCGGGAGTACACCACCCCGTAGCTC
This sequence comes from Mycobacterium florentinum, assembly GCF_010730355.1. Taxonomy (NCBI): domain Bacteria; kingdom Bacillati; phylum Actinomycetota; class Actinomycetes; order Mycobacteriales; family Mycobacteriaceae; genus Mycobacterium; species Mycobacterium florentinum. The sequence goes on from NZ_AP022576.1 coordinate 3,304,548, forward strand.
ACCACGACACCGGCCACGCATAGTGCGGTCGCGGTGAGCACCGCGATGATCGTCCACCGCCGAATGTCGGGCCGTGGCGTTTGAAAGCACCGCACTTCGGTGCGCAGCAGCAGGTCGGCGAAGGTGCGTCGCTGCGAATCCCACAGCGGCCAAAGCCATCCCACCAGCGACACGGTGTCGAGCAGGTGGGCAAGATCGCGCAGCAGCAGGCCCCAGGCGCCGATGACGCCGCCGTCGCGGTGTGCCACCGCGATTCCACACAGTGCGCGTCCCAGGCTCCAGCCGTAGATGGTCGGAAACAGCAACCGGTTTACCAACATCGCCAGGACTGCGATCCCGAGCACACAGATGCTCAGCCACCACCAGACTCCGCGCGGGGGCACGGTGAACGACACCAACACCATCGTCGTCGCCACGGCGGCCGCCGGCAGCACGTCGACCGCGAACGCGCACGCGCGAATATGCCAGGGCGCCAAGGCATTCTCTGATGACACTTGGGGGGCCGTGGTCTGAGTCTCCTCGACCACCAGCGTCACTTCGTCACCTGGTCGAGCTTGGCGATCCGGTACTGGCCTTCGTCCAGCGCCATCTTCACCCGCAGCCGGTAGCCGGTCTCGTTCTGCGATTGCTCGGTGGCCACCTTCACGCGCATCGCCACGAGTACCTCGACCGAACCGTCCTTGTTGTTGCGCTCGACGGCGGCGCGGACATCCGAGACCTGAACGTGGACGTTCGCGGACTGATAGGCCTGCACGAGCATGCCGGTGTAGACCATCGCCTGTTCACGGAAGGCACCGGTACCGCACTCGATGATCTTCTGCTCGCTGGCGATCATCGCGTTGGTGTCGGGAGCCTGTGTCGCCGATACGCAGTCGATCGCCGCCCTCAGCGCCGCGGCGTTGTTGCGTGCGATCGCCTGGCTCTCGTGGTGGTATCGCAGCGCCAGATAGCCGCCGGTGCCGACGGCACCGGCCAGCAGGACGAGGGCGGCGGCGATGCCGGCCAGCCACGCGCGGCCCAGGGCCGACGGGGGACGCCCTGCGCCGTCAGCGTCCGCCTCGGTCGTAGCGTCGGTGTCGCTTTGATCGTCGTCGGCCTCCGGCTGTTCGTCATCGTCGTCCGCCGACGCGGCTTCGGTTTCGGCCTCAGGTTGCTCCGCAGCGTCCGGGGCGGCTTCGGCCTCCGCTTCGGGTTCCGGGGTGGCTTCGGGCGCTTCGGGTTCGGCCGTCGCCTCGGTCTGATCGGTTCCGACCTCGGATTCAGCTGAATCCTCGGCCGTCACCTCCGGGTTTGTCTCGTCGGTGACGTCGTCCGATTCCTTCGGCCGTCTCCGACGCAGACGACTAAGCATCGACATCGGTGGTGGGTTCAGCCGGCTGGCGCCAGCATCTCCTTCCATCCGTCGTCTCCTGTTTTGGTCGAGTTTTCGACGGAGTATTTGACGCCGTCGGGCCCTACCAGTTCACCGCTCTGGGGACTGTATACCGCCGAGGGAGGTCCCATAGGCGTGTAGACACACGGGTTGGGCTGCTGTCCGTTGCACTGCACCGTACCGGACCCGGGCCGGGTCAACGGGTCACTGGTGGCCGGCGGCGTCCCCGCGACGCGGTCCGATGGCGCCGGGTTCATGCCGTTGTTGATCGACGGCGCCGGGATCACCATGCCCGGTCGCACCGACTGATCGCATCGCGCTCCGGGTGCCGGGCAGGTCAGAATCTGGTTCGGGTCACCGAACCACGGGTTCGTCCCGGCCGGAACGTACGGCCTGGGGTCGCGGCACTCACGTGGCGTCGCCGCCCGCTTGCCGGGGACGTCGGTACACGGGATGTTGCGCGACCCGCGGACGCTGTTGGCCGGGGTGTCCATCGGAATCTTGCAGTAGGTGCCCGACGGCAGCGGCTGCATGCTGGTGTCGGCCGGGGACCGCCACTCCGGGGCCGGAATAAAGCCGGTCAAACACGGCGGCGGCTGGTTGATCGACAGCGCCAGGTCGAGCGCGGCCTGGTTGGGGAACGGCGCGGCCACCGTCTGCGCGATCGAGGCGCCCTGCGGCAGGAACACCAGCACCTGCTCCACCCCGGTGTGGTAGCGCTTGAGCAGATCGAACACCACCTCGAGGTTCGCCAGCGTCTGCGGCAGCGACTCCCGCACGTCGCTGAAGACGGAGTTGACATTGTCGGCGGTCGGCGCCGCTTGCGACAGAACGCTCTTCACGTTCGCGTCGCGCTGGGCGGACTGCGCGGCCAAAGTGTTGAGGTTGTGCGCCCAACGCTCGATCGCGTCACCAGACTTCACCTGACTGTCGATCACCGGTCCGGAGTTCTGGATGATGTCGTTGACGTTGGTGATGTTCGTTTTGAAATCGCCGACGATCGCCTGCGTCGAGTCGACCAGGCGCTGCAGCGCGGGACCCAGGCCACCGACGGACTCCGCCGTCTCGTCGAGCAACTTGCCGATCTTGTCCCTGGGCAACGCCTCGAGCCCGCGGTTGGCGGTGTCCAGCGCCGGACCGATCTCGGCCGGCACGGTGCCCTTGCTGATGGTTTGCCCGTCGGCGAGGTACTTCCCGGGGTTTCCCGTCGAGACCAGGTCCAGATACTGCTCACCAACCGCCGACACGGAGTGCACGTTCGCGATCGTGTCGACCGGGATCTTGTACTGGCTGTCGATGCTCATCGTCGCTTCGGCGCCATGCTCGGTCGGCTCGACGTCGGTGACCTTGCCGATCGTGATGCCGCGATAGGTCACGTTGGCCGTCGGGTACAACCCACCCGATGCCGGCAGCTCGGCCTTCAGCGAGTACCGGCCGATCCCCATCAGGCTTGGCACCTGCAGGTAGTAGACGCCCAGCACCAGCAGCGAGACGACCGTCAGGACCACGAACGCCCACAGCTGGCGTCGGATGAACGGGGTCAGCAATTCCGGTCCCCCCTTTCCACCAGCGGTCCGCCGGGCGCGTCATTCGGGTTCGGCGTGTAGCGGACGTCGGGGATCATCGTCTCGGGGTCGCGGCCGAAGGACTGCTCGAGGGCCCGCAGTGCGCCCGACAATCCGGTTCCGGTGAGGAACGCGTTGTCGACCGAGCTATAGGTCACGTCCAGCGTCAGCGAGATGTTCACGTAGTCACCGCGGAACATCTTCGGGACGGTGTCGATGTCGAACGGCTGCGTCAGGATCAGCTTCAGCGCGCCGATCAGGTACGGCGACGAGCGGCCGAGTTCCTTGAGCGGGCACTGCAGGGCCTGCAGGCTGGCGTGCAGCGGCGCGCGGGCTTCCGACAGGTACTGGTCGGCGGCCCCGCTGAGCCGGCCCACCGAGTCGACGGCATTGATCAGCAGCTGCTTGGTGTCGGCGAAATGCTTGATCAGCGGCGGGATGTCGGTCAGCACCCGATCGAGGACGTCCGAGCGGCCGCCGACGTAGACCAGCAGCCGGTTGGTGGAGTCGATCGCGTGGGTGATGTCGTCACGCTGCTGGTTGAGCTGGGTGGTGAAGGTGTCCAGCTTGCCGAGGAAGGACCGGATCTGTTCCCCGCGCCCATGGAAGATGTCGTAGACCTCGTTCTGCAGCACTTCCAGGTTCGGGATGCCGCCCCCGCGCAAGATCAGCGACAGGCTGGCCAGCGTCTGCTCGGTGGTGGGATAAGACGACGAATTCTTCAGCGGAATGGTGTCGCCGTTGCGCAGCGGCTCCGACGACGGGTTCGGCGGCGCGGCCAGCTCCACGTGCTGAGAACCCAGCAGCGACGTCTGCCCGATCCGGGCGATCGCGTTCTTGGGCAGCTTGACGCTCTTCTTCACGCCCAGCGTCAGCGTGGCCACCCAGTTCTTCAACTCGATCTTCTTGATCGAGCCGACGAACACGTCGGCCACCATCACCTTGCTGTTGCCGTTGATCGCCAGGGTGTCCGGCACCTGCACGTAGATGGTGTAGGACCCCGGCCCGTCGCCCGGGCCACCGGGAATCGCGACGTTGGAGATGCCTCGCCAGCCGCAGGAGCTCAGCACCGTGGCGATCACCAGCAGCACCATGACCTGCCAGGCCCGGTGCCGGATCATCCGCGCGATCACTGGCCACCCCCGAAGTCAGCGGCGATCGGCGGACCACCGGCATTGGGTGCCGGGGCCCCGACCGGCGCGGGCGTCGGCGCGACGGGCCCCGGAATCACTCCCGGTCCCGGCGCCGGCGGCTGGATCGGTGTCGGAGCGCGCAGCCCGATGGGCGGCAGGATCGGGTTCTCGTCGTAGGCGTTCGGCGGCCCCGGCGGGGTCTGCAGGTTCGACTGAACGGGCTCGATGTTCGGGCCACCCATCAATTCGGAGAGCGATTCGGGGGTCATCAGGCCCGCGGTGATCGGTCCCACCTGCTGGCCCTGCATGCCCGGGGCGACGATCCAGCCCTGCTGGGTGTTGCGGTGCGACAGCGGCGTATCCGGCACCCAGATACCCGGGACGGTCGTGTCCTTGTAGCCGTTCGGCGGGTGCAGCCGGTCTTCGGAATACGCGACCTGCTTGGGCAACGTCTCGGCGGTGCTGAACAGGTTGAGGCCGAACGGCAGGTAGTTGAACTTGATCGCGTCCAGGATCGGCGCCAGGTACTGCGCGCAGAGTTCGGCGGATTCCTGGTAGCCGAGCCGGCTGCCGGCCTGAATCGAGCTGCAGATGAACTGCATCGGGTTGGCGAAGTTCGTGATGGCCGGAATGGCGACCACCGAGCCGTGCGACGGGTGATAGATCTGGTTGATGTTGGCCGCGGCCGTCGGCAGGATGTGCAGCGCGGTCTCCAGCCCGTTCAGCGGATCGGGTTGCAGCAGCGTGTTCGTCGCGGTGGCCAGGTTGTTGACGTCGGTGGCGAGCACCTCGTGGTTCTTGTCCAGCCACGGGCGCACGGTGGTCAGCAGGCTGTCGAACTGCTGGAGGGCATTGGACAGGGCGCCGTCGTCCTGCGCGAGCCGGCCGGTGACGTCGGCCAGGTTCTGGTTCAGCGCGACGAACTGCGCGTCGTCCTGGTGCAGCGCGTTGACGAACAGCGCCAGGCTGCGCACCACGGCGAAGAAGTCGCCGCGGCCCTCGTTGAGCGCGGTCAACGCCGACGACAGGCTGTTGAGCGCGGTGTTGATCTGCTTGCTCTTGCCGTCGAGACCGTCGGCGAACGACGAGATGACCTCACCGAACGGCCCGGTCGGCTGCTCCTTGGTCGGACCCAGCTTCGAGATGATGTTGGTGATGCTGTTGCGCAGCTCGTCCCACTCCACCGGCACCTGGGTGCGCTCTTCGGGGATCACGGCGTTGTCGCCCAGCACCGGCCCGCCCTTGTACGGCGGTTCCAGCTGGATCGCGCGCGATGCCACCAGGGTGGGGTTCAGGATCACCGCCGAAGCGTTGGCGGGGACCTTGTACTTGTTCTCGTAGTGGAACGTCACCTTCATCTTGTCGCCGACCGGCTCGATGCTGTCGATCGAGCCGACCCGCAGGCCCATGATCTGGACCTTGTCCCCCTTGTAGAGGGCGTTGGCCGCCGGGAAGTAGGCGACAACGGTGTTGTTCGTCAGCTTCTCGAAAAGCCGGTAGCCAACGTAGCCGACGACCAGGGCCACCACGATGATCAGCGACCCGAGAATCACCGTCGTCCGGGAGAACTTCGGTAGCCGGATGTTGCGGACGTCAAAGATGGTGCTCAATTCTGGCTACCTCCCGTGACACCACTACCGCCCGAACCGCCGGGATTGATGAACGGCGCCGGCAACTGGTTCCCAGGTCCGGGCGGGGCCGGTGGACCCGGCGGCAGACCCGGTGCGAAGGTCGACGGCGGCGGCGTCGGGCCGGCCGGCGCCAGGTTCTCGGTGCGCGCACCGGGTGGTGCCTGCGTCGGCAGCGGCACCGGCGTGCCCGGAACGTTCGGCGGCGGGTCGCCCGGGCGCCCAGCGATATTGATGCCCGGGGTGGGCGGCAGACCGTCCGGGTTCGGCGGCGACGTCGCGACGTCGACCGGCGCGGGAAAGCCCGGCCCGCCGAACGGTCCCATCGCTGCACCCGCACACGGCAGCGGGTTCCACGGCCGCGGCAGACCCTCGTCGCCGACGGTGATGTTGCCGCCGGGGTTGGCCGGCGTGTACGAGCAGGGCGATCCGGGCGGGATGGCCGGGCCGGGGTGATCCGGGGTGCCTTCCAGCACCGGCGGTGCCGGCGGCGGCGCACCGTTGGGGAACCGGGTGCCGTTGGGGTCGGGCCACCGGTATTCCGGCAGACCGGCGCTGCGCCAGAAGTTCTCCGGGTCGATGCCGCGCTTCTTGAATGCGGCGTCCACCCACGGCTGGATGATCTGGTAAAGCGCGAGGTTGTGCAGGACCACCTTGAAGAACGGTCCCGACGCGATGGCCTCGTTCAACGACGGCAGGAAGTGGCCGACCTCGGTCAGACCCGCGGCCACGTCGTCCTTGCGCTCAACCAGGATCTGGCTGATCGTGCGCAGCTGCTCGAGCACGTGGTTGAGGTTCGGATTGTCGTTGATCAGGCCCTTGACCTGCTCGGAGAACGCGGCGACATTGCTCAGCAACGCGTTGATGGCCTGCCCGCGCTCGTTGAACGCGGCCAGCAGCGTCTTGGCGTTGACCAGCAGGCGGTCGACCTGTTCGCTGCGGTCGCCCAGCACACTGGCCACCTGGTTCGCCTGAGCAAGCAGATGCTTGACCTCGGCGTCGCGCTTGCCGACCGTGTCGGAGAACTTGGAAACGCCCTCGAGCGCGGCACTCAGGTGCGGGTAGGTCTGGTCGATGGTCTGCGACAGCACATGCAACGACTCTTTGACCTCGTCGATGTTCCAGCCTGACGCGGCCTTGGTGACGTCGAAGAACGCGTCGTAGATCTGATACGGCGTCGTGCTTTGACCGATCGGCAACGAGGCCCCGGGCTTGAGCTGCTGGGCGCCCCGCGCCTCGATCTCCATGACCTTCTTACCGAGGATGGTGTCGGTGCGGATCGCCAGCCGGCTCTCGGTGCCGATGGTGTTGGTGCCGATCGAGAACTTCATCGAGATGTGGTCGCCGTCGATCTTAAGGTCCTCGACCTTGCCGACGTCCATGCCGGCGATGCGCACTTTGTCGCCGACGTTGATCCCGCCGGAGTCGGTGAACTGTCCGTAGTAGGCCGGCCTGGCCATCAGGATCGGGACACTGGTGAAGCTTTGCCCGACGCCGATCACGAGCAGCGTGACCACGATGCCCATCAAGCCGATCCGAAGCCGGTTCGGAGGTTCCAGCGTTCTCATTGCGGCGTGCACCTACCCGTCGGCTGCTGGAAGAGCCGGACCGTGCGGACCGGGCCACCAGCCTGCAGACCATTGATCTTCAACGTGATGTCGCAGGCGTAGAAGTTCACGAAGTCGCCGTAGGACCCGATGGCGCGCCCGATCATGTTCAACGCGGTCGGCACCTTCTTGAGGTAGTCCTGCAGTTGGTCCTGCTGGTCGATCAGCGGCTGCTGGATCCCGTCGAGGTAGTTGATGGACTTGTGCAGCAGCGCGCGATCCTCGCCGAGCAGGTCGGCCACGGTGCCGGCGGCGTTGCTGATGTGCGCGGTCCCGCCGGCCAGCTGGTCGCCGTGGTCCTTGAGCCCGGTGATCAGCACCTCGAGGTTGTTGATGGTCTGGTCGAATTGCTGGCGGTGCCGGACCGTGGTGTCCAGGACGATGTTCAGGTTCTTGATCACCTCGCCGATCGCCTGGTCACGCTCGCCGATCTGGCTCGTCAGCTGGGCGGTGTTGTCGAGGATGTCGTTGATGGTGCCGCCCTGACCCTGGAAAACCGTGACCAGCGCGGTCGCGATGGTGTTGACCTTCTCCGGGTCCAGCGCCCGGAACAGCGGCTTGAAGCCACCGATCAGCGCGTCGAGGTCGAGTGCGGGCGCCGTGCGCGACAGCGGGATGAAACCACCCGGCGGCAGGATCTTGTCGGCGCCTTCGCCGTCGCCGCGCTTGAGCTCCAGGTACCGGTTGCCGATCAGGTCGAGGTAGCGGATCTGCGCCGTCGTCGACTGATAGAGCGGAACCGCACGGTCGACGTTGAACTTCACCCGCACGCGCTTGCCGCCGTCGACCAATCGCACCGAGTCGACCTTGCCGATCTCCACCCCGGAGGCGCGGACGAATTGGCCCTGGCGCAGCCCGCTGATGTTGCTGAACTCCGCCGTGTATCCGTTGGTGCGGTCAAACCGCATCTGACCGAAGACGACGACGATCATCACAGTGAACAGCAGCAGCACCAGTGAGAAGATGCTGAGTCGGACGAGCGTACCGGTGATTTTCATGGGTTGATCGTGTTATCCCCTACCTGACGGCCCCAGACGTACTCAATTGCGTAGGGCGAACCGGTGTCGAGGTGGTTGTACGGCGCAATGCTGTTGCCGGAGTCCATCACCAACTCGGGAGCGGGCCAGAGGTCATGGGTGATGTGCTGCCAGCAACCCGGCGCACCGCCGGGTCCACCGCGGGCGTTCACCCGCGGCAGGTTCTCGGGATAGATGTAGGGGTTCGGCGCTCCACCGACCACCCCGGCCAGGCCGCCGACCAGGCTGGCGATCGTGGCCACCGCCGAGACGGGGTTGGCCAGCAGCCCGAGACCGGACAGGGCCTCGGTGTGGGCGTTCAGCGAGTAGCCGTTGCCGGCCAGGAACGAAGCGGCCTTGGGCTCGATGTCGTGGTAGTTGCGCAGGGTGCAGAAAATCGCCGGGCTGTAGGTGTCGAGCAGCTGCGCCGACGGCAGCAGGTCGGCGGCGCCGCGCGCCAGGTACGGGCCGCCCTTCTCGAAGATCTCCGCGCCGGTGTTGCCGAACCCGGCTGCCGACAGCAGCGCCTGGTCCAGATCCTTCTGCTGCTGGTTGATTGTGCGCGAGGTGACGACCGCGTTGTTGAGGAAGTCGAACAGGTCCGGCGAGGCGTTGGCGTAGGTGTCGCCGAGGCCGGCCAGCTGCTGGATGTCGTGGCGAATCTGCGGCATCTGCGGGTTGACGTCGTCGAGGACGGTGTTGCCGTTGACGATCGACTGCCCGAACTTGTCACCCAGCCCGGCCAGCGATTGCGCGGCCGCGCTCAGCGTCAGGTTCAGCTTGACCGGATCCACCTTCTCCGAGATCGAGGTGATGGTCTGGAACAGCGTGTTGATCTCCGTCGTCACCGACCTCGCGTCGATCACCGACGACGCGCTGAGCCTTTGCGCCGACGGGCTTTGCGGTGTCGTCAGCGACACGTACTTGCCGCCGAACACGGTGGTGGCCTTGATGTCGGCGTTCACGTTGGCCGGGATCAGCGACAGGTATCGGGGATAGACGTCCAGGGTGAACTTGGCCGCCGGTTTCCCGTCGCGGACGACCTCGGAGATGGTGTCCACGCGGCCGATCTCGACCCCGTTGTAAGTGACCTTCGAGCCCGGGTCCATGACCAGCCCGGCCCGCGACGCCAGCATCGTCAACTTGGTCTTGGGGGTGAAGTCGCCGCGGAACTGCCCGTAGACCAAGACGAGAACGAGCGCGCCGATGACCATCATGCCGACACCCGCCAACTTGTAGGGCGGGGTCCGCGAGGCGTTCGTCTTTCCGGGCCGGGTCATGGCCGCTACACCGTTAACGCGAAGTTGGGGTTGACGCCGTACAGCGCCAACGCGGCGGACAACACGACAACCTGCACCGAGACCAGGGAGAAGCGCATCGAGCGACCGACGGCCTCGCCGACGCCAACCGGCCCGCCACCGGCGTTGTAGCCGTAGAAGCAGTGGGTGATCATCACGACCGCGGTGATGATGATGGCCTCCAGGAACGACCAGAACACGTCATCGGGGCGCAGGAACGTCCGGAAGTAGTGGTCGTAGGTGCCGTTGGATTGGCCATAGAGCACCGTCGTAGTGATCTGCGGCGACAGGAAGCACATGATCATCGCCATCGCGTAGATCGGGATGATCACGACCAGCCCGGCCATGAATCGCGTGGTGGCCAGGAACGAGATCGACTTGATGCCCATCACTTCCAGGGCGTCGATCTCTTCGCTGATCCGCATGGCGCCGAGTTCGGCGGTGGCGCCCGCACCGACGGTGGCGGCCATCGCGATGCCGGTGACGACAGGGGCGGCGATGCGCACGTTGATCAGTGCGGCGAAGAAGCCGGTGAACGCCTCGACCCCGATATTGCCCAGCGACGCGAAACCCTGGATGGCGACCAGCGAGCTACCGGAGAGCGTGACGAAACCGACGATGGCGACGGTGCCGCCGACGACGGCCATCGCCCCGGTGCCCATGCCGATTTGGGCGATCAGCCGCAGCGTTTCCTTGCGGTAGTTGCGCAGCGCGTGCGGCACGTGCGCGATGCAGACCATCCCGAACCAGGCCATCCGGCCGAGGTCGTCGAGCCCCCGGCCGGCGGCTCCGCCATAACGGTCCAGGCTTTCGGCTGCCCGCGGAAACCGGGCGCGCAGTACCGCGACGTTGGTCATGTCAGTGTCCCGTTCCGAATCGCACACCGATGGTGGTCAGAATGACGTTGACCGCGTAGAGGGCGACGACGCAGAGCACCACGGTTTCGTTGACGGCGGTGCCCAGGCCCTTGGAGCCGCCGCGCACGGTCAGCCCGCGGTAGCAGCCGACGAGGCCGGCGATCAGGCCGAAGACCGCGGCCTTGACGGTCGCGATGACGACCTCGGGCAGGCCGGTGATCGTGGTCAGGGTGGCCAGGTAGGCACCGCCCGAGACGTTCTGCAGGTAGACCCCGAACAGGTACCCGCCCACCAGGCCGACGGTGATGACCAGGCCGTTGAGCAGCGTGGCGACCAGGGTCGCGGCGATCACCCGGGGCACCACCAGGCGGTGGATCGGGTCGATACCGAGCACCTCCATCGCATCGATTTCCTCGCGGATGGTGCGCGCGCCCAGGTCGGCGCAGATTGCGGTCGATCCGGCACCGGCGACCACCAGCACCGTGGTCAACGGGCCGAGCTGGGTGACCGCACCGATCGCGGCGCCGGCGCCGGACAGGTCGGCGGCACCGAACTGGGCCAGCAGCACGTTGAGCGTGAAGATCAGCAACACGGTCAGCGGGATCGAGACGAAGACGGTCGGCAGGAACGCGACCCGCATGATGAACCAGCACTGCAGGATGAATTCGCGCCACTGGAAGGGCCGGCGGAACAACGCGCGGCCGGTCAGGACACACATCCGGAAGAACCCGCCGATCAGGGTCAGCGGCGTCTCGAGTTGGTCGCGCAGGTAGCCGACCAAATAGGGGCCCCGACCGCCGGTTGACGTCGAAGTCACCACTGCCCCCTCATGCCGGCGCCGCGCGCCCCACGGCGCAGCGAATCGTCTCGCACGCCCCCACCTTGCCCCGGACCCACATGTGTGATCACCGACTCCCTACTGGCAAGTAGTAACGGAGACCACAGGAATGTACCCGATGGCCAAGCAGGTGTGAACCGCATCCGCACAATTAACCCTTCGTCAACAACGGGCAAACGTTACAGTTTCTGTCAGCTTTCCTTTCTCGGCGTGAAATCGCTTGAAGTAGCCTGCTTTTGAACTGTGTCCGCGGACCCGTAGCGAACCCGTAGCTCAGTCTTGAGGACCTTGCCGGCCGGGTTGCGGGGCAGTGCATCGACGATCTCTAGTGCCTTGGGGTGCTTGTAGCGCGCCAGCCGCTCGGTCAGGAACTCGTCCAGGTCGTCGAGCCGCAAGCCATCGCCCGAGACGGCGGCGACCGCGATCGGTACCTCGCCCCATTTCTCGTGGGTACGGCCGATGACCGCGACCTCGACGATGCCGGGATGTCCGGCCAGGACGTTCTCCACTTCGGCGCAATAGATGTTCTCGCCGCCGGAGATGATCATGTCCTTCTTGCGGTCGACCACCCAGACGTAGCCCTCGTCGTCCATCCGGACGAGGTCGCCGCTATGGAACCAGCCGCCCGCGAACGCCTCCGCGGTGGCCTCCGGGTTGTTCCAGTAACCGCTCATCAATGTCGGTGCCCGATAGACGATTTCGCCGACCTCGCCGATCGGCACGTCGTTCATGTTCTCGTCGACCACACGCGCGGCGACCGTCGGGATCACCTTGCCGACCGATCCACGCTTACGGATGGCGTCCTCGCCGAGCAGCATGCAGGTGACCGGAGACATCTCGGTCTGGCCGAACGCGGCCAGAATCTGGGTGCCGGGGAAGGTCGCCGACATCTCCCGCAGCAGCGCGTCCGGAGCGGGGGCGGCTCCCCACGACATGATCCGCAGCCGCAGCTCGCGGGGGCGGGCTTGCTGCTCGGCGCAGACGGCCTGCCATTGGGCCGGAACCAGGAAGATGCCGGTGACCTTTTCGGCCGCCAGCACGTCGAGCAGCTGGCCCGGGTCGAACGCACCGAGGGGATAGATGACCGTGGGCAGGCCCATCAGCAGCCCGCCGAGCAGGTTGCCGACGCCGGCGATGTGGAACAGCGGGACACCGACGAAGCCGACGTCGTTGTTGATGTCGGCGCCGTTGGTGTAGAGCCCGGTCATCGTCTGCCCGGTCAGGTTGGTATGAGTGAGCACCGCGCCCTTGGGACGGCCGGTGGTGCCCGAGGTGTACATGATCAGGGCCGGCGAGTCGTTCGGGACGTCCACCCGCTCGACCGGATCCCCGGGCTCGTCGATCAGGTCTTCGTAGCCGAGCACGTTGCCGTCGCTCGAGCCGCCGGCCACGATGACCGTACGCAGCAGTGGCTGGATGTCGCGGACGCCGGTGGCGACCGGGGCGAGCACCGCTTCGGTGACCATGACCCGCGCCTCGCAGTCCTCGACCAGGAACCCGATCTCGGACGGGGTGAGCCGGAAGTTCAGCGGAACCGCGATACCGCCGAGCATGTTGGTGGCCAGCATCGCCTCGACGAACTCGGGACGGTTCAGCATCAGGATCATGACCCGGTCCCCCGCGCCGACCCCTCGACGGCGCAGGGCTCCCGCCAGCGCACTAACCCGTCGCTGCAGGTCAGACCACGTCAGCGTCCGGCCAGTGAATCGCAGTGCGACGGCCTGCGGCTGCATCAACGCGTGCCGTTCGAGCTGGTTGACCCAGTTCTGCCGGCGGGCCAAATACGGCTGCTCGTTCGGGTGTGACGGCTGCGATGCTTGTGCCTCGTGGCTAGCAAGTTGCGCGGTCAACTAATACCTTCCCTTCACTCGCGCACCGCTTGCGACAGGTTGATATTTGATAAAACATAGTGTTGTGTGGGTCACACTATGGCCTTACCGCCCTGATGACAAGACCCGATACGCCCTGAAAACGCCCTGAAAACGTCCCCGAAAGCCCTGGCTACCGACGTGAACGTACCCGTATCTACGCGACCCCACGGCAGGCGGCGGCAGCTGCGCCGGGCGCAGCTGTCGGACGAGGTAGCGGGCCACCTGCGAGCGGCGATCATGTCGGGGGCGTTGCGCCCGGGGACCTTCATACGCCTCGACGAGACCGCGGCCGAACTCGGGGTCAGTGTGACGCCGGTGCGCGAGGCCCTGCTGAAGCTGCGCGGTGAGGGGATGGTGCAACTGGAGCCGCACCGTGGCCACGTCGTGCTGCCGCTGACCCGCCAGGACATCGACGACATTTTCTGGCTGCAGGCCAGCATCGCCAAGGAACTGGCCGCGGCGGCCACCGATCACATCACCGAGGCCGAGATCGACGAGCTGGAGCGCATCAACAATTCGCTCGTGACGGCCGTCGGCAACAGCGACCCCGAGACCATCGCCGGCATCGAGTTCTCGTTCCACCGCGTCTTCAACCAGGCCAGCGGGCGGATCAAGCTGGCCTGGTTCCTGCTCAACGCAGCGCGGTATATGCCGGTGCTGGTGTACGCGGGCGATCCGCAGTGGGCTGTCGCCGCGGTCGACAATCACCGGCAGCTGATCGCCGCGCTGCGCCGCCGCGATACGGCCGCGGTCATCGAACACACGGTCTGGCAGTTCACCGATGCGGCGGAGCGGCTGACCCAAATGCTCGATGGGGCCGGGATTTTCGGATAGCCCCTAGCCGGCGGCCAGCTGTTCGGCGCGCTTCTTGAGGTTGTCCGCGAGGTGATCGAGCACGTTGTTCAGCATCATCTTCACCATCGGCGCGGGCACCGGCATCGACGGTTCGACGTCGATGTCCACCGTCAACAGGCTCGAGGCGCCCACCTCCACCACGCTGAACAGCTGCTCTTGCTTCTTGAACAGCTCACCCTGCTGCAGCACGGTCTGGATCTGATTCGCGCCCGGGTAGTAGATGGCCTGAATGAAGACTCCCTCGAAGCCTTGATAGGCGGCGTCCAGGCGAATCTGGCTGGGCCGGCCGTCGTCGTAGCGCGCCAGCACCCAGCAGCCCTTGGCCCCGTCGCTCCACTCCGGGTATCGCTCGAAATCCGCGACGATGGCCATGATCGCGGCGGCGTTGGCGTCGACCTCGACGGTTTTGCTCAAAACGGGCATGGGCGAAGCATAGCCGGGTACGCGAAAGCCCCAGCGCGGGGCGCTATCTCGGTTACGCCTCGACGCAGGCCGTCGACAGCAGGGTCCGGATGGGGTCGGGCATCGGGATGGGCTTGCGGCTGACGCGGTCGACGTAGACGTGTACCCAATGCCCGAGCGCGGTGACCGGCCGCGGCTCTTGGCTGTCCTTCGACTCGAACACGCCGAGCCGGTAGGTGACGCTGCTGCGGCCCAGTCGGGTCACGGCCAGGCCCACCTCGAGGCTCTGCGGAAATTGCAGTTCGGAGAAATAGCGGCAGCCCGACTCGGCGACAACGCCCAGCGCCGGCATCGTGGTCGGGTCAAGCCCGGTGCCGACCGTGATCCAGGCGTTGATCGCGGTGTCGAACAATTGGTAATAGACCGCGTTGTTGAGATGGCCGAACATGTCGTTGTCCGCCCACCGGGTGCCCACCGGCCACAGCACCGGGAAGTCGCTGCTGGTGAGCTGCTCTGGTGCCGGCGGAATCATGGCCATGGTGGTATTCCAACATGTTTCGCCCCGGCGTCCCCGCTAGGTGCCGTAGAAGGCGTTCGTCAGGGCGTGGCCCTGCAACCTGAACAGCCGCTCGGAACCCACCCAGTCCGGCAGCAGCGAATCGAAGCCATGGCAGGTGCGTGCGAAGACGTGCAATTCGGTGGAAACCCCGGCGTGCAGGAGCCGCAGCGCGTAGTCGATCGCTTCGTCGCGGAACGGATCGATCTCCGCGCAGGTGATCAACGTCGGTGGTAGATCACGCAATTCGGCGCGCCGTGCCGGCACGGCGTCCGGCGAACCGGGCTGCTCACCCAGGTAGTAGCTCCACATCAGTTCGGCCGCCTCGCCGTCGAAGGCCGGGCTCCTACGAAACTCCGCCTTCGACGCGGTAGCGCGATCGTCGAGCACCGGCTGGTGCAGCATTTGGAACACGACCGCTGGCAACGACCCGTCGGCGCAACGCTGCACCAGGGATGCGGCCAGGGTGGCCCCGGCACTGCTGCCCGCGATGGCCAGCCGGGCCGTATCGACATCCAATTCCGCCGCGCTGCCGACTACCCACTTCAGCACCGTGATCGCGTCGTCGAGCGCGGCCGGGTAGGGATGCTCGGGGGCCAACCGGTAGTCGACCGACACCACCGTGCAACGGCCGCGACGGGCAAGTTCGGCGCATGGCCGGTGGTCGGTGTCGAGGTTGCCCAACGCGAATCCGCCTGCGTGACAATAGACGACCACCGGTGCCGGCGACGGCCCACCGCGATAAATGCGGACCGGAACCGCACCCGCGGCGTGGTCTTCGCTGATCTGCACGCCCGGCAGGTCGGTGAGGTGGGCGGCGTCTCGGCGGCGCTGGTCGAACGGCGCGCGCATCAGCGCGATCGCTTCCGGGGAGAAGGCCGTTCGGGTGGTCGCGACCGCGCGCAGCACGGGGTCAAGCCGTTGCGCGCCATCCAATTCCGTCATTGTTCCTCGGCCGCCCCGTGGTCGCCGGCGAACACGGGTCTGCGTGGGTGGCTGGAGAACATGAAGTCGCCTGCGGTGAACCTGCGCGTCATTTCCCAGAAGCTACGCGCGCTACGTGGCCATTGTGTTACCACGCGCCCGTTCGCGGCACGGAAGTAATTGCTGCACTGGGTCGTCCACACGGTGCCGACCATCCACTGGTCGATCTTGGCGATGAACCGCGCCAAGGCGGACGGCCGCACCGCCACATATGTCTTGCCCCTGCGCCGCATGTACTTCAACGCCCGCACGATGTAGCGCGCCTGGGCTTCCAGCATGAAGATGACACTGTTGGAGCCGACATTCGTGTTGGGCCCGTACAGCATGAAGAAGTTCGGGAATCCGGGAACGGCCATGCCGAGATACGCATGCGCCCCCTCACTCCAGACCTCACGCAGGGTCGTGCCGCCTTCGCCGGAGACATCCAGCTGCCCGAGATAGTCGGCGGCGGCGTAGCCGGTGGCGCAGACCACGACGTCGACGTCGCGTTCGGTGCCGTCCTCGGTGACGAAGGATCGGGCCTTGAGATAGCGGGCCGGACTGGACACCACCTCGACGTTGGGCCGGGTCAGCGCGGGCAGGTAGTCCGAGGAGAACACCAGCCGCTTGCAGCCCATCGGGTGATCGGGAGTCAGCCGCTGCCGCAATTCCTCATCGGCGACCGTCTTTTCCAGCAGGCCGAGGGCAATCGCGGTGAAGTCCTGCGTCTTCTCGCTGCCGTGCTCGATCACCGAGATGTTGGATTCGCTGCGCAGCCACAGCCGGGTGCGGTACAGCTTTTTGGCGAACGGCAGATGGGCGAAGGCCCAGCGTTCCCGTCGGGTGTAGTGCCGATCCGGCTTGGGCAGAATCCATGTCGGCGAGCGCTGCACCGAATACACCTGGCCGGCCACCTTCGCGAGTTCGGGCAGCAGCTGCGACGCCGTCGATCCGGTGCCCAACACGGCCACCCGCGCGCCCGTCAGATCTACCGAATGGTCCCATTGCGACGAGTGCATCACGGTTCCGGTGAACGGCTCCTGCTCGACGAGCTCCGGAAAAAGCGGTCGGGTGAACAGACCGACGGCGGACACCACGACATCGAATCGGTGCTGTTGACCGGTGCTGGTGTTCAGACACCACTGCTGGGCGTCTTCTTCCCAACGCGCCGAGCCGATTTCGGTGCGGAGTTTCAGGTGCGGCCGCAGCCCGTACTTGTCGGCGCAGCGCTCGAAGTAGGCGAGGATCTCGGGCTGGCCGGACCATAGCCGCGACCAATGTGGATTCAAGTCGAAGGAAAACGAATACAGATGCGACTTGACGTCGCAAGCCAGGCCCGGATAAGTGTTGATCCGCCAGGTGCCGCCGACGTCGTCTTCGCGGTCGAAGATGGTGAAGTCGTGAAACCCGGCACGGGACAACAGAATTCCCAGCGCCAAGCCGCCCGGTCCGGCACCGATGATGCCGACCGAGAATGTCTTTTTCATCGAATCTGCAGGCATTGCCCACCATCGACGACGAGTTCCGAACCGGTGATGAACGACGCCGCCTCCGACACCAGGAAGGCCACCGCGTCGGCGATTTCGGTGGGCTGGCCCAGCCGCCCGAACGTCGCCGTCGCGGCCAGCCGGGCCTGCGTGGCGTCATCGAGCATCGAGGTCGCGATCGGCCCGGGGAACACCGCGTTGACCCGGATACCGGACGGGGCCAGCTCGGCCGCCGCGGTCTGGGTCAGACCGCGCAGTGCCCACTTCGACGACCCGTAGGCGCAGTGCGCGGGGAACGGGCGGATCGCTCCGGTGCTGCAGATATTCACGATGGCCGCCTGTTCGGCTTCGCGCAGCTGGCCGAGCGCGGCGCGCATGCCCAGAAATGCGCCCAGACAGTTGACCCGCCAAGCATTTTCGAAGTCCTCTACCGTCTCGTCGCCCAACGCGGCGCGATGCAGCACCCCGGCGTTGTTGACCAGTGCGGTCAGCCGCCCGAACCGCTCCACCGTCTTTTCGACGGCCGCCTCCCACTGCTGTTCGCTGGTCACATCGAGCGCGATCGCGATCACCTCGTCGTCGCCCAATTCGGCGACCACGGCGGCGACGTCCTCGGCGCGCAGATCGCAGGCGGCCACGGAATACCCTTGTTCTCGAAGCTTTTTGGCGATGGCCCAACCCTGGCCGCCCGCGGCACCGGTGACGAGTGCGACGCTCATGATGACGGAACCTCCGGGCTATCGGACAGGCCGTGACTGGTGACGAACTGGCATCGCCGCTGCCGGAAACGCCAGTGGCCGTCGCGTCGGACGAGCTGGTCGTCGTAGAGCGCGGGCCGCAGGTGCAGGTCGCGGGCCCTGACGAACAGGACCTGTGAGCGCGCGGTCGCGGTGCCAGGATCGTCAGGACCGACGTCGATGCGCGACACTCCGGTCAGATGCAGTCCGCACGGCGCATCGCGGAACATCTTGGCGATCGCCTCATGTCCGGCGAAAGTCCGTCCGTAGACCAGGAACTCCCCGTCCGTAGTGAATAACCGCACGCACTCGTCGATATCGCCGGCGTCCAGGGCGAGCGCGTAGCCGGCTATCAGTTCGCGAATCGCGGCTTCGTCGTCGGTCATTGTCCGGTCGCCTCGTGCAGGTGCTCGATCGCCCCGCGCCGCAGCGCGGCCGATTCGGCGGCCAGGGTGATCACCTTGAAGCCGAGGTGCGCCATGGCGTGACCGGTCTTGCCCTCGCTGGCGTGAATCCCGGTGACCAGTCCGGCTTCGGTGGCGACGCCGTGGATGCGCACGATCGCGTCGAGCACTTCCGGATGCCGGGTCGCTCCGACGGGACCGTGACCCAACGAGATCGCGAGATCGGCGGGCCCGACGTAGATTCCGGTCAGGCCCTCGACCGCACAGATGTCGCCGAGATTCGTCAGGGCCGCGGCGGTTTCGATCATCGCGAACACGCTCACCCGGGCCTCGTGCGCGGCAGGGTCCGGCCCCAGGCTGCTACGCAGCGGGCCGAAGCTGCGGACACCCGCCGGCGCGTAACGGGTGGCGGCCACCGCCGCGGCGGCCTGGTCGGCCGATTCGATCATTGCGATGAAGACGGCGTCGGCGCCCGCGTCGAGCACCCGCCCGATCGGAGCCGGGTCGGCATTGGGCAACCGCACCGCGGTCGCGATGGGCACCCGCTCGAGGCGCCGCAGGATGTCGGCGATGTCGGCGTCGTCGAGATAGCCGTGCTGGGCGTCGAATCCGACGTAGTCGTATCCGGCGCGGGCGTATTCCTCCGGTCCGATCAGCGTCGGGCCGGTGATCCAGCCGCCCCAGCTCGGACTGGTCTTGGTCAGCGCCTCACCGAAGATGCTCACTCGGCGATCGCGATCTTCACGCGGTCGGGCACCGGCCGGCACGCCAGGTCGAACGCGCCCTGCGCGTCGTCGACGCCGAAGATGTGCGTGAGATAGGAGCCGAGCAGCTCGGGATGTTCGGCGGCGAAATTGCCGGCGAGCTCGAGAACCCGTCGCCGGTCAAGGGTCACACCGGATTTCAGGGTCAGGTTGTTGCGCAACATGAGACGCATGCTAATCGGGTAGGCCTCGTCGTCGGCGACGCCGAAGTAGAAAACGGTGCCCCCCGGTGCGGTGGCTTCGATCGCGTGTCCCAGGGTGGCCACCTGATGACCGACGGCCTCGATGACGATGTCGGCGCGCTCGGCCGGCGCCAGCTGGCTAACCCAGCGATCGCTGGTCGCGCGCACCACCTCGTCGACACCGAATGTCGTTGCGAGGCTTTGCCGGTCGACGGGGTCGACGCCGGTGACACGCCGGGCGCCGGCCGCCTTGGCGACGTAGGAGAACAGCAGCCCGATCGAACCCTGACCGATGATCGCGACGTGCCGGCCGGCCAGGTCCGGCAGTTGCTCGCAGGCGTAGAGCACACATGCCAGCGGCTGCAGCCCGACTGCCTGCGCGGCGGTCAGGGCCGGGGCGTACGGCGCAAGCCCGTTGCCGTCGCTGATGACTCGCTCCATCAAGCCGTCGAAGCCGGACGCCCAGCCCACCACGCGATCGCCGACCCGGTGTTGCCGATGCCGGCTGGCGATCACCTCGCCGGCCACCTCGTGGATCGGGAAGCCGTCCTTCTCGGCGGCACTTGGGCCGTCGTCGCCGGGCAGTCTGCCCTTGGCGCCCCGGAAGCCGGGCAGGTCGCTGCCGCACACGCCGGCGGCCAAGAACCGCAGCAGCACCTGACCATCGGACAGGTCGTCGGCGGTTTTCTCGGTGATCGATGTGCGTTCGAACTCGTACGGGGCGATGATCCGGTAGGACCACACGTCAGACCTCCACCGGGATCTGGTTCCATCCCCACTGGAAGCTCGACGGCAGGCGGGTGGCGTCCTGGCCCTTGATATCGAAGTCGGGCACCCTGCGCAGCCATTCCTGTACCAGCACAGCCACTTCCAGCCTGGCGAGGTGATAGCCGACGCAGAAGTGCTGGCCCCGGCCGAACACCAGCGAACGCGCGATGGGCCGATCCCAGATGAACTCGTCGGGGTCGGGGTACTCGCGTTCGTCGCGATTGGCCGAGGCGAGCAGCGTGATGACCCGCTGGCCCGGCTCGATGGCCTGGCCGTGAATGGTGAACGGCCGGCGCGCCGTCCGGGCGAACCACTGCGCGGGCGCGCAGTACCGCAGCATCTCCTCCCGGGCCACCGGCACGGTGGCGGCCGGGTCGGCCCGCACCGCGGCGAGCTGATCGGGTCGCCGGCGCAGCTCCCACAGCCCGTGCGCGGCGATCTTGGGCACGGTCTCGGTGCCCCCGATGAAGATGCACAACATCTGCGTGGCGGCTTCGACGTCGGACAGGGCACTGCCGTCGGGCAGCCGGTAACCCAGCAGCCCATCGACCACCGGAAGCGGGCCGCCGGACTGGTCGGCCCGGCGCCGCCGCACCACGGGAATCAGATATTCGAGGTAATTGGGGCGGGCCTGCGCGGTGTCGACTCCCTCACCCGGCGCGGTGAGGCTGCCGGCATTGACGGCGGCCAACACCTGCGGTGCGAGTTCGGTTGATATACCCAGCAAGTCACACACCATCGAGGCCGCCACGATGCCGCCGTAGTCCTGGGTCAGATCGAATGACCCCTGCGGCAGCAATAGGTCGAGGCGCTCGTTGGCCAGCTCTCGGATCCTGGCCTCCAGCCCGGCGACCGACCGCGGCCGCAAGGGCGCCGAGTGTGAACGACGGATCTCACCGTAGAGATCGGTGTCGAACACCGCGTGAAAAGGCAAGGGATGCAACGGCGGATCCTCGACCGGCCCGGTGTTGTGCTTGGCCAGCACCGCCGCCGGGGGCAGGGTTCCTTCCGACGCGACGAAGGTTCCGTCGTTGACCTCGAGAACCTGCCAGATGTCCTCGAACCGGGACAGCGCGAAGGTATCCCACTGCGGCATGTAGTAGACCGGATAGTCGTCACGCAGAGTTCGGTAGTACGGCAACGGATTTGCCATGACATCCGCGTCGAAGGGGTCGTACGCGAAGTCGGTGTTCGCGGCGGTCACTGCAGCGGAGAGGGCGGTAGGGCCTGCAGAATCGAGTCTTCCCAGCCGTCGCGCAATGCGGGCGCCACGCTCATCCAGGTGACGATCTCGGCGGGCGGGCTGTCCTTCCACGAGGGGTAGTGGTTGGCGAAACATTCCCAGCCGCCGTCCAGCGCCCAATAGTGGATGACCTCGTTGAAGCGGAACGTGGTGGTGAACGAACCCAGCCAGCGTTTCCCGGTGCGCTCCGACCACGGGACGTAAAGCCGCTCCAGCTCGCGGATGTAGTCGTCCTGGCGTCCCGGCTTGGTTTGCATGATCTCCTGAATCACCAGCGGCGCGCTGAATTTGGCCTCGCGCAACTGGGCCAGAGTCTTGTTGCTCGGCCCGGGGTACATGATGCGCCCCTCGCCCGAGGCGCCCGTCTCGGACAGAAACGCCGACCACTTGCCGGCCTCGGCCTCATGACTGCCGCCGCGGGCCTGGGCCGCCCCGATCCTCGCGTAGTCGGCGAACCCGTCGATCTCCCAGATGACCGTCACCTGCGGCCAGTGACCGTTGTACGGCGTGGATTCCCACATCGCGAACAGCCGGGCGCCGAGCGCGTCCATCATCGGCTGGTAGGTGTCGGTGAAAACCTCGGTGAAGCGGTCGCTCGAACCGGATCCCAACGAGATCGTCTCGTGCAGGTAGAGCAGGGTGTGGCCGTAGTACTTCTTCATCAGTCGAACCGGACCGGCTCTGAATCGCCGTGCGAATAGCTCGCCTCACACAGCAGCGTCTCGGTCGGTTCCACCAAGGCAGACGGGATCCCGGCTGCTGCAAGGGCATAGCCCTTGAACCTGCGCGCCGCAGCGGACAGCACGTGCTGGGCACGCGTCATTCCGCGGTTGACCCCCAACGGCCACCCGTCGCCCCATAGCGCGACTTCGGTCAGCCGGTCGTCCAGGGACTTGAGCACCTTGTCACGCACGCGCGCGTCCGCGGTGAACGCCTCGACGCTGACGGCCAGCGTGTGACTCGTGGAGCCGATCGCGGTCGGGACGTACTCCGATTCGGCGTCCACCACCGCCACCCCGAGGATGCGCAGCGGGCGGGTGTCGCAGCTGCCCGGCAGCAACACGGTCACCTCCCAGCCGGCCATTACCCGGTCGTAGAGCCACCCGCCGGCCGAGTGCACGACGTCGACGGCGCTTCCCGCAACCACGTCCAGTCGATACCGCAGACACTCGCCGTTGCCGCGGGTGGCTCGCCCACCCCTGACACGCCCGCTCTGGCTGATGTCGAACGTCGGAGTGACCATCAAATCCGTTCCTCACCGCCACACCGCGGAGTGCGTTGGCTCCAAGGCAGCTGCAGCGCTTGTCATGGGCTTCCCAAGGGCTGACGCCGCCTCACACAGCGGTGACGCGGCTCATGGCACAGCGTGACACTTCTGCCGAAATTTGTAAAGCTCCTCGGGAGTGGTCAGGAGCGGCGGCGGGCCTTCAGTTCGGCCAGAATCTCGTCGGTGTGCTGCCCCAGTTCCGGGGCCGGGGAGCGCGGCGCCCACGGTGTTCCGTGGAAATCCGCCGGGGTGGCAACCATCCCGACGCCGGCGTCGCCGTCGGGGACGTCGACGATGCCGCCCGCGGTGTGGAACTGCTCATCGGCCACGACGTCTTCGATCGAGTTGATCGGCGACCAGAAGAAGTCGGGTTCGGCGGCAAAGGCCTGCGCCCATTCGTCGAGCGAGCGGGTTGCGAAGATCTCGTCCAATTCGGCGATCAGCTCCGGGCCGTTGACGAAGCGGGCGGCGGCGTCGCGAAAGCGCGGGTCCTCCAGCCATTCGGGGCGGCCGACGACCCGGCACAGCGGCGGCCAGTGCCGGTCGCCTTCGAGGCCGACGATCCAGAAGCGCCGCCCGTCACCGGCGGCGTAGTTGTTCATGCACGGGTTGCCCATCGTTTCGCGCTGGCCGATCGCGATCGGCTGGCCCGTCAGCAGATAGGTGTTGAGGTCGAAGCTGACGGTGTAGGCGCCCTGGCGGTACAGCGAGGTCGTCACCAGCTGACCGGTCCCGGTGCGCTCGCGGGCCAGCAGCGCCGCGCAGATGGCCGCGGCCAGGGTCATGCCGGCCGAGTGGTCGCCCATGCCGCCGCGCTGGAACGGCGGCGTCTGGCCGGGCCGGGTGAGCAGGTGGGCCACCCCGGCGCGCGACCAGAACGCGGCCACGTCGTAAGCGGCCCGGTCGGCGTCGGGGCCGGTCCGGCCGTAGCCGGTGATCAGGCCGTAGACCAACCGAGGGTAGCGAGCGGACAGCGACTCGAAGTCCAGGCCGAGTCGTTGCAACGCGCCGGGCCGGACGTTGGTCACGAAAACGTCTGCGTCATCCAGCAATTCGAAGGCGGTGTCCCGGCCCTGGTCGGTGGTGAGGTCCAACACGATGCTGCGTTTGGAGCGGTTGTCCAGCTCGAACGGCGGGTTGACCCCGAGGTCGCAGCCCAGCATCCGGCCGAACATGCGGCCCGGGTCGCCGGCCGGCGGCTCGATCTTAATCACGTCCGCGCCCCAGTCGGCCAGGATGCCGCTGGCCGCCGGACCCGCCACCCACACTCCGAGCTCGACGACTTTGAGGCCTTCCACGGGTCCTGGCATGGCTAAGTTCCTACTCCGTGCCGCAACCGGAGCGCGCACATGCCCCCATCGCGGGCGGTCAGCTCGCTTTGAGCTGGCCCCGTCGCACGAAGCGGCCGTCGTGGTCGAACTCGGCGCGGTTGGCGTTGACGTAGTCGGCCACCGTCATCGGCTTGTGCCCCCCGATCACCTCGACCAGGTTGTTCTCGCCGGCGAAGATGCCGTCCTGGTAGTCCTGGGCGACGCTGCTGATGTGCTGCACGAAGAATTCCGGGAAGCCCGCAGCGGTCAACCCGGCCGCAAAGGCCGGGATCGAGACCGGCTCATAGCGGACCGGAAAGCCGACCGTCTCGGCGATTTCGTTCGCGATCCCGTAATGGTCGAGCTCGTGGTCACCGACCAGCGGGTAGACCTGACGGTCGTGCGGCGCGGGGTTCGCCAGGATGGCGGCGATCACTGCGGCCTGGTCCGACCCGGAAATCGGCGCGTGCCGCCCGTCGCCGAAGGGCAGCTGTAGTACGCCTTCGTTGTCATTGCGCTGCCACTGCCATTTCAGCCACTCGGCGAAGAAGGTAGGGCGCAGGTGGGTGGTCTTGAACGCGGCGCGGTCCAGGAGCCGTTCGGCGATCCAATGGTGCTGGGCGGCATTGCTTTTCGCATCCCGGCGAGCGGATATCTGCGACATGTTGACCACCGCGTCAACCCCGGCCTCGCTGGCGGCCTGGGCGAAAATCGCCGTGGCTGCCAGCAGCGTGCCCGGAGCGATCGGATAGCAGAAGTAGGCGGCGTCGACACCGGTCATGGCGGCGCTGACGGAGCGGAAGTCCAGTAGGTCGCCCTCGACGAGCTCGGCGCCGAGAGCGGCCAGCGCGTCGGAGCGGCCGTCGATGCGGTGCACGAAGGCGCGGACCCGGTGGCCGGCTTCGCGCAGAATCTCGACGGTGGGCGCCCCGGTGTTGCCGGTCGGCGCGGTGATCAGAAACAGCTTCTCGTTCGACATCTCGCCCTCCAGGCGGTTTTCCGATCTTACTAACGCTATCGTTATCCAGATCAAAGCACGCTATGCTGACTAACGCAAGCGTTATTCATAGGAGAGTTGGATGGAGTTCGAAAAGCGGCTGGCCGACCGCCGGCTTTGGTCCGTCGGCGAGTCCTGCTCGATGTCCAAGGTGCTCGAGCTGCTCAGCACCAAAACCGCGTTCCAGGTGCTGCGCGAATTGTTCTTCGGCACGGCTCGTTTCGAGGACTTCGTGGAGCGGATCGGGACGTCGGCACCGGCGGTGTCGCGGGCGCTCAAGCAGCTGGAGGCGGCGCAGATCGTCACCCGCGTCCCGTATCAGGAGCCCGGCAGTCGCGCCCGGGACGAATACCGGCTGACCGACGCCGGCGAGGACCTGTTGCCGGTGTTCATGGCGCTGGTGCAGTGGGGCGACACCTATCTGCAGAACGGCCCCGCGCCGCTGTCGTTCGTCGACACCGAGACCGGACAAACCCTCGGGGTCCGGGTGACCGCCGAAACCGACGCGCCCAAGAAACGTTCGTCGGACATCCAGATCTGCGGCATCGGCGCGGGACGCCGGCGCTAATCTGAGCCCCATGAGTCTGGTGGCCGGACGTGGTCCGCTCAGCATCGACCCGGCGGGTCGGTTCTCTCCGCCGCTGCCCGGCACCGTTGTCTACATCGAGCCGCACCCGCGCCGCGTCCAGGCGTTCAAGGACGGGCGCGCGGTGATCGACACCGAGCAGGCGCTGATGGTGCACCGGCCGGGCCGGCCGCTGAGTTATCTGTTCCGCGCCGAAGAGGTCGGCGAGCTGCCCGCCGAACCCGAGCCGCAAGCCCCGGGGTACGTGCAGGTGCCCTGGGATTCCGTCGACACCTGGCTGGAGGAAGGCCGCGAACTCGTTCACTACCCGCCGAATCCGTATCACCGCGTCGACTGCCGCCCCACCACGCGCCGCCTGCGTGTCTCGGCCGCCGGCACCACGCTGGTGGATACCCGCGACACCATGATCGTTTTCGAAACCGCGCTCGAGCCAAGGCTTTACGTCGATCCCGCACAGGTGCGTACCGATCTGCTCCGGCGCTCGGAGACGACGAGCTATTGCAACTACAAGGGTTTCGCGACGTACTGGTCCGCGGGTGACGTCGAGGACGTCGCCTGGAGCTATCCGGATCCGCCGCCGGAAAGCCTGCCCATCAAGGGTTTTCTGAGTTTCGACGGCGCGCGGGTGGAGATGCTGGCTGAGCTGCCACGCGGGTGTCGCGGGTGACGTGCCGGATCAGATAGTAGGACAGCGTCATGATCCACGAGAAGAAGAAGATCATCGGGATGCCGAGGCCGATGATGCCGTTCCAGGCCAGCGGCCCGTCCTTGAAGAAGATGATCAGCCCGGTCGGGAACAGTGCCGCGGCAGTGGAGAAGCAGAGGTAACCCGCCCAGCGCGGGAAGACAACGGGCACGGCCCTATCACGCAGGATCGCGCCGCCCTGGGCGAGCAGGAGCAGGCTGAACACCGGATAGGGCATCACGAAGCAGAACCAGGCGATGTCATAGAGGGCCTGGGTGATGTAAGCGGGGATGTCACCGGCGCGATAGACCATGATGGCGAAGAACATTGGGCTGAGCGCCAGGATCGCCGCGCTCGCGCCGGCGCATACCAGTTGCACATAGGTCAGCGCGGGATGGCGGCCGTCGGTGCGCCTCAGTTCCAGGGCGACGCCCGTTGCAAACGTGGCGAACAGGCCGAATCCGATGATCATGAAGATGACGCCGATCCGGATGCCGATCCGGTGCTCGGCGAGGTTGGCGGCGACCTGTTCGGCGGGCAGGCCCGGGCTGGGGAACGGCAGGAACCGGGCGAAGGCGACGAACCCGATGGCGAACAGGACCGTGCAGGCGATGCCACTCCAGGCGCAGGCCAGCCGCGCTATCCGATTGGCTGTGGGGTCGGTGTCGGGCCGATCACCGGTGGCCGTGGCCCCGGCTAGCTGGTCTGTCGTCATCTCGCGCTCCTCCTTGTCAGCACCGCAAGACCAGCGCAGGCGCACTGATTTGAACATGTTGTTCGACTCATACAATATATTCGACTCGAATATGATGTCTAGATGCCGAATGAGTTGTCCGTACCCGTAGCCCGTCGCATGGCGAACGCGCGGATACGGACGGAGAGCACGCAAGCGCTGGTGGGTCGGCGCCGGCGTGCGGCGTCGGCGCGGGACATCCTCGCGGCGACCCGCCGATTGCTCTCCGGCGGAGAGCCGGTCACACATTTGAGTGTCGGACGGATCCTCACCGAGGCCGGTGTCGCCCGGGCAACGTTCTACGCGTGCTTTCCCGACAAGCGGGCCGTGATCGGTCAGCTGGCTCAGCAGTCGCTGGCCTGGCGCGAAGAGGTCTCGGGCGATGCGCTGCGCGATCCGAATATGACGCGGGAGACGCTGGACGAACTGATGCGCGCGATCGTTCGCCAATGGCGCGCGAATCGCCAAGTGCTGGGGGCGATCATCGAACTGGCCGAGCACGACAGGGGGATGCGCGAGGTGTGGGGCTCTGCCGTCGGGGAGATCGCCACGCAAACGGCAGGATATCTGCGACAACGCTGGGAGGGCAGCCCCGACGCGCCCGCGGACCCGGAGATGCTGGCCGCGGCGATGACCTGGATGTTCGAGCGCTGCTGTCACCAGCTCGTCGTCGACGACACCTCGGCGGAGCGGGTTGCCATGGCACTTTCGGAAATCCTTTGGCGGACAACAACATATAAGGTATAGCAGGTACGCTGGCCGGCCTACCGGGGCCTTGACGCCGCTCAGCCGCCGTAGCTAGGGCGCCCGAGCTTCAGCTCGTGCTGGGCGATCATGTTGCGGAATACCTCCATGGTGCCGCCGTAGATCCCGGCCGGTACGCCGTGCCGGAAGATGAATTCCACGGCGCCGTCGTCCGCGGAACCCGTTGCGTCGGTGGGCAATGCCGACGCGGTGCCCAGCATGTCCATCAGGTCCGGCGAGACGTCGCGCATCGTCTGAATGAGCGCCACGCGTCCGTAGATGCCGGGCGTCGACAGCGCCGCCTCGATGCGGGCCAGGCTGCGCCCGAGCCGGTATTTCGTCGACTCGTCGTCGATCGGGCGGTTCCCGTTGGCATCCGGCGTGGCCAGGATCGCCGCGACTCCGTCGGCCGCCTCGGCCATCAGGTGTCCGTGCTCCGACATCATCGAAACGTTCTGCAGGCCATGGTCTTCGGTCTCGGTTATGCCGTGTTCGGCGTCGAGGGCGAACCGCATCACCGTCCAGCCACCGTTGACCTCACCGATCCGGTAGCGGTCGTCGACCCGCACGTCGCTGTAGTAGACGATGTTGGTGCGGTCGCCGTCCAGGGTGCGGATGCCCTGGATCTCAATGCCCTCCGAATCCAGCGGCACCAGAAACATGGTCAGGCTCTTGTGTTTCGGCGCTTGCGGGTCGGTGTTGGTGAGCAGGAAGACATACTTGGCGTTTTGCGCGTTCGAGGTGAACATCTTGGAGCCGTTGATGATCCACGCATCGCCGTCGCGCACGGCGCGGGTCTTGCAGGTCGCCACGTCGGAGCCGCCCTCGGGCTCGGTGTAGCCCAGGCACAACCGGATCTCACCGGACAGCACGCCCGGCAGCACCGCGTCGACGAGCTCGGCTTTCCCGAATTGGCGCACCAACTTCGCGACGACCGCGGTGGTGCCCCAGTGGAACCACGGCGTGTGGGCCCGGCCGATCTCGAGGTGGAAGATTCGCCGGCGCACCGGAGTGAATCCCCCTTCGGACTCCAGCTTGAAATCCGACGTCAGGTACCCCTCTTCGCCCAGCGCCAAATGCACTGGTTCACTGAAGTTTTCGCCCGTCTCACGATCGCGGCGCAACACCTCGTCGGTGACGTGCTTGGCGATGAACGCCCGGGTCTGATCGAAGAATTCCTGATCCTCGGGCGAAAGGCCGACGCGGGAGAAGTCCATCAGGCCGCGTCGATCACCACGGTACGGAAACGATCGAGGGTTTCGAGCACGTGCGCCATGCTGTCACCGGGCAGGTGGACGCTGGTCCAAGTGACGCCCAGCTTCGCCAGGTTGTCCAGGCCCTCGAGGTAGGCATCGGCGTTGAATTCGTCGGCGGCGGGGCTGCCGCCCTCGGGGTTGGCGAAGGTGATGTCGATCGACGACCAATCCCGGCCCGCCGCATCGCATCGGCGCCGCAGGTCGTCGATGGCCGCCGCAAGCTGCTCGGTAGTGGTGATCGCCGCGGTGCCCGCCGTCTGGGCCAATTGGGGCGGGGCGGGAAAAGGGCACCAGCCGTCGCCGTATTGCGCGACCCGCTGCCGGGCCGTGGTGGTGTTGCCGCCGATCCAGATCGGCGGGCTGCTGGCGGGCCGGGGGTGCGCGGTAATGCCGCGCGCGCTGAAATGCTTTCCCTCGAACGTGATGTCGTCGCCGGTCCAGATCGCCCGGATCACTTGCAGGGATTCCTCGAACAGCTCGGCGCGTTCGTCGTAACTGACACCCAGCGCGGCGAACTCGCGCTTGAGGTAGCCCACGCCGACCGCGAGCGTGAAACGCCCTCCGGACAACAGGTCCAGGGTGGCTCCGGATTTGGCCACCACGAACGGGTTTCGATACGGCAGCACCACGATGTTGGGAATCAGCCGCAACGTCGACGTGGTGGCGGCCGCGAAACCCAGTGTGACAAAAGGATCCAACGCATCGTGGCCGCCGGCCTCCAGCCACCGCTGCGACGGTGCCGGGTGATCGGTCAGGCCGAAACCGTGGATGCCGACCGCTTCGCAGGCCGCGGCGACCTTCCCGATGCCCTCCCCGCTGACCAATTCGGGGTTGTAGGGGTGGCTGTGCATCGGGTGGGTGATCGTGAAGCGCATTGGGGTTCCCCAGCCGTCAGAAGCGAGCGCGCGAATCGATCGCGGTGTCGCTGATGCGCAGCGGCCGGATCAGCGCCTCCTGGGCGAAGGAGGCCAACAGCTCCCCCTCCTCGCTGTGCACGGTGCCGCGCACGTAGGACATGCCCGCGCCGACCTGGGTGCTCTCATGCGTGTAGAGCAGCCACCCGGTCCAGTCGACCGGCTCGTGGAAGGCCACCGAGATGCTCATCGGTGCGGTGGACACGGTCAGGTGCGCCTGGGCGGTGCCGATGCCCTCATGCGCGCGCATCGTGGTGGAGATCCCCAGATGACCGGTGAAGTACGCCAACAGCGCCTTGGCCAGTTCGTCTCGGGTGGGAATCGGGTCGTAGTGCAACCACGCGTAGAGCTCCGGCGGGCCGACCTCGTCGGGGCTGTTGACGTCGACGACGTCGACCAGGCGCAGCTCGCGCCCGACCATCGGCATCGGTGAGTGGTGGGCGTCGGCGGGGGCGGCCACGTCGGGCCGCGGCAGGTGGTGGCGGATGACGTCGTCGGTGGGGACGTCGGCCAGCACCGTGATGCTCAGGCAGCGCCGCCCGTTCTGGTGCACGGCGACGACCGCGGTGGCGGTGGACCGGCCCTCGGACACCACGTCCAGGACGAGCTCGATCGGTGGGCCGACGACCACCGCACGCGAGAACACCGCGTGCGCCGAACGCACCGACTTGTCCGGGAATCGTTTGGCCACGGCCACAATCGCCTGGGCGAGCACCTGGGTGCCTTCCACCACCTGACGTTCGTCGCCGACCGCGATGCCGGTGTCCCCGGTGAACCGGTCGTCCCCGTCGGCCCGCACGTCAAACAGATCCAGCAGGCCCTGCACCGTCCACTCGGTCTGCTCAGATTCCGTGGTCAAGTCCGATCCACCTCTCGCGTTGGCAGCTTCCGGCCCAGCGTGACACTTTGAGTAGGATTTGTAAAGCTTGGCTAACAAGACTCCGGCGGGCACTGCGGGCAGCGCCCGAACAGGCCAATGGAAAGCGCAGAGAGGCAACACAATTGGGCATCGTGACGAGCACCTCAGAGACCGCGTTCACCCAGTCCGCAGAAACCGTGTACGACTTCGTCACCAACCCGCAGAACTGGACTAAGACCTACCCCGGCAGCGCGCACATCGGCAAACTGCCGCCGCTGCCGCTCAAGGTCGGCGACACCTGGGAGGAGGCCGGTCCCGACGGGGACCGGATCTTCACCTGGCAGCTGGCCGTCGCGGTGCGACCCATCCAGTTCGTGTTCACCTCGATCGGGCGCCTGGGCCACGACCGCGACGGCAACGGGGGCCTGGAGGGCCGCATCACGGTGTCCTATCGGTTCAGCACGCCCGGCCAGGGCGTCACGCTCTTTTCCCGCACCATGACCATTGAGGCCCCCAAGCACGCTCCGCTGCCCGATCGGCTCTTCGAGCAGGCCAATCCGGCCCGGATCGACGCGTATCACGAGGCCGTCGCGCGCGAGCTCGCTCCGGCAGCAGATTGACACCAGCGCCGCCGTTGCATGACACTTTTGCGGTGTTTTGTAAAGGCGTGAGCCGATGATCCCCGAGCCGCTGGCCAACGGGTTCTGCTTCGGCGAGGGCCCCCGGTGGTTCGAGGGCCTGCTGTGGTTCTCCGACATGCTGGGCGAAGCGGTCCACACCTCGACCCTGGGTGGGGCGCTGACCACGTTGCCGCTGCCCGGGCACTCGCCGTCGGGCCTGGGTTTTCGCCCCGACGGGTCGCTGCTGATCGCCTCGGCCGACGACCGGCGGGTGCTGCGCTACGACGGAGAAACCGTCGTGGAGGTCGCCGATCTCACTCCCCTGGTGCCCGCCAACCTCGGCGACATGGTGATCGACGACGCGGGCCGCGCCTACATCGGCTCCCAGGCCCGAACCGGCGGCGTCATCGTGCGCCTCGATCCCGACGACAACGCCGTCGTCGTGGCCTCAGACCTCGACTTTCCCAACGGCATGGTCATCACGGCGGACCGCAAGACGCTGATCGTCGCCGAATCGATCGGCCGCCGGCTCACCGCCTTCACCATCGGCGATTCCGGCGCGCTGGGCGACCGCCGGGTCTTCGCCGAGGGCCTGGACGGACCGCCGGACGGCATCGCCCTGGACGCCGAGGGCGGCGTGTGGACGTCGATGACGCTGGCTCACCAATTCGAGCGGATCGTCGAGGGCGGCGCCGTGACCGACCGCATCGACATGGGCGAGCGGGTCGCCATCGCCTGCGCGCTCGGCGGCCCCGAACGTCGCATCCTGTTTCTGCTGTCGAGCACCGACGCCTATCCTCAGCGGCTGGTGGGCACCCGGGGATCGCGGCTCGACGCCGTGCAGGTCGCCACGCCCGGCGCCGGGCTGCCCTGAGACACCCGAGAGGGAGACACGTGACCGACAGCTACTACGAACTGATCGATGACGCCGACGCGGTGGGCGAGAAGTTCCGGGCGACCGACCTGGCCCGCGGCACCTGGTCGGCAGCGATCCAGCATGGCGGACCGGTGTCCGCGCTGCTGGTCCGCGCCCTGGAGCGCTGCGAGCAGCGCGACGACACCCGGCTGTCGCGGGTGGTGATCGACCTGCTGGGCGGGGTGCCGTCGGAAGGCGACATCTGGGTGCGCTCGCAGGTCCAGCGCGGCGGCAAGCAGATCGAGCTGGTCACCGCCGAGATGCTGGCGCCCGGTCCCGACGGCCAGCCTCGCCCCGTCGCCCGTGCCAGTGGCTGGCGGCTGCAGCTGCAGGACACCCGGGCCGTCGCGCACGCGGCGGCGGAACTGCCGCGACCCCGCGCCGACGCCCGCAACCGCAACCTCAAGGCCAAGGAGTGGGACCGCAACTACGTGCACAGCCTGGAGTGGCTGTGGCTGACCGAGCCGCTGACACCGGGCCCCGGCGAATCGTGGATCAAGCCCGAGGTCGACCTCGTCCAGGGCGAGACGATGACGCAGCTGGAGCGGCTGTTCGCGGTGGCCGACTGTGCCAACGGCATCGGCAGCAAGCTCGACATCACCAAATGGACGTTCCTGAACACCGATCTGGCGGTGCACGTGTTTCGTGTTCCCGACGGGGACTGGGTCGGCATTCGGGCGGAGACCAGCTACGGGCCGGACGGCATCGGAACCACCATCGGCACGTTGTACGACGAGCAGGGCGCGGTCGGCGCCATCCAGCAGTCTGTGCTGGTGCGCCGGCGCCCGCCCAAAGCCTGACGGGGGACAGCGCAGATGTGGCTAGTTCGGCAATACTTCGTAAAGTCTCAGATATGACTCAGCCGGCCGCCGCGACGACCGTGACCGACGCGGACACCTCGACGCGTCAGCGGATCCTGTTGGCGACCGCCGAGGTGCTCGGCCGCAACGGCAAAACCAAACTCAGCCTGTCCGAGGTCGCCACCCAGGCCGGGGTATCCCGGCCCACGCTCTACCGCTGGTTCGCCTCCAAAGAGGAGCTGTTGTCTGCGTTCTCGCAGTACGAGCGCCAGCTTTTCGAAAGCGGTTTGGTGCGAGCCACCGCGGGGCTCAAGGGCTACGAAAAGCTGGACGCCGTGCTGCGATTCATTGTCGAGTACCAGCACTCCTACTCGGGTGTGCGCATGGTCGACGTGGAACCCGAGCACACCATCGCCCAGTTCGCGCATGTCATCCCGCAGATGCGCGACGGTCTGCAACGGCATCTGCCCGGTCCCAACGCCGCGGTGAAGGCGGCGACCGTGATCCGGATCGCGATCTCGCACTACATCGTTCGCAGTGACGACGCCGAGCAGTTCCTGGCCCAGCTGCGCCACGCCGTCGGGATCAAACCGGCCTCAGCTGAATAGCACCGCGGCGTTGAGGTATCCGGTCGGGTCCAGCGCGGCCTTGACCGACCGCATGGCCACGATATCGGTTGCATCCCTGGACATTTCGAGGTAGTCACGCTTGCGGCTGCCGACGCCGTGTTCGGAGCTGACGTTGCCGCCACACCGCGCGATCAGGTCCATCATCGGCCCGTACAGCGCCTTCTCCTCCTCGAGCGGCACGCGCAGCACGTTGAGATGCAGGTTGCCCTCCCCGACATGGCCGAACAACAGGGGCACCGCGTCACTGACCCGCTCGCGGATCAATGCGACCGCATCCGCGGCGAACCGGGAGATCGCCGCCAGCGGCAGTGACACGTCGAACTTCAACGGCGGGCCGTACACGCCGAGCACCTCGGCCAGCGATTCGCGGACACGCCAAAGTCGTTGCTGTGCAGCAGCATCCACGCCCACCGCCGGCTCGGCGCACAGCGGTGCGTCGTCGAGCAGATCAGCCAGCCGCTCGGTCTGATCGTGGTCGGCGGCCAGCTCCACCAGCAGCAGCCAGGCCGCCTCGACCGGTGCACCGAACCCGAGGTGCTCGGCGGTCAGGGCGCCCGCGCGGCCGTCGATCAACTCGAGTGCGGCGATCCCATCCACGTCGCGGAACGTCCGCCCGGTGTCGATCAGCGCCTCGAGATCGTCGAAACCGCACACCGCGGTCACCCGATGCGACGGGGTGGGGTGCAGCCGCAGATCCAGCGCGGTGATGACGCCGAGGGTGCCCTCGGCGCCGACGAACAGTGCGGGTAGGTCGTATCCGGTGTTGTCGCTGCGCACCAGGCTGTGCCGGCACATCAGCGACCCGTCGGGCAGCGCCACATCCAGGCCGAGGACTTGTTCGCCCATGTTGCCGTAGCGGACCGTACGCAGCCCGCCCGCATTGGTCGAGGCCATGCCGCCGACCGTCGCGGTGTCGCGCGCGGCGAGGTCCACGCCGAACACCAGTCCCGCCGCGGCCGCGGCGTGCTGCACCGCGGCCAGCGTCGCGCCGGCGCCGACCGCGATACGGCGCTCGACGGTGTCGACATCGCCTAGCGCACAAAGCCTTTCGGTGGACAGCAGCACGTCGTCATGCTCGGGAACGGTACCGGCCACCAGCGAGGTCCGACCGCCCTGCACGGTGACGTGCGCCCCGGCATCGCGGCACAGCCGCAACACCTCGGCGACCTCCTCGGCCGACCCGGGACGGACCAGCGCACTGGCGCGGCCGCGATAGCGGCCGGTGTGGTCGACGCTGCGCCCGGACAGCACGTCGGGGTCGGTCACGACGTGCTTGGATCCGACCGCGTCTTGCAAACCGCGCAGCATGTTCGCGGTTATAGCACCCGCCGACACCGGTCGATCACACCGGCTTGGAAGACTGCGGGGATCACCCGACGCAGGGAGCACCGATGTACGACCTCGAAGACGTGATCAGGCAACGCCGCTCGATCAGGATGTTCCAGCCCGATCGGCCGGTGCCCAGGGATTTGCTCCACGACGCGCTCGACCTGGCGATTCGCGCACCGTCGAACTCGAACGTGCAACCGTGGCACCTCTACTTCGCTACCGGTGCGGCCAGGGGCCGGTTGGTGGCCGCGCTGCTCGAGGCCGCCGAGGCGGGACCGCCGAAAGTACCGCCGCTGCCGGATGCGTTCGCCCACTATCGAAGCGACACCGGCAAGGTGGTCTACGGGTCGATGGGCATCGCTCGCGACGACCGGGCGGGCCGGCGCGCCGCGGTGCTGCGCAACTGGGAGTTCTTTCGGGCGCCGGTGGCCGGCGTCGTGTGCATGCATCACGAGCTGGGCCTGACGGACGCCCTCGGCGTCGGGATGTTCCTGCAGAACCTGATGCTGGTGCTCACCGCGCGCGGGCTGGGCACCTGCGTTCAGGTGGCGATCGCGGGCTACCCCGAAGTCCTGCGCGAGCAACTCGACATCCCGGCCGAGTTGACCATCCTGTGTGGCCTGTCGGTCGGCTACCCCGACCCGGATTTTCCCGCCAACCACATCCGGCTCGGCCGGGATCCGGTCGAGCAGAAGGTTCTGTTCGCCGAGGACTAGAAGTCCTTGTGGTTCACGTCGGTGATCAGCCCGCCGTCCATGATGAACTCGCTGCCGGTGGAGTAGGACGACTCGTCGCTGGCCAGGAACAGCACGAACGTCGCGACCTCGCGCACTTCGCCCGGACGGCCGAGCGGAATGGTCACCATGTCCTCGGGCAGGTGGGCGGTCATCGGGGTGCGGATGAACCCCGGGTGCACGGAGTTGACCCGGATGTTGTGCGGCGCCAGCTCCAACGCCGCCGACTTGGCCAGGCCGCGCACGCCCCACTTGGACGCGACGTAGGGGTGCACCATGGGTGCGCCGCGCAGCCCCTCGATGGACGACACGTTGATGATCGAGCCGCCGCCTGCCTCGATCATCGGGTCGACGGCCACCCGCATACCCAGGAACGTCCCGGTCAGGTTGACGTCGATGACCTTCTGCCACTTGGCCAGATCAAAGCTCCGCAGCGGGCCGAGCGCGACGGTCCCGGCGTTGTTCACCAGCACGTTGAGCTTGCCGAATTCGCCGATCGCGGTCGCGACCGCGGCCTCCCACTGGTCAAGCTGCGTGACGTCGAGGTGTACATAGCGCGCGGAGTCGCCGAGTTCCTCGGCCAGCGCCTTGCCCTGGTCGTCGAGGATGTCGCCGATGACGACCTTGGCACCCTCCTCGACGAGCAGGCGCGCGTCTTCGGCGCCCATCCCGCCGGCGGCGCCACTGATGAGTGCAACTTTGCCGTCTACTCGACCCACGTGCGGGTCTCCTTTCGTTTTAAGTGGTCACCAAAGTGCTTGGTGCGTAAAGACCTTTGCCGGTTACCAGCGGTAAGTCGAGTGTGGTCCGGATGCCCGGCGGGGCCGCGATCACCGCCGGGATGGCGTTGACGACACGGCCCGCGGCGCCGGCGATCGCGGCGTGGTTGTGGTCGCCCTTGCGGCTGCTCGGAATGATGTCGACCGCATACGACGGCTCACCGGTGATCTCGACGCGGTACGAGCCGTCGCCGGAGGCGGGCCGGGGCAAGTCGGGGCGCAGGTCGGGCCGTAACCGGGTGACGTGCTCGATGACGATGGCGGGATGGCCCTTGACCATGCCGCGGATCTCGAACTGCAGCACCGCGACGGTGCCCTTGGCGACGTGTCCGATCGCGATGTCGAAGTCCTCGGGCGCCGGTTCGCGCTGGTAGGACTCGGTGATCGCGTCGACCTCGATACCCAGGCCTGCCGCCAGCTGTCGGATCGCGGTGCCCCAGGCGATGCTGAGGATGCCCGGCTGCAGCAGCATCGGAATTTCGTCCATGGGCCGGGCGAAGCCCATGTAGGTCATCACTTCGATGCCGTCGTAACTGGCGTAGTCGTGGATCTCCATGCAGCGCACCTGCTCGATACGCTGACACGTCCCGGCGAGCGCGAACGGGATCAGGTCGTTGGCGAACCCCGGGTCGACGCCGCTGATGAAGATGCTCGAATTACCTTGCTGGGCAGCGTCTTCAACGCGAGCGATGTATTTGTCGGGCATCACACCCCAGGGGAACTGCAGCAGCCCGGGCGACGACCCGACTACGTTGATGCCTGCGGCCAGGATGCGCATGACGTCGGTCATCGCGTCGGGCAGCCGGGTATCGCCCATCGCGCAGTAGACGACACACTCGGGCTTGGCGGCGATGATCGCGTCCAGGTCGTTGACGGCCTTGATGCCGGTGACGGTCGGGGTGTCCAGGCCGACGCCGCACAGTTCCCCGGCGTCGCGGCCCACCTTCTCCGGGGTGGACACGTTGACGCCGGTCAGTTCGAATTGCGGGTTGGCGATCAGTTCGGCCAGGGCCAGGCCTCCGACGTTTCCGGTACCGACGTGCGCGACGCGGATCGCCATGACATCTCCGTCCCTCGAAGTCCCTGGAACCCAGGCAAACTTTTCTAGACAGTAGTCCATAACTTCCGGGCCGCCTACCGGGCCGGACTTAACCGCGGCGCTCGCGAGCGTAACGCCAGGGCGCAAAATTGAGCGCAATCTCGCCGTGGCGTTACGCTCGCGCCCGAGGGGCCGGAGCCGGGCCGCCGACAGGGCCGGACTTAACTGCGGCCAGGCAGAGGCCAGGCAGAATGGAATGCCGATGACTCAGCGCGAAGATGTCCAATTCAGTTCCGGCGCCGACCGGATCAGCGCCTGGCTCTATCGACCGTCCGACGTGGGCGATGCGCCGCTGGTGGTACTGGCGCATGGCCTGGGTGGGGTGCGCACCATGCGACTCGATGCCTACGCCGAGCGATTCAGCGCGGCCGGCTATGCCTGCCTCGTCTTCGACTACCGCAACTTCGGCGACAGCGAGGGTCAGCCGCGCCAAGTCCTGGACATCGATATGCAGCTGGCCGACTGGGCCGCCGCGGTGGCCTATGCCCGCACCCTGGACGGCATCGATCACGGTCGAATCGTGTTGTGGGGCACATCTTTTGCAGGCGGCCATGTGATCACCACCGCAGCCCGGTTGCCGGGTATCGCCGCGGTCATCGCACAGTGTCCGTTCACCGACGGCATCGCGTCGGCGCGCACGATCTCCCATCCGGTGGCCACCGCGCGCATCGCCGCACGGGCTATTCGCGACGTGATCGGCGCCCGATTGGGACGCCCGCCGGTAATGATCGCGACGGCGGGCAAGCCGGGCGACGTCGCGCTGATGAATACGCCCGACTCCTACGCGGGCTACCTGCGGCTGGTCCCCGACGGCGTCGAGCTGCGCAACGAGATCGCCGCACGCATCACGATGAAGGTCTTCACCTACCGGCCCGGCCTGCTCACCCCGAAAATCGGCTGCCCCATCCTGTTCTGCGTGTGCGAACACGATTCGCTGGCCCCCGCTGACGCGACCCTGCGCCACGCCGCCAAGGCGCCCCGCGGCGAGGTGGGGACCTATCCCGAGGGGCATTTCGCGATCTACGTCGACGACGCTTTCGAGCGAGTGATCGCCGATCAGCTCGCCTTCCTCGACAAGCATCTGAAATCTGAGTAGTCCTACCCTGTCCGGCGATACGGGTCCTTTCGCATGCTGGAACACATGGAAATTCCCAACGGCATGTCCAAGAACACCGCCGCCTTTTTCATCCAGGCCGCCACCGCATTCGGGGTCAGTTTCGTCAGCGCGCTCGGCGGGATCTGCTATCTCCCGCTCGATTCATGGCAGCGGCTGTTCCTCGGCATCACCGTGCTGTTTCTCGTCTCCAGCGCGTTCACCCTGGCGAAGGTGATCCGCGATCAGCAGGAAGCCGCGACCGTGCGGGTGCGTCTGGATGAAGCACGCATGGAGAAGCTGTTCGCCGAACACAACCCGTTTACCACCGCGACCTGATCCTCGGGCGAGCCCGCGTCGGGCCGTCGCCGACTTATGCTGAGCGCGATGACGCGCCCCAATCCGGATCCGACGACGCCGCTATGGCGTGCGGCGCAGGTGTTTCGGCTGCTGAGTTGCCTTTACGCGCTAGGCTTCCAGATCGCCGTCAATCCGGACCTGCGCCGGCCGGCCCTGGGGTGGGTGCTGTTCGCGGTGCTGATCGGCTGGAGCGCGGCCTGCGCGATTGCTTACCTGCGCGGGTTCGGCCGAAAGCCCGCGTGGGTGATCGCCGAGCTCGTGATCGTCGTTGCGCTGATGTGGTCGAACCGGGTCATCACGTTCGAGCATTGGGCGTCGGAAAACCAGACTTGGCCGACGACCTTGTGGGCCAGCAATCCCACCATCTCGGCCGCGATCCAGTTGGGCCCGGTTCGGGGCATGTTGACCGGTCTGGTGGTGATGGCCACCAATTTCGCCGTCAAGAACTATTTCGACCTCAACATGGCGCACAACGCGACGATCATCATCGAGCTGGCGATCGGCATGGCGATCGGCCTGGCCGCCCAAACCGCGCGGCGCGCGCACGCGGACCTGCAACGCGCCGCCCAGCTGTCCGCCGCGGTTCAGGAGCGCGAGCGACTGTCCCGCGAGGTGCACGACGGCGCCATCCAGGTACTGGCCCTGGTCGCCAAGCGTGGCCACGAAATCGGTGGCGCCACGGCAGAATTGGCTGACCTCGCCAGCGAGCAGGAACGGGTGCTGCGGCGCTGGGTCACCTCCGCCGGCATCGACGAGTCCGGGGACCGCACGACGATCGATCTGCGCACGCTGCTGCGCCGCCGCGAATCCGACCGCGTATCGCTGAGCTTGCCGGGCACCGCGGTGGCCCTGCCGCGCGGGGTGGCCGCCGAGCTGGATGCCGCGGTGGGCAACGCCCTGGACAACGTGCGCGCACACGCGGGAGCGGGCGCCCACGCGTTCGTGCTGCTGGAAGATCTCGGCGATTCGGTCACCGTGAGCGTGCGCGACGACGGCGTGGGCATCGCCGACGGCCGGCTGGAGGAAGCCGCGCAGCAGGGACGCTTGGGGGTCTCGAAATCGATTGTGGGACGGCTGGCGTCGCTGGGCGGCAGCGCGCGGCTGCACAGCGGCCCGGGTGAGGGCGTCGAGTGGGAACTGTGCGTGCCGCGCGATGGGGGGACCAAATGACCGACGACACCGCGGCGACGGTGATGGTCGTGGACGACCATCCGATCTGGCGCGACGCCGTTGCCCGCGACCTCGCCGAGGACGGATTCGACGTGGTCGCCACGGCCGGCAGCGTGGCCGCCGCCCGGCGCCGGGCGGCGGTGGTCAAGCCGGACGTGGTGGTGATGGACATGCGCCTGGCCGACGGCGATGGCGCGCAGGCGACGGCGGAGGTGCTGGCGGTCTCACCCGAGACTCGGGTGCTGGTGCTCTCGGCATCCGATGAACGCGACGACGTCCTGGAGGCCGTCAAGGCCGGGGCCACCGGCTACCTGGTCAAGAGCGCCTCGAAAGCCGAGCTGGCCGAGGCCGTGGCCGCCACCGCGGCCGGGCGGGCCGTCTTCACTCCCAGCCTGGCGGGACTGGTGCTGGGTGAATACCGCCGCATTGCCCAGATTAAGGACTCCGGACCGCCCGGCCCCAGCCTGACCGAGCGCGAGACCGAGGTGCTGCGGTATGTGGCAAAGGGACTGTCGGCCAAGCAAATTGCCGAACGGCTGTCGTTGAGCCACCGCACCATCGAAAACCATATCCAGGCGACCTTCCGGAAGCTGCAAGTCGCCAACCGCGTGGAGTTGACCCGCTACGCCATCGAGCACGGGCTGGACGGCGAACCCTGAGCCGGATACGGCTTTGGCAACGAAATAGCCAGTGCCACAGTCGATATCGTGGTGGCCAGGGCGTAGGCGAAGACGGTCCACGCCACCGCATCGGTGGGCAGCCCGGCCATGTCCTTGCCGAACACCAGCGGGGCCGAGACGATACGCGCCGCCAGCAGCAGACCGGCCAGCAATCCCGACACGGCTGCCACCAGGCTGACCCAGATGCCGGCGCGGCGC
This sequence comes from Mycobacterium florentinum, assembly GCF_010730355.1. Classification (NCBI taxonomy): domain Bacteria; kingdom Bacillati; phylum Actinomycetota; class Actinomycetes; order Mycobacteriales; family Mycobacteriaceae; genus Mycobacterium; species Mycobacterium florentinum. The sequence goes on from NZ_AP022576.1 coordinate 3,345,852, forward strand.
CGGCACAGCAGCATGACCGCGCCGGCGAACAAACCCATCGCCGCGACGGCTTCGAGCAATCCCACCAGGAGTAAACCCATCCCGGTGGGCGTCACCAGCAGCAGGGGAGACAAAAACCCAAGGCCGCGAACCAGTTTCGTCAACTCGAGGTCACAAGCGACGAAGCCCAGTCCGTTGACCGCGGCGCCGGCGAGGCCGAGCAGTGCGACCGGGATGGTCGCGGGCGACTGCTGCAGGGATTTCACGCCCGATCCCGACCGGCCGCCGCGAGCGCCCGAGCACCCAACAGGGCGGTCACCATCGTCGCGACACAAATCAACCCGTCCTCCTTGAGGCCCCACTTGATCGACGCCAGGGTAGCCACGCCCGCGACGCACAGCAGCAGCCCGGCGGCCAGGCCCCGGCCCACCGAGGTGATGGCCCCAGCGCCGTCCCAGCCGGCCAGCGGGTTGTTCTCCAGTGGCCGCAGCATCAGGAACAGCACCGCCACCATCGCGACCATCAGGAGCAGTTGCATGACGCTGACGGCGAGGTAGTCGGGCTGGCCGGGGTAGCGCGGGTGACCGGTCAGGTCGAACAGCAGGTGCATGCCGAGCAGTGCGGGCATGTGCCACAGGTACAGCGTCATCGCGCCGGAGTTGCCGAGCGCGGTCCACCACCACACGCGTGGCTGCTGCGCCCACCGGGTGATCGCGGGCATCGCGGCGATTGCCAACGCGCTCAGCACGATTGCGTGCCCGGCCTGCAGCAGCGACGGCGGGCTGGTGTTGGAAAGACCGTGATGCCCGGTACCGACCAGGCTGATTTCGTAGGGCCCCCAGCACACCAGGGCGACATTGACCGCGAGCACGCCCGCCGCCGCCGTCAGCGCGGCACGCCCGGGGAGTAGCCCACGGCGGTACGCGACGCCGAACATGGCGGGGATCAGCCAAACCGCCATGTTGAGGTACCCCAACCCCGACGCGGCCGGCCAATGCAGCCGGGTGGCGTCGATGATGGCGATGGCCCCGTAGACGGCAGCCACACCCGCGACGAAACGGGTTCGGGTGGTGATCCGGGCCAGGGCCGGCATCGCGGCCAACACCAGCACGTAGGCGCCCAGGAACCACAGCAGCTGGATGCTGACGCCGGCGACGGGCTGGTAGATATGTTGGGGCAGAACGGGATACAACAGCGTGAGGGCGACCGCCCAGAACCCGAGGTAGTAGAACACCGGCCGGAACAGCCTGGTGCAGCGCTTCATCAGCCAGCCGCCCCAGTTGGTGCCGGGCTGCCAGGACGACAGGCTCGCCGCGGCACCCGCGAAGAAGAACAGCGGCATGATCTGGAAAATCCAGGTGAGGGCCTGGAACACCACCGAGGTGGTCAGCAGGTTGTCCCAGGTCAGCACGTGGTTGCGGATGACGCTGATTGCCATCACCGTGTGACCGGCCACGACGCCGATCAGGGACACGATGCGAATGACGTCCAGGGCGCGGTCGCGATCGGCCGGCGTTTGGGCGGCCAATTCTGTGGGGTTGGGAAGTGTTTGCACCTCAAAAGCATCGCGAGCGGCGAACGCCAGGACCCGCGCAGTTCTACGCGTTGAGCGTGAGTAGTTCTACTCAAACCACTACGGCCCGAGCGGGGCCTCCGTGCGAATCGCCTCGTCACGGATCAGCCCCCGCAGCAGCGCGGTGCTGAACTCCGCGGCGATTTCCTTGGCGCTGCGCCGTCCGCTGGGCCGCAGCCACCGGTAGCTACCCAGCGTCATACCGATGTAGCCCAGCGCCAGCACGTGGGAGTCGCATTGGTAGAACTCGCCGCTGGCGATGCCGCGGTCGATCAGGCCGTGCACGTGGTGGTAGACCTGGGCTTCCTTCTCGCGGACCTCGGCGACCTGTTCCTCGGTGAACCATTCGGTGATGTAGGGCTGCTCCTGGAAATACACCGCCGCCCGCTCGGGATCGTTCGCGATGCCGGTGAGCAGCCGAATCGTGTATTGATAGAGCGCCTCGCGGGCCGTCCAGGAGGGATCGTCGTGCACGGCGGCCAGGGTGCCCTCGGCGGCCTGGCGGTAGATGTCGAACAGGATCAGCGACTTGCTGGCGTAGTAGTGGTAGACCGTCGCCTTGTTCAGGCCGATGACGTCGGCGACGTCATCCATCCGGGTGCCGTGGTAACCGCGGGCGGCGAACAGCTTGGTGGCAACGGCCAGCAACTCCTCGCGGCGCGTCAACCCGTTACGGGTGATGCTGTCGGATGACATCTCTACTCACTATCGTCGCTGCCAACGGGGCGGCATGGGCTGCGCGCCGGGCCCGGTTAAGGCAAGGTACCAATCAACTGGTTGGACAGTTTAGAGGCATGGACGCCTGTCGCACCGGCACGGATGCGACTAGACTCGATTATTCGAACTAGTCGCGAGTACAGAGGTGGGGCGATGGATCCGAGTCCGGACTACGACGGCAGCGACGAAATCGAATTCTTCATGAAGTACCTGACCTGGGGCCTGCGCGGCGTTCAGGACGGAAACGGCTACCCGCCGCCCGCCTACCCGCCCGTCTGAACAGACTTTTTCGCGTCCCGAACAAATTGCGGTGCCGCGCGCCGGCAGGCACCTGCGGGCCGACATCCGATTTCAGATTGTCTTTGTGCTGCACGGTAATTGGGGCCCAGCCGCGCTTGCCCCGATAGCGCTCGCCGCCGTCCGCGACCGGGTGCTGTGGACCGCGGCCCGATGCCGCAGCGCGTCGCCGAAACTAGCGTGGGCACGATGGACCCCAGTCCGGACTACGACGCCAGCGACGAAATCGAATTCTTCATGAAGTACCTGACCTGGGGCTTGCGCGGGGTCGAAAACGGCCAGGGGTACCCGCCGCCCGCCTACCCTCCGGTCTAGGCAAGCCTGCGCGCCGGTCAGCCGCCGTAGGCGACGTCGAGGCGTTTGACCCCGTTGATCCAGCCCGACCGCAGTCGTTGCGGCTCGGCGAGCTTGGTGATGTCGGGTATTTGCTCGGCGAGCTCATCGAAAATCAATTTGATCTCCATGCGGGCCAAATTGGCACCGATGCAGTAATGCGCCCCATTGCCGCCGAAACTCAGGTGCGGGTTGGGGTTGCGCAAGATGTCGAATTGAAACGGGTTGTCGAAGACTTCGTCGTCGAAGTTGGCCGAGCTGTAAAACAGCCCCACGCGCTGGCCTTCCCGGACGGTGACACCGCCCAGTTCGACGTCGGCGAGCGCGGTGCGCTGGAAGCAATGCACGGGGCTGGCCCAGCGAATGATCTCGTCGACCGCGGTGGCCGGCCGTTCGCGCTTGAACAGCTCCCATTGCTCGGGGTTGTCCAGAAACGCGTTCATCCCGTGCGTCATCGCGTTGCGGGTGGTTTCGTTGCCCGCCACGGCCAGCAGGATGACGAAGAAGGCGAACTCGACGTCGCCCAGCGCATCGCCATCGATGTCGGCCTGGATCAGGCGCGTGACGATGTCGTCGGCCGGACAGCGGCGCCGCTCGTCGGCCATGTTGTAGGCGTAGGCCATCAACTCGGCATTGGCGGTGGTGGGGTCGCTGTCGAAGTCGGGATCGTCGGTGTTCATGATCGCGTTGGTCCAGTCGAACAACTTCGCGCGATCCGCCTCCGGCACACCGATCAGATCGGCGATGGCCAGCAGGGGCAGCTTCATCGCGATGTCGTCGACGAAGTCGCCGTCTGCCTTCAGTGCGGCGGTGCGCACGATTTCGGCTGCCGCCGCGGCCAGCTTCTCCTCGAGCCCGCCGATCGCACGCGGGGTGAACAGCCGCGACACCAGCTTGCGCAACCGGGTGTGTTCGGGCGCGTCGTGGTTGATCAGCAACGCCTTGGTGAGCTCGAGCTGATCAGACGTGACCCCTTCGGGCATGCGCATGACCGCGCCCTGCCGGTTGGTCGACCAGAGTTCGTTGTTGCGTGAGATGGCTCCAACGTCCTCGTGACGGCTGATCACCCAGTAGCCGCCGTCGTTGAAGATCGACTCGGGCTGGGCGTTCCACCAGACCGGCGCGGTGCGGCGCAGCTCGGCGAATTGGGTGACCGGAAGGCCCGCCAGCAATACGTCGGGGTCGGTGAAATCGAAATTCTCTCCGAACGGACACGTCGTCATTGTCATGTCGTCTCCTTTGACCGTGACGTCGATCATACATCGAACTAAAAGACGTATGACCTGTCGTTCGGGGTGCGTCGGATATCGTCGCGATGTGCGGACCCGGGGATGGGGCGGCAGCGTGCCGGCCAGCGACGAGGAGGCGGTGGCCCGCATCCTGTCGGCCGCTCGCCAGACCATCGACGAGCGCGGTGACCAGATCACGCTGGCGGACGTCGCACGCACGCTGAACGTGACCCGGCAGACGATCTATCACTACTTCGCCTCGACCGACGAGCTGCTGCAGGCGACCGCGCTCGGCGCGACCGCCGATTTCATGGATCACCTGGCTACGGCGCTGCACGGGCTGACCGATCCGGCCGCCGCGCTGATCGAGGGCATCTGCCTGACCCTGGAGCGCTTGCCGAAAGATCCCTACATCGGCCTGTTGCTGCGGACGTCGCGCACCGCGGCGTTCGCCGAACAGGTCACCGTCACCAACGAGACCGCCCGCGTGCTGGGACGGTCGATTTTGGAGCGGCTCGACGTCGACTGGTCGCCGTTCACCCCTGCCGCAGTCGACGACATCCTGCAGATCGTGTTGCGTACGTTGCAGTCGTTCATCATGTCGCCGCCGGCGGGCGGGGTGGCCGAATTGCGTCGGCTGCTCGCCGTGTGGGTCGGCCCCGTCGTCGCGGCGCTACCGCGGGCTTAGAGGGCTTTGAGCTCCTCGGCGACTGCGGTCACCGACTTCTTGGCGTCGCCGAACAGCATGCTGGTGCCCTCGCCATAGAACAGCGGGTTGTCGATGCCGGCGAACCCGGAGTTCATCGACCGCTTGAGTACGATCACCGATTTGGCCTTGTCCACGTTGAGAATTGGCATGCCGTAGATCGGGCTCGAGGCGTCGTTGCGGGCGGCCGGGTTGGTGACGTCGTTGGCGCCGATGACGATCGCGACGTCGGTGCGCGAGAACTCGTCGTTGATGTCGTCCATGTCCTTCATGGCGTCGTAGTCGACCTCGGCCTCGGCCAGTAGCACGTTCATGTGGCCGGGCATCCGGCCGGCGACGGGGTGGATCGCGTACTTCACCGTCACGCCCTTGTTCTCCAGCAGCGACGCCATGTCCTTGACGGCGTGCTGGGCCTGCGCCACGGCCAGGCCGTAGCCGGGGACCACGATCACCTGGTTGGCGTAGACCATCTGGATCGCGGCGTCGGCGGCCGAGGTCGCCTTCACCGTCTTGTCGCCGCCGCCGTCGCCGCTGGGGGCCACGCCGCCGCCCCCGAAGCCGCCGGCGACGATCGCGGGGATGGAGCGGTTCATCGCCTTGGCCATCAGGTTGGTCAGGATCGAACCGGACGCGCCGACGATCATGCCCGCGACGATCATCGCGGTGTTGTTCAGCGCCAAACCTGCTGCGGCAGCGGACAATCCGGTCATCGCGTTGAGCAGTGAGATGACCACCGGCATGTCGGCCCCACCGATGGGCAGCACCACCATCAGGCCGAGCACACCGGCCGCGGCCAGCAGGCCGATCATCCACCACAGCGATGCCCCGCCGGTGCCGGGATGCGCGTGCAGGCCGACCATGACCGCCGACGCGATCGCCCCGATCAGCAGCAGCAGGTTGATCGGCTGCTGGGCCTTGCCGAATCCGATCGGCTTGCCGTCGATGATCTCCTGCAGCTTGCCGAACGCGATGATCGATCCCCAGAACGAGATCGAGCCGATGATCGCGGCGAACAGCGAGGCCACCACGATGTGCACGGTCGGCGATTCGCCGTGCTGGAAGACCGAAAAGCCCTTGGTGTCAATGAATTCCGCCAGCGCGATCAGCGCAACCGTGCCACCGCCCACGCCGTTGAAGAACGCCACCAGCTGCGGCATGGCGGTCATCTTGGTCATCCGCGCCGGGGGAACACCCAGCGCAACGCCCACCACCAGACCGGCGATGATCAGCACCCACGACTCGGTGTGCCGGATCTTGACCAGCGTCGCCCCCACCGCCAGGGCCATACCCACCGCGGCGATCAGGTTGCCGCGCACCGCGGTCTTGGGACCGGTCAGGCCCATCAGGCCGTAGATGAAGAGCGCGAAAGAAATGATGTAGAGGATCGTGACCAGATAGTTCATTTCGCGGCCGGCTCCTCGCTCTTGGCGGGCGCCGACTTCTTGCCCTTGAACATGCCCAGCATCCGGTCGGTGACGATGAAACCACCGATCACGTTCAGGGTTCCGAACACCACCGCGACGAACAGGATGATCTGCACCGCCAGCGACGGATGCTCGACCTCCCCGAACACCACCAGAGCACCCAGCACCACGATGCCGTGGATCGCGTTGGTGCCCGACATCAGCGGCGTGTGCAGCGTGTTGGGCACCTTGGAGATCACCGCGAACCCGACGAATCCGGACAGCACCAGAATCGCGAGGTTCTCTAACAGCTCGTCGTACATCTAGGAGTCCTCTCCGCGCGTCACACACGATGCCGCGATGATTTCGTCGTCGAAGTCCGGGGCCAGCTTCCCGTCGGTGACCAACAGCTCCAGCAGCGCGGTGATGTTCTTGCTGTACAGCTCGCTGGCGTGCTCGGGCATCGTCGCCGGCAGGTTCAGCGGCGAGGCGATGGTGACGTCGTGGCGGACGACCGTGCGCCCGGGCTCGGTCAGCTCGCAGTTGCCGCCGGTCTCCCCGGCCAGGTCGACCACCACGCTGCCGGGCTTCATCGCTTCCACCGCGGCGGCGGTGACCAGACGCGGCGCGGGCCGGCCCGGCACCAGCGCCGTGGTGATCACGACGTCGAATCCGCTGATGGCCTTCTCCAAGGCCTGCTGCTGCTGTTCGCGTTCCTCGTCGGTCAGCTCGCGGGCATACCCGCCCTCACCGGCCGCATCGATCCCGACGTCGAGCCACTGCGCGCCGACCGAACGCACCTGGTCGGCCACCTCCGGGCGGACGTCGTAACCGGTGGTGCGCCCGCCGAGCCGCTTGGCCGTCGCCAGCGCCTGCAGTCCGGCCACGCCCACCCCGAGCACCAGCACCGTGGCCGGCTTCACCGTGCCCGCCGCCGTGGTCAGCATCGGGAAGAACCGCGTCGACTCCGACGCCGCCAACAGCACCGCCTTGTAGCCGGAGACGTTGCCCTGCGACGACAAGGCGTCCATCGCCTGCGCCCGCGAGATCCGCGGGATGGCCTCCAGCGCGAACGCCTGCACACCGGCCGCCTTGAGCGCGCCGATCGAATTCTCGGCATTGCGCGGCGCCAGGAAACCGATCAGCGTCTGACCGCTGCGCAGCTTGCCCACCTCGTCGGCGGTCGGCGGCGCGACCTTGACCACGACATCGGCGGCCCAAGCGTCCCCGATCGTGGCGCCGGCCTCAATGTAGAGCTCGTCGGGAAGCAACGCCCGCGCCCCCGCACCGGCCTCGACCACGACCGCCACACCGCTGCTTACCAGGGAAGCGACCGCCTTCGGTACCAACGCGACGCGGCGCTCATCGGCCCCGGACTCAGCAACTACTCCGATCGTCGTCTGCGCATCTGTCATGGCGCGTACATCCACTTTCCTTAGCTCAGCTGCCTTATTGCGAACTCCGCTGGATTGAACACCCTAGCGGCCACTACCAAAGCGGTATGTCTTGGCCGTGTTCGGACGCCGGCCGGGGCCCGAAGTAGCGCCTTTCTGATGCGTCGATCCGTATGTCGTTGATGCTGGCCTCGCGGCGCGCCATCAATCCGGACGGCGAGAATTCCCAGAGTTCGTTGCCGTAGCTGCGGTACCACTGGCCGGTGTCGTCGTGGCACTCGTACTGAAACCGCACGGCGATTCGGTTGTCGTGAAAGTCCCACAGCACCTTGCGCAAGGCATAGTCGAGTTCGCGCTGCCACTTGCGGGTGAGGAAAGCCACGATCTCGGCCCGGCCGACGACGTGTTCGCCGCGGTTTCGCCACTGCGAGTCGGGCGTATAGGCGAGGCTGACTTTTTCGGGATCGCAGGTGTTCCAGGCGTCCTCTGCGGCCTGGACCTTCTGCAGCGCTGTCTCGAGGGTGAACGGGGGGAACGGGGGACGGGATTCGGGGGCGTCGCTCATGAGTCCATCGTGCTCTACTCGAGCGCCTGCACTTCGCCGAGACTGAAACCTGGCACACCCGCGGCGGCGTGTCTTCGGCGTGGTTTCAGTGTCGCGTCGGTGGCGTGGAAGCGAAGCGTTTGTCCCGCGAGCGCCACCCTTACCCACGTGTCCTATCGTGGCGGTCATGGACTTCGCGATGTCGGCTAAGGCCTCCGACTACCACAAGCGGTTGTCCGACTTCATGACTGAGTATGTCTTTCCGGCTGAGGCCGCCTACGACAACTACCGCCACGAGGCCGGCCCCGACGACCACACCGTTCCCCCCGTCATCGAGGAACTCAAAACCAAGGCCAAAGCGCAGGGCCTGTGGAACCTGTTCCTGCCGGCCGAGTCCGGGTTGACCAACCTGGAATACGCCCCGCTGGCGGAGCTGACCGGTTGGAGCCTCGAGCTCGCACCCGAGGCGGTCAACTGCGCGGCGCCCGACACCGGGAACATGGAGACCCTGCACCTGTTCGCCACCGAGGAACAGCGCAAGCAGTGGCTGGAACCCCTGCTGGCCGGCGAGATCCGCAGCGCCTTCTCGATGACCGAGCCCGCGGTCGCCAGCAGCGACGCCCGCAACATCCAGACCGCCATCGTGCGCGACGGCGCCGACTACGTCATCAACGGCCGCAAGTGGTGGACCTCCGGCGCGTCGGACCCGCGCTGCAAGATCCTGATCGTGATGGGCCGCACCAACCCCGACGCGGCCAGCCACCAGCAGCAGTCGATGGTCCTGGTGCCGATGGACACCCCGGGCGTCAAGGTGCTCCGCTCGACGCCCGTTTTCGGCTGGCAGGACCAGCATGGGCACTGCGAAATCGTTTATGACAACGTCCGTGTTCCGGTGACCAACCTGCTCGGCGAGGAGGGCGGCGGCTTCGCGATCGCCCAGGCCCGGCTCGGGCCGGGCCGCATCCACCACTGCATGCGCGCGCTCGGCGGGGCCGAACGCGCCCTGGCCCTGATGGTGCACCGCGCCAACAACCGGATCGCGTTCGGCCGCCCGCTGGCCGATCAGGGTCTGGTCCAGCAGGCAATTGCCCAGTCCCGCAACGAAATCGACCAGGCCAGGCTGCTCTGCGAGAAGGCGGCATGGACCATCGACCAGCACGGCAACAAGGCCGCCCATCTGCTGGTCTCGCAGATCAAGGCGGTGGCACCGCGAGTGGCCTGCGACGTCATCGACCGCGCCATCCAGGTACACGGGGCGGCCGGCGTCAGCGACGACACGGTGCTCGCCCGGCTCTACGGCTGGCATCGCGCCATGCGGATCTTCGACGGACCCGACGAGGTGCACATGCGCACGATCGCGCGCTCCGAACTCGGCCGGGAACAATCGACCTTCGCGGCCGCGGTGACCCCACATGACTAATGCCCTGCGAGAACTGTCGGGGGGCTGGAACTTTCGCGATGTCGCCGACGGCACGCCCGCGCTTCGGCCCGGTCGGCTGTTCCGGTCCGGTGAGCTGAGCCGGCTCGACGACGACGGCCGCGCCACGCTGCGTGAGCTGGGCATCACTGATGTCGTCGACCTGCGGGCGAACCGCGAAGTCGCCCGCCGCGGGCCGGGCTTGGTTCCCGACGGCATCGAGATCCATCTGATGCCGTTCCCCGACCTTGGCGATGAGGCGCCGAATGACGACGCGGCGCCGCACGAAACCGCGTTTCGGCGGCTGTTCGAGGGCGACCCAGATCAATCCGACGAGGAAGTCAACCAAGCCGCCATCCGGCACATGACCGGCGAGTACCACGAATTCCCGTCCCGCAACGGGGCGCAACGCGCTGTGCAGCAAGTCTTTTCGTTGCTTGGAGACGGACGCCCGGTGCTCACCCACTGCTTCGCGGGCAAGGACCGCACCGGCTTCGTGATCGCCACGGTGCTGGAATCGATCGGCATCGATCGCGACACCATCGTCGCGGACTACCTGCGCAGCAACGCCGCGGTACCGGTGCTGCGCGACCACATCTACGAGATGATCCAGCAGCGCTCCGACGTCGAACTGACCCCGGAGGTCGTCACGTTCACCAAGGCGCGGCTGGCCGACGGTGTCCTGGGCGTGCGCCCCGAGTACCTGGACGCCGCGCGTCGGGCGATCGACGAGAAGTACGGCTCGCTGGACGCCTACCTGCGCGACGCGGGCGTCACGCAGGCGGATGTGGACCGCCTGCGCACCGAACTGCTCGCCTAACCCGCCAGGGCCTCGATCAGGGCTTGCGCAGGGTGAATTGGTTGAGGTCGGTGTAGCCCTTGCGGAAGAGGTTCGCGCAGCCGGTGAGGTACTTCATGTACGTTTCGTAGACCTCTTCGGACTGAATTTCGATGGCCTCGTCCTTGTGTGCCGAGAGGTTCGCGGCCCAGACATCCAGAGTCTTTGCGTAATGCCGCTGCAGCGATTGGCGACGCTTCAGCTTGAAGCCGGCCTGCGCCGAGAACTGCTTCACCATGTCGATGGTCGGCAGGTACCCGCCGGGGAAGATCACGGTCTTCATGAAGTCGCTGAACTCGACGATCGCCGGGGTCAGCGGCAAGCCCGAGGCGATGATCTCTCGCTCCGAGAGAACGGTGATGGTGTGCAGCAGGAACGTCCCACCGGCCGGCAACAGCTCGTACGCCCGCTCGAAGAAGGCGGTGTAGCGGTCGTAGCCGACATGCTCGAGCGGGCCGATCGCCACGATTCGGTCCACCGGTTCGTGAAAGCGCTCCCAGCCCTCGAGTAGCGCCCGCTTGGAACGCGGGCTGTCCAGCTCGTCGAGCGTCTTTTGTGCGTAGGCGGCCTGGTTCTTGGACAGCGTCAAGCCGACGACGTTGACGTCGTATTTCTCGATGGCCCGCAGCATGGCGGCGCCCCAGCCGCAGCCGAGGTCCAGCAATGTCATGCCCGGCTGCAGGTCCAGCTTGCCAAGCGAGAGGTCGATCTTGGCGATCTGAGCCTCTTCGAGCGTCATGTCGTCGCCGCCCAGCCAGTAGGCGCACGTGTACATCTGGGTGCGGTCGAGGAACAGGCGGAAGAAGTCGTCCGATAAGTCGTAGTGCGCCTGTACGTCCTCGAAATGCGGCGTCAACCCGTCGGCCGTGTCCGTCCCGTCAGACATGTTCGTGATGCCTTTCCCTGGACCCCGCCGGCGTGATGCGCCGGGCAGGACGTCGGGAGGTCCAGTTGCTGTGCAGCTCGGGGTCAACTGTAAGGCGAATCCTGTTGGAACGCCTCGCCGAAGGGCAGCAGGCTACCGGCGTTGTAGTCAGCCCAGCTTGAAGTTGGCCTGCTTGGCGGCGGACAGATCGGTGATCTGATCCCACTGCGCGGCGACGTCGTCGACCGTCGGCGGCTTGTCGAAGGTGATGCCGTCGTTCTGGAATAGCGCGACGCGCTGCACCTTGCCACCACCGACCACGAAAACCGAAGCGCTGTTGGGGTTTTCCTCGGTGCACAGGTAGGACACCACCGGCGCGACGTACTCCGGGGTGAGCTTCTCGAGCACTTCCTTGGGCAGGATGTCCTCGGTCATGCGGGTGGCCGCGATCGGTGCGACGGCGTTGGCGTGGATGTTGTACTTCGCCCCCTCCAGCGCCAGGCTGTTGATCAGGCCGACCAGGCCGAGCTTGGCGGCGCCGTAGTTGGTCTGGCCGAAGTTGCCGAACAGACCACTGGTCGAGGTGGCGACGACCACCCGGCCGTAGCTCTGCTCACGGAAGTGCGGCCACGCGGCGCGGATGACGTTGTAGCCGCCGTAGAGGTGCACCTTGAGAACGGAGTCCCAGTTCTCGAACGACATCTTGTGGAAGGTGCCGTCGCGCAGGATTCCGGCGTTGCTCACCACACCGTGGATCGCACCGAACTCGTCGAGCGCGGTCTTGATGATGTTCTCGGCGCCCTCAGGCTCGGCGACGCTGTCGTAGTTGGCGGCCGCCCGGCCACCGGCGTCCTTGATCTCCTTGACGACCTCGTCGGCCATGTTGTGGCCGGCGCCGGTGCCGTCGCGGGCTCCGCCGAGGTCATTGACGATGACGCTGGCGCCCTCCTTGGCGAGGGTGAGCGCGTACTCGCGCCCCAGTCCTCCGCCGGCTCCGGTGACGACGATGACGCGATCCTGCACTCCGGGCATCAGGTTCCTCTCTGCAATTGACCAACGGTCGCGGGCGACCCCGAGCTAGTGTGTCAAAACAGCTTGCGAGCCATCTTCAGGGCCCGGTCCGTGTACGGCGGGTAGGTGAAGCTGGAGAGGTCGGGGCGAGTCGGTTTGGTCAGCACCGACTTGCGATGGCTGAACTCCTCGAAGCCCCACTTGCCGTGGTAGGCACCCATTCCCGAGGCGCCGACCCCGCCGAACGGCAGCTTGGCCGTCGACACCTGGAACGCCATGTGGTTGACCACGATGCCGCCGGCCGGAACTTCCTGGATCACCTTCTCCCGCACCTCGCGCGACTTGGTGAACAGGTAGGCCGACAACGGCTTGGGCCGCGCATTGACGAAACGTATTGCCTCGTCCAGGGATCCGACGGTGATCACCGGCAGCAGCGGTCCGAAGATCTCGTTGGTCATCAGCGGGCCGTCCACGTCGGGATCGACGACGACGGTCGGTTCGATGCGCAGGGTCGACGAGTCGCAGCCACCGCCGACGGTGGTCTTGCCGCCGGAGGCCTTGAGGTAACCGCTGAGCCGGTCGAACTGGCGCTGATTGGCCACCCGCATGCCGGTCGGGCCCTCCGAGCGGAACTTAGTGATGGCGGCGCCGATCTTGCTGACGAGTTCGTCGCGGATCGTCGCGTCGGCCAACACGTAGTCGGGCGCGACACAGGTCTGCCCACCGTTGAGGACTTTGATCCAGGCGATCCGCTTGGCCGCCACATCCACATCGGCGTCGGCCGCTACGATCACCGGGCTCTTGCCGCCGAGTTCGAGCGTGCACGGGGTCAGGTACGGCGCAGCGCCCTCGTAGACCTTGCGGCCGATCTCGGTTCCACCGGTGAACATCACCCGGTCCAAGCCCTGCGCGATCAGCTCCTGGCTCACCGCGCCGTCGCCTTCGACCACCGCGATCGCGTCGTTGTCGAGGTAGCGCGGGACCAGCTCGGCCATCACGTGCGACGAAGCGGCCGCGATCTCCGAGGGCTTGAGCACTACGGCATTTCCGGCGGCGATCGCACCGACCGCCGGCCCCAGGGTCAGGTAGAACGGGTAATTCCAGGCGCCGATGATCAGCACGGTGCCGTAGGGCTCGTACTGGATCCAGCCGCGGCCGGGAAGCTGTGCCGCCTCGAGGCGCGCGTACTTGCGTCGCGTCCACTTGCGCACCTTCTTGGCGGCGTACTTCGCTTCGCCGACGGTGCCGGCGACGTCGCCGATGAACGCCTCGAACGGGTGGCGGTCCAGGTCTTCGGCGAGCGCGGCGTTGATCGCCGTCTCGTTCTCTTCCATCAATCGCGCCAGCGCCAGCAGCTGACGCTTGCGCCACTCCACGTCACGGGTACGCCCGGTGGCGAAAGTCTGGCGCAGCCGGGCCACCGTCGCGGGGATATCGGCGGGTCGTGCCGCCTGCGACGCCGACGAAGCCCCGTTGGTGGACTCGGACGTCTTGGGTGCAACCGATTCGGTAGTCATCGCTGTCTTCCCCTCTCGCACCTTCCCGGAGCTGCCCACGACTGTGGCCGCAGACACATCCGGGCGATAACCGCGATCCTAACCATCTGGTCGGTTGGGAAGTAAAGGCGCCGCAGATTGCGACAGTGCTGTTGGCCGGTTACTTGACGCAGGGAACGCTTGTTGCCGTCATCTGGCTGAGGTCGGTCGGCGCGGGAGCGCGATCGCCGCTGCCCGTGGCGGCCACGGTGTTCACCTGCCCGGACTGCTGGGTCTCGACGGCGACGCCCGGATGGCCAAGGTAGTCGGCCGCGGGAAACTGCTTTCCCACCGTGAGCCGGACGGTTCCGGGTGCTACGGCGCTGTTGGCGGTCGCCGGGACGTGCAGCTGGTCGGCCAACGCCTGAGCGCCTTGGTCGGCTCCCTGGCCGTATTCGATGAGGCTGTCGTCGGCCGGGGTCGCGGCGGTCGTGGCGCTGCCCCGGGTGTAGCCGCGGGCGGCGAAGGCGTCCTCGATCGCGCCGGCCAGGCCGTCGCGCGCGGTGGCGTTCACAACGTCGAGAATCACCGGCTGCGCTGGCGGCGTGGTCGGTGATGCGGCATCGAGCGCGGCCGGCGCGTCGGAGTAGAAGCGCTCGTGCACGATGCGCCGGATGGTCGGCAGGTCGACGAGGTTGATGTCGGATCCATTCGGATCCTTGCCGAAGCCGGAGATGGGCAAGGTGTAGAGCGACAGTGGCCGGCCGCTGAGTTTCGACGCCCGCGCGGCCAGGTCCATCAGATTCAGCCCGGAGTCGACGGCGACGTTGTCCTGGGCGACCTGGAGTAATTTCCGCAGCCCGCTCAGGCTCGACAGCGCGCCGCCGTTGCGTGCCGCATCGACCAGCGAGACCAGGAAGGCCTGCTGTCGCCGGGTCCGGTCGAAATCGGTGAACGAACCGTCGTCTTCGTCGCGTCGCTGCCGCACGAAGGCCATCGCGTCGGCGGCATCGATGCGCTGAACGCCTTGATGGAAGTCCGCACCCGAATAGCTGTCACGCGTATCGCCGTTGAGGCACACCGTGATCGGCTCGACGGCCTTGGCGATCTGGAAGAACGCGCCGAGCGTCACCTCGACGAAGTGATCGACCGAGATGCCGAGAAAGTCGTTGACGGCGCTGATTTCGGCCTTGCGGCCGGCTTCGCGCGCGGTCTGCTCGCGCGCGGCCAAATTGTTCGCGCCCGCCCCGTCCGAGTTGCCGGAGGCCTGCGCATTCAACGACTGCTGGTAGGCCAGCCCGTAGGCCTGCTTGATCTTGCCCACGCAGACCGACCCCGGACAGCCCGGCAACTCCGCATAGTCGTCGCGGGGAATCGACACCGCGGTGAGCGGCCCGTCGCCCTCCGATATGTGAACGATGATCAGCACATTCGCGTTGTAGCCGCCGGAGCTCTCGTCGCCGGCGTGCAGCGCGTCGTAAACATCCTGTGGTAGCGGCCGGCCGTTCTGGTCCAGTCGGCTGTCCAGACCCATCAGCAGGATGTTCTGATCCCCGCTCAGCGACGTCGATGCGTTGGGGAGCGCGTGGGAGATGATGATTTTGCCCAGGGCCGTGTGATAGCCCGTCCACCCCATACCGGTGAGTGCCATGACGGACGCCGAAGCGACCGCGGCGACGAACCGGCCCTTCCTCAGCGTCCAGCGCCGCGATTGACCGAATCCGCCGCTGCCCATAATGACTGAACATTGTCCCCGACGAGCTGGCGAAATCGCGGTAACCGCAACCGCGGGCCGACTTCCGGATCCGCTACGGAAAGGTCAGCTTTTGGTTGCGGTCACAAAGGTGTTCGCGAAAGGCCGGTCTTCGTTCTGCGGCTCGCGACCCAAGCGGGTGGCCTCCTCGCGGGCGTTGACCGTGCGAACGGCCCAGCCGTGGGCGGCGAACCACTCACCGCAGTCGGGTCGGCCCTCGTCTTCGAACCAGAGGTCGAACGGGTTGAACGAGGTGTCCTGGCCCCGCGCTTCGCGCTTGGCCTTCAGCTCGGCCCACCTTTGTTCGGCTTCCCGGCGCTTGTCCACGTCGACTCCGAAGTTCTCGACGGCCACCCGGCTGCGGGATCCGCTCAACGCGTCGATCGAGGCGAACAGCGCTTCCTGCGCGGCCGCCGGCAGAAACGGCAACAGCCCCTCGGCCAGCCAGGCCGTCGGCCGGCTCGGGTCGTAGCCGGCTTCGCGTAACGCCTTCGGCCAATCGTGGCGCAGGTCGACCGGGACCGGCCGCCGCTCGGCGATGGGCGTCGAGCCGTGGCCGTCGAGCGTCTCCGCCTTGTACTCGAGGACCTTGGGCAGGTCGATTTCGTAGACGGTGGTGCCGTCGGGCCAGTCCAACCGGTACGCGCGCGAATCCAATCCGGCGGCCACAATCACCGCTTGGCGGATGCCGGCGGCGGCCGCGTCGGCGAAGTACGCATCGAAGAAGTGCGTGCGCACCGCCTGGTAATTGATCATCTCCTGGGCGCGAACCGCGCCGTCCGGGTCGTCGTCCTCGGCGCCGGCCCACCACGCCGACACCTGCTCGCGAACGCCCTCGAGTGCGGGCATCGAGACCAGCGGCTCGGCGAACTGGTCGCGGATCAGCGGGTCCGCGCTGGCGGTCTCGGCGGCACGGGCCAGCGCGACCATCACCGCGGTCGCACCGACGCTGGTAGCGATGTCCCAGGAGTCGTCCGCGCTGCGGGGCATTACAAGCGCTCCCCGATCACGAAGTCGGAGAAGGCGTCCTTGTCGTCGTCCAGCTCGACGCTGGCGACCCGGCGGCCCACGCGGTCCATCTCGTCGAGCGAGTTCTGCGACGTGGCGCGCCAGCCGTGCTGGTTGAGCCACTCCGCGACGTCGGCCCGGTTGTCGTCGCGATACATCAGTTCTCCGACGTCGACGGTCTGCTCGATGCCGATCTCGTCGGCCACCTTCTTGAACCGTTCCCGCATCTGCGCACGCCGCTCGTCGGAGTGCGTGGGTGCGGTTTCGGCCGAGACGCGGCTGCCCGCCGGGCTCAGCTCGCCGATCTGGGTGAACAACTTGTCCTGCGCCTCGGCGGGCAGGTACATCAGCAATCCCTCGGCCAGCCAGGCGGTGCGCTGAGCCGGGTCGAAGCCGGCGGCACGCAGCGCGGCCGGCCAGTCTTCACGCAGGTCGATCGCCACCTCGCGACGATCGGCGGACGGGGAGGCGCCGCTTTCGGCCAGCGTGGCGGATTTGTACTCCAGCACCTGGGGCTGGTCGATTTCGTAGACGGTGGTGCCGGCCGGCCAGTCCAGCCGGTAGGCCCGCGAGTCCAGGCCCGACGCGAGGATCACGATCTGGCGGATCCCGGCGGCGACGGCGTCGGCGAAGTAGGCGTCGAAGAAATGCGTCCGCACCGCCTGGTAGGCGCGCATGTGGTGGATACGAGCGGCCGACTCTTCGTCGATGGCCTCGATCTTGGCCACGACTTCCGGGTCCAGCATGGCCTCCCAGATGATCTCGGCTCCGGCGTTGTTCACCAGCAACCGGGCGTACGGGTCGTGGATAAGCGCGTCGGGCTGCTCGCTTTCGATGGCGCGGGCGGCGGCAACCATGACCGCCGTGCTGCCGACGCTCGTCTTGATGTCCCAGGTGTCGTCGTGTGTGCGCAGTGAGCTCATGTGTGCTGTCCGTCTGTTGTTGGGTCAGTGCGATGGTCCGGCGAAACGCGCCCGCAGCAGGGTGCTGCGCACGGCATCGTCGGCCAGGTCTTCGGGAACCGCACGGCCCAGGCGGGCCATCTCCTCGCGGTTGTTCACAACGCTCACGTGCCAGCCGTGGTTGGCCAGCCACTCGGCGGCATCGGTGCGGTCGGGCTCGTGGAAGGTCAGCGCCTGGACGTTGACGTCCAGGCCGAGCCGGTCCCGCATCCGCTGCCAGCGGTTGGTGTTGCTGCTCGCGTTCATGCCGAACACCTCGATGGCGACCTGGCTGCCGGGGACGCTGAGCGCGGTGAACATCTCGAAAAGCCGGTCCTGGGCGTCGCTGGGCAGATACGGCAGCAGGCCCTCGGCCAGCCATGCTGTCGGTTGGGTGCGGTCGAATCCGGCCGCCGTCAGCGCCGCCGGCCAATCGTCGCGCAGATCCACCGCGACCGTGCGCCGGCTGGCGGTGGGGACGTGCGATTCCAGGACCTTGCCCTTGTATTCGAGCACCCGGGGCTGGTCGACCTCGTAGACCGCGGTCTCGGCCGGCCACTCCAGCCGGTAGGCGCGCGAGTCCAGACCGGCGGCCAGAATCACCACCTGCCGGATCCCGTCGGCGGTGGCGCCGGCGAAGTACTCGTCGAAGAAGTGCGTGCGGACGGCCTGGTAGTCGATGCCGAGGCGATGCCCGCGCTGTCCCTGCTCGTCGCCGTCCAGCCAGGCCAGTTCGGGGTCGGTCAGCCGGGCCCATGCCGGGCCCGCGGACGACACCAGCTTCCGGGCGAAATCGTCACGAATCAGCGGGTTGGATCCGGCCGTCTCCGCGGCGCGCGCGGCCGCGACGCCCAAAGCGGTGGCGCCTACGAGCTCGGTGATGGCCCACGAATCCCCCGCGGTTCGTCGCGAGGGTGGTAACGGGGGCTGCAACGAGGCGGAGTCGTCGAGATCAGTCATTTCGGGCCCATGTTACCCGAAAAAGTTAGTTAGCCTATACGCTTTGTGCGCGATCTCACTGCGCCTCAGGCTCACGCCTTGAACAGCGCGCCCTCCAGCAATTGGCCCAGCATGCCGGTGACGGCCTCCATCTCCTGGTAGCTCTGGACATAGCCGGCATAGAACCCGGCGCCGCACAGCACCACCAGAAGCGTCTCGATCAACGCATTCGCATCGATGGAAACGGCGAACTCCCCTTGCTCAATCGCATCGTTGATGACACGTGTCAAAAAGTCACGGCAAATTCGCACCGCGTCGTTTTCAGATTGACTCAATTCGGGATGTCGCTGGGATTCCAGAATCGAGCTGATCAGAAACGCCGACGCCGCCGGATGCTCGGAATTCGTCGCCACCGCCGCCGAGATGAACCCGGTCAGCCTCGCCATCAGGGTGGTCTCGCAATCAGCCCGGGCGATACCGGCGCCGAATAGGAGTTCGGAGGTTTGGCTCAGCACTTCCCGATACAGCACTCGCTTGCTGGAGAAGTAGTGGTTGATGGCCGGCCGGGTGAGGTCAGCGCACACCGCGATGGCCTGGAACGTGGCTCCCTCGTAGCCACGTTCGCTGAACACCAAGCGGGCGGCGCGCAAGATTCTCTTGCGCGTCTCATCAGCCTTTGCCGCGGGTGGACGGCCCGGCCGGCGCCTCGCCGTTGACGGCACCGTTAGAGTGTGCCACCCGTTCGGGTAGGCGCTAGAGCATTTGGCGGAATGTTGCCGAACTTTCCCGCTTGGTAGTCCTCCAGCGCCTGCACCAATTCCGCGCGCGAGTTCATCACAAAAGGCCCGTAGTGGAAAACCGGTTCACGAATCGGTTGTCCGCCGAGGAGAAGTACGTCAATTCCTGGGCTCGATGACGATTTGGCCGAGTCGGCAACAACGGTGATCCGATCGCCGGGCCCGAGCACGGCCAACTGTCCCTCGTTGATCGGATGACCGACCGGGCCGACAGAGCCACTGCCGGACAACACATAAACCAGCGCATTCAAATCGCGTCGCCACGGAATGTTGAGCCGTGCGCCGTTTTGAATTGTGGCGTGCGCGAGCGTGATTGGCGTGTGAGTAACCCCGGGGCCGCCGTGACCATCGATCTCGCCGGCGATGATGCGCAGCAATGCCCCACCGTCGTCGGAGGCCAGCAGCCTGGCGTCGCCGCCTTCGATGGCCTGGTACCTCGGCGTGGCGAACTTGTCCTTCTTCGGCAGATTCACCCACAGCTGGATGCCGTGGAAGAGGCCACCGCTTTCGACCAGCTCGACGGGCGGGGTCTCGATGTGCAGGATGCCCGAACCCGCCGTCATCCACTGCGTCGCGCCGTCGGTGATCAGGCCGCCGCCGCCGTGGGAATCCTGATGGGCGAATTTGCCGTCGATCATGTAGGTGACGGTTTCGAAGCCGCGGTGCGGGTGCCAGTCGGTACCCCTGGGCTCTCCCGGCTCGTAGTCCACCGCGCCCATCTGGTCCATGTGCACAAACGGGTCCAGGGCGGCGGCGCTGACGCCGGCGAATGCCCGGACCACCGGGAATCCCTCGCCCTCGTATCCATGCGGCCCGGTGGTGATTGACCGGACCGGGCGTTCGGTCTCCTGTGGGGTGGCCGCGCCGACCCGGGGCAACGTCAATGTGTCTGCGGTAATGGCAGGCATATCGACCTCCTTCGTTGAGAACTACTCGTATAACCGGACCGGAGTCCGCTTATTCCGCGCTGTCATAGGATGGCTCGGTGGAGCCGACGGAGGACGACCCCCAGCCCGCTGTCGCCCCGGATGCCGCCGCCGGCGGGCGATTCGGGGCGGCCATCAGAAACTCCGACTACCTGCGCAAGTGGTTCCTGCTGGGCATCACGATCGGCGTGATCTCGGGCTTGGGCGCGGTGGCGTTCTATCTGGCCCTGAAGTACACCGGCGAATTCCTGCTCGGGTATCTCGCGGACTACCGCATCCCAACGCCGGTGGGCGAGGGCGGCAGCCACGGGTCGGCCGGCTTCACCCGTCCGTGGGCGATTCCGCTGGTGACGACCGGCGGGGCGCTGCTGTCGGCCCTGCTGGTGGCCAAGCTCGCGCCCGAAGCCACCGGACACGGCACCGACGAGGCCATCGAGGCGGTGCATACCGATCCGCGCGCGATCCGATTCCGGGCGGTGCTGGTGAAGATGGTCGCCAGCGCGCTGACGATCGGCTCAGGCGGTTCGGGTGGCCGCGAGGGCCCGACGGCACAGATCTCGGCCGGCTTCTGCTCGCTGCTGACTCGGCGCCTCGGCCTGTCCGACGAGGACGGCCGGATCGCGGTGGCGCTGGGCATCGGCGCGGGAATCGGCGCGATCTTCGCCGCACCCCTGGGCGGAGCGGTGCTGGCGGCATCGATCACCTACCGCGACGACTTCGACTATCGCTGCCTGCTGCCCGGGTTCATCACCTCGGGAACGGCGTACGCCGTGCTCGGAGCGTTCCTGGGTTTCGACCCGCTGTTCGGCTACATCGACGCCGAGTACCGCTTCGAAAGGGCGTGGCCGCTGCTGTGGTTCGTGGTGATCGGTCTGGTCGCGGCGGCGATCGGCTACCTGTACGCCCGGACCTTTCACACCGCGGTCCGGCTCACCCGCCGGCTGCCGGGCGGGCCAGTGCTCAAGCCCGTGGTGGGCGGACTGCTGGTCGGGCTGCTGGGCCTGCTGATCCCGCAGATCCTGGGCAGCGGCTACGGCTGGGCCCAGCTGGCGGCCGATCGCGGATCGCTGATGGGCATCCCGCTGTGGATCATCCTCGTCCTGCCGCTGGCCAAGATCGTCGCTACGTCGCTGTCGATCGGCACCGGGGGCTCCGGCGGGTTGTTCGGCCCCGGCATCGTGATCGGTGCCTTCCTCGGCGCCGCCATCTGGCGCGTCGGCGAGCTGTCCGGGTTGCCCGGCATACCCGACGGGCCGGGCGTCTTCGTCGTGGTCGGCATGATGGCGTGTTTCGGCAGCGTCGCCCGCGCACCGCTGGCCATCATGATCCTGGTCGCGGAGATGACCGGCTCGTTCTCGGTGGTGCCCGGAGCGATCATCGCGGTGGGGATCGCGTCGTTGCTGATGTCACGCACCAACGTGACCATTTACGAGGCGCAGCGGCTCAATCGAGAGACCGCCGAAGCCGAGCGCGCGCATCGCGCGCATGAAGCCGCGCCCGACTAGCCGCTCACGACTTCTTACGCCGCGCGGTGTCGGCCGCGCTCTTTTCGGTCTTCTTGCCCTCGTGGGTCAACGTGCCGCCGGCGCTCTCGAGATGGGCGCGGACAAACCACTGGAACTTCTCCGACTGCCCGGCCTGACCGATCAGCAAGTCCTGGGTGACCTGGTCGAGTTCGTCTGTCTCATCAATGGCTTGGCGAATGTCCTCGATGACGCCGTTGTAGACGAGATCCAGCGCGGCCAGGTGCGCCTGGACGGTGTCCCGGCCGACCGAATAGTCGTCCCAGGAGCGGTCCCGAATGATGGCGCCCGGGGTTCCCTCGAGCGAAGCACCAAGGGCTGCAATGCGTTCGGCGACGTCGTCGGCGAACGCGCGCACCGCATCCACCTGGGGATCGATCATCTCGTGAACGCCAATAAAGTTGGGGCCCATCACATTCCAGTGAATATGCTTCAGCGTCAGGTGCAGGTCGTTGCAGGTGCTCAGTTGCTTCTGCAGCAGCTCGGCCAGCCGCGCACCCTGCTTGTCGGTCAATCACGGAATGGTGAACCGCGTCATCGATTGCCCTGCCTCTCGTATCCGTCAATTCACGACGGGTACCCGATGACCCGGCTCGAAACACCGGCTGGTCAGAGCGTGCGGATTTGCTGGGTCGGCAGTCGCGCGCCCCGGCGCGGCTCGTAGGCCAGTCCGCTGGCGTAGAGCACGCAGACCACCCGGTGGCGGTGCGGTCGCATCGGCTCCAGCAGTTCGAGCATCGCCTCGTCGTCGACCGGATGGCCCACCAGCGTCCAGCCGATCATCTTCGGGATGTGGTAGTCGCCGATCGAAACGGCGTCGGCATCGCCGAATGCCCGTTGCGCGGTCTCCGCGGCCGTCCACTCCCCGACACCCGGCAGCGACGTGAGCCCCTCGCGCACCTGCGCCGCCGACCGTCCCGACAGCCGTTCCAGCGCGGCCGCCCGGCGCGCACATATCACCACGCTCTGGGCTCGCCGTGGATCGACATTGGCGCGATGGAATTCCCACGACGGGATGGTGCGCCAGACGTCGGCCGACGGCGGCACCCGCATGCCGGCCGGCGCCGGTCCGGGCGCCGGTGTGCCGTACTTGGACACCAGCACCCACCATGAGGAGAACGCGTCGGCGCCGGGCACCCGCTGCTCGATGATGGCCGGGATCAGGGCTTCCAGCACCTGTCCGGTGCGGCCCAGGCGCAGCTGCGGGACGCGCGCCTGCGCCGCGGCAACCGTCGGGTGCGTCGGGACGAAGTCCGAGGCGTCGTCGTCGGCGCCCAGCAATGCGGGCAGTCGCTCCAGAAATTCCTCGGCCCCGCTGCCCCAGGCCTCGCCCTGCGCCGCGTCGGCGGCCACGCGGCTGATGCGTGCCGTGACCGGCCCGCTGGGCAGCAGGCTGGTTCGCCAGATGGTTCCGTCGCCCGGGGTGCGAAAGCAGGGGTCCCGCGGCCCGCGGCGCAGCGGCGCGAGGGTATGCCCGAAGCTGACTGCTCCGGGGAACGTCACCGTGCGCGTGCTCGTCACCAACGACTCCGGATTTCCACTCTGATTGACCGTCCACTACCTGCCAAGACACTATTGCGATGTGATGACGCCGTTCGACGCTCCCAATGCCGAGCTGGCCTGGATGTTTCTCCAGAGTCTGAGCGAAGGCGGCGACCTCGACGAGGGTTTCGAGTTGCTCAGCGACGACTTCAGCTACTGGAGCCTGTTCACCCGCGAGTCCTACGACAGGGAAGCGCTACGGCAAGCGACCGACCGGCGCAAACAATCCGTCGAACTCACCATCGATTTGCTGCGCTGCATCAACGAGGGCGACACCGTGGTGGTGGAGGCCCATGCCACCGGCACCACCTCCAACGGCGAGCAGTACGACACCCCATTCGTCTGCATCTTCGAGACCAACGACGGGCTGATCGTCTCGATGCGCGAATACAGCGATACCCGCGCCCACGCCAAACTGCTGGGCGGGTGACTTACTCGGCGGTGACGCTGATGTCGGCCTTGTTGGGGTAGAACGCGACGTGCCCGGCGATCTCGGCCACCGCGGGGTACGGCTGCTCGTAGGTCCAGATCACATCCTCGACCGTGTCACCAGCCGAGGTGGTCACGGCGTAGTAGCTCGCGTCGCCCTTGAACGGGCAGTAGCTGACGGTCTCGGTACGGGTCAGCCGTTCCTGGGCCACGTCGTCCAGCGGAATGTATTGCACCCCAGGGATAGTGGCTTCCCGCAATTCCAGCGCCGCGGTGGTGTCGGCGACGAGTTCGCCGTTGACGCGAACCTGAACACGTCCCTTGGTCGGGGCGATGGTGATCGGGTGCCCGGCGTTGGGTTCCAGGATTTCTTTGTGGGCCATGGTCGTTCCTCCTCAGACGTAGGAATGCAACACCGTCGAGCGCTCAACACTTCCCGGCATCGACCGGCCCGAATGCGCAGCGGTGGTATTGCGACATATTGCGAAACGCCGGCATGGGACCGAGCCTATTCGGGTTGGTCGGCCGTTCGCGGGGTGCGCATCGCGGCCCAGAACCGGGCGGCCTCGCGGATCGACTCCTCGATCGGGCGCGGCTCCCAGCCGAGCTCCCGCTTCGCCTTGCCGGCGTCCACCGGTGCTTCGGCGCGCATCATCCGCACCGACGCCAGGCTGAGTTGGGCGTCCGTACCGGTGAGCTTGGCTTTCAGCGTGCCCGCCGCGGCCAGGGCGTAGAGTATCGGAACCGAGATCGCGCGTTGCGGCGGCGGGACGCCGGCCTCGTCGGCCGCGATCCGGATCGAATCGTTGAGCGCCATCATCTTCTCGGAGACCAGGTAGCGCTCGCCGATGCGGCCGCGCTCGGCGGCCAGGATCATGGCCCGGGCCGCATCGTCGACACCGACGACTTCGAGCTGGATGCCGTTCATCAGGAACGGCAGCTTGCCGAAGACCGCGCCGGCGATGAAGGCACCGTGCGGCGTGCCGCCCCAGTCCCCGTCGCCGTAGGTGGTGGACACGCACATCGCGATGGCGGGCAGCCCGGCGTCGGCGACGTAACGCATCACCAGGTCTTCGGCCTGGACCCGGGATTGCACGTAGGGGGTCAGCCCGCCCGATGCGATCACGTCGTCTTCGGTCGCCACGTGACCGTGCCGCCGGCCCACGGTGGCGTAGGTGCTGGTGAAGATGAACCTGCGCAGGTTCGGTTGGTTGACGGCGACATCGAGAACGTTGCGCACGCCCTCGACGTTGGTGCGAAACAGCGGCGCCGTGTCACGCAGCCAAGCGCGGGTGTCGACGACGCAGTAGTAGACGTCGTCGACACCGTCCATCGCCTCGCGCACCGTGGCGGTGTCGAAGACATCGCCGTGGAAGCGGGTGACTTCGAGGTCGTCGATGGAGCGGGTGTTCGCGCCCTCGCGCACCATCACCCGCACCTCGAAGTCTTCGGCGGCACCCTTGGCGACGAGCTGGCGGGTGACATGCGAGCCCAGAAAGCCGTTGGCGCCGATGACAAGTTTGGGTTTGCCGCTCACTGAGCGCCTCCGTACTGCTCCAGGAAGCGCGCGGCGTCCTCGTCGAGGGTGCCGAGTTCTGCCGCCTTGCGGCACCACTTCAAGGCGGCCTGCACGAAACGCAGCGGGTTGTAGATGTCTTCTTGCTGACGCCACAGGCCGTCGCCGGCGTAGGTGATGATCGAGATGTTCGTCTCGCCGATCACGGTGCCGTCACCGGGATCGCGCATCGGGTTGTCGAGTTCCATGATGATGCGCCCGGTGGGCTCGTCGATCACCGACCACAGCGAGGGAAACGCGACCATGTGGCTGCCCGGAAAACTGCCCATCGTCCGGCTGATCCACTCGCGGACCTCGTCGCGGCCGTGCATGGTGCCCGCGGCGTGTTCGATGTACAGCACGTCGGGCGTGTAGTGCTGGACCCAGGCGTCCCAGTCGTGTGATTGCGCTGCCGCATCGACGGTCGCCTCGAATTTCGCGAAAGCATCGACGAGTTCGCTACGGGAGAATTGCGGGCTGTTCACGCCAAAACTAGAACACGTTCTACCGCGGTTTGTCGAGGCCTTCGCCTCGCGGGTGTACCCGGTGGCGAACATCAGGATAATCGGAAGCAGGTTGCGACCATTCGGTCCGAGCGAAACGAGGCGATCACATGACCAACACGCAAAAGGCGATCCTTGCGGGCGGCTGCTTCTGGGGCGTGCAGGACCTGATCCGCAAGCAGCCGGGCGTGATCTCGAGCCGGGTCGGTTACAGCGGCGGCGACGTTCCCAACGCGACGTACCGCAACCACGGCACGCACGCCGAGGCCGTCGAGATCGTCTTC
Source organism: Mycobacterium florentinum (assembly GCF_010730355.1). Classification (NCBI taxonomy): domain Bacteria; kingdom Bacillati; phylum Actinomycetota; class Actinomycetes; order Mycobacteriales; family Mycobacteriaceae; genus Mycobacterium; species Mycobacterium florentinum. Next base: position 3,371,833 of record NZ_AP022576.1, read on the forward strand.
GACCCGACGGTGACGGACTACCGCACGTTGCTCGAGTTCTTCTTCCAGATCCACGACCCGACCACCAAGGACCGGCAGGGCAACGACCGCGGCAAGAGCTACCGGTCGGCGATCTTCTACGTCGACGACGAGCAGAAGCAAATCGCGCTGGACACCATCGCGGACGTCGAGGCCTCGGGACTATGGCCCGGGAAGGTCGTGACCGAGGTCAGTCCGGCCGGGGACTTCTGGGAGGCCGAGCCGGAACACCAGGACTACCTGGAGCGCTTCCCGAGCGGATACACCTGCCACTTCATCCGCCCCGGCTGGAAGCTGCCGCGGCGCGCTTCTGCCAGCCAGTAGCCCTCAGCGCCGCCGAGCCTGCGCTGAGGGCTAGCTTTTCGGTCGATTTCAGGGCCTGAACGCAGTCTCGATGCCGCCACCGCAGACTCGAGTGCGCCGCGGCGCGCTTCTGCCAGCCAGTAGCCCTCAGCGCCGCCGCACCACAACCCGCCCGCCGCCCTTGGGGGTGAACGCGACCCCGCGGCAATGCCAAGGCTCGTCGGGGGCATTCGTGGTCTCAATAGTGAAGTGGCGCAACACCGTTCGCAGCACCACATCCATCTCCATGTTGGCGAATGCCGCGCCCACACACCGGCGGGTACCCCCGCCGAACGGGATCCAGGACAGTGCCGACGGTTTCGACTCGATGAAGCGCTGCGGGTCGAAACGCGCTGGATCGGCGAACACGTCGGGATTGTCGTGGATCTGTGCGATGCCGACGATGATCGAATAACCGCGTGGAATCACCCACTCGCCCAGCCGATAAGTCTCCGGGTACACGTGACGGCCGGCGAAATCGATTACCGTCCTTGCCCGTTGGACCTCCAGGATCGTTGCCTGGCGCAACTCGCCGCCCGTCCCGTCGGCCTCCCCGACGAGCTGGGCCAGTAGCTGCGGGTGGCGGCTGATGCGCTCGAATGCCCATGCCAGCGTCGACGCGGTGGTCTCGTGCCCGGCGGCCAGTAGCGCGAGGAGCTCGTCGCCAATGTCCTTGTGCGACATGGTCGAACCATCTTCATAAGTGCTGCGCAGCAGCAGCGCGAGCACGTCGGCCCGGTCGGTGAAGTTCGGGTCCGCCTGCTCGGCCGCGATCAGCTTCTCGATGACGTTGTCGTACTGGCGCCGCCACTCGTCGAGGCGGTGCCAGGGGCTGAACCGGCCGTAGTCCCGCTTGGGTTTAGGCAGCGCCGCCAGGCGTGAGCCCAGGGTGACCCACGGCGGGATGAGCCGGCGCAGTTCGTCGAGCTCGGCGCCGTCGGCGCCGAACACCGCACGCAGGATTGCATTCAGCGTGATTCGCATCATCGGCGCCAGCGTCGGGAACGACTGGCCCTGCGGCCAGTCGGCGGTCTCGCGCAGTGTCTCCTCCTCGATGATGCTCTCGTAGTTCTTCATGCTCTTGCCGTGGAACGGCGGCGCGAGCAACCGTCGGCGGCGGCGGTGGTCGTCGCCCTCGAGCCCGAACACCGATCCGTACCCGAACAGCCTGCTCAGATTGGGCTGGATATTGCCGAGCTCGTCTGGGCTGGTGGTGAAGATCTGCTTGGCCAGCTGCGGGTCGCTGACCATGACGACGCGCCCCCACATCGGCAGCTTCAGTGCGAATACGTTGCCATAGCGGCGCGAGAGTCGCCGCATCATCGAGCGCCGCGACGTCGCAAATCCCAAGCCCTGCACCAACTTCGGAAGCCGAACGGCCGGGGGCAAGCTGACCGTGGCGGCCGGCGGTGCGGCGGTGACTACTTCGCTCATGACCTCGCTGCTCCCATCATCCGCCCCGGTGAGGGTTGGTACCGCGGTGTACCAGCGACCTTTCGGTGTACGGTACTCTGTGGTACCGAACCTGACAAGGGTGTAAACACCGAAAGGGCCACCGACCATGACGTCCGCGACGACGGTGATAGACGCGGTTGTCGACGATCCTTTTCGGCTCCGGCTGCTCGACGGCCTCGCCACCTCGATCGGCGAGCGTGGCTATCGCGCCAGCACCGTCGCCGACGTCGTGCGCCACGCGCGCACGTCCAAGCGCACCTTCTACGACCAGTTCGCCAGCAAGGAAGAGTGCTTCCTCGAGCTATTGGCCACCGACATCGAAAAGCTCGGCGAGAGCATCGCCGCCGCGGTCGATCCCGAGACGGACTGGCACCTGCAGATCCGCCAGGCGGTCGAGGCCTACGTCGCGTATATCGAAGCGCGGCCGGCTATTACGTTGAGCTGGATTCGCGAGCTCCCCTCGTTGGGAGCCGCCGGTCGCCCGGTCCAGCGCCGCGGCATCCAGCTGCTGTCCGACCTGCTGATCGACCTCAGCGACAGCCCCGGGTTTCAGCGTGCCGACCTGCCGCCCCTGACCCCGCCGCTGGCCGTGATCTTGCTGGGCGGGCTGCGCGAATTGACCGCGCTCGCCGTTGAAGACGGAAAGCCCGTGCGCGAGATCGTCGAACCTGCCGTCGACGCGAGCATCGCACTGCTCGGGCCTCGCCACTAGACGCCGGGTTAGGCTCATCGCACCCCTAGACACGTAAGGACTGCGATGCGGCTATCCACTCGAAACCAGCTCAAAGGGACCATTACCGAGGTTGACCTCGGGACCGTGATGGCGGTCGTGAAGATCAAGCTCGATGGCGGCGATCAAATCGTCACGTCGTCGGTCACCAAGGACGCGGCAGTCGATCTCGGCCTGGCGGTCGGTCAGCCCGCGACGGTGTTCATCAAGTCCACCGAAGTCACCATCGGGGTCGAGTAACTCAAAGTTTCAGGAACGCGCGCAACCGATCCAGCACCAAGTCCGGTCGCTGCGCGACGATCCAGTGGCCGACGCCGTCGACCAGCTCGACCTCGAAATCGCTTATGCGGTCCTCGTATCCCTCCAATAGCCGCGGCGTGACCACCGGGTCGTCGGTACCGCTGAGCCAGCGCACCGGTACCTCGACGCGAAGATCGTTGTATTCGCCGCGCATCCAGGTGCGCATCTCCGTGGTCTGGAAGCTGCGATACCACCGCGAACCGGCTTCGGCGTGCCCGGGCTGATTCATGCACTCGCTGTACAACCGGATGCTCTCGTCGGGCAGCGAGAATCCGCCGCCGACCCACGAACCCAGCATTCGCAGAAACCGCGAGTTCGGATCGCTGATCACCCGGGGCCCGATCACCGGCAACAGCATCGGAATCTGATACCAGAACCGCCAGAGGTCACGGACGGCCGCCAGATTGAGCTTCACCCAGGGCGCGACGGTGTTCACTCCGAAGAATCCGGTCACCTTCTCCGGATGGCGCAGCATCATGATGAACGCGGCGGGTCCGCCCCAGTCGTGCGCGACGAGCTTCACCTTGTCGACACCCAGCTTGTCCAGCACGCCGGCGAGATCCTCGGCCAGCTCGGCCTTCAGGTAGCGCGACCTGGGCGCCGAACTCCAGCCCGCACCCCGCAGGTCGGGACACAACACCCGGTAACCATCGGCGGCCAGCGGGCCGATCAGCTCGTGCCACTCCCACCAGTTCTCGGGGAAGCCGTGTACCAGCATGACGGCCGGACCGTCGGCCGGACCGGCATCGGCGACGTGGATTGTCACACCGTCGCCGAGTTCTACGTACCGATGCTGGACGCCGTCCAACGCGGGCATGGTAACCATGCTTGAAAAGCTAGCGCACCGAGCCTATTTCAGGAACCGTTCGATGTAGGGAGCGAACCGTTCGCGCAGCGCGCTCTCCTGCAGCCCGAACATTTCGAACGAGGTTTCCACGCTTCCCAGCCGGCCGCGCTGGTGGCCGGCCAGATAGTCGGCGATCGGCTGACGCGCTTCGGCGGTGAACGGTTCGCCGGCCAGGGCGTAAACCCGTTCGGCGACGGCGAGTTCGTCGGCCATGAAGTCGTCGAATCGGATGTCGAGCGAGCGTTCCGGGCCGATCGTGTCGCGGTCGCGGACGAGCGCGGTGAGCATCTGGTCGAGGCGGTCGACCCAGGAGTTGGCGATCAGTTCGACCGGCACCGGTGAGCGGTGCATGCGGGCGGAGTAGGTGATCATCGCGATCATCGACAGCGCGACCGGTACCGGATCGCGGTGGGTGAACACGACGATGCTGTCGCCGAAGACGCGGTCCAGCACCGGCACCTGCTCGAGGTGCTGGGGCGACTTGAGCAGCCAGCGCTCGCCCCCGCGCAGGAACTGCATGGCCTTGAGTTGGGTGGCGAGGTATTGATAGTGCGGCGTCTGGTCGTGCGCCCGGTAGTAGTCACGCCAGCGGGGCACCTCGGCCAGTGTCTCGAACAGCATCGTCGATATGTCGTTGGCCAGCAGCTGGATCTCTTCGTGCACGTGATCGGTGGTCATCTCGTGCATCAGCGGGAAATACGGCATCACCATGTTGACCACGCCGACGGCGACGTCCATCCGCGTCCGGCGCGGATCCGGTTCGGCGCCAACCTCATTCGGTAAGGGAAATGGCTCGTTGCTTTCCCAGTACGGCATGGTGCGGAAGGTGGGCGGCGCGGCCAGCAGGTTGTGCAGGTGCGTGGTGCCGGTACGGGGCAGCCCGGCGATGACGATCGGCGAGCGCAGTTCGATGTCGTTGATCTCGGGGTGGCGGCGCAGCAGGTCGGTCAGCAGCAGCCGGTTCTTGAGCAGCTGCAGCAGTTGCCCGTAGAAGTTCACCCGTCCGGCGTCGTGCAGCCCGTCGATCTCGCGCAGTGCGGTGAGGTAGACGTCGAGGCGCTCCCGGTAGTCGTCGGGCCCGAAATCGTGCAGGCCGGTGTCGGCGCTGGCCTGCGCGTGCAGCGCGTCGGCGTCCAACCGGCACTGCGCGGCCATCATGGCCATCATGTCGAGGATCTGCCGGCCCTCGGCGCTGAATTGGGGCTGGGCAAGGTCAGTTAGGCGAACGGCGTCGGTCACGGCGACTTATGTTACTCTGAGTTTCGTAATGGTTGTAGACTTTGGCCGACCTCGTGACCCGCGCATCGACGGCGCGGTGCTGCGCGCCACCGTCGAACTGCTCGCCGAGACGGGCTATCCCGGCCTGTTGGTCTCGGCGATCGCCGAGCGAGCCGGCACCAGCAAGCCCGCGATCTACCGCCGTTGGCCCAGCAAGGCGCACCTGGTGCACGAGGCGGTGTTCCCGATCGGTGCCGCGACGGACCTTCCCGACACCGGATCGCTGCCGGAGGATCTGCGCGAAATGGTGCGCCGCGCAATGGTTTTCCTGACGACGCCGGCCGCCAAAGCGGCGCTGCCGGGGTTGGTCGGCGAGATGGCGGCGGACCCGACGCTGCATTCGGCGCTGTTGGAGCGCTTCGCCGGCATCATCGGCGGCGGGCTCGCCGAACTGTTGGAAAGTGCCGCAGCGCGCGGTGAGGTTCGTGCGGACGTGACCGCGGCCGAATTGGCCGAAGCGATGGCCGGCATCACGCTGATCGGCCTGCTCACCCGCCCCGCCGAACTCGACGGCACCTGGGTCGATCGCACCACCACGTTGCTCCTGAAAGGAATCACCGCATGACGCACGAATCGACCGCCGCGTGGAAAGAGTTGCTGGCCACCATCGGCGACCTCGACCGCAACTTTCTGGAGGGGGACCGGGCGGTCTCCGACGACCGCCACATTGCCGACGGCTACCGCATGCTGGCGACGACCCTGGGCGTCGCCTTCGACACGTACCTGTTCCCCGAACCGGGTCGCCCGCAGTTCGTCGCGGTCAACACGCCATTCCGACGCGACCGCCGATGGGGCGGTGACAACACCGACGCGTATTACTTCATCTGCCCGGTCGACCCGCAGCGTCGCTACCGCATCAGCGGCAATAAGGGTGACAGCGTGTACTTTTCGGTGACCGCCTACAACGAACCATCCCCGGGCGCATGGTCGGACCGGATCGTCGCGATCGTGCGCGACACCGATCTGGACATCGATGCCGACGGCAACTTCTCCTTCGAGTTCCCGCCGACGGCTGACGCCGCCGTGCTGATGACCCGCGATTACCAGGCCAACCCGCTGACCGGGCGCCCGGTGGCGTGGAACATCGAGGCGCTCGACGATCCGGAGCCGATCCGCCATGGCGACGCCGAAACAGCGGCCAGACTGCGCGCGGCCGCCGCCTGGATGCGCACCATGGGTGCCATCGTGCCCCTCCCGGTCGGGACGCGGGTCGACGACCAACACGGGCTGGGCCACGAAACTGTCCACTCCGCAAACGAATTCGCAGCCCCCTATCAAGTGCCCGACGCCAACTTCGGCTGGTCGGCGCGCGACGCGTGCTACGCCTACGGCAGTTTCGTGCTCGACGACGACGAGGCGCTGGTCATCACGCACCGGCCGCCGTCGTGCCGGTTCTGGAACCTGGTGGTGTGGAACCAGTTCATGGCCACTTACGGCGACGAGGACGCCCGCTCTTCGCTCAACAACCACACCGCCGAACTCAACAGCGACGGCACCGTCACGATCGTCTTGTCCGGCACTCCGACGGCGCACCCGAATTCGCTTACGACGCTAGGCTATCCGCAGGGCAACCTCGCGTTCCGCTGGTTCCTATCCGACGGTGTGCCGGTACGCCCTGAGGTACAGCTCGTCAAGGCCATCGACGCACCGACCGCGGTGCACTAGGTCTGCCGGACCAGCTCGATCGCGCGGCCCAGCGTTTCCAGCTTGGCATCGAGCGTCTCGCCGGCGGGATAGAGCCGCACGGTGTTGACGCCGGCGTCGCGCCAGACCGCAAGGCGCGCACGGACCATCGGCTCGGTGCCGATCAGCGTGGTGCCCAGCACCATATCGTCGGTCACCAGCCGGGCGGCACCGTCGCGGTCACCGTCCTGCCAGCGCTCGCGCACGGCGGCGGCGACGTCGGCCCAGCCCTGCCGGCTGTAGGCCTGGTTGTAGAAGTTCGTGCTCGACGACCCCATCCCGCCGAGGCTGAACGCGAGCTCCTTCTTGCGGCCGGCAACCATGCCGTTCAGTTCGTCCTCATCGGCCGCGAACGCGACCTCGGCGCCCTGACAGATGTCGATGTCCGCGCGGGTACGCCCGCCGGCCGCCAGGCCCTCGTCGAGGTGGGCGAAGTACGCCCCGGCCGCGCCCTCCGGGACGAAGCTGGTGCCCAGCCAGCCGTCGGCGATCTCCCCGGTCAGCCGCAGCATCGCCGGGGACAGCGTGGCCAGGTAGATCGGAATGGCGTGCTGAGGTGCGTTCGACACCCGCATCGGCACCGCCTCGCCGGGGCGGGGAATCTGAAATTCCTTGCCGGAATGGGAGATCTTGCCGCCGGCGAACACCTGCCGCACGATGTCTACGGTTTCCCTGATCCGGGTCAGCGGCCGGTTGAACGAGACACCGTGCAGGCCCTCGATCACCTGGGGACCCGAGGCGCCCAGACCCAGCAAGAACCGCCCGTTGGACAGGTTGGACACCGTGATCGCGGTCTGAGCGACCAGCACCGGCGACCGGGTGCCGACCTGCAGGATTCCGGAGCCGAGCAGCATCTTCTCGGTACGGGCGGCGAGGTAGCCCAGCGCCGACGGCGCATCCGCGCCCCACGCCTCGGCGACCCAGCACACGTCGAGTCCCAGCTTTTCGGCTTCGACGGCCAGCGTCACCACCTGGGCGACTTCGTCGCTGCCGCCGGACAACTCGACCGTCGTCGCGGTGCGCATCAACGGACCCCCCGTTCGGCCAGCCTCTTGATTGCGGCCAGCGTCGTGCTGATCGCCGTCTCGAATTCGCGCATCCGGACGAACACGATCTTTTCTTCCTTGTCCGGCATCGAATCGATCGCCACCGACAGCCCCGAGCGTCCCGGTCCCATCTGCATCCAGTAGCTCAGGTTGGTGCCGCCGTCGCGGGGTGCCAGCCGGAACCGCCAGATCGACGACGGGTGTTCGACATCGCCGACCGCCCAGGCGAATTCCTTTGGCGGCTCGCAGGCGACGATGTGCGAGGTGGTGCTCCATTCGCCGAACGCGTCGTGCTGGCTGTGTCCGACGAAGCTGGCACCGACCTCGGGCCCCTCGGCACCGCCAGCCCACTCGACGGACTGCAACTCGTTGCTGAACGTCGGCATCAGTTTGATATCCGAGATCAGGTTCCAGACCCGGGAGGGATCGGCGTCGATCCACGTCGAGACTTCCACCGTCGGCTTATCCGCATAACGTGCACCGGTCCACTCCACGCAGCCCATTGTCCCCCACCCGGGGCGGGACTCAGGCGGCGACGAGCTCGCGGTCGGCCGGCTTGCCGGCCTTGATCTTCGGCAGCAAAGACGTCAGCTTGCCCGGTTCCGGGAAGGTCAGCTTGACGATCTTGCGCACGACGGTGCCGAACTGCTGCGGCAGCGGGCCCTTGTTGTAGGGGATCCCGTAGCGCTCGCAGATCTCCTGCACCTCGGGCGCGATCGTCGAATACCGGCGGGCCGGCATGTCGGGGAACAGATGGTGCTCGATCTGGTGTGACAGGTTGCCGGACAGCAGGTGGAAGATCTTGCCTCCGGTCAGGTTGGCCGAACCGAGCACCTGGCGGAAGTACCACTGGCCACGCGACTCGTCCTGGGTCTCCTCGATCGTGAATTCCTGTGTGCCGTCCGGGAAGTGGCCGCAGAAGATGATCATGTACGACCACACGTTGCGCATCAGGTTTGCGGTCAGGTTGCCCGCGAAGACGAACGGCGCGAACGGGCCGGCCAGCAACGGGAAGGCGACGTAGTCCTTGAGTGTCTGGCGCTTCGTCTTCTTCCAGATCTCCTTCAGGGTGCCCAGCTTGTCGCGGACCCGGATCTCGCCGGCGCGGATCTTCTCGGTCTCCAGTTCGTGCAGCGCAACGCCGTATTGGAACAGCACCATCAGCAGGAAGGCATACAGCGGGTTGCCGATGAAATACGGCGTCCATTTCTGGTCTTCGCTCATCCGGATGATGCCATAGCCGATGTCGCGGTCCATCCCGACGATGTTGGTGTGGGTGTGGTGCATGTAGTTGTGCGAGTGCCGCCACTGATCGGCCGGGCACGCGGTGTCCCATTCGAACGAGCGCCCGGAGATCGTCGGGTCACGCATCCAGTCGTACTGACCGTGCATGATGTTGTGGCCGATCTCCATGTTGTCCAGGATTTTCGCGACACCCAGCATCGCGGTGCCCAGCAGCCAGGCCGGCGGCAGGAACAGCAGAACGCGTCCGCCGACTTCCAGCGCCCGCTGGGTCTTGATGACGCGGCGGATGTAGTCGGCGTCTTCTTCGCCGAGGTCTGCCATCACGCGGTCTCTGATGGCGTCGAGTTCACGGCCGAACGCGTCGGCCTGCTCGGGGGTAAGAGTGATCTTGTTGTGCGACATAGCCCCTCCTTCAAGGGTTGGTGGGCTGTTAGAGCGAGAGATCGACGTCGCCCACGGGGACGGAGACGCAGATCTGGATGTTTTCGTCCGGGGCGGTCGAGACCGCGCCGGTGGTCAAGCTGCGCACGGTGCCGGAGACCTTCCGGCGCGTGCAGGTGTGGCAGATGCCCATCCGGCATCCGTTCTCCGGCGTCAGGCCGGCCGATTCGGCCTGCTCGAGCAGCGAGCGTCCGTCGTCGACGACGTCAACGCCGCTGTCCGCGAACGTGATTCGGCCGCCCGATGGGTTCGCCGGAGCCGTGATCACCGGCGGCACGAAGCTCTCGGTGTAGACGTTGTCGCAGTGTTCGCGGACTGCCTCGACCAAAGCACTTGGGCCGCAGACGAATACCGCATCCGGTGCGGGCATCGCCGCGGCCAGGTGCTGCGGTCCGAAGCGGCCGGCCAGCTCACCCGTACCCGAACGGGTGTAGCCGTGCAGCACCTTCACCCCGGTCATCGTGCTCAGCTCGTCGCGGTAGCAGGCCTCGGCTTCGGTGCGGGCGTAGTGGACGAACGCGATTTCGGCCCCCTGGTTTTGCAAGTGCCCCTCTGCAACCAGGGTGCGCAGCATCGACATGACGGGCGTGATGCCGCTGCCGCCGGAGACGAGGAGAATCCGCCGGGGCCGTTGGGTCGGCAGGACGAAGTCGCCGCCGACCCCGGACAACCCGACCACCATGCCTTGGCGGGCCTGCTCGTACAGATAGTTCGAGACCAGGCCGTCTGCGTGGCGGCCGACGGTCAGCTCCAGGGTCGAGCTGCCTTCGACGTTGGCCGGTGAGTAGCAGCGGGTGTGCCGGCGGCCGTCGATGTCGAGCGCGACGTTGACGTACTGACCGGCCCTGAAGGTGTGGGTGGACGTGAAGCTCTCGTTCGGAGCGAGGGTGAGTGTGACGCTGCGCGGCGTGGTGCGGCGCACGTCGACGACCTTGGCGCGGGCTTCGCCCTGGGTCCAGGTTGGGTCTACCAGCTCGGTGTAGCGGTCCACGCCGTGCGGTCCGGTGAGCAGGTCAACCAGGTCGGAACCGAGGACGCGGTCCCGGAAAGTCTTGGCGAAGCTCCGACGCGGGGTCTGACTTCTTTGAGTGAACATGTGTACACCGTCCTCTTGGACGCTGCAGCTAGTCAAGGATTTCCGCAGCTCTGTGGTAGGCTTCACATAGTGAACGGTCGTACTCCTAGCTCACGGCCGCACCGTTCTAGCCGCGAGCGCTCCCGCGAAAGCCCCTCCCGTGAAGAGCGCAAAGAGGCGACTCGGCGCGCCATCATCGCCGCTGCTCTCAAGCTGCTGCAGGACCGCAGCTTTTCCGCCCTGAGCCTGCGTGAGGTGACCCGCGAGGTCGGGATCGTCCCGGCGGCGTTCTATCGGCACTTCGAGTCGATGGAGGCGCTCGGGCTGGTGCTCATCGACGAGTCATTCCGCAGCTTGCGCGACACCTTGCGCGATGCGCGGGCCGGCAGGCTCGACCCGAACCGGGTGATCGAGTCGTCCGTCGAAATCCTGATCGGCAGCGTCGCGGACCGACGCGAGCACTGGCGGCTGATCGGCCGCGAACGCAACAGCGGGCTGAGCGTGCTGCGCTACGCGATCCGCACCGAGATCCGGCTGATCACCTCCGAGCTGGCGACCGACCTGGCCCGCTTCCCGGGACTCAATGCGTGGAGCACCGAGGACCTCAACGTGCTGGCGACCCTGTTCGTCAACTCGATGATCGTGATCGCCGAGGCGATCGAAGACGCCCAGACCGCCGAGGCGCTCGAAGACATCCGGCGTACCGCCGTCAAACAGCTGCGGATGATCGCCATCGGTATCGCCGGCTGGCGCAGCACTCCTTAACGCGGGGCCCGCCACATCGCCCACAGCGGTGGGCCGCCGTTGGGCAGGGGCATCTCCTGGATGACCTCGAATCCGAACCGCAGGTAGTAGGGCACGTTTTCGGGCTTGCTCGACTCGAGATAGGCCGGGCAGTGCTCGGCATCGCAGCGATCCAGCCTCGACCGCATCAACGCCTGGCCATAGCCCTGTCCGCGGACCGTCGGGTCGCTGCCGATTGCCGCCAGATACCAGTGCGGCTCCTCGGGATGCTCGCGCTTCATCAATTCCTGGATGTCGCGCGCCATCCCGGTACGCAGGCCGAACACCCGCAGAAAGGCCGGCGTCATCGCGAACTGTGCCCACCGCGATTCCTGCCAGTGGTTCGGCGGATCCCACAAGGCTGCCGCGCCGATGACGCCTCCGTCGTGGGCCACCTCGACACCGCCGAGAGGCAGATGATGGTGCCGGGTCATGGCCGAGAACATCCGCGTCAGGTGCGTGGTCCGGGTCATGCTGTTGGGAAATATCCAGGCCATCACCGGGTCGTCGAAGAAGGCGCGGCTCAGGGTGGCCGACAACTCGCGGAGGTCGGCTTTGCGCGCCGGACGTGCCTGGGAGGCCATTACGTCAGGCTAGTGGCTACCATGCGGGATGAACACGAAACGGCTGCAGTTGGGGGGTACCCCGAGGCGATGACCGGACTTTCACGGCGGACATTCGGGCAGATCGCGACCGGCGTGGGCGTGCTCGGGGCCGGTGCGTTGGCCGGGGGGTGCAGCCGCGAGCATCACGGCGCGCCCGCTAATCCGCCGCCACCGGCCAAGGGTGTGGGAATCACCTTGTCGCACGAGCAATTTCGCACCGACCAGCTGGTGCTGCAAGCCCAGGCGGCCGAAAAGGCGGGCTTTCAATACGTCTGGGCCAGCGACCACATCCAGCCGTGGCAGGACAACGAGGGTCACTCGATGTTCCCGTGGCTGACGCTGGCACTGGTCGGCAGCCGCACCAGCCGCATCTCCTTCGGCGCCGGCGTCACCTGTCCGACCTACCGCTACCACCCGGCAACGGTGGCGCAGGCCTTTGCCTCGCTGGCGCTGCTGAGTCCGGGCCGGGTGTTCCTGGGGCTCGGGACCGGCGAGCGGCTCAACGAGCAGGCCACCACCAACATGTGGGGCAAATACCCCGAGCGTCACGACCGGTTGGTCGAGGCGATCGAACTGATTCGCCAGTTGTGGACCGGCCAGCGAATCTCGTTCGCGGGCCGCTATTTTCAGACCAACTCGCTGAAGCTCTACGACATACCCCCGAATCCGCCGCCGATCTTCGTCGCCGCCAGCGGACCCAAAAGTGCAAGGCTGGCAGGGCAATACGGCGACGGCTGGATCACACAGGCCCGCGATCTGACCAATGCCAAACTGCTTTCCGCGCTCACCGACGGCGCCCACGCCGCCGGGCGCGATCCGGCGACGCTGGGTAAGCGTGCCGAACTGTTCGCCGTCGTCGGCGATAACGAGGAGGCCGCCGCCACGGCGGCCTTGTGGCGCTTCACCGCCGGGGCCGCCGATCAACCCAACCCGGTCGAAATTCAGCGTGCCGCCGAGGCGAACCCGATCGAGAAGGTGCTGGCCAACTGGACGGTCGGCACCGATCCCGCCACGCACGTCACCGCCGTGCAATGGGTTCTCGACGGCGGCGCCATCCCGTTTCTGCACTTTCCGCAGGGCGACCCGATTGCCGCCATCAACTTCTATCGCGACTACGTCCTGCCCAAGCTGCACTAAGCGTCGGCGCCGTGGCGGCCGATTCCGGGCCCCACCTACGATGAGGTGACTCATTCAACGATGCCGGTGCGACGATGCACCGGGGAATGGTTGGCCACGGTGTGGGACTTCGAAACAGATCCGGAATACCAGGCGAAGCTGGACTGGGTCGAAAAGTTCATGATCGAAGAGCTGGAACCGCTCGATCTGGTCGCCCTCGATCCGTACGACAAGCAGAACACCGAGATGATGACCATCCTGCGGCCGTTGCAGCAGCAGGTGAAAGACCAAGGCCTGTGGGCCGCACATCTGGGGCCCGAACTCGGCGGCCAGGGCTACGGCCAGGTCAAGCTGGCGCTGCTCAACGAAATCCTGGGGCGGTCGCGCTGGGCGCCTTCGGTGTTCGGCTGTCAGGCACCGGACTCCGGCAACGCCGAGATCCTCGCGCTGTTCGGCACCGACGAGCAGAAGTCGCGCTACCTGCAGCCGCTGCTGGATGGCGAGATCACGTCGTGCTACTCGATGACCGAGCCGCAGGGCGGTTCGGATCCGGGGATGTTCGTGACGAGCGCGACCCGCGACGGCGACGACTGGGTCATCAACGGGGAGAAGTGGTTTTCCAGCAACGCCAAGCACGCGTCGTTCTTCATCGTGATGGCGGTGACCAAGCCCGACGCGCGCACCTACGACAAGATGTCGCTGTTCATCGTCCCGGGCGAGACCCCGGGCATCGAGATCATTCGCAACGTCGCGGTGGGCGGCGAGTCGGGCAAGCACGGCTCGCACGGGTACGTCCGCTACAACGACGTGCGGGTGCCGGCCGACCATGTGCTGGGCGGTGAAGGCTCGGCATTCATGATCGCGCAGACCCGCCTCGGTGGTGGCCGCATTCACCACGCGATGCGCACGATTGCGCTGGCGCGCAAGGCCTTTGACATGATGTGCGAGCGTGCGGTGTCGCGTCAGACCAGGCACGGCAAACTGGCCGACTTCCAGATGACCCAGGAGAAGATCGCCGACAGCTGGATCCAGATCGAGCAGTTCCGGCTACTGGTGCTGCGCACCGCGTGGCTGATCGACAAGCACCACGACTACCAGAAGGTGCGCCGCGACATCGCGGCCGTGAAGGTCGCGATGCCCCAGGTGCTGCACGACGTCGCCCAGCGGGCGCTGCACCTGCACGGCGCACTCGGGGTCTCCGACGAGATGCCGTTTGTGAAAATGCTCGTCGCCGCCGAGTCGCTGGGCATCGCCGACGGCGCTACCGAGCTGCACAAGATGACGGTGGCCCGCCGCACGCTGCGTGAATACACGCCGGTGACAACGCCTTTCCCGTCGCAGCACATACCGACCCGGCGCGCCGAAGCGCAGGCCCGGCTAGCGGAACGACTGGAGCACTCGATCGCCGAGTTCTGACGGCGTCTGCGCCCGACCCCCGCGACACTTAAACCATTGCGACGACACGCCGAAAAGATCACAACGGTTTAAGTCTCGCGCAACGGCCAGAGCCGCGAGCGTCAGGAAATGTAGCGGATGATGCTTTCGGCGACGCAGGCCGGCTTCGGCGATCCGTCCACCTCGATGGTGGTCGACATCGTCCCCTGCACGGTGCCGTTGCCCAGGTCTTCGACGCCGACCAGCGTAGTCGTCGCGCGAACCTTGGAGCCGACCGGTACGGGCGACGGGAAGCGAACCTTGTTGAGCCCGTAGTTGATTGCCAGCTTGATGCCCTTGACGGTGTACATCTCGTGTTGCAGCCGGGGCAGCAGCGACAGGGTCATGAAGCCATGTGCGATGGTCTTGCCGAAGGGACCGTCCTTCGCCCGTTCCGGGTCGACGTGGATCCACTGGTGGTCACCGGTCGCGTCGGCGAAGAGGTTGACCTCTTCCTGAGTGATGGTCACCCAGTCGCTTTGCCCGATGGTCTCGCCCGTGGCGGCGGCGAGGTCGGCGACTGACTCGAAGGTACGCATGCTTTCTCCTCTGCTCGCGGGTAAGCATAGAACTCGTGAGGCTGCTGTTGATCGCCGATACCCATGTCCCCAAGCGCGCCCGCGATCTGCCCGCGAAGGTGTGGGACGAAGTCGCCCGGGCCGACGTCGTCATCCACGCCGGGGACTGGATCGCGGTCGAATTGCTCGACCAGCTGGAATCGCGGGCGGCGCGGCTGGTCGCCTGCTGGGGCAACAACGACGGGCCGCAATTGCGGGCGCGCCTGCCGGAGCGGGCGGACGTCACGTTGGCGGGTGTGCACTTCACGGTCGTGCACGAAACCGGCGCCTCGTCCGGCCGCGAGGCTCGCATGTCGCGGCTCTATCCGGACAGCGACGTGCTGGTGTTCGGGCACAGCCACATCCCGTGGGACACCACGACCACGACCGGGCTGCGCCTGCTCAACCCGGGCTCGCCGACGGATCGCCGCCGCCAGCCGTTCTGCAGCTACATGACGACCAGCGTCGATGCCGGCACAGTGACCGACGTCATGCTGCACCACCTCGAGAAGTAGCCCAGCTAAAGGCCCTACACAGCCTGCACACATATATAGGTCGTAAACAGAGCTATATATGCAAGGACTGAAGGCACACACCGACCTGGTCGCCGACGTGTTCGGCGTCGTCGGCCGATTCCGCCGCCAGCTGCGCAGGTCCGCCGGTCGGGGACTCGACTCCGCGCGGTTCACCGAATCGCAGTCGGAACTACTGTGGCTGGTCGGCCGCCGGCCGGGGATCTCGGTCCGCGCGGCGGCAGGCGAACTCGGGCTGGTGCCCAACACCGCGTCGACGATGGTCTCCAAGCTGGTGGCCAACGGCTCGCTGATCCGGACCGTCGACGAAACCGACCGTCGCGCCTGCCAATTACGACTCGCCGAGCCCACCCAGCAGATCGTCGACGCATCGCGTGCCGCCCGGCGTGCGGTGTTGTCCGAAGTGCTGAACGGACTCGACGAAGACCAAATCGATTCTCTGACAAAGGGGTTGGAGATTCTCGACGTGGTGGCCCGCAGATTACAGGAGAGATGACTATGACGAGATTACCGATGGCGATCGACTGCCGGCACCTGACCTTCCACTATGGCCAGTTCACCGCCGTGGACGACCTGACACTCGAGGTACGGCCCGGCGAGACGATGGGCCTGCTCGGACCCAACGGCGCGGGCAAGACGACGCTGGTGCGAATGCTGACCACGCTGACCCCCGTGCAGCACGGCGAACTGCGCATCTTCGGGCTGGACTCCCGGCGCCGGACCGTCGACATCCGCAGCAATATCGGCTATGTGCCGCAACAGCTTTCAATCGAACCCGCGCTGACCGGCCGGCAGAATGTGGAATGGTTCGCCCGGCTCTACGGCGTGCCGCGCGCCGAGCGCGCCGACCGGGTCGCGCAGGCACTACAGGCCATGCAGCTACTCGACGTGGCCGACCGGCTGGCGGGGACCTACTCCGGCGGCATGGTGCGCCGCCTGGAAGTGGCGCAGGCGCTGGTCAATCGCCCGTCCCTGCTGGTGCTCGACGAGCCGACCGTGGGACTGGACCCGATCGCGCGCGACGGCGTGTGGACTCAGGTGCAGAGCATGCAGGCCCAGTTCGGCATGACCGTGCTGCTGACCACGCACTACATGGAGGAGGCCGACGCGTTGTGCGACCGCGTCGCGCTGATGCATCGCGGCGTGCTGCGCGCGGTGGGCACGCCCACCGAGCTGAAGTCGAAGGTGTCGCCCGGCGCCACGCTCGAGGACGTGTTCCGCCACTACGCGTCCTCGGATCTGCGCGGCGAAGAACCCGAGTCGCCCGAGGTATCCCAGTCCGAATTCCGCGAAATCCGTACCAGCAGAAAGGTTGCCAGCCGTGCCAGTTGACCACACCTGCGAAACCCCGGCAGCCACGCTGGTGCGCGCACCGCGCGGCTGGCAGCGGGTCGGCGCGACGTTGGGCCGCATCGGCGCGTTCGCGATCGTCGAACTGCAGAAGCTGCAGCATGACCGCACCGAACTCGTCGCCCGAATGGTGCAGCCGGCCCTGTGGCTGCTGATCTTCGGTACGACATTTTCCAAGTTGCACGTCATCAACACCGGATCGGTGTCCTATCTGGCCTTCCTGGCTCCGGGCATCATCGCGCAGTCGGCGCTGTTCATCTCGATTTTCTATGGCATACAGATCATTTGGGATCGTGACGCCGGCGTGCTGGCCAAACTGATGGTGACGCCGGCGCCGGCGTCGGCGCTGATCACCGGCAAGGCCTTCGCGGCCGGGGTGCGCTCGGTAGCCCAGGTCGTCGGCGTGCTGGCGCTGGCTTACCTGATGCGCGTCGGACTGACCGTCAACCCGCTGCGCATCCTGGCGGCCATGGCCACCGTGATGCTCGGTGCGGCGTTCTTCGCCTGCCTGTCGATGACGCTGGCCGGGCTGGTCCGCAATCGCGATCGCCTGATGGGTATCGGGCAGGCCATCACGATGCCGTTGTTCTTCGCGTCGAACGCGCTGTACCCGGTCGAC
Organism: Mycobacterium florentinum; assembly: GCF_010730355.1. Lineage (NCBI taxonomy): Bacteria > Bacillati > Actinomycetota > Actinomycetes > Mycobacteriales > Mycobacteriaceae > Mycobacterium > Mycobacterium florentinum. The sequence goes on from NZ_AP022576.1 coordinate 3,389,290, forward strand.
GTGATGCCCTCGTGGCTGCGGGTGCTGAGCACCGTCAACCCGCTGAGCTACGAGGTCGACGCGCTGCGGGCGCTGTTTATCGGCACCCCGATGAACCCGCTGGACCTCGTCGTGTTGATCGTGGCGGCGGTGCTTGGAATCGCCACCGCTTCAACACTTCTGCGGCGACTGGTCGCCTAGGCCTGCTGCGTCGGCGCCACCCACCGCGACATCGACGTCAGCGCGACGACACGCCGTAAATGTCCGCGCTGGCGTCGATTTCGCGTGATCGCACGCGGTCGTCAACCACCGCGCGCGAACCGAGAGCCGATCGTGACCGCAATGTGACGATTTCTCGCCGACGCTCAATCGTTAGCTAACCGCGATCTGCCGCCCCGGCCGCGACAGGCTATTCGAATCCCACGTCTGTGTTTCACTGCCCGAGAACAGATTCCACCGCGTCTTGCGGCAGATGAAAGTTGGGATGGGTAAGAGCTATGGCATTAGTTGAGAAGTTGCGTGGCGCAGCGACAATCCTGCCGCGCCGGCTCGCTATCGCGGTTGTAGGCGCTGCCCTGTTGTCCGGTCTGGTCGCCGTCGTCGGCGGCTCGGCGACTGCGGGGGCGTTCTCGAAGCCGGGTCTTCCAGTGGAGACCCTGCAGATTCCATCACCGTCGATGGGTCGCAACATCAAGGTCCAATTCCAGGGCGGCGGACCGCACGCGGTCTACCTGCTCGACGGTCTGCGGGCGCAGGACGACTTCAACGGCTGGGACATCAACACCCCGGCGTTCGAGGAGTTCTACCAGTCCGGGATATCCGTGGTCATGCCCGTCGGCGGCCAGTCCAGCTTCTACAGCAACTGGTACCAGCCGTCGGCAAGTAACGGCCAGACCTACACCTACAAGTGGGAGACCTTCCTGACCCAGGAGATGCCGCTGTGGCTGCAGGCCAACAAGCAGGTGGACCCCCTCGGCAACGCCGCGGTGGGGCTGTCGATGTCGGGTGGCTCCGCAATGATCCTCGCCGCGTACTACCCGCAGCAGTTCCCTTACGCCGCTTCGCTTTCCGGCTTCCTTAACCCGTCCGATGGCTGGTGGCCGACGCTGATCGGCTTGGCGATGAGCGACTCGGGCGGCTACAGCGCCAGCAACATGTGGGGCCCGTCGACCGACCCGGCGTGGAAGCGCAACGACCCGATGGTGCAGATTCCGCGGCTGGTCGCCAACAACACCCGCCTCTGGGTGTACTGCGGTAACGGCACACCGAGCGACCTGGGCGGCGACAACATGCCGGCGAAGTTCCTCGAGGGCCTCACGCTGCGCACCAACGAGCAGTTCCAGAACAACTACGTGGCAGCGGGTGGACGCAACGGTGTGTTCAACTTCCCCGCCAACGGAACGCACTCGTGGCCCTATTGGAACCAGCAGCTGATGGCGATGAAGCCGGACATGCTGCAGGTGCTCAACACCGGCGCCGCTCCCGCGGCCTGACACCCAGAACGAGCATCGGCAGCAGCGCACCGGTCAGGCGTTGCTGCCGATGCTTTTTGGTGTGCCCGGACTAGTCGAGGACGGTGCGCCGGTCCAAGTGCAGATACGTGATCGCCGTGGTCACCGCGCACCCGCCGGAAGCAACGACGAGCATCCAGCTGCCGTTGACAACCAGGCTGATGCAGCCACCGATCGTCGCCCCGAGCATGAAACTGGCGAGCAGCAGAAAGTAGCCCAGCCAGTCCGCCGCCGTGCCGCCGGCGATGTGCCGCTCGATGCCCTGGCCCATCTTGACCAGCGTGCCGGTGACATAGCTCAACGGCACCGACACCTCGCCGTCCTTGACGAACGACGTGTTCAACGCGCCGACGCCGAAGACCACCAGCATGATCGGCGCGAAGTCGAGCATGTTCTCGTGCCACCCCTCGTCGAGCACGTCGACCGTGGTGGCGGTGATCAGGCTGAAGGTGGTCAGCACGGTCGGGCCGTGCGGGTGCGCCGACCAGAATCGGCGGCGGCACGCCGAGGCGACCACCACTCCGGTGAGGAAGGACAGCATCAACACCCCGGCCGATATCGACAGCAGCACGTCATGCCGGAAGTACCCCAGCACCGCACGCTGGGCATTGCCGGTCATGAAGGTGACGAAGTACCCCTCGGAGTGGGTAAACGCGGTTGCCCCAAGGACACCGGCCAGCCCGGCCAGCACCCACGACAATCGGGCTTCGCTGTCGAAAATGTCACTTGCCACTCGGACATGCTTTCAGACGCCCCCGGCGGGCGCAGAGACTCACTCGACCGCGATGAGCCGGGCGATGGACCGCAGCGGGATCGGCAACCACCCCGGCCGGTGCCGCGCCTCATAGCCGGCCTCGTACACGGCCTTGTCGAGTTCGTATGCGGCCAACAGCAACGGCGAATCCCGCGGATCGGTTTCCGACGCGGCCGCGTAACCGTCGCAGAAGGCGGTGCGGTTGCGCTCCACCCACTCCCGGGCACGCGCGGCCAGCTGCTTGTCGCCCTCGTGGTCCACCAGCGGCCCGTAGGCGGCGTACTCGAATGACCGCAGCACGCCGGCCACGTCGCGCAGCGGCGAATCCGGGGCCCGTCGCTCGTGCAGCGGCTGGCCGGGTTCGCCTTCGAAGTCGATCAGCAGCCAGCTCTCCGGGGTGCGCAGCACCTGCCCCAGGTGCAGGTCACCGTGCACGCGCTGCACGGTGATCGTCTCGCCGGCCAGCTCCCCGAAGCGCTTTTCGATCGTTGCCGCGTGTTCCTCCAGCTCGGGAACCAGCGCCGCGGTCGACGCCAGCCGGGCCAGCACGTTGTCCACCGGGAAGGTGGACTGCGCGGTGCCGAGAGTTTCGGCCAGGGTGGCGTGTACCGACGCGACGGCCTCCCCGAGCCGGTAGGACTCACCGGCGAAGTCGCCGCCGACCTCGTGGGCGTAGAGGTCACCCTCGGCGAACAGGTCGCGAACGCTGGCCGTGGCCATGGCCCAGCCTTCGGCGGCGTTGGACTCGAACTCGGTGACCATGCCCAGCGGCCACGCCGTGTCTTCGGTGCCGTCGGTTCCGGCGATCTCGTAGGTGCCGAACAGCCGGGCCACGTTGGGGTTGCCGGCGCGGCCGAGCACCCGGTTGAGCTCGATGTCCGGGTTGATGCCGCTGCTGACCCGGCGGAACACCTTGAAGATGGTGGATCGGTCGAAGATCACGCTGGTGTTGGACTGCTCGGCGTCGGCCACCCGCGGCCACGCGTCCAGCGGCAGCGTGACGTCCGGCTCCTTGCGGAACACCACCTCGGTGCCGCCCGAATCGCGGACGGCGGACGTGTCGATCAGCGACAGCAGAAACCGCGGAGCCTCGGTTTCGTACAGTGCGTCGTAGCCGGTCCGGTCGTCGGCCGAACCGATGGTGGCCACGGTGTTGTATTCGGTGACCGGCTCGGCGTCCCAGCCGACCAGCACCTGATAACGCTCCGACGGCCCGCTGGTGTAGGTGGCGTCGACGAGCACCAGCTCGAGGTCGTCGCGCAGCGGAACGATGACCGCGGGTTCGGCGCTGGACAGCTCGCGATTGCGCCCGGCATACCAGCGCTGCTGTGGCAACCATTCGAGCCAAGGCAGCTTCGCTGACTTGTTCATGAGTTCTCCTCCGATGCGCACAGCTGGAACCAGTAGAACCCATGTCCCGGCAGTGTCAGCAAATAGGGCAGGTGTCCGATTCGGGGGAACTCCACTTGTCCCGTGAGCTCGATCGGCGTGTAGCCGCTCCAATGTTGCAGGTTCAGCTCGAGCGGCTGGGGGAACCGCGAGAGGTTGTTGACGCAGAGCACGATGTCGCCATCGTCGGGTGCTTGGCGCAGAAACGCCAGCACCGACGGGTTCGACCCGCCGAGTTCCTCGAACGTGCCGATCGCGAAGGCGTCGTGGCGGCGGCGCACCGCCAGCATCGTGCGGGTGAAGTTGAGCAGCGACGTCGAGGTGTCGCGCTGGGCCTCGACGTTGACGGCCTGATAGCCGTAGACCGAGTCCTGACTCGGCGGCAAATAGAGCCGGCCCGGGTTGGCCTTGGAGAAGCCGGCATTACGGTCCGGGGTCCACTGCATCGGCGTGCGCACGCCGTCGCGGTCACCCAGCCAGATCACGTCGCCCATGCCGATCTCGTCGCCGTAGTAGAGCACCGGCGATCCGGGCAGTGACAGCAGCAGCCCGGTGAACAGCTCGATCTGGTTGCGGTCGTTGTCCAGCAGCGGTGCCAGCCGGCGGCGGATTCCGACGTTGGCCTTCATCCGCGGGTCCTTGGCGTACTCGGAGTACATGTAGTCGCGCTCTTCGTCGCTGACCATCTCGAGCGTCAGCTCGTCGTGGTTGCGCAGGAAGATCCCCCACTGCGCCATGTCCGGAATTTCCGGCGTCTGCCCCAGAATCTCCGAGATCGGGAACCGCGACTCGCGCCGCACCGCCATGAAGATGCGCGGCATCAGCGGGAAGTGGAACGCCATGTGACACTCGTCGCCGCCCGTGCTGGCATCGCCGAAATATTCGACGACATCGGCCGGCCACTGGTTGGCCTCGGCCAGCAGCACCCGCCCCGGAAACTCGTCGTCGACGACCTTGCGGACGCGTTTGAGGAAGGCGTGCGTCTCGGGCAGGTTCTCGCAGTTGGTGCCCTCGCGCTCGAAGAGGTATGGCACCGCGTCCAACCGGAACCCGTCGATCCCGAGATCGAGCCAGAAGCGCAGCACGTCGATCATCGCCTCTTGCACGGCCGGGTTGTCGTAGTTCAGGTCCGGCTGGTGGGAGAAGAACCGGTGCCAGTAGAACTGCTTGCGCACCGGGTCGAAAGTCCAATTCGACTCCTCGGTGTCGATGAAGATGATCCGCGCATCCGCGTACTTCTCGCTGGTGTCGCTCCACACGTAGAAGTCGCCGTACGGGCCGTCGGGGTCGTGCCGTGACTCCTGAAACCACGGATGCGAATCCGAGGTGTGGTTCATCACAAGGTCGGTGATCACCCGGATGCCGCGCTCGTGCGCCGCGTTGAGCAAATCGACGAAGTCATCGACGTCGCCGAATTCGGGCAGCACCTTGTAGAAGTCGCGAATGTCATAACCACCGTCGCGCAGCGGCGAGTCGTAGAAGGGCGGCAGCCAAATGCAGTCGATCCCGAGCCACTGCAGGTAGTCCAGGCGCTGCAGCAGCCCACGCAGGTCACCGGACCCGTCCGCGTCGCCGTCCAGGAATGCCCGGACCAGCACCTCATAGAAGACCGCGTGTTTGAACCAGGTCGGATCGGCCGGCAGCGAGGCGGCGATCTCGAAGTCCTCCGCGTTGGGGTGCTCGACTACACCCCCTTCGACGTGACTGCCTTCCGCGGGATCGTGCTCGGAACCCTTTTGCGAGGCGTCATTTGCGTCGTTCATCAATTCCACGATGCCACGTGTACCCGAGGCGGGCAGGTCGAAATCACGCCGCTAATCTGCCGGCCCGGCAACCGAATTGGCTGCCGGCCAGGCGGTATGCGCGTCCGGAATCAGGCCGGAGGCCCGTCGCCCAGTGTCACGGGTGCGCTGCGCGCGCCGCCCCCGGAGTTCCAGTGCAGCGTGATGACGTCACCGGGGTGGTGCGGGACCAGCACGTCCGTCATCGCGGTGGGACCGTTGATCGGCACGTTGTCGACCGCAGTGATCACGTCGCCGGGTGCGATGCCACTGCCCGCGGCGGGACCGCCGTCGACCAGGCGCTGGACCCGCGCGCCGTTGCCGCCGTTCTCGGCGACGCCCATGCCGATGAAGGCCGTCGGGCCGATGTGCACCGTGTTGGAGCCGGCGCCGGAGCGGATCTGTCCCGCCACCCCCATCGCGTGACCGATCGGAATGGCAAAGCCCTGGCCGCCCGACATCTTGTAGCTGTCGGTGGCGGCGGTGTCCACGCCGACGACCTGCCCGGCGTTGTTGACCAGCGGCCCGCCCGAGTCGCCGGGCTTGATCGCGGTGTCGGCCTGGATCAACCCGCCCAGCGTCTCGTCGGCGCCGGTCAGGGTGTCGGTGGCCGAGACGGTCTGGTTGAGGGCGACGACCTTGCCGGGCACCACGCTGGGAGCGCCACCCTGGCCGTGCGTGTTGCCGAGCGCGACGACCGGCTCGCCGACGGCCACGCCGCCACCGATGGCGGCCGACGGCAGCCCGCCGGCACCCCGGAGCTGCAGCACCGCGATATCGGCGCTGCGCGAGTAGCCGATCACGTCGACGGCGTAGGTCTGACCATTGCCGACGTCGAACGCGCTGATGTCGGTGGCGGCCGAGATCACGTGGTTGTTGGTCAGCACCACACCGCCGGGATCGATGACGATGCCGGTTCCGGCCCCGATCGCGTTGTTGTAGCCGAACCGGGTGCTGATGTTGACGACCTGCGGTCCGACTTGGGCAGCGATCGCGGCGGGATCCAGTGGGAACATCGGGGCGTCGCGGAACCGGTCGCTCGCCAGCGTCGACGGCGATGCAGCTGCCGGGACCGTGGTCAGGCCCAGGCCCAGTCCGATCACGGCCAGCACACTGACCAGCCATGACCGCCGAACTGAGCGGGGGTGCCCTTTGCTCATCCCGTACCTCCCTGCACCGGGTGCGAACCAGAAGCGGCCCAGCCTCTACGTCTGGACCGCACAATTTGTGTACCTCACCGTAATGCAGGTAGCTAGTTGAGGGCGCACGGAACGCTGATCGGCCATTGCGCCCCTAAGCTGGGACGGTGGGCGAATTCGACCCCAGGGTCCGGTTCGAACAGTCCCCGGTGGCGCGGCTGGCCACCAGCTCGGCGGACGGAAAACCGCACCTGGTGCCGGTGGTTTTCGCGGTCGACCCCGACTCCCCGGACATGGTCTACACCGCGATCGACGCGAAGCCGAAAACCTCGCAGCGGCTGCGCCGGCTGGCGAACATCGCCGGCAACGCCGCGGTCAGCCTGCTCGTCGACCACTACGCCGACGATTGGACGCAGTTGTGGTGGGTCCGGGCCGACGGGGCGGCCACCATTCATTCCGACGGCGCGGTAATGCACACCGGCTATCGGCTGCTGCGAGCGAAATATCCTCAGTACCAATCGGTTTCGCTGAACGGCCCGGTCATCGCGATAGCGGTGCACCGCTGGTCGGGCTGGCACGCCTGAGCGGACCCCGCGCAGCGGGCAATTGTGCTGGTCCGTGGCCTTGTGTTGGGCGGCAGTTGGGAGAAAGGTTGCCTCATACGTTCTGTGAGCTAGGACACACCCTGCCCGGCCGAACGAAGTGGAGGAAGGTCATGGCGGACAAGGCGAACGCGTCGGCGGGCACGGGGGCAGCTCCCACCGCGAACTGTCCTGGCGACGTGCGCAACATCGTCCTGGTGGGCGCCTCGGGCGGCGGCAAGACCACCCTGGTCGAGGCCCTGCTTGTCGCGGGCGGCGTGCTGACCAGGGCGGGATCGGTGACCGACGGCAGCACCATCTGCGACTACGACGACGCCGAGATCCGCCAACAGCGTTCCGTCGGCGTCGCGGTGGCCTCCCTGTCGCACGGCGGAATCAAGATCAACCTGGTGGATACGCCCGGATACGCCGACTTCGTCGGCGAGCTGCGCGCCGGACTGCGGGCCGCGGATTGCGCGCTGTTCGTGATCGCGGCCAACGAGGGCGTCGACGAACCGACCAAGTCGCTCTGGGCGGAATGCAGCCAGGTCGGCATGCCCCGCGCCGTGGTGATCACCAAACTCGACCATGCCCGCGCGAACTATATGGAGGCGCTGCGAGCCGCGCAAAACGCGTTCGGCGACAAGGTTTTACCGCTCTACCTACCGACCGGTTCGCCATCCTGCGAAGGCCTGATCGGCTTGCTCTCGCAGCAGCGGTACCAATATTCCGGTGGCACCCGCACCGTCGAGCCGCCGGATCCCTCGGATGCCGACCGAATCGAGGAAGCGCGCGGCACGCTGATCGAGGGAATCATCGTGGAATCCGAGGACGAGTCCCTGATGGACCGGTATCTCGACGGTGAGGTGATCGACGAGGCGGTGCTCATCGACGACCTGGAGCGCGCCGTCGCCCGCGGGTCGTTCTTTCCGGTGATCCCGGTCTGCAGCAGCACCGGCGTCGGCACCCTCGAGCTGCTCGAGGTCGCCACCCGCGGCTTCCCGTCCCCGATGGAACACCGGATGCCCGAGGTCTTCACGCCGCACGGCGCTCCGCACGCCGAGCTGGCGTGCGACGCCAAAGCGCCGTTGTTGGCAGAGGTGGTGAAGACGACGTCGGACCCGTACGTCGGCAGGGTGAGCCTGGTCCGGGTGTTCTCCGGGACCATCAGGCCCGACACGACCGTGCATGTGTCGGGCCATTTTTCGTCCTTCTTCGGGGAGTCCAACGGCAGCAGCCATACCCATCCCGATCACGACGAGGACGAACGCATCGGGGTGCTGTCCTTTCCGCTGGGCAAGCAGCAACGACCCGCACCCGAGGTGGTGGCCGGCGACATCTGCGCGATCGGCAAACTGAGCCGGGCCGAAACCGGGGACACCCTCTCCGACAAGGCCGAGCCCCTGGTGCTGAAACCGTGGGCCATGCCGGAACCACTGCTGCCGATTGCCATTGCGGCGCATGCCAAGACCGACGAGGACAAACTGTCGGTCGGGTTGGGCCGGTTGGCGGCCGAGGACCCCACGCTGCGCATCGAGCAGAACCAGGAGACGCACCAGATCGTGCTGTGGTGCATGGGTGAGGCCCACGCCGGCGTCGTCCTCGAAGCGCTGGCCAACCGGTACGGCGTCACCGTCGACACGGTGGAACTGCGTGTTCCGCTGCGAGAGACCTTCAGCGGCAAGGCAAAAGGCCACGGTCGCCACGTCAAGCAGTCCGGTGGGCACGGCCAGTACGCGGTGTGCGACATCGACGTGGAGCCGCTGCCGGAAGGTTCCGGATTCGAGTTCGTCGACAAGGTGGTCGGCGGAGCGGTGCCGCGGCAATTCATCCCGAGCGTGGAGAAGGGTGTCCGCGCGCAGATGGAAAAGGGTGTGCACGCCGGGTATCCCGTGGTCGACATCCGGGTCACCCTGCTCGACGGCAAGGCCCACAGCGTGGACTCGTCGGACTTCGCGTTCCAGATGGCGGGTTCCCTGGCGCTGCGGGAAGCCGCCGCCGCGACGAAGGTGACCCTGCTCGAGCCGATCGACGAGATCTCCGTGCTGGTGCCCGACGATTTCGTGGGTGCGGTGATGGGCGACTTGTCGGGCCGGCGCGGGCGGGTGCTGGGCACCGATACCGCGGGCCAGGACCGCACGGTGGTGCGGGCCGAGGTGCCTCAGGTCGAGCTGACCCGGTACGCGATCGACTTGCGTTCGCTGGCGCATGGCGCCGCGTCCTTCACCCGGTCGTTCGCCCGCTATGAACCGATGCCGGAGTCGGCCGCGACCAGGCTGGCGGCTACTGTGTGAAAGCACCTGATAAACAGCCAGATTGGGAGCTCCGGATTCGAGTATGTCGACGTTCAATGGACTGCCTGCCCATATCCTGCTCAATCATTTCGTCGTTGTCCTAGGTCCGCTGGCGGCGGTTCTGGCGATCCTGTGTGTGGTGTGGCCCGCGGCGCGACGCCGGCTGATCTGGCTGGTTCTGCTGCTGGCGGTGGGCACCCTGGTCTTGACCCCGTTGACCACCACCGCGGGCGTCTGGTTATCGGCTCGCGTCGGCGCGCCGTCGCCGGTGCTCACCAACCACGAGCAACTCGGCTCCACGCTGATCTACATCGTGGCGGCACTGGCGGCGACGGTCACGGCGTTGGCCGTCCTGCACGTTCGTGAGGCGCGCGGGGTGGACATGAAGCTCACCCTGCACGCCGTCGTCGGGGTGCTGGTGGTCATCGCGGCCGTGGCCACCCTGGTGCAGATCTATCGGGTCGGCGATTCGGGCGCGCGCGCCGCGTGGGGAAACGTGACGTCGTCGGGCCAGTGAGGTTGCCGCACAGTCTTTCTCGGCGTCAGGCTCCGCCGAACTGTTGGGCCACGGCGCGGCGGTCCAGTGAACCCTTGGCGGTGTGCGGCAATTCGCTGGCCACAAGGAAGGTGGCGGGCACCTCGTAAGGCGCCAGCCGATCCCGGCAGAACTCGGTGAGCTCCTCGGGGCTCGGCGGAGTCGATCCCCGTGCGACCACCACCGCGGCCACCGTCTCGCCGTACATTTTGTCCGGCAGCCCGAGCACGGCCACCTCCAAGACGTCGGGATGGCCGGCCAGTACACCCTCGACGCGTTCCGGTGAAATCTTCTCGCCGCCGCGGTTGATGAGCTCCTTGATCCGCCCGCGGATGCGCAGATCACCCGCGCTGGACAGCGACCCGAGATCGCCGGTGCGCAGCCAGCCGTCGGTGAAGTTGGCGGCGGTGATCGCCGGGTCGCCGAGGTAGCCGCGCACCACGGTCGGGCCACGCAGCCAGACCTCGCCGACGGTTTCGGCGGGAAGGGATCGGCCGTCGGGCCCGACGATCCGAATCTGCGGACTGGTCGACCGGCCCACCAGACCCGTTGTCTCAGCCGGATTTTCGCTTTGGTCGATGCCAGTGGTGGCGATCTGATGGGTGCCTTCGGTCATCCCGAACGCACACACCACGGTTGCGCCGAAGGTGTCTTGCAGGGCCGCAGCCGTTTCCGTGGTGAGTGGGGCGCTGCAGCTGCGGATGAAATGCAGCCCGGCCCGTCCGCCTTCGGGCCGCTGCGTCTTGGCGCGCTCCAACAGGATCTGATGAATGGTCGGAACCGCGGTGTACCACGTGGCCCCCACGGCGTTGATGTCGTCCCAGAAGGTGTGCGCCGAGAACTTCCCACGCGCGGGCAACAGCACGGTCCCCCCGGACGCCAGCGTCGACAGCAGCGTGGCGACCAGACCGTGGCCGTGGTAGAGCGGCATCACCGCAACCGTCGCGTCCGCCGGGCCCAGCTGATAGCCGGCGATGATCGCCCGCACCGAACTGGCGATGTTGGTGTGCGTCCAGGGGACCATCTTCGGCATACCCGTGGTCCCGCCGGTGAACATGATCATCGCGTCGTCGTCCCGCAGGCCCTCGGGCGCCGTCACGTCCGGATTCGGCGGCGCCGGCGCATCCAGCTCGACCGACGAAGGGGCGCCGTCTCGCCCGACCACCACCCTGATCGTCCACCACACCAACCCCGGCTGCTGCTCATCACCGGGGCCCTCGCCGTCGACGAGCACCACACCCGCGCCCGCGACCTCGCTGCGGGCGCGCTGGTCGCCGACGGGCAACGCCGGGTCCAGCGGCACCGCGATCAGCCCGGCGCGCGACGCCGCCAACAAGCTGACGACGAACTCGGCGTTGCTGCCGGACCGCAGCGCGATCCGGTCCCCCGGCCGCAAACCGCCGTCCTTCAGCTGCTTGGCCAGGCCGTCGACCAGCCGGACCAGCTCGCCGTAGCTGACGGTCCTGCGATCGGGGGTGGCGACCAGTGCCGTGGCCTCCGGCTGGCGGATGGCCGCCGCCGCCACCAAATCGGCGATGCTCGTGGATTCGTCGGTCAACTCCGCCTCCGGGATGATCAATTCAGACGTCGCCATGGTCCTTGCTTTCTCGCATGTGTAACAGCACCTGATTGCACGATGCAGAGAAACCGCCCTGTTCGTCCAATACTGTTCAGCTCACGATCGATAATCGGTGGCTATCGACCTGCCTACCAGCAGTCGATAACCACCGTGAATCGCTGCATAGTGGCTCGGTCTTGGACAGCGGCGGGGAACCCGGACCACAGTGATGGACGACAGGCATAGATACACGAGGAGTCGGGACATGACCACACTTTCGACATCATCCACCGCCGCGCCGGACGGGTCGGAAGACGCACCCCTGACCGACGGCTTCCACCTCGTCGTCGACGCACTCAAGGCGAACGACATCGACACCATCTACGGGATCGTCGGCATCCCGATCACCGACCTCGCCCGTGTCGCCCAGGCCCGCGGGATGCGCTACATCGGTTTCCGGCAGGAGACTTCCGCCGGCAATGCCGCCGCGGCCGCCGGGTTTCTCACCCGCCGCCCCGGGGTGTGCCTGACGACATCGGGGCCCGGGTTTCTCAACGGCCTGCCCGCATTGGCCAACGCCACCACGAACTGCTTCCCGATGATCCAGATCTCGGGTTCGAGCAATCGAGCGCTGGTCGACTTGCAGCGCGGCGACTATCAGGACCTGGATCAGCTCAATGCCGCAAGGCCTTTCGTAAAGGCGTCCTACCGGGTCGACCGGGTCGAGGACATCGGGCTCGCGATCGCTCGAGCGATCCGCACCGCCGTGTCCGGGCGGCCGGGCGGTGTCTACCTCGATATCCCGGGCGCCGTGCTGGGCCAGGCGATGGATGCCGCCCAGGGGGCCGAAAGCGTCTGGCGGGTCATCGATCCCGCGCCTCGACAGCTGCCGGCGCCGGAAGCGGTCGATCGTGCCCTCGACGTGCTCGCGCGGGCCCGCCGGCCGCTGATCGTCCTCGGTAAGGGTGCCGCATACGCACAGGCCGACGCCGTGATCCGGGATTTCATCGAATCCACCGGAATTCCGTTCCTGCCGATGTCGATGGCCAAGGGGCTGCTGCCGGATTCGCATCGCCAGTCCGCGGCGGCGGCACGGTCGGTGGCCATCGCCCGTGCCGACGCCGTGCTGCTGGTGGGTGCCCGACTGAATTGGCTTCTCGGCCATGGCGAATCGCCGCAATGGGCGGCCGACGCCAAGTTTGTGCAAGTCGACATCGCGGCGTCGGAATTCGACAGCAACCAGCCGATCGTGGCGCCGCTGGCCGGCGACATCGGGTCGGTGATGTTTGCCTTGCGCGACGGCCTGGCCGCCCGTCCGATCACGGTGCCGACGGAATGGACCGACGAGCTGGCCGAGCGCCGAGCACGCAACGACGCCAAGATGACCGAGCGTCGCGCCGAAAATCCGCACCCGATGCGGTTTTACAACGCACTGGGTGCGATTCGTTCGGTGCTGCAAGCTAATCCGGACGTCTACGTGGTCAACGAGGGCGCCAATGCGCTCGACTTGGCCCGCAACGTGATCGACATGGAGCTGCCGCGGCACCGCCTCGACACCGGAACCTGGGGGGTGATGGGCATCGGCATGGGTTACGCGATCGCCGCCGCGGTCGAGACCGGCCGGCCCGTCGTCGCGATCGAGGGAGACAGCGCATTCGGCTTCAGCGGCATGGAAATCGAGACGATCTGCCGCTACCGGCTACCGGTGACGGTCGTCATCCTCAACAACGGCGGCGTCTATCGAGGCGACGAAAAGCCGGCCGGGGACAGTCCCGCCCCCACCGTGCTCAATGCCGGTGCGCGCCATGAGCTGCTCGCAGAAGCGTTCGGCGGCAAGGGATATCACGTTACCACCCCAGCGGAGCTGCGGGCGGCCCTGGCCCATGCGCTCGCGTCGAACGGCCCGTCGCTGATCGACTGTGAACTCGATCCGTCGGCCGGGGTGGAGAGCGGACACCTGGCGAGCCTGAACCCGACGAGCGCGGCCAATCGGAAGCCGGCGGTCAGCGCCGGCGGGTAACCCCCAGCAGCTGGGCATCGAAGAACTCGTCCAGCGCAAGCTCTTCCGCGGATGCGACGAGCGCCCGGGCAACCGGCGATCCGGGCCCGGAGGCGTTGGTGGCCAACGCGATATCGGCTTTCACGGCCGGATCGACCATCTCGACCGCACGAATCTCTGCACCGATCTGCGAGGTCCACAGCCAGGTGTGCGGGACGATGCATGCCCAATTGCCGGAGGATACCTGCGCGAGCAGCGAAGCCACAGAATCGGTTTCGACCTGCGGGGTGACGGTGATGCCGTGGCCGGCGAAGGCCTCGTCGATGATCTGACGGTCCCGCATATCGGCGGTGAGCAATGCCAGCGGCAGCTGCGCGGCATCCGGCCACGCCAACGTCGATGCGGCCGAAGGCAACATGTCCGCCGGCGACACCAGCACGTAGCGCTCCGCGTAGAGCGGCACCAGGTCCACGTCGTGGGCGTCGTCGTGCGCCGCGTGCACGATGGCGGCGTCCAACTCGAATTCACGCAAGCGCCGATACAGTTCGGTGGCGGCCAACCGGGAATTGATCTGCACCTTGACCAACGGATGCGCCGAGCAGAAGGCCGAAAGCACCAGGGACGCCGTTGTCGACGCGGTGGGCACGGTACCCAGCCGGAGCGTGCCGGTGATCCCCGACCGCACGGCATGCACCTCGGCCTTGAACGCATCGTGCTCGGCCAGAATCCGCTTGGCCCACACGACCAGTCGCTCCCCTTCGGGGGTGAGGCCTTCGAAGCTGTGCCCGCGGTTGATCAACGTGACGTTGAGTTCACGTTCCAGCTTGGCGATCGCGGCGGACAGCGCGGGTTGCGACACGTAGCACTTCTCGGCAGCCCGGGCGAAATGGCGTTCCTGGGCGACCGCGACGAAGTACTCCAGCTGACGAAAGAGCACCTCACCTCCTCGGTCTGGGCACCGATTCCGCTGAGGTTAACATTCCTGATTCCGGCAGGCCGCCGCGTTGAGCTGGTCCGCCGACCGTCGACTTGTTGGGCGCAAACATCCGGTTTTGGCACGACAAGTCGACGCTGGTCAACGAATAGTGTTCTCGTTCAACGGCATCGGCGCATCGCCGCCTGACAAGTCCAGGAAGTCGCGTTGCACGTCGATCAGCACCAACGCCGCCGAACCCGCGCGCGGCTGGATGTAGTGATCCGCTGACGCCATGCCCGCTCCCTCGCCGGACGCCGCCGGCGACGAGATCGAACTCAACCGGTGATCGGATCGTTACCGTGGAGACCGGGCAGGAGTGTCATTGTTTGCTAGAAGCCGTAATGGTCAGACTGCCAGTAGAATATCGTCGTGTTGATCGCACCATCTCGGAGGGTTGACGCCATGCGTCGTGGGGTTCGTTATCTATTTGTTATGGTCGCGATCACGGGCTTGGGCGTGATGGGATCCGGCATCCAAGCGGTGGCCTCGGTCCCGGTGCCCGAGCCAACCCCGGTCGTCGCCGCGATTTTGCCGGCCGATGGCGCGCTGGTGGGAGTTGCGCACCCGGTCGTCGTGAAATTCAGCGCGCCGGTGATCGACCGTGCCGCCGTCGAGCGGTCCATCCACGTGGCCTCGCCGAGCAACATCGCCGGACACTTCGAGTGGCCCGAGAACAATGTCGTGCAATGGGTTCCGAACCAGTACTGGCCCGCCCACAGCCACGTTTCGGTGGGCGTCCAAGAGCTGACAACGGGCTTCGACACCGGCGACGCATTCCTGGGTGTCGCGAGCATCTCCGGGCACACCTTCACCGTCAGCAGGGACGGGGAAATTCTGCGCACGATGCCCGCCTCGATGGGTAAGCCCGCCCGCCCGACGCCGGTCGGCAACTTCACCGCCCTCGAGAAGCAACGCAGCGTGGTCATGGACTCGCGGACCATCGGCATCCCGCTGAGCGCCCCCGACGGATACAAGATCACCGCTCAGTACGCGGTCCGGGTCACCTGGAGCGGGGTCTACGTGCACTCGGCACCCTGGTCGGTCGATTCACAGGGCCACGCCAACGTCAGTCACGGATGCATCAATCTGAGCCCGGACAACGCCGCGTGGTACTTCAACAACGTCAACGTCGGCGACCCCATCCAGGTCGTCGCGTAGCAATCCCGGGTATCGGGGCACCAGCAAATCTGTGCCGCCGCGCTGGCTGCGGCCCTGGACAAGGCTGTGGCCACAGTCACAGTGATCCGGTGGAAGACTCGTAGCGGGCGGGTCGTTGGCGCTAACAGATCGTCCGAACGAGAGGCTGGGCATGAGTACTGATGCGAAGCACGAGAACGGGACAGGTACGAGTGCTCAGATCACGCCGCGAGAACGAGTAACCGAGCGGATCCTGCGGGTGGAGGCGACCGATGAGCAATATCGGAACGCCAAGCCCCATCTCGCGCTCCAGGCAGCGGCCCGCCAGCCCGGCCTTCGACTGCCGCAGATCCTGGAGATGTTCGTCGAGGGCTACGGCGACCGGCCCGCACTCGGGTGGCGGGCCCGCGAGTTGACGACCGACCCCGCCACCGGCCGCACCACCTCCCAGCTGCTGCACCGATTCGACACCATCAGCTACCGCGATCTGTGGGCCAACGTCCGCGCCGTCGCGACGGCGTGGCGACGCGACGAGGTCAACCCGCTGACGCCGGGCGACGTGGTCGCCACCCTCGGCTTCGCGAGCCCCGAGTACTTGACGCTGGATCTGGTCACCGGTTACCTCGGCCTGGTTGCGGTGCCCCTGCAACACAACGCAACCGCCTCTCGGTTGCAGCCCATCGTTGCCGAAATCGAACCCCAGGTGCTGGCCACCGGCGCGGGGTATCTGGACCTCGCCGTGGAGACGGTGCTGGGCAGCACGTCGTTGCGGCGCCTGGTGGTCTTCGACTACCGACCGGAGATTGACGACCAGCGGGAGAACCTGGAGCGCGCGCGGGCGAAGCTCGCCGACGCCGGCATGGCGGTGACCATCGAGACCTTCGACGAATTGGTCGAGCGTGGCCGTGCCCTGCCACCGGTGCCGATCTACACCGGCGAAACCGACGAGCGCCTGGCCCTGATCATGTACACCTCGGGCAGCACCGGGCTGCCCAAGGGTGCGATGTACACCGAGCGCATGGTCTTGAAGCTGTGGACCAACGAGCTCAACCCGGCGTTCGCCGACGTGCCGGTGATCAACGTCAACTTCATGCCGCTCAACCACGTGGGCGGACGGATACCGCTCGCCTCGTCGTTCCAGGCCGGCGGCACCAGTTACTTTGTGCCGGAGAGTGATCTGTCGACGTTGTTCGATGACTGGAATCTGGTGCGCCCCACCGAAATGGGCATGGTGCCGCGGGTGGTCGAAATGCTGTACCAGCGCTACCAAAGCGCGGTGGAGCGACTGATCGGGCAGGGCGCCGAGCCCGAGGACGCCGACACTCAGGCGAAAGCCGAACTGCGCGAACAGCTTCTGGGCGGACGCGTGATCACCAGCTTCTCCACCACCGCTCCGCTGGCCGCCGAGATGAAAGACTTCATCGAGTCGTGCCTGGACGTGCATGTGCTCGACGGCTACGGCCTGACCGAGGTGGGGATGGTGTTCAAGGACGGTGTGGTGACGCGGCCGCCGATCCTCGACTACAAGCTGGTCGACGTGCCCGAGCTGGGTTACTTTCACACCGACAGGCCCCATCCGCGCGGCGAGCTGCTGGTGAAGTCGCTGACGGCGTTCAGCGGATATTTCAAGCGACCCGATGTGACGGCGAATGCGTTCGACCCGGACGGGTACTACCGCACCGGTGACGTGATGGCCGAGGTCGGACCGGATCACCTCGTCTACGTCGACCGGCGCAACAACGTATTGAAGCTGGCCCAAGGCGAATTCGTCGCGGTGGCACAGCTGGAGGCCGTCTTCAGCGGCGCCGCCCTGGTGCACCAGGCGTTCGTCTACGGCAACAGCGAACGGCCCTACCTGTTGGCCGTCGTGGTCCCGACCATCGAAGCGCGGGAGCGGTTCGCCGGTGATCCCGACGGCCTCAAGGCCGCGCTGAGCGAATCCCTGCGCCGCACCGCCAAAGTCGCCGAGTTGCAATCCTACGAAGTCCCGGTGGACTTTCTGGTCGAATCCGAGCCGTTCAGCGAGGACAACGGTCTGCTGTCGGGGGTCGGAAAGCTGCTGCGACCCAAGCTCAAGGAGCACTACGGCGCCCGGCTCGAAGACCTCTATGCCGAGCTCGCCGCCACCCGGACGGCCGAGTTGCGCGCGCTGCGCGAAGGCGCGGCGGACCGGCCGGTGATCGACACCCTGACGCGCGCCGCCGAGGCATTGCTCGGCCTGGCCGGCGGTCCGCCGCAGCCGGATGCCCAATTCCTGGACCTGGGCGGCGACTCGTTGTCCGCGCTGACCTTCTCGAACCTGCTGCAGGACATCTTCGACGTGGAAGTACCGGTGGGCCAGATCATCAACCCGGCCTCCGATCTGCGTCAACTCGCGGAATACGTGGAATCCGAACGTGAATCGGGCTCCAAGCGGCCCACGTTCTCTACCGTGCACGGCCGCGGCGCAACGGAAGCCCGCGCGTCCGAGCTCACCCTCGACAAGTTCATCGACGCCGCGACCCTGGCCGAGGCCCCGACGCTGCCGCACGCCACCGGCACACCGCACACGGTGTTGCTGACCGGAGCCAACGGCTACCTCGGCCGCTTCCTGACGCTGGAATGGCTTGAGCGGCTTGCCGAACGAGGCGGAAAACTGATCACCATCATCCGCGGCGCGGACGCCGAGGCCGCCGGCAAGCGGCTGGAGACCGTTTTCGACAGCGGGGATCCGCAACTGCTGAAGAGGTATCGTGCGCTGGCCGCCGACCATCTCGAGGTCGTCGTCGGCGATATCGCCCAGCCGAAACTTGGTATGGATCAAGCAACTTGGGAGCGCTTAGCGCGCGACGTCGACATGATCGTGCACCCGGCTGCGCTGGTCAACCATGTCCTGCCGTACGACCAGCTGTTCGGCCCCAACGTGGTGGGCACCGCGGAATTGATTCGCCTGGCGATCACGACGCGGATCAAACCGGTCACCTACATGTCGACGGTCGCGGTGGCCTTTTCGGTCGATCCCGCCACGTTCGCCGAGGACGGCGACATCCGCACCGTCAGCGCGGTGCGGCCCGTCGATGACAGCTATGCCAACGGCTACGCGAACAGCAAGTGGGGCGGCGAGGTGTTGCTGCGCGAGGCACACGACCTGTGCGGTTTGCCGGCGGCGGTGTTCCGGTCCGACATGATCCTTGCGCACAGCCAGTACGCCGGACAGCTCAATGTCCCGGATGCGTTCACCCGGTTGATATTCAGCTTGCTGGTGACCGGCATCGCGCCGACGTCGTTCTACCAAACCGATGCGCAGGGCAACCGGGCGGTAGCTCACTACGACGGTCTGCCGGCCGACTTCGTGGCGGAGGCGGTCACCACGCTGGGCGAGCAGATAGCAACGGCCGCTGAGGATTCCGGCCGATACCGGTCCTTCGACGTGATGAACCCGCATGACGACGGCATCTCGCTGGACGTCTTCGTGGACTGGTTGATCGGCGCCGGCCATGACATCCGGCGCATCGACGACCATGACGCATGGTTCGGGCGTTTCGAAACGGCGCTGCGCGCACTACCCGACAAGCAGCGTCAGCATTCGGTACTTCCCTTGCTCGACGTCTACCGGAAGCCCGAGGCGCCGCTGCGGGGCGCGCCCGCGCCGACGGATGTGTTCCGCGGCTCGGTACAGGCAGCCAAAATCGGTGCGGACAAAGACATCCCGCATTTGTCGGAGCGGCTGATCGAGAAGTACGTCTCAGATCTGCGGCTGCTCGGGCTGGTGTAGCCCGAAACGCTAACCGTGCAAACCGTTCTTGACCGCGGCGTCCTGCTTGCGGCCGACGTCGATCGCGATCTCCGGGTCGATCGGGTCGTTGGGTGCGCTGTCGAACTCCAGGTTGACCAGCGCCCTGCCCTCGGTGAACAACAGTACGGCGATGGCCTGCGAATTATCCTGCGTGGTGCCCGAGATCATCGCGCCGTTGGAGCCGACGTCGACGGGCTGCCAGGCGCCGGTGACCTTCTTGGCGTAGTTCGTTTTGGTGTTCTCCAGGGCGGCCGCCGCCGTCGCGGGATCGGCGACGATCAAGATGGTGTCCCCGATGCGCCGGCTGTTGTCGGCATTGACGAACAGTTGCGCGACGCCGGTGGTGTTGTTGGAATTCAGCACCGGCGGTTCCGGCGCGGTGAAGTCACCGCCGACATCGCCGGGCTGAATCAGCAGCGCGCTGTAATCCGGGGGCGGCCCGGTCGGGGTGCTCACCACCGCGCCACTCTTGGACGACGGAGCCGAAGTCTTGCCGCTGTTGCCGCAACCGGTGATCGCGATGCCGACCGCAATGGTGGCGGCCGCCCAACCGGTGGCGGTCATCCGAGCACGTCCCATGGGCATCCTTTCCAGCGAGAACAGGGCCAGCGCATATGAACATACGCGCACGCACCAATCGACAGGCGCCGGTTCGCACCTATCCTCGGGTCCGGGGCCACAAAGTTTCGATTCGCGCGATAAGGAGATCGAGATGACGGCTGCAGTGGCACGCGCGGTACGGTTCGACCGCTACGGGGACCGTGACGTGCTGTACGTGGCAGATATCGACATGCCGGCGCCCGGCGAGGGCGAGGTGGTCGTCGAGGTTCGCGCCGCCGGAATCAACCCGGGCGAGGCCGGGATCCGCTCCGGGGCGATGCATGAGATGTTCCCCGCCACGTTTCCCTGCGGGGAAGGCAGCGACCTCGCCGGTGTCGTGACGGCCACCGGTCCCGGGGTCACCGAGTTCGCGATCGGCGACGAGGTTCTGGGGTTCAGCTTCCGGCGATCAAGCCATGCCACCCACACCGCCGTTCCGGTGGACCAGTTGGTCCGCAAACCGCCCCAATTGAGTTGGGAAGCAGCGGGTTCGCTCTACGTCGTCGGCGCGACCGCATACGCCGCCGTCCGCGCCGTCGCGCCGCAGCCGGGCGAAACCGTCGCCGTTTCGGCGGCGGCCGGAGGTGTCGGCAGTCTCGTCGTCCAGCTGTTGGTACTGCGCGAGGCGCGAGTGCTGGGCATCGCCGGCGAGGGCAACGCCGAATGGCTGCGGGCACACGGCGTCATCCCGATCACCTACGGAGCGGGGTTGGCCGAGCGGCTGCGCGAGGCCGCGCCGGACGGAGTCGACGCGTTCATCGACCTGTTCGGCCCGGACTACGTGCAGCTCGCCGTGGATCTCGGGGTCGCACCGCAGCGCATCGACACGATCATCTCCTTTCAGAAAGCCGGCGAAGTCGGCGCCAAAACCGAAGGCAGCACTGACGCGTCCACCCCGGAAGTGCTGACCGAGATCGCCGACCTGATCGTCAGCGGCGCCGTCGATTTCGATATCGCCGCGACCTTTCCGCTGGAGCGGGTGGCCGATGCCTTCGAGGAACTCGAACGCCGGCACACGCACGGCAAGATCGTGCTGCTGCCCAACGGTTCGCGCTGACCGTCAGCCGACGCCGAGCTCGACGATCTTCATCACCACAAAGACGGCGGCCAGCACCAGGTAGCCGCGCAGGATCAACAGGCCGGTCCGGTGGATCGGTGAAAGAGCCGGGCGGTCAAGAGAACTCAGGTTCGGAGTCTGCCAAGTCTGCTGCTCCTGCCTGCGCAGCGCCCGGCTTTCGGCACGGCCAACCGGCGAGCCGAGTTTGGCCGCGCGAGTGTCGCTGTACCACTGGTCGCCGATGATCGCCACGGCGCCGCAAAGTACGCCGACCGCCGCACCTGCCACGAGCCCACCCTCGAGGCTCGCCGTGGACAGGGCCGGGAAGAACGTGGTCGCCGTCAAAGCCAGCGACAGCAGCACCAGCGCCCACACGATCGCCCAGGCAATGACGTTCTGCCGCAACGTGTTCACCCACGGCCCCAGTATCGCCCGGTCATTACAGAGCAACACCAGGAACACCGTCGCTGACGGCAACAAGATGCCGGCCAGCGCCTGCACGCCCTGGGTGACCAGCCCGAGGATGTGATCGGGACTGAACGCCACCGCGGCCGACGCCACGAGCAAGAGCGCGTAGCCGCCGTAGAACCACGGCGCCTCGCTGATCTTCCAGTGCAGTGAGTGCCGCTTGCCCATCGCGTCGCCGATGGCATAGGTGGTGGCCAGCCCAATTGCGTTGGCCCCGATCAGCGAACCGTCCAGCAGGATGATCGCGAACAGCACGCCCACCGGGTGGCGCAGGCCGCTGGCGACCGCACCGGCATCGGTGAAGCTGCCGGTGCTGCCGGTGAGGCCGAAGGCGGTCACCGCCATCAGCGCCGTCGCCCCGACAATGACCACGACGATCCCGATGATCAAATCGGCCCGCGCGTAAGGAATCCAGCGCGCGGTGATGCGCTTGTCGACGACGTTGGACTGCTGGAAGAACAACTGCCACGGCGCGACAGTGGTCCCCACGATCGCGATGATCAACAGCAGGACGGTGGAGTTGAGTCCTCCCGGAAACTGTGGAACCAGCCCGCCGACAGCTACTTTCGTGCTCGGATGCACCAGCAGGACCATCGGGATCATCACCACGTTCACCGCGATCAGCAGGAACATCAGCCCTTCCCAGCGCCGGAACGAGCCCCCTGCCACCACTGCGAACAGCAGTACGGCGGCGGCGGGGATCGCAATGATCTTCGGGCAGCCCAGGAATCCCAACGCGAGTGCGACACCGATGAATTCGGTGACGATCGTAAGGGCGTTCAGAACCACCAGATCACCGACGCTGAATGCACCCCAGAACTTTCCGAAACGCTCGAAGATCAGGCGTGCGTGCCCGACTCGGGCGACCGCACCCAAGCGCAGCACCATCTCCTGGTTGACGTACAGCACCGGAATCAGCAAGGCCAGCGTCCACAACAGGTTCATCCCGTAGTCCTGACCGGCTTGGGCGTACGTCGCGACGCCGCCGGCGTCGTTGTCGCCCACCATGACAATCAATCCGGGACCGGTGATGACCATCAGCGTGCGCAACCGCCGCCACCAGCCGCGCAACGCGCCGTCGTCGTCACGGCCGATGCGGCCGAACGCTCCGATGATGTCGCCGGTGTGCGCGGAATCCAGCACTGGCCAGTCACCCTGCCGGGTGGAAATCAAAGTCATGGGATTCTCGCTGTCTGAATAGTTCGGGCTATACGGGTTGGGTGTTCAACGTGCCCCAGCGGCGGGCCCTGGATCCCCCGCCCGCCGCTGGGGACCGCTGGCGGAACGAATCACCGGTGGTTGCCCACACTGTCCGATGACTCTCCGCCCGGCGCGGCCGAGAGCACGGCGATCGGCGTCAGCGACACATACAGGTTCGCCCGCTCTTCGGGCGTCGGGATGTGCATGGCGCACAACCTGTTTGTCAGCAGCCGACCCGCACGCAGCATCGACCGTCCGCGCAACTTTCCACGACTGCGAATACGCTGCACAACAACAAAAGTCATGATCTTCCCCTGTCGGAAGTCCGACCGGTTCATCGACACGCTAAATGCAACCCGGCATCGGCCGTACCCGTCGACCGTGAATACGGTTGTGGGACGGCACAGATTGAGCTGCGTCAGCAGATAGAAATGCCGGAACCGGTGCGGTTCAAGATGGATTTCGGATGGGAACTATCGCCGGGACTCATCTCGCCCTCACCTCCTCACGGCCATGACACACGCGGGTGTCGTCACATCACACGCGGGAGAGGTACGAATGCCGGGCGATGAGCCCGTCGGCCGCACCCCTCTCGTCGGAGCTTCGGCACTGCACGGCGTATCTGGACCATGTCCAGAAGCCACTTGGGCTCAACCCTTGTGTCCGGGAAGAGCTGTCCTGACCCGGGGCGTCTCTCGACGTTCGGGGTCAGTGGCCTGTGTCCGTGCAGACGCCTCACCTACCGAGGTGCTTGCCTGTCCATGCTGGCACTGCCACCCACTGCTCGTCAAACTCCCTAGCGATCTCTTTACGCGGGGCGTGGCCCGCGTCACATTGACTGATCGCCGGTCATCGCCCGGGTAAAACCGCCGAGGCATACCCTCGAGGGCATGGCCACAACCCTGCAAGACCCTCGCGTCGAGAGCGTGCTCGACCGGATGTACACCGAGACGAAGAACCAGATGGCGTTGCTGCGTGAGCGTCATGGTCAGTTCGACAAGCCGATGACCACCGCGGAGCGCACCGAGGCGATGAGCGAGTTCTACATCCCGGTGACGCCGGAGGCCGGCCGGCTGCTCTACGCGCTGGTGCGAGCAACCCGTCCCACGACGGTTGTCGAGTTCGGAATGTCGTTCGGTATCTCGGCCATTCATCTCGCGGCGGCGGTCCGCGACAACGGCGTCGGGCGGGTGGTGACCACGGAGCTCAGCGCGAGCAAGATTGCGGCCGCGAAGAAGACGTTCGCCGAGACCGGCCTGGACGACGTGATCACGATTCTTGAAGGCGATGCGCTGACCACGCTCGAGGGTAAGGACGGACCGGTCGAATTCGTCTTGCTAGACGGCTGGAAGGACCTGTACCTTCCGGTGATCAAGCTGCTCGAACCCCGGCTCACCACAGGCGCTTTGGTGATCGCCGACAACGCCAGCGCGCCCGACATGGCGCCGTATCTCCAACTCGTGCGCGATCCGGCCAACGGCTACACCAGCTTCAATTTCCTGGTCCGGGAAAGCGACAGCATGGAAGTCAGCTGCCGCACCGACGAGTAGTCCCTAGCGCAGCGACTCTTCGAGCCACGGCGTCAGCCACTTGACCCCCTCCGGGGTCAAGTGGACGCCGTCACTGCGCACCTTGATGCCGTCGACCTTGGCGGTGTAAACGCCGTCGGGGCAAAGCTTTTTGTTCAGATCCAGGATCTGGACTCCTGGGTGCTGAGCAACGGTCTTGCGCAGCATGGCATTCCATTGGTTGACCCGGTCCGGCTGGTCCTCCGGGTACAAGCGGCCGTCCGGCTTCTCACCGCCCCGGCTGTACGGCGCGGTGGCCACGATCACGCGAACTCCGCTGGCGCTCACGATGTTCAGTGCGCGCTCCAGCTCGGCGTTGAGATACGCGTCGAACGTCGGATCGCCGATGTGGGTCCACTGACCTTCGTTGACCCGGTCCACCGTCTCCCAGCGCCCGATGATCAGCAGCGCGACGTCCGGCTGGTCCTGATTGATCTGCGTTGCCCACCTGCCGGGCCAGGTGTCGCATTCGGCACGCTGATCCAGGGTTTGGCCGATGTAGCGGTACGGGGTGCCGCGCACCAGGCTGCACCCGATGACGGTGTGGTCGAGGAACGCGAATCCGGGCGTCGGCGGAAGAAAGTGCATCCAGGTCCACCCGATCGAGTCACCGAATACCGAAACGGTGAACGGCCGGTTGGGGTTTCGCGGCCCGACCGGGCGACTCCCACCCGGCGTGGCCGAGGACACCGCGGCGACCGACGAAACGTCCGGCGGCAGGCCGGGCTCGCGTAGACGTGGGCCGACCGGAATCAGCAGCAAGGTGATCGCGGCGGCGCTGGCGACGGTGGCGGCGGCCAGCGGCAGCAACGCCACCAGGGCCGGCCGCCAGCGTCGGACGGGTTGTTCGATCAGCCAGTAGGAGGCGCCGGCCACCGCCAACGTGAGCCCGCACCGCGCGGCGAACAGCGGCAATCCCGACCATCCGGTGCGTTCGCCGTTGAGCGCCAGAAAGATTGGCCAGTGCCACAGGTAGACGCCGTAGGAGACGGTGCCCAGCCACACCAGCGGGGGTGCGGCCAGGATGCGGGCGACCAACCCGCGCTGCTCCAGTGCCACCGGGGCCACCACGAGGACGGCCGCAATCGCGACCCCGATCAGCAAGCCGTGCCGGAAATCGCCGACGTTGCCCGTCGCGAAGTGAGCCGCGGCCGCCAGCCCCGCCACGCCGGCCATCGGCAGCACGCGGGCGACACGGCGCCCCCAGCGACTGCGGATCATGCACCAGCCTCGGTTCAGCGACGGCCAATCCCTTACCAGCAGGGCCGCTGCCGCAGAGCCGACCAGCAAGGCCTGCGCGCGCGTATCGGTGCCGAAGTAGATGCGGTCGCGCGTGGTGTCAGAGACGAAGACGATGGCGGCCGCCGCGGAGGCCAGCGCGCCCAGGGTGGCGATCACGAAGATGGCGAACCGCACCCCACCGACGGTGGCCCGCATGAAGTAGCGCTTGGCCCGCGCGGCCAGCAGCAGGGTGACCACGATCAGCAGGACCGGCCAGACGAAGTAGTACTGTTCCTCAACGCCGAGCGACCAGGCGTGCTGCAGCGGCGACGGCGGCGCCCCCTGCGTGAAGTAGTCGGTCTTCTGCGCGACGAAACGCCAGTTCGCCACCCAGAGGAACGCGGCGATCGCATCGTCGCGTAACCCGGTAAGGGCCTGGGCGGGAAGCAGTTCGCGGGCCGCGCCCACGGCGAGCACCATCAGCACCAGCGCGGGCAGCAGCCGGCGGGCACGACGAATCCAGAATCCGGTCAGATCGATGCGTCCGGTGCGCCCGAGCTCGTCCAGCAACAGCGAGGTGATCAGGAATCCGCTGAGCACGAAGAAGACGTCGACGCCGAGGAACCCGCCGCTGATGCCGGGGATGCCGCCGTGGTCGGCGAGCACCAGGGCCACGGCTATCGCGCGCAGTCCATCGAGTGCGGGAATGCCGCTGCGTCGCTCGGGTTTATCCCAGATCGCCAGCCGGCCGACCCGACGCACCGGGGCAACCCATCGATTCTGCCGAGCAGAAGACGCCGGTGCGGAGTACGTCCCGTCCGGCTCAGTGGTCGCTTTTAGCGCGCCTTGACCACTCTGATGTCCGACGCGGTAGTTGCTGCCGATACGTCGTCGCCCCTCCTCTTGATCTCAGCAAGCTTAGAGGCGACGCCGTCGGATGCGGTGGAGACACGCGCCGGTTTTCCGCTGTCGTGCGTACGGATTTCGACCTAAATTGTTAGGCCTTGTCAGGGGCGTAGCCGAGGGTGCTTTTGACTTCCAGATACTCGTGGAAGCCGAACTCGCTCCACTCCCGGCCGTTGCCGCTGCGCTTGTAGCCACCGAATGGTGCGTTCATGTCGAACGCGTGGTTGATCGTCACCCAGCCGGCGCGAATCTTGCGGGCAACCTCACGTGCCTTGTCGAGGTCGGCTCCGGAGACGAATCCGGCCAGGCCGTATTCGGTGTCATTGGCGATCTCGACCGCGTGGTCGAGGTCGTCGTAGCCGAGGATGCACAGCACCGGCCCGAAGATCTCCTCGCGCGCGATCGTCATGTCGTTGGTGACATGCGCGAAGACCGTCGGCTTGACGTAGTAGCCCTTGTCCAGCCCCGCCGGCCGGCCCGGGCCTCCGGTAACCACGGTCGCGCCCTCGTCGATGCCCTGCTGGATCAGCCGCTGGACCTTGTCGAATTGTGTCTTCGACGCCACCGGCCCGATCGCCCGCTTGTCGCCGGTGCCCACCCCGACCTGCTCGGCAGCCTCTTTCGCGATGGTAATGGCCTCCGCCATCCGGGAATTGGGCACCAGCATGCGCGTCGGCGCGTTACAGCTCTGCCCCGAGTTCGGCATCATGTTGGCCACGCCGGCGCTGACGGCCTCGGCAAAGCCGGCGTCGTCGAGCACGATGTTGGGGCTCTTGCCGCCGAGCTCTTGAGTCACCCGCTTGACGGTCGGGGCGGCGAGCTTGGCCACCTCGATGCCGGCGCGGGTGGAGCCGGTGAACGACACCATGTCGATGTCGGGGTGGCTGGCCAGGGCCACGCCCACGCCCGCGCCGTCGCCATTGACCAGGTTGAACACCCCGGCAGGCACGCCCGCGGCGTCCAGAATCTCGGCGAAGATGTAGGGCGAATAGGGGGCCACCTCAGAGGGTTTCAGGACCACGGTGCAGCCGGTGGCCAACGCCGGGTAGACCTTGACCGCGACCTGGTTGATCGGCCAGTTCCAGGGAGTGATCAGGCCGCAGACGCCGATGGGCTCCTTGGCGATCAGCGTTGCCCCTTTGTGTTCCTCGAACGCAAAGTTCTTCAGGGCGTCGATGGCGGTGTTCAGGTGCCCGATCCCGAGAAAGACCTGCGGCCCCGCGGCCAGCGAGGGCGGCGCGCCGATTTCCTCGGTGACGGCCTGAGCGAGATCGTCCGCGCGCTTCTGGTATTCGGCGAGGATCGCCTGCAACAGGTCCAGGCGCTGTTCGCGGGTGCTCTGCGACCAGCCGGCGAAGGCCCGCCGCGCCGCTTTGACCGCCACGTCGACATCGTCCGCCGACCCCAGCGAGATCTTGCCGGAAACCTGCTCGGTTGCCGGGTTCTCCACGTCGAAAGCGTTGGGCCGCAACGGGTCGACCCACTGTCCGTCTATGTAGAACTTCAGGTATTCGCGCATCGGATCGAACCCTTTCTTACTGAGTGTGGGCCTTACTGCGTGCCTTCGGCGTACCAGGTCCGGAATCGGTCGTACTTCGGCATCTCCTCGGAGTTGGCCTTCGGGTCGATGCACACGTGCACTACGCCGACTTTGCCACTGGCGTAGGCGCGAGCGATCGCCGGGCCGATCTCGGATTCCTTCTCGACGTACTCGCCGTGGCAACCGAACCCCTCGGCAACCTTGTCCATCCGGACATCCTTGCTCCAGTGCACGCCGGGCTGCGGCGACGGCTGGGAGAAAGTTCGCTTGTAGACGCCCACCTCAAGGCCCCACTGGTGGTCGACACCGACCACGCACACCAGCGGAAGGTTCTGCCGCGCAGCGGTTTCCAACTCGGCGATATGGAAGAGGAACGCCGAATCGCTGGTCAGCAGCATGACCGGACGTTTGCCGCCCTCGGCGATCGAGGCGCCGACGGCGTACGGCAGACCCGTGCCGAGGTGGCCGAAGTTCTGGTTCCAGATCACGTCGCGCGGCTTGGACTGCGAGTAGGTCCACTGGAAAATCACGGTCGCGCCGCCGTCGCGCACGAGAATGCCGTCCTCGAGTTCGTTGAACGCCTTGGTGGCCTCGACGACGTAGCGCGCCGGGTGGATCGGCGAACGTCCGGACGGTGCCGATTCCGCCATATCCGCAAGCTCTTTCGTGTCCTTTTCGATCAGGACCTGCAGCGCCCGTGCGGGCTTGCGCGGGGCATCCTTGAGCGCGTCGACCAGCTGCGGCACCACACCGCGCAGGTCGCCGACCAGCGCCACGTCGACGGGGCGGTTGACACCGATGGCGGTCGGGTCCTGCTCGACCAGCACCCACTTGCGATTCGCGTTGTTGCCGGCCCAATGCTGGGTCCGGCCGTAGTGCATCGGCTCACCGAGCTCGGTACCCAGCGCGACGCACAGGTCGGATTCCTCGACCGCCTCGTTGGCGGCCGGGGAGAACAGGTAGGGGAACGTCCGGTCCTGCAATCCCGGGATGAACGACGTGCCGCCGGAGGTCTGGATCACCGGGCAGGCCATCAGCTCGGCCAGCTCCTTGACTTCCTGTTGAGTACGGGAGGTGTGCACGCCGTGGCCGACGAGCAGGATCGGGCTCTTGGCCTCGCGGATCAGCTTCACGGCCTCGGCCACCTCACGGGTTCCGGCGCCCTGGTTGACCAGCCGGTAGTTCGAGGGGCTCGGCGCAGCGGCGACATCGAGCTCCTCGAGGATCACGTGCGACGGGAACTCAACATACGACGGGCCTGGAGTGCCCGACATCGCGCGGCGGATCGCTTCGTGAATGATCTCGTCGGTCTGGTCGGCGTACTCGATCGAGCTGCTGTACTTCACCGACGCGGCGAAAAGCGGTTCCTGCTGCACGAATTGGATGCGGCCGCGTCGCACCCTGCGCTCGGTGACGCGGGCCCGCTGGCCGCCGAGGAAGATCACCGGCGAGTTCTCCACCAGCGCGCACTGGATGGCTCCGGCGATGTTGGCCATGCCGGGGCCTAGCGTGCCGATGCACAGGCCGGGCTTACCCGTCATTCGCGACGCCGCCTCGGCCATGAATCCCGCGCTCAGCTCGTGGTGAGGCGCGACCACCGACCAGCCGCGAGCGTCGGCCTCGGAGAACATGTGCACGAAGTTCGGGTCCGGAATACCGAACAGCGTGTTCACCCCCTCGGCCTCGAACAGGTCGAGAATGCGCTTGTAAACGGGCACGGTCACGGTCAAAGTTCCTTTCCGTCGCGAGCGGTCGCAAAATCGTGCTCTGGCTGGCTATTTGGTGTGATTTTGTGACTGCTCGCACCGATTTCGGCGAGCACTTCCGCGGTGTGGGCGCCCAGCTCTGGCGCCGGCCCGGCAACGCGGCCCGGGGTCTGCGAGAACCAGGTGGGGACGCCCGGGAAGCGCACCGGTCCGTGCGGGGTGTCCACCGTCTCGAACATGCCGACGGCGGCCAGATGCGGATCGTCGAACAGCGCACCGGGCGTATTCAGCGGCGCGGCCGGTATTTCGAGTTCGCGCAACAGCGTCAACCACTCCGCGGTGGAACGTTCTTTCATCGTCTCGGCCACCAGCCCGTAGACGGTGTCGATCTCGCGGGCGCGTCGTTCCAGCGTCGAATACTGCTCGCTGGCCCACGGCGGCCGCACGGTCTCCATGAACGCGTTCCAGTGTTTGTCGTTGTAAATCAGCGCGGCGATGTGGCCGTCGCTGGTGCGGTACGGGCGCCGGTTGGGCGCCACGGTGCGCGGATACACCGCCGGCCCCAGCGGTGGGTCGAACATGGCGCCGTTGGCATGTTCGACGAGCATGAACGAGGCCATCGTTTCGAACATGGCGACCTCGACTTCTTGGCCCTGCCCGGTGCGCTCGCGGTGGAACAACGCCATCATCGTCGCGTACAGCGCCGTCAGGCCGGCGACCTTGTCGGCCATGATGGTGCCGACGTAATCGGCCTCACCGGTCAATTGCTGTTGCACCGCCGGCAGGCCGCATTCGGCCTGGATCGTGTCGTCGTAGGCGGGCCGGTCGCGATCGGGTCCACGCCGCCCGTAGCCGTAGCAATTGGTGTAGACGATCGCGGGATTGATCGCGGCGACGTCGTCGTAGCCGAAGCCTAGCTTGGCGATTGCCTTGGCGCGCATCGAGTGGATGAAGACGTCGGCGGTCTCGACGAGCGCGCGTAGTGCACGCGTTCCGGAGTCGGTTTGCAGGTCCAGCACGACGCTGCGCTTGCCCCGGTTGACGTTGACGAACACCCCGCTCATGCCGGGCGCCGGCCCCACCGAGATGTACCGGGTGTTATCCCCTTGCGGTGGTTCGACTTTGACCACATCGGCGCCCATGTCGGCCATGATCTGCGTGCAGTACGGTCCCATCACCATCGCGGTGAGGTCGAGCACGCGCAGCCCGGTCAGTGGGCCGGTCGGGCTAGCCATGGAGCGCTCCTTGATCGTTTGAGCGCGCAGCCAGCTCGAAGCTGTAGCGGATGTGCTGGTTGTGTCCATCAGGGACGACCGGAAAGATAAGCGGCGCTTCGACGTAGCGGATCGCATCCAGGTGGCTGCCGACGTCCTCGATCGTCCACGACGGCCGGCACACGCCGGGGCTCTCCGCGATGACGGCGCGGGCCACGCGACCTGCCAGCGCTATGAACAGTTCGCCGGTTACCGAGCACGACTCGTGCGCAAGCCAACCCACCACCGGCGCAACGAGTTCCGCGCCCATCGGCGGGTAGGCCGAGGTGTCGATGCCTTCGGCCATACGCGTGACCGCGGCCGGCACGATCACGTTGCACCGCACACCCTCGGCGGCGCCTTCGAGTGCGGCGACGTTGGACAGCCCGATCACACCGGCCTTGGCGGCGGCATAGTTGGCCACGTCGTGGTTTCCGTAGAGGCCACCGATCGACGACGTCAGCACGATGCGGCCGTAGCCCGCCGCGCACATGCGCGGAAACGCCGGCCGGACCACGTGGAACGCGCCGCGCAAATGCACGTCGAGTACGGCGTCGAAGTCCTCGTAGCTCATCTCCTTCAGCGAGGCGCGACGGACGTTGCCGGCATTGTGCACCAGGACGTCGAGGCGGCCGTAGGTGTCGAGCGCGGTCGCGACGATCGTCTCGCCGCCATCGGCGGTCGCAACCGACGCGCTACATGCGGCGGCTTCCCCTCCGGCCGCGGTGATCTCGGCGACCACCTGCTCGGCGGGACCGGCGTCGGCCCCGGCGCCGTCGAGGCTGCCGCCGGCATCGTTGACGACCACCTTCGCTCCGCGTGAGGCCAGCAGGTGCGCGTAAGCACGGCCCAAGCCCCGTCCTGCGCCTGTGACCACCGCGACCCGGCCGTCGAACCGCAACTCACTCACGAAAGCTCTAGGCCTTCCAGGTCACCCCTGGCGCGCCACTCGGCGATCAGGTCACCGAAGGCGTAAAAGCCCGGCGAGTAGAAATCACCAAGGAACGCACCATTGTCTTTGGCGCCACCCTGACCCTCGTTGTTGTAATAGCCAGGGGTGCAGGACATCTCGAAGGCCGAGTTGTCGATCGCGAGTTCTGCGACCGTTTTGACCCAGCCGTCCTGGCCCTCCTGACTGGGTTCGACGGTCCTCGCGCCGCGTTTCTGCGCCTCGGCGATGATGTAGGCGATGTGCTCGGCCTGTTGCTCGAACATCGCGGTGGTGTTGGCCGAGACGCCGCCCTGGATGAAGCCGGTGAAGAACTGGTTGGGGAATCCGCGGGTGGTCATGCCGTGCAGGGTCTGGTATCTGTCGTGCCAGTAGTCGAACAGCGACAGCCCGTCTCGGCCCTCGATGACGTCGACCGCGAAGCGCCGACTGATCTCCGTGGAGATCTCGAACCCGCTGGCGAAGACGACGCAATCGACCTCGTACTCAATGCCGTTGGCGACGATGCCCTTTTTCGTCAGGCGTTCCACTCCCTTGGATTCCGACACGTCCACCAACGTCACGTTGGGCAGGTTGAACGCCGGCAGGTACGTCTCGCTCGAACACGGCCGCTTGCACATGAAGCGGTAGTACGGCTTGAGCGCCTCGGCGGTGTCGGGGTCGTCGACCAGGGCGGCCACCCGGCGGCGCAGCCGCTCCATGATCTTGTAGTCCTCTTCCTCCCGGATCGCCATGATCTCCTCGATCCCCAGCGAGGCGGGATCCGGGCTGGCGGCAATCCGGGCGGTCATGTTGCGGCCCAATTCGGTCCAGAAGTCGCACACCAGATCTGGTTCGCCGAAGACCACCCCCACAAACGGTGACCAGTTGTGGAAGTTGCGCTTGCGCTCCTCCTGCCAACCGGGCTGCAGGGCCGCCGCCCAGGCCGGGTCGGTGGGCGTGTTGGCGCGCATGTCGACCGACGACGGGGTGCGCTGGAACACGAAGAGCTGCTTGGCATCCCGGCCGAGATGCGGCACCAGCTGGACGCCGGTAGCCCCGGTGCCGACGAGTGCGACCCGCTTGTCGGCCAGCTTATGCAGGCCGCCGGTGGCGTCGCCGCCGGTGTAGTCGTAGTCCCAGCGTGCGGAATGGAACGCGTGGCCGCCGCTGTCCAGGTACTCCTTGATGCCGGGGATACCGGGCAGTTTCGGCTTGTTGTACGAGCCCTGCGCCATCACCACGAACCGTGCGCGGATGTCGTCGCCGCGGTTGGTGGTCAGTCGCCAGCGCTTGCTCTTCTCGTCCCAGCGCATGGTCTCGACCTGCGTTGAGAAGATCGCGCCGTCGTAGAGGTCGAAGTGTTTGCCCATGGCCTGGCAGTGCGCGAAGATCTCGGCCCCGTCGGCGAATTTCTTGCTCGGCAGGAAGTCGAGTTCCTCGAGCATCGGGATGTAGCAGTAGGCGTCGTTGTCGCACTGAATGCCCGGGAAGCGGTTCCAGTACCACACTCCGCCGAAGTCCCCGGCCATGTCGATGACCCGAACATCCTGCACGCCAGCCTTTTTCAGGTAGGCGCCCGACAACAACCCGGCGAACCCGCCGCCGAGGACGACCACCTCGATGTCCTCGGCGATCGGGGCGCGGTCGGCCACCGGGGTGTACGGGTCCACCTCGTAGAGATCCGCCAGTTCACCGTCGAGTTCGAGGTACTGCGCCCCGCCCTCCTTGCGCAGGCGCTTCTCGCGCTCCTGGGCGTAGCGGGCCCGCATCGCGTCGATGTCGACGTCCTGCGGTACGCCGGTGGGCCCGCAGGTCTGCGACCGCCTGTCAAACTGGGTCATCTATCTCAAAGCTCCTGCGGTTCGCCGGTGCCCATGTACCTCGACAATTGGTAGTGCAGATTGACCGTGCTGCGTTCCCGGTAGGGGTTGGGCTTGGTGCCCGGGAAGCCGAGGGACTTCATCCCCTGCTGCACGGCGGCCATGTTGGAGAAGTCTTGGGGCAGCACCGAGCGCCATCTGGGGTCACCGACCGGCGTGTACTCCCACTCCGTCCGCGGCTCTTGGCCTTTCGGGTACAGCTCGAAAGCCGACACCTCGAAAATGCACTTGTCGGGGTTGTAGCTGGGGTGCGGGCGCGCGCCGTAGCACAGCGCGCTGGTCAGGCCCTGCCCGATCTGGAAGTTCGGGAAGATCTGCCACGCGGTACCGGCCTGGCCCAGGATGTCAGCGGGGATCGTCGGCCAGATCACCCCGCGGGCCTCGTCGTCGCGACGCGCCGATGCCAGCCAATGCTCGAGAACCTTGTCGGCCGGTGTCCCCTCGGGCAACTCGTCCACCAGCCGCTTGGCGGCGTTCACCAGCGTCTGGGTGGTGGTCGCGTTGGTCTCCTCCATCGTGTAGACCTGCATCTCCGCGGTCGACACCCGCGGGTCCGCGCCGATGCCGAGGCGGATCTTGGACTTGGTGGCCTCCATGTCTTTTGGCGCGTCGTAGCCGATGTGGCTGTGTTTGCCTTGCGCTTTCGACCATCCCTTGAATTCGCCGAACTTGTTGAACTCGGGATGCGTGGTGAAGACGTGGTAGGTCTCGTTGAAGGCCTCCAGTGCGACCTTCCAGTTGCAGTCGAAGGACAGCCACTTGCGCCATTTGCAGCGCATGTTCTCACACCCGAACGGGTCGAGAATCTTCGCGGCGGGGAACAGGTAGTCGGCCAGCGGCTCACAGTCGGGATCCATGTTGATCCACAACCAGCCGCCCCAGGTATCGACTCGGACCGGCCGAAGGTGGGTGTTGTCCGGGGTGAGGGTGTCCTGCCAGTCCTGCTGTTCGCGGATATGAGTGCA
The DNA here is from genome assembly GCF_010730355.1 of Mycobacterium florentinum. Taxonomy (NCBI): domain Bacteria; kingdom Bacillati; phylum Actinomycetota; class Actinomycetes; order Mycobacteriales; family Mycobacteriaceae; genus Mycobacterium; species Mycobacterium florentinum. Next base: position 3,423,993 of record NZ_AP022576.1, read on the forward strand.
CGCGCCGTCGAGACCGTAGGTCCAGCCGTGGAAGCCGCAGACGAACGACTTTCGCGTTCGGCCACAAGCGTTCTTGGCGCCCTCGGGCGTGTCGATCAACCGGCGGCCGCGGTGCATGCAGACGTTGTGGTGAGCGTGGAATTCGTCGGAGCCGGTGCGCACCACGATGATCGAGTCATCGAGAATGTCGTAGGTCAGGTAACTGCCCACCTCGGGCAACTCTTCGACGCGACCGACCTGCTGCCAGACCTTGCGCCACAGCTTGTCGCGCTCGGCACGGGCATAGTCCTCCGAGATATACGCCTCGACGCCGATGGTCATCGGTCTCGATAGTTCCTCGGCCGCTTCGGGATTCACGCCTTTAGCCAGGTCGGTCATCACATCCTCCTAATCGACTCGCGGAAGGATTCGTCATGCAAGAAAAGCGAGGTGTTGTCGGCGTCCAGATGGCTCCACTTGAGGTCCAGGCCGCCGTCGACAAGCAGCGTCTGGCCGGTGATGTAGCTCGACATCTCGGAGAGCAGAAACAGGATCGCGCCGGCCTGCTCCTCGGGCCGCCCGCGCCGGCCCATCGCGATTGCCTTGCGGTCCCGCTCCGGGTCCTCGTCGACATAGGTGCGCGAGGCCGCCGTCTCGGTAACGCCGGGCGCCACCGCGTTCACCCGGATTCCCGCCAGCGCCAGCTCGAGGGCCATCGTGCGGGTCATCGCCGTGATCGCGGCCTTGGCGGTCCCGTAGGCGATGTGAAACGGGGCGGTGTTCATGCCGCTGATCGAGGAGATCGACACGATCGATCCCCGCTGTTGTTGCGCGACTAGTTCACTCGCGACGGCCTGACTCATGAAGAACGCCGTCTCGAGGTTGTCGGCGAAGATCGTGCGCCAGTCGCTGCGCGCCACCCGAGTCGACGGCATCCACGTCGATGGCTGCGCGCCGCCGGCGACATTGACCAGTCCGTACAGGCTGCCCTCGGCGCGGCGCGCGTGGTCGATCACCGTGGCGATGCCCTCGTCGGTCGACGCGTCGGCCGCCACCGGCACCACGGCCAGGCCCTGTTGGGCCAGCGGAGCGACGTGTTCGTCGAGATTTTCCTTCGACCGGCTGACCGCGATCACCGTGGCGCCGGCCCGGGCGGTCATGGCCGTGACGGTCGTGCCGATGCCGCCCCCGCCGGCGCCGGAAACCACCACGACACGGCCGTCGAGCCCGAAGAGATCGTCCATGACCTGCTTTCGCCTGCCGCGGACGCGTCCGGCATCCCCAGCTGGATCTATCACCCATTTTGTCCGGACAAAATATCGCATTCTGTCCTTTGGAGAACACTATTCCGATCCATGGACTTGGCTGTCAAGGTCGGGCCCGGACGGTTTCGGAGCTATTGTCTGGACTAGGAGGAGTTGATAACGTCCAGCCCAAACGGCTGACGGAAGGACCCCCGGCGAGTCATGGCCATCTCAACGCAGTCCTCGCGGTACGCAGCGCCACACCCGGTCGACGTCGCGCAGGGCTGGGAGCTCGAACGGGTCACCGCGCCCAGCCGGCTGTTCGGTGCCAACGGTTTGCGCGCCGGCCCGGACGGTCGCATCTACATCGCCCAGGTGACCGGCAGTCAGATCAGCGCGCTGGATCACCGCACCGGGGAATTGGTGACCGCCAGCCCCAAGGGTGGCGACATCGTGGCGCCCGACGACGTCGCGTTCGACCCCAGCGGCAACTTATACGCGACCGAGGTGATGGACGGCCGGGTCAGCGTGCGCGACACCAGCGGTCGAACCCGGGTGTTGCGTGACGACGTACCCTCGGCCAACGGCATCACCTTCCATGGGGGCCGGTTGTTCATCGGCGAGTGCCGCGAGGGCGGGCGGCTGCTGGAGTTCGACCTGGCGGGCGGACCGCCACGGGTGCTCTTGGAGAACGTGCCGTCCCCGAATGCGATGGAGGTCGGCCCCGACGGCCTGCTCTACTTCCCGGTGATGGGCGCCAACGAAATCTGGCGCATCGATCCCGACGGCGGCGAACCACAGTGTGTCGCACGCGATCTCGGTGTGCCCGACTCGGTCAAGTTCGACGCGCAGGGCTACATCGTCTCGACGCAGGTCGCGAGCGGACAGGTGCTGCGCATCGATCCCCGCAGCGGCGAACAGCGTCTGCTCGCCCAGCTGAATCCGGGCCTGGACAACTGCACCTTCGTCGGCGACCAGCTGTTCGTCTCCAACTTCACCGGCGAGATCACCGAGATATCGCCAAACGGCACAACACGATCCGTGTTGGCAGGCGGGCTCAACTGGCCGATGGACCTGGCGGTGGGCAACGACGGACAGCTCTACGTCGCCGACGGCACCTACTTCTACGTCGCCCTGCCCGACGGCTCCTTGCACACCGCGGGAATGCTGTTCAGCCCCGGTTATCCCGGATTCCTGCGTGGCGTTGTGGCGAGCGGACCCGGCGAGTTCGTCGTGACGACGTCCGGCGGTCAGGTCAGCCGCTACCGGCCCGAGGCGAGCGAAAGCGAAGTACTGGCAGACGGTTTCGACCAGCTCTACGGCGTCGCCCTGAGCGCCGGTGGTGTGGTGTTCGCGGAATTGGGCACCGGGCGGGTGCTGTCATGGGAGTCCGGTGGTCTCGAGGTGCTGGCCACCGATCTGCGCGAGCCGGTCGGCGTCGCGATCGACGCCGACGGGGCCTGCCTGGTCGCGGAGGCCGGAGCCGGTCGCGTGGTCAGGGTGAACGGGTCGAGGACCGACACCGTTGTCTCCGATCTACAACGCCCGCAAGGGATTCTAGTCCGCGACGGTGTGCTCTACGTCGTCGACGCCGGGGCCAAGGAGTTGATCGCGTTCGATCTGGCCGGTGGCGCACGGCGCACGATCGCGTCCGGGCTGCCGGTCGGTCCCCCGCCCGGTGTGACGCCCAAGCCGTTGCGCGGCATGCCACCGTTTTCCGGGCCGCAGGGGCCCTTTGCCGGGATCGCCGCCGCGGCCGACGGGACGCTGTACATCTCGGCCGACGGCGACGGTAGCGTGCTGGCACTGCGCCAGACCACGGACGGCGGCTGATGCCCCAGGCCATCGCGGGCGACCACCGCTACCTACAGATCGCACGCACGCTGCGTAAGGAGATCGTCGACGGCGTCTACCCGGTGGGCTCGCAGCTGCCGACCGAGCACCAATTGTGCGAGCGTTTCGCGGTGAGCCGCTATACCGTCCGCGAAGCGCTGCGCCGGTTGCGGGAGGACAACCTGGTCGCGTCTCGACCGCGGGCGGGCACCCGGGTGGTTCCCCGTCCGGCATCGAGTTCCTATGCCCAGGACGCACTCTCGATCGACGACCTGCTCGCGTTCGCGGCCGGCGCGCAGCTGACCATCGAATCCAACGCGATGGTGACGATCGACGACGACCTCGCGGCTCGGACCGGACTCGAGGTCGGCAGCCAGTGGCTGTCGGTCCGCGGCTACCGGCAGGCCGACGGGGCGTCGGTGCCGATGTGCCGCACGGAGTACTACATCAGCCGGAGTTTCGCCGCGGTCGGCAGGCTGCTGCAACGCCATGCCGGCCCCATTTTTCCGTTGATCGAGGACCTGTTCGGCGTCAGCATCGCGCAGTTGCACCAGGAGATCGCCGCCGTCCTGCTATCGCCAGAACTGGCCGACGGCCTGGGCGTCGAAGCGGGGACGGCCGCGCTGCAGATGCGGCGCACGTACACGACCTCCGACGGCGAGGTGGCTCAGGTGACGATCAACACCCACCTCTCGTCGAGGTTTCGCTACGCGATGACCATGCGTCGCGTGACTGGTCAGGCCGGTTGAGGTGATCACCCGGGCCGCGCACGACACCGCACTTGCCTCCGAGGCATATCGCCGCTCGCTGTGGGTGCACACCACGTTGGCCGATTCACTGCGCACCGCGGCGGAGCTATCACCGGGGCGAACGGTTCTGGTGGACAAAGACATTCGGCTGGATTGCGCCTCACTGTACGCACAGGCCAGCGCGCTGGCGGCAGCGATGCTGGCGCGGATGCCGACCGGCAGCGTCGTGTCGTTCATGCTGCCGAACTGGCACGAGGCCGCCGTCGTCTATCTGGCCGCGACACTGGCCGGAATGGTGGTGAACCCGATCCTGCCCTCGCTGCGCGACCACGACCTGCGTTTTGTCCTCGAAGACGCGTCTACTGCAATGGTTTTCGTCCCGGGTCACTACGGCGGGCATGACTACGCGGGGATGCTCGAACGCGTGACGGCCGCGCTGAGCCCGGCGCCGGCCGTGGTGGTGGTGCGCGGCGACCCCGGTCCGCACACCTCGTACGCAGCGCTACTGGCCGAGCGGCGCGACGCGGCATTTCCGGCGCTGGATCCCGATGCCGTGCGGATGATTCTCTACACATCCGGCACCACAAGTCGCCCGAAAGGCGTCCTGCACACCCATAATTCGATACACGCCCTGATCTTTCAGATCCGCGACCACTGGATGATCGAACCCGGCGACAAATTCCTGGTCCCGTCGCCGATCGCCCACATCGGTGGCTCTATATACGCGTTCGAATGCCCGCTGCTGCTGGGAACGACGGCAGTGCTGATGGACCGCTGGGAACCTTCGCAGGCGGTCGCGTTGATGGACGCCGAACGCTGTACCCACATGGCCGGGGCCACCCCGTTTTTGCAGCAGCTGTTGTCCGCCGCCCAGCGCGCCGAAACCCACCTGCCCGACTTGAAGGTGTTCGTCTGCGGCGGCGCATCCGTATCGCCGCCGCTGATCCGCCGCGCTACCCAGTATTTCGAGCATGCGGTGGTCACCCGGGTGTACGGATGCACGGAAGTGCCCGTCGCGACGGTCGGCGCCCCGCGGCCCGGCGAAGCCGATCACGCGGCGGACACCGACGGCAGGCCCGGGATCGCCGAGATCAAGCTCGTCGCGCACGAGGCGGCGCCCGCCGGTGACGGGGAGATCTGTGTGCGCGGCCCGCAGATGCTGGTGGGCTACCGTCATCCCGAAGACGAATCTTTGGATTCCGCAGGCTTTTTCCGCACCGGGGACCTCGGGCGCTGGGTCGATCAGAAGTACCTGGTCGTGACCGGCCGGGCCAAGGACGTCATCATCCGCAGCGGTGAGAACATTTCGGCCAAGGAGGTCGAGGACCTGCTCGCCGACCATCCCGGCATCGCCGAAATCGCGGTCGTCGGACTGCCCGACGAGCGCACCGGCGAGCGGGCGTGTGCCGTGATCGTTCCCTCGGGCACCGAGCACCCGGACGTCGCGAGTCTGCTTGCGCTGCTGGTGAGCAAGGGCGTCGCCAAATTCAAGGCACCGGAACAGGTCGTGATCGCCGACGCGCTGCCGAAGAACGACGCCGGAAAGGTTCTCAAGCATCGGATCCGGGCGTCATTGCTGCGGACGGGAACCGAGGATGGGTGAGATGCAGGTCGCTATCGTCACGGGAGCCAGCAGCGGTATCGGCTTGGGCTGCGCGGTAAAACTGGCCGAAATGGGCATGGCGGTCGTGGGCAGCGGCCGGGACCGAGACCGGCTCGCCGAACTCGAAAAGGCGATCGGCGATCCGGATCGCGTCGCCACCCTCGCGGTCGACCTGACCGACGATGACGCGCCGCGACGCATCGTGGACCTCGCGGTCGGGCGATGGGGTCGCATCGACTTCCTGATCAACAACGCCGGCGTGGGCAGCCCCAAACCGCTGCACGAGACGGACGACGAAACCCTGGACTATTTCCTGGGTTTGATGCTGCGGGCACCGTTTCGGCTCGCTCGCGAGGTGCTGCCGCACATGTCACCCGGATCGGCGATCATCAACGTGACGTCGACATTCGCGGTCGTCGGCGGCTTGCGCGGCGGCGCCTACTCCGCCGCCAAGGGCGGGCTGACCGCCCTGACCACCCACATCGCCTGCCAGTACGGCGCGTCGGGGATCCGCTGCAATGCCGTCGCACCCGGGGTGACGGTGACGCCAATGGTCGAGAAGCGCTTGGCGGACGAGCGATTCCGCAAGATCAACACCGAGATGACCCCGCATCAACGGTTGGGCCGCATCGACGACATCGCCAGCACCGTCGCCTTCCTGTGCTCGCCGGGCGGAAGTTTCATCAACGGCCAAACGATCGTCGTGGACGGCGGCTGGAGTTCGACGAAGTACCTGTCCGAGTCCGCGCTGAATTCGCGGTGGATCGAGCAATGAATCTGTTTGCGATGCTCGAGCAGGCCGCAAGCCGGTTCCCCGATCGCGGCGCCGTGTACCTCGGCAATCACCGGGTCTGCACGTGGGTTGAGTTGCGGGACAGGGCGTTACGCCTGGCCGCGTCGATCCGCCAACAGCACGGGGCGGGTGCTCGTATCGCGATCGCGACCCACAACCGCCCCGAGATCATCGAGTTGATGTTCGCGATCTGGGCCGCCGAGTGCGTCGTCGTCCCGATCAACTACAAGCTGCATCCGCGCGAGATGGCGCAGATCCTCGAGGACGCGGGCGCGGCTCGGGTGTTCGCCTCGTCCGCCATCGGCGGCGAGCTTGCGTCGTTGACCGCGACACCGACGGAAGTCATTGACTCCGGGGACTATTCGCGACGATTCGCCGCCGCGCCGTGGGCTCCGCCGCGCACCGACCCGGCGGCGCTGGCGTGGCTGTTCTACACCAGCGGAACCACCGGCCGGTCCAAGGGCGCGATGCTGTCGCACCGCAACCTCACGGCGATGACGGTCGCCCACCTGGCCGACATCGACGATCCGGACGAGGGCTGCAGCCTCGTGCATGCGGCGCCGATGTCGCACGGCTCCGGCCTGTACGTGCTGCCGTACGTGCTGCGCGCCGCCCGTCAGGTGGTGCCGTCCTCGGGTGCATTCGATCCCGACGAGTTTCTCGATCTCTGCGCGCAGCACCCGGCCGCCAGCGCATTTCTGGCTCCCACGATGGTGCAGCGGCTGGTCGATACGGGCCGCGGCCGTACGGCCAGTCTCAAGAAGATCGTCTACGGCGGTGGGCCCATGTATGTCGAAAGCCTGCGCAAGGCGATCACGGCGTTCGGCCCGATCTTCGCGCAGATTTACGGGCAGGGCGAGTCCCCGATGACCATCACCGGGCTGCGCGGCGTCGATCACGAGTCGGGCGACGACGCCATTCTCGGTTCGGTCGGTTATGCGCGCTCGGGAATGGAGGTCGCGGTGCTGCGCGCGGACGGTCAGCGGGCACCCGTCGGCGAGATCGGCGAAATCGTCTGCAGCGGAGACGCGGTGATGTCCGGATACTGGCGAAACCCCGACGCGACCGCTGCCACGCTCAAAGATGGCTGGCTCTACACCGGTGACATGGGTTCCTTCGACTCGCGGGGTTATCTGACGCTGCGCGATCGGTCGAAAGATGTTGTCATCAGCGGTGGGAGCAACATCTACCCCCGGGAGGTGGAGGAGGTGCTGCTCGAGCACCCCGGAGTCGCCGAGGCATGCGTGGTGGGCACGCCCGACGCCGAGTGGGGCGAGGTGGTGGTCGCGTTCATCGTCGGCGCGGTCGACCCGGCCGCTTTGGACGCGCATCTGTTGCGGCGCATTGCCCGTTTCAAACGACCCAAGCGGTACGAATTCGTCGACGAGTTACCGAAAAACAGCTACGGCAAGGTGCTCAGGCGGGAACTGCGGGCCAGCTTGGCGCGGTGAGCCCGCGGCGAATGCCGAGAGAAATCAAGGAGGTCGCAATGAAGTGTCGTGCCGCGGTGATTCGCGGGGTCGGCCAGGACTGGGAGATCCGCGAGATCGAGCTAGATCCGCCCCGCGCCGGTGAGGTCCTGGTGCGGATGGCCGTCGCCGGGGTCTGCCACTCCGACGACCACCTGTTCACCGGCGACGTCGTGCCGACCCCCGAGGTGCTGGCCGCCAGCGGCCAGCCCGCACCGGACTGGTTCCCGCTGCTCGGCGGTCACGAGGGTGCCGGTGCGGTCGCCGAGGTCGGGCCGGGCGTGACGACGGTGCGGCCCGGCGATCACGTGGCGCTGTCGTTCATTCCGGCGTGCGGCAGTTGCCGGTTCTGCGTGAACGGGCAGAGCTACATCTGCGACATCGGCGCCAGCCTGTTCCGGCGGGAGATGCCGACCGACGGAACGTGTCGCCGGCACCTCGGCGACGAAAACCTGTTGGCCTACGGTCAACTCGGCACGTTTGCCGAATATGCGGTGCTGTCGGAGAAGTCCGTCATCAAGATCGACGACGCGATCCCCTTCCATGCCGCCTCCCTGGTGTCGTGCGGGGTCAGCACCGGCTGGGGCTCCGCGACGATCTCGGCCGGCACCGAGCCCGGCGACACCGTCGTGGTCATCGGCACCGGCGGGGTCGGGATGAACGCCCTGCAGGGCGCGCGAGCTGTCGGCGCAACCTATGTTGTCGGGGTGGATCCGGTTGACTCCAAACGGGATTCGGCCAAGTTCTTCGGGGCCACCCATACCGCCGCGTCGGCCGAGGAAGCGATCCCGTTGGTCAGGGAGATCACCGGCGGCCTGATGGCCGACCGGGTGGTGGTCTGTCCCGGCGTGGTGCACGTCGACTTGATCCCGTTGGCGCTCACGCTGCTGCGCAAGGGCGGGATCTGCGTGCTCACCGGTATCACCCCGTACACCGAACCTCCGACACCGTTGGTTCTGCAGGAGATGACGCTGTCGGCCAAACAACTCCGCGGGGCTCTGTACGGCGGGATGAACCCGCGCACCAGCGTGCCGCTGCTGTTGTCGTTGTATCAGGCGGGCGCACTCAAACTCGACGAGCTGGTCACCCGCCACTATCGGCTCGAGGACATCAACGAGGCGATGACGGATTTGCGCGAGGGCCGCAACATTCGCGGCGTGATCGATTTCGCCGGTACGTGATCGCGGGCGCAGATCATCCGGACTCGAAGTGACTCCGAATGCCGGCCAGCATCTTGATGTGTGCCTTGACCCCCTCGCGGACGGTCACCCCGGCCAACGGCCGCGGGGCGGTGAACCCTATCCGCTCGGTGACCCGGGTGCCGCCGTCGACCGGTTCGAAACTCACCGTGCCGCGCAGCCGCACCCCGGGTGACTGATCGGCCTCGGTGAGCACAACGCCGCTGGCGGGCACTCGCAGCCTGGCCTGATAGGAGGTGCGGATCGTGAATGGCCCCAACGGGATTCGGTCGACCACCCGGTAGGTCTGCTGGTAGCCGTCCTGGGTTTCGCTGCGGGACACCGATTCCACGGACACGATCAGCGGGTGGACGAGCTTGATGTTGTTCAGGTCCACGTAATAGTCGCGCACCGCGTCGGGCGGCGCGGGCACCAGCTCGGACAGCGTCCGGTCGGTGTGCACGGTCCACCAGCTCATGGAGGAAATCTAGCCCGGGGATGCGGGAAAGGCCCGCGGGCGTAACGCCACGCGACATTCTGTCGGGTTTTTCGACCGTGGCGTTACGCTCGGCGCAGACAGCGGAGCGGAGGCGACATGGGCAACCAAGGTCACGTGGTCGAGCGCTACCTGGAATGCCTGGCCGCCCACGACTGGGACGGACTGGCCGACACCATCGCCGAGGAAGGCCTGACCCGGGAGGGTCCGTTCTGCGATGTCGTCGACGGCAAGGCGCGCTACGTCGCCTATCTGCGCAAGGTATGCACCAATCTCAAGGGCCACCGGTTGCACGTGCAGCGGGTCTCACACGTGGACTCCCGGATGTCGTTCGCCGAGCTGTCCGAGACGTTCGAGATCGACGGCGTCGCGACGACGTGGCCCGAATGCATCCTGTTCGAGCAAGACAACGACGGCTTGATCGCTCGGGTCAGCGTGTTTTTCAAGCAGCGCCACGCCGACAACACGTAGCGGTCTATTCCCTCGCTCGCGGAATTGACCTAACGTGTCAGGGATGGAGGCAGATGCGACTCCGGAGTCGGTAGCGGTCGAGAAATTGCACTCGGGCGACCCGATCACCGATTGTGGCCAGCGGTACATTGTTCTCGAATCGAAATCCCTCGGCGATAGCTGCGTAGTTCTCGAACTGGAGTCCCGGGTGGATCACCAGCTGCAGGTCATCGAGAAGTCCTTCCCGGCCGGATACCAGGTCGACAGGGCACACCACCGAATTCTGTAAAGCGAATTCACGCGTCGGAAAATAATGCGCGAGTAGCCGTGGGACGGCTACCGCGCATTCGTGTTATTCGGGCCTAATTCCGGGCAATCAAACGCGTTTACGCGGCGGCCGTTGGTCGTTGGGATCGTTCGGGTCGGGTTCGCCGAACCACCGCGACGGCTCGTGCTGCCCGTAGGCGTCATGCCAGTCCCACCACTCGTACGGCGCGGTCTGCGGGTACCCCGGCGGCGAGTCCTCCCAGGCCTCCTGGCGCCCCAGCGCCGTCATGTCCAGGAAGCTCCACGTGTTGCCCAGCACCTCGTCGCCCCGGTTGTTGATGAAGTAGGTGCGGAAAACCCGGTCGCCGTCCCGGATGAAGGCGTTCGTGCCGTGCCACTCGTGCACGCCGAAGTCGACATCGAAGCTGTCCGTGATCGTGTACCACGGCATTTGCCAGCCCATCCGCGCCTTGAGGCGGTCGATGTCGGGCTGGGGTGCACGCGAGGCGAACACCAAGGTGGTGTCGCGCGCGTTGAGATGGGCGAGATTCCCGATGTGGTCGGCGATCATCGAGCAGCCGCGGCAGGCGTGGTCGGGCCAGCCGTGGACGTCGGGCCCGAAAAAGGCACGGTAGACGATCAACTGGCGCCGGCCTTCGAAGAGCTCCAGCAGGTTCACCCGGCCGTCCGGCGCATCGAATTCGTACTGCTGGTCCACTGCCAGCCACGGCATGCGCCGCCGCATGGCCGCCAGCGCATCATGGGCGCGCAGCACCTCCTTCTCCTTGACCAGCAGCCGCTGATGCTCGGCCGCCCACTCCTGCGCCGACACGATCGGTGGTGTGTCCATTGTGTTGTCCGCCTTTCGATTTGATGTCAGGTCAGAGATGACAGGCCCGACGCGGTGAGCAGATACGAGCCGTGGTGCCCGGGTTCGCCGCCGGCGATCGCCGATACCGAGGAGCCGACCAGTTCGGCGGTCAGCGCCGGCCCGGTCGACGCGACGAAGGTGTCGACGTCGACGCCTTGACGCTCGGCATAGGCCGCAACGGCCTTCGCGCCCAGCTCGGTGGCCGCCGTCAGCCGCGGCAGTACCGAGACGAAGGTGATGCCCAGCCCGGCCCGGTCCGACTCCCCCGCCGCATAGCCGGCGATGAACCGCACCGTCGACTTCGCCCCCGCATAGCCACCGGACAGTGGCGACCCGTTGACCGCGGCGCCGCTGGACATCAGGATGACCGCGCTGCCCGGCGCCAACGGGCGCGCCAGCGCGTGGCGGGTCCAGTGAAACGCTTGCGCGACATCAACATTCCAGTTGGCGCTGAAGGTTTCCCAGCTCTGCTCCTGCAGCGGGCTCATCCGCGGGGCGGAGCCGGCGCACAGCACCAGCGTGCGCGGGTTGTACTTGTCGATCAGCTCGCCGGCCGTGGCCGGGTCGGCGGCGTCGGCGACCACCGGGATGAAGGAGTCGCCGAGTTCACCGCGAACCTCGTCGAGCAGGGCGGCGGTGCGTGCGATGCCGACGACCCCGGCACCGGCTTCGGTCAGCGCGGCCGCGATCGCGCGACCGAACCCGCGACTCGCACCGGTCACGATCGCGGTGGTGCCCGCAAGTTTCTGGTTGGACCGGTTCATTTGCGTACTCGCTTCCTTGGTGAACTCTGCCGGTGCAACCCCGGCGTGGCTAGACATCCACTGGTTCAGATACGGCGCTTCGACCGAATTGATCGGCCGAAGGGCGATGAATTTCGCCGGCCCGATGTCTCTGTAGAAGGAGTAGCGTTTCGGCCCACCCCGCGAGACATAGGAGAGCGCCGGTGCCGGCTCAGCAGGATTTCATCGAGCAGGCCGCCCCGTATCGCGGCGAGTTGATTGCGCACTGTTACCGGATGCTCGGCTCGGTGCACGACGCCGAAGACCTCGTCCAGGAGACCTATCTGCGCGGCTGGCGTGGTTATCAGGCATTCGAGGAGCGCGCCGCGCTGCGGACCTGGCTGTACCGGATCGCCACCACGGCATGCCTGCGCGCGCTGGAGAACCGCGCCCGCCGCGTGCTGCCGGCCGGCCTGGGCGACAGCTCAATTGACCCGGATACCGACCTCGACGGCGGCGGCGCCGCCCATCAGTGGCTGGAGCCCATCCCCGACACGCGTGTGTTCGCGACGCCGGAAGACACCGTGACGGCGCGGCACAGCGTGCGACTGGCCGTGATGACGGCCCTGCAGGAACTCCCCGCGCGTCAGCGGGCCGTGCTGATTCTGCGTGACGTCGTGCAGTTCAGCGCGGCCGAAGTTGCCGAACTCCTCGACACCACACCCGCCTCGGTCAACAGCGCGCTGCAGCGGGCCCGGGCCCGCCTCGCCGAGGTCTCCCCCACCGAAGACGAGGTGGCCGAGCCCGGCGATGCCAAGCGCCGCGAATTGCTCGACCGCTACTGTGCGGCATTCGAAAGCGCCGATATGGCCGCGCTGACCGAGCTGCTGCAAACGGACGTCAAACTCGAAATGCCGCCGCTGCCGGTGTGGTTCACCGGCCGCGATACCGTGCTGGAATTCCTTGCCGCGCGCGCATTTACAACACCCGGCGACATTGTCATGGTCCCGACCGCCGCGAATGCCCAACCCGCCGTGGCCGAGTACCGCCGCGCCTCCGACGGCGTTATGCGGGCCCATTCGATACACGTCATCACGCCGCGTGCCGATGGCGTTGCCGCCATAACGGTTTTCCTCGACCCGGCCTTGTTCGCGACGTTTGATCTGCCGTCCAGCCGGTAAACTTTCCGAGGGACGCGATTACAGCCGCTGGTAACTCAGCGAATTCCCAGCCACCAAAGCCGTTGGTGTCATCGTACGGCCTGACTTCGGGCGCAGATGTGGACAGGTCCCGAACACCCCAGGATCATTAGCGCGACAGACGTATTTGAAGGATGACCGAATGAAGATTCCGGGTGTAACCAGCGTCGTCGCTGGTCTCACCGACGGAGCTGCCCAGCTGGTGAAAGCAGGTGTGTCCACTGCCGCCGGCGCCGCGGGCGCGGTCCAGGTCCTGGCGAGCCCGGTGGTCGAACTGGCCGGCCCGGTGGTGCAGTCGATGGCCGACTCCACCAGCCGCGCACTCGGGATCACGCCCTCATCCAACGGATCTGCGGGCCCCATCACACCTCCGGTGCGCTGGCAAAGCGGTCGGCGGGTGCACCTGGACCTGGATCCGTTGCTGCCGTTCTCGCGGTGGTACGAGTACTCGGCGGTCGTCGAGGAACCTGTTCGGCGAATTCCGGGCGTGGCCGAGGCCCATGTCGAGGGCTCGCTGGGCCGGTTGGTGTTCGAGCTCTCCGAGGACGCCGAAGACTACGACGACGTCGTGGACGAGGTCCGGTCGACTGTTGCCGCCATTGCCGCGGACCTGGCGACCACCAAGTCGGACGTACCGATTTCCGCGCCGTTCGCCGACCCGGGTAACCCGCTGGCGATCCTGGTGCCGCTCACCTCGGCGGCCATGGACATGGTCGCGATGACCGCCGCCGTCACCGGCTGGGTGACCCGCCTGCCCGCGGCACCGCAGACCACCCGGGCCGCGGCCGCCCTGATCAACCACCAACCGCGCATGGTGTCGGTGCTGGAGTCGCGACTGGGGCGGGTGGGCACCGACATCGTGCTCGCCGCCACCACAGCAGCGGCGCACGGGCTCACCCAATCGTTCGGCACACCGTTTCTCGATATGACGCAACGGACCCTGCAGATCACCGAAGCAGCGGCGCACCGGCGGGTGTGGCGAGAGCGCGAGCCGCACCTGGCCTCGCCCGAGCGGCCGCAGGCTCCGGTGGTCCCGGTCATCTCCTCGGCCGGAGCCAAATCGCACGTCCCACGGCACAGCTGGGCCGCCGCCGCGGCCGGCGAGGCCTCACACGTCGTGGTCGGCGGCGCCATCGACGCGGCGATGGACACCGAGAAGGGCTCGATGGCCGGGCCGGTGGAGTCCTATGTCGAATCGGCGGCCAACGGCTCGCTGATCGCAGCGGCCAGTGCGCTGGTGGCCGGCGGCGGCACCGAAGACGCGGCGGCCGCGATCGAGGCCGGGGTGCCCCGGGCCGCGCACATGGGCCGCCAGGCGTTCGCCTCGACGCTGGGCCGCGGGCTTGCCAACGGCGGACAGCTGGTCCTCGACCCCGGCGCCCTGCGCCGCTTGGACCGGTTGAAAGTGGTCGTCATCGACGGCGCGGCACTGCGCGGTGATCACCGCGCCGTTTTGAAATCGATCGGCGAGGCACCCGGATGGGACGACGACCGCGTTTACGAGGTCGCCGACGCGCTGTTGCACGGTGAAGAGGCTCCCGAGCCCGATCCCGACGAATTGCCCGCCACCGGTGCACACCTGAGATGGGTTCCGCTGCAAGGCCCGTCGGCCACCCCCGCGCAGGGCCTGGAAAGCGCCGACCTCATCGTCGACGGCGAATGCGTCGGCACGGTCGAAGTCGGCTGGGAAGTCGACCCGTACGCGATCCCGTTGCTGCAGACCGCGAATCGGACCGGGGCGCGAGTGGTCTTGCGTCACGTGGCCGGCACCGAGGACCTGACCGCCAGCGTCGCCGCGACACATCCGCCCGGCACACCGCTGCTGACCGTGGTGCGTGACCTGCGCAGCGATCGCGGCCCGGTGTTGCTGATCACCGCCGTGCACCGCGACTTCGCGTCGACCGATACGCTGGCCGCACTGGCTATCGCCGATGTTGGTGTGGCACTTGATGATCCACGCGCCGCGACGCCGTGGACCGCGGACATCATCACCGGCACCGACCTGGCCGACGCGGTTCGGATCCTGTCCGCGATTCCGGTGGCCCGCTCGGCCAGCGAATCGGCGATACACCTAGCCCAGGGCGGCACAACGCTGGCCGGGCTGCTGCTGGTCACCGGCAGCGAGCAGGAGCGGCCCAACAACCCGGCGAGCTTCCGCCGCTGGCTCAACCCGGTCAACGCCGCCGCCGTCACCGCACTGATCGCCGGAACCTTCTCGGCCAGTAGGGTTTTGCGCCTGCCCGACCCCACCCCACAGCCGCTCACCGCCTGGCACGCGCTGGATCCCGAGATCGTGTACTCGCGGCTGGCCGGCGGCTCGCGACCGCTGGCGGTGGAGACCCTGACCCCGTCCTGGCGCCGCCGCCTCGACGACCTGTCCTACAGCCCGCCGTTCGCGGGGCTGCGCGCGCCGCTGCACAACCTGGCGCGGCTGGCCGCGGCTACCCGGGTCGAGCTCTCCGACCCGCTGACCCCGATCCTGGCCGTGGGCGCCGCCGCGTCGGCCATCGTCGGCAGCAACATCGACGCGCTGCTGGTCGGCGGCGTCATGACCGCCAACGCGATAACCGGTGGGGCACAACGGCTGCGGGCCGAAGCAGCCGCTGCCGAACTGTTCGCCGAGCAGGATCAGCTGGTGCGCCGCGTCGCGGTCCCCGCCGTGGCCACCACCCGGCGCCGGCTGGAGGCGGCCCAGCGCGCTACCCGCACTGTCACGGTGTCCGCCAAGTCGCTGCGGCCCGGCGACGTCATCGACCTGGCCGCACCGGAGGTGATTCCGGCCGACGCGCGGCTGCTGGTGGCCGAGGACCTCGAGGTCGACGAGTCGCTGCTCACCGGCGAGTCGCTGCCGGTGGACAAGCAGGTGGAACCCGTCGCCGTCAACGACCCCGAACGGGCGAGCATGCTGTTCGAGGGCAGCACGATCGTCGCGGGCCGCGCTCGCGCGATCGTGGTGGCGACCGGGGTCAATACCGCTGCGCACCGGGCGATTTCGGCGGTGGCCGACGTCGAGACGGCGGCCGGAGTCCAGGCCCGGCTGCGCGAGCTCACTTCCAAGGTGCTGCCGCTGACCCTGACCGGTGGCGCCGCGGTGACCGCCCTGGCGTTGCTGCGCCGCGCGTCGCTGCGGCAGGCGGTCGCCGATGGCGTCGCGATCGCGGTGGCCGCCGTTCCGGAGGGTCTACCGCTGGTCGCCACGCTGTCCCAGCTGGCCGCGGCTCAGCGCCTGACGTCGCACGGGGTGCTGGTCCGCTCGCCACGCACGATCGAAGCCCTGGGCCGCGTCGACACCGTATGTTTCGACAAGACAGGCACTCTCACCGAGAACCGGCTGCGTGTGCTGTGCGCGATGCCGCACGATGCCCGGCCGGGCGATCCATTCCCGGAAGCCGAGGATCCGCGCTCGGCCGCGGTGCTGCGGGCGGCCGCCTGGGCCTCCCCGCAGCCCCAGGACGGTCAGGGCCACGCGCACGCCACCGACGAGGCCATCATCACCGCGGCGAGTTTCCTTCTCACCAAGAACAAGGCGGGTTGGCGGCTGCTCGCCGAGGTGCCGTTCGAGTCCAGCCGTGGTTACGCCGCCGCGATCGGCACCCTGAGCGCGGAGGCGGACAAGCCGGTGCTGATGCTCAAGGGCGCGCCCGAGGTGGTGTTGCCCCGTTGCCGGTTCGCCGACCCGGAAGCCGACCGTGCGCATGCGGAGTCGGTGGTGCGCAGCCTCGCCGAGCGGGGCTTGCGGGTGCTGGCGGTGGCCCGGCGCCCCTGGCCCAACGGGACCACTCACGATGAGGACACCGATGTCGACGCGGTCGACACCTACGCGCAGGAGCTCGAGTTGCTGGGCTACGTCGGGCTGGCCGACACCGCACGGGCATCGTCGCGCCCGCTGATCGAGGCGCTGGAAGCCGCCGGCCGCGAGGTGGTGCTGATCACCGGCGACCACCCGATCACCGCGCGGGCGATCGCCCGCCAGCTGGGACTTCCGGCGGATGCCCGGGTCATCACCGGCACCGATCTGGCCGGTCTCGACGAGGACGCCGCCGCCAAGGTCGTATCGAACGTGCAGGTGTTCGCCCGCGTCAGCCCGGAGCAGAAGGTGCAGATCGTGGCGGCGCTGCAACGCTGCGGGCGGGTGACGGCGATGGTCGGCGACGGCGCCAACGACGCCGCCGCGATCCGGATGGCCGACGTGGGCATCGGCGTGAGCGGCCGCGGTTCGTCGGCCGCCCGCAGCGCCGCCGACATCGTCTTGACCGACCGCGACCTGTCCGTGCTGCTCGACGCGCTGGTCGAGGGCCGCAGCATGTGGGCCGGCGTTCGCGACGCCGTCACCATCCTGGTCGGCGGCAACGTCGGCGAGGTGCTGTTCACCATCATCGGGACCGCGTTCGGCCAGGGCCGCGCGCCGGTGGGAACCCGTCAGCTGCTGCTGGTGAACCTGCTCACCGACATGTTCCCCGCGCTGGCGGTTGCCGTAACCTCGCAGTACGTCGAACCCGACGAGGCCGAGTACGAATCCGAGGAACAGGCCGAAAAGGCCCGCGCCGCACACCGACTCGCGGTGCTGACCGGACCCACCCCGTCGCTCGATGCCCCGCTGATGCGCCAGATCGTCACCCGCGGCGTCGTCACGGCCGCCGGCGCTACCGCCGCCTGGACCATCGGCCGCTGGACACCGGGCAGCGAGCGCCGGACGGCGACAATGGGATTGACGGCCCTGGTGACGACGCAGCTCGCCCAGACCCTGCTGACACGCCAGCACAGTCCGCTCGTCGTGGCGACCGCGCTGGGCAGCGCGGGCGTCTTGGTCGGCATCGTTCAGACCCCGGTGATCAGCCAGTTCTTCGGATGCACGCCGCTGGGACCGGTCGCGTGGTCGGGCGTGATGGGCGCCACCGCGGGCGCCACCGCGATCTCGTGGCTGGCACCCAACTGGCTGAACAAGACCGTCGGCGTCCTCCAGCCCGACGGCGCGGCCGAAGACGAGCAGGACACCCCGGAGGCTTAGGTCGCCAGTTCCTTCCGGATGACCTTGCCGGCGGGGTTGCGCGGAATGCTGTCGACGACGTGGATATCCCTGGGCTGTTCGAAGCGAGAAACCTTGTCCTTCAAGTACTCCCGTAGCGCCGCGACATCGATTTGACGCGCGGCGCGAGCCACGACGAAGGCGGCCAGCCGGCGTCCGAACTGTTCGTCGGCAACCCCGACGACGGCGTTCTCGGCGACGTCGGGATACGCGGCGAGCGCGTTCTCCAGCGCCCGCGGGTACACGTTTTCACCACCCGACACGATCATGTCGTCCTCGCGGCCGACGATGTAGAGCCGGCCCGAGTTGTCCAGATAGCCCATGTCGCCGGTGCTGGTCATCTGGTCGATGACGGCCTTGTCGGCACCGCCGATGTAACCCTTGGTCGTCAGCTCGCCGCCCACGAAAATCCGGCCCGTCACGCGCGGCCCGACGGCCCGGCCGGTTTTGTCGAAGATCCGAACCGGGCATCCCGCGACCGGCCGCCCCACCGTGTCGGGGGCATGACGCAACTCCAAAGGTGTTGCCAAAGCGCCGATTCCGACCTCGGTGGAACCGTATCCGTTGTAGAGGATGTCGCCGTAGGAGTCCATGAAGCGGCGCGCCAGGCTCGGATCAAGCCGATCACCGCTGGATATCACGACCTGAAGCGACAACGGGTTTCGCATCCGCACCCGTTGCGGTAAATCCATGATGCGCGCCAGCATGATCGGGACCACGCTGAGCGCGTCGGCGCGCTGCAGCGATGCCTGGGCCAGCGTCGTCTCGGCATCGAAGCGCCGATGCGTCAGAACCGTGCCGCCCAGGCTGACGGTGAGCATCAGCATGCCCAGGCCGAGGCCGTGAAACATCGGTACCGCCACCGCGATTCGTGATCCGACGCGCAGCCCGGTGCGCTGGAGAATGGTCATGCCGACGCCCACTCCCGAACTCATCCGAGGCATCCGCGGAACGCCCTTTGGCACACCCGTGGTACCCGAGGTCAGCAGAATCAGTCGACCGGACTCGACGACGCGCGGTCGCGGCGCGCCCGGCCGGATCAGCACGGTTGCCGGATCGATCACGCCGACCGACGGCGCGGCGTCGGCGACCCGATCGACAAACTCGTTGTCGCAGAACATGTTTCTGATCTGGTGTGAATCCAGCGCATCCGCGAGAGCCGTGCTGCGAAACTCCGTGTTCACCAGCACCACGTCGGCTCCGACCAGGGCCGCGGCGAACACGGAAGCCGCGAAGTCACTGCCGTTGCGGCACATGATCCCCACCGCCTCGCCCGGGCCGGCGCCATCGCGGACGAGCTCGTGAGCGAGCGCCTCGGCCTTGCACTGCAACTCGCGGTAGCTCAGTGCCCCCTCGTCGTCGATGATCGCCGTGCGCTCCGGCCAGCGCGCCGCCGCGACAGCCAGCAGCGTGGACAGGTTGGTGCCGCCCCGATAGACCTCGCGGATCAGCCGCACCGCCGCGATCGGGGTGGGCACACTCAGCAGCCGCGACGACAACAGGGCCCGGGCCGTCGTGGCGGCCACACCGTCGGTCATCCCCGGTCCTTTCGTCCGCGCGAATCGGCGAAGAACCGGCGATGCCACAACCGGGCGGCCCAGTCGGCCGGACCGGCCAGCAGCACCGAGGCCAGCTCGGCCGGAAACACCCAGGGCGGTTCGTTGCTGCGCGGACGCTCGATGACCGCCTTGGCGATGGCGTCGGCGGCCTCGTCGGGGGACAGACCGGGAAGGCGGCCCAGGATCGGCGTCGGTGCGATCATCCGCGTGCGCACCAGGGCGAAGTACACCGACGTGACGTCGACACCGTCGGCGTGCAATTCCGGCGCCACGCTGCGCAGCCAGCGGTCGAAAGCGCCCTTGGACGCCTGATACGCGCCCCATTGCGGACCCGGCACCACCCGCACGCCGACGCTCGACACGTTCACGATGTGGCCGCGGCCGTTTTCCCGCATGGCCGGCAGCAGTCCCAGCAGCAGCCAGATCGGCCCCAGGTAGTTGATGTCGATGGTGCGCTGGAAATCGTGTGGGCGGTCGTACTGGTGATGCAGCGAACGGCGCAGCGATTTGCCGGCATTGCTGACCACGATGTCGAGCGGGCCGTGGTTCTCGGTGATCTGTTTGGTCAGCACGTGGACGGCGGCCTCGTCGCTCAGATCGGTCGGATAGGCGATGGCGTTCCCGCCACCGGCGTTGATCGCCGCGGCGAGGTCGTCGAGGCGCTCCGCCGATCGCGCGACGACCAGCACCGTCGCTCCGGCCGCCGCCAGCCTGCGGGCAGTCGCCTCACCGATGCCGTAGGACGCACCGGTGACCAGGACCGTCTTGCCCGAAACCGCGGCGCGCAGCCTGTCGGGATCCGCCACCCGCGCCGGGTTGGCCAATCGGTCCGTCGCCGTCTTCAAGGCCTGGCCTATCAAGTTCACCTTCACACCGCATTCACCGAGATGGCGTGCCGAGTCCGGGTGCAGCGCTGCTTTCCCAACGCTTTGCGACTCGTAACCTACAGCTACCAGACCACCCGCACAGGCCGAACCGGTGGTCCCGGCTAAACGTGACGCGGTGTTAGTTCACGATTCGCGGCGGTCGGCGTCGGATGCGACTTCTTCAGCGGTGCCGGCGGTTTCGTCGCAGGGGTCCTCATGCCAATCGCCGAACGGGTCCGGGTAGCCGCCCCACTTCCGTGGTTGCGCCATTTCCGCGTCGGTGAGCAGCGCTCCGTACAGGGCGTCGAGAATGTCGGGGGCTTGCGCGCCGCAGGTCAACACCGTCATCGCCGTGTGCCGGTCACCGAACCGGAACTCCCATTGCAGCTCGGCGAAGAGGCGCCGTTCTGCGTCGATATCGGCCACTTCCTGCGCGGTCATGGCCGCCAGCCACTTTCCCGCGCACGCGACCCGCATGCCTGCGCCGGCCGACTCCAGCCACATGACCTGGTCGGGCCGGCTGGCCAGCCATAGCCGGCCGCGGGCGCGCACCACGCCGGTCAGCAGCAGATCCACCGCGGCATGCAGGCGTTCCGGGTGAAACGGGCGGCGGGCGTTGAATTCGACGATTTGCACCGCCCCGTCGGCTCCCAGTGGCGGCCGGCCCGCCAGCAGCCAGCCGTGCGGATGGTCGCTGAGGCCGCGGCGCGCGCCCTCTTCCAGGTTGGCCAGCGCCGTCTCGAGGCGCTCGATGCCCACGGTGAGGCGCGCCCGCGGAGCCAGCCTGCGCAGCACGGCCAGTGTCACGGGCTCGGGGCGGGTCAGCACCAGCACGTCGGCGAACTCGGCCTGACAGACGACGGCCTGGGCCATCGTGCGGCCGTCCCCCAGCACCGCGTCCCCGAGGGCGCGGGTTAGCCAAGTGCGGGAGTCGATGCACGTCACCACCCCGGCGATCGCCACGTCCAGGGCGGCCGGGCCGTCGGGGTAGTCGGGACCGATGCGCACCCGGACATGATTGATCGCCACGCAGATGGGCTCGGGCTCCAGCCACTCGGACAGATGCACGACGATCCGCTCGACGCCGGCATGGCGGGATAGCGTGCGCAGCAGCGCCAGCAGGTCGTTGCGGACGGTGCAGGACACGCACCCGTGCGCCAGCTCCAATGCGTCCTCGGCGGTGGTGAATTCGCCCTTGCACAACATGGCCGTCGTGCGCCGCACCACGTGACCGTCGAACCGATGCTCGACGACCACGGTCCCGGCCCGGCGCAGGAATGTCCCCGCCACCGCGTCGGTGTCGCCCTGACCCGCTACCAGCACCACCGGCGTCCGCATGCCCACTCCTTATTGCAAATGGTTTTCAATAATGCCTTCGCCACGGTACAGTGCCGGACGGGGCTTGTCGAAAATGATTTTCAATAACCTGCTGTCGTGGAGAGGAGACGTCATGCCCATGCACTGTCAGGTCACCGGCCGCACAGTGGGTTTCGGTAACGCGGTGTCGCACTCGCATCGCCGAACCAAGCGCCGGTGGTCACCCAATATCCAGACCAAGACGTATTACCTGCCGTCGGAGGGCGGGCGCGTCACGTTGCGGGTGAGCGCCAAGGGAATCAAGGTCGTCGACCGCGACGGGATCGAGGCCGTGGTCGCGCGACTGCGCCGAGAGGGTCAGCGGATCTGATGGCTCGCAACGAGATTCGACCCATCGTGACGCTGCGCTCGACGGCGGGCACCGGATACACCTACAACACCCGCAAGAACCGGCGCAACGACCCCGACCGGCTCACGTTGCGTAAGTACGACCCGGTGGTCCGCCGCCACGTCGAGTTCCGGGAGGAACGCTGAATGGCCAAGAAATCCAAGATCGTCAAGAACGACCAGCGTCGCGCGATCGTCGCCCGCTACGCCGAACGGCGCGCCGGCCTCAAGGAGATCATCCGATCGCCGCGCAGCACACCCGAGCAGCGGCTGGCCGCACAACAGGCACTGGCCCGCCAGCCGCGCGACGCCAGCGCGGTGCGGGTACGCAACCGCGACGCGGTCGACGGTCGTCCCCGCGGGCACCTGCGCAAGTTCGGGCTGTCCCGGGTGCGGATGCGGGAGCTGGTGCATCAGGGCCAGCTTCCCGGCGTGCGGAAGGCGAGTTGGTAGATGGCCGGCAAATCGAAAACCCGGCCCAGCCGGACTCAGCCGATCGAGAAGAAGCGAAACCTGCTGAGCAGCCTCGGCCTCAAGTACGTTGACTACAAAGATATTACGACGTTGCGGATGTTCATGTCCGAGCGCGGCCGAATCCGGTCCCGCCGCGTCACCGGCCTGACGGTGCAGCAACAACGGCAGGTGGCCACCGCGATCAGGAACGCCCGCGAGATGGCGCTGTTGCCTTACATCAACGAGCGCTAGTCGCGGATGAAACCCTTGTTGCGCATCAGCACGTCCGCGAGGAATCCGTCGTGCGGGATTTCGGGCGCGCCGTAGAAAGTCGGATGGTTTCCGCGGTAGACGTTGCTGACGGTCGGGTCACCGAGCACGCTGTCGATCAGGTCGTCGTCGCCGGTAATCACGGTAATTACCAATGAGTTTCGCAACGGCGCCAGGCCGGCCTCGCGCGACCAGGGCGACACCCACACGCAGGGGAACGGTAGTTCGATGTTGAGCCTGTCGACATCGGGCTCGGTCAACAGATGCACGGCCGGACGCAGGGCGGCATAGCCATCACCCACCGCGGCGACGACCTGATCCGCGCCGAGCAGCGCGGTGGTGCCCGCGGCCTTCGTCGCCAGATAGTTCGCCAGCGCCTGCGCCTTTTCCACGGGCTGAGTGGGCAGGATCGCCCGCTCGTCCTCGGTGGGTAGCGGCTCGATCGTCGCCAACTTCTCGGCGATCGCCGCGGCCAGCGGGGCCGAGTCGCCCTCGTAGAGCACTGCGGTGGTGTTAACGCACGCCATACCACCGAGATTCGCGATCGAGTCAACGATCAGATCGAGGTAGTCGCGCCAATCGCGGTCGGCGGTGATCAGGAGCTTGGCGCGGCCCGGCCCGTTCACCATCACCGTCGGATCGGCGGCGTATTTGTCGACGACGTCCTGGCCGCCGTACACCATGGCGAGATCGGCGCGGCGGATGATCTCGTCGGCGCCACCATGATCGGTGGGCAGAAATACGACGTCCTCGGGCCGAAATCCCGCTTGGCGCAAAGCGCTAACGAGCCGGTGCCCGGTGAAGGGTTCGCGTCGCGACGGGCGCACCGCGACCCGGTAGCCCAGGGCGAGTGCTTGCGGCCACAGGCCGTGTACCCCCGGGCCGTTGCCCGCGGCGTGCACGGCGAACACCTCGCCGCGCCGCGTCCAGACCGCACTGCCGGCGCGGGTGCGTTCCTCGCGCCAGTCGCGGACCGCGCCGATCGGCTGGGCCGGGCGCACCGCGTCGAATGCGTGGGCAACGGCGCCCGCCACATTGCGGGCCCCGGCGCGGGTGACCACGATCGGCACTCCCGAAATCCGGCTGGCGAGTTCGACATACGCGTCGAAGCCCAGGCCGCCGATTTCCCCGGTCGCAAAGATATCGGCCGCGGCAGCCAATGCCTTTTCCCGCTCCGCGACCGGCAGCGGCGCGACCTTGCGCTGCGCACCGATGGTGCGCGATACATACAGCGGCGCCACCTTACTCAGCTCGGCGACCGGTACCCCGGCGGTGCTGGTGACAATTTCGCGGTTGCGGGTCCGGTACTCGCCGCTGGGCCCCAGCGCGTCCAGCAATACCAGGTCGGTTGTCACACTTGGAGTTTCGCCGGTCACCTCAGTACACGCCCTCGATGACGGCCTCGCCCTCGAAGGTGGTGACCGGCCGTACCGCGCTGACCGAATCGCTGAGTTGCCCAGCGGGGCCCGGCATCCGGATCGCCATGTCGCGTTCCAGGTTGTTCGGCAGGAACATGCCCTTGCTGATGTGGTTCATCACCACCTGGCCGAGCTCACCGTAGGGCACCTGCTCTCCGGTGTCGGGATCGATCACCCAGAACACGACGTAGGGCGTGCGCGGGTCGAAAACGAATGCGTCGCCCTCGATTCGGGTGACCGCCTGCGACAGAATCATGGTGCTGCCGAACGCCATCGTGATGGTCGTCTCGGGGAAGATGTCGCGCAGCAGGTCCAGCGTGTCGGCGTCCGCGTGCGCACCGCTGAGCAACAGGTAACGAATCTTGGCGTTCACCAAGTCCACCAAGTCGTCGTTGCGGGCAATCGCCTCCAGCAACGGCGGGGTGGCGTGCAGGTTCGCGACGTTCTGCGTCTGCAGAACGTGCACCGCCTGCTCGAGGACGTGGTCGACATAGGCCGCCACTTCACCGACGGCATTGCGCGCGGCGATCTTCTTCACCCAGCGGGGATCGATGTCGATCGCGTGAAACGCCGAGCCGAGCCGCTCGGCGACCAGCCGCGAGAAAAACCCGACGCCGTGCGGGCCGCTCGGCATCAGGCACAGGAAGCCCTGGCCCCGTCGAAAGCCGCCGCCGGCGAAGTCCTCGGTTTGCCATTCGATGACTTGCGCGACCCAATCCGGAAGTTGCGCAGTACGTTTCGGCGCCCCGGTGGTGCCACCGGATTCGAAAACCTGCGGCACCGGAGGCGGTGAGCCGTACCCGCGCGGGATCAGATCTTCGACCGGCACATTGCGCAGCTCGCTGAGCAGGTTCGGAAACAACCGCAAATCGGTGAAGGTCTTGATATCGGTCAACGGGTCGAAGTCCAGCGTCTTGGCAATCCGCAGCCAAAAGGCCGAGCCGGTGTCCTCGCCGAAGTGCCAGGCGATCGCCGTGCGCAGGAACGCGTCGACGTCGTCGACCGGTGCCGATCTCGGGACGTCCAACAACGAAAAGTCGATATCGGCCATGCCACCGATCCTGTCGCATGCCGGTCCCGCCCGCCAAGCTGGCTGCGGTCTCGCCGGGCATACAGCGACTGAACGTTGGTCCATGCCGCGGCGAATTCCGGGTTACCGCAAGGGTTTCACTTGCCCGTGCCGCCCAGCCAGGCCGTGATCGCCTCGTTGAAGGCCGGATAGATGTCCTGATAGGTACCGTCGCGTTCGGCGAACCGGAAATTCTTGACGCGCTCCACCACGATCTCCTCGGCCTGCGGCTCGGATCGCAACAGGGCCATCGTCTCGGCGACGTAGTCGTCCAGCGGCATCGCCCGCGGGTCGAATCCGCGCTCGCCCTGCAGCGCGGTCTGCACATGCGGCGGAATGATCTCGATGACCTGCACCGCGGTGTCGCGAAGCTGGAAGCGCAGCGACTGGGTGTAGGAGTGCAGTGCGGCCTTGGAGGCGCAGTAGGTCGGTGTGAGCGCACTGGGCATGAACGCCAGGCCCGACGTGACGTTCAGGATCGCCGCGCGCGGCTTTCGCAGCAGCGCCGGCAACAACGTCGAGATGAGCCGGATCGGGCCCATCAGGTTGATCGCGATGCTCTGCTCCGCCGCGCCGGCGTTGCTGGCGGTGAGATCCTCGACGCGCTGCGTCCCGGCGTTGTTGACCAGGACGTTGAAGTCCGGATAGCGGTCTGTCAGCTCGACGGCGAACCGCCTGACATCGGCCGCGTCGGATTGATCCAGCGACAGGTAGCCGATACCGGGGTTTGCCTCGACGACGGCCTGCAGCAGCGCACGACGGCGGCCCGCGATCACTACCTGGTTGCCGAGCCGGTGCAACGACTCCGCCAAACCGCGGCCGATTCCGGTGCCGCCGCCAGTGACCAGCACGGTATTGCCCGTCATTTGCATGCTTGTGCTCCTCACGCTCGGGGCTGACGTAGCGCAATGCCCCAATCTACTGTGGCGCAGCCCACAGTTTCCGACCCGTACGTGGTCAGCTCGTATGCGCGAAAAACATACTTGCCATACAAGACATTCATTTCACAAATAATGGGGCGGGGCGCAGAGTCGAAGGGAGACAGAGCAATCCGACAGTGAGGAAATCCGATGCGGTACGTCGCCCTAGAGGAAGCCTTTTTCATCCCCGAGCTGGCCGAGCGCCAGCCCACCACGCAGCATCAGCAGCTACAGAAGCGCATGACGCCGGAATGCGCCCGGCGCTGCGCGCTCCGGCTGCCCGACCTGGGCGAGCACCGGCTGGCCGAGATGGACGACGCCGGCATCGACATTCAGGTGCTCTCCCTGACGTCTCCCGGTCTGCAGGTCGACATCGACGCCGAACGGGCCCGCGACAACGCGCGCTTCGCCAACGACCACCTGGCGAAGGCGATCAGTGAAAATCCGGATCGATTCCGCGGATTCGCGGCGTTGCCCCTGCAGGATCCCGCCGCCGCGGTGGCCGAGCTGGAACGCGCCGTAACCCAGGACGGCTTCTGCGGCGCCCTGGTCAATGACTGCATCACCGGACCCGGTGGCCGTTACCTGGATGCACCCGAATACGACGAGCTGTGGGCGGCGCTGGAATCCCTGGGCGTGCCGCTGTATCTGCACCCCGGCGCACCACCGGCCGATCACTGGAAGGTCATCGAGGGGCGACCGGAGCTGTACGGCGCGACCTGGAGCTGGGCCGCCGAGGTCAGCGGTCATGCGCTGCGGATCCTGTTCAGCGGCGTGTTCGACCGGCATCCGTCCGCGACCATGATTCTGGGCCACATGGGTGAATTCCTGCCGTTTCAGCGCAGCCGAATCGACTCCCGGTTCGCGTCGACGTCACATTCGACGACCAGCACGCTGCAGCGCGCGCCGTCGGCCTACCTCGGCACCAACATCGTCTTCACCAACAGTGGCGTGTTTTCACCGGCGGTGATGCTGGGAGCCGTGCTGGAGGTCGGCGCCGACGCGCTGATGTTCTCCATCGACTATCCGTACGAGTCCTCTTACGACGCGGTCCGGGGATTCGAGCAGACGACGCTGTCCGCCGGCGACCGAGAGAAGATCGCGCACGGCAATGCCGAACGGCTGCTGCGGATCGCCTAGCCGGCGCGGTTGTGCAGCCGGCGCGGGTCAACGCCCGCCCGGCGCCACGCCGTCACCGCCCACGGCGTGTACAGGAACCAGAGCGGCAACCGGTTGAGCACCGGATTCAACGCGCGCACGACGGCGGCGAATCGCTGAAACCGCTTCTCCTTCTTGGTATCCCACTCCAGCCGGCACACGTCGCGCATCTGCGGCGGCATGGTTCCGACCAGCACGAGGCGAGTGTAAGCGTTCAGCGGCGCGGACAGGATCTTCCACAGCGGCTTGGGCATCCAGCGCGGTCCCGGAATCCCCTTGCGGATATAGCCGGTGCCGTACAGGACGGTCTTGTGCGGCACGAACCGCTCGAGCATGTCGTCCCAATAGGTGACGAAGTCGGCGTAGGTCTCCGGTTGGCCGCGCCCGCTGACGCCGTAGAGGCTGTACCAGACCTTGCCTTCGCTGAAGATCTGTTCCTTCTCGGCGTCCGACAGCCGCCGGATGAACATGTCGGTGTTGTAGATGACCTGGTCGACGAAAGTGGCGTGCGCCCAATAGAACAACTCGGGATTCAGGGCGTGATACCGGGAGCCGTCGCTGATGGTGCCTTTGATCGGTTTGTGGAAGTCGCGGACCTTGCGACCCCACTCGTGTGGGTTGTCGGAGTAGACGGTCTTCATCAGCGGCGGTGCGGTTCGCTTGGCCCGGCCCAACGTGTCGCTGAAGATCACCGAGTGATCGAGCACGCCCTGGGCAAGCTGCTCGATGCAGTTCTCGACGCCGGCGACGCGCTGAAACCCGAAGAATTGCGTCCGGTGATCGCCGTAGAACTTCCAGATCAGCGAGTCTGGCCCCAGCCGCGGCGCGGTCTCGGCAATCTCGTCGTCGACCGGCATCGGGACCGCTTCGCGCACGCCGACGTCAAAACTCGGGCCGGCCAACTCGTCGTGCTGGGCGGTCATGCCCACCTCCCCCGAAGCAACCGCCGTGAAGCAGTGACACGAAAGTGTATCTTTGTTTCAGGCTAGCATTCATCCGCCGAGGTTGCCGTGGGGGTCGTGATTCATGCAGAGCAGCAGCCTCCGAGGCGATGTCGACCAAATCGCCGATGTCGACCGGACCATCCTGGACACCGCGCGAGCGGTCTTCGAGACCTACGGTGTGCGCCGGGCGAACATCGAGGACGTCGCCGCCCGGGCCGGGGTCAGCCGCAGCACCATCTACCGGCGTTTTCCCACCAAGGACGACCTGGTCGAACGGGTAGTGCGCCACGAGGGTGAACTTTTCTTCGCCACCCTGGACCGTGCCACCGCGGGCTGCACTCCGGGCGAAGCGGTGATCGAGGCGTTCACGCTGGGCGTGCGCCTGGTCCAGGACTCACCGCTGTACTCCCGCATCGTGGAAAGCGAACCCGAGCTGTTCGGCCTCTTCTCCCGGTCGCACGTCTTCCCGATCAGCCAGTTCGCCGACGGAATCGCGCACACCCTGCGCAGATGCGGGGCCGACATTCCCGAGGCCGACCTGGCCAACATCGCCGATGTCCTGCTGCGCGTGGCATTGGGCATCATCGTCTTCCCCACCGACCGGCTCGACATCTCCGATCACGCCGCTGTCCGGCGGTACGCCGCCCGCTATCTGGTGCCCATCATCGGCGACTTGTCGTAGCCCTGCATTAGCCTGGTGTCGTGGCGCCGGTTCCGCGGACCCGGTACGCCAGTTGCGGCGAGATCGACATCGCCTATCAGGTTTTTGGCGATGGCCCGATCGACTTGCTGGTGCTGCCGGGCCCACTCATTCCGATTGACTGTGTCGACAGCGAGCCGTCGATGTATCGCTTTCATCGACGGCTGGCGTCCTTCAGCCGCGTGATCCGGTTCGACCAACGCGGGATCGGCATGTCGTCGCGGGTTCCGTCGCTGGACATGATCGGGCCCAGGTCCTGGGCGCAGGATGCGATCGCCGTGATGGACGCGGCCGGGTGCGAGCGAGCGACGGTCTTCGCCCCGGGTTTCACCTCGTTGGCCGGGCTGGTGATGGCCGCCGAATTCCCCGAGCGAGTCAACAACCTGGTGATCTTCAACGGCGCGGCCAGGACGCTGCGCGGTCCCGACTATCCGATCGGCAGCGACGAGGTCGAGGCCGAGCCGTACACGACGGTGGGGGTCGAACCGGACGCCGTCGAGCAGGGCTTCGACATGCTGGGCATCATCGCCCCCTCGGTCGCCACCGACGACGCGTTCCGCGCGTGGTGGGACCACGCCGGCAACCGGGCCGCATCCCCGAGCATGGCGCGCGTGGTCATCGAGACCATCCGGCGCTCCGACGTGCGCGACATCCTGCCCCGCATCACCACGCCGACGCTGATCCTGCATCGCGACAATTCGGAGTTCAGCCCGATCGGCCACGCGCATTACATGGCCGAGCACATCGCCGGGTCGCGCTTCGTCGAGCTCCCGGGCGAAGATTCCCTCTACTGGACCGGCAACACCGCGCTGATGCTCGACGAGATCGAGGAGTTCATCACCGGCCTGCGCGGCGGCTCGGACGCCGAACGCCTGCTGACCACGATCGTGTTCACCGACATCGTCAGCTCCACCGAGCGGGCCGCGCTGCTCGGCGACGACCGCTGGCGCGATCTGCTGGACAACCACGACGCCATCGTGCGCCAGGAATTGCAGCGCTTCTCCGGCCGCGAAGTCAACACGGCCGGAGACGGATTCGTCGCCACCTTCAGCAGCCCGAGCTCGGCGATCGCGTGCGCCGACGCGATCGTCGACGCGGTCCGGGTGCTCGGCATCGAGGTGCGCGTCGGCATCCACGCGGGTGAAGTGGAGGTTCGCGGCGGCGCCGTGAAAGACATCGCCGGCATGGCCGTGCACATCGGCGCCCGGGTCGCCGCCCAGGCCGGCCCCAGCGAGGTCTTGGTGTCGTCGACGCTGCGCGACATCGTCACCGGATCGCGGCACAGGTTCACCGACCGCGGCGAGAGCGCGCTCAAGGGCGTGCCCGGCGCGTGGCGGTTGTACGCCCTGGTGAGCGAGCGCGCGGTCGTCAAGCGTTAACCAAGGCCACATTCTCGGCGGGTCGGGGTGTCGTGGCGTCGCGCGTAGGCTGCGTTGGGGGCCTGTCAGCGTCGCGGCTCCCGGATTTCGGCGTACAGCTTGACATTTGATCGAAGGAGTACGCATGACCGACGTGCACGTCTCGCTTCCGCCCGCGCTGCGCCGGGCGCTGCAGCTGCTGACGGATCCCCCGGCGGAGCCGGACGCCGGCAAGGGTTATCTGGATCTGCTCCGCGACGAATCGGGGGATGTCCCGAAGAACACCGGCCCAATCCAGGCCGCGTGGGCATCGCCCATCGGCTCAATGCTTTACGACAACGCGCAGGCTTTCTCGCGCCGGTTGATCGCCGCGCTGCAACACCCCGCCGAGTGGCTGGACATCCCGCCGGGCGGAACCGTGTTGGACGTCGGATCCGGCCCGGGCACCGTTACCGCGTCCCTGGCACGCGCCGCGGGCAAGGACGGACTCGCCCTGGGCATCGACATCTCCGAGGCGATGCTGGCCCGCGCCGTGCGCAACGAGGCTGGCCCGCACGTCGGCTTCATACGTGCTGACGCACAACGACTTCCGCTGCGCGACGACACCGTCGACGCCGTGGTCTCGATGGCGGTGCT
Organism: Mycobacterium florentinum; assembly: GCF_010730355.1. Classification (NCBI taxonomy): domain Bacteria; kingdom Bacillati; phylum Actinomycetota; class Actinomycetes; order Mycobacteriales; family Mycobacteriaceae; genus Mycobacterium; species Mycobacterium florentinum. The sequence goes on from NZ_AP022576.1 coordinate 3,454,927, forward strand.
GCAATTGGTTCCGGATCCGGCCGCTGCCCTGGCCGAGATGGCGCGGGTGCTGCGATCCGGCGGACGGCTGGCCATCATGGTCCCGACCGCGGGGCGTGCCGCGTGGGCGTGGCGGCTGGTGCCCAACATCGGGGCGCATGTGTTCGGCGAGGACGAAATCGGCGACATCCTGGAAGACAACGGGTTCGTCAGCGTGCGGGTGAAAAACATCGGCACGTTCCAGTGGGTGCGGGCCAAAAAGGGTTGAGCGTCAGTCGTGTTTGAACGCCGGGTGACCGCGAACGAGTAGCGGCAACAACGACTCGGGCGGCGCGATCCGGAAGAACGACGACGCGATCCGGTTGACCCAGCCGGGGACGACGACGGCCTTGCCGGCCGCCAGCCCGTCGATTCCGGCCTGCGCGACCTTGTCGGCGGGAATCCACATGATCCGCGGCAGGGCGGCTTCGGCTTCCTCCTTGTCGAAGCCCGCCGCTTCGCCGAATCCGGTGTCCACCGGTCCCGGACACAGCGCGGTCGCGGTCACGCCGGTGCCGCGCAGTTCGCCGCGCAAGCTGTGGGTGTAGGACAACACGAACGCCTTGGCACCGCCGTACGCCGCCTGCCCCGGCAGCGGCCCGAATGCGGCCACCGACGCGACGTTCAGCACCGCGCCCCGCCGCCGCTCGACCATGCCGGGCAGGAATCTGCTGCACAGATCGACCACGGCGGCCACGTCCACCTCGACGAGGTTAACTTCTTTCTCGGGAACAGATTTCGCGACGAGCCCGAGCGTCGAGAGCCCGGCGTTGTTGATCAGGATGTCCGGGCTCAGGCCCAGGGCGGCCACGCGGTCCGCCAGACTCGCCCGCGCCGACCGATCGGACAGGTCGGCGGACAGCGGGTGCGCGGTGGGACCCAGGCGTTGGGCGAGCTCGGCGAGACGGTCGGCGCTGCGGGCCACCAGCACGACCTGATAGCCGCGCCGCGACAGAATCCCGGCGAACTGTTCACCGATGCCCGAAGAAGCGCCGGTGACGATCGCGGCGCGATCGTTTCCCGGTGGCGGAAGGGGCATGCCGTACTCCTACTCGAAGCGCTGGGCTTGCATCGCGAGCTTGTCCATCGACTCGCGCAGCATCTCGGGCGTCGTCGAACGCGCCTTCTCCAGCCGGGTGGCGTCGGTCAGCGCGGTGAAGTCGTAGGTGTGGGTGACGTTGGTCAGGGTGGAGTTGACCTCGCTGAGCTCCCAGCGCCACAGGTGGCCGGGCGGCTTCTTGCCGGGTTCGGCTGGTTGCCAAGCGATCTTGACGCCTTCGATGAATTCCACGACGTGGTTCTCCCGCACGGCTCCGTTGGTCAGCGTCGTCTTGAACACGTCACCGACCGCGCGGACGCGCTGCCCGGGCACCGACGAGGCCAGGTTGTTGTTGCCGTCCCAACTGGGCTGGCTGGAGGGCTCGGCGATCAGTTCGAAGATTCGCTCGGCGCTGGCCGAGATGAAACGCGTGGCGCTGACAATGCCTTCGGGATCCGTATCGGCCATGGGCCAATCCAAACACGTCGCACACGCCGATGGGGGCCGGCGTCCTGCCGACCCCCAAAGCGGCTGACGATCAGTGCGCGCCGACCAAGTCGGCCGGGGCCGACAGCGCCGCCTTGGCCTGGCGGCTGTGCTCGTCGGCCAGCACCTCGACAGCACCGCCTCGGACGCCGTCGACGATTTGCCGTGCGACGTCGCGCGGGTCGTTCTTCGGCACGTCGAACGCGGTGGTCATGTCGGTCGCGGTGTAGCTCAGGTGGACCGAGGTGACCAGCGTGCCCTGTTGCTCCAGCTCGATGCGCAGCGAGTTGGTCAGCGACCAGATGGCGGCCTTGGAGTCACCGTAGCCGCCGAAGCCGCCCACCCATGACAAGACGGAGCTGATGTCCACCAGTGCTCCGCCACCGTTGTCGGCCAGGATCGGGGCGAACGCCTGGGCCACTCGAAGAGCACCGAAGTAGTTGGTCTCGAAGACGTCCCGAACCTCTTCGATGTCGCTGGCCAGCAGCTTGGGTGCACCGAGGACGCCGGCGTTGTTGATCACGATGTCGGCATCCGCCGCCACAATCGCCAGCGCCGCAACGGAATCCGCCTTGGTGACGTCCAGCGCCACACTCACGACACGGGGATCGGCGCTGGGCTTGGGTGTGCGGGCCGTCGCATAGACCTTGGCCGCGCCCCGGCTCAAAAACTCGTCCACGATCGCCTTGCCGAGTCCGCGCTGTCCGCCCGTGACCACGACCGTCGCTCCCTTGATGTTGACCATGATCCGTACTCCTTGACTGAGGTGAACTACTTTTACTTCTGTCAGGCTAATTGCTGACAGAGACATAGTCAAGTAGGATTTGCTTATGTCTACATGGCCTGCGTCACACCGCTTCGATCTCGCGACGGCGCCCGGCGGTCTGGGGTTTGTGCACGATTTCCTGAACACGGTCCATGAGCCCGACCTGCTCGCCGACACCGCGCTCGCGCGGGACTGGTTGGCCGACGCGGTGGGGACGTGGGCGGAGCTGCGCGGCCTTCCCGCCGAGCCGCCCGCCGTGACGGACGCGGACCTACCAAAACTTCGCGCCTTGCGCGCCTCGATCGCGCGGCTGGTGCGCGGAGAAGCGGACGCCGGGCCGGGTACGGCGACGATTTCCGCGTCGTTCGCGATGTCCGAGACGGGCGAGGTCCGGCTGGAGCCCGTCGGCAGTGGCTGGCGCTGGCTGGCCTCGGCGCTCTGGGGGGAGATCTTGCTCAGCCAGCAGGCGGGAACCTGGCGACGACTGAAGCAATGCCACAACCACCCGTGTGAGTCGACCTTTTACGACCGCTCGAAGAACAACAGTGGCGTCTGGTGCAACGTGAAGACGTGCGGCAATGTCGCCAACCTGCGGGCCTCGCGGGCGCGCCGGCGTGAACGTGAGCGCGCCGCGCAGGACGACCGGCTCAGCCCAGCGCCGGGAGCAGGCGCAGCAGCACCCGAGCCGAACTGATCGCGACCTCCTCGACGAAGAGGTTGAAATCGACGCCGGAGTCGGTGCCGGCCAGGTCGGATAGCGCGCGGATCACCAGCCAGGGAATCCCGAATGCCTCGCAGACCTGGGCCAGCGCGCCGCCCTCCATTTCGATGGCCAGGCCGCCGAGTTCGTCGTGCAACCGGGTGCGGCTGGATTCGCAGTGCAGATACTGATCGCCGGTCAGGACGGTGCCGTAGCTGATCCGCGGCGGCGTGCCGGTGCCGCCCGCCGCCGCGGCCAGCGCCGGCAAGGTGAATCCCTCGAGACGGTGTTTGACGCGATCGAGCAGTTCGGGTTCGACCGGGTAGCCGAAGCGGTCGGTCGGGTTGATGAACGGGACATGCCCCGGCTGATAGGGCGCCAACCGCTCGTCCTCGATGATCCCGAAGTCGTGCTGCACGACCCGGTCGGCGATCACGATGTCACCGATGTGCAACCGCGGATCCAGTCCGCCCGCCACTCCGGTGAAAACGATTGTGTGGCAATGAAATCGGTCGGCCAGCAACGTTGCCACCAGCCCCGTGTTCACCTTGCCCATGCCGGCCGCGGCCAGCACCACCCGGTATGCGTCGAGTTCGCCGGTATCGAAGGTGGTCTGCGCGATCTGTTCGCGCTGGGCTCCCGACAGAACGCTGCGCAGATACGCCCACTCTTGCGGGATTGCACAAATGACGCCGATCGTCACCGCGATTCGCTCGCGTGCAAGTCGCACTCCAATCACCGGCCACTGACGCTGGCACCGCCGGCGATTCTATCGACCCGGTCAGCGGGTCAGCAGCGCTCCGCACCCTTGCGCATGACGCGAGAGTCGTCTCCCCGGCCGCGCCACGTGCTCTTGCGCACCAGGTTCAGCGCGTCACAGGCGCGCGCTTTGATGGGGGCCACTACGTCGATGTTGGTAGCGCTCTGGTTGATCAAGGTCTGCAGTGTTGCCATAGTCTCGACCGCTCCTCCGTCAGCCTCGTCGGCCGACTCGTCAATTTCACCGCGCCTGTTTTACAAGTGTGCAGCAGGCGGGTAAACGCAGTGCTAATGCGGTTTGTGTCGTGGCGCACATTCCGGGGCGTTCCGTTCCGCTCGTCACGCTCTGCGAACCGCTCCGACCAGCACTGATCCGGTCGGCGCCCGCAGAAGTCGGGTCGCCAGTCGGCATCCACGGCATCGTGGAGCCCGGCGACACGCGGTTTGATTCACGCTGGCGAAAATGATGCTGCCACAAGGGAAATCCGCTACGCCCAACGCTGGGCAAGTCCAGTCTGCCACATGTGCCGGCGATGCGTCGCGGACGGAATGTTAGGTTGCCTATATGTCTGACGAGATGCTCTGCATTGACTACCGGCGGCTCGAATCGGTCTATGGTCCGCTGGCCCAGTCAATCCGCCGGCTCGTCGACCTCAGCATCCGCACCGAAGCCGACCCAGAGACAGTGGCATCCGCAAAGGCCAAAATCGACAGTGCCGCAGACGAATTGAGCGCCTCGGCGCGGCCCGGACCCTTCGGTGTGCAGGTGACGCCCGACGGCCAGACCATCGCGTGGGGCAACGCGGTGATCGGTCTGCGCAACCCGGTCGCCCCGCCCCTGGTGATCCACCACGAACCGGACGGATTGGTGTGGTCGGAGTTCACTCTCGGCGCGGCCTACGAAGGCCCGCCGGACCACGCGCACGGCGGGGTGTCTGCCCTGATCCTCGACCACGTGCTGGGTGCGACGGCCCACAAGCTGGATCGGCCCGTCTACACCGGCACCCTGACCCTGCGTTACCGGCGCCGTACCGCGCTGGGCCGTCCCCTGCGGGCCGAGGCACACATCGAACGCACCGAAGGCGTCAAGACGTTCTCCGTCGGTCATATCGCCGACGAGGACGGCGTCACGGTGGCTGCCGAGGGCATTTTCATCAGCCCGAAGACGTAAACGTCACGTCGTCATGGCGGCCCGCTCGACGTCGAGCAGCTGCTCGCCGCGTCGCTCCTCGTCGTAGGCCTTGCGGCCGCCGCGTGCGCCGAACAGTCGCTTGGAGACCACCAGGTAGATCACCGCGAGGATGTTGATGCTGAAAGTGACCAGGCGGGTCATCGTGATGCCCTTGGCCAGGTCGTGGATCTCCAGCGGCAGGAACACCGCGGTGGCGATCACCGCGAAATACTCACCCCAGCGCTTGAGCAACCACAGGCCGACAGCTTCGAGCACCTCGATCAATGCGTAGGCGGTCAGCATCAGCGTCAGCAGCGCCAGCGTGGAAGGCTTGGCGGCCAGCGCCTTTTCGAGCTCGTGCACGATCGTCATCTGGTCGACCTTGAACCCGGCGGCGCGAAAGATGGGCAGGTCGCGATCGAGGGTGGCCTGGATGGATCCCCGCGCGCCGCGGAATGTCCACACCGCGTACGCCGCGAGCGCGATCACCACGGCCCGGAAGACGCGTTCGACCGCGAGCGCACGAATGATGATGGCTTGCCGTAAAGCCTTGCCGCGCATGATCATCGGGGCGTCTTCGGCGTGGCCGCGGCCGTGCGGTGCGCCGACGACGAATTCCCCGCAGCGCAGGCACCGCCACACTTCGCCGAGTCCGGTGGTGCCGCTGAGCCGGTCGGCGAGTCCCTGCTCTTCCGGCGCGTAGGTGACGTGACCCGCTAGCGCGCAGCTGACGAGCTCCCACCGGTTGATGCCGCGTTCTTTGCGCATGGCCGATCATTCAACGCGGGCAGCAAATGACGCAAGAGGGCGCGCGGGTTTCAGAGCCGCGGCCGGCTACGCGGGCGCAGCGGCCGCGGGCTCGCCGCGCCCAGCAGTCCGGTGAGCTCGGCGACGGCGATCTCGTCGATCTGGTCGACGGCGGTGACGATGTCGGCGCGCAGCGCGTCGTCGCAGAACGGTTCGGCGAGCCAGCCGAACTTGTCCACCACCCGGTCCCACGTCATCGGCCGGGTCGGCGATCCCTCGTAATCGCTTTCCTCGCGGCTGAATTCCCGTCCGTCGCTGGTGCGGACATGCACTCGCGTCGCGGTACGTTGCGGGTAGTCGGCGGTCAGGTCGGCCGCGGCGACCACGTCGACGCGCGCCAGCAACTCCTGCACGTCGTCGCGCAGCACACGTTCATTCTCCAGCTGCTCGGGACCCACTCCGCCGTCGAGCAGCGCGACCGCGCTGAGGTACTTGAGGTTGTAGTCGGCCTGTTCCTTGGTCCGCGGATGATCTTTGTCGCCGTAGGCTCCCCCACCGGCGATGTCGTAGGCGGTATGAAAAACCTCGATCCGCACCCGCGCGACGTCGTCGCCGCGCAGACCGTTGTCCGTCCGAATCGCCAACAGCGCGTCGATGATGGCCTGTCCGTGGATCAGTGCACAATATTGCTTGAGATAGGTCTGCTCGACCGATCGGAGTCCGCGGTCGGCGGTGTCGAAATCGATTGGCTGATCGAAGAGTTGGACCAGTCCGTTGGGGCCTTCGAACAAGGACTTGGGCCCGGTGATCCCACGACCGGCCAATATCGTCGTGTACACCGCACGCATGCCGGTGATCGCCGGCGAGATGCCTTTCCAGTTCGACACCGGCTCGGTGTGGACCGCGGCGAGGGAGACATTGTCGGCCGCGGCCGCCGCGATCGCGTGGGCGGTACGCTCGGCGTCCAGGCCAAGCAACTTCGCCGATCCGGCCGCGACCGACATCGCCAGTTGCAGCGCATGGTTGAGGCCGCGCGCCATCACGGGAACCTGTGCACTGAAACGACATTGGACTTCGTAGGCGACCGCGAGAGCGAGCAGGAAATCGGCTCCGGTGGCGTTGACGTGTTCGGCCACCGCCAGGACGGCGCCGAAGTTGTCGGCCGGGTGGCACAGGCCGCCCACGGTCAGGTAGGTGTCGAGCAGGTCGGGATAGCGCACCAGCACCGCGTTGAAGAACGCGGCCTGGTCCACCGAGGCACGGCCGCCACCGATGAGCGTCGCCGAGGCGCGGCCGCTGAACTCTTCGGTGTGCGCGCGGATCGTGGCGATGAGTTCGCCGTCCAGCGAACCGACGGCGCAGGCGATGCTGTCGAGCACGTTGCGTTTGAGCAATGCCCGTGGGTGCTCGCTCAGATCCGACGGCCCGGCACCGACGACGAAGCCGGCAAGATCGTCCACAACATAGTGATGCGCCATCGCTTTTCGCCTCCCCCGCCGCCTACGAGCTTAGGCTCGGCGGCGGACGCCGCTGCGCTCCTCGAGGTCCACGACCGGCGGATGCCGCTGGGCTTCGCTGATCGCCGTGGTCTCCGCGGTGAGCTTGTTGCCGATCACCTGGATCTGCCGGGCGCTCAGCGGCGACAGCGGATGCACGCCAACCATCAGGGCGACGTGGCCGCGGTGGTCGAAAACCGGCGCGGCGACGGTCGCGACGGGTTGTTTGCGGCGACCGGGGTTGTCATCGGACAGAAAGCCGATGGTGGTGAACTCGACCAGCAGCTGGTCGAGAATGTGACGCACCGGAGTCGGCATCTCGTTGCTGTCCAGCGTGCCGACTACCTGGACGGCCTGGGCCAGCGCGGGCGTTGTCCAGTCGACGTCGAACCCGCGCTCGCGGGTGCGCGCCAGGACGTGTTCCAGGCGCTGGATCCGATCGGCATTGCTGCCCGTGCCGCGGCGTATCCACGCGCGCTGTTCTTCGTCGGTGTCCCAGGCGGCGAACGCGACGCCGAACGGCGGCGTGTACGGGATGCGATCGCCGGGTATTCCCGCGGGCTGGGTGGCGGGATCGTCCTCAAAAGCGGTGACTACCAACGAATCGCCGAACCGCTCGACTACCGAGCCGGCGTAGCCGACCTCGCGGGAAAGTCGCACCGCCGCGGACCGTGCGGCGTGCGCCAACGGCCGGGCCGTGTCCATCCGCGCCGCCACCGGGGCCAGGGCCGGGCCCAGCGAGAAGGTCTTCGCGACGGGGTCCCGGCTCGCCCAGCCGCGATCGCACAGCGTCTTGAGGATCGCGTGCACCGTCCCCTGCGTCAGGTCGAGCTCGCGCACGATGTCGGAGAAGCGCATTCGCGTGTTTCCGGACCGCGCCAGCAACTCGACAACGTCGAGTACCCGCGCGGTCGGCGCCGAGGTGGATCCGCGAATGGCTTGACTCCTTTGAGACCGGGTTCCTACAGTTATAGCGAACATTCGACAGAATTACTCGATTATTCGAGAAATTGAGGCAGACGCGTTGCGCGCTGTGGTTTTGAGAGACGGTCGGCTCACGGTCCGCGAGACAGCCGACCCCGAGCCCGGGACGGGCGAGCTGCTGCTGCGCACGCTGAGCACCGCGATCTGCGCCTCGGACGTGCACTTCATGGACCACCCCGAACTCGCCATCGACGATCCGACCGGCCGTTCGTTGTACGACACGGATCGCGACATCGTGCTCGGTCACGAATTCGTCGGCGAGGTCATCGGACATGGACCCGGCTGCTCGGATCAGTTCGCCGTGGGCACCCGGGTGACCTCGATCCCGATACGCCTGGTCGACGGCGGCGCGGGCGGAGTGCGGATCATCGGCCAGCACCCCGAGGCGCCGGGGAGTTTCGGTGAGCTGCTGGTGATTTCGGAGGCGGCGGCCAAAGCCGTCTCCGGTGACATTGCCAGCGACGCCGTCGCGTTGGTCGATGCCTTCGCGGTGGGCGAGTTCTATGTGAGGTCGGCCGATATCCAACCGGGCGAGATCGCCATCGTCATCGGCGCGGGGGCGATCGGCCTCTCGGCCGTTGCCGCCTTGGCGTCCCGCGGCATCGAACCGATCATCGTGGCGGACTACAAGTCCGATCGGCGCGAGCTGGCCCGGGACCACTTCGGCGCGCACGTCGTCGTCGATCCCGCACAGAGATCGCCGTTCGACGCATTCCGAGACGTCCGGGCCGACCGCGGATTGCCCGGCCCCGCCGTCGTATTCGAATGCGTCGGTGCCGCCGGTCTGATCCAGAACATCGTCGAATCCGCCGAAATGCTGACTCGCATCTACTGTGCGGGCGGCTGGTACACCGGGGACACCCTCGACATCACCACCGCGACCCGCCAAGGCGTCACAATCCAATTCGGCGGCGGACCGCACCCGCAGGACTGGTACGGGACGCTCGATGCCATCGCCTCGGGACAGCTCGATCCGCTCCCCAGTGTCGGCAAGGTCATCGGCCTCGATGAGGTTCCCGACGCACTCGATCTCGCCCGGCGATCCGACGGGCCGCCGCGCATCGTGGTCCACCCGAACGGAGACATCGCATGACCGAACAAGACGACCGTCAGGACATCTCCGATCTGCTGGTGCGCTACGCCACCGGAATCGACAGTCGCGACTGGCCCCTGTTCCGCACCGTGTTCACCGACGATTGCGAACTCGACTACGGCGAAATCGGCACCTGGCATGGTGTGGACGAAGTCACCGACTTCATGGACAAGACGCACGCGATGGCGGGCCATACCCTGCACCGCTTGTCCAATCAGGCCATCACCCTCGATGGCGACAAAGCCACCGCCCGAACCTACATCGACGCGGTAATCATGTTCGGCGACAACCAGTCCGGGGTCAACGCGTGGGGCTTCTACGACGACGTGATCGTCCGGACGCCGGACGGCTGGCGCATTGCGCGACGCCAGTTCACCCAGGTTCGCGTCGCGACGTTCGGCCAGTAAGAGGAGCGAAAACATGACGTTCGCAACCAAGTACGGCCCGTGGGCGCTGGTGGCCGGCGCCTCCGACGGCTTAGGTGCTGCCTTCGCCACCGGACTCGCCGAGCGCGGCGTCAACGTCGTGCTGCTGTCCCGGCGGCAGTCCGTGCTCGATCAGGTTGCGGCCCAGATCGAATCACAGACTGGCACCCAAACCCGTACACTCGCTGTCGATCTCGCGCGACCGGACGCGGCAACCGTCATCGCCGAAGCCACCGGCGACCTGGAGATCGGCTTCCTGGTGTATTGCGCGGGCGCCGACCCGAATTACCAGCATTTTCTTGATACTTCGATCGAGACCGCCGAAGCGATGGTGCAGCGCAACTGCATGGTGCCGATGCAGCTATGCCACCACTTCGCCCCCGCAATGGTCGAGCGAGGCAACGGCGGCATCGTCATCTTCTCCTCCGGTGCCGCTTTGGCCGGAAGCCCCAACATGGTCGCGTACAGCGCCTCCAAGGCGTTCGACATGGTCTTCACCGAGGCGCTGTGGGCCGAGCTGCACGACAAGGGCGTCGACGTACTCGGTCTGATGCTGGGCAAGACCAACACACCCGCACTGCGCGAACTCGAATACAGCCGCGGCCAGATCGGTTCGCCCGACGAGGTACCGGCCGGCGCAATCTCGGTGGACGAAGTCATTGCCGAGGCGTTCGAGAACCTGACCAACGGGCCGACCTGGATGGCCGGCGACATGATGCGCGCCGGCGCACAAATGATCGCGTCCCTCACCCGGAATCAGGCGGTCGAACTGTTCACCCAGGCCGCGGCCGCGGCGATGGGGCCGGATCACTAACCGCCCGGCCGACGTCGGGGATCCGCCGGGCATCGGTCGGAGCCCCGGACTCCAGCTATGCGCCGCCGTGCATGTTGACGTGCCGCGGTTGCCTTGCCGACCCACCGGACGGGTGCCCGAACCGCTCCCCAGGCCGGCAGAGTCCCCGCAAGACCCCTAGATCGGTTTGCCACAATCTGAAGTTAGTTGAGCCTAAATTTCGAGATTGAGTGCTCTGGCCAGCAAATATAGGAGCCTAAACGGCTTCGCTTGGCATAGTCATAACGTTGCTGGACATGGCTGAAGCGGGTAGCTTTGGCGAGCAGGTCAAGCCACGGCCGCGAGCCAAGTAGCCATTCATGATCGGCACCCAGAGTGAAGGATGACGATGCTCGCCACTGACAGGGCCATCGCCTGGACTCCGACGGCGGCGTCACGCTGGCCGCGGCGCACCCTCTTGCGTTCGGCACTGATCACCGCGACGTTCATCGCGCCCGCGGTGATGGTCCGAGTCATGGGCCTGCATCCGGACCCGGTTGCCGCCCTGCTGATCTTCGGCGCCGCGGTCGTGTCGGCCAGCTTCCTGCTGGCGTGGGCCGCCGAGGCGGCGCAGATCGACGTTTCCGGCGGGCTCGCGATCGCGGTGCTCGCCCTGGTCGCGGTGCTGCCCGAATACGCGGTGGACCTCTACTACGCGTTCGTATCGGGCCATAACGCCGAGTACACGCAGTACGCGGCGGCCAACATGACCGGATCCAATCGACTGTTGATGGGCCTGGGATGGCCGGTCGTGGTGCTGGTCAGCGTCGTGGCCGCGCGGCGGGCCGGCGCCGGCAAGATCACCGGCTTGACGCTGGAGCCCGCCAATCGCGTCGAACTCGGGTTCCTGCTGATCGCCGGAGTGGTGGCGTTCGCGATACCGGGCGGCGGCGAAATCCACCTCGGACTGGGGTTGGCCCTGCTGGCCTGGTTCGGTTTCTACCTGTACAAGGTCAGCCACGGCGACGTCGAGGAGCCCGACCTGGTCGGTACCGCCGCCGCTCTGGGTGAACTATCGGACCGGACCCGCCGCATCGTCGTGGTCAGCCTGTTCACGGTGTCCGGAGCGGTAATCCTGCTGTGCGCCAAGCCATTTGCGGACAATCTGGTCGCGGCCGGTACCGAGCTGGGCATCGACCGGTTCCTGCTGGTGCAGTGGCTGGCGCCGTTGGCCTCGGAGGCGCCCGAGTTCATCATCGCGACCATCTTCGCCACCCGCGGCAAGGGCACCGCGGCCATCGCCACGCTGATCTCGTCCAAGGTCAACCAGTGGACGCTGCTGATCGGGTCGCTGCCGGTCGCCCACATGCTCGGTGGCGGCGGCTTATCCCTGGAGCTCGACTCCCGCCAGATCGAAGAAGTCCTGCTCACGGCCTGCCAAACCCTGATGGGTGTCGCGATGATCCTGGCGCTGCGCTTCCGCCGGGCGGCCGCCTGGACGCTGCTGGGATTGTTCGTCGTTCAGTTCCCGCTGACCTCGACCCCGGAGCGACTCATCCTGTGCGGCATCTACGCCGTGATCGCGATCGTCGCCCTAGTCGTCAACCGCCGCCACCTCGCGGCCACCCTGCAGGCACCGTTCGTCGGGACCGCGGTCCGGCACGCCGGCCATCCGCACCACCCGGTAGAGGAGTCGGCGCTCCCGAGGTAGCGGGGTTTAGCAACGCGTCAATACCGCGCCTACGTCCGGCAAGCCGCCTATTCTTAACGACTGGGGTGGTACGGCCTGGATGGGTGGTGCTCACGTGACGACGTCGACAGTGGCGTGCCCGTCATGCGGCGCGGAATTACGTGCCACCGCCAAGTTCTGCGACGAGTGCGGTTCGCCAACCAAGACTCCGTACACGGCAGCGGAGTACAAGCAGGTGACTGTGCTGTTCGCCGATGTCGTGCATTCAATGGACCTCGCTGCAGCGGTGGGTGCCGAACGACTGCGCGAGATCATGGGTGCGCTGGCGCCGAGCACTTCAAAGCCGCGGACGAGCTACACGCGGCCTTCGACTGGCACATGCGCGCGGGGACGTGGTTGACCCATCGCAATATCACTGCCGCACGGGCGAGTTGGCGGCATGCACGCGATGTCGCGGACCGACTACCCGACGGCGACAGTGACCGCACCGCCATGCGGATCGCGCCGCGAACACTGCTGTGCGCCAGCGCTTGGCTCGCCGGTGGCAGTGTGGCCGACATCGGGTTCGACGAATTACGTGATCTAGCGAGCGACGCCGGTGACAAGGTCTCACTCACCATGGGTATGGCGGGTTGGGTGTCGGCACTGGTAACCCACGCCCAGGTCGACGAAGCATCGCGGTTGGCGACCGAGCTCACCGGGCTGCTCGAGTCCATCGGAGACCCGACGCTTGTTCTCGGGTTGCTTTACAGCCCCGTCGCAGCCAAATACATGCACGCCGAGATGACCGAAACCGAACGCCTTGCCCAACTGATGATCGACCTTGCCGATGGCGATGCCACCAAGGGCAATCTGATCATCGGCTCTCCACTGACGGGGGCGATTTTGCTGCGCGGCTGTGCGCGGAGCCTGCTTGGGAAATCCGGCTGGAGGGCCGACGTCGATCAGGCCGTGACGATGGTTCGTGCGTTCGACCCGACGTTGTTTGGAATGGCCCTGCTTTTCAAACACACCCTGATCACTGTCGGGGCATTGCTGCCGGACGTCTCGGCCGTTGACGAGACGTCCGAATTGATGGAAATTGCGGAGAGGTTCGGCGACAACCTCACGCTAGCCCGCGCCCAGTATGTGCGGGGCATTGCGCTGACCACCTTCTTCGGGCCCGGCCGCGACGACGCTTACGCGCTCCTCGTATCGGCTCGGGAAGCCGCCAGACAGGAGCGCTTCACGATGGTGGCAGGCGAATTGGTGAACCTCTATTTCGCCACGGAGTTGGCGCGTGCCGGCGATCTCGACGGCGCCATCGAAGGTTCGCGAACCGTCGTCGAGACCGAATACGACTGCGGCGACATGTTGTTGCGCGGCGTTTCCGTTTCGGTCCTCGTGGGTGGCCTATTAGGTAGGGGCCGTCCGGCGGACCTCGAAGAGGCGCAAGCTGCCATCGAACGATTAGCAGCTGTCCCGACCGAACCCGGATTCGTCGTAAACGAGCTGTGGCTGCTGCCGATGCGCGCCCGGGAGGCGCAAGCCCGCGGTGACGAATCGGCCTATCGCGACTATCGGGACCGCTATCGTGCGAGAGCGAATGCGCTTGGCTTCGAAGGACATATCGCCTGGGCGCAGGCAATGGAATAGCCCGGCGCTGCACACCATCGGCCGCCGTATACCGTCCAGGTATGAATCGAGTGTCGGTGATCACAGGCGGCGCCGGTGGCATGGGTCTGGCCACGGCCAAAATCGTCGGGCGCGACCACGCCCTAGTTCTCTGCGATGTCAGGCAGGAACGGCTGGACGACGCGGCCGCAACCCTGAAAGAGCTCGGGATGGATCCCACCGTCGTCAACTGCGATGTGACCGATCGGGACGCGGTCACGGAGTTGTTCGACAACGCGAGCAACCTCGGGACACTGACCTCGGTCATCCACACCGCGGGGGTGAGCCCGAGTATGGGTTCCGCCGACTATGTGATGCGGACCAATGCGGTCGGCACCGTCAACGTCAACGAGGTGTTCTACGCGACCGCCGGCGAAGGTTCCGTGATCGTCAACGTGGCATCGATGGCGGCCCACATGTTGCCCGCGGAAATGATTCCGACGGCACGATTCCCGCTGGCGCTCGAGGACAGCGGTGCCTTCGCGGACGCGATGGTGGCCGTGTGCGACATCGCCCCGGAGGAGGCCCGCTCGGGTCTCGCGTACGCGTTGAGCAAGAGCTTCGTGAAGTGGTACAGCCAGTCGCAGGCCGAGCGATTCAATGCGCGCGGATTGCGGATCGTCTCCGTTTCTCCGGGGTCCATCGACACCGAGATGGGCCGGCTCGAGGAGCAGGCCGGCGCCGGCGCGATGGTGGCCAACGCCGCGGTCCCGCGCTGGGGCAAGCCGGAGGAGATGGCCGAGCTGCTCGCCTTCTGTGCCAGTGACAAGGCGGGCTACCTCTCCGGCACCGACATCCTCAACGACGGCGGCGTGATCGCCTCGATGACCGAGCGGTCCAGGCTAGCCGAGGGCGGCTAGACCAGGTAGTAGAAGCTTGTGAGCTCGGGCGCGATCGGAGGCGGTTCCCTCAGGTTCAGGTCAGCCAGCTCGCTGTGGGCGTAGCGCACCGCCTTGAGCGTCGCCGAGAAATCCTCGTCCTCTTCGGGGAAGACATGCTCTGCGGCGAACCAACTTTGGAACCCGACATTGTTCAGCACCGCGAGGGTGTCGGGACGCACGCCGGCCAGTAGCACGGTGACGCCGCGTGCGGTCTCTTCCCGCAGGAAGTGCTCGATGCGCTCGATGCATACGACGTCGGGGTGGCGCACCCGTTTGAGCCGCAACACCACGAACTTGATGTCGTCATCCGCGATCCGCTTGCTGATCTCGGCCAGGTGGCGATCCAATTCCGGTGCGGCGCCGAAGAACAGCTCACCTTCCAAGTCATAGATGACGACCAACGGGTCGGCATTTTCGCCTGAAATGCGCTCGCGTACAACGCGTTCGGGCGTGACTATGAGTTCCCGGGCCTTCAGCTTGGCGGCCCGCGGCACGAACAACAGGATCGACAGCACCACACCGAGCAGGACCGATTTGTCGAGATCGACCGCCACACCGGTGAACGCGGTAACGATCACCAGGCCCGCGTCGTAGCGCGACGCCTTGACGGTGTAGATCAGGCGCTTGAAGTCGACCAGCCGCACCGCAGTGACCAACAGCAGGCCCGCGAGTGCCGGCTGCGGCACGTAGCGCAAGAGCGGAGCGAACAACAGCAGCGCGCCGGCAACCGTTGCGGCCGAGACGATCCCGGAGAATCGCGTTTTGGCCCCGGACTGAAAATTGATCGCCGACCGTGACAGCGAGCCCGAGCCAGGCAGGCTCTGGAAGAAGCCGCCGGCCAGGTTGGCGAGGCCTTCGGCCATGATCTGCCGGTTGTAGTCGATCTTCTGCTGGGTTTGGTACGCAATGGCTTTGGCGATCGACAACGCCTCGATGATGCCGACGAAGGCGATCGCCAGCGCGCCGGTGGAAAGGTGCGGCAGGAATTCGGTGTGGACTTCGGGGACATGCGCGCTGGGTAGGCTGCGCGGGATCTTGGCCGCCACGGACACCGCGGTATGGCCGCCGGCCCCCGGAATCGACCATCCCGCGAGGTAGGCGATCACCGAGGTGATGATCAGCACCGCAAGCATGTCGATCTGCGGCCAGCCGTACCGCCGCACCAGCTTGCGCAGGACAACCGCCAAAAGCACTGCCGCCGTGCTCAATACCACGGCGCGGTAGTTGACGTGATCGCCGTGCGACAGGGTCAGCCACACCCGGTGCAACACCTGCATGTGCCCGTTGCCCTTGTCGCGCACGCCCAGGGCATTGCCGAGCTGGCCGACGGCCAGCAGAAATGCGGCGGCCGCCATGAAACCGATGATGACCGACTCGGAAATGTAGCGGGTCAGGTTGCCCAGCTTGAACAAGCTGATCACGATCTGAAACACGCCGACCAGGACGGCCAGCAGGAACAGGCCTTCGAACAGTTGGGTGCTGTTCTCCGAATCGATGAAGGCGAGCGCGGTGAACACCAGCAGCGATATGGCGCTGGTCGGCCCGTTGATCAGATGCGAGGACGACCCGAAAATCGAGGCGACGATCGTGACGACGATCGCCGAGTACACCCCGAACCGGGGATCGACCCCGGCGATCAGCGCATAGGCCATCGCCTGCGGAAAGGAGATGGCGGCGACGGTCAGGCCGGCAACGACGTCATGCCGGCCTTTCACCGAGTCATAGTTCAGCGCGAAACCCACCTTGGCCACGTCTTTCCGCTAGGTTCCCGACGCCGCGGCGGGCGGCGCCGAGATCGTGTCGAGGATTCCGTTGTTGCCGAAGAACTGCTCGCGCGCATCGCTCCAGTCCTTGGCGATCTCAGCGATTCCGAACAGCGCGAGCGGAGGCAGCCGGTCCGCGTGTTTGGCGAGGATCCCCGGCTTGAACGGTCGATAGCCGAATTGCGCGGCCTGCTCCTGGCCGGCATCGGTGAACAGATACTCCAGATACGCCTTGGCGTAGGTCGCGGTGTTGGGCTCGGTGATGTTCGCGTCGACCCAGGCCACCGCCGGCTCGGCCAGGATGCTGACCGGCGGATAGACGAGCTCGAGATCGTCGGAATTCGCGGCGACCTCGCGCAGCGCTTCGTTCTCCCACGTCAACTGCACGTCACCGATCTTGGAAAGAGTGAAACTGTCGCCCGCGCTGCGCGCACCGGCGTCGGATACCGCGACGTGCTGCAGCAGCGACTTCACGTAAGTCTTCGCCTGGGCCGCGGTGCCGCCACGAGTGGTCACCGAACCCCATGCCGCCAGCACGCTCAACTGACCGTTGCCGGAGCTGCGCGGGTTCGGTGACACCACGGACACACCGGCATTGACCAAGTCGGGCCAATCACGAATGCCCTTGGGATTGCCCTTGCGGACGACGAAGACGACGGTCGATGTGTACGGCACCGAATTGTTCGGCAGGCGCTGCCGCCAGTCGGGCGCGATGAGTCCGTGCTTGCTCAACGTCTGGATGTCGCTGATCAACGCCAGCGACACCACGCTCGCCTTCTGGGTGCCGTCGAGGACACTCCTGACTTGGCGGCCCGAACCGCCGTGTGACTCCTTGATGTCCAGGGTGACACCGGTCTGCGTCCGATACTGCGGGATGAACGCCTTATCGATCGCCGCATACAGCTCGCGCGTGGGGTCATAGGAGACGTTCAGGATTTGGTTGGATCCCGCCTGCGGGACGTTCTTGACCACGAGGGCGGTCGCGGCGAACACGATTGCCAGCACGCCAATGACGTTGAGCCAGCTAATGTGCGGAAGGAAATGCTTCAGCGTCGGACGCGGTTTCAACATCCAGGCGTCCTCTCAAAACAATCTCCAGACGATGCGCCTGGCACCCAGCATTTTCGGCGATGTTAACCAAAAGGCCACGTCATGACAGCGTTGAGAATCAGTCTGACGCTAAATGCGCGCGCTACGTATGCTGAGCAGATGCCGCAGCGGGCGTTGCGTGACCGCCTGATCGATCTCGAAGTTCCGGCCGAGGATGCGGCCCGCGGCCGGGCGCTGCGTAAGACGGTTCCACGGCGTTCGCTCGCGCAGCTGACTCCCTCGGCGCGGTCCGCGACGGAGATTCTCGTCGCCCAAAATGCCGGGCGGATAAGCGAACTCGTCCCCCTGCGGTTCGCACGAATGCTCGCCGACCCGTTCGCCTTCTACCGAGGTTCGGCGGCGGTGATGGCCGCCGATCTCGCCGCGAGCCCGACCAGCGGGATCGAAATCATGTGCTGCGGCGACGCGCACGTCTCCAACTTCGGCTTGTACGCCGCCCCGCACCGCTCGATCGTCTTCGACCTGAACGACTTCGACGAGGCCGCGGTGGCTCCGGCCGAGTGGGACGCCAAGCGCTTGATCACCAGTGCGGTGATCGGGGGCCGTCACGCCGGCTACCCGGCCAAGGCGATTCGCCGCTGTGTCGAACAGGCGCTCGTGCGCTATCAGCGCAGCCTGGAGTCGATGCTCGAGGAGATGGACGTTCTGGAGCGGTACTACCTGCGGGTGGAACCCGAGCACTACACCGGGACGGTCTCCAAGGGTCTGCAGGCGGTGATCCAGAAGACGATCTCCCGGGCCCGTAGCCGGACATCGGCCCGAGTCTTCAAGCAGATCACCGAGATTGGGCCCGACGGTACTCCGCGCCTGCGGGAAGCACCCCCGGTCTTGCAGCACGTCGACGAGGACGTCGAAGCCTTCCTGGTGGCATCGATCCAGGAGTACCTGGCCGCGGTGCCGGCGGATATCGCGCTGCTGCTGTCGCACTTCCGGGTCACCGATGTCGCACTACGGGTGGTTGGGGTCGGCAGCGTCGGTACGCGTTGCTACCTGGTCATCCTGGTGGGCCCGAACGACACGCCATTGATCCTGCAGATCAAGGAGGCCACTCGGTCGGTGCTCGACGAATACGGCGGCTGGCGCCAGCCCGAGAGCCTGACCACGGCGATCGAGGCCAACGGCCAGGGGGTGCGCGTGACCGACGGCCAGCAGATCCTGCAGGCCATGTCGGATGTGTTCCTTGGATCGACTCGCAAGGACGGCCGCGACTACTACGTTCGTCAGTTCCACGACATGAAGGGCACCATCGAGACCGAAGGCATGTCGCCTGCCACCTTCTCCGACTACGTCAGCGCGTGCGCCGTGCTGCTGGCGCGGGCGCATTCCCAAAGCGCGAATGCCTCGATCCTGCGCGGGTATGTCGGCACCAGCGACGCGGTGCACGAAGCGGTCGCCGAATGGTCATACGCGTACGCGGACAAGTCCCTCGACGACTTCCATCAACTGCGCGCGGCGGCCGACGCCGGCGACATCGAGGTTGCCGAGGATCCCGCGCGCTAGCGCCTACTGCCGAAGGTCGATCACGAGTTGTAGGTCTTCGGCACAGATTTGGACGACACCGCTAAACGCCGAATCGGTCGCGGCAACGCATTCGCGGGCGGCGGCGACGCGGACACTCGCCGAATCCGGATCCGTCTCACCGAGGGTCAGTCCCGCCTCGAGCTCACCGATCGCGTCGTGCACCGGCGGGGGAATCGACCCGCTGACGGTGAAGGCCGTCGTCACGGCGCGCGCCAGGTACAGCAGCGAGCCGGCGAGCACGGCCACCTGCGCGGCTTGCCGCTCCGCACCTCGAACGGCGTCGCGCGCGGGCCAGCGCCGAGGCGCGATCCACGCGAGATGACGAGCGTGAGTGCGCGCCTTGGCGAGTACCTCCAGCCGCTCGTGCAGCCGATCGACGGCCGCGTACTGCCAGCCCGACGGGATCGCCGCAGCGCCGCCGATCCGGTCCTCGGTCTCGGCGAGCAGGTCGCTCAGGGCGGCGAAGACGCCGACCCGGGCGCCGCGCAGCGCGGCGCGCGGATTGGGCGGGAACAGCAGGATGCTCAACACGAGCGCCACACCGCCACCGATCAGCGCCTCCTGAAGGCGTTGAAAAACACTGTCGGTGCCGACCGACAACGCCATCACCAGGATCGCGGACCCAGCGGCCTGATTGGCGAAGGTCAAGTCCCGCGCCAGGATCCCCTGCCCGAGCAGCACCGCCACGCAGAACACGGCAAACACCGTGGCGGCCATGGCAATCCACTCGGTGCCGAACAGTTGCACCACCGTGGAGCCGAGGCAGATCCCCAGCGCCACACCGACAATGTTCTGGACCGCCCGTTGGGCTTGAAACACAGTGCTCGCCGACACGCACACCGCCGCGGCGATCGGTGCGAAGAAGGGGTCCGGGTGGCCCAGCACGTCATGGGCGATGTACCACGCCACCCCCGCGGCCACCGACGCCTCGGCGATCGCCCACAGCACATCGCGCAAACGTTGAACGGCCGCCACGCCGCTGTCTATGGTCCTGGTAAGCGAAGCAGTCCTCACGTTTGCCTACCCCAGCACAACCAGCGAGTTCACGGAAGGCCGAATGTCGATGCGAAGCCGCGCGGCGATCCTCTACGAGTACGGCCGTCCCTGGTCGGTGGAGGAGTTCGAGCTGGATCCGCCTCGGGCCGGTGAGGTTTTGGGGCGGCCGGCCGCCACCGGGCTCTGCCACTCCGATGAACACATCCGGCAGGGCAGGCTGGCCACGCTGTACGAGTCGGACACCTACTCCTCGACGAGATGATCACCAAGCGCTACGGGCTCGACGAGATCAACGACGCCTACGCCGATCTAGCCTCGGGTGAACTGATCCGCGGCGTGATCGATTTCGGTATCGGCTAGCCCACGTCCGCCGCCTGGAGCCGCCCCAGTGTGGTGCAGCCAGTCCCGGGTTCGCAGCCGCCAGGTCCGGCGCGCGTATTCCAGCGCGGTGTGCGGCCACTGGGTGACGATCCGGCCCGTCGGCGAGCGAAAGTAGCTGTCGCACTGGGTCCAGATGGTGTGCTCCAAGTCGGCGGAAAGCCGGTCGTTGTAGCGCTTTTCGGCCTCGGGGCGCACCTCGAGGTAGCCGCCGCGGCGCGCCAGCCGGGTGACCGCGCTGGTCACCAGGCGCGCACCGGCCTCCAGGATGTAGACGATCGAGTTGCCGCCCTGGTTGGTGTTGGGGCCGTACAGCATGAAGAAGTTCGGGAACCCCGCGACCGCGACACCCAGGTACGCGCTGGGATCCTCGCCCCACCGCTCGTGCAGGCGCTGCCCGCCGCTTCCGACCACCTCGATGCCCGACAGATAATGCGACGTCTCGAATCCGGTCGCCAGCACGATCGCGTCGACGTCGACCACCTCACCGGCGGTGGTGACGACCGACGTCTCGGTGATCCGGTCGATCGGGTCCGTGACGAGCGCGACATTGTCCTGCTGCAATGCCCGGTAGTAGTCGTCGCCGAGCAGCACCCGCTTACAGCGGAACGGATAGTCCGGCGTCAGGGCGCGGCGCAGCCCGGCGTCGGCCACGGTGCGCTCCAGAAAAGACGTGGCGATCCGGGTGCGGTCCGCGACCACCGGGTCGTCCGCGAAGGTTGCGGTGTTGTCGTGCAGCAGTTTCCAAATCTGCCAGCGAGCGCGACGTACCGCCAACGGGCTGCGCCGGAATTGCGCCAATTCGGTTGCGCTGTATGGCCGGTCGTCTTTGGGGACCATCCATGGCGGGGAACGCTGAAAAACCGTCACCCCTGCGGCGGCCTTGGCCAGTTCGGGGACAAGCTGAATCGCGCTGGCGCCGGTGCCGATCACCGCCACCTTCTTGTCCGCCGGCGCGAAGCCGTGATCCCACCCTGCGGTGTGCATGACGGAGCCACCGAAATCGGTCAAACCGGTGATATCGGGCAGCTTCAGCGAGCCGAACAGCCCAACGGCGCAGACCACCACGTCGGCGCTCAGCGTGCCGGTGCGGCCGTCGCGTTCCAGCAGACACTCCCAGCTCCAGGTGTCCGCATTCCATGCCGCCGAGCGCACCCTGGTGTTGAGCCGTAGGTGACGGCGCAGATCGAAGTCGTCGGCCACCGACTCCAGGTAGGCGAGAATCTCGGGCTGCCGAGCGTAGGTTCGGCTCCAGGATTTGTTGGGCGCGAACGAGAACGAGTACAGGTGGCTTTGGACATCGCATGCGGCGCCCGGATAGGTGTTGCGCCGCCAGGTGCCGCCGACGCCGTCGCCGGCCTCGATGATCACCAGGTCGTCGATGCCGGCCCGGCGCAGCGCGACCGCCGCGCCCAGCCCGCCGAATCCGGCGCCGATGATCGCGACCCTGGGTGAGCGTCGACGCCGAGTCGCCGCCCGGGCCCGGCCGAGTAGATACTTCACGGGCCGGCCCGGCGAATCTCGAGGCCGGCCATGTCGCCCTGGGCCCGCCAGGCCTCCAGGATGTCGGCGTATTCGGTGGGCGTGCCGAAGAAGAAACTGCCCTGTCGGGTCTTGGCGTCCGCCTTGCCCTCGCGGTTGTAGTAACCGGGCGTGCAGGTCTTGGCCCGCTCGGCGGTCGCGGTCGAGCGGGCCACCACCGTGTCGACCCACGCGGCTTCGGCGGCGATCGACGCCTCGACCTCGGTGGCGCCGTTCTCGAGGGCCCACGCGATGATCCAGGCGGCATGTGTGGCTTGGACGTCAAGCAGGTACGGGAAGTTGACCGTCAGTCCCGCCTGGGAGATGCTTTCGATGAAGCAATTCGGAAATCCGTTGGCGCACAAGCCTTGAAAGGTGCGCACCCCGTTGTTCCAGGATTCGGTCAGGCTCACGCCGTCGCGGCCGATCAGCTCGAAGCCGGTACGACGGCTGTAGTCGGTGCCCACCTCGAAACCCGTTGCGAAGATGAGGCAGTCGAGCTGGTAGGCCACCCCGTCGACGACCACGCCGGACTCGGTGATGCGCTCCACACCGCGACCTTGAGTGTCGACCAGCGTCACGTTGTCGCGGTTGAAGGTTTGCAGATAGTCGTCGTGAAAGCACGGTCGCTTGCAGAAGTAGCCGTACCAGGGTTTGAGCGCCTCGGCGGTGGCGCGGTCGACGACGATCTCGTCGACCCGCGCCCGGATCTCCTCCATCTTGGCGAAGTCCGCGAGCTCGATGTCGCGGCCGCGCTGCTCCGGATCCACCGACCCGTCGCCGTCGTGACGCATCACCGGGAGCTTGCGGGTGATGCTCGTCCAGGCATCGGCGACCAGATCCTCGGATGCCTGCCCGCCGGCGGTCAGGATCTGAAAGTTCTGGATGCGACGGCGTTGCCAGCCGGGCTGTAAGGTGTTGACCCACTGAGGATCCGTAGCCGCGTTGGCGCGCACATCGACCGACGACGGGGTGCGCTGGAAGACGTAGAGGTGCCGCGCGGCGGCGCCCAGATGCGGCACACATTGGACCGCCGTCGCGCCGGTGCCGATGATCCCGACGCGCAGACCGGCCAGGTTCTCCAGCTTCTCGCCGGTGTAGCGGTAATCCCAGCGGCTGGTGTGAAACGTGTGACCGCGAAACGACCCGAGCCCCGGGATGCCCGGCAGTTTGGGCTTGGCTTGATACCCGTTTGCCATCGAAACGAACTTGGCCCGCATCTCGTCGCCCCGGTTGGTGCGGATGATCCAGCGTGATTCCGTTGAATCCCAACGGATCTCCTGCACATCGGTGCGCAGACATGCGTCGCGGTACAGATCGTACCGATGGGCGATGCGCTGGCAGTGCGCGAAGATCTCCGCGCCCTTGGCGTATTTCTCCACCGGGATGTAGCCGAGTTCCTCCAGCAGCGGGATGTACACGTAGGACTCGACATCGCAGGCGATCCCCGGGTAGCGATTCCAGTACCAGGTGCCGCCCACGTCGGCCGCCCGGTCGATCAGCCGCATGCTTTGCACGCCGAGCTCGCGCAACCGCGCCCCGGTCAGCAGTCCACCGAAGCCGGCCCCCACGATCGCGACGTCGACCTCGTCGGTCCGGGGCTCTCGGTCGAATTCCTGGTCGACCCAGGGATCTTCGGCGAACCGGGCGAAGTCACCGGCGATCTCCACGTACTGGTCGATCCCGTCGGGCCGCAACCGGCGCGCGCGTTCCTCGGCGTACTTGCGCCGCAGCGCATCGACGTCGAACGCGCACCCGACAGTCTCGGTCAAAATCCCGACTCCGCTCTTCGGCGTCGACTCTATAATCAATCACTTGATCGTATCAAGGAGATGCCGCCTTCTGGTCGAACAAAGCTCCCCTGACCAGCACCTTCGCCGAGCCCAGCGCGGCATGGTAGTCCTCCGGCGGCAGCGTGGCCGCCACCTCCGTCAGGCCGTAGACGAGCGCATAGAGTGCCGCGACGACGGCCCGCGAATCCGGATGGTCACCGAGCTCACCGCGCTGTCGAGCGTCCTCGACGACGCCCTCGATGATCTCGCGGAACGCCTCGAACCCGGGATTCTTCGGCTGCCCGCGCGATGTCCGGCGCGCCGCAACGGTTTCCGCCCGGATCGCGAACTCGAACGCGGCCAAGTCCGGGTACTCGCGCATCAATTGGCCGGATTCCTCGAGCACGGCCTCAATCCGGTCGACGATATTGCCGGGGCGTTGGGCGGCCCGGCGCAGCCGGGGCATGGCCGTGTCGGTTCGGGCCGCGATGGCCGCCTTGATCAGCTCCGACTTGTTCGGAAAATAGTTGTACAGGCTGGCACTGGTCATGTCCGCCATGCGGGCGATCTCACGGATCGTCGCCTTCGCATAGCCGACCTCGGCCACACATTTCATCGTCGCGACGATGATGCGCCGACGGGTCTGTTCACCGCTGGCGCCGACCGGGCGGCCCAGCTGTGTCCTGGCGCGCATAGTTGCCCACCCTTCGACCGCGGGCGCGGTACACCGTCGAATATATTTGACCGACCTGGTAATTCCGGAGGTGAGCGGCCGTGAACCTCGCGTTGGGGGAATTCTCCCGCGCAATCGACTTGGCCGGCGTGTTCGTCAATGCCGTGCTGGGCGGCGTCGTGGCGCGCGAATTCCGCATGGATCCAGTGGGATTCGTCGCTCTTGCGATCCTGTCGGGACTCGGCGGCGGCTTGATTCGCGATACGCTGCTGCAGCACGGGCCGCCGGTGGCATTGACGGACTCGCTCTACGTCGTGGTTGCGCTGGCGGGAGCGGCGATCGCATTCTTGATACCGCTGCGCGCCCGGCTGTGGTCGTTGATCTATCCGGTTGTCGACGCGCTGGCGCTGGGCACCTGGGCAGTGGCCGGCGCGGAGAAGACCTTGGGGTCCGGATTGTCTTGGCTCCCAGCGATTTTGCTCGGAACGATCAGCGCCGTCGGGGGCGGGGCGCTGCGTGACCTGGCGGTGCACCGCACACCGGCGATCTTCGGCGGCAATACCCTTTACGCGACGCCCGCGGTGGCGGCCAGCGGCACCGTGGTGCTGCTCTCCCGTTACGGCATGGCGCCGCTGGGCGAGCTGGCGGGAATCGTCGTCGGCTCGGGCCTGTGCCTGCTGGCCAGATGGCGCGGCTGGCGGCTCGGCGAGAGCCTGACCGCGGACTACTACCTGACGCGGCGCAAGCGCACCTGGCGCATCCGGATCGGCACCCGACCACGCCGCCGCGACGACCGGTGAACCAGCTGGGCCGCCCGGTGGGCGCGGACAGCGAGGAGACCCGCCGCCGCATCATCACCGCCGCAATGCGCTGCGTGGCCGAGGTCGGCTACTCGCAGGCGAGCATCCGCGAGATCGCCCGGGCCGCGGACATGACCAGTGGCAGCCTGTATCACTACTTTCCGAACAAGTCCGAACTGTTGCACGCGACCGGCAAGGAGATCGAGGAGATCGTGCTGCCCCGGCTGCGGTCGGCCGCGGGGCAGCGCGAGGACGTCATCGACCGGCTCGACGCGGTGCTCGACGAGTCGACGCGACTGGTCCGTGACTACCCGTATCTGACCGGGTTCTTGCGGGCGCTGCGCGCCGCGGGCACGGCGGAATCCCCGGGATCCAAGGCGTTGCACGACGTCGTCTTCGAGATCATCGACGATGCCCGGCAACGCGGGACGCTGTCGGGCGAGACCGATACCCGGTCGGCGGTCGAAGCAATCTGCGCGCTGGCCCGGGGGCTGTCGGAGCAGGCGGACAGCCTCCCCGCGCAGACCTATCAAGCCGCGCTGGGTTCAGCCAAGAGCCTGATACGGGGAACGCTCTTCACGCAGCGCGTCGCCGAGCGTCCATAGCGCGACCCCGATCAGCACCAGGTCCTTGAGCAGGAACTGGCCCGGCAGTGCCGACAGCACGGGCAATCCCGCGGCGTGGGTCGAGACCACCCCGGGAGTGGTGAACAGAAAGCTCAGCGTCCCCAGGAACAGCACCACCGCCAGCGCGCTTCCGATCGCCGACACGCGTGGCCACACCGGGCGCAACGCGATGAGAAGGGCGGCAACGATTTCCATCGTTCCCAGCCCGCGGGCAACCGTCGTGACGCTGAAGACGTCGTAAACCCAGCTCATCAGCGGGTTGTGTTCGATCAGCACGCGGGATTCCATCTTCACGTACTTGCCGAACCCGATCCAGGCCAGCACGACGACCAGACCATAACGACTGATCAGATGACCCAGGCGGATCAGCGAATCCGACAACGGATGCGGTGCGTTGGTAAAGGTACGACTGATCATCGAACCGGTCATTGAACGAAGTCCTTTGGCAGGCGGGGCTGGTCATCCAGAAGATCCACGAAGAACGCCGCCATTGAGTTCAGTTCTGCAGCTGCTCGAGCCCGGCGACCAAGAGTTGCAATCCGAACGTGAACTCCTCCGCCAAGGGAACAGGGAGAGCGTCGGCGACGGACGCCGTCGCGGGATACCGCTCGGGGTCGAGTTGCTGGAATGCACTGGCCGACTCGGCATCTTGCGCAGTATCGGCCGCCCCGGAGTGTTGGATGGCAAAGCCGAGGACGTAGCGGGCCAGGGTCGCGTAGGCGTGGGCGGCGACCCCCGGCGCAAAGCCGCTGTCGAGAAGCACCGACAGACACCGTTCGCGATGGGCCAGCGCATTCGGCCCCATCGGGATGTAGTCGATCAGCAGGGCGGCGACATTGCCGTGCCGGCACAGCGCGTCAAACATGTACTGCGCGGACAAACTACAGGCTTGCTGCCATGGCAGTGCGGCGAGCTCATCGGGGTCGACGTCGACTGCCCCGAGTATGTGGTCGACCACCGCGGAAACCAGCTCGGATCGGCTGGCGAAGTGACGGTACAGCGTTGCGGTGCCAGATCCCAGGCGCTGTGCCAGCGTTCGCATCGACAGCGCGTCGGCGCCTTGTTCGTCGAGGATTTCGACGGCCGCCGCAATGATCCGCTCTACCGGCAGCGCGGGACGCCCGCGGGAGCGGGCCGGCGACGGTTGGTTGACGTCGGTCACATCGCCCAATTTAGGGATTGCGGCGACTTGACACCATCAGTATTTATGGTGACACTGTATCCATTATTTATAGCCGGGTCAATACCCCTGATAACAAAGGCATTTCGTCATGCTTCTTCCGCTGGCCACCGAGCCCTACACGGCACCGACGGACCGCGACATGCGTCCGTCCGAGCGACGCGAATTCGTGCGCACCCATCGCACCTGCGTGTTCGGCTACCGCCGGCGCAACGACGGCCCCGCCATGTCGATCGTGTACTACGTCCCCACCGACGCCGGCGAACTGCTGGTGTCCACGATGGCCGACCGCGGCAAAGCCCGCATCCTCGCACGCGACGGCAAGGTCGGTCTGTGCGTGCTCGACGAGCGATGGCCCTTCGCCTACCTGCAGGTATATGCCGACGCGACGATCGAACGAGACCGCGATCTGGTGGTCGACGTGATGATGGCCGTCGCCGGCCGGATGTCCGGCGAACCACTCGCCGAAGAGGCGCGGCCTTACGTCACGGAGATGTCGGAGCGAGAGAATCGCGTCGTCATCCGATGCCGGCCTTACGCCAGCTACGCGCAACCCCCGCGGCACCTGTACCGCAACGACCAAGCCGAGGAAGTGACCCACTGGGTGTCCGGCCTGGTCGCGTGGGACGCCGACGATACGGCCTGACCTACTTCGCGGCGTAGCGATCGCGCAGCTTGGCCAGCGTCGCCTCGATGCCCGACGCGTTGCCCTTCGCGAACCCCATCCGCTCGTAGTACTTCAGTTTCTTTTTCAACGCCCCCGCGTCGCGGTAGTCGAACGTCTCGGTGACCCGGGTCAGGGTGGGTGACAACGACTCGAATTTCCAGCGCCAGCGATGACCCAGCGGATGACGCCATTCGATCAGTTCGTGCGGTTTCAGTTCGGTCACCGTGCTGGTAATCCGGTACGGCACACCCAGCATCTTCATGCTGGTGCAGAACTTCGACCCGACGACCAAGGCGTCCGGCATTTTGATGTTGCCGACAACGGTGCCCGATCCGTCCAGCTCGCAATGCCGCCGGGGATCGGCCGCCCACTCATAGAGCTCCGCGGCGGGCGCGGCCACATCAACCGACCTGCTTACCTGATGGGGGCCCGCGTCGACGATGACGACGGTCATGATGTCTCCTTCCACCTACCGGGCAGCGTAGCCCCGGCTACTGCGGCTCCGGAATATTCGGATCCCACACGGGTGAGGACGCGAAGCGCGCCGGCCACAATCCGGATTTGGTCAGCCGGGCGACCTCTTCGCGCAAGACGACCCCGATCTTCGTCGCGAACTCGCGCGGCAGTTCCAGCGCCGCGGTCGTACCGACGCCGAGCTGATGATTGATCTCGGGCTCGCAGATCGGCGCGCTGCGCAGCCGCCCGGCTTCGACCTCGGCGCCACACGCCGCCGGCGGCAGCACCGCATATCCCAGGCCCGCCTCGACCAGCTGCTTGCAGACGTCCAGCGAATCCGTCGAAAATCGGGCTGTGATAGCGACTTTCATGCGCAGCGCCGTGTTCTCCAAGGTATTGCGAATCCCGGTCTGAGCACTGGGCATGACGAGCGACAGTGCGGCCAGGTCGGTGAAGCGCACCGGGCTCGCCGGCGAGAGATCCGATGCGGGCCCGCCGACCAGCACGAGGTCCTCGACGACGAGGTTGCGATAGAAGAGCCGGTCGTCGGAGACCGGATTGACGACGGCAAGATCGACCGCACCCTTGAGCATGCGTTGCATCAGGTCGTCGGTCTCGGCGACGGCGACATGGAAGTGCACGTTCGGGAACGCCGCGCCGAGGCTGGCCAACAGCGGCGCGGCCAGCACCCGGGCGGCGGTGGGCACCATGCCGAACAGTAGACCGCGCTCGATGCGAGCCAGCGGTGATCCGGCGTAGCGGACCGCGAGCTCCAGCTGACGCAGCGGCGCGGCCGTCGACGACCGCAGGCGTTCGCCCTCTTCGGTGAGGTGCACGCCGCGGCGGGTCCGCTCGAACAGCGTGATGCCCAGGTCCTCCTCCAGCAGCCGGATCTGACGGCTCAGTGCGGGCTGGGCGATGCCCAGCACCGTGGCAGCGCGGGAGATCGAGCCTTCCTCCGCGATCCGCAGGAAGTATTTGAGCCGGTGGGTGTCCATCGCTTCCAGATCTACCAGCCATACAAAACCGGCATGACTGGTTTCCCGAATTGGTATTACCTCACGCCCCCGATCCGGTCATATCGTCGGCGATGTGGGCATGGCGCACCGATGCGATGCCGTGCGGGTCTGACTGGGAGGTCGGCTTCAATGCAACTGCAGGACGACCAGGACTGGGTGCAATTGCTGGGGCTGGACCGGCTGCCCGAGCACATCATCGGCAAGCGGGTGACCGAGCTGATGGACCTGTCCGGCAAGAAAGCGTTCGTCACCGGCGCCGGGGGCGACGGCCTGGGCCAGGCGATCGCGAACCGGCTGGCCGGCTGCGGCGCCGACGTGGCGCTGATCGGACGGACCTTCGAGAAGGTGGAGCGCCGCGCCAAGGAGGTCGAGCAGCGCTGGGGGGTGCGGGCCATCCCCGTCAAGGCCGACATGTCCGACTGGGACGAGGTGCACGGCGCGGTCGCGCAGGCGCATGACGAACTCGGCGGTCTGGACATCATGGTGAACAATCCGGTGATGGTCGCGGCCGGCCCCTTCGAGAAGCAGACCAAAGAGGAAATCGACTACACCGTCCTGGGCAGTCTCACGATGATGATGTACGGCGCGCATGCGGCGCTGCAGTACCTGCTGCCGCAGGGTTCGGGAAAGATCATCAACATCGGATCGGTCGGCGGCCGCATTCAGCAACGCGGCCTGGTCGTCTACAACTCGTGCAAGGCCGGGGTCATCGGGTTCACCCGCAACCTCGCCCACGAGGTCGCCCTGCGCGGTGTCAATGTGCTGGGCGTGGCTCCGGGCATCATGATCAAACCGGAGATGCGCCAGTACCTGCTCGATCCGCAGGACGACAAGCACCGCGCGGGACGCGGCGCCATCCACGAGGCGATCACCAACCAGGTTCAGCTGGGGCGGGCCTCACTGCCCGAGGAAGCCGCGAACATGGTCGCCTTCCTGGCGTCGGAGGCCGCCGACTACATGTGCGGCCAGACCATCGACGTCGCCGGCGGCCAGTGGATGGGTTAACACCTTGTACCGCAACGATTTATGTGACGAAGCCAAAGCCCAGACCGGTCTCACCGACTTCGGCGAGGAATCTTACGCCGAAGGCCTCGACATCCTGCTCTCCGCGTTGCGGGACGAGGCGCGGCTGAACGAGCGCGGCCAGGCGTTCCTGCACCAGCGCATCGTGGGCTATCTGTCGCAGCGCCTGCAGGTCGAGGATTGGTATCGCCGCCACCCCGAGATCGACGACGTCCCGATCGCCGCGCCGTTGATCGGCTTGGGTTTACCGCGGACCGGGTCCACCGCGTTGTCGATGCTGCTGGCCCAGGATCCGGACGTGCGCTATCTGCGGCGCTGGGAATCGTCGCAACCCTGTCCGCCGCCTGCCACGGTGCGGGGTGTGGATCCGCGGATCCCACCCGACCAGGGCGAAATGGTCGGCACCCGCCGCCACGTCCCCGGCGACACGCATGGACCGATGGAATGCCACGAGCTGATGGCATTGGATTTCAAGTCGCACATCTTCCAATCCTTCGCCCAAATACCTTTGTATTCAACATGGTTGGTCCAGGACGCCGATCTCACGCCCACCTTGCGTTATCAGCGCCGGGTGATGAAGCTGCTGGCATGGGGCGAGCCACAGCGTCCGTGGCGGCTGAAATGCCCGTCGCACGTGTTGTGGCTCGACGCCCTGGATGCCGCGTTCCCCGACGCGCGGTTCGTGATGACACATCGCGATCCGACCGACGTCATCTTGTCCGTCGCCGATCTGTATGCCGACATCATCGGAACATTCAGCGACGCGATCGACCGCCCGTACATCGGACGGCTCAATGTCGAGCATTGGTCGCTGGGCATGCAGCGGGCCCTGCGGTTCCGCGCGGACGGCGCCGAGGATCGGTTCTACGACATCGACTTTCGCGCCATGCAGGACGACCCGATCGGGGAAGTCACCCGGTTGTACGGATGGCTGGGCGTCCCGGTCGGTGCGCAGTTCGAAGCACAAATGCAGAGCTGGTGGACGCACGCCGCCGCCGAGCGCGAGCCGAGCTCGCACGCCGACCCGATGCAGTTCGGCATCGATTTCGACGAGGTGCGCCCCCGGTTCGCCCGCTATGCGGACAGCGCCCGCCGCTGGACCGCGCACTGAAACGCCTACGAGCAAAGGACATTCGATGACCGTTGATCTAACCGGGGGTATCGATCCAGCGCGCGAGTACATGCTGGCGCAGCGACCGCAGGACCCGGAGATGCGCGACTCGGTGAGCTTCTGGGTTGTCGACGACCGCGGCGAGATCGGCCTGCCACGCATCGGAATCGAAGCGGTGGGCGCGAATTGGGACTCGCACGACGTTCAGGTCAACGTCGCTTTTCCCGACGGCCGGGTGTATCGGCTGCGCACCAACGAGCCGTCGCTGCCGGCCCGGGGTCCCGACGGACGGGCCAGCGTGCTCGGCGCCGGAGGGCTGGCCTTCCAGTGCATCGAGCCATTCGAGACCTGGACCATGTCCTACGACGGTCCGGCGGTGAAGACCTCGTCGGCCGATTTGGTCGCGGGCAAGAAGAGCGGGCCGGGCGCCGACATCAGGTTCCATGTCGAGGCCAAGATGGCCGCGCCGCCCTGGGTGCAGGGAGCGCTGCAGCCCGACGCCGACACCCAGCTCAAGACCACCGCCGTGGGCGCCATCATGGGTGGGCCGCGTTACGAGCAATTGTTCACCGCCACAGGTGAATTGCGTGCGGACGGCAGACAGTACAAATTCACCGGCAGCGGGCTGCGCATCCGTCGCACCGGCGTACGCAAACTGGCCGGATTCTGGGGCCACTGTTGGCAGTCCGCGTTGTTTTCCAGCGGGAGGGCGTTCGGCTACATCGCCTATCCCCCGCGGCCCGATGGCAAGCCCACGTTCAACGAGGGGTTCGTCTTCACCGGCGACGGCGGGCTGATACCCGGACGAGTGGTGCAGGCGCCGTGGCTGACCCGGCTGCGACCCCTCGGCGAGGATGTCTCGCTGGTGCTCGAGACGGCCGACGGCACCGTCGAAATCAGCGGGGAGACAGTATTTTCCACGCACGACATCCACCACGACGACGATATGTATTCCATGAATGCCCTCAAGCAGGAGATGCCGAGTTTCCCCGCCCTGCAGCAGGCCGGCGTGCGCTACACGTGGGATGGCGAACAAACCTACGGAATGCTCGAACGGTCCAACCCGCTCGACAAGATCGCCCGTGACTAGGAAGGACCGATGAGCCAACTAATCCCAGGCAAGGTGGCACTGGTGACCGGCGCCGCACGCGGACAGGGCCGGGCGCACGCCGTGCGGCTGGCTGCCGAAGGTGCCGACGTCATCGCGGTGGATATCGCCGGCCCGTTGCCGTCGAGCGTTCCCTACGATTCGCCGACGCCCGACGACCTGGCGGAGACCGCGCGGCTGGTCGGGGCCGGCGGGCGAAGGATTGTGACCGCGGCGGTCGATATTCGCGACCTCGACGCGCTGCGGGCCGCGGTCGACGAGGCCGTCGGCGAGCTGGGCCGCCTGGACGTCGTCGTCGCCAACGCCGGAATCTGCTGCCCGGCCCCGTGGGATCAAATCACGGCGCAGGCGTTTCGAGACACCATAGACACCAACGTGATTGGCACCTGGAACACCGTGATGGCCGGTGCGCACCACATCATCGACGGCGGTCGCGGCGGGTCGATCATTCTGATCGGGTCCGCCGCCGGCATCAAGATGCAGTCGTTCATGATCCATTACACGGCAAGCAAACACGCCGTCGTCGGGATGGCGCGTGCGTTCGCCGCCGAGCTCGGCCGCTACAACATCCGCGTCAACAGCCTGAACCCGGGAGCGGTCGCCACCCCGATGGGCACCGGCCGGATGCGCGAGGCGCTGGAATCGGCAGCCGACGACTATCCGCATCTGCGCGGCCTGCACAAGCCGCTGCTGCCCGAGGGCATCGCGCAGCCCGAAGACATCTCCGACGCCGTCGCGTGGCTGGCCTCCGACCAATCCAGACTCGTTACCGCAACCCAGGTTTCGGTCGACATCGGCGTCGGATACATCTGATGCGCGGGCTGACGGACAAGACATTCCTGGTGGCCGGCGGCGCCACCGGGATCGGTGCCGCCACCGCCAAACGCCTTGCGGCCGAGGGCGCCCGGGTGGCCATCGGCGACATCAACATCGAGGGCGCCACCGCCGTTGCCGCACAGATCACCGACTCCGGCGGCCGAGCGATCGCGATCCAATTCGACCTTGCCGATGCGGGATCCGTGCAGGACCTCGTCGACTCAACCATCGGCGAATTCGGTGGTATTCACGGTCTGCACAACGTCGGCGCCGACCTCTCGGAAGCCAATCTCGGCCGCGACACCACGATTCTCGATACCGGCATGGACGTCTGGCGGCGCACGCTCGACGTCGACCTGCTGGGCTACGTCCGAACGATCCAGGCGGTGCTGCCCCACTTGCTGGAGGGAGGCGGCGGCAGCATCGTGAACACTTCGTCGGGTGCCGCGCTGGGCAGCGACCCGCGGCACGTCGCCTACGGCGCCGCCAAGGCCGCCGTGAACCACCTGACCCGGCACGTCGCCGTCAACTGGGGCAAACACAACATCAGGAGCAACGGGGTGATGCCCGGCCTGGTGATGGGCGAGACCCAGGAACGGCAGAACGACGTCTCGCTGCAGCAGGCCTTCCTGATGTTCGGCAAGACCACCCGGCTGGGCAAACCCGACGACCTCGCCGCGGTGACGACTTTCCTGCTCTCCGAGGAGGCCGAGTGGATCACCGGTCAGGTGTGGTACATCGGCGGCGGATCGCATTTGCGGCAATGAAGCTCAACTAGACCTCGGCGGCACAATCGCGAGGTAAAGTCGCCCGCCATGGGCGTCCTGCGCTTCGTCTGGCAACGCGTGTTGGCGTTCGACCGGATCGGCTCGCGGATTCCCCAGCTGATCCAGATATGGCTCACCGAGTTTTTCTTCGTGATGCCGTTGACCTTCTTCATTGGCAAAGTCATCGATATTCGCGGGGCATTCGGCGTGCCGGGGACGGGCGAGCGGCTCGACGGGGTGTTCTGGGGCGCGCTGGTAGTCTCGTTGATCTTCGGCTTCTTCTTCGTGCGCTCGCTGGTCAAGCCCCGGGTGGTGGAGGGTTCGTGGACCCCGGTGGTGCACGCCGATATCGGGTCGATGACCGTCTACGGCGGCAACCGCGCATGGACCGTGACCTATCCGTACCTGACCAGCCACCCGAGTTACGCACTGCTGCTGCTGATTACGGCGCCGATCCCGGCCGTGATGCTGGCCGCGACCACGAATCAGGGTGACAGCACGTTCTACTGGCGGGTGTCCGGGATCGTCGGCCTGATCATCCTCGCCTGCATGGCGCTGACCCGGATCTTGGCCTGGTACGTCTTTCGCCTGGGGCGCCGGAAGCTGGATGCGCGGCTGGAGGGATTGCCGATCTCGCAACGCCGGCTCGGCTGGGAGATCGCCTGGAAGCCGGTGCTCGTCCTGCTGGTGCTGATGTACGCGATCGTCTGCATCCCGTTGGGCGCCATGTGGTTCAAAGAGCAACGCAGGATCGCCGCGCTTCCGGTCGTGACCCTCGCCGACACGGCCCACCCGGGCGACTACCGGCGAGTCAGCGGCACGGTGGCATCCCCAGCCGTGTACTGGGCGCCGCGAGGCACCGGGCGCGGCGGCAACAATTACGCGGGTGCCGGGGTCCTGGTCACGCTGGCCTCGGGTGGTGAGGCGCTGCTACTCGCGGAATCGCTGTCGGTGCCCGACTTCAAGGGCATGATGGCCCGCGTCCACGGGGGCGTCGGTCAAGGCCAGCTGACGGCCACCGGCAAGGTGATCGACGCGATCACCGCCGACCAGCGCAAGTACTACGGCTTCGATCCGAGCGCCTTTGCCGAGGCGCCGCCGGAGGGCCGGTTGATGCTGTTGCTGTCGCAGCCGTAGGCCTGGACGCCCCGCGCCCGACACCGCGTCGCGACCAGGCAGAATGGCGCGGGTCACACCGTCTTGACGTATATACCCCACAAGGGTATACAGAGGGTGAGAGCTTGAGTACCCCAATGGGGTATTGGGAAGGAGCGCCATGACCACGAGCGCCGGCAGCAACCTGGAGCTGGACATCACCGGCATGACGTGCGGCTCGTGCGCGGCGCGGTTGGAAAAGGCGCTGAACAAACTCGACGGCGTGACGGCGACCGTGAACTTCGCCCTGGAGCGGGCGTCGGTCAGCGTCCCGGCGGGATACGACCCGCAGTTGGTCGTCGACGAGGTCGAAAGGGCCGGTTACACCGCTGTTTTGCCGCAACGGCACGCGGAACCCGCGGCGAGCGCCGACGACCGCGAGCTGGCGTCGCTGCGCAGTCGGCTGATTACGGCGGTGGTGCTCGCGACCCCGGTGCTCGCGATGGCGATGATCCCCGCGCTGCAGTTCCGCAACTGGCAGTGGGCATCGCTGGCCCTGGCCGCTCCCGTGGTGGTGTGGGCGGGCCAGCCCTTCCATGCCGCGGCCTGGGCCAACCTCAGGCACCGCGCCGCCACCATGGACACCCTGGTGTCGATCGGAACCCTCTCGGCGTTCCTGTGGTCGCTGTATGCCCTGTTCTTCGGGACCGCCGGCCATCCCCACCTGCACCACGGCTTCACGCTGACCTTGGCGCGGGCCACTGCGCCCAGCAGCGGCGCCGGCAACATCTACCTCGAAGTGGCCGCCGGTGTCACCCTGTTCGTCCTGGCCGGCCGCTATTTCGAGACGCGCGCCAAGCGGCGGGCCGGGGCCGCGCTGCGCGCCCTGCTGGAGCTCGGTGCCAAGGACGTCGCGGTGCTGCGTCCCGACATCCTGCGCCCCGACATCGACGGCGTCGAGATCCGGATCCCCGTCGAACAGCTCAAGGTCGGCGACAAGTTCGTCGTGCGTCCCGGGGAGAAGATCGCGACCGACGGCATCGTCACGGCCGGGTCGTCGGCCGTGGACGCGTCGATGCTGACCGGCGAGTCCGTCCCGATCGAGATCGGCGAGGGCGACGCCGTCACCGGCGCCACCGTGAACGTGGGCGGACGTCTCGTGGTGCGCGCCACCCGGGTTGGCGCAGACACCCAGCTGGCGCAGATGGCCAAGCTGGTCGAGGCCGCGCAATCGGGCAAGGCCAAGGCCCAGCGGCTCGCCGACCGCGTCTCCGCAGTCTTCGTTCCGATCGTCATCGCCATCGCCGTGGCGACCCTGGCGACATGGCTTGTCGCCGGATTCCCGGTCGCCGCGGCGTTCACTGCCGCGGTCGCGGTGCTGATCATCGCGTGCCCGTGCGCACTGGGCCTGGCCACGCCGACCGCGCTGTTGGTCGGAACGGGCCGCGCGGCCCAGCTCGGCGTGCTGATCAAGGGACCCCAGGTGCTGGAGTCCACCCGCAAGGTCGACACCATCGTGCTCGACAAGACCGGCACCGTGACCACCGGCAAGATGACGCTGGTCGAGGTCGTCACCGCGCCCGACACCGACCGCGCCGCGCTGCTGCGCTACGCCGGTGCGCTGGAGGACGCCTCGGAACACCCGGTTGCCCAAGCGATTTCCAGGGCCGCCGCCGCCGAACTCGGTTCGCTGCCGGCACCCGAGGGCTTTACGAACGTGGAAGGCAAGGGCGTGCAAGGCGTTGTCGACGGCCACGCCGTGGTCGTCGGCCGCGAGAGCCTGCTGGCCGATTGGTCGCAGTACCTGGACCCGACGTTGTCGGCCGCGAAAGACCGCGCCGAGAGCGAAGGCAAGACGGCCGTGGCGGTGGGCTGGGACGGCAGCGCCCGCGGGATCCTGGTGATCGCCGACACGGTCAAGCCGACCAGCGCCGAGGCGATCCGGCAGTTCAAGCAGCTTGGGCTGACGCCGGTCCTGTTGACCGGTGACAACGCGATCGTGGCCGACCGCATCGCCGGCGAGCTCAGGATTGCGCACGTCATCTCCGAGGTGCTGCCCGCGGACAAGGTCGCCGTGGTTCAGCGTTTGCAGTCCGACGGCAAGGTCGTCGCGATGGTCGGCGACGGGGTCAACGACGCCGCCGCCCTGGCCACCGCCGATCTCGGCATCGCGATGGGCACCGGCACGGACGTCGCGATCGAGGCCGCCGACCTGACCCTGGTCCGCGGCGACCTGCGCGCTGCTGTCGACGCGATCCGGCTCTCCCGCAAGACGCTGGCCACGATCAAGATGAACCTGTTCTGGGCGTTCGGATACAACGTGGCCGCGATCCCGCTGGCCGCGCTGGGCCTGCTGAACCCGATGCTCGCGGGTGCCGCGATGGCCTTTTCCAGCGTCTTTGTCGTCGGCAACAGCCTGCGACTGCGCTCCTTCGCGAGCACGATCCGTTCCGGCGATATGCGATAGTTGGTCTGGCCAACCGGTTTCCATAGCTTTTAAGGTCTGCACGTTTGCCCCGATTCCTCGGACAACTGTCCCTGCTGCACGGCTGGTTGCCACTCGCGACGCAAGCACTCGCCCTGCTCGTGGCGCTGATCGTCATCGACTGGCGCAAGCCGAGTTGGTGGAAGCGTGCGCTGCCGGTGGCGCTGATCGCGGCGATCGCCGTCACCGCGCTGGCGTACTGGTACATCGCCTCGCTCGGCGTAGCAGGGGACCCCGCACCGAAGTCGCTGTGGCTGTGGATCGCGATGAGCGGATTGACCGCCACGGTGCTGCTGCTGGGCTGGAAGAGCGCCCGCTGGTGGCGTCGCGGGCTCGCGTTCCTTGCGGTCCCGCTGTGTGTGTTGTGCGCGGGCATGTCGTTGAACCTGTGGGTCGGCTACTTCCCCACCGTGCTCGCCGCATGGAATCAGCTGACGTCCGCGCCGCTGCCCGACCAGATCGACCGGCTGCAGGTGACCGCGATGCAGGTCGCGGGCACCAGGCCGGACAAGGGCGTCGTCGTGCCGGTCAACATCGACTCCGACGCATCCCACTTTCCGCACCGTCAGGAACTCGTCTACCTGCCGCCGGCCTGGTTCAACTCCAACCCGCCGCCGCGGCTGCCGACGGTCATGATGCTGGGCTCGGCGTTCAACCTGCCGTCCGACTGGCTGGGGCCCGGTGGCGCGTTCACCGCCATCGACGGCTTTGCCGCCCGCCATCACGGTTTCGCCCCGGTCTTCGTGTTCCCCGATCCCACCGGCTCGTTCGACAACGACACCGAATGCGTCAACGGGAGCCGCGGCAACGCCGCCGATCACCTGACCAAAGATGTGGTGCCGTTCATGGTCTCGAACTTCGGCGTCAGCGGCGACCGGGCGAATTGGGGTGTCGCCGGGTGGTCGATGGGCGGTACCTGCGCCGTCACCCTGGCCGTCATGCATCCCGAACTGTTCAGCGCGTTCGTGGACATCGCCGGCGACTTCCGGCCCAACATCGGCAGCAAGGACCAGACCATCGCCGAGTTGTTCGGCGGCAACACCGCCGCCTGGGCGGAGTACGACCCGCTCACCGTGATGACCCGGCACGGCCGCTACACCGGGTTGTCGGGGTGGTTCGACATCCCCACCCCGCCCGGTGCGCACAGTGTCGCGCAGGCGGCCAACCCCGCCCTCGGGAGCACCGCCGCGGCCAATCCGGAGGGCCAAGACGCGGCCGCTCATGCGCTGTGCACCATCGCCGAGGCCAACGGGATCAGCTGCGCGGTGGTGACCCAGCCGGGCAAACATGACTGGCCATTCGCCGCCCAGGCGTTCGATGCAGCGTTGCCCTGGCTCGCCTCGACGCTGGGGACCCCGAATGTGGAGCCGGCCCAGTTGCCGCAACGGGGCGGCGGAGAACCGCACTGATCCGATAGCGCGTCGTGACCGCATCGTGACCTTTGCAGGTCCACGCCTTTTTCGTCGAGAATTCACAGCTGACCCTCCCGTAACGAAACCGACATATTAGGGCTGGAAATGGTACGGTTCGCTGCTGTGGTCGCGAAGTTTGGCAAGGTAGGCAGCCCGTACGCGGGCCCGCCTGTCAGCCGCCGCACCGCAAACCAGTTGCCTGGCCGTTCGACCGAGGCCGTGCCATGGAAGAGATGAAACGCCGTCGATTCCTCGGCTCGCTGGCCGCGGCCACGGTCGCGGCCGTGGGCGCCGCTCGCCTGATTGTCGACCCGCAACCGCGAACTTTTGCTCAGGTGCCACTCGATGCGGCCCCGACATCCGGCCCCCTCGCCCCGTCGCCGGTCGGCTTGTTGCCGCCCCCGCCGCTGAGTGCCCGGATCCCGCTACCGGGTGGCGGCGCGCTGACGACGATTCCCGGCGAAGGCGACCTGCTCGCACTGACCCTGGATGACGGGGTGAACAGCGACGTCGTGCGGGCCTACACGCAGCTCGCCAAGGACACCGGCGCACGGATGACGTTTTTCGTCAACGGGATCTACAACTCCTGGACCGACAACCTGGATCTGTTGCGTCCGCTGGTGGAGTCCGGGCAGATTCAGCTCGGCAACCACACCTGGTCGCACCCGGACCTGACGTCCGTGCCGCAGAGCAGGGTCGAAGAGGAGCTCAAGCGCAATGACGAGTTCCTGAAGAAGACCTACGGCGTCGGCGCCAAACCGTATTACCGGCCGCCCTATGGAAAGCACAACGGCGCCGTCGACGCGGTGGCGAACGAACTCGGCTACACCGTCGCGACCCTGTGGTCTGGATCGTTATCGGACTCGACGCTGATCACCGAGGAATACATCCTCAAGATGATCGACGAGTACTTCACTCCGCAGAACATCGTGATCGGCCATCTCAATCACCTGCCCGTCACGCACGTCTATCCGCAACTGATCGACACGATCCGTGAGCGGAACCTGCGCACCGTCACGCTCAACGACGTCTTCATCAGAACGCCTTAACGACAAGACGATTGGCCGCGAGTATGCCCGATCCACAGCGGCTTGGCGGGCTCGGCTGGGTGCGTCGGACCGGTGGCCGGCTCTCGGGTGCCGAGCGGCGCCGCCTGCTGATCGCGATCGCGGTGGGGCAGTGGACGAACGCGGTGGGACGGGTCAAGCTCGCATTGGGCCGGATTCCGGAGGCGGCCGCCCGCGTCGACCTGGACACGTTGCGGGTACCGGATTCGAAGTTCGCGCGCGAGGCCGAGCAGGCCGGCGCGGAATTGCCGCCGACCCTGCTGGGGCACTCCTACCGCACCTGGCTGTTCGGGCATGCACTCGCGGCCGTCGACGGTTACCAGCTGGACGACGAGCTGTTCTACTGCGGGGCGCTGCTGCACGACTACGGCATCGTAAATCCCACGGCGGGGCGCGATTTCACCCTCGGCAGCGCCGAGCGGATGTTCGCCTGCGCGCGGACCGCGGGCGTGGATGACCAACGCGCGGATCTGCTCGCCGACGGTATCTGTGTGCATACGACACCGGGAATCACGGTCGATGCCGACGGCGCGATGGGCTGCTATCTGCAATGGGGAGCGATGGTCGACGGCGCCGGACTGCGGGTCTGGGATATCGCGCCGGGCAACGTCGCCGAGGTCCTACGGCGTCATCCGCGGGGCGATTTCAAACGCGAACTGGTGAGCATGATCCGTGCGGAGGCCGCGGCGGTACCGGCGGGACGCTTCGGGCTACTCGTTCGCTGCGGAATGCCGCTGGCCGTGCGGCTAGCGCCATTCGATTCCTGACGTCAGTCGGGAGTGCCTGCCGAAGCGGCAGCCAGGCGCTCATCGAGAGTGGCATGGAAGTGGCCGATCGCGCTCTCATGACGTCCAAACTCCACGAATTCGTTTGCACCGGACTGTAAGCCACGTTGTACCCCCGCCGACATCTCATTGTCTTCAACCAAACCGCGCTCGATGAAGCTACCCGCGCCGACCAGCCTGTCGGTCGGACTGAGCGAGACCCGAGCGGCGACATCGGGCCTGACCATCGAATAGGTGGTGACCGTGCTGTGGCCGACGTCCACCGGGTCTATCACGACCACGGCGATTACGTCCGGAAACGTAGCCAACATGACGTTGGGGAACAGCTGATACAGATACGTCACCCGGGCATCCGTCGTCCAGGTGCTTTCCGGGCGTCCGCGAAGCCGCTCAATGTTTTGGTACGGAAACGTGATTCGACTGTTCGGTCCGAATCTCTCGACCACATTGAGATCGTCGTACTGCACCGGGAAAAAGGTGTCTTTGTGCGTCGAACGGATGTGATAGCCCTCCAGGAACTGCTCGGCCAGCACCTTCCAGTTCATTGCTCGCAGCGTCGAGTCCACCAGGATGAGTCGCTCGGCCGGGACCAACTTGTCCCGCCACGGACTTCCGTCGGTCAGCCACGCCATCGCGTCGTCGGCGGACTCTTGCCGGCCCACGTCAGCGGAGTCGAGCGGACCGATGACGATCAGGCCATCGACTTCGCGGCTGGGGACCTCGACCAGACCGCGGGTGGACACGTCCAAATCGGTGAATGCGTCGGAGTGCGGCACATGTGACAGCGAGCCGTCCAGACGATACGTCCAGCCGTGGTAGCGGCATACCAACGCGTGGGCGCATCCGGCCGCCTCGACAAGGGCGAATCCCCGATGCCGACATGCATTGCGGAACACCCGGGCCCGCTGATCCCGCCCACGCACCGCGAACAGCGGCACGCCGAATGCGATTCGTTCGACGTGATCGCCGGGGTTCGGGATGGTCGCAGCGGGAACGAAAACACTCGGCATCGAGCGTAACATCCGCAGTTCCGCCGCGAATCTGCCTGGATTCAAGTAGTTTTCGACCGGCTCGCGCCAACTCTCACCCTCGTCGGTGGTGCCGGCGTCGATATGCGCCAGGATGCGCCGAGCGATTTCCACGTCGTCTGCGACGAGCAGCCTGGTGGCGGAGCTCATGCCCGCCAGTATCACACTACGGACGTCACGCGTCAATCATTTGGTGATACGGTTGCGCACGTGCCCGCCGTGTCCGAGTCTCGAATCAGCGATCTGCTGGACAGCCGGCCGCTCAGCGCACGCTCGGTGCTCGCGTCGGCATTGTTGGGATCCGACCATGCTCGCCTCACGGTCGCGGAGCTGGTTGCCGTGGCCGGCCTGTTCGGTATCAGCGCCGGTGCCGCCCGCACCTGTTTGTGGCGGATGGTTTCCAACGGCGAGCTCACCGGGGACGACGGCAGCTACGCGCTGGCCGGCCGCTTGCTGGAGCGGCGCCTGCGCGTAGACGAAGCATCCCGCGGCGACGACGCCGTTACCTCCCGATGGGACGGTACATGGGAGTTGGCGATCGTCTCGCTGGATCGCCGGTCGGCCGCCGCTCGGCTCGAGCTGAGGAAATCAGCAATGGCGCTGCACCTTGCGGAGCTTCGGGACGGCGTCTGGATACGCCCGGACAACCTTGACCCGCAACGGCTTCCGGCGTCGCGGGAGGTGCTGGATCGACAATGCACCCATTTTCACGGCGCCGCCACCGACATCACCCCGGACAGGTTGCGAGCGCTGTTTTCCCTTGAGGAGTGGGCGAACGATGCCAGGGCGCTCATCGACGCGATGAACGCCGCGTCCACCACGAGCACACGCGATGATTCGACCGAAAGCTTCACCTACGACTTCGCGTTGTCGATCGCCGTGGTCCGGCACCTCCAGCTCGACCCGCAACTACCCGTAGAGCTGATTCCGAAGCGCTGGCCGGGGCACGCGCTGCGCACCACCTACCGCCGGTTCGACGATGCATACAAACGGCGAATGAACACCGCCTTCCGCGGTTCATGACCGGCAACTTGGCTGTCCCACCCTATCGCCGCGATTCTGCGTCGGCCTTGATCGTCTTCAGGGTCGCGCGCATGATGTGCGCGACGAACGGCCGTATCAGCCACCAGTACCGCAGGAACCGGCGGCGCGACTCCACATCGGTTGTCGCGGTTCGGCATTGGTAGCTGAGCAGTGTGTGGCTTTCCCCATAGCGCGCGACCGAGAAGTTGGCGGCAATCTTTCCCCAGCCGGGCTCGGCGAACGCGGCGAAATCCGCCAACGCTACGTCACGCCACTCGATCACCGGCTGCCAAAACTTCCCCACCGCACCGAAGGCGATCTCGCGGTCCGGTCGTTCGCCGAGCAGTAGCCAGCCCGGCAGCCCGACGCCCTCGGCGACCAGGAGTCGCGGCGGCGGCGGGGCGGCCTTGCCGCGCAATCGCTCCGGTAAGCCGCGCAGCCACATCGACACCGCCAGCAGCGGCGTGCGTACGGAAAGCAGGTCCAGAGACCTGGCCGCCCGAAACGTGGCCGGCACGTCGGCGGCCACCACCGCATGTTCGACGAGCATCGCATCGAACGCCGGAACGGAAGCCTCGATGACCATGCGTTCGGCGGCGCCAACCATGGTGCAATTCTCGAGGCCGGCGCCACCCGGAGCTAGGGTCACTAGTCCCCTAGCCGGAAGGGCGTTCGGCACCGGGCCCCGATTCGCCGGATTCCGCCGACAACAGCGTCACCAACGTCTCGCGAAACTCACCCAGCCGCTGCTCCCCCAGCACCTGCTGCCATCGCTTCTCCAATTCGATTGCGTTGGAGCGCATTACCCGCAGCGCCCGCCGACCACGCGCGGTCAGCTCGATGATTCGGGTTCGGGCGTCGCCGGGGTCGGGCACGCGGGTGACGTAGCCGTGTCGCTCCAAGGCCGCCACCGCCTGGGCCACCGCCTGCCGGCTCACCCGAAGCCGGTCGGCCAGCGCGGACGCATGCAGTCCGCCGACCGCCAGTGGTACCAATGCAACCGCTTGTGCGGGCCGGATCCCGTCCAGCCCGGCCGCGGCGAACGCCGCTCGCAGCTGCGGTGCACCCGATGCGGCAACCAGATTCACCAGCGCCGGCACGGTGGGCTTCCACTCGGCATTCACAAGACGTCGCATGAACACAGAGTGTGCCATTCGCGTCGAGATTGACAAGCTACTTGTCAAATATTGCCGCGGGTGCCACGATGGCGTCATGCGATCCGGCTACCTGCGCACGTTGAGCGTGTGCGTCCTGGCAACCCTGGTCATCGTGCTCGGCGGATGCGTGGGCGGCGGACATGCGTTGGGAACACCCGGTTCTCAGTCGATCCCGGTGGGGAAATCCACCCAGAGCATCGAGTCGGGCGGGGTCAGCAGGACCTTCCATCTGTACCGGCCGCAAGGTTTGGGCGATGCCGTCCCGCTGGTGGTGATGCTGCACGGCGGCTTCGGCAACGGCGCTCAGGCCGAGCGGTCCTACCACTGGGACGACGCGGCCGACGGCGGTCATTTCCTGGTCGCCTACCCCGACGGTCTCAACCGCGCCTGGAATGCCGGCACGTGCTGTGGTCAGCCGCACCGCGAGAACGTCGACGACGTCGGATTCATCACCGCGATGGTCGCCGCGATCGAACAGGAGATCCCGATCGATCGGGCGCGCATCTATGTCACCGGCATGTCCAACGGCGCGATGATGGCGCTTCGGCTGGGCTGTCAGAGCGATACCTTCGCGGCGATCGCTCCGGTCGCGGGGACCCTGTTGACGGATTGCGCCGGGGCGCGGCCGACGTCGGTTCTGCAGATTCACGGCACGGCCGACGACCGGGTCCCGTACAACGGCGGCCCCGGTAAGGCGTCCGGCGCCAACGGAAATCCGCGCGTGGACGGCCCTTCGGCGGAAGCGGTCAACGCCACCTGGCGTGCCATCGACGCGTGTGGTTCACCGAGTTCCACGACGGCCGGGGACGTGACGACCCAAACGGCCGGATGTGCGGGCGGGCACACCGTGGAGTTGATCTCGGTCGCCGGCGCGGGACATCAATGGCCCGGCGGTGAGCCGAGCCCACTTGCGG
This sequence comes from Mycobacterium florentinum, assembly GCF_010730355.1. Lineage (NCBI taxonomy): Bacteria > Bacillati > Actinomycetota > Actinomycetes > Mycobacteriales > Mycobacteriaceae > Mycobacterium > Mycobacterium florentinum. Next base: position 3,499,880 of record NZ_AP022576.1, read on the forward strand.
AGCGGGTCGGCGGGATTCCGGCGCCGTCCACGGCGCTCGACGCCACCGGCACGATCTGGCAGTTCTTCGCCGAGAACCACCGCTAGTAGGCGGGGTACGGCGGACGCTTACCGAAGTAGAGTCCGCCGGCCCATTCCCACACTCGCCGATTGGTCAATCCATGCTGGTCAATCATATTGAGATCACGCAGTTTTCGGCTCAACGGAGAAGATCGCTGCAGCTCCGGTGTGCACAACGCATCCCGCCCACTGCGCGCGTTGTTCGAACGAGGGTTCATCGCCCCCCACGATCCGTCAGCCCGTCGGGTTGTGCAGCATCCCGTCGATCAATCGGTGCAGCACCTGACGGGTCTCGCGGCGGGCCCGCTTCGGGTCGTCGGAGGTGGCGATCAGCATCGCCGCCTCGTCGAGCGCGCCGATCAGCACGTGCGCCAACGGTCGCAGCGGTTGGCGCGCCAGCTGGCCGGCCTTGATCGCCTCGGTGAGCATCTGCTCGGTCATCCCCAGGCTGTACCGCTGAGCGACATCGCGGAAGCCCGCCCAGCCCAGCACGCTCGGCGCGTCCAGCAGGATCAGCTGGCGCACCTCGGGATCACCGGAAACCTCGAGCCAGGCGTCGACGGCGGCGCGCAGCAAATCGGCCGGCGTCGTTGCCCCCGACGAGGCGACGATGGTCGCCATCCGGCCCATCACGTCCTGTTCCACCACCTCGACGACCTCTGCGAATAGCGCTGCCTTGTCGGCGAATTGGTGATACATCGCCCCGCGGGTGACGCCCGCGGCCGCGGCGATCTGCGGGGTGCCCACCTCCGCGTAGCCCCGTTCGCCCCATAGCCGGCGGGCAGCCGAGATCAGCGCGTCGCGGGTCGCCGCGGAGCGCTCTTCCTGAGTCCGTCTCTTGCTTTCCATACAACCTGTTGGTAACTTACGAACAGACAGCCTGTTTGTAAATGCACATCCCTGAGTAGGAGTTATCCATGTCGACGATCGACATTAGTGCCGGGACCATCCATTACGAAGCAACCGGACCCGAAAACGGCAGGCCAGTCGTATTCGTGCACGGCTACATGATGGGCCGAGAACTCTGGCGCGGCGTCAGCCAAAAGCTGAGCGAGCGCGGCCTGCGGTGCATTGCCCCGACCTGGCCGCTCGGCGCGCATGCGGAACCGCTGCGCCCCGGGGCCGACCGGACCATCTACGGCGTGGCCCGCATCGTCGCCGATGTGCTGGCCGCCCTCGACCTCGAGGACGTGGTGCTGGTCGGCAACGACACCGGCGGAGTGGTCACGCAACTGGTCGCGGTGCACTATCCGGAGCGCCTCGGTGCGCTGGTGCTGACGAGTTGTGATGCGTTCGAACACTTTCCGCCGCCGATTCTCAAGCCGGTGATCCTGGCGGCCAAGTCGAAGACGACGTTCAAGGCGGTGGCCCAAGCCATGCGGGTGCCGGCCGCGCGCAAGCGCGCATTCGACGGCCTGGCACATCGCAACATCGACGATCTCACCGAGATCTGGGTGCGCTCAGGGCTATCCGATCCGGCCATCGCCGAGGACCTGCGCCAGCTTTCGCTCTCGATGCGCACCGAGGTGACCACCGGCGTCGCGGCCCGGTTGCCCGAATTCGACAAGCCCACGCTCATCGCATGGTCGGGCGACGACGTGTTCTTCGAACTCGCGGACGGCGAGAAACTGGCCGCCACCATCCCGAACGCCCGCCTCGAGGTCATCGAGGGTGCCCGGACGTTCTCGATGGTGGACCAACCGGACCGGCTCGCCGATCTGTTGTCGACGATCGCGGTGCGCGCCTAGGCGCTGCCTCACAAGGCGGTGTAGGCGCGGCTGCGCTGGCCGTATAGCGTTTCGGCCATGTCAGACGTGACTCAGGCGCTCAACGGCCGACGGATCCTGGTAACCGGCGGCGCGACCGGAATCGGTGCGGCCGCCGTCGGAGTTCTCACCGCGGCGGGGGCCGACGTCGCCGCGACCTATCACCGCACGCCGCCACCGGAGGGCCTCGCTGCCAGCTGGATGCAGTGCGATGTGCGCGACGCCGACGCCGTCTCGGCGATGGTCCGACAGGCCGCCGGGACGCTCGGCGGGCTCGACGTCCTGGTGAATGCCGCGGGACTCTGGCAAGCCGGAATACCGGGCTACGTCGGCGCCGACGACATTTCGTTCCTGCTGGACACCAACGTCAAGGCGACCATCCTGACCAATCAGGCGGCATATGCGGTGATGAAAGATCAGGATCCCAAGGGCGGCAGGATCATCAACTTCGGATCCTCCGAAGCCATTATGGGCAGCCCGATTTCGGCCGTCTACGCCGCGACCAAGGGAGCGGTGCAGGCGTGGACGCGATCGGCCGCCAAGGCCTGGGCGTCCGACCACATCACCGTCAACGCGCTGGCACCCGCGGTACAGACGCCGGGCGCCGACCGGCTGCGCGATTTCCTGGGGCCGGACGCCGCCGCGCTGATCGATCAGCAGATGCAGATGATGATTCCGCTCGGTGGAACCTTGGGAGATCCGGCGCGCGATGTCGGCCCGATGCTGGTTTTCCTGGCCGGCCCGGGGTCGGGCTTCATCACCGGGCAGCTGTTGGCGGTGGACGGCGGCCTGATGATGGTGGGCGGGTAGGGAACCGCCGGACGCGCTCATGCGTGAGTTGGGCATCGAATTCATCAGCGTCTTCGGGCTACCGCCCGTCGAGTTCGTCCATCTGGCCGCCGACCTCGGCTGCCGATACATCTCCACCACGTTGGTCGGGCGTCCATTGGAATCCCTTGGCTATCCGGCATTCTCGCTCAAGCAGGATGTGCGGCTGCGGCGCGACCTGCGCACGGCGCTTCACGAGCGCGGCGTCAGCATCTCGCTGGGCGAGGGCATGGTGATCATGCCGGGCGCCGACGTGTCGGAGTTGGCCGGCGACCTGGACGTCCTGGCTGAATTGGGTACCGCGGCGATCAACACCCTGAGCTTCGACAAAGACCGCGGCCGCACGTTCGACCAACTGGCCACGCTGACCACCATGGCCGCCGCGCGCGGCATCGCGACGTCGATCGAGATGGCGCCCGGGCTGACCATCGGAGACCTGCCCGCGGTGCGGGCCGCCATCGAGCACGTGGGCGGCGCCGGCGTGCGTGCGACGGTGGACACGATGCACTGGGGACGCTCCGGCTACGGCGCCGCCGAGCTACGCGAACTGGGGGCCGAGCGCATCGGCTACTTACAGCTCAGCGACACCACGCGGGAACCGCGCACGACAACGTCCTATCTGAAGGAAGCCATGTACGAGCGGATGCCTCCGGGCGCCGGGGAGCTGGCACTTGCCGACATGCTCGAAGCGGTGCCGACCGATGTGGTGGTCGGGCTGGAGATTCCGATGCGTGCCCTGGCCGAGTCCGGCGTCGGACCCATGGAACGCCTGCGGCCCTGTGTGACGGCGGCGCGTGAATTACTGGACAGTTCGACCGGCTAAGATAAGACGGACCGTCTCGTCTCGTAAGAGTGAGGGTGAATCTCGATGGCTGACGACACCATGCAGGCATTCCTGCGACGGCGCCTGTCGGATCCGAATGTCGCCGTGAAACACCGTGACCTGCGATGGAGTTGGAGCCAACATCTCGAGCAGGCCAGCGCGCGGGCCGCGGCCCTGATCGGTGCCGCCTATCCGCAGCGACCGCTGCACGTCGGCGCCCTGCTCGGCAATACCCCGGAGATGCTCAACCAGATGGCGGCGGCCGGGCTGGGCGGCTACGTGCTGTGCGGCCTGAACAACACCAGGCGCGGTGCGGCGCTGGCCGCCGACGTGCGCCGGGCCGACTGTCAGTTCGTGGTGACCGACGCCGAACACCGGCCGCTGTTGGACGGCCTGGACCTCGCGGGCACGCAGATCTTCGACATTTCGACACCACAGTGGGCCGAATTCATCGGTGCTGCCGGCGAACTGGTTCCACATCGGGAGGTCGAAGCGACCGACGCGTTCATGATGATCTTCACCTCGGGAACCAGCGGAAATCCCAAGGCAGTTCAGGTCTCCCACCTGATGGCGATGTTCGCCGGCACCAACCTGGTCCAGCGTTTCGCCCTCACCGAACAGGACACCTGCTACGTGTCCATGCCGCTGTTTCATTCCAACGCCGTCGTGGCCGGATGGGCGCCCGCGGTGTGCTCCGGCGCCGCGATTGTCCCGGCGAAGTTCTCGGCGACCAACTTCCTCGACGATGTCCGCAATTACGGCGCGACCTACATGAACTACGTCGGCAAGCCGCTGGCCTACATCCTGGCCACCCCCGCCCGCTCCGACGACGCGGACAACCCGCTGCGGGTGGCGTTCGGCAATGAGGCCAACGACAAGGACATCGAGGAATTCGGGCGCCGGTTCGGGGTCCAGGTCGAGGACGGCTTCGGCTCGACGGAGAACGCGGTCATCGTGATCCGCGAAGAAGGCACACCGAAGGGCTCGATCGGCAAAGGCATCGACGGCATCGCGATCTACAACAGCGACACCATCACCGAGTGTGCCGTGGCCCGCTTCGATGCCAGCGGCGCGCTCGCCAACGCCGACGAAGCGGTGGGCGAGCTGGTCAACACCGCGGGATCGGGTTTCTTCACCGGCTATTACAACGATCCTGCCGCCAACGCCGAACGCATGCGGCACGGGATGTACTGGTCCGGCGACCTCGCCTACCGCGACGCCGACGGATGGATCTACCTCGCCGGCCGCACCGCGGACTGGATGCGGGTGGACGGCGAGAACATGGCCGCCGCCCCGATCGAACGAATCTTGCTGCGCCACAGCGTGATCAATCGTGTGGCGGTGTACGCCGTGCCGGACGGCCACGTCGGCGATCAGGTGATGGCCGCTCTCGTGCTGAACGAGGGCCAAACCCTGGACCCCGGGGAATTCGAAGCCTTCCTGGGCCAGCAGCCCGACCTGTCCCCCAAGGCGCGCCCACGCTATGTGCGTATCGCCACCGAATTGCCCAGCACCGCAACGCACAAGGTCCTCAAGCGTGAGTTGATCGCCCAGGGAACGGCGATCGCCGAGGGCGAAACCCTATGGGTGCGCGAACCACGCGGCACCGCCTACGCCGAACGCGGCTAGTTCCTGGGGGCCCGACGGCGGATCTGCCCCTTCACCCGTGACACCCGATTGACGGGGTCTCTGCCAGTGCCGCTGGCGATCTCGTCGCGCAGCTGCGCGATGTTGGAAATCTCCGCGTACAACCCGCGAATCGCGTAGTCCAGCACGGCGAACGAGAAGCGCTGATCCGGATCGTCGGTGATGCCGAGGTCGCGAGACCGCTGCCGCGACCACAGTGCCTCGTCCAGCCGGGCCCGGGTGGCGTCGAGATGCCGATCCAGCGTGTCGACGACGCGTTCGGGGTCCTCGCCCCGGGCGAGCCAGGTTCGCAAGATGACGGGGTGCTTGATGACGACCTGATCGTCGCCTGGATAGTGCTGGACCCACCGGCGAAGCGCGTCGAGCCCGGAATCGGTGGTCTCGTACAACGTGATCGCACGCTTGCCGGATTGAGCGGCGATCTCGCTGACCATCCCCCACTCGAGCAGCCGGTTGAGTTCGCGCCGCACGTGACTGACCGACGGCGACCAGTAGAAGTGGCCGACCGTCAGCTCGGCGCGCATCTTGATCTCGCCGGCGGTCAGTTGTTCGTCGTTGGCCGCCAGTACACCCAGCACCAGGTACGCCGTTACCGGTAGACCGTTGGTGCTGCGCAGGGGACTCACGACCGGCTACTTCGGACTGGTGAAATAGGGCAGCGTGACGTCCGGGCCGACGACATGGAACTGCACCCGCACCCGCATCCCGATCGCCAACTCTTCGGGCGCCACCCCGACGACGTTGGTGAGCATCTGATAGCCCTCGTCCAGCGTGATGATGGCGGGCGCGTAGGGCGGTTCGAACTCCGGCGTGACGGGTCGGTAAACCACTGTCCAGCTGTAGATCTCGCCGGCCCCGGCGCTCTTGATCCACTGCAATTCGGCCGACAGGCATTGGCGGCAGTGCTCGGTCGGCGGGAAGTTGGCCCGACCGCACGCATCGCAGCGCTGGTAACGCAGCTCCTCTGCTTGACAACCCTGCCAGAACGGCACGCTGAGGTGACTGCTTGCGTGCGGCAGCGGACCGGTCTGCGGTTGCAACGCGGTCATCGTGGCTCATCCCCGACGATCAGCACCGTGGTGAACAAGGCACCCGCTCCGCCGTTGCTGCAGAACGCAATATGCGCGTCGGGTACCTGCAGCGCACCCGCTTGGCCGCGCAACTGCTGGACGGCCCGAACGGCGCGCTGCATCATCTGCGGATTGGCACCGGCATGACTGAAGGACATCGTTCCCCCATCGGTGGTGATCGGATGACTGCCGCCGATCGCGATGTGGCCGTCGGCGACGAACGGTCCGCCTTCGCCCTCGCCGCAGAAGCCGAAAGCCTCGAGCTGACGGATGATTTCGAACGAGAACGGGTCATAGAGTTCCAGCACGTCGACGTCGTCGGGCCGAATTCCCGCGTGGCGGAACGCACCTTCGGCCGCGCGTCGGCCGACGACACCGTTCACGTGATCACCGCGGCGGCCGGCGAGGTCCCAGGCCGGTGGGTGCTGATAGGACGGGCCATGGAAGTCCGCGCCGCTGCCCAGCACGTAGACCGGCCGGCTGGCGACATCGACCTTGTCGACGTTCGCCACCACCAGTGCGCAGCCGCCTTCGGAGGTGGTCGCACAATCGAGCAGGTGAAACGGGTCCGCGATCGGACGGGACGCGGTGATGTCGTCGGGTGTGAACGGACCCCGTTGGTAGTAAACGGCTTCGGGGTTCTGGGAGCCGTTGTTACGGATGGTCGCCGCCACGATGGACAGCTGTTCGCGCGTGGTGCCGTAGACGTGCATGTGCCGCCGGGCGATCAGCGCGAACTCGGCGGTGGTGAACATTCCCCACGGCGCCACGAATTCGTTCTCGGGCCTGGTCCACGGCGCCGTGGCCTCGTGGTCGCGGTACTCGCCGGCCTGGGCGGCGACCAGGACCACGACGTCGGCCATGCCGTGCTCGATCGCGGTGACCGCCTCGGTGATCATGCCGACCCCGAAGGCCAGGCCCTGCCACGCCGGGCCGATCCGCAGGTCGTAGATCAACGAGGTCGAGTTCGGGCTCGCGCTGATGCCGTCGACGTCGTCGAGGCTCAGCCCGGCGTCGTCGAGTGCGCCCAGGATCGCCTTGATCGCCAGCCCGCGCGAGGTCTCGCCGTCCAGGCGCCGGCCCTGCCGGGTGTTGTGCACCCCGACGATCGCGGCGGTTCGTTTCGTCGCGCTCACCCGTGCTCCATTCGTTGCGGCCCTTCAGTTCTCATCGGCGACGACACCGAGATAGGTTCCCAGGACGTCGTATTGGCGTCCGTCGCGCAGCACCGTGCCGATCGTCCGGGTGCGCGCATCGACGGCCGGCGTGCCGGCATCGACCACGTCGATGCGCACATCCACCGGCCGCGCGGTTTGCGGGTCGGTGATCTCGACGACCATCGCCACCGCACGCTCCTGTTCGTCCCACTCGACGCTGGTGATCCGATGGCGCGCAGTCAGTTCCATCACGACCGAGTCCTGCCGCACCAGGAAACGGACCGGCGCGCAGAGCTCCCCGACCCGCGGCGGCACGCACAGCGTGACGGCCATGTCACAACCCTGCCGGCCGCACGCTCGTTGCGCCCGCCGCGCGCAATTCCGCCAGCTCTTCTTCGCTGTGGCCCAGCACGCCGGCCAGCACTTCGCTGGTGTGCTGCCCGTACAACGGTGCCCCGTGCCGGATCCACCGCCTGGGCTTGCCAAGGAACGTGAAAGGCATTCCGACACAACGGAACGAGCCGGCGACGGGATGATCGACCGTTTCCCAGAATCCGCGGGCGAGCAATTGAGGGTCGCTCAGCAGCGCGGCGGCCTCCGTGACCCGCGCCGCGGGCACCTGCGCGGCGCGCAGCACGGCGACCGCGTCGCCCACCGGGCGTCGCGCGGTCCAGTCCGAGAGCAGCTTGTCGATCTCGTCCGCGCGCTCCCGCCACCCGGCCTCCTCGTTTCCGAGTTCGGGCTTGTCGATGAGCGCGGCCAGACCGGCGCGTGCGACATCGCTCGTCGCGGCGAGTGCGACCCATTCGTCGTCGCCCTGGCAGCGATACACGCCCTGCGGAGCCGCGCCGGGGCCCCGATTTCCCTCTCGGCGCATCTGGATTCCGTTGCGGGAGTGTTCGAGCAGCATTTCAGCGGCGACATTGAGCGCCGACTCCACCATCGTGGACTCGACATGCATGCCGGTCCCGTCCCGGTCGCGGATCACCAGCGCCGCGACGGCCGCGAAGGCGGCGTGCAACCCGGCGATCGGGTCGCACACGCCGCGCGGAATCACCGGCGGCCCGTCGGCATGCCCGGTCATCCACGCCATGCCGGTAGCCTGCTCCATCGTCTGTGCGAACCCGACGCGGTCGCGCCACGGGCCGTCGAGGCCGAACGCCGGCATCCGGACCATGACGGCGCGCGGATTGGCCGCGTGCACCGAATCCCATTGCAGGCCGAAGTTTTCCATCACTCTCGGGGAGAAGTTCTCGATGACCAGATCACTCGCGGCGATGAGCTCCAGCGCCAACGCCCGGCCGGCGTCGGTGCTCAGCTCGACGCTGATGCCGCGTTTGTTGTTGTTGCTGCACAAGAAGACTGGGCCCCACTCCCACCACTGGTCCCAGTCGGGTGGGCGGCCCGCGGAGAACCGCATGCCATCGGCGCGGCGAACACCCTCGAGCTTGATCACGTCCGCGCCCAGCGTACCGAGGAATTGGGTGGCGACCGGCCCGGCCCAAAACGCGGTGAAATCGGTGATCCGGATGTCGGACAACGGAAGTGTGCTCGCTTCAGCGAGATTGGGACGGGCGGGGCGAGGCGGCCAATGCACCCGGCCGTTGTCGGCGCCCAGCAGCGGAGGCAGCCCGGGCGGGCGGGTCGCGATGGCGTCGCTGCGATACGGCACCCTCGGCTGCAGCACCCCGATCTCGGATTGGACGAACACGCCCCGCTCCACGAAGTGATCGACCATCGGCAGTGTGGCGGGGGAGCCGATGGGCGCCACGGGGATGCGGAATGCCACCGCGAGATCGACGATCTCCTGCGTGGTCCGGGTCTGGGTCCACTGCGTCACCATGTCGAGGAACTCGTCGCGGCGCTCGACTCGACCGACAAACGATGCCAGCTCGGCGTCATCGACCAGCTCCGCGCGATCGATCATGATCAGAAAATCCTGGAACTGCTGCGCGGTGATCGTGCAGAAGCCAACATTGCCGTCGGCCGTGGGGACGATCGACGGCAGTTCCAGGCTGCGTTGGTGCAGCAGGGAATCCGCGCCCAGGACGCTGGCCGACATGGCGGACAGCCCGCCCATCGCGATCGCCATGGCCTCATACGTCGAGACGTCGATGACTTCGCCGCGGCCACCCCGGGTGGCGTGCCGGGCCGCGGCGGCCGCGACCGGGGCGGCGAACGAAGCCGCCAACCACTCCCCCAGCCGGCCGCCCGCCTGGACCGGTTCGTCGCCCGGCCAGCCGCGGCCGGAGATCGAGCCACACAACGCTTGCAGGATGAACTCGTTGGCGACCAGTTGGTCGTCGACGTAGGGGCCCGTCGTGCCGAACGGTGTCACGGCGACCACAACCGCCGACCAGCCGGTGTGCGCCGTGATGTCGTCGAGTGTCCATCCGTCGGTCAGGTCGGTGAGCACCACGTCGGCGCCGGCCAACAGCGCCGTGACCTCGGCGTCGTCGTGACCCACCACCGATTTCTTGCCCGCCGCCAGGTAGCCGAACAGCGCCCCCGGCTCGCCACCGGCCGACCAGCCGCGCATCGAATCACCCTGCGGGGATTCGACTTTCACCACGTCGGCGCCGGCGTCGGCGAACATCTTGGCGCAGTAGGACACCGCGATCCCGTTGGACAGCTCCAGCACACGCCAGTCGGCGAACGGTGCCTGGGCCGCCACGCTCAATTGCCCAGCGTGGTAGCGCGGCCGGCGATGCCGGCCACCTCGGCCGTCACCGGCGTGGCGTCGCGCTGTTGCAGAGCGAACTGCGTCATCCGCGTCCACGCGTCACGGTCGCGCTGGCTGGCCTGGCGGCCGACGTGGGTGACCACGTCCACATCCGTCGCCTGCGCGCGCAGCTGGCCGGCCCGGGCATGCTCCTTCGGTATGTACCGGAACGGGTCGAAAGAGTATGCGGCCATCGCATTTTCGTGGGTGATCTTGTTGATGACCGCATCGTCGAGGTGACCCATCGTCTCGATGATGTCCTCGGGCGCAAACGGCCAGTTGCTGTCAGAATGCGGGAAGTCGGATTCCCAGCACAGCATGTCCTCGTTGAACCAATCCATGTTGCGCACACCGACTTTGTCGCTGATGAAGCAGGTGTAGAAGTGCCGCCTGAACACGTCGCTGGGCCCTTCGTAGCCCGGCGGGAAGGTCGCCAGCGTCCAGCCCGAGTGACGGTTGTAGACATGCTCGGCCCGCCATAGGAAGTACGGGATCCAGCCGACATCGCCCTCGGTAAGCGAGAACTTCAGTTGCGGGAAGTCTGCCCAGAACTCGGCCCAGATCAGCTCGGTGAAGGTGAACATGCTCATCATCGACGAGGCCGTCATCTGCACACTGGGCGGAGCGTCCGTCGACACCTGCGGGGATCGGGACGCGGAGCCGACGTGCGTGCACAGCACCGTTTTGTTCTCGCAGACCGCCTCGAACAACGGATACCAGTACTTGGTGTGAATACTGGGCATTTGCAACGCTTCTGGGTTCTCCGAGAATGTCACCGCGTGACATCCCTTGTCCGCCAGGCGCTTGACCTCCTTGGCCGCCTCGGCGACGTCGTACAAAGGCAGGATTCCGCACGGGATGAAGCGCCCCGGATAGGCCGCGCACCATTCGTCGACGTGCCAGTCGTTGTAGGCCTTGATCATCACCAAGTTGACGTCGCGGTCGGGGCCCTGGTTGAGAACCTGCCCGGAGAACCCGGTGAAATTCGGGAAGTTCAAACCCGCCAGCTGACCGCCGGCGTTCATGTCACGCACCCGCTCGTCGACGTTGAAGCAGCCCGGCCGCATCTCGTCGTAGCGTGAGGCGTCGATGTTGTACATCTCGCGGGGCTTGCCGGCGACGGCGTTCAGGCCCATGTTCCGCCCGCGCACCTGGCCGTAATACCACTGCTGGACGCCGTCGGGCTCCATGACCACCCGCGGCGCGAGCTCTTTGTACTTCGCCGGAACATGCGCGTCGAACATGTCCGCCGGCTCGGCGATGTGATCGTCCACGCTGATCAGGATCAGATCGTCTTTATTCATGCCGCACTCCTCGAATAGAGCGACTAGTAGGCAATGATCTCAGTCACAGGGTCAACGCCCGCCGTTGCTGCTTCTGGGAAGTCACAGTGGCGATAACAGCAGTAATATACCGCTGGAGTCGCGACAAGCAACCGCGTCCACCCAATTCGATAATCAGTGACTAATAGTCCATACGCATAAGACGCGTGCCGGGGTCTGAGATTGCCGGATCGTGACCAGCGGTCGCCGTCGCATGCCACCATGAATCATGGCTGGGCCCGAGTTGAACACGAGCAAGGTGGTGCGACCCACCAATGCCGACGTTGCTCGTTTGGCCAGTGTGTCGACGGCGACCGTCAGCTATGTCCTGAACAACGCGGCGGGCCGCAGAATCTCGGCGCAAACACGTGAGGCCGTCCACCGCGCGGCCGAGCTGCTGGGCTATCGGCCCAACCTCGCCGCGCGCAACCTCGCCCGGGGCAAGAGCGGCGTGGTTCTGTACGTGGTGCCGCATGTGGCGGTCGGCGAGATGCCGATGATCGCCGGCAGCCGAATGACCACCGAACTGGCGCGCCTGGGTCTGCTCCAGGTACAGATCTTCGAGACCGACGACGATCAGCACGTCGTCGATGCGATCGAGAACCTCGACCCGATCGCGGTCACCAGCCTGTTCCCGCTCAGCGAGGCCGCGTCGAACTCGCTGCGGGCCGCGGGCATACCCAATATCGAGATCGGGACGCTGCCCGCACTCGGAGACCCGCACCTGTCCATTGGCGAGATGCGGGTCGACCATCTCGTCTCGCGCGGTCACCGGCAGATCGCGTTCGCCTACACCGGAATTCCGAGATGGCGCATGCTGGGCGACTACTGGTTCGAGGGCGTCGCGCGCGCGGCGAAATCGCGCGGTCTGCCGGGGCTGGCCGTTGCCGAGCTGACCGTCGACAACGCCGCGGAAGTGGTGAGCGGATGGGTGCGCGACGGCGTGACCGCCGTGTGTGCACAAAGCGACGAGATCGCCTGCCTTGTCCTGCACGGTATTCATGAAGCGGGGCTGCGGTGCCCGCGTGACCTCGCCGTGATGGGCGTCGATGCCACCCCGATGGGTGTGGTGAGCAGCCCGCCCCTGACCACCGTGCAATTCGTATCGCGCGCCGTCGCCGATATCGCGCTCGCCGCTCTGCTCGAACGGTTGGGGTACCCGGCTCCGCCGTCGGGTGGGCCGAGCGAGATCGCCCATCTGATCGTGCGCTCGTCGACCTAGGCAACCGCGGGCGTCCGCGCGGAGATAGTTCGCGCTGGCATACTCCCGTGTGAGCGGCCCGCCGGATAGGAGCAATTCGATGGACATCGTCGACGCCCAGGTGCACGCCAACGTGCTCGGCACCGAGGTCACGCTGGCGATCATGGATGCCCTGGGTATTGCGGGCGTGGTCTTCGACGAGTTCGACAGGTTCACCCAGGACGGCTTGCTGCCCGGCTATCGCCTGGCCAACGGAGCCTTTCGCTGCGTGGGGCCGAATGCCGAGGCGGCGGCGATGAGTCATCCCGAGCGGTTCGCCTTCCTGATGCGAGTGGATCCGACAGACCCGGGCCTGGAATCCTGGGTCGAGACGCTGACCGCCGCGCCCGGTTTCAAGGCCCTGCGCACCACGATGTTCACCCCGGCCGAGGGTGCGGTGTTCGAGGAGGGCGGGCACGATCGGCTGCTGAAAATCGCACGGGCCCATGGCTTGCCGGTATTCGTCACGTGCCCGGGACGGGTGCCGCACCTGGCCCAGTACGCGCAGCGCTTCCCGGAGGTCCAGTTCGTCATCGACCATTGCGGTGCCGCGTTCGATGCGCCGCCCGGCCAAGCCGGCATCGACGACGCCGTGGCGATGGCGAGCTACGCCAACGTGGCCTACAAATGGGCGCACGCGGCGTCGTTCCTGTCGAGCGAGCCCTACCCGTTTGGCGACCTCGAACCGAAGCTGCGCCGCGCGCTCGACGCCTACGGGCCACAGCGCGTGATGTGGGCCAGCGACTACACGATGACCCGGCACCGCGCAACCTGGGCCGAGACACTGTTCAGCATCCGCGACGCCGCGTCGCTGTCGGAGGACGAGAAGTCCTGGATTCTCGGTGGAACGGCCCGACAGATTCTGAAATGGCCTGCGCCGCAAGCTAGCTCGTAGTTACGTCAGGCGATCGTAATCGCGGCCAGGCCCTGGCGAACCCGGTCGGGCAGCGATCCCCCCTCGCTGAGCCAGTCGTCCATGGCGATGCGAACCGCCGCCATCGCCAGCGCACCGATCAGTCGGGGCCTGGGATCTTGCGCAGCCGGCTCGGGTAGCCGGGGCGCGATCAGTTCGGCGATCGCCGATTCGTAGCGCACGTAGATGTGAAGATTCCACGCCTCCAGCGTCTCGGATGATCTTGTCAGCTCACCTAATTCACGCACCTGGTCCTCGATCTCGGCGAATCCGACGGCGAGGTCGCCGAAGGCCGCGGCGACGGCCTCGACGGCGGTCAGATGGTCCGGCTGCGCGGCCAGCGCGCCGGTGATCCGGTTCAGCCAATGGACGTTCATCCCCTCGGAGACGGCGTCTTCCTTGGAGTTGAAGTAGCGAAAGAAAGTTGCCCGACCAATGCCGGCCGCGTCGGCGATACGGTCCACGGTCGCCCCCGCCAGTCCGACATCGGCGACCAGTTTCGCCGCGGCCGCCGCGATGCGCTGGCGCGTCGCCGTGCGCTTTTGTTCCGCGAGGGACATCGACACAGATGTCACAGACATCCACCCACCATATCCCGGGGCAGAGCCGGCATCACAAACCGAGCCCGGTTCAATCCAAATTGTTGTTACCGAGACTTAATTCGTCCGGAACGTGGCCATATCATTGTCATCGCGCCATGTGAGACGAAAGTAGTTGTGCAACATCATCATCAAGATGAATAGGTCTCATCACGAATTGCTATTGGACCCAGATTATTCGTCACTGCGAGGATCCCTTGGAAACGTCGGCCAAATCGAAATCCCCGGAGACACCAATGGATCAGAGTTTAGTGCACAGTGCGCGCGAAACCCTCGTGGAAGGCGTCGGACGGCGTGACTTCGTCAGGGCCGTCGCGGCAATCGGCGCCGGTGTCGGGGTAGCCGGCGTCGCGGCCGGTTGCACCCGAACCGGTTCGGCCGCTTCAACTTTGGGAGCACCGAAGGTTCTGCAGCCGGGTGAGGGCAATATCGGGGGCAACCACTACCTGCAGTCCACCCCCGACCAGGTGCTCTGGGGCTATGTGCCGAACGTGCATGCCAAACCGGTGCTGCAAATGAAGTCGGGCGAAACGATCACCATCGACGCCGTCTCGCACGAGGGCATCCTCGAAGACCAAGGGCGCAATCCCGTCGCCTATTTCGGGTCGAAGGGCGTCTCCCAATCCGATGTCCTCACCGACGCCATCGCGATCGCAGCGGAATATCGCCGCACACCACGCAATTTCGACAAGGATGGACCTCACGTGGTCACCGGGCCGGTGTTCGTCGAGGGCGCACAGCCAGGAGATGTGCTCAAAATTGAGACGCTGGAGGCGACACCGCGGGTGCCCTACGGCGTCGTCTCGAGCCGGCACGGCAAGGGCGCGTTGGCACGGACCCCGGACGGGAATGCGCCCGCGGGGATCACGCTCGACGAGGTCATGCCGCCGGTCAGCCAGGACCACCGGCCCAACCCCGACCCGACGAAATACGGCGACGCCTTCACGTTCACCGCCATCGAGGACGGTTACGGCGTCATGCGCTACCAGAAGGCGTCGGTACGGTTCCCGCTCGACCCCTTCATGGGCATGATGGGTGTCGCTTTTTCTCAGGACACCGATCTCACGGCGGCGAGCGCCAATTCGATCCCGCCCACGCTGGGCGGCGGCAACATCGACATCCGGTTACTGGGCGTGGGCTCCACCTTCTACCTGCCGGTGTTCGCCGAAGGCGCGCTGTTCTACGCCGGCGACCCTCACCACGCGATGGGCAGCGGTGAGGTCGCGCTGACGGCGATGGAAGGCTCGCTGCGCGGAACGTTTCGGCTCACGGTGTGCAAGCCGAAAACGGGTGACGCACCGTCGGTGGCGTATCACTACCCCTTCGCCGAGACCGCCGATCTGTGGGTGCCGATCGGACTGTCGGATCCCGACGCCAGCGTCAACGGACAGATCAACGACCTCAACGTGGCGATGCGCCGGGCGGTCGTCAATGCCCTCGATTTTCTCGAATTCGACAGGGGCATGGAGCGCGCGACGGCATACGCGTACCTTTCCGCCGCCGCCGACTTCTCGGTCTCGCAGGTCGTCGACCGCACCGTCGGCGTGCACGCCCAGATTTCCAAGTCGCACTTCAAGTGATTCACGGGTTCCCAGGAGACCGCCCATCGTCTTAAGATGAGACTATGTCTCACGCACCTGCGATGACGCCGATCGATCAGGCGGCCCCGCAATCACGCGCCGCATGGCAGTTCTTCCAGCAGATGATCGCCGACGTCACCAAGATCGTGACCGAGGACGCCGAATCCGAGCGTGAGCTGCTCGAGGGGCTGCGGGTGATCGCCCGGGTCTCGTCGCTGTGCTCGCAAATGGCCGTCGAGGCCGACACCGCACGCCCGGCCTTCTTCGATATGTGCTCGGACACCAGGATGATCGGCGGACCCAATCCCGACGGCAACTACTTCCTGGCGATGATCCGCGGCGACCGGCGCTACCGGATCACCGGCGCCCGCGGCACGACGGCCTACCTCGGCTTCCAGATCCTGGCCGGCACCGGGCTGACGCCACGGCGGATGTCCAACTACGTCGGCGACACGCACCTGGACCTGAACTCCGGCGAGTTCGCGCTGGTGCTCTCGCCCGACGAGCCGGCCGATCTGGGCGGCGCGCAGTGGATCCAGATCCCCGACGACGCGTCGTCGGTCGTTGTCCGGGAGTACATCGGTGACCGCGATTCCGAAGAGCTGGCCACCATGCGCATCGAGGCACTCGACCCCGATCCGGTGACCGCGTTGTCCGATGACGAACTGGCCGAACAATTCACCGCGATGGCGTGGTCGTTGATGAAGCTGACCACGCTGCACCGCACCATCAAGCCCGAGCTGCTACAGCAGCCGAACACGCTGCTGACCGCCGAGGCCGCCGATCTCGGCGCGGCCGACACGACGCCGGACAACCTGTACATGATGGGCACCTACCGGCTCGATCCCGGCCAGGCGCTGGTGCTCGACATCGAGCCGCCCGACACCCGGTACTGGAACGTCACGCTGGAAAGCGTCTGGCATGAGTGCTACGAGCCACGCCGCCGGCACAGTTCGGTGACCAATCGCGGCGTGCAGCCGGACGCCGACGGCCGGGTGCGTATCGCGATCTCCGCGCAGGACTTCGGATTTGGGCATTGGCTCGACACGGGCGGCCGTCATCGCGGCTTCGTGGTGGTGCGCTGGCTGGACAACCCCAACGCTCCCGACGTGAAGGTGTCCGTGCGCGAGGGCCGGGAGCAGGCATGACGCTGCGGGAGCGGTTCAACCCGGAGAACCTCATCGCCGCAGCCTGCGAACAGGTCGGTAGCGACGACTTCGGCGACGACGGTTGGCAGCCCGGGCTGGAACGGGTCGCCGACGGGCTGGTCAACGATGCGCGGCTGTCGCCGATCGGTGTCGAGGTTGCCCACCTCGATCTGATGCGGGCCCTGAAGAACCGGCTCGGCGTGATCGCCTGGCGCAAGCAACATCCCGAGATCGCGGACAAGCCGATCACCGCGCCGATCTTCATCGTGGGGCAACCGCGCACCGGGACCACCATCCTGCACGACCTGCTCGCGCAGGATCCCGAGCTGCGCGCTCCGTTGACCTGGGAGGTCGACGAGCCCTGTCCCGTCCCGCAACCCGAGACCTACCACAGCGATCCGCGAATCGCGCAGGCGCAGGCCAGCATCGACATGTCCGAGCAGATCGTTCCCGGCTTCCTGGCATTTCACCCGATGGGCGCGCTCCTCGCCCAAGAGTGTGTTCGCATCACGGGCAGCGAGTTCACCAGCATGATCTACACGGTGCAGTACCGGCTGCCGAGTTACTATCGCTGGCTGCTGTACGAGGCGGATCACAGCGGCGCCTACCGCTATCACCGAATCTTTTTGCAGCACCTGCAGTCTGGCATCCCCGGACAGTGGCTGTTGAAGTCTCCGGCACACCTCTGGCAGCTCGACAAGCTCCTCGCCGAGTACCCCGACGCGTTGATTGTGCAGACGCACCGCGATCCGCTCAATGTCATCTCGTCGATCGCCGCGCTGACCAATCACTTACGGCGGATGGGCAGCGACGAGACGAACATCGCCGAGTGCGCGGCGCAATCGTACGAGGAGATCACCGTCGGCCTCGACCGCGGGATGGCAATGCGCGACCAGGGCGTTGTGCCGGACGGCCGCGTGATCGACGTCCAGTTCGCCGATTTCGTGAAGGACCCCTGGACGACGATCAAAGATATCTACGCCTCGCTCGGCCGCGAGCTGAAACCCGAGGCCGAACAGAAGATGCGTGAATTCCTGGCCGCCAATCCGGGCGACGGCGGACGCGGGCGCTACACCTGGTCGGACACCGGCCTGGACGCCGGCGAAGTGCGTGAGCGGGTGCGTGCGTATCAGGAGCGCTACAACGTGCCGACCGAGGAGCTGCGATAAGCCAGCCGCGTGAAACTAGCTTCACGCTCGGCACTGGGGTGGGGTTAGTCAGCCGGCTCGTAGCGCAGCATGGTGACGTCATGTTCGGGATAGTCGAAGAACACCGGGCGCACCCGCATGCCGACGCTGAGATCACCCTGTTCGACATTGACCATCTCGGTGGAAAACCTTGGGCCCTCGTCCCATTCGACGATCGCGAGTAGCTGCGGAACCGCGTCGGCGAAATGCGGGCTGACGGGCCGGTGCGCCACGGTGAACGAATACAACGTCCCCATCCCGGAAATCTCGCGCCATTCCAGGTCGTCGGCCAGCGTGCGCGGCGCGCGTACCCGCGGATAGAACACGTACGCGTCCGACGACGGCGAGTACTGAACGACGATGCGGTGCTGGGCTAACGCATCCCAAAACGGCGCGGTGGTAGGCGTTTTGACGGGCATCGGACGTTCGAAAGTCGCCATGTGTCCTCAGTCTCCCTGCAAGATGAGTGTCGTCTGCTCGGAAAGAATTCCGCCATTGCCGGACACGAAAGCACGGTTGCAGTCGGCGACTTGCGCCGCGCCCGCGCGACCCATGATCTGGCGGGTGGCGTCACAGACATGGTGCATACCGCCGGCCAACCCCGCCTGGCCAAAGCCGAGCTGACCGCCGGCGGTGTTGAGCGGAAAATCGCCGCGGAAGGTCAGGTCATGCTCGGCGACGAACTCCATCCCGGTGCCCTTCTCGCAGAAGCCCGCGTCCTCCAGCGACAGCAGAACGGTGATCGTGTAGCAGTCGTAGATCGACACCATGTCCATCTGGTCGCGCGTCAGATCGGTCATGGCGAACGCGGTGTCGGCGGCCTCCGCGATCGGCGTATGCAGCAAGTCCGCGGCGTAGGTCGGGGTCTTGAAGGGCACATGCTCGCCAAAGCCCTTGATCCACACCGGACGATTGCGCGAACGCCTGGCCAGATCGGCGTTGGCGACGACCACCGCGGCACCCCCGACGCACGGCATGACGATCTCCAGCATGTGCAGCGGATCGGCGATGATCGGGCTGGCCAGCACGTCCTCGACGGTGAGTGGCTTGTCCCTCCAGATCGCGCCCTCGGTGTGGTTGGCGTTGACCCGCGTGTCGACGACGAGCTTGGCCATCGCCCGCTCGTCATAGCCGTAGATCGCCGCATAGCGCTGGGCCACCTGCCCGTAGGGCCCGTTCTGGCCGAGATTGCCGTACGGAATCTCGAATTCGGCTTGCGGAGAACCGTATTGATTGCTCGACGACCCGAAATACAAGGCGTCACCATAAGCCTTGGGCTTCTTGGGCGACAACGGCGTGATGTACCGGGCGGGCAACGCGCACAGCACGGCCTCACAGATGCCGAGTTCGACGGCCGCGGCCGCCCGCCACACCATGGCCGCGGCGCTGGCGCCACCGAGGTCCACGTGCTCGGCGAATCGCGCTCCCACACCGAGATATTCGGCGATCGTGGAGGGTACGAAGATCTCCGACTCGGATAGGTGTGACGCCACGATGCCGTCGACGACCTCGAAAGGCAGCCCCGCATCGGTCAGGGCGGCGGCGCCGAGTTCCGCCCATTGTTCAAGGGCGAACGGCGCGGGCGAGGCCTTAGTCATCCGCTCCGGCGCCAGCTCGACGTATCCGACGATCGCGGCCTCTCCGCGTAATCCCATGGTGTGTCCTTATTTTCGGGCTTTACTTGCGCGGCAGGCCGAGAATCATCTGCGCGATGATGTTCAGCTGAATCTCCCGCGTTCCGCCGCCGATCAGTTCGGCGGGCAGATGCAGATAGGGCGCCACGACAGCGGGTTCGGAGTCGGTGACCATGACCGTCTGTCCGGTCAGGCGCAGCGTAGCCTCGAATGTACGGCGCAGCAACACATTCATCGCCACCTTCGCGATGCTCGACGCCGGACCGGATGCCTGACCATCCAGCAGCCGTATGGTTTCACGCACGCCGAGTGCCCGGATCGCGTTGGCGTAAGCGTCCAGTTCGCCCAGCGCCCGCTCGGCGTCGTCGCGCTCGGGGCCGGGCTCGGCCGCCAACTGCCGCAGCGCAACAGCACGGTCGAACTTGACGTATCCGCTGATGGCGGAACGCTCTTCGGCCATCGTGGCGATAGCGAGGCTCCAGCCGTCGGTAGGACCGCCGAGCAGCATGTCGTCGGGGACGAATACGTCGTTGAGGAAGACCTCGTTGAAATGCGCTTCCCCGGTCGCCGTCTTGATCGGCTGGACCTCCACCCCCGGCGATCGCATGTCGAGGATGAAATACCCGATCCCGCGGTGCTTGCCGGCCTCGGGGTCGGTGCGCGCCAGCAGCGCGCCCAGGTCGGCGTACTGCGCCAACGACGTCCAGATCTTGTGGCCGTTGATCCGCCAACCGCCGTCGACCTTGGTCGCCCGGGTGGCCAGCGACGCGAGGTCGGAGCCCGCTCCCGGCTCACTGAACAGCTGGCACCAATGAATGTCGCCACGCTGCGTCGCCGGAATCAGACTCTCCTGCAGCTCTTTTGGCGCCGCGGCCAGGACCGAGGGCAGGATCCACTCGGCGATGTTCAGCGACGGCCGGACCAGCCCGGGCCGCTTGGCGAACTCCTCGTCGATGATGAGCTGCTTGAGGGGACCGGCATCGACGCCCCACGGCGCCGGCCAATGCGGCGCCATCAGACCGGCGTCCGCGATCAACGTGCGCTGCGGCCCCATGGCCTGGTCCTCGTAGTCGCCGTGCGGTGCGGGTCTGTCGTTGCGCAGCTGCTGGGCGGCATCCAGCGTCTCGGCGACCCAGGACCGGAACTCCGACTCGGCGTCGCCCAGATTGACCGACATGTCGCGCTGCTGGGCGCAGCCCAGCTGTCCCAGCAGCCGGGCCCAGCGACTGGCCGGACCGATCGATCCCGCCAGGCTGATGGCCCGGCGCCAATACAGGTGCACGTCGTGTTCCCAGGTGAAACCGATGGCGCCGAGCATCGTCAGCGCGTCGAGCACCAGGTCCGGTGCCGGTGCGATCGCGATCGTCGCGGCTCCGGCCGCCGCGAGCCGATGCTGGTCGGTCGACTCGTCCGCGGCGCGCACCGCGTCCCAGGCCGCCGCGGTGGCCAACTCGCTGTTGACCAAGAGCATGGCCGCGCTGTGCTGCAGCGCCTGGAAAGTCCCGATCACCTTGCCGAACTGTTCGCGGGTGCGCAGGTGCGCGGTGACGACGTCGACGCACCACTGGGTGATACCGGCCGTCGTGCTGGCGACCAGACCCACAACGACGCATGCCGCGCGATCGTCGTCGATTCCGCTCAGAACGTCGGACTGGCCGGCGTGATAGTCGTCGAGCCGCAGCACCCCGACGTCGACGACGAGATCCGTTCCGGGCGCGGATTCGACTGTCGCAGTGGGCTGTTCGGTGTCCACCGCCACCCAGACCGTCTCGCCACCGTCGGTGCGGGCACCGACCAGGATCACCCGTGCCGCACATACGCCGGCGGTGACCTTGGAGCTCCCGGTGACCAGCCAGCCCGGACCGTCGGCGCGGGCCCGGAAATCCGCGTCGCCGGACAGCACGACAGCGGCGGGTGCGCCCGAAGCAAGATCGCGGATCAGCGATTCGGTGGCGGGTGTCGGATCTGCCAGCAGCGCGACGGCTCCCGTGATCACGGTCGGGAGCAGCGGGCCGGGCAGCAGCGACTTGCCCGCCGATTCCAGCACGCACGCCGCATCGATCAGCCGCCCGCCCTGACCGCCGAGGTCTTCGGGCAGGTGAACGGCGTGAAAGCCGTTGGCCACCAACGTATCCCACCACTCGGGTAGCCGACCAGCCGCCAGGGCGTCGAAATTGTCTCGGGTGGCGGCGATCGGGGCGTGCCGGCCGGCGAACTGGCCGACGGCGGTGCTGAGATCCTGCTGCTCGGGAGTCAGTCCCAGGGTCATGATCGCGGCCGCATAGTGGCGAACATGGGTTTCGGCCGCACCGGCTGATATCCTTTCGTCTGACAAGACGAACCGTCTCGTCTTGTGGAAGATTACCGGGGCCGGTCGAGGTCTGTAAAGCGACCCCGGGGCCCCGCGGCCAGCGGCGAGGACGGCGAAGGGGCCTGACACACGAGGATCACCAGATGCCAACCGATCTCACTCAGGCGAGTACGCCGAGACGCCGCAGCGAGAAGTCACGGACGGCGATCGTCACCGCCACCCGTGAACTCCTGCTCGAGCGCGGATTCGACGGATTGACGATCGAGGCGGTCGCCGCGCGCGCCGGGGTGGGAAAGCAGACGATCTATCGCTGGTGGCCCAGCCGCCCGGCACTCGTGGCCGACGTCATGCTCGAAGACGCCGACAAGATTCTCGCGTCGGTCGATCACACCGACGACCTGGCCGCCGACCTGGTGGGGTGGGTGCGCAAGCTGGCCTCGACGCTGACGACGGAGCGCGGCGCGGCAATGCTGCGGACGTTGACCGTCGCCTGCATGGAGCACGAGGAAACCGCGGCCAAGTTGCGCGTCGGATTCAGTTTGCCGCTGCACGACAGCGTGCGCACCAGGCTGTTGGCCGACGGCATCGATGCGGCCACCGCCGAGTCGGCCGCCGATGCCATTGTCGGCGGCGTGGTATATCCGATCCTGTCTGACGCACGGCAGTATTCACGACGGCGGGCCGAATTGACCACGCAAATCATCGTTGAGGCCTTACGCAAACGCTGAACTCGCCGGATTGCGCGATTGGGATCGGGGCCGAAATGCGGCCTGGGCGCCCGGAGAAATAGTTAGATCAGCGAGGCACCTCACGGCCCATCCGCGAAATTAACGGTTCCGCATAAACGTTGCGCGTCACCGCCGTGGTCGCGGTGAAAGTCGCTGGCCTACAGCATCATCAATACGGATTGCCGGTATCACGGATTCGGATTGGACCTCGATCCGGCCGGGTGTAAAGATTCCGTTCAGAACGTCGACCGGACGACAATCCAGGAGCCCAGCAATGGATCTGTCTATTGAGCGAGTGTGGAACTCGCAAACTGCTACGCCGAGCAACTACTTCGGGGATTTCGGCGACACTCAGGGTGGTAGTCGCTCGGCTACCCGAAAAACGGCACGAACGAATTAGGCTCGGCGATTATGGCGAACCGACCGAGTCCGTGGGGGAATGAGCGAGGGAAACTCTCGCATCAGCTGGACATGAACGGTGAGGTTCTCGGCCGCAGGCACGCGCGGCGGCTTTGCCACCGCTTCGCGCGCGTCGGCGTCGAAACATCGCCCGCCCGGCTCAGGGCGATGCTGGCCGGCGCACCGTGCCCGGCCAGCGAAGAGGCCAACGTCCGATTCGCGTTGATCGCGGCCGAACTCGACCGCGAAGCCCGCTGCGCGAAGTACCGGCAGATGCGACGCGATGGTGCGCGATCATTGCTGATCGCGGGCATGACGCTGCTCGCCCTGAATTTCCTGCTGTGCGCGGCCTACGCGCTGTTGAACCTGGCCCAACAGTCCTCGCCGTACTAAACCGCGCGGATTCTTCCGTTGGGGCACATCACCATAGCGCAGGACCGCTGACCTGTCGGCCCGGCGACCAAGTCCCCACGACGGCAGCCATCGGCTCGGTGCGTACCGCGACCAGGTCGGCGGGTTGGCCGGGCGTCAGCCCGCCGAAATCGCGGTTCGAAGTCGCGATGACCCGACGCGGATGCGTGGTGAGCATCGCCACCGCGGTGTCGATCGAAGCCACCCCCGCCTCGCTGACGGCCACCGCGGCCCGGGACAGTGGCCCGCTGTGGTAGTCCGAGGTGAGCACATCCACCACACCGGCCTCGATCGCATCGCGCGCGGACAGATTACTCAGGTGCGAGGGCCCGCGCCACGCGTTGGGTGCGCCCATGACGATGGCGAGGCCGTTATTGCGTGCTGCGGCAGCGGCATCCAGTGTGAGCGGGAACTCACAGATGCCGGCGCGCATCGCGGCGGCCTCGATGACGGCGCTTTCACTGTCCGGATCGTGCGTGGCGAAGACCGTGTTGTGTGCGGCGGCGAACCGGGCAATCTGTCTGCGGCGCAACGGAGTTCCGGTCGCGTGCCGGTCGGTGAATGCCGGCCACAGTTGTAGCGGTCGCAGGTCGAACTGCGCCGCGTGTGGGTGTGGCTGGGTACCGACGGCGCTGATGCAGCCGTCTTCGATCGTGACCCAGCGGGGTGCGACGACCTCGTCGTGGTCCACGTGTTCCGGAGTCCCGGTGGTCACCCGGGCCGCTTGCAGGCTAATCAGCATGCGGGGCAAACGGATTGACGTAGTGAGCGGGACGCATCCGCGCTGCGCAGCGCATCGTCGATGTGATCCAGATCGGCCGCCGCCGCCACCAGCTCCGCGAAGGGATAGCGGTCGTGGTGAGCGGCCAGGAAATCGATGGCAGCCCGAAGATGCAGGGGGCGGTAATTGTGCACCCCAGTGATCGTCATGAGATTGCGGACGAGATGCTCGGGGTCGATCGAGATGGGCTTGCTGGCGGCCACCGAACCCGCCAGAACGGCCCGGCCGCCGACATCCAGACTGGCGATGCACGCTTCAACGGCCATCGGGTTGCCCGACAGCTCCAGCGCCACATCGACCGGTGGCACGTCCTCGGGGTCACCCACCACGAGGTCGGCGCCGAAGCTATACGCCGTTTCCTGCCGCACCGGGTCGGGATCGCACACCGCAACCCAGGCGCCGAGCGCATCGGCCATCGCGGCCGCGGTGACTCCCAACATGCCCGCACCGGTGATCAGGATCCGGGTGGGATCGCGGTGCCGATCGAGTTCGGCGGCGTCGAACACGGCCGCGACCGTCGAGGTCGCGCACGACGCCGGTGCGGCCACCGTGTCCGGAACGCTGTCGGGTACTTCGACGATCGTGGTGCCCGGCAACAGGACACAGTGACTGGCGAAACCGCCGTTGAGCGGCCAGGCGCTGTCGAGCGCCTCGTGGCCGTACTTCTTGAGGTGCAGGCACTTCTGTTCCAGGCCCCACACGCAATTGCGGCATCGTCCACACGACGCGGTGATGGACCACACCACCCGGTCACCGATCGCCACCTCGGCGTCGTTCGGATAGCGGGGACGCCCGCCGGAACCGATGGCCACCACGTGGCCGACCTGTTCGTGGCCGAGGATGCCCGGATGCGGAGCGTCCCGGCGTCCGTGCACGGTATGCAGATCGCTCCCGCAGATGGTCGCCAGATCGATTGCGACCAGCACCCGCCCGGGTCCGGGGTCGGTCGCCGCACTGGTCGCGACCACGGTGATCGGCTGCCCCACCCCGTCCCAGCGCGCATATCGCGCGGCGACGGCACCGTCGACTGCCGTCATGCGGACACCGGCCGGGCGCCCGCCGGCGCAATCAGCTTGCCGGCCTGACGTTTCCGCTGCCCCGCCTCGATATCGAGGCTATCCAGCGCGGCACCCTTGGGCTCGGCGAGCAACGTCGTCGCGACGATGCCGAGCGCAAAGCACACGCCGGCGATCAGTACCGTCGGGCGCAGGCCGAGGTGAGCCAGCGCGACCGGGGTGATCAGGGCACCCAGGAATGCGCCCACCTTGGCGGTTCCGGCCGAAATCCCGTGTGCTGTACTGCGAATCGCGGTCGGAAACGATTCCGCGGCCAACAGCATGGTCGTGTAGTTGGGTCCCACGGCGATGCCGAACAGCGATAACCCGAAGACCACTGCGAACGGCGTCACCGTAGACGTCAGGCCCGGTATCGCGGCGATCAATGCCAACGACAGCGCCGAGAGGCCGAACCCGATCATCTGCAACGGTTTACGGCCGATGCGGTCCAGCAGGGCCACGCCGACCAGCGCGGCGACCAGGCTGAAGCACACCACCAGCGCGGCGTTGATCGCCATGTTCGTGACGATGCTGGTATGCGGTGCGATGCTGTTGATGAGCAACGGCTGGCTGACCGAATTCCCGTACACGGCAACGTTGAAGAAGAACCAGCTGCCCGCGGTACCGAGCAGGGTGAGCCGAAATGACTGGGAGCGCAGCGCTTTCCGTAAGGTCATCGATCCGGGTGAGCGATCGTCAGTCGCCGCCCGCACCGCGCGGCCGGAGAAGACACTGAGATCCCGCGCCGCCCGCTCGGCATCGCCGGCGACGACGAGAGTCCAGCGCGGGGATTCCGGCATGTGCCGCCGATTCCATAACACCAGCAGTGACGGGATTGCCCCGAGGCCGAGAATCAGCCGCCAGGACAGCCCCGGCGCCGTGCCCAGCCCGACGATGACCAGCGCGACGACGTAGGCGGCGACCTGGCCGACAACGTAGAACAGGAAGGTCAATCCGACCAGTCGACCGCGATTTCGCCGGTTGGCGTACTCGGTCATGATCACCCCGGACGCCGGGTAGTCGCCGCCGATGCCGATGCCCAGGACGACGCGGGCGATGACCAGGCTGATGAAGTTCGGGGCGAAGGCCGACGCGAGCGCCCCGATGATCATCAGCACCGCCTCCAGCCCGTACACCCGCCGGCGCCCCAACAGGTCGCCGAGGCGCCCGAACAGGAACGCGCCCACCGCAACCGCCAACAGGGTCGAGCTGGCCAGCGCCCCGACCTGGCCGGCAGATAGGTGGAACTCGGGTTTGACCAACAAGGTCACCGTGCCGATCACGTTGAGGTCGTAGGAGTCGGTGAAGAATCCCATGCCGGCGGTCACGGCGGCTTTCAGGTGAAACCGGCTCACCGGTGCATCGTCGAGTCGCGCGCGCACCCCGGTGGTGTTCGGCACGGTCATCGCGACACCGCCTGGTTATGGGTGTCGATGCGGGCGACCAGGTCGGCGACCGAGTCCAGTACGTGGGTGTGTGGCACCGTCGCGAAGTCGGCATCGCCATGTGCCCCGGTCCGGACACCGGCCACGATCGCCGCACCGGCTCGGCTTCCCGCCCACAGGTCACTCGTGGTGTCGCCGGCGACGGCGATCTGGTCGACGGCCTCCGTGCCGGTGCGCAG
Organism: Mycobacterium florentinum; assembly: GCF_010730355.1. NCBI lineage: Bacteria > Bacillati > Actinomycetota > Actinomycetes > Mycobacteriales > Mycobacteriaceae > Mycobacterium > Mycobacterium florentinum. The sequence continues at coordinate 3,526,884 of NZ_AP022576.1, forward strand.
CAAAGCCGTCAGGACCATGTCCGGGTAGGGACGTCCCCGGCCGGCGTCCGCGGGTGACAACGCATGTGTGATCAGGTCGCCCCACCCCAGGGCCGCGATGATCTGGTCGCGAGTACCCGGGGCAAAGCCCGTTGTGAGAACGACGGCGCAGCCTGATCCGCGGAGCTTTTCGATGGTCTCGGCGGCGTGCGGAATGGGCGCCACCCGGTTGCTCCGGATGGCTTCGACGTAGGCCGCTTCGAACGCGGCGTTGGCCGTGTCCGCACGGTGCGGATCGCCGTCGAAGATCGACCGAAACACCTCGATCTTCGACTGTCCCATCGTCTCGTGGACATAGCGGACGGCCGCGTCGTAGTCACCGCTACCAGCGGACAATCCCGACGCCGACAACGACGCGTCGAATGCGTCGGCGACAGCGCCGTCGTCGAGCACCGTGGTGCCCGCCATATCCAGGCAGGCCAATCTGATCATGTCCGTCTCCTCATGATTGCCGGCGCCGGGCATCTGACTACCGCACCGAGCTTTGCTGAAACGGTCTGGGTGAGCCCTGGCGCGACGGCTGCGCGGAGGTGTACGAAAGGTGAACGTTGACGGCCGATCTCGTCGCGGTTGTCCGAACAACTCGAAGATCCTCAGTTTCTGGCAAAGCGCGGGAATCCGAGCGGCGTTAGGGTGCGCCCGAAGTACCGTTCGATCGCGCGAATCCTGGAAGAAGAGATTCGCGATCTCAGCGATGGGCAACGGGTCCCGAGCGAGAACGAGGTCGCTCAGCGGTTCACCGCCGCCCGCTCGAATGGGTGCCCGCCGCACTGGTTCCCGACCTCGCGCTGGCGATGCGGGCCAACGACTCGCTGCACGAGGTTCTCGCCAACGCGGGCCTGTCGCCGCGGCGGTCGTGGGTGCACGCCAGCACCGAGATCTTCGAAGGTGAAGTCGCCGATCAACTCGACGCGCCACAGTCCGGCCTGGGTTGGTACATCGAAAGCCTCAACGCCGATGACGGCACGTTGCGGCAGGTATCGCTGATGCAGCGCTGGTTGCGTGCCGACGCCGTTCGCGTCACCTTCGACAGCGCGGTCAGCAGCCGGGTCAGTCGCTAGCCAACGCGTGTTGCCCGATGAGCTCGCCGATACCGGTCGCGCCGAGCCGTTCACGGAACGCCTGCGCGGTGTAGCCGACAGCCGTCGCGTCGGTTCGGGCACGCACGGTCGCGGAGCGCGGCATGTGAAACAGCACGCCGATTTCGCCGAAGTAGTCCCCGGGCCCGGCCACCTTGACCAATTCCTCACCCCCGTCGGCTAATTCGCGCACAATATCGAATTCGCCCTCGGACACCACGTAGATCAGGTCGCCCATCGTGCACTGTTCGAAGAGCATCTCGCCGGCGCTCAAGTGCACGGTTTCGGGTGGCCGGTTCGTTGACGCGTGCGCGGGCGCCAGCTCGACGACGTGATCGGCCATCGGCAGGATCCGGCTGTCGTGCGTGGCGACCACCACCACACGGTCACCCTCCGCGAGCGAGCGGATCAACCGCAGCACCTCCTCCACCTGGATGAAGTCGAGGTGTGCGGTCGGTTCATCCGCCAGGATCAACGGGGGGTCGAGCGCGATGGCACGCGCGATCGCGACGCGCTGCTGCTGTCCGCCGCTCAGGTCGCCCGGCCGATGTTTCATTCGGTCGGCGAGATTGACGCGCGTCAGCAGTTGCTCGGCACGCCGACGCGAGGCCGCACGTGGCATCCCCGCCGCGCGCAGCGGAACCATCACGTTCTCGAGAGCGCTGAGGCTGGGCACCAGGTTGAACGCCTGAAAGACGATGCCTACCTTGTCGCGCCGATAGTGCGCCAATGCGGTGTGCTCGAGCGCCGTGACGTCGACACCGTCGAACTTGATGACGCCCGACTTCGGACGCAGAATGCCGCCGAGGCAGGACAGCAACGTCGTCTTGCCGCAGCCGCTCGGCCCGAGCAGGATCACCAGCGACCCCGCTGCCACCTCGAGGTTCAACCCGTTGATCGGCCGAACCGCGTACCCGCCGCTGGAGTACTCGACGACCAGGTCGGCAATGCTCAGATCACCCATCGCTCAAGGGCCTCCGAACGCCAGCGCCGGATCGACGGCCACCGCACGCCGGAACCCGGCCAGGCTGGCCAGCAGACCGACGACGGTAGCGATCAGCGGTAGCCAGATATAGGCACTCAAGGGCACCACGACGAGCAACGGGAACAACGGTGCCAGCAGCCGCGAAAATAATGCGCCCAGCACCGCCGCGAGTAGCGCGACGACGACCGCCTGCAGCGCCAGCCCGCCCAGGATCGAACGCGCAGGCACGCCAATCGCTTTGAACACCGCAAAGTCGCGCAGCCGCTCGAGGGCGGAGAGATAGACAACCGATCCGACGATCAACACGGCGACGATCCACAGCAATACCGCCACGATCGTGATGGAACCGCCCGCGACCTTGACCGCGCGCATCAGGTCTGCGACACCGGCTGCTCGATCGACGGTCTGGTAGCCGTCCGGAAGCTGCCGGGGTGTGCCCTGGATCGCGATAGACGAGATGATCGGTTGCCCGTTGTACGCCAGCTGCTGCAGGCCCGTAGTGGTGAGAAAAACGTTGGGCATCTTCGCCAGCGAGGTGGAATTCGGCACGATGCCGACAATCTTCAGGATGCGCGCACCGACCTGGATCCCGTCGCCCACGTGCCGGTCCAGCGTGCTCGACACGGCGACCTCGTCCGGCGTCGACGGTGCGCGCCCCTCCGAAACGCGTGGCATGCCGGGTCCGTCCGCCTGCGCCCCGAACGCCGTGACGTTGCGCGCCGACGAGCCATCCCTGACCGTCGACGGCGCACAGGCCAAGGGAGCCGCGGCCACGACGCCCGGCTCGGCGGCTACCCGAGGCAGTTCGGCTTCGGCGAAAGGCGTTGCGCCCAGGAATGGTCCGGCCGCTCCGGCCTTGACCACGAACGCATCGATGCCAATGGAATCGACGGTTCGCTGGGCCTCGACGTGAAAGCCGTTCGCCAGCCCCGTCAGGACGAGCGTCATCGCGAACACCAGTCCGGTGCTCACCACCGCGATGACCAGGCGTCTGCTTCGCCATTGCATGTCGCGCAAGGCCGCGAACAGCATGTTCAGACGCTACCGCCGCCCCCGGTCGGTTGACCAGAGCTTGACGGGCATCGTCCTTCTCGTCGAACGTGCACTGAGGGCGACTTTTCGGCGATTTTCCCGCCACGAGTGCACGTTCGGCGACCGTCGAGGTGTCAGCCCGAATGGTCGGCGGTCAGGATCGCCGCGGCGCGCTCACCGATAATCACGCACGGGGCCATCGTGTTGCCGGTGGTGATTCGCGGCATGATCGAGGCGTCCGCGACGCGCACGTTGTCGATGCCGTAGACCCGCAACGATCCGTCGACGACGGCGTCGCAGTCCCGTCCCATCTTCGCGGTGCCGCACGGGTGCCAATAGGTGGTGGCGGCGTCGCGGATGAACTCGTCGCGTTCGTCGTCGTGCAGGCCGCCTGGCATGACTTCGCGACCGACAAACGGCACCAGCGCGTCCGCGTTGCCTATCGCGCGGGCCAGCTTCATGGCGCAAGCGGCCGTCTTGAAATCTTCAGGATCGCCGAAGACGTTGGCATCGACCCGGATTGGGTCGTTCGGGTTCGGCCCCGTCAGCGACACGCGGCCGCGACTCCTGGGATGTGCGACGCCGGCGAACATCGTCCAGCCGGCCGCCGGCAGGCCGAATCGCGCAACGGCCTCATCAGTGCCCAACGGCACCTCGGCCTGGCAGATGAACACATCGGGTGTGTCGGAGCCGGACACGCTCCAGTACACGGTGGACTCGGCCATGTTGTTGCGCGGCGGCAGCGGCGCCCGCGCCTGCCAGACGCAGTTCACCGAAAGGTGATCTTGCAGGTTGCGACCCACCCCCGGAAGATGCTGGCGCACCGGGATTCCCACGCGTCGCAGCTCAGCTTCGTCGCCGATACCGGCGCCCATCAGCACCTTGGGCGTGTGCATCGCCCCAATGAGAGCACCACCTCGGAGTCGGCTCCGATGACCATGGTCGAGCCTCGGTGCGAGATCTCCACACCCGTCGCGCGGTTGGCTTCCAGCATCACGCGCGTCACGAGCGCGTCGGTCAGCACCGTCAAATTCGGGCGGTCCATCACCGGGTAGACGTAGAACCGAAAAACCGATTGCCGCTTGCCATTACGCAACCGCACATCGGCGACGGCGGCACCGCCCGGGCCTTCCATCATGCGCCCGTTCTGATTCTCGTACGTGGGGATGCCGATCGACCGGGCCGCCATCAGGGTGGCGTGCACCAGCGGGCTGGGCTCGGGGGCCGGCTGCACGAAGACCGGTCCGCCGGTGCCTCGATAGGCCGGATCGGCGGGCCCGTGCCAATCTTCGATGCGACGGTAAATGCCGAGGACCGCGTCGTAGCCCCAGGCCGGGTCGCCGGCTTCGGCGGCGAAAAGGTCCCAGTCGCTTCGATGTCCGCGCGCCCAGACCATCACGTTGATGGCGGATCCGCCGCCCAATATCTTGCCCATCGACATCGATATCTTGGTCTGCTTCGACGACCGCAGCACGCTGGCGTCTGGATTCTCGGCCAGTCGCCGCGCCACCACCGAACCGGATGAGCCGGACCCGCAGACGATGAAGTCATAACGCGGTTGCGGCGCCGCGCTGAGCCGCTCTTGGTTGGCGGTACCCGCTGTGAGAATTCAGTCTCGGCTTGTGAATCGCCTTGCGTCGTTGTGGTCATCGCCCGCTCCTTTGCCAGAGATGTTGGCGTCCAGCATTTCTCGCATCACAAGCGGCATCCAGACCGGAACATTCCTGGTAGCTGTGCGGTCAGTTAGGCGCGAGGTGGTTGGAGCGACGGTTGAGGGCCGATGAGGGTCGAAAGCAACCGCAGCCGTTCCTCGGCGGTCGAACCGGGTTCGGCGTAGTAGGTGACCAGCACGTGCCCGGATTCCGGCAGTACGAATGTGCGGTAACGCATTTCGAGTAGTCCCACTTGCGGGTGGTCACCGATGGCCGGACCGCTTGTCTTTTGTCTGACGTCTTGGCGGGCCCACAGGGTTCGGAACCGCTTGCTGGCGATGCTGAGTTCACCGATCAACGACTGCAGTTCAGGATCGTTGGAGTTGTCCTCGGCAATGTTGAACCGCAGCGATGACACCAGAATACTGGTGACCTCTTCCCAGTTGACGACCCAATTGCGCAGCGACGGTTCCAGAAACAACGCCCGCAAGTGGTTGACTCCCGGAGCGAAAAACGGCGTCAGCGCGCATGCCATCGCGTTGGCGGCCACGATAGTCAGGTTCCGGTTGTGCACGTAGGCGGGGGTCAGAGGCCAATTGTCGATCAACGTCTGCACACCCGGATCAACTTTCTCGGTCGACGGCAAGGCGCGCCGCCGCCGCCGGGGCGCGGGACGAGCCAAGTTGCGCATGTACTGGGTGGCGTCGTCGTTGAGTTGCAGCGCGCTCGCCAAGCTCTCTAGCACTTGATCCGATGGCTGACGCTCCCGACCTTGCTCGAGCCTCAGGTAGTACTCGGAGCTGATGCCGGCAAGCATCGCCACTTCCTCGCGGCGTAACCCCGCCACTCGCCGCCGCTCCCCTTCGACCAAGCCGACATCGGCCGGCTTCAGCAAATCGCGGCGGGCTCGCAAAAACGTTGCCAGCGACTGCGGATCGGGCATATTGCGACGATAGCGCGAGCTAGGCACTCGAGGGTGACCCCGTTGCTACCAGGAAGATGCCGACCGGGAAGAACGCCCGGCCGCTTATCACGAGCCAACCTGTATATCGCCCTGCCGCGGCACACCGGACTTGTTGGGCCACAGTGCCATTCGATCGAGCAGCTTGTCTCGCAACACGAGCGTGTGAAACAGGACCGCGCACATGTGAGCGGTAAACGCGGCGAACAGCAGGAAGGCGAAAACGCCGTGGCACTCACGCAGAATCGCGTACAGGTCGAGGTTCTGCAGTGCGATGCCGGGCAGGCGCAGCGGCCCCACCATGGTGACCGGGAGTTTGGCGGCCGACAGCGTGGCCCATCCGATCACGGGCTGTACCAGAAGTAGGGTGTAGAGCGCGTATTCCGACCAGGTCGCGATCCGCCGCTCGATGCGGCTCATGGTGGCCAAAAACGGTGGCGGGCGGTGCGTGAGCCGATTCGCCAGCCGCACCACCGCGAAGATCAGGATCGCCACACCCAATGGCCGATGGATGGCCAACAGCAAGGGGTAGTAGCTCAGCGAGGCGATCATGGTCACGCCGATGAGCAGCTGCACGACGACCATCGGCGCCATCGTCCAGTGCAGAATCCGGGAGAGGATCGTGAAACGTGCTGCGGTTCCTGACTTTACGGTCTTCTCGTCGGTCATGAGCGAACCTCGCGGACGTTGACCGCACTGGGCGACTTGGGTTCCTCGGCGCGGCGGGTGAACGAGCGCGCGTAAACCGCCGATCGCGCGGCGAGCAGCGGGTCGTCGGACACGGTGATGCCGTCGGGCAGCACGGTCGGGTCGAAGTTGACGTCGCGGGCGTTGCCGGCCTCCTCGGTCTGCACCGCATTGATGGTGATGGTGCCGGCGTCGATCGACCGCCGTGATTGCGGCCAGGGCTTGGTGGCGTCGTTGGTCGGGTCGCCCGGTTCACCGATCGTGAGAACGAGCTTCCATGTCAGCGGCCGCTGCGCCACGGCGCGGATCAGGTCGTCGAACAGGTAGTCCTTGCCGACCGAGGGCGGCGGGACCGCCTGCCCACTACCCTGCTGCGCAACTGCCGACCAGCGCACCGGGACGGTCGCACCCGCGCTGTTGGTGAAGCAAAACGCGTTCAGACCGTGAAATGTGCTGTCCGCGAAGCCCACACTCGGCGGTGCCTGTTTGATGATTTTCAGCGCCGCAACCGTCTCGGGGTGCCGGGCGAGGAACGCGGCCATCTTCTGCGGATCGGGCTTGCCGGTCGCGGGAACGGGTTTGGACGCGAGCAGCCGCTCGTAGAAGCCCTCCGGCGTGCGATCGGTGAAGACCGGGAAATTGACCATCGCGGTACGCCACTGCTGGCCATTGGGGACCTGGAACACCAGCCCCAGACCGCGGACCGTGTCGGGCTTGTCGCTCTGGTCGGGCAGACCACCGCCCAGCGAGAACCGGCCGACCAGCGGAACGTTTCCCGCTTGGAAAACCGCCGCCCGGCAGATGGCCGCGCCCGCTCCCGTGCTCGCGAACGATCCGATCGCGCTCAGCCCTTTGGCGTGATTTCGCCGGAACCCGTCGTGGCGGCCGAAGACCTGCTCGAAGCGATCCGCGAAGCGCGGTGGGGTCAATTCGTCGGGTCGCAACCAGCCACCCGCGTAGGCGAACCCGCCGACGTCGACGGCGGCCACCCCGGCCACCGCGCCCATCCCCAGCAGCGCACCGCGCCGGGTCAGTGGGCCGAAGCGGCTGGGTGGTGTTTCCGCAGACCGATCCTCGGGCTCGTGGTCGCGATCAGCGGGCTCCATGGCCCACCGTCCTTTCCGTACTGCCGCGCAGCGTGGAACTAAGTCGCTGAAGGCAATTCAATCCATGGGCTGTTGAGGTGCGCAACTCTCAAGGGGCTACCGATACGCACAATCCGGACCACGACGCGGCAAGAGGATTCGTTCAACTCTCGCCAAGACCTTCACTATTTACGCTCCGAGGCGTAGCGTAATGGTCGGCCGAGGCCGGGCGTCCCCCGGTCTCGTGTCCACCATCTCCGGCCAGCCAGCCCATGGCGACCCCGAACAGACTCGGAGGAGAACAATGTTCGACCTCAAAATCACCGGTGGAACTGTTGTCGACGGCACGGGCGCCGAGCGCTACCGCGCGGACGTCGGGATCAAGGATGGCCAGATCGTCGACATCGTCCGACGGGGTGCTGACGACCCGGAGATGGGAGGCTTGGCGACAGCCCCCGCCGCCGAAACCATAGACGCGACAGGTCAAGTGGTGGCCCCCGGTTTCGTCGACATCCACACCCATTACGACGGTCAGGTCACCTGGGACAGTTTGCTGGAGCCGTCCAGCGGTCACGGCGTCACGACGCTGGTGACGGGCAACTGCGGTGTCGGCTTCGCGCCCGTACGGCCCGGCAGCGAGCAGTGGCTGATCGAGTTGATGGAAGGTGTCGAGGACATTCCCGGCACCGCACTCACCGAGGGCATCACCTGGGGCTGGGAGACCTACCCCGAATACCTCGACGCGATCGGCAAGCAGAAGTTCGCGGTGGACGTGGGCAGCCAGGTCGCGCACGGTGCGATTCGCGCCTACGCGATGGGCGAGCGGGGTGCCCGCAACGAGCCGGCGACACCGGAGGACATCGAGGCGATGGGCCGGCTGGTGCGGGAGGCCATCGAAGCCGGCGCGCTCGGCTTCTCGACGTCGCGCACGATGGGACACCGCGCAATGGACGGCGAGCCCGTACCCGGCACGTTTGCCGCCGAGGACGAGCTGTTCGGACTCGGCCGCGCCATGGCGGCCGCGGGTCAGGCGGTATTCGAGCTGGCCCCACAGGGATCGGCGGGCGAGGACATCGTCGCCCCGAAGAAAGAACTGGACTGGATGCGGCGGTTGAGCGGCGAGATCGACCGACCGGTGTCGTTCGCGCTGATTCAGGTCGACGCCGACCCGAACCTGTGGCGCGAGATGCTGGACCTGTCCGCGGACGCGCACGCGGCCGGCGCCCGGCTGTACCCGCAGGTTGCGGCGCGCCCGTTCGGCATGATGATCGGCTTCCAGGGCCATCACGGCTTCAGCCACCGGCCCAGCTACCGCCGCCTGAAGGCCGAGTGCAGCCGTGAGGAACTCGCGCATCGGTTGGCCGACCCCGCGGTGAAGGCCGCGATCCTGGCCGAAGACGACCTGCCCGCCGACCCGACACTGTTGTTCGACGGCATGTTCGCCCTGGTGCAGCACTCCCTGAAACGGCTCTACGCGCTCGGTAACCCGCCCGACTACGAGCCCACCGCCGACCGCACCGTGGCCGCCATCGCGAAGGCCCGCGGCGAGGACCCGCTGTCCACGCTGTACGACCTGATGCTCGAACAGAACGCGACCGCCATGCTGATGCTGCCGCTGTTCAACTACGCCGACGGCAACCACGACGCGATCCGCGAAATGATGCTGCACCCCGCCGGCGTGCTGGGCCTGTCCGACGGCGGCGCGCACTGCGGAATGATCTGCGACGCTTCCTATCCCACCTTCCTGCTCACGCACTGGGCCCGGGACCGGCACCGGGGTGAGAAGTTGTCGCTGGAGCACGTGATCCGCAAGCAGTCCCGCGACACCGCCCACCTGTTCGGTCTCACCGATCGCGGCACGATCGAGCGGGGCAAGAAGGCCGACATCAACGTCATCGACATGAATGCGCTGACCCTGCATCCCGCGGCGATGGCCTGGGACCTGCCGGCCGGCGGTAACCGGATCCTGCAGGGCGCCAGCGGATACGCGGCGACCATCGTGAGCGGCACGGTGACCCGCCGTAAGGACGTCGACACCGGAGCCCGGCCCGGCCGGCTGGTACGCGGAGCGCGCTAAGGACCGCGTCGGTGACCGCGGCTGCCGGCAATCCGGCACGCACCCGGGAGGAGGATGCGATCGGCACCCCGCCCGAAAGCCCGACGCTGGTGCCGGCCGAACGCTACTACTCTCCCGCGTTCGCGCAACTCGAGATCGAGCGAATGTGGCCGAAGGTGTGGCAGGTCGCCTGCATGGTCGACCACGTCGCCGAACCGGGCGACTACTTCGAATACCGGTGCGGCCCATACGGGGTGCTGATCGTCCGCGGTGACGACGGCGAGCTGCGGGCGTTCCAGAATGCGTGTCGCCATCGCGGCAACTCGCTGTGCACCGGGTCGGGTTCGGGACTGCGCGAACTCAAATGCGGCTACCACGGTTGGACCTGGGACCTGGCCGGTGCGCTCAAGCGGGTGCCCAACCGCAAGGGCTTCGGAGCCCTGCACATGTCTGATTTCCCGCTGGTCGCGGCCAAGGTCGAAACGTGGGAAGGGCTCGTCTTCGTCAATCTCGACGTCAACGCGATGCCGCTGATCGAGTATCTGGAGGCGATCCCAGATGACATCGCCTGGTGTCATCTGGAGGACTTCCGCTGCTACGCGACGCTCACGGTCGACGTCGAGGCAAACTGGAAGACGATCGCCGACGGGTACAGCGAGACCTACCACATCCAGACGCTGCATCCGGAGTTGCTGCGGTGCGTCGACGACATCCATGCGCCACAACAGATCTGGGGCCGTACGGGTAAGTCCGACCAGCCCTATGGTGTGCCGAGTCCACGTTTCGAGGACGCGCTCAGCGACGAAGAGGTCTGGGACGCTTACGTTTACACCCAGGGTGCGCTGATGGGCGCGGCCGAAGGTACCCCCTTCCCCGCCGACGAACGACGACCCGGGCAGACGGTCGCCGACCTGATCGCGGATCGCACCCGGGACTTTGCGGCCAGCCGGGGAGTGAACCTGGACTGGGCCGACACCGACCGGATCACCCGGCTGCATCAGTACAACGTGTTCCCGAACATGACGTTGTTGGCCAACGCCGACCACCTGACCATCATGTGCTCGCGCCCCGGCCCGGATCCCGACAAGGGTGAGTTGGTCATGTTCCTGATGACCCGGATGTCACCGGGCGCGGCACGCAACAAGCCAACGGACGTTCGCGTGCACGCCGGGGAAGCCGAACCCGGCCTGGTCCTGACCCAGGACATCCGGGTGCTTCCGGGCCTGCAGCGCGGCATGCACCAACCCGGATTCACCCACGTTGTGCTCTCCGGCGAAGAGCGTCGGGTGATCAACATGCACCGCAATCTCGAGCGCTACCTCGACCTGCCGGTATCCGATCGGATGACCGGGGGCATAGGAGAACCCGGCGAATTCGGGCCGCCGATTTAATCGGCGGCCGACCCTCCGAAAAACCGCGAACGGGTCTAGACTTCCGGCTTGTGACGACCGCGTCGAATCCGTGTGGTGACGAACGAGGACAGCTGCCACACCGACTGCATATGGGTTATCAGATCGTCGGCCAGCGGCGGGCGCGGCGGATGTGCCGGTCGTTCGCGGACGTGGGCGTCGACACCGGGCCGGTTCGTCTGCAGCAGATGCTCGCGGGCATGCCGGTCAGCGACGAAGAAATGACCGACGTCAATTTCGCGCTCATCGCGACCCAGATCAAGCGCGACGAGCGCAACGCGAAGCGCAAACAACTCCAGCGCCAGGGCACCCGTTCGCTGATGTTCGCCGGGATGATTCTGCTCGTGCTGAACTTTCTGTTCTGCCTCGCCTACCTGATGCTCAATCTGACCGACCAGGCCCCGCTGTAGCACTTCGATACGGTCAGCGCGGTGCGACGATCCCGTTGTCGTAGGCGTAGACGATCGCGGCCGCACGGTCTCGAAGTCCGAGCTTGCCGAAGATCCGGCCGATGTGGCTTTTGACCGTGACCCCCGAGATGCAGAGCTCGTCAGCGATCTCGGTGTTGGAGAGACCTTTTCCGAGCAACGTGAGCACGTCGAGTTCGCGGGTGGTCAGCTCCGCGATGTCGGTCCCACGCGGGGCCTCGGCCACTTTGCGGTACGTGCTGAGTACCCGTGAGGTCACCGCGGGGTCCAGATAGCTGTCTCCCCTGGCGACGGCGCGCACGGCACGGATCAGCTCCTCGGCGGAGGAGTCCTTGAGCACGAAACCGGCAGCGCCGGCGCGCAAGGCGCCCGAGAGCAGCTCGTCCTCGTTGAACGTCGTCAGCGCGAGCACCGGGGGGCCGCCGGCCAGTCGGCGCGTCGCCTCGATACCGTCCAGCCGCCGCATCCGCAGATCCATCACGACGACGTCGGGCCGGTACTCGGCCACGGCGGCCGGCACCTCGTCCCCGTCGGCGCATTCGGCCACGGTGACGAACCCGTCCTTGCGGCGCAGGATTCGGCGCAAGCCCGAACGCACCAGATCCTGGTCGTCGACGAGCAGCACGGCGATCTCGGGCGCGGCGTCGATCATTGCTTGCACCACCACGGCCTCCAGCTCGCGTCGCCTTCGTCCAGGGGTATGTCGGCACGCACCGACCACGCGTCAGGCGTCGGGCCCGCGTCGATGGCCCCGCTGAGCAACTCGACGCGCTGGCGCATGCCCCCGCAAACCACGTCCCTCGGCGGATTGCGGAGCCGCTATCGCCGCCGGCAGCCGGCTGTCCGCGACCAGGCTGGCCGATACTGGTGAAATACGCAGTGAGATAGTTGATTTCGAGTCAGCAGCAGGCTTGGCCACATTCGCCAACGATTCTTGCGCGATGCGACGTGTAGCAAGGTGATGCTCAGCGAGTGGGCGATCACGTCGTGCACTTCGCGGGCGATGCGCCGTCTCTCGTCGGCGGCCGCGTGCTCGGCCAACTTCTGCTGGGCCTCGATCTGCTCGGCCAGCAACAGCCGTTGGGTCTGGTCGTACCCTCCATCGTGGCGCTGCTGGGCCGGTGGTTCTGGTGGCCGGGCGGCATTCCGCGCCGGGCCGCAACGAGCGCGAAAATGCCCGAACACGAACTGGTTCGGCTATGACGTTGTGCGTCCCGGGTTTTGCGTGTGCGTTCAGGGTGGTGACGCGCCGACTGAGCCCGCCGTGACCGCACACTCAAAGCTGCTGCCGCACAACAAAAGCTGCGAGTCAACACCATTGATATAGCTCAGGCGGTCCTGCGAAAGCGCACGATGTCGTGCCATCGATTGCCGGTCGATAGGACGAATTCGAAGTTCTCGGACTCGACGAGATCGCGCAATTCCTGAACACTCATCCGGTCCGGATCGGGAAACGCCTCGGCGAAGACCAGGTATCCACCCGGCTTGAGCACCCGGCCCAGCGAACGGATGCACGCCGACTTGTCGGGCACCTCGCCGATCACCGCCGCCAGGAACGCGACATCGAAAGTGTTTTCGGGGTAAGGAAATCCGTCGCTCGCCTCGCCCGTTGTGAAGCCGACATCGTGGAATCCGGCCAGCTCGAGTTGGCGCCGGGCCTTGTCCAGCATCTCGGGCTGCAGGTCGAACAGGTCGAGTCGGCCGTAAGTGAGCCGGCGGGCGATCTGCACGCTGTAGAAGCCCGGACCGGGCCCGACTTCCAGCACGTGCTCGGAACCGGTGAGGCCGATGCCGTCGACCTTGCGCGCCGGGTTGGACAGCGCCCGGCGGACCGGGTTGTTCAGCAAGAACGCCGCCTGATGCGGATAGGGGGCGGCGCCTTTGTGGCGCCTCTTGTGGAGCAGGGCATCCATCCAGGTCGTCGACATCGAGTCTCCTAACTTGTCCGTTCAAGTTAGGGTACCCTAAGTAAATGCCCCTGCGCTAGGCCTGCTCCAGAACCTCGCGGGCCGGCATGGTGCGGCCGACTTCCACCGCACCGTGGATCTCGACCGTTCCGCCGGTCGCGTGATGTTGCTGCTGCCAGTCGTTAATCGCTTGGTGCGCAGCATGATCCAAGTAGCTCACCATTAGATGGACGGTGACCGTGGTGCGCTGCGGGATGGACGCCAGCACGCGGGTCAGCCTGGGCAGCGCGAGAAACGTGCACGCCCCCTCGACGACGACCCGCCACTCGTCACCCACCGGCGCGGCCTCGATCTTGGTGCGGATCACCCGCCAGGCGGTCAGCACGATGGCAAGGGCGAGTCCGATCATCACGCCGTGCAGCAGATTGAGGAACACGACCGCGACGATGGTCACCAGGTAGACGGTCAAATCGCGTGTCTTCATCGCGGTTTCAATGTGTGCCGGCTGTAGCAGCTCTATTCCGATGACAATGAGCAGACCGGCCAGGGCCGCGGTCGGGATCTGCTCCACCAATTCCGAAAACGGGATCGCGAACAGCAGGATCCAAAACCCGTGCATGATCGTCGAGGCGCGGGTCTTCGCGCCCGCATGGACGTTGGCCGCGCTTCGCACGATGACACCGGCGATGGGAAGCCCACCGATCGCCCCCGACACGATGTTGGAGGCACCCTGCCCGACCAACTCACGGTCGAAATCGGTACGTGGCCCGTGGTGCATCCTGTCGATCGATACCGCCGTCAGCAGGCTCTGCACGCTGGTGATGAGCGTCACCGTAATGATGCCAACGACGACAACGCCCCAATTCCCGTGCGGAATGGCCGGCAGTTGCAGCGCTTGCAACACCGACCCGTCCAGCTCGATCCGGGAGACCCGGAACGGAAAGACCAGCGACACAACGGTCACCACCACAATGGCGACCAGCGGACCGGGAACGGCGGCCACCTTGGCGGGGGCCCATCGCCAGACGATCATGATGCCGATCACGAGCAGTCCCAACAAGACTCCCGGTCGATGGGCGTTGACGATTTGGTGGGGCAGCTCAACGACGTTGCGCCAGGCCGTGCTTTTGGACTCCCCACCCAGCAATACGTGGACCTGCTGAAGTGCGATCGTGATGCCGATCCCCGCCAGCATCGCGTGCACGACGACGGGCGAGATCGCCAGGGCGGCACGGGCAACCCGGCTGAATCCCAGCACAACCTGCATGACACCCGCGGCGACGGTGATGAAACACGTGATTCCCCAGCCGAATTCACCGACCAGATCGGCCACCACGACAGTCAGGCCGGCGGCGGGACCACTCACCTGAAGCGGCGAACCGCCGACGGCTCCGCCCACGATCCCGCCGGCGATCGCGGCGATCAGGCCGGCGAGCACCGGCGCGCCGGAAGCGATTGCGATTCCCAGCGACAGCGGGAGCGCGACCAAGAAGACGACCAGCGACGCGGACAAGTCGTGCCGAAGCACCGGGCGCAGCCGGTCCCTCAGGGACACGGCTCTACGTTCGGCCGTTCGCTCTTCGGGCTGTTCGATGAGTTGCATTGCTCCCTCGTTCGTTGGGTTTGCTTGGTAGACGTTCCGCGTTTCGCCACACCCGCGATAGCTCACGTCGACGTAACATGCTGGTACACAGGCGATTACGTATGCCACCAACTCCGTTGTTCGGATGGGATCGCCTGGCTTCTTTTCCGAACGTATGTGGGCGCGCAGCGCGGGTCAACCGGACAAGCCGTGCGCATACGGAATGCAAATCTTTTTGGTCGCGCCGTTACGAATTCGCAACGCGCCGCAGCAATAAACCTAAGATCGCGCTAAACAGCTTGGCCTGCTGGATATTTCACGTGTATTCGGCTCAGGCGGGGCCGCGGCCGTCGCCGGCCAGCTTCAGCAGAAGTCGTGTTCCGCCCCACGGGCTGGCGTGCAGGGATGCGCTCCCGCCGTGCAATTCTGCCTGTTGGGCGACCAGCGCCAGTCCCAGCCCGGAGCCCGATCGCGATGCGGTCGACCCGCGGGAGAAGCGTTCGAACACGGCGGTGCGTTCGGATTCGGGGACGCCGGTGCCGTTGTCGTCGACCGCGATTTCCACACCTTCACCTGAACTGCTCACGGTGAGTTGAATCTTGGATGCGCCACCGTGTTTGACGGCGTTGGCAATGGCGTTGTCGATGACCAGCCGCAGACCGGTGGGCAACCCGACCATCAAGACGGTGGGCGACGGCACCAGCGAGACCTCCACGTCGGGGTAGACGCGAAGCGCGTCGTGCGCGGCCCGATCCAGAAGTTCGGTGATATCGAACGGCACGAAGTCGTCGACGGTGGTCAGCTGGCCCTGCGCGAGTCGCTCCAGCGCGGTCAGGGTGGCTTCGATGCGGCTCTGGGTGCGGATGACGTCGCCGATGACCTCCTCGCGCTGTTCGGCGGCCAGTTCGAGTGTGGACAGCACCTCGAGGTTGGTGCGCATGGCGGTCAGCGGGGTGCGGAGCTCGTGTGAGGCGACGGCGGCGAAGTCGCGGGCCGATTCGAGTGCCGCCTTCGTGCGTTGCTGCTCGTTGCCGATGCGGGCCAGCATCTGCTCGACCGCTTCGGCGATCTCGACGGCCTCGCGCACGCCGCGGACCTGGACCTCGTCGGGGCTGGACTGGGCATTGATGGCGCGGGCTTGCCGGGCCAGCAGCAGGAAGGGGTTGACCATGATCAACGAGATCACCCAGCCGACCAGGATCGTGCCGGTGATCACGCCCGCGCAGATCAGCAACACCCGCAGGTGCAGTTCGTTGATCCGGTGCTGAGCTTCGGCCAGCGGCGCGGCGAGTGCAATCGACACCGGCCCCGCGTTAAAGGTGCGGACCCGATATTGCACGCCGTTGATGGTGGTGTTCGCGTAGCCGTTGACCAGTTTGGGTAAGACGATGTTGCTGGGCACCGACACCGTCAGTTCCCCAATGCGGGCGGTGCGCACCAGGTCGCCGTCCGGTGAGGGCCGATCCGGGGTGCTTTGGTGGGCGCTGTTGAGGAGCGTGTTGATGTCGCCGAGGCTGCTCACGGAGTCCAGGCGGCGGTCGAGCTGGCTGTATTGATCGTTGGTGACGCCGACCCACACCCATACGCCCAGCGTGACGACCAGGGCGATCACTCCCAATTGCGCAACGATGACGATGGTGCGCAACGACAAGACACGCATCGGCAGTCGAATTTTTCTCAACGCGCGAATGTTCGGCTCCCTCACCTGAGCTATTGCTGCTTCGCGACCATCATGGCCCATTCACCGTTTGGGGATTCGCTCAAGCCGCATTACGCCAAAGACGTGTTGCGATGTGCAACTGAAATGGTTTCCGGTGCAACGACTCTCGATTCACGCCAGCGTCAATTCGCTGGGCAGCCCGGCACTGCACGCGGCCTGCGCAAGGAGTTCGCCGAGCACCGGCCCGAACTTCATCAGGTTGTTGCCGACGAAGCCGACCACCCGGCCCCGGCGCACCACCTTCCAGCCGTCCCCGCCCGCGTCGAGCCACGGAGCGTGCACCGAGAGGCAGTCCACCTGGCCCACCTGCGACAGGGACGGAAAGAGCGCACGCACGCCGGCGGGCTCCGGAATCGGCTGACCGAACGCCCAGCGACCCGTGCTGCCGAGTGGCAGCCCGTAGCCCTGCGGCGCCGACAGACAGGCGGCACCGGTCGCGTCGGCGCCCGCGTAGGTGAAGCGGGTATGCGGGATGAGCTCGACATCGAGCGGGCCTAACAGGTCGGGTGTCTGGGCGCCCACGCACACCAGAACTTGGTCGCCCCGCGTCACGGTGCCGTCCGCCAGACGCACCGAGCCGTCGTCACCGAGCGAGACGACCTGGCCCCGCCGGATCTCTACCCGGGCTGCCAACGCAGTCAGAGCACGGCGAATACGCAGGCTGCCGCCGAGCGGATCGAAGATCCCGGCCTCCCAGGGCGCCGCCACGAAGGGGATCCGGGCCTCGATCTCCTGGCGGTCAAGCCAGGAGAATTCGGCGCCGGCCTCCGTCATCGCGGTTGCGGTCTCCTCGGGTGGAGCCGCGGCGATAAAACCCTCGGAACCGAGCAGCCGCCCCACATCGAGCTCGCTTTCCCAGCGCTGCCAGCCGGCACGAGCCTGGATGGCGAGCCGGCATAACGCCGGGCGCTGATGTGCGATGCGGAAGATGCGCGCAAGGCCCGCGGACAATTCGGCGAACGGCTCGCCGCGTTCGAACACGATCACGGGCTCTCCGCGCCGCGACAACTCATAGGCGGCGGCCAGCCCGCATATTCCCGCGCCAACGATGATGATCACGTAAGTGCCTCCCCCGCAACGGTATTAGCCATCAGCGGACCACTTCGCGGTGCCCGGCGTCCAGTCGTCGGGTCCAGCCGCGCGAGTCGAGATGCTCCAGCAACGGAATCACCACCCGCCGGGTGGTGCCGAGTGCCTGCCGCGCCTGGCTCGTGGTGAACGGCTGGTCGAGCCGGGCCAGCTCCCGCATCGCCAGGGCCGGCGCGGTGGGCAACAGCACCACCCCGTCGCGCAGCCGCAGCACCCGCCCGACACGTTCGGCCGCGGCCAGTTCGCGCCCGGTGAGCTTCAGCGCCGACAGGTCATCGGCCTCCGGCGCGTGAAACGGCTGGGCCCGCAACCGGGCTTCCAACTCGCTGACCGCTGCCTCCGCGCAACCGAGATCGTCGCCGGCACCGGCCACCCGAATGTGGCCGCCGTGCCGTTCGAGACCCGCGTCGCGGGCGACAGCGTCGAGCAGCGATTCGTCAGGCAGGGCCAGCAGGTCGCGCGCTGCCCCGCGAGATAGCCCTTCTGCCAATGGGTCTCGCGTGTGTAGCTCCTCGACCGCGGCCCGCAGCCGCTGCCGCCAGGCGTCGTACGTCGCGTCGTGCACCCACCAGTCGTCGAGCACCCGCACGCCCTCGGGCGGCCCAGTCGCCGAGGCCAGCAGCCCCAGCCGACGGAGATGACTCTCCCGCACCGCACCGCGCCGGGCCACCTCGGCGCCGACGTCGCCGGCCGCGTTCATCGCGCTCAGGGCTGCGGCCCGGCGGGTTCCGTCACCGCGCCGCCGTAACACCGGGGGGTCGGCATCGAGCACCAGGGCGCCGCCCAGCACGCGCTGGCCACCCGGGTCGCGCAGCACCAACCGGTCGCCGAGCACGAGCGGCAGTCGCCGATCGAGCGTGAGCCGGCCATGGTCGTCGTCGAACGGCCGCAGCCGCGCGGGCACGGCCGCGGTGCCGACATGCACGACGAGGTGGGCCGCGGCCTCGGTCAGTGGACCTCCGGACGTGCGGCGGACGTCAAGCGTGCCGGTGCTCGGCCACGCCCCGGGGGTGACCAGCGCATGCCCGCGGCGGACCACATCGCGCGGGACGCCGCGCAGGTTGAGTGCGACCCGGGCCACCGGTCCCAGCGTCGGGTAGGGCTCGCCCCGGCTCTGCAAACCGCGGATCACCACCGACTGCGGCTGGTCCGCGCCGAGCACGTCCAGCCGGTCGCCGCGAGCCACTGTGCCGGCCGCGAGCGTCCCGGTCACGACGGTGCCCGCACCGGTGATCGTGAAGGAACGATCGACCCACAACCGCACCCGGGCGGTGGTTTCGGGGCCGGGCAGTTGCCCGAGGACGCGATCGAGGGTGGCACGCAATTCGGTGAGCCCGGTCCCCGCGACCGCGGACACGATGACCCCGGGCGCATCCCGCAGCCCGGCGCCGGCCAGCTCGTCGCGGGCCTGCGCCAGCACGGCCCCGGCATGGTCCGGCGCCCGGTCGGCGCGGGAGATCACGATCAGACCGTGCCGGATGCCCAGCGCAGCGAGCGCGTCGCGGTGGTCGCTGGACTGCGCCTGCCAGCCCTCGTCCGCGGCGACGACGAAGCAGACCACGGGCGCTGGGCCGAGGCCGGCCAGCGTGTTGGCCAGGAAGCGCTGGTGTCCGGGCACGTCGACGAAGGCCACCTCGCGGCCCGACGGCAGCGTGGTCCAGGCGAAGCCGAGGTCGATCGTCAGGCCGCGGCGCCGCTCCTCCTCCCAGCGGTCGGGCTCCATGCCCGTCAGCGCGCGGATCAGGGTGCTCTTGCCGTGATCGACGTGGCCGGCGGTGGCCACGACATTCGAGACGTGAGTGCTCAGCGGTCCGCCTCGGGCATTGCGGCCAGCGCCGCCCGGACCGCGTCCAGCAGCCGGCCATCGTCGGACTCGGGGATGCAGCGCAGGTCCAGCAGGCAGGAGCCGTCGTGCACCCGGGGCAGCACCGCGGGGTCACCCGCGCGCAGGACGGCCGCCGCGGGCTCCGGAAGCCGAACCGCCCACCCGGGCAACGGGACGCCCGGGGCTCCACCGCCACCGACTCGGCCGTCGTGCGCGACGACGGACGCGCCGACCGCCTCGGCCAGACGTAGCGCCCGCGCCCGCAGTCGTTCGGGGTCGGCGTGCAGGGCCTGGGTCACCGGCGAGGTGCCGGCCCGGACCGTGGCCTCCAGCGCGGCGAGGGTGAGCTTGTCGGCGCGCACCGCGCGCGCCAGCGGATGCCGTGCCAATCGCGAGACCACATCGCCGCGGCCGAGCACGATGCCCGCTTGCGGCCCGCCGAGCAGCTTGTCGCCACTGGCGGTGATCACGTCGGCGCCGTCGGACAGCGTGGTGGCGGCGTCGGGCTCATCGGGCAGCAGTGGGTCCGGCGCAAGCAGCCCGCTGCCAAGGTCGACGACCAACGGCACCCGCTTCTCGGCGGCCAACGAGCGCAGCTCGGGCACCGCGACGGCCGAGGTGAACCCCTCGACGCGGAAATTGCTCTGGTGCACCTTCAGCAGGCATCCGGTCGTCGGCCCGATCGCGTCGGCGTAGTCCTTCAAGTGGGTCCGGTTGGTGGTTCCGACCTCACGCAGGCGGGCGCCGGTGGAGGCGATCAGGTCGGGCAGCCGGAAGCCGGCACCGATCTCGATCAGCTCCCCGCGGCTCACCACGACTTCGCCGCCGGCCGCCAGGGCGGTGGTCGCCAGCACCAGCGCGGCGGCGCCGTTGTTGACCACCAGCGCGTCCTCGGCGGCGGGGCAGGCATCCAGCAGCGCCTGGCGAAGCGCGACCGCGCGCTTCGAGCGGGTGCCGGTGTCGAGGTCGAGTTCCACATCGACGTAGCCGCTCGCCGACACCAGTGCGTCGACCGCGCTGGCGGCCAACGGCGCACGACCCAGATTGGTGTGCACGACGACGCCGGTGGCGTTGAGCACCGGGCGCAATCTCGTGGTCCGGTGCTCGGCCAGCGACGCCACGACCGCGTCCTGCACCTGGTCGGGCGCCAGGTCGCCGCGGCGGGCCCGGTCCTGGATGTCGCGCACCACGGCCCTGACCGCCTGCTCGCCCAGCCGGTTTCGCGCCTCCTGCACCGGCGGAAGCGAAAGCAGTTGATCCGTGCGCGGAATCAGGCGGCGTGGGTCGACCTGTGTCACGTGCCTCCTCGATCCGCGTCTGGCGGAGGCGGACGGGAATCGAACCCGCCAGACCGAGATACTCGATCTCACCGGTTTTGAAGACCGGGGGGACCACCAGGAACCCAAACGCCTCCCTGCACAAACTAGCGTGGTCAGCGCCGATGCCGAATCTGGCGGCTCCCTCCTGCGGCGTTGAGTGTGCGGCCACGGCGTTGGGTGTGCGGCCACGGCGGCCATACCCGGCGTGTCGCAACCCTGGACGCACACCCAAGGCCCAGGCGTCACACACGAAGACACGTGTGACGACGTTGACAGTTGTCGTCGTGCGGCGGGCGGGTTGTGAGCCGGCCCGTTCCTCGTAGGCTCGTGGCATGACCCAGACCCAGACCCGGCTGACCGGCTATGCGCACGGCGGCGGCTGTGCCTGCAAGATCCCGCCCGGTGAGCTGGAAGAAGCGGTCCGCGGCCTGGTCGGACAGAACAGCGACAACGTCCTGGTCGGGCTCGACGACGGCGACGACGCGGCCGCGGTGTTGGTCGGCGACATCGCGGTGCTGTCCACCGCGGATTTCTTCACGCCCGTCGTCGACGACGCCTACGACTGGGGCCGGATCGCCGCGGCCAACGCGCTTTCCGACGTCTACGCGATGGGCGGACGCCCGGTGGTCGCGATCAACCTGGTCGGCTGGCCGCGCGACGTGCTGCCGCTGGAATTGATGACCGAGGTGCTGCGCGGCGGCCTGGCGGTGGCGTCGGAGGCCGGCTGCCCGGTGATCGGGGGCCACTCCATCGACGACCCGGAGCCGAAGTACGGCATGGCGGTGACCGGTGTGGCGGACCCGAATCGGTTGCTGCGCAACGACGCCGCCCAGCCCGGGCTGCCGCTGACCCTCACCAAGCCGCTCGGTGTCGGGCTGCTCAACAATCGGCACAAGCAGACCGGCGAGGTGTTCGCGGAGGCGATCGCGACGATGACCCGGCTCAACCGCGACGCCGCCGAGGCCGCGGTGGCAAACGGTGTGTGCGCGGCCACGGATGTGACCGGCTTCGGGTTGCTCGGCCACCTTTACAAGATGTGCCGGGCCTCAAAGGTGGGCGCGGTCATCGACCGCTGCGCGGTGCCGGTGCTCGACGCGGGACGCGCGGCGCTGCGCGACGGCTTCGTCTCGGGCGGGACTCGCCGCAACCTCGATTGGGTCCGGCCGCATCTGCGTCCCGGCCCCGGCGTGACCGAGGATGAGCTGCTACTGCTCGCCGATGCGCAGACCTCGGGCGGTCTGCTCGTGGTGGGCGAGCTGCCCGGGCACCCGGTGATCGGCCACACCGTCACCGGCGAGGGCATCGAGATTCGCTAGCCGGCTTCAATCGGCGGTGGTGATCGAGTCGTCCGTGATCCCGGCCGCGCGGCGAGCGGCCAGCCGGCGTTTCTGCGGCTCCATCGTGTAGCGAGGATCGCGGGCGGATTCCTTGCCCGCCTCGAAGAAACCGAACCTCAGCATGGCCGACGCCGTCAGCAGCGCCAGGCCGGACAACGCGGCGACGTCGCGGCGGTGCCCACCGAGCAGTGCGCCCAAACCGCCTGCGGCGGCCAGTCTTTCGCTCCATGCCAGCAACCGGCCGGGCGTGCCGTGGTGCAGCGGCTCTCTGGTCACCGGGTCCATCCGGAATTCGGTGAACCGCGCGGAGATCAGGTCACTGACCGCGCCGATGACGGCCAGCTTGCGCGCGGGTGCGGCCTCGGCGACCGGGGTCGTGATCATCGCCAATCCCGACGCGGCCAGGCTCGCCGAGCTGGCGAACACGAACGGCAGGTCGCGATAGGCGGCGTTCCACGTCGGGGTCGCGGTGTCGGTGAGCAGCACCGCGGTGTAGACCGCCAGCGGCGGCGACAGCACCGCCGCCCCGAGTCCCGCGGGTCCCTCCACGGCTCGCAGCACGGGGCGGAACGGGCCCAACGGAATTCGCTCGCCGAGCATTCGGTCGACCTCGGACACCGCGGCGACCCCGATGCCCGCACTGAAGAGGCTCAGAATCCACGAGCCGATGCTCATCGGCGAGGTCAGCTTGACCGTCCGCAGCATGTTGGCAAAACGCTCGGGCCGGCCCAGGTCCTTCACCAGCGCGACCGCACCCAGCGACACCGCGATCAGTGCGGAAATTCTTGTGTTGCGGCGCAACGTTTTTCGGCCGGTGAGCTGAGCGCCCGCCGCCAGCAGGCCGGACCCGCCGGCGACGCCACCCAAGAACAGGTAGGCCGCCACTTCGTGTCCCCATGGCGGGGCCTTGACGACGGGGCGCCCGTAATACGAGGTGAATTCGGCGTCGGGAACCATCGGCATCTCGCGCGAGCCGTCACCACCGCCGCGCCGGCCCGCGCGCTTACCTTTGCGACGCCTGCCGCCCTTGGGCTCCGGCGGACGGAAGCTGTCGAATTCCGAGGTGCTCACCGGCTCCTCCAGAACGCCAGCGCAGCCGCCCCGGCCATGCCGGCCGCGGCCATGCCGGCCCGCTTGAACATCGTCGGCAGGTCGGCCGTGCACACCCGCGGATCGGGCGGCAGTCCGTAGACCTCCGGTTCGTCGAGCAACAGGAAGATCGACCCGGTACCGCCGACGCCGTCATTCTCGTTGGCGCCGTAAAGCCTTGCCTCCGTGCGCCCTTCGGCGTGCAGCTGAGCTACCCGCTGCCGCGCCCGGTCCACCAGATCGTCGTGATTGCCGAACTTGATCGACGTGGTCGGACAGGTTTGGGCGCAGGCCGGCGTCTGGTCCTCGACCAAGCGGTCGTAGCACAGGGTGCACTTCTGGGCGACGCCGGTGACGTATTCGTGGGCCAGCTGATCGGACTGCCGCTCGGATGTCGCGTAGGTGCCGTCGCTACGGCGCTCGACCACACCGAACGGGCATCCCGCCACACAGGTTCCGCAGCCGTTGCACACGTCGTGCTGCACCACCACGGTGCCGAACTCGGTGCGGAACAACGCCCCCGTCGGGCAGACATCGAGACAGCCCGCGTGCGTGCAGTGCTTGCAGACATCGGAGGACATCAGCCAGCGAAACTCCGGGGTGTCCGGCGGCTTGGTGTCGGCATTGTCCTGGGCACCGGGGAAAGCCGGCATTCCCAAACCAATCAACGCCCGCCCGGATTCGCGGGCTTCCTCGATCCGGTCGCGACCCTGCTCGATGAACGCCACGTGGCGCCAGGTGCTCGCCCCCAGCGAACCGGTGTTGTCGTAGGACGACCCCAGCAGTTCGAGGTCGCCGTCGCGCGGGTTCCGATTCCATTCCTTGCATGCCACTTCGCAGGCCTTGCAACCGATGCAGATCGAGGTATCGGTGAAAAAGCCCTTGCGCGGCTTGGCATCTCCCCAACCGGCATCGGCGGCAGGGTCAGTCGGTCCGGTCAGTTGACCCATCGGCTCCCCTTCTGTGTTTCCCGTGCGGCGGGTCGATGACGTCCCAGACGGCCTCGGTCACTCGTACATTGTCCGTCTCGACCGTGGCGCCCGAACGAGACTGGTACTCGGCGACCAGCCGCAGCAGATCCGCGCCCTGCGGCCGGCGGCCCGGCCGGATGTCGCAGGACCCGGCCTTGGACTCCTGGATCTGCACGTTGGGGTCCAGCGTCACGCCCAGCAGGTCGTTGGCCGCATCGCCACTCACCACCGCGTCGCTGCCCACACCCCAGTGGTAGGGCAGTCCGATCTGGTGCACGGTGTGCCCGCCGATGACCAACGGATTCATCCGCTCGGTGACCAGCACCCGCGCCTCGATCGCCGCGCGCGGCGAGATAATAGTGGCCCATCCATAGGGTTCGAGCCCGCGTTCGGCGGCCAGCTCCGGGGAGACCTCGCAGAACATCTCCGGTTGCAACTCGGAGAGGTAGGGCAACCACCGGCTCATGCCGCCGGCGGTGTGGTGCTCGGTCAGCCGGTAAGTGGTGAACACGTACGGGTACACGTCGGCGCCGGGCTCGCCGGCGCTCGGTGCGCTCAGATTGTCCTTGCGCGGGAAGATGATTCGCGACGGGTTCTGCTGCTGCGGATACAGCGCGTTGACGACCGGCGACTCCTGCGGCTCGTAGTGCGTGGGCAACGGCCCATCGACCACACCCCTGGGCGCGAACAGCCAACCCTTGCCATCGGCCTGCATGACGAACGGATCATCGCCGGCCAGCGCGGCCGGGCCGCCGAGCGCGGGGTCGGGTCGGCTGCCCGGCTCTCGGTCGACGGGGAAGTCGGGCACATCGTCGCCGACCCAGCGCCCCTGCTCGGCGTCCCACCAGATGTAACGCTTGCGCTCGCTCCACGGGTTGCCGTCGGGGTCGGCCGACGCGCGGTTGTACAGAATCCGGCGGTCGGCCGGCCACGCCCAGCCCCACTGCGACTGGCTAGGGCCGGTGCCGCCGTGCGGGACGCGGCGAGCGGCCTGGTTGACGCCGTTCGCGTAGACCCCGGCATAGATCCAGCAGCCGGACGCGGTCGAACCGTCGGCGCGCAGCTCGGCGAAGGACGACACCGGCTTGCCGGCATCGGGGCCGGTGAGGTGGTGACCGTTGTACTCGGCCAGCACCGCCTCGCCATCGATGTCGCCGTGCTCGTCGGTCGGGTAATCCCACGTCAGGTCCAGCAACGGGCGGTCGCGCTCGTCGGTCGAACCCGCCAGCCGCGCCCTGATCCGCTTGCCCAGCTCGTAGAAGAACTCGCATTCGCTTTGGCACTGGCCGGGCGGCTCGAGTGCCTTGTGCCGCCATTGGATCAGCCGCTGCGTCTGGGTGAAGGTTCCCGCCTTCTCGACGTGCGTGGCCGCCGGGAAGAAGAACACCTCGGTCTCGATCTTTTCGGTCTCCAGCTCCCCGGACGCGATCTCCGGGCCGTCCTTCCACCAGGTGGCCGACTCGATGAGGTTAAGGTCGCGCACCACAAGCCATTTCAGGTGGGCCATGCCGAGTCGCTGCATGCGGCCGTGGGCGGACCCGACCGCCGGGTTCTGACCCAGCAGGAAGTAGCCCTCCACCTCGTCGTCGAGCATGCCCATTACGGTCTGGTAGGTCCCGTGCGGTCCGGACAGCCGCGGCAGGTAGTCGTAGGCCCAGTCGTTGTCTTCCCGCGCGGCGCCCCCCCACCACGCCTTGAGCAGGCTGACGGTGTAAGCATCGGCGTTGGCCCAGAAGCCCTTCTGCTGCTTGGATCCCACCGCGTCGAGGTAGTCGGCGAGGGTGTCGTGAGTGCCCGCCTTGGGCATCGGCAAGTAACCGGGCAGCAGGTTGAACAGCGTCGGGATGTCGGTGGAGCCCTGGATGCTGGCGTGGCCGCGCAACGCCATGATGCCACTGCCGGGGCGGCCGACGTTGCCCATCAGCAGCTGCAAAATCGTTGCGGTGCGGATGAATTGGGCCCCGAGGGTGTGCTGGGTCCAGCCGACGGCGTAGGCGAAGCAGGTGGTGCGCTCGCGGCCGGAGTTCTCGACGATGGAGCGGGCCAGATAGTCGAAATCGGCGAGGCTGATGCCGCAGACGTCGCGCACCATCTCAGGCGTGTAGCGGGCGTAGTGCCGCTTGAGGATCTGGAAGACCGTCCGCGGGTGTTGCAGCGTTTCGTCGCGCTGCACCCGAGCGTGCGCCAACGGCGCACCGCCGCTGCCCAGTTCGTCACCAACTCCGGACTCGGGTTGGTCATCCGACTGTTCCGCGTACGCCCAGGAGGACGGGTCGTACTGCCCCGTCTCGGGATCGAAGCCGGAGAAGAGGCCACCGAGATCCTCAGCGTCCCTGAAGTTCTCGTTGATCAGCGTGGCCGCATTGGTGTACGCGACGACGTACTCCTTGAACCACAGGTCGTTCGTGATCACGTGATTGATCAGGGCGCCGAGTAGCACCACATCCGAGCCCGCCCTGATCGGGACGTGTTTGTCCGCCACCGCCGAGGTGCGGGTGAAGCGCGGGTCGACGTGGATCAGCCGCGCCCCACGGGCTTTGGCCTCCTCGACCCACTGGAACCCCACCGGATGGCACTCGGCCATGTTGGAGCCTTGGATGATGATGCAATCCGCGTTGGCCATGTCTTGCAGTGATTGGGTGGCGCCGCCGCGCCCGAAGGAGGCTCCCAGACCGGGAACCGTGGCGGAGTGTCAAATGCGAGCTTGGTTCTCGATCTGAATCGCGCCCGCCGCGGTGAAGAGCTTCTTGATCAGATAGTTCTCTTCGTTGTCCAGCGTCGCGCCGCCGAGCGCCGCGATCCCCATGGTGCGGCGTAGCAGGTTGCCCTTCTTGTCGATGTCCTGCCAGGTATTGCGGCGGGACTCGAGGAAGCGATCGGCCACCATGTCGATGGCGGTGTTCAGGTCGAGGCGCTCCCATTCGGTCGCCCGCGGGGCGCGGTAGAGCACCTCGAGCTGGCGGCCCGGCGAGTTGACCAGTTGCTCGCTCGCCGACCCCTTGGGGCACAACCGGCCGCGCGAAATCGGCGAGTCGGGATCGCCTTCGATCTGAACGACCTTCTCGTCCTTGACGAACACCTTTTGGCCGCAGCCGACCGCGCAGTACGGGCACACACTTTGCACGACCCGGTCGGCGGTCGTGGTGCGTGCGGTGATGGCGCGGGTGTGCTTGGAAGTCACCGCCTGCCCGCGACCGAACGCGTCACCCGAACGCAGCTGACGGATCACGGGCCATTCGAGGAGAATCTTCGGCGAGGGCAGCTTCGGAGCCATGGTTCGAAGCCTAGTGTGCGCCCTCTCGGCGTGCGGCGTGGGCAGCGGTTATGTGATGGAGGCCGCGTAGATCTGGTCGATGTTCGATCCCAGCTTCTCGTCGAATTCCGCATCGCTGCGCTGGGCGGTCAGCCCCTCGGTCAGGGCCCGCGAAAAGCTGGCGATCAGGCCGTGGTTGCGGGCCAGGATCTCGCAGCTCTCGGTGAGGCTGTAGCCGCCGGACAGGGCTACCACCCGCAGCACTCGGGGGTGGTCGATCAGCGGCGCGTACAGGTTGTCCTCGTCGGGCAGCGTCAGCTTGAGCATGACCTGCCGGTCGCCCGGGAGCTCGTCGAGCTTCGCGCTGATCGCCGCCACCAGCAGGCCGTCCGCTTCGGGTTTGTCGGGGCTCTTGATACTGACCTCGGGCTCGATGATCGGCATCAGTCCGGCCGCGGCGATTTTGTCCGCGTACTCGAATTGCTGGGCAACGATGGCGTTGATGCCCGTCTGGTTGGGCTCCTGGATGAACGAGCGCATCTTGGTGCCGAAAATGCCTTTGCCGACGGCCCGCTGCAACAAGCCGTCGAGTTTGGTCATTTCCTTCATCAGCTGCACCCCGTTTTCGGCGTCGGCCAGCCCCTGGTCGACCTTCACGAACGGCACGATGTGCTTCTGCTTCCACAAAAAGGCCGCGGAGTCCTCACCATTGATGGTGCGGTCCATGGTCTGCTCGAACAGGATGGTCGCGATCACCTTGTCGCAGGTAAAGCTCGGGCTGGTTATCAGCCGCGAGCGCATCTCGTGGATGAGGTTGAACATCTGCTCGTCGTCGTCGTACGAGTCCTGCTCAATCCCGTAAAGCTTCAAGGCTTTTGGCGTACTGCCACCGCTTTGGTCCAGCGCGGCGATAAAGCCACGCCCCGATGCCATTGCGTTGCGTTGCTCTTCGTTCACTGCATCCCTTCGTCGTTGTTTGGTCCGGGCCCCGCCCGGTGCTGAGAACCCGGCGACCCCGGGTCCCAGCATTGCGCACCGGCACCTGTGTGCCTACAGCGACTTTCGACTGCCGCCGGTATGCCGCACCGCTGACGATTCGGCCAGAACCTATTGACTGAGACTATCGGCATATGTGACGATTTCGTCAGCATCGGCCCGGTCATGCGGAGGAACGGCTCGGCCGGGCAGCTAGGAGATTCCCCATGAGCAACGGGCCCAATGGTGTGGCCGCCTACCGGCACAACATCTACAGCCGCGCCGCCTTGCTCGACCCCTACCCGCACTATCGGCGACTGCGCGACGCCGGCCCGGTGGTCCGGCTGCACGGCCACCGGGTCTACGCGCTGCCGCGCTACGCCGAGTGCAAAGCCACGCTGCGCAACGACGGAGCATTCATCTCCGGACGCGGCGTCGCGCTCAACCCGTTCAGCAACCGACTCTCCCGCGGCACCACGCTCAACAGTGACGGCGCCGAACACGATCAGCG
The DNA here is from genome assembly GCF_010730355.1 of Mycobacterium florentinum. Lineage (NCBI taxonomy): Bacteria > Bacillati > Actinomycetota > Actinomycetes > Mycobacteriales > Mycobacteriaceae > Mycobacterium > Mycobacterium florentinum. Next base: position 3,555,875 of record NZ_AP022576.1, read on the forward strand.
CCGCAAGCTTCTTGCTCACCGGCTGCTGCCCCGGGCGCTGCGCTCCGTCAGCGAAGCCATCGAAAAGCAGGCGGACGCCGTCGTCGACGCCGCCGTGCGACGCGGCCACGTCGACGCTGTCGCCGATCTGGCGACGGCCCTGCCGCTGGCCATCGTCCCCGATCTCGTGGGCTGGCCGCGCGATCAACGTAAGCATCTGATCGACTGGGCCGGCGCCACGTTCGACATCCTCGGACCGCTCAATTGGCAAGCCATCAAAGCGACTCCACGCAGCCTGCAGATGCTACTGTTCGCCCGTCGCGTGGTGCGGCAACGCACCGTCCTGGACGGAAGCATGGCGCACGAGCTGCTGTGTGCCGCCGACGCCGGCCGGCTGAGCTACGACGATTGCCCGGCCCTGATGATCGATTACCTCGCCCCTTCCCTGGACACGACGATCAGTGCCATCTCCAACGCCCTGTATCTGCTGGGTACGCACCCCGAGCAGTGGCGCCTACTCAAAGAGCAGCCCGGCCTGATCCCCAATGCCGTCAACGAGGTAATCCGCTACGAATCGCCGCTGCGCGCCTTCGCACGCCAGGTGTGCCGCGACACCGAGATCGCCGGCACGCGGATACCTGCCGGGTCCCGGGTTCTGGTCATGTACGCCTCGGCCAACCGCGACGAAAACGAGTGGGACAGACCCGAAATCTTCGACATCCGCCGCGACGCGGCCCGCCACATCGGTTTCGGCCACGGCACCCACGCCTGCGCCGGTCAGGGACTCTCCAGGATGGAAACCGCTGCCATTTTGCGTGCGCTGCTGGAACGGGTGGACCGGATCGATGTTGTCGGGCAACCGGTCTGGGCGGTGAACAACATCATCCGCCGGCATCAATACCTTCCCCTCAAGCTGACACCGGCCTGAACATTTACCGCCGGATCGGCACCCGCACCGGGTAAGGGTTGTGGTCGAACGCGCGCGACGAACGGTTTGCTATCTCGTTGGTGAGTGAGTACTCTCTCACCATGCCCGACTCGGGACGCGATCGACTGTTGGCGGAGGCGCTGAAGCTTTTCGCCGCCAAGGGCTATGCGGCGACGTCGGTGGCCGACATCCAGCGGGCGTCCGGCCTGGCGCCCGGATCGGGCGCGTTGTACAAGCACTTTGCCTCCAAGCGCGAACTGCTGGAGGCGGCGGTGACCCAACGGATCGACAGCATCGTCGCCGCGCGAGAGCAGTTCGACGCCGGGCAGCCGGACGGCGTCGAGCAGGCGGTGCGAACCGCCGGCCAGTTGATCTGGAGCAACCTCAACGAAAGCGAGGATTTGCTCAAGGTCATGCTGCGCGAACCCGAAGAGCTCGGCGATCTCGACGAGAAGACGTGGCAGGTCATCACCGACAACGCCTATCAGCGGTTCGCCGACGAGCTGGCCGCGTCCAATCGCGCCGGCCGCACCAGCATTCCCGATCCCGAGGCCGCCGCGGCCGTGGCGATCGCGTCGTTGTCCCACGCGGCGACGCTGCAGGCGCTGTCCGGACGGCTACCGGGCAACGTCGACGAGGACCGTTATTTCGAGGCCTGGGTCACCCAAACCGTCAGCATGCTCGCGCACCACACCACCCCCAGAAACCGTTGAACATCAACCTATTTCAGGAGTAGAACCGTGACTTTCTCATTGCAACTGAGCGACGACGTGATCGAGGTGCGCGACTGGGTGCACCAGTTCGCGGCCGAAACCATCCGCCCCGCCGCGGCCGAATGGGACGAGCGGGAGGAAACCCCGTGGCCGGTCATCGAGGAGGCCGCGAAGGTGGGCCTGTACTCCCCCGACTTCTTCGCACAACAAGCCGCCGAGCCCACGGGCTTGGGCTTTCTCACCGCGTTCGAGGAGATGTTCTGGGGTGACGCCGGCATCGCCCTGTCCATCATGGGGACCGGGCTGGCCGCGGCGGCGTTGGCGGGCAACGGAACTCCCGAGCAGCTGGGCCAGTATTTGCCTGAGATGTTCGGTACGCCCGGCGACCCCAAGCTCGGTGCGTTCTGTTCCTCGGAGCCCGACGCGGGTTCTGACGTCGGTGCCATCCGCACCCGGGCCCGCTTCGACGAGGCGACCAACGAGTGGGTTCTCAACGGCACCAAGACCTGGGCGACCAACGGCGGGATCGCCAATGTGCACATCGTGGTGGCGTCGGTCTATCCGGAGCTGGGCACCCGCGGTCAGGTGTCGTTCGTTATCCCGCCCGAGACCAAGGGCCTGTCGCAGGGGCAGAAATTCAAGAAGCACGGTATCCGCGCGTCGCACACCGCCGAGGTTGTCCTCGACAACGTGCGGCTGCCCGAGGACTGCATTCTCGGCGGCCGCGAGAAGTTCGAGGCCCGAATCGCGCGGGTCAAGTCCGGCGCCTCGGCGGGCGGACAGGCCGCGATGAAGACCTTCGAGCGCACCCGGCCGACCGTCGGTGCGATGGCGGTCGGTGTGGCCCGGGCCGCCTACGAGTATGCGCTCGAATATGCCTGCCAGCGTGAGCAATTCGGCCGCAAGATCGGCGAATTCCAGGCAGTGGCGTTCAAGCTAGCCGACATGAAGAGCCGGGTCGACGCCGCCCGGCTGCTGGTGTGGCGCGCCGGCTGGATGGCCCGCAACAACCAGAACTTCGACTCCGCGGAGGGCTCGATGGCCAAGCTGGTGGCCAGCGAGGCCGCGGTCTACGTCACCGACGAGGCCATCCAGATCTTGGGCGGCAACGGCTACACCCGCGACTACCCCGTGGAGCGGATGCACCGCGACGCGAAGATCTTCACCATCTTCGAGGGCACCAGCGAGATCCAGCGGCTGGTGATTTCGCGGGCGCTCACGGGGTTGCCGATCCGTTAGGTTTGAGCCATGAAGCGTGCGGTCGTCGCGGGAATCGGATTCGTCGTCGTTGGCTGCTGCGCGGGAATGCCGGTGGCCGCGGCGGACAACCCGGCCTGCACGCCGTCCATGTGCGCGTTCTTGTCTCCGTCACGCAACATCAGCTGCGAGGTCAACTACAAGCGTGACCCCGGCATCCCCGATGAGGCCTATTGCCAGACCAACGAGCCGCAGCAATCCGTGCACCTGTCCACCGGCGGAGTCGTCACCACCTGTAAGGGTGTTTCCTGCGTGGGCAACGCCGGAGAGGGCGCGCCTACCCTGGACTATGGCCAAACCGCCGGTGTCGGTCCCTTCACCTGCACATCCAAGCCCGATGGAGTGACCTGCACCGCGTCCTCGGGCAAAGGATTCACCATCTCCAATGCGGGGATTACCTCGATCGGGTGAGGCCGGGCTTCGCTTTTCGTCCTTTTTTCGCCCTAAACCGTCTTGGCCTGAACGACTCTCATCGCTAGCTTCGTAATCCTTCGAGAAGGTGCTTGCGTCAGAAGGGCCACATCATGCCCCGTGGGGTGTCGACGAGAGTCGGACTTTATTTCGGGCTGCTGCAGCTCGCCTTCGGACTGACGTGGGTCGGGTACGTCATCTATCTGCCGCAACTCGCGGCGCAGGCCGGCATCAGCGCCGGCGTGGTCGGCTGGCTTCTGGTGTGCGATCAGATCATCTTCGCGTGCTGCGACTGGGCGGCCGGTGTCGCCGTCGACCGGGTGGCGCGGATGGTGGGCCGGGTGGGCTGGATCATCGCGGCGGCGACGTCGGTTTCGGCGCTGGCGTTCCTGCTGCTGCCGCTCGTATCGCGTTCTGGTGCTTACATTTTCGTGGCGTTGATTGTGGTGTGGGCGATCACCTCCTCGGCCCTGCGCGCACCGCCGCTGGCCCTGCTCGGCCGATACACGCCCGACGGCCGGCAACCGTGGGTCTCGTCACTGTTCGTGGTCGGAACCGGTATGGCCACCGCGTCGACGCCCTTTCTGACCGGACGGCTCACGACGTACGACCCGCGGATCCTCTTCGGCGCATCGGCCGTCTCCGTTTTCGCGGTGACCCTGTCGATCGTCTGGGCCGAAAAGACCCTCACCCGCACCGCGCCGCCCGAGAAAGAGGCACCCACCGAATTTCGGGTCGGGATCTTGCTGATGTTCCTCGCGGCGGTCTTGGTGGCGCAACTGGGATTCCAGGTGCATTCCTCGCTCAATGCCCAGCGGCTCTTCGCCAAATACGCTGAACCCAGCGGACTTCCGGCACTGCTGTCGCTGTTCTGGATCGGGTTCGCGCTGTTGACACCGCTGGCGTCGTTGCTGGCGAAGCGTCTCGGCGGCCTGGTCGCGATGATGGTGGGCGCAGTCATTGCCGCCGGATCGGCGTGGGCCGCCGCACTGGCCACCGACGTCGTCTCGCTCGGCATCGCCCAATTCGTCTGCGGCGCAGCCTGGGGCGCGGTGATGGTCGGCGCGGTTGTCACTGCCTTTGCGATCGGCCGCCACGGCCGCGAGGGCACCGCGGCCGGCGCCCTGTTCTCGGTGATTGCGGTGGCGACGATGGCGCGCATCGCGCTGGTGACCGCGCATGGTGATCGGGTTGCGGCGGTAGCGTCCGCCTTGCCCTGGTTGCCCACCGTGTCATGGTTGGCGGTGGCGCTGCTACTGCCGCCGGTCCTGCTGCGGATGCGGCGGGTGCCACAGCCCGCCACGTAGATCCGCTACGCGGAAGCGCGATTCCGTTCCCGCTTGGCCAGTAGCGGCAATACGCCTTCGGCGAACCAGTACGCCTCTTCCAGGTGCGGGTAGCCGGAGAGAATGAACTCGTCGAAGCCCGGCGAATGGTATTCGCTGATCAGGTCGGCGACCTCCTGGTGGCTACCGACCAGCGCGGTGCCGGCACCCCCACGGACCAGGCCCACCCCGGCCCACAGATTGGGATAGATCTCGAGCTTGTCGAGCCGACCGCCGTGCAGCGCGGTCATCCGTCGCTGCCCTACGGATTCCGAACTAGCATGCAGCGCTGTGGCTTTCGCGATCTGATCGTCGGTGAGGTCGGCGAGCAGATCATCGGCAACGGCCCAGGCGGCGGACGAGGTGTCGCGGCTGATGGTGTGCAGCCGGATGCCGAACCGGATCCTGCGGCCCCGCGCGGCAGCCTGCGCGCGCGCACCTTCTCGATCTTGGCGGCGGCCGCCTGCGGCGGCTCACCCCAGGTCAGGTAGACGTCCGCGAATTCGGCCGCGATCAGCAAGGCAGCGCCGGATGACCCGCCGAAGTAGATCCCGGGCAACGGGTTCGGCGGCGCCGAGACGCGGGCATCTTCGACGGTGTAGTACTTCCCGGTGAAGTTCACCGAATCCTGCGTCCAGACCGGTCGGACGATCCGCAGGAATTCGGCGGTGCGCGCGTAGCGCTCGTCGTGACCGGGATAGTCGCCGAACCTGCGTGGCTCGGCGTCGTCGCTGCCGCTGACCACGTTGAGCAACACCCTGCCCTCGGAAAAACGTTGCAGTGTCGCGGTCGGCGGCGCGGGCCACCTCGGCCAGGTAGCGGCGGCTCGGTGCGCGATACCCGGTGGGGACGTCGCGGTTGGACGACGCGTGGGAACCGCCGACGATCGAACGGCTGTCGCCTGTGGTGGGCAGGAACCAGAAGAATCTCGCAGACATCTCTCGCCAAAGTAGGTGCCCGGCAAGCGCAGGACAAGTTGGATTCTGGGCGGATTTAACCCGTCCACTGACGGAATGGCTGGACCAAATTGGCGGGGCCTTGGCGCCGGCGCGGCGCAGACAAGACATGATTGCGCAATGACCACCGAGCTCCGGGTTCTCGAGAGTGAGGGCGACCTCATCGCTGCGCTGAACGTGTTTCGCGTCGCGATGGTGGGCTTTCCGCCGATACCGGATCTGCCGCCCGGCCAGATCACCAAGATGCTCGAACCCGGTCGTATGGTCGGCGCGTTCGTCGGCGGACAACTGGTCGGCACCGCATGCGCCGCGACGAGCACCCTGACCCTGCCCGGCGGCGCCACGATCAGCCACGCCGCCGTCACGGACATCGGAGTGCTGCCGACCTTCACCCGACAGGGCATCGCCACCGACTTGATGCGTCACCTCTTGAACGACTTCACGGCGCGGGATGAGGTGGTCGCCTCGTTGCGGGCGTCGGAGGCCACGATCTATGGGCGCTACGGCTACGGCGTGGCGAGCTCGATGCAGAGCGCGGAGATTACGACTGCACGGGCGGCATTTCGTCCAGGTGTCGGGTCCGGTGGTCCGGTCCGACTGGTCAGCCCCGCCGAAGCCTGGGAGATCCTGCCCCGGATCTATGACGCCAATCGCCCGTCGCGGCCGGGAACCATCGACCGTCCCGGGGGGTGGTGGGAGGGCGTACGGCTGCGCACCGAATTATCTTCGGGTGCTTGGTATGTGGCCGTGCACGGCGAGCCCGGCGCCGAATCGGGTTTCGCCCGCTACCGCCCGACCGACACCGACAGGTGGTTCCTCAGCGACCAGCGCACCATTGTGGTCGAGGATTTCTTCGCGCCGACCACCGAGGCCTATCTCGGATTAGTGCGCTTCCTCCTCGGTCTGGATCTCGTTGACCGAGTGACGTTTTGGATGCTGCCCCTCGACGATCCGCTGCCCTCGCTGCTCGTCGATCGCCGTGCGGTCAAGGTGACCGCGGTGCACGACGAAACGTGGCTGCGGGTCGTCGACGCCGAAAACGCGCTGGCGAGTCGGTCCTATGCCGGGGCCGGCGCGATCACGGTCGCCGTCAATGACCAACTGCTGCCAAAGAATTCGGCCAGCTTCGCGATCAGCGCAGACGGGGCCGAACCGACCACCCGGCGTGCCGACCTGCACGTCGGGATCGAGGGGCTCGGTGCCGTGCTGCTGGGCGGCACCCGCTGGCACAGTCTCGCGACGGCCGGGCTGGTCCGGGCCGAGGATCCTGCGGCGCTAGCCGTCGCCGATGAGCTGTTCGCGGTGCGTCAAACACCGCATGCCGGAACGTTCTTCTAGGCCCGGCGCACCGCGTCCGAAACTGCTTGTGGCGCTTCGGATTGCGGATAGTGCCCCACGCCGTCGAGTTTCGTCACCTCGGCGCGCGGCAGAACGTCGGCGGCCGCCTCGAGAACATGGCGCCCCGAGACCGGATCATCGAGTCCCCACACCAGCCGCAGCGGACCATCCCAACCGGCCAGCGCCTGCTCCCACCGACGGTGGTGTTCGGCACGTTCAGCGTTGTAGCGGATCAGCAGATGTACGATCTTGTGGCCTCCGTCTCGCGAAACGCCGTACCAGAGGTCATCCAGCTCGGCGTCGGTCAGCCGTGACCCGCGGACCGCATCGAGCCCGGAGCGTAGCCGGCCGGCATTGACCCGGCCGGCGATCAGCTTTCCGATCACCGGCAGAATCAAGAGCTTCTGTAGCCGCGTCGGCCGGTAAGCGTTGTAGACGATCCCGGAATTCAGCATGACAAGGCTGGAAATGCCGAATCCCAGGGTGCCGGCCGACACCCGATCTATCAGCTCCTGGGCGACGATGCCGCCGTAGTCGTGGGCGACCAGGCGTACCGAATCCAGGTGCAGGTGCGCCGCCAAATCCTCTACCACGTCGGCTGATTCGGCGACGGAATACTCGTAGGGGTTTGGTTTGTCGGAGGCGCCGTAGCCGAGAAAGTCGAGCGTGACCACGTCGTGGTCGGCGGCAAGGTCGGTGGCGACCTCGGCGTAGTCGTAGGACCAGGTGGGAAATCCGTGCAGCAGGAGCACGGCCGGCCCCTGCCCGCGACGCCGGTACGCGATGCGGTGTCCCCGGCGGCTGGTCAGCGTCTCGCATTGGTCGATCCAGTCGCGTGCGCGCAGAGTCGCCATGCGGCTATTCTCTCGCATGTAGCGGGGGCCACCGACGCAGGAGATGATGCCGGCGTGACCATCAAGTCATTGCCCGACGTGCTACGGATGGGCCAGCTCGAACCGACCTACGAGGCCGAACTGCTCGCCCGGTACGACATCCCGGAGCTGCCCGACGGGCCCGAGCGGGCCGCGTTCCTGGCCGACCACGCGGCCGGCGTTCGCGTGGTGTTGACGTCGGCTCCGCCCCGCGGCATCGACGCCGCGACCGTCGCGGCCCTGCCGAGTTTGGGGGCGATCGTCAACTACGGGGCGGGCGTGGACTCCATCGACCTGGAGGCCGCCCGTCAGCGTGGCATCGGCGTGAGCAACACGCCCGACGTGCTGTCGGACACCGTCGCCGACACCGCGCTGGGGCTGATCCTGATGACCCTGCGCCGCTTCGGCGAGGCCGATCGCTTTGCGCGGGCGGGCAGCTGGGCGAGGGAGGGGCGATTCGGGTACGGCCGGGACGTCAGTGGCCTGCAGGTCGGCATCTTGGGTCTGGGCCGCATCGGATCGGCGATCGCGACGCGGCTGGTCGGATTCGATTGCGCCATCGCGTATCACAACCGCCACCGGATCGACGGATCGCCCTACCGGTATGCGGCGTCGCCGCTGGAGCTCGCCGAATCGGTCGACATCCTCGTCGTCGCCACGACCGGCGACCCCAAGGCCCGCAATCTGGTCGACCGCGCTGTCCTCGAAGCGCTGGGGCCGGAGGGCTATCTGATCAACATCGCCCGCGGCAGCGTCGTGGACCAAGAGGCACTGGTGGAGTTGCTCGCCGCGGGCGAGCTCGGCGGGGCCGGGCTGGACGTGTTCGTCGACGAGCCCAATGTGCCTGCGGCGCTGCGCGATCTGGACAACGTGGTGCTGTTCCCGCACATCGGCAGCGCCACGGTGCGGACCCGCCGGGCGATGGCGCTGCTGGCGATCGAAAACCTCGACCGGTATCTGGCTACCGGCGAGCTGGTCACCCCGGTGCTGCCGCCGCGCCGCTAACTCGCCGGCGCCGGCGGGTGGGGCACCACGACCGGGCGCGATGTGCGGCGTCGCTAATGCCGGGTCGTGCCGGCCCGTTGTGTAACCAGCGCGACGGCGGCCGCGACCAGGTCGGGTTGGTGAATCTGAATGAAGTGATCGCTACCCGTCGCGACCAAGTGCGGCGTTTGCGGCACCAGCGCGACCAGATCCGAGGCGGCCTCGCGCCATGCCTGCTCCAACTTCGTGCCCTGCTCGGCCGACGCCGTCGCGGGACTCACGAACGGCTCGGTCCTGGTGAGCACCGCGATGGGAATGGGCGGAAACACCGGGGCGGCGCCGACCTGTTCGACGCTCTTGTCGATATCGACCTCCTCGAACGCGGACGAATCGGCGAACTGCTGCGGTGGCGTATCCAACGCCCGCCGATATGCGGGCCAGTCGACTCCCAGCAGGCTCGGTATTTCGACACCGAAGGCGTCGACGAACACCACCCCGCACACCTGGTCGGGGTAGGTCTGGGCGTACAGCCGGGCAAAAAGCCCGCCCAGCGAGTGCCCGACAAGCAGGTAGGGGCCCCGAAGCCGTGCGGCATCCAGCAGCGCGTGCAGGTCACCGACGACCTCGCGCGCGGTGCGTGGCATCGCGACCGGTGAACTGCGGTCGCTGAGCTCGAGCGGGTCGGAATTGCGCAGGGTGCCGGGCCGGTCGTAGGCGCAGACGCGATGGGTGCCGGCCAGGGCGGGCAGTACGGCGGGGCCCGCCGCCGGTGCTGCTGCGTCGGACTGGCTCCACGGATCCGACGAGTTGTGATAGCCCGATTCCAAGATGACGGTGGGGCTGCCCTTTCCACGGCATTCGAGGTAGAGGTGGCGGCCGTGGCCGATGTCGATCGGCCCGCTGAAGTCACCCGACGAACCCGATGCCCGCGCCGGGTCGCCGTGCGCACAGCTCACCAGCGCGAGCACCAGCGCGGTGGTCGGCAGGAGGACTCTCCAAACTGCGGGCACCGCGTCATTGTGCGGGCACGCGACGCGGCTGGGACGCACTGGCTGCGGCGTTGCGCGAACGTTTTAACCAGTCCCCGTGTCTGACGTGGCGTCGGCCGGTTCAGTAGGGTCGCCGTAACAACGGGAGGTTGACCACCGTGGCTACCAGACGAGGCGCCCAGCTCTGGGTCGTGGCGGCTGTTGGCTATCTCGTGCTCGAGGCGGTCGCCGCCGCAAGTTTCGGGTCGGATTACAGCTACACCCGCAACTACATCAGCGATCTCGGGGTGAACGCCCCGCACGCATACTTGATCCACATCGCGTTCTATCTGCAGGGCGTGCTGTTCCTGCTCGGCGCGTTACTCATCGTCGGCATTCCCGATAACCCAAGGGCCCAAGCGTTTTTGGGCTTCGTCGCCACGAACGCGATCGGCAACATCGTGATAGGGACCGTGCACAGCGGCGAGCTCCATCGCGCCGGAGCGGTGCTGGCGATCGTCGGGGGCAACGCCGCCATCCTCGCGGGATCCGCGGTAGTCGCAACCGTCGGCGGGTGGCGCTGGTACCGCCACACCTCCGAACTCCTCGCGACCGTTGGCCTGCTGAGTCTGGTCATGGTGATCGTCAACTCGGCGACGGCCAAGACCAATCTGCTGCCGAGCGGGGCGTGGGAGCGCGGCAGCGTCTACTCGATCATCGGGTGGCAGCTGGTTACCGCCGCCTACCTGCTGAGGCTTGCGCACGGTCCGGACTGCGACTAGCTGCGCCGGCGCACCAGCCGCTTCTCGACGGCGCCCAGGATCGCGTCGCTGAGTTTGCCCAACGCGGCCAGCAGGACGATGGCCAATAGCATCACATCGGTGCGCCCGGTGTTCTGGCTGTCGAGCAACAAGAACCCGAGGCCCTTCGAGGACGCGATCAGCTCGGCCGCGACCACGAACAGCCACGCATTCGCCAAGCCCAATCGGAGCCCGTTCACCAACTCCGGAGCCGCGGCGGGCAACATCACCGTCGCGAGCAGGGATGCGCCCCGTCGTCCGTAGGCCCGTCCCACCTCGACAAGCTGTGCGTCGACGTGGGAGAGCGCCGAGGCCGTCGTCGTGTAGACCGGAAAGAACGCGCCAATGGCGACCATCAGGATCTTCGGCGTCTCGTCGATGCCAAACCACAAGAGCAACAACGGAACCCACGCCAGGGAAGGCACCGTGCGAAACGCCGCGATGGTGGGTGCGAGCAATCTGCGCACGACCACCGACAGCCCGACCAGTGAACCCAGCGTGAGCGCCGCGGCGGTGCCCGCCAGATAGCCGACCAGCACCCGAGAACCGCTCGCGCGCAAGTGAGTCCATAGCTCACCGCGCCGGAGCAGCTCGCCCAGCGCGGACACCACGTCGCCCGGCGGCGGGAGCTGGCTGGGCGAGAAGAACCCCGTGCCCGCCGTGACGAGCTGCCAGAGCACCAGCAGCAGCACCGGGACGATCAGCCCCACCAGCGCCAGCGGCAACTTCGCCAGCCGGCCGGACCGTGACGTCAGTGCGCTTGCTGCGCGTATTTCGGCTCGATCAGCGTGCTCAGCGCGTTGCGGCCCGCGTCGTCGGACTTGATGTCGGAGTCGGCCACCGCGAGCGGCTCCACCCGAGTCAGCACCGTGCGCACCGGATCCCCCGGCACCGAGTTGATGTCCACCAGCGTCCTGGTCAGCTCCTCCTGCGCCACGCTCAGCGCTATGTTCGCCTGCGAGGCCAGCAATGCCGCCAGTTGATCGGGATGCGCCTTCGCCCACTTCCGGGCCTCCTCATAACTGTTGACCACGGCCTGCAGAGCCTCGGGGCGGTTGGCGATGAAATCCTCACGGGCGTCCAGTACGCCGAAGGTGTTGAAACTCGGGTTGCGGTAGATGAAGCGCGAACCCTGCTGCTGGATGGTTTGCGCGATGAACGGGTCCAACCCGGACCACGCGTCGACATTGCCGCGTTCCAGGGCAGTCTTGCCGTCGGCATGCTGCAAGTTGACGATTTCGACATCGCTGGGTGAAAGTCCCACGGTGGCAAGCGATTGCAACAAGAAGAAGTACGGGTCGGTGCCCTTGGTCACGGCGACCTTTTTACCCTTCAGATCGGCCACCGAATTGATCGGCGAATCCTTGGTGACGACCAGGCCCGTCCATTCGCCCCCGGCATAGAGGTCGACGACCTTGATCGGCGACCCGTTGGCCCGCGCGACCAATGCGGCCGAACCGGCGGTGGATCCGATGTCCAGTGCCTTGGACCGCAGCCCTTCGTTGGCCTTGTTACTACCCGCCGAAAGCACCCAGGTGACGTTGTAGCCGCGGTTTTCCAGCAGGTGCTGGTCACGCACCACCAGGCTCAGCGGGTTGTAGTAGGCGTAATCCAGATGGATGTCCTTCGACGCCGTAGTGCTGGAGTTCGAACCGCAGCCGGAGACCGCGACAACGCTCGCGATCACCGAAATTGCGGTCAAATAACGAACTTTCACCATGCTTTTGCCTCACTGCTACGTCGGGGTACACCAAGTTCGTCCAACAACTGCTCGCGCAACGCGGCGATACGCGGATCCCCGCGGTCGCGTGGCTTGGGGATTGCGACCTCGTGAGTCGCGGCAATACGGGCGCCGCCGGTTGCGTCGGCGCGCAGAATCAGCACCCGATCGGCGAGGATCGCGGCCTCGTCCACGTCGTGCGTCACCAATACCGTTGTGGTGCCGGCCTCTTGCTGCACGGCATCGAGCAGGTCCTGCATCCGCAGTCGGGTGAGCGCATCGAGGGCGGCCAGTGGCTCGTCCAGCAACAGGACCCGCGGGCGCCGCGCCAGGGCGCGCGCGAACCCGGCTCGCTGTGCCATGCCACCGGACACTTGCCGCGGACGGTGGTTACCGAATTCGCGCAACCCGACGACGTCGAGCCAACGCTGCACGGTGCCAGAGCCTTTGGCGCGCGGCGCGCCGGGCGCCAAGCCATATTCCACGTTTGCGGCCAGCGACCGCCAGGGCAGCAGACGAGGCTCCTGGAACACCACCGCGCAGCGCGGGTCGATTCCGCGGACGGCTTCGCCGTCGATCTCGATCCGTCCCCCGGTCGGACTGTCGAGGCCGGCGATGAGGCGCAACAGCGTCGACTTGCCGCTGCCCGACGACCCGAGCAGCGCGACGACCTCACCCGGCTCGATTTCGATGTCGACTTCGTGGAGGACGGTGTGTGTTCCGAACGTGCGGTCGACGCCACGAAGGGACACCCGGGCCGGCGCCGGATTGGTCGACATCACCTGCGCAGCCTAGGAATTGCGCTGGCAGGCCACCAGGTTTGCTTCGGTCGTGATTCAAACCCGGCCCGGGGGGGCAGACTTCGGAGTGACAACCGCTGTTGTATCGCGGGTCCGGAATATCCGTTTGAGCGGCACTGTATTTGGACGGGGTGCGGCGCTAATTTTCCGCGGCGTGCTTCGAGGCACACAGCTGTGGCCGACATCACTGCGACACACAGTTTGTCGATCAACCGCGTGCAGAGACTGGGGAGGAAATCGGTGTGCAGGTCGGATGTGGAAGTGACCGGCCAGGAACTTCCGGCGCCGGTGGAACCGCATGGACGTGACGAACGCGGTGAATCCGGGGGATCTGCACTGTTATTCGCCGCGGTGCTGGCCGTCCTGCTGGCGACTGGCTGGGCGGCCAACCACTTCGCCGGATTGATCCCCGCGCTCAGCGTCCACCGGCATCTCAACAGGGCCACGCTCGACGCCATCTTCGGGATCTACGCGGTGGGACTGCTGCCCGGCCTGCTCATCGGCGGCCGACTGTCGGATGTGCTCGGGCGCCAGTCAGTGGCCTGGGCGGGATCGATCACCGCGCTGGCCGGCACGGTCGCGATGTCGCTGTCACAGCATTCCGCGGTGTTGCTCGGGGGCCGGTTGGTGGTCGGGGCCGGTGTCGGGCTGGTGGTCAGCTCGTGCACCGCCTGGGCGTCGGACATGAAGGGGCCGGCCGGCGCCGCCGTCGCCGGGGCCGTCCTGACGGCCGGTTTCGCGGTCGGCCCGTTTGCATCCGGCGTGATCGCCTCGGCCGGGCAATCCGGGCTTTGGGAGTCGTTCGGAATCGCCGCCGTACTCGTCGTGTTGGCGACCGCCGTCGCGGTGGTGGCGGCTCAGCGCGCGAACGTGCCCGCCCCATTGCCCAGGCCCAGCCGCGAGCGGACGGCGTCGGCACGCCCCGCCATCGCGCGGGCGTTGAGTTGGGCGCTGCCACTATCCCCGTGGGTGTACTCGTCGGCGACTCTTGCATTCGTCACGATCCCGAGCCATGTGCAGACCGGGCTCGGGGCCACGATGGCCGCGGGGACCGCAGCGCTGATCGCCAACGGCGTCAGCGGCATTACTCAATTGGTCGCCCGTGCGCGCCAATGGGGTCCGCAGACCGGCACCGTTGGCGCCGTGCTGGCCGCGCTGGGCTACGCGGTGACCGCCGCGGCGCCGTCGACCATTCCGCTGGGCGTGGGTATGCCGCTACTGGTGGTTCTCGGCTGCGCGTCCGGCCTGCTGCTCCGCGAGGGCTTGATCGACGTGGAAGCCGCTGCGCCGCAACACTTGCGCGGCGCCCTCGCGGGAACGTTCTACACGGTGAGCTACGTCGGCTTCGGCCTGCCGATGCTGTTGAGCACGATCGGGTCCGCCCAGGCCGGTTCGACGATCCTCGCGGTGATGGCGGTGCTGGCGCTGACCACCGGCGCAGCACGGGCGGTGCGGCTGCGGCGAAATAGTCACCGGCGAAACGAGTTCCGCCCTGCGTGATCGCCTCGCCGCTACAGTGCCAGCGCTCGGCGCAGCACAGTGATCTTCTCTGCCTCTTCACGCTTGGAGATCGCCGCGTCCTGGATCAACATCGAGCCGTGGAATGTGCCAGGGAACAAATGCAATTCGACGCTCACGCCCGCGGCAAGCATGGCCAACGCGTAGGCGACGCCTTCGTCGCGCAGTGGGTCGAAATGCATGACCGAAACGTAGGCGGGCGGCAGACCCGCCAAATCGGTGGCACGCGCCGGCGCGGCGTAGACCGGTACGTCGTCAGTGCCGGCACGACCGGCGCCCAGGTAGCAGTCCCAGCTGAGGATCGCTCGGGGCCTGCTCCACAGTGGGGTATCGGTGAAGTCGGTCATGCTCGCCGTGATGAGCCGGTCGTCGAGTTCGGGCACCGATAGAAACTGGAACGCGATGTGCGGTCCGCCGCGGTCGCGTGCCAGCAGCGCCAGCGCCGCACACAGTCCGCCACCGGCGCTCATGCCGTGGATGGCGATGCGTTGCGGATCGATACCCAATTCGTCGGCATGAGCCGCCATCCAGACCAGCCCGGCGTATACGTCCTCCAGCCCGCCGGGGAATGGTGTTTCGGGTGCTAGCCGGTAGTCGACGGACACCACGACGACGCCCAGTTCACGGGCAAGTACGACGCTCGAGCCGTGCTCGGTTTCGAGGTCGCCGGCGATGAAGCCGCCCCCGTGCACGCTGTACACCGCGGCCGGAGCGCTGGGCTGATTGGGCCGGTAGATGCGGATCGGCACCGCGGGATCGCCATCGCGGCCGGGGATTTCACGGTTCTCAATCTGCAGTCCGGTGGCATCCGGCACCGGCAACGCGGCGATCATCTCCGACATCGCCGCCCGGATGGCCAGCGGGTCAGTGCCCGGGAGGTCGGGCAGATGTGGAAGCACCGCAGCGATTTCCGGGTCGAATGCATAGGTTGTCATCTGGTACTCCTGAATCGATCAACGCCAACGTCGCTCGTAATACTGCCTGCGGCCTCGGCATCTGGCTAGATCGATTTCGAGGTTGTGCGCAAGCTGTACATATTGGCGCGCCGGCGGTCAAGTCGCGGCTTGGTACGGGAATGAAGTCGAGAACTAATCGGTTCGTCTAAACCAAATGAAGTTCCTGCTGATAACTCTGATCACGCATGTTGCGGATCCGGCTTCGGGCGAGAAAAAGAGCCCGGCAGACCGGCTGCGCGAAGTCCTCGACAAGGCGGTCCTGGCCGAGGAACTGGGCTTCGACGGCTTTGCGGTGGGCGAGCGGCACGAGGATCCGTTCATCTCGTCCTCGCCACCGGTGGTGTTGAGCAACATCGCGGCGCGCACCTCGAAAATCGCTCTCTTTACCGGGGTTACGACGCTGAGCTTGCTCGATCCGGTGCGCGCGTTCGAAGACTATTCGACGCTGGACAACCTCTCGGGCGGGCGCCTCGAACTGATCATCGGCAAGGGCAACGGTGCGGCGCAGGCCGAGTTGTTCCACGTGACGGCCGAGGATCAATGGGAGCGCAACCGCGAAGGTTACGAGCTGTTCCGGTTGCTGTGGGACAGCGAGACCGTGACATGGTCGGGCCGCTTTCGCCCGCCGCTGGTCAACGCCAAGGCGCTTCCCCGGCCGCTGCAGAACCGGATCCGGATCTGGCACGGCAGCGCGACGAGTACAGCCTCCGTCGACCTCGCGGCACGGCACGGCGATCCGCTCTTTTCCGCCAATGTCATCAACCCGATTGAGCCGTACGCCGAGCTGGTGAGCCACTACCGGCAGCGGTGGGAGTTTTGCGGCCACCGCCCCGAGGACGCCCTGGTCGGTGCCGGGACCGCCGGGTTCTACATCACCCCGACGTCACAGGAAGCCGTGGCCGCCTACCGGCCGATGTTCGAAGCACGCCTGGCGTTCGCACGCCGTGCCGGGATGCCGGTGGTGTTCGAGTCGATAGAAGATTTCGTCGAGCGAAGCTCGGCGTTGGTGGGCAGTCCTGAGCAGGTGATCGACAAGGTGGGTCGCTATCACGAGCGGTTAGGCCACGAGGTGATGCACCTGTCCGCCGATGCCGACGGTGTGACGCCCGCCCAGCAGCGTCGTAGCCTCGAACTGTTTCAGTCCGAGGTGGCCCCCGTTCTGCGCGCGCGTATTCCGAGTCGCCCGCTGATGGCTCAATGGAATCTCAAAGATGTTGTCGGATGACTACTTCCACGCGAATACCGGTTGCTCGAGCTGATCGACCGCGTCGTGTCGGCCTTCCAGGCACAGCCAGCGCAGCTGCAACAACACCGCGCCGGTCGGTGCGTGGATGAGGTCATTGCCCAGCGGGATCTGCACGACCGGCCGCGGGCTCTCCTTGATGGTGATGAACCGCGGCGAGTCATCGCGCTGCAGTTGGTGTAGCCCCACTCGGTATACGGCGACGACCTCGTCGGGGGCGGGATCGGGATCGAGCCGTCCGCCTCCCCAGATCACCACCGGCGTGATGACGTATCCCGATCGGGTCGGGTAGTCGTCGAGCAGGCCCAGCACCGTCGAGCCGGGCAGTGCGATCCGCACTTCTTCGCGCAGTTCCCGTAACGCCGCGTCCACCGCCGTCTCGCCCGCATCGAGGCGGCCGCCCGGAAGTGCCCACTGCGCGGCGTGCGAGCTGAGCCGAGAAGCCCTGCGGCACAGTAGAAATGCCGCGCCGCCGGACACGTCGACCATGCGTCCGTCCAGATTCTCGGCCGGCATCGGGCGACCGGCATTCCAGTCCTGGACCGGCACCGGATCGACGCGGTCCTCTCCGACCTTTGAATCGACCAGCACCACCGCCACCGCGGCGTGCCGCTTGGTCGGATCGGTCACCGCGCGACGGTCATGATTCGCGAGATGCTCGCGAATCCGCTCGCGCAGCGCCTCGTCGTAAGGGATGGTCACGTCTGCAGCCTAGGTGGCCGGTGGCTCAGTTCTGCCGACCGGCCAGCTCGGTGACGAATCGATCGACGAAGCCGTCCACTGTCCCCCGGCCGGCGGGCCGGATGACGAATTTCGTCAATCCCGCCTCCAGGTAGGCGTCGAGTTGCCGGTGCAGCCGATCCCAGTCCGAGGCGATCAGATCACCGGGATCGACGTCCGGACGACGCCGGCGAGCCGCTGCGATCAACTCCGGCGACAACTCGCCATCGGCTACGCCTAGCGAAATACCGAAGTGGTCGGGCTCGATCTGCCGGCCGGCCTGCTCCGCGGCCCGCTCGATCGCCTCGCGCCCGGCCCGCGCCTCATCCGGGGTAAGGAAGCTGCCCAACCAGCCATCCGCCAAGGTACCGATGCGGCGAAACGCTGCCGGCGCCGAGCCGCCCAGCCAAATATCCAGTGGTGGAGCGGGTTTCGGCGTGACCATAGCTTCGTTGACGGTGAAGTAGCGGCCGCGATAGCTGGCTGAGTCGTCGGTCAGCGCGCAGCGCAGCACTCGCAGCGACTCGTCGAACACCGCCGCACGCTCGCCATCCGGGACCGCGAACAGCTCGCGCTCGGCCGGAATCGCCGACCGTAATCCGAAGACCGGAAGTACCCGCTTGGGTGCGATGGCGGCCAACGACGCCAGTTGTTTGGCCACCAGCACCGGATGGCGCCCCGGGAGCACCGCCACCGATGTGCCGACCTTCAACCGGGTCGTCCGGGCGAGCGCGTAGGCCATGCCGACAACGGGTTCCACCGTCGGGGCGTAAACCAGCTCGGAGAACCACAGCGAGTCGACACCGCTGTCCTCCAGATGATCGACAATGCCGGCGAGCTGATCGGGTGTGCTGTCCGCACCCAGTCCAACCCCGAAGCGAATCTTCACCCGCGTCTCCCTTCGTGCGTCGCACACATGCGTATCGCAACGCCCCGGCGCCGCCGTTTGTGCCCTTACTATCCAGAACCATGACCGACAGCGACGTCGTGGCGATCACCCAATTGGTGAACCTGTACGGACTGGCCGTCGACTCCCAGCGCTGGGAATTGTTCGACCGGATCTTTGTCGCGGACGTGGATGCCGACTACGGTCCGACGTCGCGCTGGACGGATCGTGAGCGATTCAAGTCTGAGTTCGCCGCGTTCCACGATCCCTTCGATTCCACCCAGCACACGATGTCCACCCATGTCGTGCACGTCGACGGCGACCACGCGCGCAGCTTCTGCAACGGCGGCTGGCGCCTGGTGCGCAATGCCGTCGACGGCAATCCGCTCTGGGACGGCAGCGGCTGGTACGACGATGCACTGGCGCGCACTCCCGGCGGCTGGCGGATCACTCACCGGGTATGCCGCATCACCTGGTGGACCGGAAACCCGTCCGTCAACGAGACGATTGCCTGCGTGAGGTTCGACCTGGCGACTACCGTGTTGCGCCGCGAAGCCGATGCCGGACGCGTCGGAATCCTCGGTGCGGCACTGAAATAACGCGACTCTCAGGCGTTGGCGAACTTCTCGGCGAGTTCGACAGCCTCCTGCTGGATCCGACCGAACTGGGCACCCATCGCTTCGGATAGCGCCGTCGCGCCCGACAGCGGGCGCACCATCACCATGAACTCGTCGATCAGGCCGTCCTCGTCGAAATGCAGGAAGTCGCAGCCGGTGATCTTTACGCCCGGCACGCCGGCAATACCGGTCTCGAAGATGAGTGCATGGTCGCGACCGTCGGCGCCCGCGATCTCACGGACGTAGCGGAAATCCTCGAAGATCCGCAGCACACCGCGCAGGATCGCCGCGGTGATCGGCTTGCCCACATACGGCTTGAACGCCACCGGGCTGGTGAACACCACGGTGTCGGCCAGCAACGCCTGGATTGCTGCCTCGTCGCGGTCCTCGACCGCCTTCCGGAATGGATGCATCAGGTTATGGTGCCGGATCCGCGAGGTAGTGCACGAGCACGGGTCGCAGCCAGTCGATGAGCGTCGCGTCGTCCATGCGGGCCAGCGGCGGGATGCACAGGATGTAGCGGGCGGTCGCGAGGCCGAGAAGCTGCGATCCGACCAGCGCGGCCCGCTCGGGAGCGCGATCGGGAACCACCGCGGCCAGCGCCGGGGCCACCTGGTCGACGAACATCGCGAGCAGTGCGTCGGCGGCCGTGCGGTTGGTCGCGGCCGCGCGCAGCAGTGGCAACAGCGGCCCCTCCGGTCCCCACACCCCGATGAACAGCGGCAGCAGTAGATCCGCCACGCGGTCGGGGGCAATGCCGGACAGGTCGGGGAACTTCACGTCGAACCGCGAAGCCGCGGCGAAAAGCTCTGCCTTGCTCCCGAAGTAGTGCATCACCAGAGCCGGATCGACGCCGGCCTCCGACGCGACCGAACGGATGGTGGTGCGTTCGAAGCCGTGGCTTCCGAACTGCGACCGCGCCGTCGTCAGGATCGTCGCCCTGGTGGCCTCCGCGTCGCGGGCTCTGGTCGCCATGACCGACAGTGTATTCAACAACTGTTGACATAGCACGCACCGCGGCCTACCGTTTGATTTCAACAACTGTTGAACGGGGCACGACCATGGCAGTCACGGCAATCCAGATCGGGCTCGATCCCGATGTGATCGACTACTCCTCACCGGACTTCGCGCAGTTTCCCGGCATCTCGAAGGAGAAGCTGCGCGCCGCCAACAACGACAACGTCGCCGCGTTGCGCGACGCGGGCTACGCCGTCGACAATTGCCTGATCGACTTCGGTGACGCGGGGGCCGACAAGGCCCGCCAGTGGCTGGAGGCAAAGCGATACGACGCGGTGCTCATCGGCGCCGGCGTGCGGCTGATCGCCAACAACACGCTGCTGTTCGAGTCGATCGTCAACGCCGCACACACCACACAGCCCGGCTGCCGCTTCGTCTTCAATCGCGCCGCCGTCGCCACGCCCGACGACATTCGTCGCTGGTACCCGCATCCGGAGGCGGTGGCGCGATGATCACCCACCAGGTCGATGTCCTCGTCGTCGGCGCCGGGCCGACAGGCCTGACCGCCGCCGGCGACCTGGCGCGCGCGAACCGCTCGGTGACCGTGCTGGAGCGCTGGCCCACGATCAACCCGTCCAGCCGGGCCTTCGCCACCCAGGCCCGCACGCTAGAGGTCCTCGACGCCCGGGGGGTCGCCGAGGACCTCTTGGCGCGCGCGCACCAGGCACCCGCAGTCACCATTTTCGGCGGTGCCCGCATCGACCTCACCCACCTCGACTCGCCTTATCAATTCGCGATGATCACCCCGCAGACCAATGTCGATCGGGCGTTGGCCGACTACGCCGTCGCGCAAGGCGCCGACATCCAGCGCGGCGTCGAAGTCATCGGCCTCAACCAGGACGCCGACGGCGTGACCGTCAACGTGCGGCGACACGGGGGCGACGCGGGCATGCATACCCGTTGGCGGGCAAAGTATTTGATCGGCGCCGACGGAGCACACAGCACGGTTCGCGAATTCGTGGGTGCGGACTTCCCCGGGCGCACCCTCCTGTCGTCGATCATCCTCGCTGACGTGAAGGTCGCGCACGGACCGACCGGACGCGGCCTGACGCTGGGCAGTACGCGCAACGAATTCGCGTTCCTGGCCCCCTACGACGACCGGGACGCCAGCGGTTCGTGGTATCGCGCGATGGTCTGGGACCGCAAGAATCAGCAACCCGACAACGTGCCCGTCGAACCGGACGAGATCGGCGGCATCCTGGCGCGGGCGATGGACCCCGACCCCGGATTGCTCGAGGTGGGCTGGAAGTCCCGATTCCATTGCGACGAGCGCCAAGTCACGCAGTACCGGCATGGGCGGGTGTTTCTGGCCGGCGATGCCGCGCACGTCCACTCCCCCATGGGCGGTCAGGGCATGAACACCGGCATCCAGGATGCGGCGAACCTCGCGTGGAAGATCGACGCGGTGCTCGCCGGTGCCGACGACGCGGTGCTCGACACCTATCACGACGAACGCCACCTGATCGGCAAGCGGGTCCTGCTGCAGTCGGGCTTGATGGCGCGCGGTCTCAGACTTCGCCAGCCGGTCGCACGTGCAATGCGCAACCTACTGGCGCCCAAGCTGCTTCGTATACCCCGTGTTCGGGATGCGATCGCCGGGAGCTTCGCCGGAACAACGTTGCGCTATCCCCACCGCAAGGGAGAGAGCTCGCTGGTCGGCACCCGGGCCACGCAGATTCCGTTGCGGCATGGGCGACTCACCGAGCTGCAACGCCTGCCCGGCTTTGTTTTCATTCGCGAGCGGGGTGCGGCCCCGATCGACGCGGCCGGACTTCCGCAGGTGGAGCGGGTCGATGACGGACCGGCCGTGTTGGTGCGTCCCGACGGTTACATCGCCTGGGCAGGCGCCTCGGCCGACCCGGCCGCGGGCGCCGAGAGTCTTGCGTGGTGGATCGGACGCGAAATAGACTGTCTGGCACGGTGATTGGCGCTCAAGCGGTCGCGTCCACTCCCATCAGTTGCGCCAGCTGCTCGGCCGAATAGCGCCCCGGGCCCTGGTCTTTGAGCACCGCTGCCCGCGCGGCACGAGCCAATGCGGTGTTCAGCGGTGCCTCGATGCCGTGTCGATGAGCGATCCGGACGATCTCCCCGTTGAGAAAGTCGGTCTCCACGTTGCCGGTCTGGCGGCTCAGCGATTGCCAGGTGGAATTGCTCGGTCCGGTATTCGATCCCGGCACCGGTCGTATCGTCGGTCCATCCGCCCGGGTGGCCGTCGAAACCTCGAACGAGATGAATTCGATTCCCGCTTGCCGCAACACGTTTTCGCCTTCGCGCCGCAGCGCGGCCACCAGCTCGTCAGCGGCATCGAGTGTGAGGGCGCCCACGGCGTTGCCGAGGTTGCTCAGCAACTTGTTGTACTTCCACGGGGCGACGTCGTCCGGCATGCGCACCCGGACCCCCGCCGTGGTCCAGGTCTCGGCGAGCCCCGCCAGCAGGTCGGCGTCCTCCTGCGTGCGCAGTGTGGCGGGCCACCGCGCGATGTGGAATTGGCCGACCACCGGCCAGGCCCGCACAACGACCTCGCCGGGTTGGAGGTGCACGGCCGGCAACCACACGCAGATCCCGAATACCCGCCGGAAGTAACGCAGCGTCTTCTCCTCCGCGGCAACGCCATTGAGTGCGGTCATGGCCGGCAGGCACTCACCCGCAGTTCCCATGACGCCGTCGGGACCATGGACGGGTTGGTCCACCCATTCCTGCAGTGCCGCATCGAGTTGCTGGGTCTTGGTCGCGACCACCAGGACGTCGCCACCGGTCAACCGAACATCGCCGGGTCGTGACGCCGTAGTGACCGCGGTCGTGAAGGTTCCGTCGGGCGTCTTCAGCGTGATGCCTTCGGCGGCCAGGACCTCCGCGTGCCGGCCGCGCGCAACCAGCACCAAGGGAATACCGGCGCGGGCGAGCACCCCGCCCACGGTGCCGCCGATAGCGCCGGCGCCGATGATCACGTATCGGCGGTCAATTCCTGCAGACAACCGGCCCACCTTCCGTCGGCTCCGGAGTTTTCCTGCGCGAGGTTACGTCGGCTCGCTGGGAGACGGGTGAGCACGCGAGAGCGGGCCTCCTCCGGAGGTTGCTGGTACCCCGCTACCAGCAACCCCTGAAGGAAGCCCGCTCTCTCTTTGCGATCCAGGTCTGTAGTCGTTTGACTACAGTGTAGTGTAGACATGTGACTACACAAAGCGCAAGCCCTGATACTGCGCAAGCCACTACCCCGACCGGCCGCGAAGAGGTGACCGCCGCGATCCTGGACAGCGCGGCGGAGATGTTCGCCGAACGCGGGCCGGGGGCGGCGTCCATTCGCGACATCGCGAGCAGGGCCCACGTCAATCACGGCCTGGTGTTTCGCCATTTCGGAACGAAGGAGAAGCTCGTCGCGGCCGTACTCGATCACTTGGCCGCCAAGCTGACCACGTTGACCGGCGGCGAGGCATCCCCTGCCGAGGTCGAGAGGGCCACCTCGATCCATTTGCGGGTCATCGCGCGTGCACTGCTCGACGGGTTTCCGGCGGGCAAACTGCAGTCCAGCTTCCCCGCCGCCGCCCGGCTGCTCGACGGGATCCGGCCCGAGCACGAGAGCGAAGAGAGCGCCAGGCTGGGAGCGTCACACGCGATCGCCCTGCTGTTGGGTTGGCAACTGTTCGAACCGTTCATCCGCTCGGCGACCGGACTCGATCTGGCCCGAGAGGAGCTGCGCGGATCGATGTTCGCCGAGATGGCGAGGCTTGCCGAGCCGCACTGAGGCCCGGGCCGCCGTCTTCTCGAGATTCGGAACCTACGGATGCTCGGTAGGCTGGGTGGGCGTCGAAGCCCCGAGGAGGCGCTGATGTTCCGCACCGTGTGGGCGAGTTGAAATGAGCCAGACGACGCCAGCCGTGACCGATCGTCTCGCGCGGCTGCCGCTACCGCCCGGCCCCCGAGTGCCCGGCGTGGTGCAGACCGCGCTGTTCTCCCATCGAGACCGCATCACTCCGTGGTTGCGTAAGCACTACGGCGATGTCGTCGCGGTCTCCGTACTGGGCCGGCCGTCGGTCCTGGTGTGCAGTCCCGAGCTCACCCGGTCCGTGCTGAGCGGCGAGCCGACGACCTTCCATGCGGGCGAAGGAAGAATTCAAGGCATACGCAACGTGATGGGTGAGCGATCCGTGGTCACCACCGACGAGGCTGAGCACCAACGGCTTCGCAAATTGCTGGTGCCCCCCTTCAACGGCGCCGCGCTGCGCGGGTACCGGGACATGATGAACGAGCTCGCCGCCAAAGAGGTGAGCCGCTGGCCGGTCGGCACGCCGTTCGCCGGGCAGCCGCGGATGAATGCGGTGACCCTGGAGATGATGTTGCGCGTCGTCTTGGGCCTGCAGGAGGGACCGCAGCTCGACGCGTTGCGGGTCCCATTCTCGCGACTCGTTTCGGCATCCATGGCGGTATACGCCGGCGAAGTGGTGCCGCCGTTGCAGCGGTTCGGGCCCTGGAAGCGATTCCGTCAGCTGCGCGAGCGCATCGACGACGCGCTCTACGCGGAGGTGCGCGAGCGCCGCAGCGCGGGAAATACCGCCGACCGCGGCGATGTGTTATCTCAATTGATCGCCACGCAAGTAGACGGCGACCGGCTCTCCGATGTCGAGCTGCGCGACCAAATGGTCACCCTGCTGCTGGCCGGCCACGAAACCACCGCCATCACACTCGCCTGGACGCTGCACGACCTGGCGCACGATCAAGCGTTGCAGGACAAGGCGATTGCCGCCGTCGACACCGGAGACGACAAATACTTCGAAGCCGTCATCAAAGAGTCGATGCGGCTACATCCGGTGTTCTACGCCGTCGCACGACGCCTCACCCACGATGTCGAGCTGGGTGGCTACCGTGTCCCGGCCGGCCACACCGTGTTCGCGGGCATCGGCCCCGTTCAGTCCGATCCCGGGCAGCACGCCGATCCGTCCGTCTTTCGACCCGAACGTTTTCTCGACGGCTCGGCCACGGCCACCAACTGGCTGCCCTTCGGCGCCGGGGTACGCCGTTGTCTCGGTGGGGGATTCGCGATGATGGAGTCCACCGCGATCCTTCGTGAGGTCCTGCTCAACTACCGCCTCGCGCCCGCGCGCAACCGGCCCGAGAAAGCCCGCGCCCGTCACGTCGTCTACATCCCGTCCCACGGCGCCCGCATCATCGCCCACAGACGCACGAAATAGGTTGTCAGAGCATTGAATTGATCATCGCTCCGCCGTCGTTGTCGACCTGAGTGGTCGCACTGTCGTCCTGCCTGAAGTTGACGAAGGCCGTCTGCCGAGTCGAGGTGTTCAGCAGCTCGTTGAACGTGCCGATGACGGGGATCGGTCCCTGCGGGCCCAAGACGTCCGCGGTGTAGTTCATGAACGTCTCCTGCTGAAAGTTGGCTCCCTGCACCGTTCTCGTGATGGGCGCGCTCAAGTCCTTGACGTTGATCAGGCCCGCCGCCGGAGTTCCGGTCAACTGGTTGATATCGGCCTGCAGCATGCCGACGAGATCGGCTCCGCTGGCGGGTTTGACCGCGACCTGCAACTGCGCGCTGGAGTTTGGGTTGGACAGCGCCACCCAGTTGGGGCCGCGGTCGGCCATCGTCCAGCCCGGCGCTGGCGTAATCGAGACGCCACCGGCGATGGTGACCGAGTCGGCCGAGGCCAGCGCGTGCGGCGGTCGGTTGATGTTGGCGATCAGAACGATCGCGGAGGCCGCGACACCGGCGATCGCGAGCGACCGCCGGTGGTGTCCGAACCGTGCCCCAGTTGTCGACCAGGTGGTCATGCTCGTACTCCTCCTGCCGTTGAGCGGGCCAGTGGTTACTTTGCCCATCGGCTTCTAGAGTCGCCCGACGTGGTAGGACTTGTCCAACATCGGGTTGCTATGGCCCGATACATGCCGCTTATGAAGCCTGCGCCGGCAGGAATTGGTTGTCGCGGAATTCGTTAGCGCGACCGGGTGCGGCTAGGCGGCCGCCGCGTTCGCCGAGACGGGAGTCACCTCGGAGTGCACGTGGCCGCAGGTCCCACAACGCACCTCGTACTCGAGCTTGTTGTCGCCGATTTCCAGGAACCGATACTCGGCGAACGCTGCGCATCGCGGGCACCGCGCGCGACCGTGCTCTATCGTCGTCATCGCGGGCTCCGTTCACGACTGCGGTTTCGTGAAAATACCCGGCTGAACCCAGGTCAAACCTGCTGGTTCACAACTAATAGAGACGATATGCGTGACGCGATAAATCGAATCCGTGCTGCGTCTTGGTGTTCCGGCATTGCATTCCCGCCGCGGTGTTGGTGCACGACATCGGGCCGACGGTCTGGGTGCTACCGACGGCGAGCATCGGGCCGTCGCCGAACGCGCTGTCGATGTGGCAGGCAAACTGCCCCGGCTGGTCTTGGTTGACGACGAGCGCGTTGCCCCAATTCAACGGGCAGTCGGCCGGCTTGGGCGGCGGCGTGAAGCTGTACTCCTTGATGTCGCAGCGTGCCTGGAAGTCGTAGACCTCGCAGCCGATGTTGCCGCCCGGCACCGCAATAAAGCCCGGGTCGGCCGATGCCGGCGGCGCGACGAGGCCGAGGCCGGCGACTGCTACCGTCGCGGCGACTATGCGTTTCATGCGGCGGACGTTACCGCGCGGGCGGGCACTTCCGCTGGCGAAATCGCATTGACCTATTTGAACACATATCGTTAATGTGTTCACGTGCCCGTCGATGCCGCGCGAGACACCAGACCGGTGCCGAACGCGTTGTTGACCGCCGCCTCCGACACGCTGCGCCAGCTCGGACCCCGAAGGTTCTCCTTGACGGCGGTGGCCGAAGCCGCCGGCGTATCGCGTGGCACCGTCCACAATTTGTTGGGCACCCGCGACAGCGCGATTGCCACCGCTCTCAACCAGCTGGCCGCGGGGTTCATCGACACCATGGCCGTCGAGGTCGCCAAGGAAGCCACCCTGGCCGACCAAGCGGCGGCAGTCGCGGTGTTGATTTGTGCGCATCGTCAACGCTCGCAGTCGATGTCGCGGGGCCTGGATCGCAGCATCCTGGTCTTGCTGCTGGACCACGGCGGCGACGAGTTGGTGCGCCGCGCGATCGAGTTGTGGAAGCCCTTGGTCAAAGCCGCCCAGCGCAACGGAGAGGTCGGCCCGACGGTCGACGCCGCGCGCGCTAGTGAATGGATCGTGCGAATGCTGTTCAGTTTCGAGCTGGTGCCCCCGATCGCGGTCAACCTCGACAATCCCCGTGCCGTGCGCCGCTACGTCGGCGATCACATCGTCGCCGGTCTGACCGGAGCCGACCGTGGCTGAACCCGACTACGAAGTGGCGATCGTCGGCGCCGGGCCGGGAGGCATCGCCGCCGCTTCAAGCTGTACAAGCACCAGCGCATGAACTTTCACACCCAACCCGACATCGCGCCGCGGCCGGCGCCGCAAGCAGAGGAGCTATCGGCATGACCGACACCGCCACCCCGTTAGCGGGGAAAGTCGCCTACGTGACGGGAGCCGCCCGCGGACAGGGCCGCTCACACTGCATCCGGCTGGCCCGGGCCGGCGCCGACATCGTCGCGATCGACGCGTGCGCGCCGGTTGCCGAACACAACGGCTATCCCCCGGCAACGCCCGAAGACCTCGCCGAGACGGTCGGCCTGGTCGAGAGCGAGGGCCGCAAGATCGTCGCCGATGAGGTCGACGTCCGCGACCTGGCCGGCCAGCAGCGGGTGGTGTCGAACGCGATCGAACAGTTCGGGCGCCTCGACATCGTCGTGGCCAATGCCGGCGTGCTGAATTGGGGCCGGGTGTGGGAGATTTCGCCCCAGCAGTGGCAGGAGACGCTCGATACCAACCTCACCGGGCTGTGGAACACCATGAAATCGGTGGTGCCGGTGATGATCGACGCCGGCCATGGCGGCTCGATCATCAACATCAGCTCGGCGGCGGGAATCAAAGCCGTTCCGGGCTGCGGGCATTACTGCGCAACCAAATTCGGAGTCGTCGGCCTCACCAACTCGTTGGCGGTTGAACTCGGCGAATTCGGTATCCGCGTCAACTCGGTGCACCCCTACGGCACCGACACCCCGATGGGTAACGACCTGTCGATGTACCAGGTCTTTCAGGACCACCCGAATTACATCCACAGTTTCTCGCCGGGCGCGCTGCCGACCGAATCGCTGGCCGCTCCCGACCTGATCTCCGACATCGTCGTGTGGCTGGCCAGCGACGCGTCCTCGTTGGTCACCGCCGCCCAAATCCCGGCCGACAAGGGCTATCTCAAGATCTGAGCGCCGGGCGTCAGCGTCGTTGGTTGCGAACGCTGGTGGCGGAATCGCTCTGGGGGCGATCGGAGAAAGTGGGCATCTGCACCGGTTCCGAATCGTCACCCGTGTGGGAGACGACCTCGGGCTCGGTGCGATGTGAAAACAAATCCGATGAATTCATCGAGCGGGGTCCTTAGTTTGGTTCGGCTTCAGCACAACGTTGGTGTGTCGAGCGAAGGTCGATCGATTCGTGAGCTGCGCATCTACACACAAAGTACGGCTACGGTGCCAACGGCAATACGAACGACTTACCACCAATCTACACGCGAGCGCGTCAGGAAAGACATCGCCCCCGGCGATTGCTCCGACATTTGCCTCAACGTGCTGTGGGCTGGCGGGAGACCACCCACCAGCCCACAAGAAGAACAGCTCACACTTAGACGGCGGTTACCCCGACTGCCTGCGGACCCTTGGCCCCCTGCTCGATGTTGAACTCAACTCGCTGGTTTTCCTCGAGCGACTTGTAGCCGTTTCCCTGGATTTCTGAGTAGTGGACAAACACATCTGCTGCGCCGCCATCCGGAGCGATAAAACCGAAGCCTTTTTCGCTGTTAAACCATTTCACAGTTCCCTGTGTCATACCTTCAACTTCTCTCATTCTGAATGGATGCCGACAGGCATCCCGGGTCACAGTAGCATGCGCGGCACGAAAGAGTTGTCTTCGACTGTGATAGAACGCCTTTCATCCACGGGCGCGGGATGTGCGACGAGCTACTTAGTGCTGAAAAGTGGTTTACCGCAGAGAGTTTGGAAAGTATCGACCCAAGACCGCGAGGAGCTTGGCCGTGGATATGGTTGTGCTGTAGTCGATTTAATCAGCTCTGACTCAGCACCGGCCTGAGGTCGTCGAGGCGGTCGAACAGGTGCCAGACGTATCCCGACGATCCGTTCTCGCGGTGCGGATGTAGGTCCGCGAGTTCCGGGTCGTTGCAGTAGCTGTCAAAGGCCTCCCGCGATTCCCACTCCACGAGGATCAGCACCTGGCGCGGCTCGATGTCGCCGAGCATCGCGTGCTGGAAACTGCCGAGCGCGACGACGCGGCCGCCGTGCCGGGCCACTTCGGCGGGCGAACGTCGTGAGTAAGCGCGGTACTCGTCGGCATCGGCAATATCGAAGAGATTCAAGGCATAAACGCTCATGGCGCCGACGTTACGTGCGACCGCTCGCCGCCTCTACGCCAGGCTGACCAGTTGTTCGACGGAGTCCTTGGGCAGCTCGCCGTCGACAATCGCCGTGACGGTCATGTTCTGCAGGGTGATGGCGCCGCCATGGTTGTCCAGGAACGCGGTGTCGGCGGCGTCGCGTCCGGTCGCGATGCGGACCATGGACTGCCGGGGGGCCAGGCAGGTGGCATCGACGACTCGCCACACACCGTCGATCAGCGCCTCGGCCACGGCATGAAAATCCATCGGGTGGCATCCGGGCGCGTACACGGCCACCAATCGGGCCGGGACATAGACGGCGCGCAGCAGCGCGATCACCAGATGGGCATAGTCGCGGCACACGCCCGCACCCGCAAGCAAGGTATCGGCCGCCCCGTCGATCGGATCGCTGGACCCGGGGACATAGCTCAGTCGGGTACCGACCCACGAAGAGACTTTCTCGAGCAACGTCACCGACGTGGCGTACTGCTGGAATTCGGTAGCGGCGAATCCGAAGAACTTGTCGGCTTCGGCGTATCTACTGGGACGCAGATACTTGATGGCGTCGATATCGCTGATCGGCTCGGGGTCCGCCTGGCCGGCGACCGTCGCCGAATACGACAAGGTGACTATTCCCTTGTCGGCCTCCACGACGTGGATACGCGACAGATGCGCACCGATGATTTCGCGCGGTTCAACAACCTCGCCGTTGTGTGTGATCGTGAGCGATTCGCTCACATCGATACCCGGCTGACGGCTGACCGCGATCTGGAAGTCCAGCACCGTCGGTTCGGTGACCTCGAGTTCGATTTCCGCGCCCACGCTGCGGCTCGGGCCGGTCGTGTTGCCGTCTTGCGTCGCGCCGCGGCGTCTCCATGCAGGCATGCGATCAAGCCCTTTCGTCTAGGCCAGTCGAATCCCGCGCGCTGCTTGGCAGGGCTTCCGTTTAAGCACTTTCTACCGCACAACCAATTTGGCCGCGCGCCGACGCCAAGTTCGGTCGATGAGGTGGTCAGACACCCAGTCTGGCGGACAGACGATTAAGGCAGCTGCACTTCGGCAGCCACGTACGGCCGTCAACCACGTTCGCGCTGCGACCGTACCGCTGCCGTTGGCATCTCTATGACTGAATATTCAACCACAACAACGACTTTGGCTATGCCGTTGCGATTCGCCCTAGCACGTCTACATACCGGCCTTGCTGGCCAGATCGATCGCGTACTGATTGACGAAGGTGCCCGCCGGTGGATCACCCTTGCCGCACGATCCGTCGGATTCGCCGGGACGCTTGATCCACAAGTAGGCATCGGCGTGCGCGCCCGCGGTCGACGCGGTGGGCGCAGCGCCCAGCGCCCGGCCGCTGGGGTTGCACCAGTTGAGTTCGGCGTCGGGCGCCGGTCCGGCACCGTTGCGTGACGTGTCGATCACGTAGTGCGCACCGTTCGTGAGCCCCGAAATCGCCTCGCCGTAACCGATTTCGTCCTCGGTGGTGAAGAAGTTCGCGGTGTTGACGCTGAAACCCCGGGCGTGGCCGACGCCGGCCTGGTTGAGTCGGCCGGCCATGTCCTCGGCACTGTGCCAGCGCAGGTGCCCCGCATCGACATAGACGGCCGCGTTCGGATCCCGGGTCAGCGTGTCGACGGCGTAGCGGATCAGGTCGAATCGTTCCTGCCGCGAATCACCCGACAGACAATCGGCCATCGCGAGCGCGTCGGGTTCGACGACGATGGCCACGCGCGAGGCACCTATGCCGGCGGCGATGCCGTCGATCCAGCCTCGGTAGTCGGCGCCCGACCCGAGACCGCCGGCAGCGAAGCTGCCACAGTCGCGGTGCGGGATTCCATAGATCGACAGCACCGGGATGGCACCGGCGGCATTCGCGTCGCCGACGTACTTTCCGACCGTGCCCGCCGAACCGCCCGGGACGATCCAGTACGCCTGCGGGGTGTTGGCGATGGCGGTCAATTGGGGACTCGGCGGATCGGCGCTTTGGGCGGCACGCATGGCCGCCGAGCCGGGATTGACGTAGAACGGCGCTCCGGCCAGCGGGTTCCCGTCGCTGGCCAGGCGTACCGCCGGGCCAGGACCAGCCTGCAGCCGGTCGGCCGCAATACCCGCGCAGGCAACGACCGCAACGGTCAGGAGGGGACCAATCAACCGAGCAAGAGCCCGAACAGCTGACGACATCACACCAGGGAAATTAGTGCGTCACGGCATGATGCGCGCAACTGCCCCGTGATTCGACGGGCTCAGCCCCACCAGAACGCCGCGGCGATGATCCCGTAGAGGACGACGAGGGTGGCGCCTTCGAGCCACGTCGACTCACCGTCGAATGAGATGAACGCGGTGAGCACGACTGCGAGCAGCAGCACCACCACCAACATCGGGCTGAACACCAGCGTCAGCCCGGCCATGCCGGTCACCTGCGAGATGAGCACCAGCAGCGGCCCCAGCACCAGCGAGATCTGAAGCGGCGAATTGAGGACGACCGAGAATCCGTACGCGGACTGCCCCCTCGCGGCGAGCTGGATGCCGACGAAGTTCTCCACCGCGTTGCCGGCGATCGCCACCACGACCAGCCCGGCGAACACCTCGGAGATGTTGAGCGCGTGCATGGCCGGTTGCAGCGCGTCGACAAACCACTCCGACACGAAGGCGGCGAGGATGCCGGCGGCGGCCAGCAAGCCGACCGCGAGCCAGACCGGCCAGCGCGGGTGCTCGTGGAAATCCGCGGACTGCGCCTCGTCGTCCTCGCGGCGCAGCGAGGCCGGCAGGGACAGAGCGAACAGGCCGAGCAGCAGCACCGAAACGACGATCGACAACGCATCCTCGTGGTGCGACGCCGGGGTGTGGATCCAGTAGGCCACCGACGGGATCGACATCGCCGTGACCGACAACAGCATCAGCACCGTCACGGTGCGTGCGCGGTTTGAGCCAAGTTGCTGAGTGCCGTGACGCAGTCCGCCGGCCACGAACGCAAGTCCCAGCACCAACAGGAGGTTGGCCAAGATGGACCCGACCAGGGCGGCGCGGACGACGTCGACCAGGCCGTGCCGAAGGCTGAAGATGCAGATGAACAGCTCGGGGAGGTTGCCGAGCGCTGACTGGAGCACGCCGGTGGCGCCGGCTCCGAAGCGGTCGCCCAGCTGATCCACGCTGTGGCCGACGACCGCCGCGAGAATGCCGACCGCTGCGGCGGCGATAAGGAACGTGAGCACCGAGTTCCAGCCGCCGAAGTGGGCGAATCCGGCGCAAACCGTCAACGCCACCGAGAGGAGCAGCAAGATTCGGTCGGACCGGATCAGTACGGGCGTGGCGGCGGCCGACATGGGCCCAACCTTAATGGGTCGTGGCACCGCGCGTCGTGCCGCAACATTGACCATCAGTCGGATCCGACAACAATGGGGACTGCGTGCTCCCCCGCTGATTAGTCGCGGCGCCGAAGCCGCGACAACCCAAGACGAGTAGTCGACTACTCGTGCGCAAGCGCGGTCCTCGGAAATAGCGTCGTCAATACCGGTACGAACAACGCCCTCAGCTCTGGACGGCGGAGCCACCGAGAATCGCGTGTTTCGCGATGGTGCGCTCCCCAATGCCTTGTTGGCCGTGGACAATTGGGAGCGGGAATGACCAGTCCCACGTCGGACGAATTGATCACCCCGGTGCGGAAAACGCCGGACGACGGAATCCGACAGCCAGAGAAGGGCCTGGCGCTTTGCCTGTCGGGCGGCGGCTACCGGGCGATGGTCTTCCACGTCGGAGTGCTCTGGCGACTCAACGAGGTCGGCCTACTGGCGAAACTCGATCGCATCTCCAGCGTCTCAGGCGGTTCGATCACCGCCGGCGTCCTGGCCAAGAATTGGAAGCGGCTGGCGTGGGACGCGGGGCAGGTCGCCGCCAACTTGGAAGACCTGCTCGTCAAACCCGTACGGCGGATGAGCCAAACCGCTCTCGACGTGAAGGCGGTTATCGGGGGAATACTGCCTTTCGGCGATTCGGCCGCCGATCGTGTCGCCGCGGCCTATCGCAAGCACCTCTTCGAGGACACCAGCCTGCAGGATCTGCCGGACACGCCGCGGTTCGTCTTCAACTCCACCAACCTGGAGTCCGGCGTGCTGCTGCGGTTCAGCAAGCCCTACCTCGCCGACTATCGGGTGGGCCGAATCATCAATCCCGACCTGCCGCTGGCGGTCGCGGTTGCCGCGTCGTCGGCCTTTCCGCCCGTGCTATCGCCCTGCACGCTGCACCTCAAGGGCCAGAGCTGGATCGACGAGCGGGGCAACACGCTTACCCACTCCGGCTTCCGCGACGAGATCCAGGTGACCGACGGCGGCGTATACGACAACCTCGGCCTGGAAACCGCGTGGAAGAGGTACCGGTCGATCATTGTCAGCGACGCCGGCGGCCAAGTCACCGACGACGCGGATCCCGCCACCGACCCGCTCCGGCAAAGCACTCGAGTGCTCGACCTCATCCAGAACCAAGTCCGCGCGCTGCGCAAGCGCCAAGCGATCGGCTCCTTCAAATCCGGTCTGCGGCAGGGCATGTACATCGGCATCCGCAGCCAAGTCGCAAAATACGGCGGGGCAATACTGCCGGCCAACCCCGATCGCACGCGCGAACTCGCCGAGCTGAAAACGAGGCTTGCGCCGCTGTCCGACCCCGATCAAGAGCGCCTGATCAACTGGGGCTACACCATCTGCGACGCCGGCTTACGGACGCACCTGTCCGGTGAACTCACCGATCCCACCAAGACCGAGCTGCCCTACCCGAACGAGGCGTTGACATGACGGAGGAAACGACAATCTCCCGAAAGTTGGTCGATTACATCCTGGTTGGCACCGGCCCCGGTCGGCGGCACCTGCAGGGCTCACCGATCCTGGGCGATGTGTGGACCGCGTACGTGCAAGACCTGAGTAAACCGGTCGATCTGCTCATCACGTCGCACAAGGGCACCACGGCCAACGACCTGGCTGCGGAAATCTTCAGTGAACTGCAAAAGATCCGCAGCGGTATCGCGCACGACGACGACCCGAGGGTCGCTCCGGTGCAGAACTATGTGGCCGCCCGCCTGTACTTCGACGAAGTGATACGGGTGTTGATCCCGATGACACAGTGGTGGCTCGATCCGAGGACGCGCAACGAATTCGACGCGTGGCTGAACTCCGGGAAATCTGCGGCCGAAAACGGATCCGACCGGATGACTCAGACGCTCGATGATGTGCGGGTCCTGGTCGACGCATGGAACAAGGGGCCCTCGTTCGTCGACGAATTGGTCAAGGATCCCACGGCCGGGATCCGTCACCGGCGCACAGCATTCGAGCGCTTCGTCGCGTTATGCACCCTGGTCTTGATGGTGCAGCGGCCCCCGGAGGAGACGGACCGCAAGCCGATGGCGCAAGCCAATTTGACCAAAATTCAGCGGAAGAACCGAGGCCTGCTGGTCGACACCAGCAGGGACGAGTTG
Source organism: Mycobacterium florentinum (assembly GCF_010730355.1). Taxonomy (NCBI): domain Bacteria; kingdom Bacillati; phylum Actinomycetota; class Actinomycetes; order Mycobacteriales; family Mycobacteriaceae; genus Mycobacterium; species Mycobacterium florentinum. Next base: position 3,590,796 of record NZ_AP022576.1, read on the forward strand.
CGCGAGCTGGTGGTCGATCTGATCTCCACGGATATGTCCCCGGCAAAGGAGGCGAAGGTCTGGCAGATCTCCCGGAACCGGCCGGCATCCACGGCGATCATGAAGTCGGTGCCGACCGTGAAAGCCGACGCGGCCCGGCGGCTGTTCGAACTCGACGGCAGCGGGATCACCTGGGCGGTAATCGATTCCGGGATCTACACGCAGCACGGCGCGTTTGGTCAGCACCCGATCCGCAAGACGTATGACTTCACCTACTACCGCGAGGTCGTCAACCTCAGCAATGTCGACGACGTCGTTCGCAAGCGCAATCTCGCGACGATCGAGGCGGCTCGGGGCAACACGCTTCCGTCCGGCGCAGACCGAAAGCTCAAGCAGATCGCCAAGGCCGCCTGCAGACGTGAGCCGATACGGTATGACTTGATCAAGGAGTTCCTGGAACTCGGCGGCGGCGACACACCACCACCACGGCCGTCCAGCGAGCACGGCACTCATGTCGCCGGCATCATCGCCGCCTCGGTCGACGAAACGGGCCAAAAGCTGGTCACCGGCATGTGCCCGGGTATCGGTCTGTACGACTTGCGCATCATCGGATCCGACAAAGAGGACACCGAGTTGGCGGTGATCGCCGCGCTGCAATTCGTCCGGCGCACAAACGAATTGGCGGGCGACATGCAGATCCAGGGGGTGAACATGAGCCTGTCGATCGAGCACGACGTGCGCAATTACGCCTGCGGAGCAACGCCGGTCTGCATGGAGGCCGAACGACTCGTCGACAGCGGGGTGGTCGTCGTTGCGGCGGCCGGAAACTTCGGCTACCAGAACATTGTGGTCAACGACCGGCCATTCAATAACTATCTGGCGTTCAGCATCACCGACCCGGGCAATGCGGACCGCGTGATCACGGTGGGATCCACGCACCACTACAAGCCTTTCACCTACGGCGTGAGCTACTTCTCGAGCCGCGGTCCCACCGGCGACGGCCGTCTCAAGCCCGATCTCGTCGCCCCTGGCGAGCGCATCTACTCCTCGGTGCTGGACGACGATTGGGGCTATCTGGACGGCACCAGCATGGCCGCACCTCACGTGAGCGGCGCTGCGGCACTGCTGATGGCCCGCTATCCAGAACTGGTCGGACATCCCGACAAGATCAAGAAGATTCTCTGCGAGACAGCGACCGATCTCGGACGAGAGCGCAACTTTCAGGGCCACGGCCTACTCGATGTCCTTCGTGCACTACAGAGTCAATGAGGTGAATTCACATGGTCAACAACGTTTTCAGTCTTGAAGTTCTGCCCGCCAAGAAGGGCGACTGCCTACTGCTTCGGTTCGGGCCGAAGGCGAGCAAGAGGCAGAAGCTGGCGCTGATCGACGGAGGCCCCAGCGGCGTCTACGCAAACCACCTCGGGCCGCGGCTAAAGCAGCTGCGCGCCGAGAAGGGCGTGTCCGACGACGAACCGATGGTATTGGACTGGGTCATGCTCAGCCACGTGGACGACGACCACGCCAACGGACTGGTGCGACTGACCGAGGAGCTCAGGGCGCTGCCCGCCAACAGGTTCGTAAGGCCACAGCGGTTGTTCCACAACACTTTTGACAAAATCATCGGCAATGATGCCGCCGAGCTGAAAAAGGCCACCACCAACGGCTATGGAACGGCGTCGCTGACCGGGGACATCCCCATCGACCTGGTGCCGGACGACGCGAAGGTCGACGCCACCACATTCAACGACGCGCTGATGGTGCTCGCCGGCATCGAGCAGGGCATCGACCTGGCCGGCAACGCCGAGGTGCTGCAGATCCAGGTCAACGACGGCGAGGGCGGGCTGATCGTCGCCGAGGACGGCGGCACGGCGATCGAGATGGAAGGCGGCCTGAAGTTGAGCGTTATCGGGCCGATGCTCCCAGAAGTCAAGGCGTTACAAGAGGCGCACCGAAAGTGGTTGGAGGAACAAAAGAAGCGCCCGAAGCCACCGTCCGCCGCGCTGGCGGCCTACGTCGACGAGTCGGTGCCCAATCTGTCCAGCATTGTGGTGCTCGCCGAACTGGGTGGAAAGACGATCCTGTTCACCGGCGACGCCCGTGGCGACAAGATCCTCGCGGGGATGCGGCTCGTCGGTCTGGGCGACAGAATGCACGTCGATGTGCTGAAGGGACAGCACCACGGCAGCGACAACAATGTCACGCGAGACTTTTTCGAGCGCGTCACCGCCGATCACTACGTGTTCTCCGGAAACGGTGAGCACGGCAATCCCGAGCGGGAAACGCTGGACCTGCTGCGCCAGGCACGCAACGCCGTCCGGCCCGACGAGGACTACCAGATCTATTTGACCTACGAGATCAAAGACATCGACGCGCTGCGCAAGAGGGACTGGGAGATCAAGCAGAAACGGGCCAGGAGCCAGGGCCGCGATCCCGGGCCCAATTGGTCGGCCCCCAAACAGGGTCTGGTCGCGTTCTTCAAGAAGCACCCCGACATGGCGGCGCGGGTCGTGCCACTGCAGGGCGATCTACCCAGGCACCGCATCGATCTGCTGGCCACGCCGTAACGGTCGAACGCGTCTACGCCGGGGCGGAAGATCGGCCGAAGTAGAGCTCTTGGGTTGCGACGCAGACCATTTGGCCCTTGCGGTTGTACATCGTCGACGTCGTCAGCCCCCGGCCTGCGACACCGCTGGTCGACATCTGATCCGAGAGGACCCAGTCCGTCAGGTCGACCGGCCGGTGAAACCACAGTGCGTGGTCGATGAGGGCGTTGAACGTGCTGACGGGGGTGGCCCGCCGCATGACGAGTGCCGGCTCGACCATCGTGGTTCCGGAGAGATAGGTCAGCAGGCAGCTGTGCAGCACCTCGTCATCCGGAACAGATCCGTTGGCCCGCCACCACATTCGCAGCCGTGGCGACGGCTCGCGCAGGTCGATGGCAAGCCGTGGCGGGGGGTCGACGTAGCGCAGCTCGAAAGGCCGGGGTGCGACCCAGTGACCGTCCAGTTCGTCCGCGTACGCGGCCAGCTGCTCGTGCATCGGCGCCAGCGAATCGGGACCGGCGATGTCGGGCATCGGCTGTTGGTAGTCGAGCGAATCGAATGGCACGTTGAACGACGCGAGCGCTTCGAGCAGGATCTGCCCGTCCTGGCGGGCCGTGATCTTGCGGGTGGACAACGTGCCACCGTCACGGGCCACGTCGACGTGGAGGTCGACGGGCTTGCGGGCATCGCCGGCTCGCACGTAGTAGACGTGCACGCTGTGCGCCGTGCGGCCCGGCGCGGTGAGGCTCGCCGCCATCAAGGACTGGGCGGCAATATGGCCCCCCACGATGTGGTGGCTCGGGTTGTCCAATTGCGTGGCGACGAAGTGGTGCTCGTCGACGCGAGCAACGTTGAGCGTGTCGATGACATCGGCCAGGATCGGCCAGGGGTAACTCACCCGGGAATCTTGTCATCCGTTTCGCCGAGGTAGCGGCCCGGGGCGTCCACCAGAAGAGCGATTTGAGCCAGCACGCGAGTCATGCCATCACGAAACGATCCTTCCGGCATCTTCGACGTGAATTGATCCGCCGGGAGCTGCCATGCCGTGATCGGCCGTCCGCGCACCTTTAGGCGGCCGCGCCTGGGGGGTCCGCACGGACGCCGAGCACCGGCTGCCGACGACGGCCATGGCCCCACCTCGCATCCCAAGGCCAACGGCCCTTGTCGTCAGCCCACACCAATTGCAGGGCACGGACACGTGGGCCGAAGAGCCCGACCGCGGACTTCAAGTGGACATCCGGATGCTCGACCTCGACCACTTCGACAAGAAATCTGTCTTGGTAATCGATATGCATTGCCGGTGCGAGCACCGTACCGTCGTCGACGATCATGTGAGCAATGGAATTGAGGACGCGACAGCTCGTGTCGGCGGGCAGACCCGTCATCAGCAGTTCGGGTAGCCCCCTACTGTGTAACCCGACCGTGTAGGCGAACGGCCTGTTATCGCTCTCGACGTACTGAACCGCCCAACCGTGGTCGCGGATGGTTGCACGCAGTACGTCCAGGTAGTCCTCGGTTGTGGCGCTTGGATTGTCGCATTGCCAGCACATCGCAGCTCCCTCTCGTAGTGGTTGCGCACCAGCATGCATGCACCCTCCGACAAGAACCTCCACCCGACCTGGCCACGGTCGTCTTGACCACTCCCCGACATAGTCTCGGTCCTCGCACCTAGGTGCCGTCGCGGTCATGATCAGCGCAAAACGCTGCTGGTGCAATCTCTCCACCGTCGTCAGATTCACTGCATCTCGACCAGTCGCCGCCGCAGCGCTTGTAGGTTCTCAACCAACATGGCGGACGCCGTTTCTCCTACCTGCAGTTTTGCAGAATTCTCATCAAAATGGCGGACCGCTTTTTCTCATCTTTGTGGCGGATCTTAGAACCGTACAGTTATGCCGGAATTTAACGGTTCGCGAACTCGCCTTCCTGAAACACCGCGGCTGACCTTATTTTGGCTCTTCAAAATACCTTGCCCCACAGGATATTTGGCCTCGGCCGGCCCCTTAAGTGAGCGTCAGGGACCTGACACGACGGTGGTATGTTAAATGAGGGTCATCCGGCTGAAACTGCGAATCAATAACCCCTTCGACGCGACCGCACCGGACGACCGACGACGCCGAGCCTGCACCCGCCATTTCCACGTCATGGAGTTTGGAAATCCGCCACCCAAGACTGGAACGAATTTCCTGAGCTCGAGCTCCTACCGCGCCATGTTGGCGAATCGCGACAGGTGCAGCTGGTGGGCGACGGTGACCGTCTTGGTCGGGCCGTTGCGGTGCTTGGCCAGAATGAAATCCGCCTCGCCCCCGCGCGGGTCGTCACGCTCGAAAGCATCCGGCCGGTTCAGTAGGATGACCATGTCCGCGTCCTGCTCCAGCGATCCCGACTCACGAAGGTCGGACAGCATCGGCTTCTTGTCGGTGCGCTGCTCGGGACCACGGTTCAGCTGGCTGATCGCGACGACGGGTACCTCGAGCTCCTTGGCCAAAAGTTTGAGATGCCTTGAGAATTCGGAAACCTCGAGCTGCCGCGACTCGACCTTCTTGCCCGACGACATCAGCTGCAGATAGTCGACCACGACCAGACGCAGATCTGCCTTCTGCTTCAGCCGGCGCGCCTTGGCGCGGATCTCCATCATGGTCAGGTTCGGCGAGTCGTCGATATACAGTGGCGCCTCGCTGATTTCGCTCATCCGCCGCGCCAGCCGCGTCCAATCGTCGTCGTTCATCCGGCCCGAACGCATATCGGCGAGTTTGATTTTCGCTTCCGCCGACAGCAGCCGCATCACGATCTCGGACTTGCTCATCTCCAGCGAGAAGATCACGCTGGCCATGCGGTGCTTGATGGAGCACGAGCGCAAGAAATCCAATCCCAGCGTGGAGTTATGCGTGGGGATCATGGCGTTGCTCGCCAAATACATGTGGCTGTCGTTATCCACTTCGACACACCGCACCGGAACGGTCTCGATCGGGCGGACGTCCACAACAAAGCGTGATCCCGAGTGCTGGGTGTTAGCACCAGCCCGGCGCTCCTTGTGCGCTATGGCTTTTCGCTGCAATGCGAACACCATGTCGTCGGTGCGGAACGTCAGCGTGTAGGCGATGCTGGACGACTCGCTGCGCCCCCGAACACGCTTGGTCGAGGTTTGGTAGCGATAGCCCAGGCTGACGATTAGCTCGGCCACATCGCAGGCCAGCCGATGGTTGGTGACGCAGAATTGGACGGCCCCGCCCACGGTCACTGTTCCGTCGGTGTCGAGCAGGCCGGCGAGCAGTTCGCGGCGCTGCGTCTCGGACCCCCGCAAGTAATCCGTCGGAATGTGCTTGTTACCAAGCACTCCCAGGGCACGCAGATGCGCCTGCAATGTCTCTGCGACGTACCCGTCTGCTTCGATTCGCATGATGAGTTCCGGATCGGCTGTGGTGATCTGCGCTGCGGCGCTGTCATCCCCCAGCCAGGCGCCCAAAGTGTATGGCTGCACTAAGAACTCGCGGTCCGGCAGGTCCAGCGCACACGCATTGACCACGCTGTGGTTCGGCCGCCGGTCTTTCGTGTCGCAACGCAACGTTTCGGCGATCTCGGCCGTCGTGCGCACGGCCGCAAAGGTCCGTTGATTCGTGTAACGGTGGTAGCCGGTCGCCGCGGCTTGCGCCGATCTCCGGGACGCGCGTGTATCGGTCAGCCACTGGTGCTCCGCGTCGGCGACGATGACTGTCCCGTCGGAGAACTCGACCTCGTAGCAGGGCCGCCCCAGCATCACTTCGGTGGCGGCCACCACCCGCGTGGGCTTCCCGTCCGCGCCCAGCAACTCATCGCCGACTGCGATGTCACGCATCGTCGTCCAGCCGGTCGGCGTCGGCAGCGGCGTGTCCAACGCCAGCGCCTTCCCCACTCCAGGCCTGGCCGCCACGATGATCATTTGCCCGGCGTGCAGACCGTTGGTCACCTCGTCGAGTTCGGTGAAACCGGTCGGCACGCCACGCGCCACCCCGCCGTTGGAGGCGATGGCGTCGATCTCGTCCATCGTCGGCTGCAGCAGATCTTCGAGCGGAACGAAATCCTCCGAGGTTCGCCGTTCGGCAACCTCGTAGATCTCCGCTTGGGCCCGGTCGACCACCTCGGCAACATCGGCACCCTCGGCGCCGGCGTAGCCGTACTGCACGACCCGCGTTCCAGCCTCCACAAGCCGGCGCAGCAGCGCCTTCTCGGCCACGATGTCCGCGTAGTAGCCCGCGTTGGCTGCGGTCGGCACCGTCGAAATCAGGGTGTGCAGATAGGGCGCGCCGCCGACCCGGCGCAGCAGGTTGCGGCGGTCGAGTTCGGCGGCGACCGTCACGGCGTCAGCGGGCTCCCCGCGCCCGTAGAGATCCAGGATCGCGTCGTAGACGTTCTGGTGTGCCGGGCGATAGAAGTCGCCGGGGCGGACCCGCTCCAGCACGTCGGCGATGGCGTCCTTGCTCAGCAGCATCCCGCCCAGCACCGACTGCTCCGCGGCCAGATCCTGCGGCGGTTGACGACTGAACTCCTCGCTGGGCGGCGGCGAGTCCATGCCAGGCGCCCGGTCATCTATGACAGCCACAGACTCAACACCTCCCTTACGAAAACATGATACGAACATACATTCGAGAGCCGACACTCAGCGACGTCGATCAAGGCACTCCCACTCCGGACCCAGGCACCCGTGAAGCCTTGCGCCGGGAAGACCGTAAACGTTGCTGGCCCGCTGTTAAAAGGGCCTCTGTTCATAAGGCTGTGCATCGTGTGTGCATATCCATCGACACCTGTGTTGAGTGGGGTGTGGAGAACCTGTGGAACAAAACGCGGCGCTGCGACATCCCTGCTGATAAGGGTCGTACACGACCGGTGAATTGGTGTGGAGAAGAATCTCTTCGGCGTGTCGTCGCAGGTTACTGCGCCGGGCGTGTTGGCTTTCGGCCATGTTTTCGGATAGTTACGAGGCGGTTAAGGGCTCCGCGCAGCGGCGTCGCCCGAATAGTTCGCCAGGTTTGCGGCGCCGCCCATCCACAAGGCAACCCTTTGGCTCACTGAGGACACAACAAAATCCGGCGGCCGCCGATTAAAGGCAGCCGCCGGATCTGAACAATCGGTGCTGCGTTAGCTGTCCGCGACGACGTTGAGCGCAACGTCGACATTGATCTCGGGGTGCAGATGCACCGCGACCGAATGGGTGCCGACCGCCTTGATATGCGACTTGGGCAACCGAATAATGCGCTTGTCGAGATTCGGGCCGCCGGCCTTCTTGATTGCTGCGGCGACGTCCCCGGCGGTCACCGAGCCGAACAACTTGCCGGAATCGGCCGCGGTCTTCACCGGCAGCGAGACCGGACCGAGCGCCTCGATCGCGGTCTTGATCTCGTTGGCGTGCCCCAGATCGCGCACGGCCTTGGTCTCGCGGGCCCGGCGGATGTCGTCGGCCTGCTTCTGTGCTCCACGCGAGGCGACGATCGCCAGGCCGCGCGGAAGAAGGAAGTTACGGCCGTACCCGTCCTTGACCTCGACAGTCTCGCCGACGGCACCGAGATGGTCGACGTCGGCCGTCAGAATCAGCTTCATCGTTTTCGTACTTTCGGTTGAGATCGGCGGCTATCGCGCCGACGAAGTGAAGGGCAGCAGGGCCACCTCGCGGGCGTTCTTGACCGCAAGCGCGATGTCGCGCTGGTGCTGCACGCAGTTACCGGTGACACGACGGGCACGGATCTTGCCGCGCTCGCTGATGTAGGTGCGCAGCAGGGTGGTGTCCTTGTAATCGATCGACTGGCCCTTCTTAGCGCAGAAGACGCATTTCCTTGTCTTGATCGGCTTTTCGGGAGCCGGGCGCCGTTTCGTGGACTTTGCCATGTGTTTGTTTCTTTCCGTTTGCTACTGGTCTTGTCTGGTTTTGAAAGTGGTGGACGTCAGAACGGAGGTTCTTCGTCACCGCCGGCGAAGGAACCCGATGCCGGGGCGCTGCCCCACGGGTCGTCCGCCGGTCCGCTGCTCGCCTGCGCGGGCGCCGACTGGCGGGATCCGCCGCCACCGCCGCTGCCGAAGCCGCCGCCTCCACCGCCACTGCGGCTGGCCTTGTTGACCTTGGCGGTGGCGTAGCGCAGCGAGGGCCCGATCTCGTCGACCTCAACCTCGACGACGGTGCGCTTCTCACCCTCGCGGGTTTCGAACGAGCGCTGCTTGAGCCGTCCGGTGACGATCACGCGTGATCCCCGGGTGAGGCTTTCCGCGACGTTCTCCGCAGCCTCGCGCCAGATGTTGCACCGCAAGAACAGCGCCTCGCCGTCTTTCCATTCCCCGCTTTGGCGGTCGTACATCCGGGGTGTGGACGCCACGGTGAAATTCGCGACGGCAGCACCCGACGGCGTGAACCGCAGTTCGGGGTCGGCAGTCAGATTTCCGACGACGGTGATAGTGGTGTCACCAGCCACTGTGTCCTCCTGGGTCCATCCCGGCTCTCGCCTGGGGACGGTAAACGGTCATGAGCATGTTCTCGCTGAGCCTACGCATAGGCGCCGACGGCGGGGAGCGCGCTCGCTACCCGACTTAGTGCTTGTCGGTGCGCATCACCTTGGTGCGCAACACCGACTCGTTGAGGCTCAGCTGACGGTCGAGCTCGGACACCGTGGCCGGGGCCGCCTTGAGGTCGACAACTACATAGATGCCTTCGGCGTGCTTGGCGATCTCGTAGGCCAGCCGGCGCTTTCCCCAGATGTCGACCTTGTCGACGCTCCCGCCGTCCTTGCGGACGACATTGAGGAACGTTTCCAATGACGGGGCAACGGTACGTTCGTCGAGCGTGGGGTCAAGAATGACCATGATTTCGTATGGACGCATGGAAACCTCACCACCTCCTCTGGTCTAAGCGGCCACGGGCGATCCGTGGCAGGAGAGTCGCCTGCGTCGGCAACCGCCCCAGGGTACCGGAACAGGTGCTGAGCGGCGAAATCCATGCAGCTACCGGGTGAATGCAGTAGTCCTTCGGTGCTGCGGGCGATAAATGTAGTAGTGCGTCCCGGCATGAACGGTCGTGGTTTCGTTACACGATGGCCGGCAACCGTTCAGGCCGATGGGAGCAACATTTCGTGGATTTCGGGTTGTTGCCCCCGGAGGTGAACTCGGGGTTGATGTATGCCGGTCCGGGGTCGGGGCCGCTGCCGGCCGCGGCGGCGGCCTGGAATGCGGTGGCCGCCGAGCTGGAATCCAGTGCCGCGGGCTACTCCACGTCGGTGTCCGAGCTGACCGGTTTGGCCTGGTTGGGTCCGTCGGCGCTGGCCATGTCGGGTGCGGCCGCCCCTTACGTGGCCTGGTTGCAGGCCGCCGCAGCCCAGGCCGGCATCACCGCCACCCAGGCGTATGCGGCGGCGGCCGCCTATGAGGCCGCGTTCGCCATGACGGTGCCCCCGCCGATGATCGCCGCCACCGAAGCCGAATACATGGCGATGTGGGTGCAAGACGCCGCCGCCATGCACGGCTACGCCGCCGACGCCTCCGCGGCGAGCACCTTGCGCGCCCGGCCTGGCCGGAACCGCGGGAATCCAACCCCAGGTCGACATCGACGCACTCATAGCCGCGCTCTCGGCCGCCGCCGAATAGCCCCCTACCCGCCTATTGCCGAGCTCGTTCGGCCAGCCGGTCGTAGGCGTCGAGCACCTCGGCGATAGTGATCACCGGGCCGTGCGGATCCTTCGCGTCGTCGTCCCACCGCCGCACCATGACCCCCTCTTCGGCGACGGGAATCGCACGGAACGCGGCGACCTCTTCGTCGCTCATCCCGCCGCCCTGCACTTTGAGCGAGGCGACCGAAGCGAGGCTGAGATGAGCGTAATACCCGGGGTCCGTGGCGACCAGGTAGCGCTTGGCCGGCACGTGCGCAGCGATGATCCGGGCGACGCGCTCACCGAGGTGTGCGCGCGCGAACTCGGCGCCGCACAGCTCGTGCGGAAGATCCGGCCATTGGGCAGCCACCGCACCGGCCCGGCCGATGTCGTGCAACGTCGCCGCGACCAGAAGCTCGTCGTCGGCGCCGGCCTGTTTCGCATGCCACCCGGTCTGCAGTGCATGCGCCCGCTGGTCCACCACCTCGCCGCCATAGGGCAGTCCGGCCAGTCCGTCGATGAGCATGCCCAACGATTCACGGGACAGGGTCATCGCGTGTCCTCGCGTGACCGGCTCGCCAGCACCGCATGCACGACCGGCCAGTGCCCGGGCGCGACGAGCGCCAGATCCGCCCGCAGGCCGGGCAGCAGCCGGCCACGGTCGGCCAGCCCCGCGGCATCCGCCGGACCCGACGTCACCAATGCGACGGCGGCGGCCAGGCCGATCCGGGCGTCGTCGACAAGGGTGAACGCCGCGGCCAGCAGGCTCGGCGGCAGGTAATCCGACGCGATCGAGGTCACCAAACCACGCTCGATCAGGTCACGGCCGGACGCGTTGCCGTTGTGGGAGCGGCCGCGCAGCACGTTCGGCGCGCCCATCACCACCGGCAGCCCCCGGTCACGCGCCGCCTGCGCGGCCGCCAGCGTGGTCGGGAATTCGGCGACCGCGCCACCTCGCGCCACCAACTCGTCCACCTCGGCTTCCGACACCGGGTCATGGCCGATCAGGCGGATCCGCCCGGCCCGCGCATGTTCGCCGAGCCAGCTCATCGCGTCCTCACGGATCCCGAGGCGCCCGCTGCGCTCGACGATAAGGTCGTCGACATGGCGCACCGCTTCGTCGGCGGTCATCCCGCGCGCACCAATCATGTAGCGCTCGTAATACGCACGGTCGGTGTACTGCCCCTGCCCGGGGGTGTGGTCCTCGTGCGAAACCAACGGGACGCCCACCGGCTTGGCGAGCCGTTCCTTAAGCGCCGCAAGCCCTTCCGCGCTGCGGACATCAAGCCGGTACAGGATCCGGTGATCCACCAGGCCCTCGGTCCGCGCTTCGACGGTCTCGCAGAGCAGTACCGCGCCCTCGATGGTGCGCGGCATGCCGCGGCCTATGCTCCGTTCGAACGCGGCGCCGTGAAACACCGTCGTCACCCCGGCCGCCCGTAGCTTGCCCTCGAACGACAACAGCGCGAACTCCATCGGTAGCTCGGCACCTGGCCGCGGCAACCGCTCGCTCTCCAGCCCGTCGCTGTGGGTGTCCACCAGACCCGGAATGCACAGCAGACCTTGACCGTCGACGTCGGCCGACAGCCCGGGCCGGTGTGGTTCGACCGCCGCGATGACGCCGTCGCGGACGGCCACCAACGCGTCGTCGATGACGCCGTCGGGCAACACCGCGCGGACGTGGCCGAGCACGTAGTCCGCCGGCGGCGTCGCCAACGGCCAGTGCCGCACCGTCCGTTCGAACACCTCGATCGTCATGCCACTCCTTCGAAAATCTCGGTCACCGCACCGTCTTTCGCGATGCGACCGTCGTGCATCAACACCACCCGAGATGCCAACCGCCGCATGGCATCCACATCGTGATAGACCCCGAGCACCGCGACGTCCCGGGTCGCCAGCGCCGCGATCAGTTCCAGCGCCGCTTCGCGATTGGCGGGGTCGAGCGCCGACACCGGTTCGTCGAGCAGCAGCAGCCGCGGCGGGCGTACCGTGCCGGCGGCCAGGTTCACCCGCTGACGCTCGCCGCCCGAGAGCACCGAGCAGTCCACATCCCACAGCACTTCGTCGAGGTTGAGCCGCCGCAACGCGTCCGCGGCCGCCTCACGCGCCTCGGCGCGGTCGACACCGCGGCGACGGGCGCTGGCGGCCACGAACGCCAACGGGCTGGTCCGCGGCGGAGCATTCAAAAACTGTGCCACGTAGCCGAATTCGCGACCGCGCAGCCTTGCCATTGCTCGGTCCGACAGTTTGGTCAGCTCGACCTCTTCGTTCGTGCGCAGCAGCACCGAGCCCGAGTCCGGCAGATAGGTGCGATGGACGCAACGAAGCAGCGAGGATTTACCGGCTCCGCTCGGGCCGGCCAGCGCGATATGCTCGCCGGCGTGCACGTCGAGGTCGACCCCGCGCAGTGAGTGCACGACGCGCCCGTCGATAGTGTGCAGCGTGAACGATTTGTGCAACGCCCGCACAGTCAGCACCGCTGCCATCGCGATCACCTCCTGGCCGCGGCGACGAGCCGCTGTGTGTAGGGCTGATGCGGGTCGCAGAACAGCTGATCGGTCAGGCCTCGCTCGATAACCCTGCCCAGCTGCATGACGACGGCGCGATCGGTCAGCGCCTCGATCACCGAGAAGTCATGGCTGACAACGACTGCCGCGACGTTGCGCTCTAACAGCAGACCGCGCAGCAGGTCCAGCACGCCGGCGGCCACCGACGCGTCCAGCCCGGTGGTCGGCTCGTCCAGCAGCAGCACCGGCGGTTCGGTCGCCAAGGCCTTGGCGATCTGCACACGTTGCCGCATGCCGCCGGAGAACGTCCCCACCGGGTCGTCCATCCGTGCTAGCGGAACCTCAACTCGCTCAAGGAGTTCGGCAGCACGGTTACGGATGTCGTGGTAGCCGCGCCAGCCCGCGGCGGTGAGCCGCTCGGCAATGTTGCCGCCGGCGCTGATCCGCAGGTCGAGGCCGTCGGCGGGGTTCTGGTGGACGGCTGCGATCGCATCGACGCGCAGCCGCCGACGGGTGGTGTCGGGCAACAGCAGCAGGTCGGTGGCGCCGTCGTCGACCGTCGCTAGATATACCGAACCCGTTGTGGCTCTTTCGCTTCCGATGACACATGCCAGCACGGTCGACTTGCCCGATCCCGATTCGCCGATCACACCCAGCGCCTCACCGGGTGCGACGTCGAACGACACATCCCAGGCCGCCACGACCGCACCGGTGTTCGGGCTGATCGCGGTGCCGTGTTCGGGCCCGGTGCCCTCGACCGCGTACACGCCGCCGGTGCCGTGCACCTTGCCGATCGAATCGACCCGCAGCATCCATTCGCGGCTACCTACCGGCATCTCGTGGCGAGCCGCCGTGCGTGGGCGGGTCGCCGGCCGGTTCGCCGCAGCGGCCCCGGCACGCCGCCGTGGGTCGGGCAGCAGGTGCAGTGGCGCCCGCTTGCGATGCGCCGCGCGGTCGGTGTCGCCGGCGCGCACCCGGGCACACCACTCGGTATCGCTGCACACGAAACCGCCTGCGGGCCCGGCCTCAACGAGAAACACGTCATCGCTGCCGCACAGTTTGCACACCGCGCCGTCCGCGTACTCCACCTCGAACGGCACGTCGTCGAATGTCACTGGGACGACGTCGGTGTGGGGCGGGACCGCGTAGATCCGTTTCTCCCGCCCGGCGCCGAACAGGTTGACGTGCTCGCAATGATGCAGCCGCGGCACGTCCCAGCGCGGAATCGGTGTGGTAGCCATGACGTAGCGCCCGGCGACCAATACCGGGTAACCCGTCGTGCGGGTGATCATGCCGTTGCGGACGATGTCTTCGTACAACCCGACCCACATTGCCGCATAATCGTTTTCGGCATGCATGCGGGCGCACTCGGCAACCGACTTCTCGACCTTGCGCAGCGGCTCGGGCACCGGCACCTGATACACCAACAGGTCGCCCGCCGAGAGCGCCTCTTCCGGGATGCGGTGGCGGGTCTGGACCACGGTCGACTCACGGGTGTCGGCCGACTCCGCGCATCCGGTGGTGGCCGCGATCATCCGGCGCAAGTTGGTGGCGTTGACGCCGCCGTCGTCGCCCTGGTCGATGACCTTCACGGTGTCACCGACGCCGATCACTGCCAACGTCACCTGCAGACCACCGGAACCCCAGCCGCGTGCCACCGGCATCTCTCGCGATCCGAACGGCACTTGGTAGCCCGGCACACACACCGCTGTCAGTGCGGCGCGGCGGATTTCGCGTTTGCCGATTTCGTCCAGGATTTCCGGCGGCGTGTCCTGTTCGGCAAGCTCGGCAAGCAGCGCGGCGGTGGTGGTCATTCGCAATCCCTCCCGGCGGGCTCGGGAACACGCACGGCGCGGCCCTCCCCGGCCGCCTGCAGCGCCTGTTTGCGTTCCACCATGGAGCGGAATGTCACGTAGTGCGGCAGCTTGAGATGCTCCAGGAATCCGCCGGAGTCCAGCCCATCGGTGGTCAGTAGCAGCAGCTGTTCGAGCGGACCGGAGCGGCCGAACCGGCGGTTGGCGACGTCCAGGTTCGCCATCGCGATGGCCTTACGTTCGTTGTGCCCGAAGCACATTCCGTACCCGACGTCGAATCTGCTGCGATCCTCCTCGGCGCCGTCGAGATCCTCGATGGCCTCGGCCTCGGTGACCCGGAACTCACCGATCGTCACCGGCTCACCGAGATGTGGATGCTTGACCTCCAACGGCAATCGCCCGTGCCGCACCTCACCGAGCGTGACCTCATGAATGTCGCCGTCGGGGCCGAGGATCGACCGGTACCACAGCCCCAACAGCGCGCCGGTGTCCGCGCGGGCCATCGTCGCCAGCGCCGCCGATCGCGGTGCCGGCGGCTGCGGCGGAATCCGGGTGATGTCAAAGGGTTCCGGGTCGTCGGCGGTGCGGTGGTCGACGACCAGGCCGGCCTCGCGCAGCAGGTCGAGGAAGCGTCGGGGACTGCGCTGCTGCGCGGTGCGCGGCGGCGTCGGGCCCCCATGCTGATCGTCGGCCGGCGCCGCGGGAGCTGTGTCCGGCTTGTCCAGCAGCCTGCGGGTGTAGTCGGTGGTGCGGCCCAGCAGTTGCGGCCCGTCCGGTTCCCGGAAGGCCGGCACGATGCGTCGCATGATGGTCATCCGGTTCGGGTCGATCGGCTCGCTGATCGCCAGACGCGGCAAGGTGGAGCGGTACGCGCGCAACAGGTGCGCGGCTTCCAGCGAATCACCTTCGGCCTGGCGCAGCGCGGCCGCCGCGGCGGCTTCGTCGAACAGACCTGCTTCCCCCATCACCCGGTCGACCGCCAGCCGGAAACGCGCGACGATCTGCTCTGAGCTCGCCCACGGAACCGGCGCGAAATCGCGGGCCCGTCGCACCAGATCCTCGGCGGCGAGAATGGCGTCCAACCCGCCGCGCGCCCCGGAATACCCCATCAGTTCTCCTCGGTGATCGTCGTGGTCCGGGGCAGGCCGACGATGCGTCCGTCGTCGGTCACCAGCAGGACGTCGATGCCGCCCGGGTATGCGGCGACCACCCCGGCGCGAGCGGCCACGAACCCGACCGTCATGCCTTGCGGCGCAATGGTTGTGGTATCACGCACACCCGGCCCCGTCAGCGTCCACCGCCGGGGTCCACCCTCCACATCGCGCACGGCGAACGACACCAGCGCGGCGTCCTGCGGTGCCTCGGCCGAACCGCGGGTGAAGCCGCGGACCTCGTCGGCGCTGACCGGTCTGACCGCGGCCACCAAACGCGCCATCTCGGCCGGCCAGATGGGGGCGGCCGTCGCGGTGGCGATCTTGTCGGCCCAATGCTCACCGGGGCGCTCCAGAACGCATACCCCGGTCGTCGAGTCGGCCAGGGCCATGATCGGAGTGATGGCGGGCGCCAGCAGCCGCAACGGTTCGCTGGGCAGTGGCATGGGTGTGCCCGGCCGGGCCAGCGCCTCGAGCACTGCCCGGAAGATCTGCTGCGAGTCCGCCGGCCGCAGCGCGGTCACATCAACTCCTCGAATTCGACGATGGTGGGGGCGAGTTCGGACCACTCGCGGTCCTGGCGCTCGGCTTGTCGCGCGGCGACCGTGTCGCACAGCCGGTCGACTTCGGCGGCGCGCAGCCGACCGGCTTCGACCTCGGCGTCGAGCACGGCGGCGGCCAGGACAGCCGCCCGGTCGTCGCCGAGCCGCATCGCCCAGCCGCGGTGGCCGGCCAGTTCGACCTCGGCGCGACAGGCCAGCACGTCGCCGAGCAGAAACCGTTCGCCGGCAACCGGCTCACGAATCTGGGTCGACACGAAACCGACCTCGGGGGCAACGAGCACCCGCACGTCGACGCCGTCGGCCAGACAGGCATCGGCCAACACCCGCAGCTCCTCCGTCTCGGCCTGGGCGAGCAACCCGCAGCGCCGGGCGCGATTCAAGGAATCACTCACCGGGTTCTCCCGGTGTGGTGCCCATGTCTTCGAGTTCGACCACCACCCGCACCGCGTCGGCCCGCGTCCACGCGCTGCTGCTCAGCAGCACACGACCGTTTTCGGCGTCACGGCTGATGCTCTCGATCCGCCACACCGGGTCACTGGCCTCGATGCCCAGGCACCGCAGCACACCGCGGGGCGGGATGTCCAGGCTCGCCCGGCACCACGCCCGCACCGGCCGCAAGCCGCCGAGCTGGCACAGCACGATGTTCACCGACTCCACGCTCTGCAGCGCGATGTCCAGGTTCGGTGCGGCCTCGATCGGGACCAGCTCCTGAGTGACCGACGCCAGCAGGTCGTCGATGAAGAAGTGCCGCACGATCCGGTACATCGGGGTGCCCGCCGGCCAGCCGAGCTGATCCGACTCCTCGGCGGCAAGCGCGATCCGCTGCACCTCCTTGGTCTGCGAGCGCGGAGTGGCGCCGCTTGCGATCACCGTGGCATGCCAGGACGGCGGCCTGTTGCGGGAGATCACGTAGTCGATGCGCCGATTGACGAAGGTGCCCGCCCCCTGGATCCGGCGGACCAAGAGTCGGCGCTCGAGTTCCTGCAGAGCCGACCGGGCCGCGGCGCGGCCGACACCGAACCGACTGGCGAGTTCGGGCTCGCTGGCCACCCGGGTACCGGGCGCGCATGCGGCCAGCTCACCGGCCAGCTGGTCGGCGATGTCCATATACCTCGCTGGTGTCACGCCATCACACTCGTCGGCCAGGTTGTCCGGACAACTTCACCGTGGTCAACGCCGACGCCACTGCAGGTGAACATCCCGAACAGTTGTTCGTTAACTTTCAGCTCACCTCGTGGCGCAGCCATACTGCCAGCGCCTCCACCGCCAGCACGGTGACGAACACCATCAGCAAGATCGTTGTCACCAAATCGAATTCGAGCACCTGCGCACCGCTGAGCAGGTCGAAGCCGATACCACCGGCGCCCACGATGCCGAGCAGGGTAGCTGCCCGGATGTTCACGTCGAGCTGATAGAGCACGTGCGCGATAAAGCTCGGCGCGGCCTGCGGCAGTGTTCCGGTGAAAAACACCTGCCCGCGCCCGGCGCCGGTTGCGTGGATGGCCCGCTGTGGACCCGGATCGACTTCTTCCAGCGAGTCCGCGACCAGTTTGCCCAACAACCCGATGCTGCCCACGCTGAGCGCGAGCGTGCCCGCCACCGCACCGAGCCCCGTGATCACCACGAATACCACCGCCAGTACCAATTCCGGAATGCCGCGGATCAGCACCACGAAGATCCGGAACATCTGCGCGACACGCGGATTCGGGGCGACATTGCGCGCGGCCAGGCAGCCGATGGGTAACGCCAGCGCGGCGCCGATCAAGGTCGCACCCAGTGCGATTTTCACCGTCAGCCACAGGTCTGACCACAGCTGCCCGAAGATGCCCGCGGTTCCGGGCGGCCAGAACAGTCCGGCATTCTTGGCGATCCCCCGCAATGAATTCACGAAATGGATCGGGTCCAGGTCCGCACCCCATGCCGATGTCAACACCACCAGCACGGTCAATACTGCATACCCGGCGCGCCGCATCCGCGCAGCCGTCCACGGCGGGCTGATCTGACCGCCGGTGTGCAGCGGCGGACTGTGCGTCGACTGCCCGCCGGTCTCGCGTAGCAAAGCCCGCCTAATCGACCCGGACAGCGACTCGACCAGGACGCACAGCGCGAGAACCACGGCGGCCAAAGCCATCCCGCGCCGATAGTCCAGTTGCTTGAATGCGGTGGCGATCGCATACCCCAGGCCGTTCACGCCGACGAAACCGAGCAGCACCGAAATTCGCAGATTGATGTCGATGCGGTGCAGTGCGGTCGCCACGAATGCCGGCATCACTTGTGGGAGCACACCGGCGGTCAGCTCCTGCCCCGCGCCGGCCCCGCTCGCGCGAATCGCCGCGCGGGGCCCCTCGTCGACGTGCTCGATCGCGTCGGCGTACAGCTTGGCGACCATGCCCGTCGAGTGCAAACCCATCGCCAGCACGCCGGTCATCGCGCCGAGTCCGAAGATCCGGAAGAACACGATGGCCATCACAACGTCCGGGACGGAACGAAGCATCACGATCAGGGCGCGGGCGCCCAACCGGGCCCCAGTGCCCGGTGTGGTGTTGGCCGCGGCCAGGATCGCCAACGGAATGCTGAGGATCACGGATAACACCGTTGCGGAAATGACGATCGCCAGCGTCTGTCCCGACAGCCGTAGCAGCTCCCCGGCGGGCGGAAAGTCCAGCGGCAGCGTGCGTCCCGCGAAACCCACCGCGTTGCGGGCGCCGTCGATGAACGTTGCGGCATTGATTCGCAGATCGGCAACGGCCCAGCAACCCACCACCACCAGGGCGCCGATGACCGACCAGGCCGCCGTGCTCCCTACCCGCGGTGCCGCCAGCGTGCGCGGCGCGGGTGGGACTGTCTCAGTGGTCACGCACGGGTCACGCGGGAGCGCCGGCGACTAGCAAAGGGTCACCATTTACGTTGGCGTACAGCGACATCGCGTCGTCGTGGTCGAGTCCGGCCACCGGCCGGTCGAGAACCACCCGCCCGTCGCGCAACCCGATCACCCGGTCGCCCCAGTTCAGTGCCAGCGTCACCTGATGCAGACTGCACAGCACCGTGAGCCGCTGCTCGGTGCTGATCTCCCGGATCAGCTGCATCACCTGGGCCGCCGATTCCGGGTCCAGCGAGGCGACCGGCTCGTCGGCGAGCAAGATCTCCGGCCGCTGCATCAGCGCCCGGGCCACCGCAACCCGCTGCTGCTGGCCGCCGGAGAGGGTGTCCGCACGTTGAAAAGCGCGTTCCAGCAAGCCAACCCGATCCAGGTGGCCGAGCGCCTCGCGGCGCACGCTGCGCGGGTAGCTGAACAGTCCGAGGCGGGGCCAGGACAGCCGGCCCAGCGCGCCGGTGCACACATTCTCCAGCACGCTGAGGCTGCCGACGAGGTGGAAGTGCTGGAACACGAAGCCGACCCGGCGCCGCAGGCGGCGAAGATCACCGGCCGTCGCGCGGCCCACGTCCGTGCCCAGTACGGTGACCGCGCCGGCGGTCGGCCGCTGCAGGCCGTCGACGTGGTGCAGCAGCGTAGATTTGCCCGAGCCGGACAGCCCCAGCAGGACGGCGATCTCACCGGGTGCGACCGAAAACGAAATGTTGTCGAGTGCGCGGATCTCGGGTCCGAAACTCTTTGTCACGCCCTCAAATCGGACGGCTACCTCTGCGATCATGACTGCCCCGCGCACTGCTTGGCGTGCGTGGTACGGCACACGTTGCGGACGCTGTCGTAGAACGCGTTGTCAACCGTCGCATAGCCCCAGCCGTTGGCTTCACCGAGATGAGCGCACGCCGGAGTACAGATGCCGTTGGCGTTCATGTAGTCGACATTGGCGTTGGGGAACGCGCCGATGATCTTTGCCTTCAGGTCGGGCGCGAGGTCATCGCTGATCCCGATCGGCGAGCCGGGAATCAGGTCCGACTTCCACACCACGGTCAGCTGGCCCGGCTTGAGCTGCCCCTTGCTCGGCAGGGTCGTGTCGATCATGCTTTCCTGCGCGAACCCGGCGTCACACTGGCCGTTGAGCACCGACAGGGCCGACGCGTCATGGCCGCCGGAAATCACTTGGGTCACATCCTTGTTCGGGTCGATACCAGCATTGATCAACGCCGCCGACGGGTAGAGGAAGCCCGAGGTCGAATTCGGGTCGACAAAGCAGATTTTCTTTCCGCGAAAATCGGCGATGCTGTTGATGCCCGTGCCGGGCCGGGTGATGCCGTAGGAGTGATAACCGGGCGGGGTGCCTTTGGCGACCGTCTCGGCTGCGATGGGGGTGACCTTGACACCGCTGTTCTGGGCGGTGATGAGCGAGAACGGACCGTACTGGACGAAGTCGGCCTTGTCGGCGCGCTGAGCCTCGATGGCCGACGAGTAGCTGGTGGCGCTTTGGAACCGGATCTGCTTGCCGGTTGCCTTCTGCAGCAACGTCATTAGGGGCTGGTAGGCCTGTTGCATGCTCTGCGCGTTCTCCGACGGGATGGCGGCGAAGACCAGCTCGTTGGGGTTGCGGCCGCCGGGCCCGCTACCGGACGTGGCGCTGGCGCCACACGCGGTCAGCAACACCGTCATCACTATCGCTATCGCGGCCGAGCCGAAAGGGCGTCGGGGGCGAGCTAACATCCGGGTTCTCCTTTTCGCCAGAAAGCGGCAGAGCAGATGCCCAGATGGTTCTGTGGGACGGTGCTGTCGAGGGGACCGGATGGTTACCAGAGGGCGAACTCCGGTAGTGGAGTCGCGTCACTCGACCGCACGAGCGCCAATGTCGGGTTATCGGCCAACTGGTCTTCGCTCGTCTGTATTCGGGACGCCCGGCCCTACGTTGGACCGCCCCAGATTGGCAGACCTCGGGAGTGGATGTCCGCGACAAATTGCCGCACCAATGTGTCGGATGGCGCGGGGACGATGGCGACGACGTCGCGCTTCACCGTCGGCCTCAGCCGGCGGACCGTACCGGCCGGGCGCGCTGACAACGCCGAGACTGGCACGATCGTGATCCCCATACCCGCAGCCGCCAGCTGGGCCGCGGTGCGTGGGCTACGGGTACGCAGCACCGGGCTGAGCACGACCTGATGCTGGGCGGCTAACTCATCCACCCAGATCGCTAGCCCGTTGGCTGGGTCGTAGTGAACGAAGGGTTCAGCCGCGAGCGCGTCGAATGGCACCGAGGCCAGCCCCGCGAACGAGTGCCCGGCCGCGGCCACCACGACGACGTCTTCCTTGCCGAAGACCTCGACGTGCGCGTCGGTGCGGCTGGGTCGTGGACCGATGGCAAGGTCGCTGCGTCCGCTTTCAATCACCTCGATCATGGCATCGGCGCTGGTGAATTCCGACAAATTGAGCTGAACGTCCGGACGTCTGGATCGCCACCGGCGCAGCACGGGAAGCAGCAGCCAAGTGGTCATGGTCTCGACGCAGGCAATGCGTATGCAGCCCGCACCCGCGCGTCCGACGCGTCGTCCCAGATCGACTGCCTGATCTGCGGCACGCAGAGCCACGCGGGCCTCTTTGGCGGTCGCGCGTCCGGCGGCGGTGACTCGAACACCCCGCCATAATCGTTCTACTACAGCTGCGCCTATCTCTTTTTCCAGGGAGGAGATTTGGTGTGAGAGCGCCGGCTGCGACATGTGCAGCGACGCGGCCGCAGCGCTCACCGAGCCGTGATCGACCAGGCCGACCAGGCATTCTAGCGTTCGTAATGTTGTCAGTTATGGAATGTATCTTCATGCGCTGAGCCATCCAATTTACGAATGCTACGCCGATGGCATAGCTAGCCGTGATCTTTGGCCTACACGGCTTTGTTGAGTTCAATCTTGAGCGTCGAAAGTGGCGCCGCCCCAGCGATATTGACGCTGCCAGGACGTGTCAGCAGCGTACGCATGGTGGAGGGGTAGGTCTGGTCGAACGCGCCTGCACGGTCCTGTCCGCTCAACGAGGCGCTTCCCTGCGCCTAGTAAGGCGACGTCCCAGTACAGCCCCACTTGCACACGCTCCTGGCAAGTATCTTGCCAGGTTGCTCCCGAGCAACCAGCCAATTCAAGTCAGCGAAGACCTCACGCGCCAATGGCAGGGTCGCTTTGGTCGGCGATTCGGGCTATGCGGTGTCGTTGATGGCCGGGATGGGTGCATCCCTGGGTATCGCAGGCGCCGATATATTGGCTGAAATGCTTTGTGCTGCAGTCCCATTCGAGCGAGCCTTTGCGGAATATGAACGCGCGCTTCGTCCGGTCGTGCTGAAGAAGCAGAGGCGCGTCCGGTGCGCGTTGGCTGGTACCGAGGTCGCGCTCCGGTCTATGGGCGCGTCGAGCCGTGCTCGGTGTTGCGCGAGTTCCGGTCATCGACCGCTGCGTGGGGGCGGTAATGGCTGGCAAGACGGAGCCGCTTATCGCCCAGATCAGCCCGTGAGCACACCGATCATCAAGCACGCAAAAAAGGAGCTACTTATGTCGGGACAAGATCGCTTGATTCGATTCATGGTGAGTCAGCCCGGAAAGGCGTTGGAAGTAAACGCGGTTCGCTGGCTTGGGTATTCACCGATGTCCCATATTTACGCGAGGCTGGGTGCGATCCCATACAACCATCCCCTGTTATTGACGACCACTGGGCGCAAAAGTGGACGGCAGAGCTCTGTTGTCTTGCCCTGGTTGGAGATCGACGGCAACGCTGTTGTCGGCCGCGTCAGCGCGCCCCGAAAGATCGGTGCCCGATCCCAACCGGGCATCTACCCGCGCAGCTGCGTGTATTCCCTCGCCCGGGCCCGCGTCGACTCGTCGGCCTTGGCGAGCGCGCCGGAGTCGAAAGGCGGCTGCGGGTCGTATTCGATCAGCAACTGTGCGGCCTGCGCGGCCTCGCGGTCGACGAGAAGCTCGGTCAGCCGCAGCGCCATGTCGATGCCGCTGGACACCCCCGCTGCGGTGATGATGTGCTGCGGCAGGTGCTCGACGACCCGGTCGGGGACGTAGCGCGCGCCCAACTCGTTGAGCAGATCGGCGGCGCGCCAATGCGTGGTCGCGGTGAGCCCGTCGAGCAATCCCGCGGCGGCCAGCAGCAGCGCGCCCGTGCATACCGAGGTGGTGAAGGTGGTGGTCGGGTGTACCGCCCTCAGCCAGTCGCGGATCGGTTCGTCGTGAATCAGCTTGCGGGTTCCGATGCCTCCGGGCACCACCACCACGTCGGGCGCACTGATTTCGTCGAAGCTGGCGTCGCAGGCCACGCCGAGCATGCCGTTCTCCGTGCGCACCTCGCCGCGTTGGTGCCCGACGAACGTCACGTCGATCGACGGAATGCGTTGCAGCACTTCGTAGGGCCCGACGGCGTCGAGTGCGGTGAAGCGCGAAAACAACGGGATTGCGACCAGAGTCATGTTTGTCCTTGAGTGCCAGCCATTTCGGTGTCGAGCAAAGGCTCGGATGCGACCGCTCGTCGCGCCCGGGCGGGACGCAGCCGGTCCGGCAACCAACCGGGCGGGGCGTCGGGGGCGCGGTCGAACGGTCCCCCGGCCGGATCGTCCACGCGACCGTTCCAGCGCACCAGATCTTCGTCGGGCCGGTAGATCTGACGAATCACCAACGCGCACAACGCCGCGACGGCGATGTCGCGCAGCAATACCGTCGTGGTGAAAAACTGCTCCGGCAGCGAGCGATTCGGGTTGCCGTACAGGTAGTACATCCGCGGCACCCACACCAGCGCGTCGATCGTCATCCACGTCAGCAAGACCCGTCGCTGCGGCAACGCCAGCACCGCAAGCGGCACCAACCACAACGAGAACTGCGGGCTCCACACTTTGTTGGTCAACAGGAATGCGGCGACGACGAGAAACAACAGCTGCGGCACCCGCGGCCGCTGCGGGGCGGTGAGCGCGATGTAAGTGATTGCCGCACAGCACACTATGAACGACACCGCGACCACCGCGTTGAGCACCGTGGGCGGCTCCCAGAAACCCAGCTTCGGATCGAAACCCCGCCATCCGGTGAAAGACTTCACCACGTTGTACAGCGAGTCCATGTCGTCGCCGCGCCGGGTGTTGAGCCGGAAGAACTCCGACCAGCCCCGCGGATACTTCACCAGCACCGGCAGATTGACCAGCAGCCAGGTCACCGCGACGACGCCGGCGGTGCGCGCCAGCGCACGGTAGCGCCCGGTTCGGATGGCCAGCACCAGCATTGGTCCCAGGAATAACAGTGGATACATCTTGGCGGCCGCGCCCAATCCGATCAGCACACCGGCGAGCACCGGTTTGCGTCGCGCCCAGGCCAGTAGCCCGGCCATCGCGAATCCCGTTGCCAGCGCATCGAAATTGGTGAATATCTGAAAGATCAGCAGCGGCGAGGCGGCGACCAGCGCCGCGTCCCAGATGCGCCGGCCGGACAGACCCGAGGTGGCCCACACGGTCGCCAGCCAGGCCAGTGCCAGCCCGAACGCGGCGATGTCGAAGAACACCACCACTTCGGCGATCACCGGAAGGGGTGCCAGCTTGCTCAGCGCGGTGTAGGTCTTGGCCAACGCCATCGACGCGTACTGGTAGAGCCCGGTCAGTACCGGATATTCCATGTAGCGCACCGCGGGCTTGCCGTCGTAACTGGTTTGCGGCGCACCGGTGGAGTCGGTTTCGATCCAGCTGGACTTGTACGGAAACATGCCCTTGTTCAACAACTCCGCGCCGTACAGCGGCACCGTGTCCGAATAGCACAACTCGTAGTAGGCGCGCTGGTTGTCCCAGTTGGCGACGCGCTGATCCCCGGCTCCCGTACCGCTGCTCTGCAGGCACGCCGCCTTAGTCGACCAGCCCAGTGCCAGGAAGACCAGGGCGATCACGAACATCACCCGCAGCGGCGTCATCAGCCGGGCGCGGCCGATCAGCGCGTGCCGGCCCACCGGCCCGCCGATCGCGTCGGCGAATGCGGCACCCAAAGAGTCTGTGCGGCTGGGGCAATCGCGGTTGTCCGCGCTCCGCAGATCCTCGGCCAGCGGCCGCGGGGAAATGGTGGCGCTCTCCTGCTGAGCGCCGGTCACGGCGGCGGTTGTCCGAATGGCGGGGCGGCCGGTTCCGGCGGCGGTGCCTGTCCCGGTGGCGGGGGCGGCGCCCCCGTGATCGTCGTCGGCGGGCCCACCGGGATCGTGATGCCCGGAGCCACCTCGATCGTGGGCTGGATGACGGTCACTTGCGGCGGAGGCGGCGGAGGCGGCGCGGGTACCCCCGCATAGCCACCGATCTCGGTCGGCTTGGGGAAGGTCTCGTTGGGGGTGCCCTTCAGCGCACCGTCCATCGTCGACTTCCAGATATCCGACGGCAGCCCCGAACCGTAAACCTCTGCACCCGAAGCGGTTACCAGCGGCACATTGTCCGCAACGGTTCCCACCCACACCGCCGTCGACAGGGACGGGGTGTATCCGACCATCCACGCGTCCTTGTTGGCCTGGGTGTCGCCCAGCTGCACCGTGCCCGTCTTGGCCGCCGAGGCCCGGCCGCCCGATAGGGCGTGGCCCCGCGAATAGGCGGCGATCGGTTGCATGGCGGCGGTGGTGTTGTCGGCGACCGCCTTGTCGATGCGTTGGTCGGCGCCCTTGTCCGAGTTGCCGGCGTCGAAAAGCACCTGGCCCTCGGCGTTGACGACCTTTTGCACCAGGTGCGGCGGGTGGTATACACCGGAAGCGGCCAGGGTGGCATATGCGGAGGCCATGTCGACCGGCCGAGTTTGGTACTGGCCCAGCACAATTCCGTTGTTGGGCGGTCCGCCCTTGCCGTCCTCGGACAGGGTGTGCGCGACGCCGGGGAAACTCTTGGCGACGCCGGCCGCGAATGCGGCGTCGGCGACGGCCTGCGGTCCGTTCTTGAGTTTGAGCATCAGCCGGTAGTAGGCCGTGTTCAGCGACATCTTGAGCGCCTCGGCGATATTGCAGGTGCCGCAATTTTCGCCGTCGACGTTGGTGATCTTGATGCCGTCGACGGTGAGCGGCGAGCTGTCGACCTGGTAGCCCAACCCGATGCCCTGCTGCAGGGCGGCCACCAACGCGAACACCTTGAACGACGATCCGGTCTGCAGCCCGGCCTGCGCGAAGTCGAAGCCGTTGGCATCCGAGCCACCGTAGTAGGCGCGGATGGCGCCGGTGTGCGGGTCGATGGACACCACGGCCGAGCGCATGTCGGGGTCTTGTCCGTCAAGGTATTTCGAGACGGCCTTCTCCGCGGCCTGCTGGGCCTTCGGGTCGATCGTGGTGGTGACCTGCAGGCCCTGAGTGTTCAGGGTCTGCTCGTCGATGTTGAACAGCTCCATCAGCTCTTTGGTGACCTGACGTTCGATCAGGCCATTGGGGCCGGTGGTCTGGTTCTGCGCACGGGCCTGATCGGGTGGCACGGTTTGTGGAAACTGCTGTGCCGCACGATCGCTCGCCGACAGGGCCTTGGTTTCCACCATGCCGTCCAGCACCCAGTTCCACCGGGCCTCGGCACCCTTGGGATCCACGGCCGGGTCCAGCGAGGAGGGCCGGCGAATCAGCGCCGCCAACAGCGCGCCCTCGGAAACGGTCAGCTGGTCGGTGGGCTTGTCGAAGTAGGCCTTGGACGCCGCTGAGATCCCGTAGGCGCCGCGCCCGAAGTAAATGATGTTCAGGTAGGCCTGCAGCACTTCGTCTTTGGACCACTCCCCCGACATCTTGGTGGCGATGACGAGTTCCTTGGCCTTACGCAGCAGGCCGGCGAACCCGTGCTGCGCGGAGCCGACGAGCGCGTTTTTCACGTATTGCTGCGTGATCGTCGACCCGCCCTGCAGATCGCCGTTGCCGAACAGGTTGTTCTCCACCGCCCGTGCGAAGCCGGTGAAGTCGAACCCGGGGTTCGAATAAAAGTTGCGGTCTTCGGCCGCGATGACGGCCTGACGAACGTGCACCGGCACTTGGTTGATGTTGATGTCGACCCGGTTGCCTTCGGGTGGAACGATTTTCGCGATCTCCGAGCCGTCGGTGGCCAGGATGGTCGAGACCTGGTTGGTGCGGATATTGCCCGGCTTGGGAATGTCGACGATGAAGTACGCCATCGCGAAGGTGACGATCGGCAACAGCACCAGGACCGCCGCGGACAGGTAGGCCGCGCGCCGCACCCACCGCCAGTTGATCTGCTCGACCCAATTCGGCCCAGCAGCCCGGTGGTTCGGCGCATCGGGTCCGCCGGTCCCGCCGGGCCGTCGCGGTGGAGGTGGCGGCGGCGGGCCTTCGGGTGGGCGACCCGAGAGCGGGCGGTCGCGCCGCGGCGGGGCGGACGACCGTCCGTCGAGCGCGGCCTTCACCTCCTCGATCGCGTCGCGGGGCGCGGGCCTCGATCCGGGACCGTCCAGGGCGGCCCTGACCTCGTCGATGGGGTCGGACCGCCGAGTAGACCGCTCGTCGACGACCGGAGGCAGGATCGTCGTCTGCCGGTCGTCGGGCGGAACGCGGCGACGGGTCCCGCCGTCGGCACGCTGCGCCGGGCGATCGGAATCGTCCGGACGTTCGGCGTGGGGTTCCTTGCTCATACGCTCAGTCGCGGACCCGCTCGGGTCATCGGGCGACTGATCGTGGCGCCCTTCGTTATTCAATGGCCGTGCGGGCGCCGTTGCGTGCCGTCCGCGGGCCGCGGGTTCCCTTGGGCGGGCGTTCCGCGCCGAGCACATACGACTTGACTAGGTGATTCCAGCTGCAGGTTCGGCACACCTCGACCACGTGAACCGAGAACTCGGTGAACTTCATCGCCAGCAGGATCAGCTCCTCTGCGGTGCGGGCCGAACCCGATACCGCGCCCAGGTGATCGCCGAACACCCACGACACGAGCGTGAGCTGTTCCTTTCGGCAGATCGGGCACATCACCTGGCTGGTTTTGCCGTGAAATTTTGCGGCGCGCAGCAAATAGGGGTTCGCATCGCAGACCTCGGTCACGCCCGTGCGGCCCGAGTAGACCTCGGCCAGCAGCGAGCGACGCCGAAGCGCGTAATCCACCACTTGTCGCTGCAGTCGCACGTTGACCAGAGTACGTCTCCCTCGGCACCGCCGATACGCAACCGAGGCTGTCGGCACCGCCGCGCCGCGGTAACAACGGGTGACTTCTACGATCATCCCCATGGCGAAATGGCTGGGCGCACCACTCGGCGGCGGAGTGACCACCGCGACGCGCGCCAAGGACACCGACCGGCAAGAGACCTGTGCGGTGCTGGACAACGCGTTCGCCGACGGCGAGCTGTCCGGCGAGGAACACCGCGAGCGCGTCAGCAGGGCCACCAATGCCGTGACGCTGGGCGACCTCAAGCTACTGGTGTCGGATCTGCAGGGCAGCACCCCGACGCGGCTGCGTGCGGCAAAGTCGAAGGCGGCGCCGGCGGTTCGCGCGCGAGGCATCGCGATCGCCGCCCTAGTGGTGTCGGTTTTGTTCGGCATGGGCCTCGGCTGGGGGCTGTACGGGAACACCAGCTCACCGCTGGACTTCACCAGCGACCCGGGCGCCAAGCCGGACGGCGTCGCGGCCGTGGTGCTGACTCCGCCCAAGCAACTGCATTCGTTGGGCGGACTCACCGGGTTGCTCGAGCAGGCCCGGAAGAAATTCGGCGACACCATCGGTTACCGGCTGCTCGTCTACCCCACCTATGCCAGCTTCTATCGCCCGGACCCCGCCGACGACCGCCGGGTGCTGGACTACGACTACCGCGGCGGCTGGGACGACCCGACCGCCTCCCCCAAGACCGATGCCAAGTCCGTCGCGGCCGACCTGGGCAAGTTCGACGTCAAGGCGGCGGTCGGCGTGTTGCGCGGAGCCCCCGAGACGCTGGGCATCAAGCCGTCCGAGGTCAAGTCGACGTACCTGATCATCGAGCCCGCCAAGGACCCGACCGCCCCCGGAACGCTGACCCTGTCGGTGTACGTGTCCGGGGAGTACGGCAGCGGTTCGATCGATTTCGCCGGTGACGGCACTCCCAAGCGGGTGAACTACCCGTCCAGCTGAATCGGCACCCGGGCTTCGAGCGCGCGCTCACGGCTTTGAGTGTGCACCCAGGGCGCGATTTCAGCTGTTTGCCCGCATGCCAACACCAGGTAGTGTTGTGGCAAATATATCGAGGCGATACTATTGCGCGACGCGTCGGTCGGACGTAACCAGCTATGCAAAGGAGGTGACTCGATGCTGGAGCTTGCCATCCTCGGACTCCTGATCGAATCGCCGATGCATGGCTATGAGCTGCGCAAGCGGCTGACCGGACTGCTCGGCGCGTTCCGTGCGTTTTCGTACGGTTCGCTCTATCCGGCGCTGCGCCGTATGCAGGCGGACGGGTTGATCGCGGAGAACGCCGCGCCGGCCGGTACTCCTGTCCGGCGGGCCCGGCGGGTGTACGAGCTGACCGACAAGGGTCGTCAGCGATTCGGTGAGTTGGTGGCCGACACCGGGCCGCACAACTACACCGACGACGGCTTCGGGGTGCACCTGGCGTTCTTCAACCGCACCCCCGCGGAAGCCCGGATGCGGATCCTCGAGGGTCGCCGCCGTCAGGTCGAGGAACGCCGCGAAGGTCTGCGTGAAGCCGTCGCACGGGCGAGCAACTCGCTCGATCGCTACACGCGTCAGCTCCACCAACTCGGCCTCGAGTCCAGCGAGCGCGAGGTCAAGTGGCTCAACGAGCTCATCGCCGCCGAGCGCGCGGCACCCGGGCTGACCGAGCCGACATAGCCACCCAAGGCATTCGAGACATAGGTAATTGAGGTTAGGAGAACGCCCTATGAGTCAGCACAAGCCGTTCCGGGCGCCAGACGCCCAGGCGTCCGAGGTACGTGTCGCCATTGTCGGCGTCGGTAACTGCGCGTCCTCGCTGGTTCAGGGCGTGCAGTACTACTGCGACGCCGACGAGAACAGCACCGTTCCCGGCCTGATGCACGTGAAGTTCGGCCAGTACCACGTCCGCGACGTGAAGTTCGTGGCGGCGTTCGACGTGGACGCCAAGAAGGTCGGCTTCGACCTCTCGGAGGCGATCTTCGCGTCGGAGAACAACACGATCAAGATCGCCGACGTGCCGCCCACCAATGTGACGGTGCAGCGCGGCCCGACACTCGACGGCATCGGCAAGTACTACGCCGAGACCATCGAGATCTCCGACACCGAGGCCGTCGACGTGGTCCAGGTGCTCAAGGAGAACAACGTCGACGTGCTGGTGTCCTACCTGCCGGTGGGCTCCGAGGAGGCCGACAAGTTCTACGCGCAGTGCGCGATCGACGCCGGTGTGGCGTTCGTCAACGCGCTGCCGGTGTTCATCGCCTCCGACCCGGTCTGGGCCAAGAAGTTCACCGACGCCGGTGTCCCGATCGTCGGTGACGACATCAAGAGCCAGGTCGGCGCCACCATCACGCACCGCGTGATGGCCAAGCTGTTCGAGGACCGCGGTGTGCAGTTGGACCGCACCATGCAGCTCAACGTCGGCGGCAACATGGACTTCCTCAACATGCTCGAGCGTGAGCGGCTGGAGTCCAAGAAGATCTCCAAGACGCAGGCCGTGACCTCCAACCTGCAGCGCGAGTTCAAGACCAAGGACGTGCACATCGGCCCGTCCGATCACGTGGGCTGGCTCGACGACCGCAAGTGGGCCTACGTGCGGCTGGAAGGCCGGGCGTTCGGTGACGTGCCGCTGAACCTGGAGTACAAGCTCGAGGTGTGGGACTCGCCGAACTCGGCGGGCGTCATCATCGACGCGGTGCGGGCGGCCAAGATCGCCAAGGACCGTGGCATCGGCGGACCCGTCGTGCCGGCGTCGGCCTACCTGATGAAGAGCCCGCCGAAGCAGCTGCCGGACGACATCGCCCGCGCGCAGCTCGAAGAGTTCATCATCGAGGGTTAGTTCGAACGAGCGCGCCGCCGCGCGGCGTGCTGCCGAACCGGATGCACCGGGCAGTTCGCACACTCTTTTTTTGTGTCGGGTGTGCGCGCGACTTCGGGGCGTGCGCTGACGGCTGAAATACCCCGGCGTTTCGCACCCTGGCCGCACACTCAAGCCCGGGACTGCACACTCGATGACACGCGTGCTGTGCAGTCGCTTAGCATTACGCGGAGTACCCCTCCACCGACGAGTCAGGCCCAGTCACGGATGAAAGTCCAGCCCGCCGCGTTCCTGCGCACGACACTGCCCCTCGACATGTCCCGCCTCGCCGAGCTCGACGGCGGGCGCTACCACTCGATCTGGCTGCCGGATCACATGGTCAGCTTTTGGCCGGACTCGATCTGGACGCCCGAATTCACCGACCTCGCCACCGTGTCACCGTCGCCGCATCGCCATCTCGACGGCCTGTCGGTAGCGGCCGCCGCCGCCGTGCTGACCGAACGGGTTCCACTGGTGAGCGCGGTCGTCGACACCGTGCGACGCCACCCGTCGCTGCTCGCCCAGACCGCGCTGACCATCGACCATCTCGCCAAGGGACGATTCATTCTCGGCCTGGGCAGTGGCGAGAGCGAGAACACGCTGCCGTACGGCTTCGACTTCTCGCGACCGGTCAGCCGTTTCGAGGAGGCGCTGACCGTGATCCGGCTGCTCTGGGAGAGCGACCGCCCGGTCGACTTCGAGGGGCACTTCTACACGCTGCACCACGCGCGCTTGGACGCCGAGCCTTATCAAGGACGGTTCCCGCAGATCTGGATCGGCGCCAGCGGCCCGCGCATGCTCGATATCGCCGGCCGCCACGCCGACGGATGGTGGCCCGCGGGGGCCTGGACCCCCGAGCACTACGCCGAGATGCTTTCGGCGGTAAGGGCATCCGCCGAGCGCGCGGGCCGCGATCCGCGGGCGATCACGCCGGGCTTCATGCAGGTGTGTCTGATCGGCGCGAGCGAGGACGCGCTGGCCGAGATCCTGCGGGCGCCGCTGGTCAAGGCGTTCCTGCTGCAGGTTTCGGCAGAGACATTGCGGGGCTTCGGGTTTGAACACCCGATGGGCCCGGCTTGGCGCGGGTTCCAGGACATCGACCCCGCGGTGCTCACCCGCGACCGGATCCTGGCGTTCCTGGACAACGTCGAGCCCGAGATGCTGCTTGCGGTCGTGCCGCACGGCACACCCCGAGACGTTGCGAAGATCATCAAAACCTATGTCGATGCCGGGTTGCGGGTACCCAAGATCCTCGACTACGGCGCCATGGCCGGCCTGGCCTACGCGGCGACTTCAGCTACGAATGTCCTTGCGGCAGAGGACGAACTGATGCAGCTGTGCGGAGATCTTTCGTGACCGCTCAACTGGATGCCGCCGAGTTGCTGCGCCGGGCGCAGGCCGAAACCGGGTTGCACGACTACGGCGACCCCACGTTGCCGGAGCGGCTCGCCGTCGCCGCAGACCATCTGAACAACCTCGGCATGGACGCCGACGGCACCCGTGAAGCGGCGCGGGTGTGCCACTGGTTGCTGACATCACGGCTGGAATTCATCGAGGACCGCAATCGCTACCCGATCGGTGACGAAGTGATCGAGGCGCCGATGTTCGTGACCGGCGAACCCCGTTCGGGGACAACGCTGATGCACGCACTGATGTCCGTCGATCCGCGCGCGCGGGCGCTGCGTTTCTGGGAGGTGATGTACCCGTCACCGCCGCCGGGGTTGGCCGCGCCGGACGACTCCCGCCGCGACCGGGCCGATGCGGACTGGCGCGAGATCAACGCGAAGATGCCCAAATGGCTGCACAGCCACCCCTACAACGACATGTTGGGCGACGGCTTGCCCGAGGACGAACGCACCTGGGCGTTCGACTTCCGGGTGATGACACCGACGGCGTGGTGGCGGGTGCCGATGCAGTCACTAGTCGGCGGCCTGGCCACCGATCCGGCCGCGCAGTACCGGCTGCACAAGGCGATGCTGCAACAGCTGCAGTACAAACGTCCGCGAAAATACTGGGTGCTGAAGGGTTTTCACGGCTTCCGGCTGCAGGAGATGTTCGCGGCCTACCCCGACGCCACCCTGGTGTGGCTGCACCGGGACCCGGTGCAGGTCGCGGCGTCGCGCACCATGATGATGGCCGATATCGCCGAGGGCATGGTCGGTCCGGTCGACCTGCACGCGCTGGCGAAAGTGCATCTGGAGTTGACCCGCGCCGGTGTCGCCAACACGATGAGCAACCCCATGGTCGACGATCCGCGCATCCTGCACGTCCGCTATACCGATTTCATCGCCGATCAGGTGGAAACCGTGCGGCGCTATTACCGGTTCAGCGGCCGGGAGGTCACCCCCGAAGCCGAATCCGCGATGCGCGACTATCTGGCCAACAATCGCGGCGACCGCTACGGCAAGTTCCGCTACTCCACGCAGCTGTTGGTGGACATCGGCGAAAACCTCGACGATTTGCACGCGGAATTCCGGCCCTTCCGCGAGCGATTCGGCGTCGCGATCGAAAACCGGGGCTGACGAGATGCCGTCCCACCAGCGCCTGTCCGTGCACAACGTCACGTTCTACGGTGCCGCGTTGGCCGAGCTGGAGACGCACTGGGCAACGCTGGGCGTATCCCGGTTGAGCATCCTGGACAGCCAGATGCTCGATTCAGATTTTCCAAAGCTGTTGCAGCACAGTGCTTATACCGTGGAGGCGGTCTATCACCTGTTCGCCGGCGGCCGGCTGACCGCTGACCCGCAAGCCGCGCGGGATGCGCTGCTGCCGGTGATCGACGCCGCGGCCGGAGTCGGGGCGCGGATGGTCTACCTGCTCACCGGCGGCCGGGACACCCTCACCTGGAACCAGGCCGCCGACCGGTTCGCCGCGATGATCGCCCCCTGCGTCGCGCACGCCCGGCAGGCCGGCGTCGCGTTGGCCGTCGAGAATGCCTCCAGCCTGTACGCCGACCTGCACATCGCCCATACCCTGCGCGACACCGTTACGCTGGCCGAGATGAGCGGGCTCGGCGTCTGCATCGACGTGTTCCACTGCTGGGCGGAAGGCGATTTCGAGGCGATGGTGCGGCGGGCCCTGCCGAGAACCGAGCTCATCCAGCTCAGCGACTACGTACTCGGCGATCGCGCGCTGCCCGGCCGGGCGGTTCCCGGCGACGGCACGATTCCGATCGAAGGATTCGTCGCCAACGCGCTGGCGAACGGCTACCCGCATGGGTTCGACCTGGAACTGATCGGGCCCCGAATCGAGCAGGAGGGTCGTCTGGAATCCGCCCGGCGCGCCTGCGCGGTCGTTGGGTCGATGCTGGACAGATTGGGTGCGTGACAATGGCTTTCGGCGATGGTGCGGACGACGCGGAGCTGCGCTCGGCGTGGACCGGGTTCTGCGCGCGGCTGCAACGCGCGGGCGACCAGGTCTTCAAAGACGCCAACGCCGCGTCGGGCGCGCAGCGGGTGGACGCGTTCCGCTTCCTGACCCAGAACCTGGGCCAGGCCTTCGATCTGTCGCTCGAGACCCGCGACACCGGCTACCCCGTACTGCACACGTTCTGCGGCCCGACCCGCAAGCTCGGCGGGGATTGCGGGGACTTCACCTACCAGCAGGTCTGGATCGACGGGCAATCCACCTACCGGCTGTGCGGAAATCGTGGCACCGCAAGGTTTTTCAACGTCACCGTGCAGGGTGCGCGGGTTCCCGGGCCCGGCGTGCTGCACGAGCCGTTCGGTGACACACCGGAGGCCAACCTGTTCGGCCGTCAACTCGGCGTCGGCGACGACGGCGAATTCGAGATCTACATCGGCGGCACGGAGCGCGGCCCCAACTGGCTGCCGACCACCGAACAATCGCGAAAGCTGTTCATCCGCCAGGGATTCGACCGCTGGGACGAGCTGCCGGCGCAAATGCGGATCGAGCGCATCGACATGTCCGAGCCCAAACCGCTGCCCAGCCCCGCGATCATGGTCGAGGCGATGCAATGGGCCGGCGATTTCGTCACCGGCCTGATGTCGGACTGGCCTGAGTTTCCGTTCAGCTACGGCGGCGTCGACGCCGCGCACCCCAACACGTTTGCGCGCGTCGGCACGACCGACGCGGACAGCAAGCGCGGCCGCGCCGCCGCCAACATGTACTGGGAGCTGGCACCCGACGAAGCGCTGATCGTCGAATTCGACGCCCACGCCGGGCTGTGGATGTTCACCAACATGGGTGTCTTCTTCAACAGCATGGACTACCTCTACCGCCCGGTGAGCTACACGCCGAGCCGCACCAAAACCGACGGCGACGGCCGCATCCGGCTGGTCATGGCGCATCGTGATCCGAATGTCCACAACTGGCTGGACACCCAGGGCTTCGAGCGCGGGAACCTGACCTACCGCCACATGCTCGACGGCGAACCCGCCGTGCTGGACACTCGAGTCGTCAAACACGACGACATCGCGCGCGTGCTCCCGCCGGACACCGTCATGGTCAGCGCCGCCGAGCGCAGCGCCGCGATGTGGGAGCGATTCCGCGGCATTCGCCGCCGTTATGTCCTCTAGTGTCAAAGATCGTGACCGAGATCTCCGAAGACGAACTGGCCGGGCTGTCCGAATTCTCGCTACTGTCCGAGAACGCCGAGCAGGCCGGTGTCGCGGGTCCGCTGCCCGACGTGGAGCGGATCGAGGTTGATACACCGAACGGCAAAGTCAGCACGCTGCGCTGGGGCGGCGGCACTCCCCCACGGGTCGTCTTTCTGCACGGTGGCGGGCAGAACGCCCACACCTGGGACACCGTCATCGTCGGCCTCGGTGTTCCGGCACTTGCCGTGGACCTGCCCGGCCATGGCCATTCCGGCTGGCGCGAAGACGGCGACTACTCCCCGCAGCACAATGCCGACGCCGTCGCGCC
The DNA here is from genome assembly GCF_010730355.1 of Mycobacterium florentinum. NCBI lineage: Bacteria > Bacillati > Actinomycetota > Actinomycetes > Mycobacteriales > Mycobacteriaceae > Mycobacterium > Mycobacterium florentinum. Next base: position 3,626,679 of record NZ_AP022576.1, read on the forward strand.
GGTGCTGCGCGACTTCGCACCCAATGCCGATCTCGTGGTTGGCATGTCGCTGGGCGGGCTGACCGGAATCCGGGTCGGCGCGATCGCACCGGAACTGGTCCGCGAACTCGTCCTCGTCGACGTCACCCCGTCGGCGTTGCATCGCTACGCCGAGATGACCACCGAGCAACAGGGCACCGTCGCGCTGGTGCAGGGCGAACGTGAGTTCCCCAGCTTCCAGGCCATGCTCGACGCGACCGTCGCCGCGGCACCGCACCGCGAAGTCAAGGCACTGCGCCGGGGCGTGTTCCACAATTCGCGCCGGCTCGAGAACGGCAACTGGGCATGGCGCTACGACAGCATCCGCAAAGTCCCCGACTTCGGTGATTTGTGGAATGACGTCGACGCGTTGACCGCACCCGTCACCCTGGTGCGCGGCGGTTCGTCGCCGTTCGTCACCGACGAGGATGCGGCCGAACTCACCAAGCGCGCAACGCATTTCCGGCAGGCATACGTCGTCGAGAACTCGGGGCATTCGGTGCAAAGCGATCAGCCCCGCGCGCTGATCGAGCTGTTGACCGGGGTGCTGGGCGCACGCTGAGAGTCTGAGGCTCCTACGGTGGAGGCATGACCCATCCCGTTCGCATCGGTGTCCAACTGCAGCCTCAGCACGCCCCTGAGTACCGCCACATCCGCGACGCGGTGCGCCGCTGCGAGGACATCGGGGTCGACGTCGCATTCACCTGGGACCATTTCTTTCCGCTCTATGGTGATCCCGACGGCGCGCATTTCGAATGCTGGACCGTGCTGGCGGCCTGGGCCGAACAGACTTCGCGCATTGAGTTCGGCGCGCTGGTGACATGCAACTCGTATCGCAATCCGGAGTTACTGGCCGATATGGCGCGCACCGTCGATCACATTTCCGAGGGCCGGCTGATCCTGGGCATCGGATCCGGTTGGAAAGAAAAGGACTACGACGAGTACGGCTACGAATTCGGCACCGCGGGCACCCGCCTCGACGACCTGGCCGCGGCATTCCCCCGGATCACGGCGCGGCTGGCCAAGCTGAACCCCGCACCGACCCGCGACATCCCGATCCTGATCGGCGGCAAGGGTCCGCGAAAGACCTTGCGGCTGGTTGCCGAGTACGGCGATATCTGGCACGGCTTCACCACCGTCGACACCTACCCCGCGGCGGCGGCCGTGCTGGATGAACATTGCGCCGCCGTCGGGCGCGACCCGTCCACCATCGAGAGGTCGGCCGGTGTCGAGGACAACAGCGGAGTTCGCCGCGGCGAGGGCATCGCCGGGTTGATCGCCAACGCCGAGGGACTTACCGCGTTGGGGGTGACGCTGCTGACGGTCGGTGTCAACGGGCCCGATTACGACCTCAGCGCGGCCGAGGCATTGTGCCGCTGGCGCGACAGCCGATAGGCCGTCACTTCGGGTTCGCCGTCAATTCATCCGGCAAATACCTTAACGAATCCGCAAATACATGAGAAACTTTCCACCGCTGATCGCTGGTGCGGAGCTGAACAGACGTGAAAGAGACTCATGCCGAAGAAATATGGGGTCAAAGAGAAGGACCACGTTGTCAACCACATCCTCAACCTGGTTCTGACGGGGAAGCTGCGCAGCGGCGACCGGGTCGACCGCAACGAGATCGCAGTCGGCTTGGGCGTGAGTCGCGTCCCGATCCAAGAGGCCCTGATCCAACTCGAGCACGACGGCGTCGTGTCGACCCGCTATCACCGGGGCGCGTTCGTCGAACGGTTCGACGAAGCCAGCGTGCTCGAGCATTACGAGCTTGACGGCATGCTCAACGGCATCGCCTCGGCGCGCGCCGCACGCAACCCCACGCCGCGGATCCTCGGGCAGCTCGACGCGCTGATGCGCGCGCTGCGCACCGCGAAGGATTCCCGGGTCTTCGCCGGACTCGCCGCGGAATACCGGCGCACCGTCAACGACGAGTACGCCGGGCCACGACTGCACGCCACCATCCGCGCCTCGCAGGACCTCATCCCCCGCGCGTTCTGGATGAGCTACCAGAACAATCGCGACGACGTGCTGCCCTACTACGAGGACGAAACGTCGGCAATCCACCGGCTCGACCCGGATGCCGCGCGGGCGGCGTGCGTCGGCCGCGCCTACCTGATGGCGCAGACCATGTTGGCCGAACTGTTCCGGCGCAGGGTTTTTGCGGCACCTGACGACGCCCGCCAGGTTGATTCCGACCCGCTTCCGATACTGGCGGGGTCCGAGGCCATCTGCACACAGACGTCGATGGCGGTCTAAATCGGCTCTCGCCGTGACGAGTTGCCACCCGGTCGATACGGTGACGGTGATGAACTCGTGCGAAGGCCCGCGCGCGAAGCGCGGAGCCAAGCTGTTCGGACTAGCCGCCACGATTTTGATCGTGTGCGGCCTGGTGCTGGCCGGACCCGCGTTCGCCGACAGGAATCAGTGCGCGCCGGGCGGGGTGGGTAGCGCGCGACCGTTGCCCAAGGACCTCACCACCGTCGAGGGCGGCGTCGGTCGCGACGAAGGCAACACGACCGCGACGGTCGAATCGCTCAATGCGATAGATCCCGGCGCGCTGGGCTTGAGTGCGCCGGGCGTTCTGACCGTCGGCACCCTGTCGGATGCGCCGCCATCGGTCTGCGTCGATTCGACAGGCGTATTCACCGGTTTCGACAATCAACTGCTGCGCGCGATCGCGAAAAAGATCGGCCTGCAAATCCGCTTTGTCAGTACGGATTTCTCCGCTCTGCTGGCCCAGGTAGCATCCCGGCGCTTCGATGTCGGTTCGGCCTCGGTACAAGCCACCGCCGCGCGGCGTCGCACCGTCGGGTTTACCAACGGCTACGACTTCGGCTACTACGCGCTCGTGGTGCCGCCCGGATCACCGATCAAGAGCTTCAGCGATCTGGCCGAGGGGCAGCGAATCGGTGTCGTCCAGGGCACCGTCGAAGAGCACTACGTCGTCGACACGCTGCGTCTGCAACCGGTCAAGTACCCCGGCTTCGCCACCGTCTACGGCAGCCTCAAGACACACCAGATCGATGCCTGGGTGGCGCCGGCCGCGCTGGCATCGAATCTGATGAAGCCGGGCGATCCCGCGATGGTGGTTGCGAACGCCTTCACGCCGGGTCACTTCGTCGCCTATCCGGTGGCCAACGAGAATTTGCCGCTGATCAATGCGCTCAACGCCGGGCTGGACGCCGTGATCGCCGACGGCACCTGGGCGCAGCTGTATTCCGAGTGGGTCCCGCGACCGCTGCCACCGGGCTGGAAACCCGGATCGAAAGCCGCCCCGACACCACACCTGCCGGACTTCGCCGCGATCGCTGCGAGCCTGCACAAGCCCGCGGGCCCGGTCACGCCGAAATCCACTCTCGCGCAATTGCGCGACCAATTCTTGGACTGGGATCTCTACAAGCAGGCCATCCCCATTCTGCTCGAGACGGGACTGCCCAACACGTTGATCCTGACCAACAGCGCCCTGGTCATCGGGCTGGTGCTCGGCATGGTGCTGGCCATGGCGAGCATGTCCAATTCCTGGTGGCTGCGCTGGCCGGCGCGGGTCTATACCGATATCTTCCGTGGCCTTCCCGAAGTGGTGATCATCCTCATCATCGGGATGGGCATCGGGCCGCTCGTGGGCGGGCTGACCAACAACGATCCCTACCCGTTGGGCATCGCCGCACTGGGGTTGATGGCCGCCGCCTACATCGGCGAGATTCTGCGCTCCGGAATCCAGAGCATCGACTCCGGCCAGCTGGAAGCCTCGCGCGCACTGGGATTCAGTTATCCGGCCGCGATGCGGCTGGTGGTGGTGCCGCAGGGCATCCGGCGCGTATTGCCCGCACTGGTCAATCAGGCCATCGCGTTGTTGAAGGGCTCCGCGCTGGTGTACTTCCTGGGCCTGGTCGCCCAGCAACGCGAGCTGTTCCAGGTGGGGCGGGACCTCAACGCGCAGACCGGCAACTTGTCGCCGCTGGTGGCCGCCGGCCTCTTCTACCTGTTGTTGACTGTTCCGTTAACACATTTGGTGAACTACATCGACACACGGCTGCGCAGCGGCAGCTCTGCCGACGATTCCGATGAACCTTCGGCGATGTTCACCTCCACCGTCGGCCAGGGCATGATATGACCGACGACACCGCGGGCCGGGCGTCAGTCTCCCTGGAAGCCAGGGACATTCACAAAACCCTCGGTGGCACGAAGGTGCTGCGCGGCGTCACGTTCGAAGCCCCCGCGGGTACGACGGTAGCCGTGATCGGACCGTCCGGCTCGGGCAAGTCGACGCTGCTGCGCGCCCTCAATCGTCTTCACGAACCCGACAAAGGCGACATCCTGCTCGACGGGAAGTCGGTGCTGGACGACGATCCCGACGAACTCCGCCAGCGCATCGGCATGGTGTTCCAGCATTACTACCTGTTCCCGCATCTGAGCATCCTCAAGAACGTGGCGCTGGGCCCGCGCAAGTTGCGCGGCCTGTCCACGGACGCGGCCAAAGAACTCGCGCTTACCCAGCTGGAGCGAGTTGGCCTGAAGCACAAGGCCGGTGCCCGCCCCGGCATGCTCTCCGGCGGCCAGCAGCAACGCGTTGCGATCGCCCGCGCGCTGGCGATGGCGCCGCAGGTGATGTTCTTCGACGAGGCGACGTCCGCGCTGGATCCGGAGATGGTCAAGGGAGCTCTACAGCTCATCGCCGACCTCGGGGCCGACGGTATGACGATGATTGTGGTCACGCACGAAATGGGTTTCGCCCGCTCGACGTCGGACACCGTGGTGTTCATGGACCAGGGCAAGGTCGTGGAATCCGGGCCACCAGAGCAGATATTCGAAGCGGCCAAGACCGAGCGGCTGCAGCGATTCCTGTCCCAAGTGCTTTGACGGGCTAAAAATAGTCGTCGTAGCTACCTTGTACGCCACCGATATCGGGTTAGACTGCCGACTTATGGCGGACAGCGAATCCACCGCAGCCGAGGTGACGGAGCTTGCGGAAGGCTTGCACCGCGCGCTGTCCAAGCTGTTTTCGATACTGCGCCGCGGTGACCCCAGCGGAGTAGTCGCGGGCGAATTGACCTTGGCGCAGTTGTCGATCCTGGTCACCCTGCTCGATCAAGGACCGATCCGGATGACGGATCTGGCCGCGCACGAACGGGTGCGGACCCCTACCACGACCGTGGCCATCCGCCGGCTGGAGAAGATCGGATTGGTGAAGCGCTCTCGCGACCCGTCCGACCTGCGGGCGGTGCTTGTCGATATCACGCCGCGCGGCCGCGCGGTCCATGCCGAGTCGTTGGCCAACCGGCACGCGGCCCTCGCGGCGATGCTCAGCCAACTCCCCGAGGCCGACCTGAACATGCTGACCAGTGCGCTGGCCTCACTGGAGCGCCTGGCCTCGGGCGAGCCGACATCGGGCCCCGCCGGAGGAGAATCGCCCGCACGCAAGCGTGCGTGAAAGTACCTCTTTTCCAACAGCATTGGCGATGTCCGTAGACTGAGCGCCATGCCAACCGCTCTCATCACCGGTGCCGGCGGCGGTATCGGCTCCGCCATCGCCACGGCGCTGGCCCCGACGCACACGCTGCTGCTGGCCGGTCGTCCGTCGGCCCGGCTCGACGCCGTCGCGCAGCGACTCGGCGCCACCACCTTCCCACTGGACTTGACCGACATCGACGAGATCGAGGCCAGCTGCGAAATCGTCGACGAGCTCGACGTGCTGGTACACAACGCGGGGGTGTTCGTTCCGGGCCGGGTCGCCGAGTCTCATGTCGACGAATGGCGTGCCACCTTCAGCGTGAATGTCTTTGGGGCGGTGGCCCTTACGCTGGAGCTGTTGCCCGCCCTGCGCAGCGCCCGTGGTCAGGTGGTGTTCATCAACTCCGGGGCGGGACGTACGGTTGCACCGAGGATGGCGTCCTATTCGGCCAGCAAATTCGCATTGCGCGCCTTCGCCGACTCGCTGCGCGCCGACGAGCCGGGCCTGCGAGTCACCACGATATTTCCGGGCCGCACCGACACCGAGATGCAGCGCGACCTCGTCGCGTTCGAGGGCGGTGAGTATGACGCCGCCAACTTCTTGCGACCCGAAACTGTCGCGGCGGCGGTCGCTCACGCAGTGGCCACTCCGCGCGACGGGCACGTCCACGAGGTGGTGCTGCGGCCGGGCCGGGGCTAGCAGGATTTCAGACGACCAGGTTCACCAGCCGGCCGGCAACCACGATCACCTTGCGAGGGGTGGCTCCGGCCAAGAATGCCTGGACCTTTTCATCGCCGAGGGCAGCGGCTTTCAGGGTGTCCTCGTCGGCGTTGGCGGCCACCACCACGCGTCCGCGCACCTTGCCGTTGACCTGCACCGGGTACTCGACGGTGTCGTCGACAAGATAGGCGGGGTCGGCTTCCGGGAACGGGCCGTGTGCCAACGACGTGGTGTGCCCCAATCGCGACCACAACTCCTCGGCCAGGTGCGGGGCCAGCGGTGCCAGCATCAGCACCAACGGCTCGATCGCGGCGCGGGGTACCGCGGCGCGATACTCCTTGGTGAGGTGGTTGGTGTACTCGATCAGCTTGGCCGCCGCGGTGTTATTCCGCAGGGCCGCATAGTCTTCCGCTACACCCTCGATGGTGCGGTGCAGTACGCGCAGGGTTTCGGTGTCCAGCTGCTCCTGGCCGTCGGCCACGCGGGATTCGCCGGTGCTCTCGTCGACCACCAGCCGCCAGACTCGCTGCAAGAAGCGTTGCGCGCCGATGACGTCCTTGGTCGCCCACGGCCGGGACGCCTCCAGCGGGCCCATCGACATCTCGTACACCCGCAGGGTGTCCGCTCCGTATTCGTCGCAGATCGTGTCGGGTGAAATCGAATTCTTCAGGCTCTTACCGATTTTGCCGAACTCCTGAAAGACTTCGATCTCGCCGTCGGGTCCCGGGTAGAAGAACTTGTCGCCGCGTTCGATCACCTCGTCGGCCGCGACGTACGACCCGCGGGAATCGGTGTAGGCGAACGCCTGAATGTAGCCCTGATTGACCAGCCGGCGGAATGGCTCCGACGAGGTGACGTGACCCAGGTCGTAGAGCACCTTGTGCCAGAACCTGACATACAACAGGTGCAGCACCGCGTGCTCAGCACCCCCGACGTACAAGTCGACGCCGCCGGGATCCTGCGGACCGTGCTCGGCCGGCCGCGGACCCATCCAGTACGCCTCGTTCTCCTTGGCGCAGAACCGTTCTGAGTTATGCGGATCGGTGTAGCGCAGCTCGTACCACGAGCTGCCGGCCCACTGCGGCATCACATTGGTGTCGCGGCTGTAGGGCTTCAGGCCGTCGCCCAGGTCCAGCTCGACGTGCACCCAATCGGTTGCCTTGCCCAGCGGCGGCGACGGTTCGCTGTCCGCGTCGTCCGGATCGAACAGCACCGGCGAGTAGTCCGCGATGTCGGGAAGCTCCACCGGGAGCGCGGCCTCGTTCAGCGCGTGCGGGCGGCCGTCGCTGTCGAAGACGATGGGGAAGGGTTCGCCCCAGTACCGCTGGCGCGCGAAAAGCCAGTCACGCAGCTTGAATTCGATCCGCGCGCGGCCGCGGCCCTCGGACTCCAGGCGGGCGGTGATGGCATCCTTGGCCGCCGCGACATCCATTCCGTCGAGGTAACCGGAGTTCACCAGCACGCCGTCGCCTGTGTACGCGGATTCCGAAATATCGCCACCGGCAATGACTTCCACTATCGGCAGGTGAAACGCGCTGGCAAAGTCCCAGTCCCGCTGGTCGTGGCCCGGCACCGCCATGATGGCCCCGGTGCCGTATCCCACCAGTACGTAGTCGGCGATGAACATCGGCACCGGTTTACCGTTGGCCGGATTCGTCGCGTAGCTGCCCAGGAAGACTCCGGTCTTCTCCTTGCTCTCCTGGCGCTCGAGGTCAGACTTCGCGCCGATCGCGCGCCGGTAGGCCGCTACGGCTTCCGCGGGTGTGGTGGCGCCGTAGGTCCAACTGGAGTCGACGCCGTCCGGCCAGGCGTCGGCAACGAGGTCGTCCACCAGGTCGTGCTCGGGAGCCAGCACCAGATAGGTTGCGCCGAACAAGGTGTCCGGGCGCGTGGTGAACACATCGATGTCGACGATGTCGCCGCGCGCCGTCGTCGCCGAAAACAATGCCTCGGCGCCGGTGGAACGGCCAATCCAGTTGCGCTGCATGGCCTTGATCTTGTCCGGCCAGTCCAGCAGGTCCAGGTCGTCGAGCAGCCGGTCGGAGTACGCGGTGATACGCATCATCCACTGCCGCAACCGTTTCCGGAACACCGGGAAGTTGCCGCGGTCGCTGCGGCCGTCGGAGGTGACCTCTTCGTTGGCCAGCACCGTGCCCAGGCCCGGGCACCAATTCACCATCGAGTCGGCCCGGTACACCAGCCGGTGGCCGTCGATCACGTCGGCGCGCTCCCCCGCCGACAATGTCGCCCAGTCCCGGCCATCGTCGAGACGACGGGCACCGGAATCGAATTCGGCGATCAACTCGGCGATCGGACGCGCCTTGGCGGCCCTGGTGTCGAACCACGCGTTGTAGATCTGCAGGAAGATCCATTGCGTCCACTTGTAGAACTCGACGTCAGTGGTCGAGAACGAACGCCGACTGTCGTGTCCGAGGCCGAGCCGGCCCAGCTGCCGGCGGAAGTTGACGATGTTGGCCTCGGTCCGGGTGCGCGGATGGGTGCCGGTTTGCATCGCGTATTGCTCAGCGGGCAGCCCAAAAGCATCAAAACCCAAGGCGTGCAGGACATTACGACCCGTCATCCGGAAGTAGCGGGCGTATACGTCGGTCGCGATGTAGCCCAAGGGGTGTCCGACGTGCAGCCCGTCACCCGATGGGTACGGGAACATGTCCTGCACGAACAATTTGTCGTCGGGCACCGGTACGCCGTCCGTCGGCGCCAGCGACCCCACCGGGTTGGGCACATTGAACGTCCCCAGCCGCGCCCAGTTGTCCTGCCAGGTGGCCTCAATACGCCCGGCCAGCTCCGCGGTGTAACGGAATGGCGGCGCGTCGGACTCGGTCGGAGCACCCGCAGAGTTGCTCCGAGACGAGGCGGTCGGCGATTGGGTCACGTGAACAGCGTATAAGGACGGTCTGGACGGGCGTGTCGGCCACAGGTTGATAAAGGTTGCGTTGCGCGGAGATCAGAGGTTCATCCCAGCTCTGTTTCGGCCCTGTCCAGCGCGTTTGACCTCTGGTTACAGTCACCCTCTATACGACGGATGCTGGTGGACCAGCCATTCCGGAAGGACCGACAGAGATGACTCAGATCGCCGCCCCCGGGCGTGTAATCGCCGGCGGTTTCGCCGCCAGTGTGATCGGGTTCGCCCTTTTTTCGGGTGCCACGGCTTCGGCCGATCCTCTGGTTCCGGTGCCACCGGGTCCGATCGTGCCGGTGCCCGCGCAGCAGTACATCCCTGCGGCCCCCGGTACGGCCAACAGCAACCGGTTCGTCCCCACCCCGCCGGCGGCGAATCCGTTCGCACCGCCGAGCCTCGCCTCCGCTCCCGCAGCGCCCAACAACATCGCGGCTCCGGCCGCGACGCCCAACGCCGCCGTGGTCGCGCCGGCACAGCCGACCGTGACCCCCGCGGCCTCCGGAACGCTGCGCGACTACTTCCAATCGAAGGGCGTCAAGCTCGAACCCCAGAAGCCGCAGGGATTCAAGCCGCTCGACATCACGCTGCCGGTGCCGCCGCGCTGGACCCAGGTGCCCGATCCCAATGTTCCGGATGCGTTCGCGGTGATCGCCGACCGGCAAGGCAGCAGTGTCTACACGTCAAACGCGCAGGTCGTGGTCTACAAGCTGGTCGGAACCTTCGATCCCCGAGAAGCCATCTCGCACGGCTACGTCGACAGCCAGAAACTGCTTGCCTGGCAGTCCACGAACGCCTCGATGGCTGACTTCGACGGTTTCCCGTCGTCGGTCATCGAGGGCACCTACCGCGAGGGCGATATGACGCTGAACACCTCGCGCCGCCACGTCCTTGCCACCTCGGGCCACGACACCTACCTGGTGTCGCTCTCGGTGACTACCGACCGGGCCGTGGCAGTCGCAGACGCTCCCGCCACCGACGCCATCATCAACGGGTTCCGGGTGGCCGCTCCCGGCGCCGCCGCCCCGGCCCCCGCCGCACCCGCGCCGAGCGCCGCACCCGCGCCGAGCGCCGCACCCGCCGCGGTTCCGGCCCAGGCGCCTGCCGTCGCACCCGTCCAGCCGCCCGTCGCCGCACCTACCCAGGTTCCCGCGCAGCTGGGCGTGCCCAACCAGCTGCCCTCCCCGCAGCCCGCGCCCAACCTCTTGGCCCTCGTACCTGGGCTTCCGCCCCTGCCGAACTTCAGCAGCCTCGGCTCGCGCTAATTCGGCGCCGACACAAGGGGTGTGGAGCCCGGCGCGCGCATCCGCGATCGGCCTCGTATTGTGAGGCCATGCTGATCGCTGGGGTGGTGTGCGTCTGTGCGGCGGTGGCTTCCGCCGGGTTCGGAGCCTGGTCGCTCTCTCACAACCACGCAGTCGCCGGTACTCAACTGGCGCTGCGCGCCATGGCGCCGACACAGTTGGCGGCCGCGGTAATGCTGGCCGCAGGCGGTGTGGTGGCGCTGGCCGCCTCCGCGCACACCGCGTTCGTGGTGCTGATCGTCTGCGTGGCCGGCGCCCTCGGCACGCTGGCCGCCGGCTCGTGGCAGAGTGCACGCTTCGCGCTGCGCCAAGAAGCAGCGGCGGCACCCAGTTGTGCCGGCGAGTGCAGCGCCTGCACACAGTCCTGCCACTGACGAAACCCCACCGACGCGACGTCGTGCGATAGGCCACCATGCTGAGGCGCTTGTCGACGATCCTCGATCTGTTTCTGCTGGCTTTGGCGACAACCGTCGCTATTGCCTCCCTCTTCCCCGCCCACGGCGACGCCGCCAAGGTCGCGTCGGTCGCCGCGGAATCCGCGATCGCGCTGCTGTTCTTCTTGTACGGAGCCCGGCTCTCGCCTCAGCAGGCCTGGCACGGCGTCCGGCAATGGCGGTTGCACCTGCTGGTACTGGCCACGACGTTCCTGTTCTTCCCGCTGCTGGGGCTGGCCGCCCGGGCGTTGGTGCCCTCGATCCTGACGACCGATCTCTACAACGGCGTGCTGTTCCTCTGCCTGGTCCCGTCGACCGTGCAGTCGTCCATCGCATTCACTTCGATTGCGCGGGGCCATGTTTCCGCCGCCATCGTCAGTGCCTCCTTGTCGAACATCCTCGGCATCGTGCTGACCCCACTGCTGGTGGTGGTGCTGATGAACACCAGCGGCGCCGTCCACGTGGACGGCACTTCGATCCGCGACATCGTGGTGCAGCTCTTGCTGCCCTTCGGCGCCGGCCAGCTGGCGAGGCCATGGATCGCCGGGTTCGTCAGCCGCTATGCGGCGGTGCTCAAGGTCGTCGACCGGGGGTCCATCCTGCTGGTCGTGTACACGGCCTTTTCGATGGGCGTGGTGGAGGGCATCTGGGTCAGCGTCGACATCTGGCAATTGATCCTCGTCGGCCTGGTCGCGACGGGACTGCTGGCCATCGTGCTGGTCGCCACGACGGCGACCGGCCGGCTGGCCAGTCTGGACCGCGGCGATGCGATCGTGCTGCTGTTCTGCGGTTCGAAGAAGAGCCTCGCGTCCGGGCTGCCGATGGCGCTGGTGTTTTTCCCCAACAACATCGTCGGCCTGACCATGTTGCCGCTGATGATCTTCCACCAGATTCAGCTGGTGGTGTGCGCGGTGATCGCCAGCCGGCTGGCGCGTGAGGCGGACGAAACGTCGGCGCCGGCGCAGGTGGGGGAGGAGGCCTAGTTTCGGCTGACGTCGATCGGGTGGGTGGCCAACAGCGACAGCGGCAGCGGCTGCCGGCGCAGGACCTGCCCCCACAGGTCCTCCTTCGCTCCGACGAGAACGTCAGATGGCAATGCGGACAACACAATCCAGTCGTCGCGCTCGATCTCGCCTTCGAGCTGACCGATGGTCCAGCCCGAGTAGCCCGCGTAGATCCGGACACCCTCGATCAATGGCGCGATCAGATCGGGCTCGGCGTCGAGGTCGACCATTACGATGCGCCCCGCGACATGCCGCAAACCGGGTACACCCTGCGGGTCGGCGCCGATCCGCAACGCGGCCAGGCACAGGGCAGCGTCGCGCTTCACCGGCCCACCGATGAACATCGTCTTCGGCTTGGCGGCGAGTTTGGCCCACTGCGGCAACACGTTGTAGACCGCGGTCTCGCTGGAGCGGTTGAGCACCACGCCCAGCGTGCCGCCGTCGTTGTGCTCGACGATGTAAATGACGCTGCGCCGAAACGTCGGTTCCAGCAGGTCGGTATTGGCAAGCAGCAAAGTACCCGCACGCACCCGCTGGGCAGCGGGTGCGATGTAGTCTTCGGGATCCTCGGGCGGCGGCATCAGTCCATCATCGCACTCCCGTAGCATCGCTCGGCACAAACAAACGCCGCCCGTAAGTATTTGTACTGTTATTACTGCGACGTCGAGTGCGACGATCTTTGTCCAGCCCAATCGTGGAAGTCGGTCCTGTGTTCCAAACCCGGATGCCCTCGCGTGCACCCGTCGAACTCTGGCAATCGGTGCGCGCAATGCCCGATCTGCGGCGGGTGATTGCGGTGCGCATGGCGAGTCAATTCGGTGATGGGCTTTTCCAGGCGACGGTGGCCGGCGCGCTGCTGTTCAATCCGGACCGGGCCGCCGACCCGTTGTCGATCGCGTTCGCATTCGCGGTGCTGTTCTTGCCCTATTCGCTGCTGGGACCGTTCGCCGGGGCCCTGATGGACCGCTGGGACCGACGCTGGGTACTGGTGGGCGCCAACCTGTGCCGCCTGCTGCTGATCCTGGTGATCGGCACGATTCTCGCGGTGCGCGCCGGGGAGATGTCGCTGCTGCTGGGGGCATTGCTCTTCAACGGCTTTTCACGATTCGTGGCCTCGGGACTGTCGGCGTCACTGCCGCACGTGGTGCCGCGCGAAAAGGTGGTGACGATGAACTCGGTCGCCACCGCCTCGGGCGCCATCGCGGCCTTCTTCGGCGCCAACTTCATGCTGATCCCTCGCTATTTCGTGGGCGGTAGCGATCGGGGAGCGTCCATCATCATCTTGATGGCCGTGATTCCGGTGTTGGTCGCGTTGCTGCTGTCGCTGCGGTTCGGACCCCGGGTGCTCGGGCCGGACGACACCAAGCGGGCGATCCACGGATCGGTTGTCTATGCGGTGATCACCGGGTGGTTGCACGGCGCGCGCACCGTGGTGTCCACGCCGACGGTCGCCGCGGCCCTGTCCGGCTTGGCGTCGCACCGGATGGTGGTGGGCATCAACTCGCTGGTGATCCTGTTGCTGGCGCACCACACGAAAAGCCCCGCGTTCGGCGGCCTGGGGATCGCGCTGGTGTTCTTCGCCGCCTCGGGGCTCGGCTCATTCCTGGCCACCCTGTTGACCCCTCCGGCGGTGCGCCGCTGGGGGCGCTACGCAGCGGCAAACGGTGCGTTGGCGGCGGCCGCGCTGATCGAGTTGGCCGGGGTGGGACTGACGCTGCCGGTCATGGTGGGGTGCAGCTTCTTCCTCGGGGTGACCGGCCAGATGATCAAGCTGTGCGCCGACTCCGCGATGCAGATGGACGTCGACGACGCGCTGCGCGGCCACGTGTTCGCGGTGCAGGATGCGCTGTTCTGGGTTTCGTTCATCGTCTCGATCACGGTGGCCGCGGTGTTGATCCCACCCGACGGGCACGCGCCGACGTTCGTGCTGTTCGGGTCGGCGATCTACCTGGCCGGGCTCGCCATACACAGTGTCGTCGGCCGGCGCGGTCAGCCGACTACCATTCGCTAGGAGGTCAAGATGGCGGATCCCGGGCCGATGGTGGCCGACCTGCGTGCCGAAAGCGACGACCTCGACGCGCTGGTGGCGCCGCTCGCGGCAGCGCGCTGGGCCGACCCGACGCCGTCGCCGGGCTGGAGCGTCGCACACCAAATCGCGCACCTGTTGTGGACGGATCGGGTCGCGCTGCTCTCGGTGACCGACGAGCCGGGCTTCGCCGCGGTGCTGGCCGAGGCGATGCAGGACCCCGTCGGTTTCGTCGACGCGGGTGCCGAGGAGCTGGCGACCACCCCGCCGGCCGAACTGCTCGGCGAGTGGCGGACCACCCGCAAGCGGCTGCACGACGCGCTGCTCACGGTCGACGCGGGCCGGAAATTGCCGTGGTTCGGGCCGCCGATGAGCCCGGCGTCGATGGCCACCGCGCGGTTGATGGAGACCTGGGCGCACGGGCTGGACGTCGCCGACGCCCTCGGCGTCAAGCGGGCGCCCGCCGCGCGACTGCGCTCGATCGCCCATTTGGGGGTGCGCACCCGCGATTACGCGTTCACGGTCAACCAGCTGACCCCGCCGTCCGAACCGTTTCTGGTTGAGCTGCGCGCACCCGACGGCGACACCTGGTCCTGGGGTCCGGCGGACGCCGCCCAACGCGTCACCGGGACCGCCGAGGACTTCTGCTTCTTGGTCACTCAGCGCCGTCCGCGCGGCGCCCTCGACATCACCGCGCACGGTCCCGAAGCCCAGCGCTGGCTGGAGATCGCGCAGGCGTTCGCCGGCCCGCCCGGGCCCGGGCGATGAGCGCGTAGCGCGAGGAGAGCCGGGGCATTCACCCCAAGCCCGGGCGATAAAGGATAACGAAAGCCGCCGCTAGGTCTCGTCGGTCGGCTCGCCGGCGCCGACCACGACGCGAACGCGGGCGACGTCCTTGTCGGCCTGGCCTTCCTTGCCCTGGCCCAGCATGCCGGCAGGCGACATCGGCATCGGCGAGCCGCCAATCCCGCTGCCGGTCGAGACGGTGGGGCCGCGCAGTTCGGCGGCGTTGAGCACGCCGGCACGCAGGCTGGTTGGCCGCCCGCCGGTTTCCGGCTCGAAACTGCTGGTGGGGCGGGTGTAGCTGGTCAGGCCGGCGCCGGGGAAGCCGCCACCGCCACCCACGCCTCCGCCGCCGGCTGCGCCCCCCAGGGGACCGGTTGCCCCGGCCAGCACGGCGGGCTCCGCGGCGGCACCGGCCGCTCCGGCGTTACCCGCTCCTGCCGACGAGAACGCCCCGGTCATCGACTGGAGCAGCCCCTGCGGCATGCTGGCCATCCCCTGGAAGGCATCCATCGGGGCCTTGACAACCTGCTGCAGTGGTTCGGTCAGGCCGGAGATCATTTGCAGAGGCTGTTGCATCAGTGAACTGAGCTGGCTGCCGCCCTCCGCGGGTGTGGCCGCTGCCTGCCCCGCACCTTGGGTCGCCTGGCTACCGACCTGCGTCGCGCCGTTCATGCCGGCCTGACCGGCAGCCTGTGCCACCGCCGACGCGGCGGCCGCCGGCCCGGCCGGCGAGGCACCCATCGGGGCGACGGGCGGGGGAACGGCCAACGCCGCGGTGAGTGTGGCCAGCGTGCTGGCGTAGGCCCAGCCGATGGTCGAATTGGTCGGCCAATGGTGGAGGTAGTACTCGCCGTCCCGCTCGCCCATGGCGAATGTGTTCTGACCGAAGAAATTGGTGTGGAACAGTACGTCCCACTCGAGTCGATTGGTCAGTGACACGATCGACGGGACGACCGTCGATCTCGCGAGCATGAAGGCCTCGACCGCCGCCGTCGTCACGCCGATCTTCTCCGCGGTCCAGCCCACCAGGGTGTGCAATCCGGCATTGAGGCCGAGCGAGGTGATCATCGAAGCGACCGCACCGACGCCCTGCCACTGCGCCGCCGTCGCCAGAGAGTTGACGGTTGAAATGCCGGCCGCTACTTCGTGATTCGTGGTCTCGGTGACCCACACCGCGTTGTTGGCAAGCACCGACGCCGGATTGCCCGCCTCGAAGATCTGAGCAATGATCTCGGGCGGGCCGTTGAATCTGGGGTCGGCCATTGCCGGTTAGAACGCGCTCGCGGCCGCGTTCAGTGCGTCGGTCATGACTCCAGTGGCGGACGCAAGACCCTGTGCACCAGAGAACCCGGCCCGCTGCCCGGCGTGCTCGGCCGCGGTCGCCAGGTACGCCGCACCGGTTGCGTTCAGCGCGGCGGCGAATTGCGCCGAATCGGCGTCCGGGGCCATCGGCAGCACGCCGGTCAGCGCTGCCGCGCCGGCCGCGGTGGTAGCCGCCATCTCCTGGCTGATCGCACCTTCTGTCGCCGCCGACAAGTCGACGGCGCCCGGCACCATGTCAAACAGACCGCTCATTTTGACCCTCCGTATTTCTAAATGCCCGGTTTCATCCGCGGAGGTATACCCCCTTTTGGCTGGCTCCCCACCAGGCAAGTTGTGTCCGGCGAAATATCGCGGAATGGCCCGATTCTATGGTGACCGCTGTCCGCTGTCGATTCACCTTTCCTGCGGCCCCGGCTGACGTTGCAGATCGGCCTATTCCGGGGCTCCTACCAGCACACCTTCGATCGCGCCATCGGTCGTGACGAGCAAGCCTCGCCCGGGCGGCAGTTGCTGTGCGCTGACCCGGGCGAACACTTTGACCATCGCCGGGTCGTTGTCCATGAAAAGGGTGGGCGCGCGCGAACTCGTCATCTTCTGCAGGAATGGATTCGTCACGGAGACCCCCGCCCAGTTTCCGGGCAGGCGCGAGGCAATCACGTGCAGTCCTATCTCTCGACTGCGCTCGATCAGCCCCCACAACGGAGCGCTCGCGGCCGCTTTGCCGATCGCACCGTGGGGACGCAGTTCCTGCTCGTCGTCGATCAGCAGGAAATGGTGCGGGCCTTCCCACGTGCTGCGGCTCAGCAACTCTTCCTGACTCAGGCCCGAGGGAGGAAGACGGTCGCGCATCATCGTCGCCAGTTCCTCGATCACGGCATCTATGTCGTCGGCGGTATAGGCGTACGCGCGGACGTGCGGCCCCCGAATCTTGCCGATCAGCGACGTCTTGGGATCGATGATGGTGATCTGCGCTTGCTCGGGACCGAACCGGCTCATGACCGCCTGGCCGAAGGCAGCCAGCGTCGTCGTCTTACCGCACAACTGCCGGCCCAGCACCAGCATGCTGGGCACCGTTCGAGTCGGTAAATACGTTGGCTGCAAAGCACTTTCGCCGATAGCGAAGGGGATGTTGAACGGGTCCGCCGCCACGTCGGTCTCCGTGAACGCGGCGATGATCTGCGCAAGCTGAATCTGTTCGGGCAGTCGCGCCAACTTCTCCAGCCTGCCGACTCCGGTCACCTCGGCAATGACCCCGCCGAGTTGGCGCGTCGGTATCCGTTCGCCGGCGGCCGACGTGATCTCCGGCACCCCGATCAGCACCTCATGGCCCTCCCGGGTGACGCCGAACCCGGGCCGGTCCAGGGTGTTGCGGGCGGCCTTGCGCCGCTCGAGGCCCTCGCCCATCTGGGTCTCGTCGGGATTGCTCAGCCGCAGCTGGATGCGCGCATTCGACACGTTGACCAGCGCCTGCTTTTGACCCACCAGCCATGCCGTGGCAGTGGTCGCGACGTGGACGCCGTAGGACAGGCCCTGGCGGGCGATCGAGACCAAGCGGTCTCCCATCGCGGAATCCTTGTCGTACAGGTCGCTGAAGTTGTCGACGACGAGGAAGACGTCGCCGAACTTGTCAGCGGGATCGGTTCCGCCCTCCCGCTCGGTCCCGAATCGCCGTTCCCGGAATTCGGAGATGTCGATTTGGTACTGCTTGAACGCGGCCTCGCGAGCCAGGATCAAGCCCTCGATCGACGCCACGGTTCGCGAGACGCCTTCTTTATCTGTCTGGCTGACGACGGACGCCACGTGCGGCAGATCTTCGACGGGGTATAGCGACGCCCCGATGCAGAAGAACGTGACCCGCTCGGGCCGGTACATCAACGCGGCCGAGGTGATCAACGACATCAGCGTCGTTGATTTGCCGCGCTGAGCGGTCGCCACCACCATGATGTTGTCCATCTCGGCGTCGATGGCGTGCACCCGTTGCGCGTGGTCTTCGGGGATGTCGACGACACCGACCGGGAACACCAAACCCGGGTTGTCGCCGTAGTCGACATACCACGGCCTGCCCCGCCAGCTCGCCACCAGCACATCCATCGGCTCGCTGACTTCCAAAGGTGGGAGCCATATTTGGTGAGGCGGACGCGCGCTGTGCGACATCAGCGACTCGCGGATCACGTCGACCAGCTTCTTCTTGCGAAACCCGTCGGAGTGGAACAGAAACTCGTCGGGCTCTTCGGGTTCGTCGGCAACTGCCAATGCTTCGCTATCGGCTTCGCTGAGCGGCTGGTAGGCCCAGGTTAATGACCGTGGCTGCGAAAAGCTCATGGCCACCGTCTTATTCACGTTGACCACCCGCTTGGGCACCACGAAAGGAGCGGACACGTAGAAGCAGCGGAACTGCTCCAGGTCGCGTGGCCCCACCTTGAGGAGTGCGTAGCCGTTCTCCTTCGACGGCAGATGCAGCGCCGCGTCGCTACCGATCACATCGCGCGAGTCCTCCGCGGTCTCCGCACGCAGGGCCACCCGAAAAGCGATGTTGCTCTTGACCTTACTGAGCGACGACAGGTCCAGCCGCTGACCGCCGAGTGTGAAGAAGACGTTACAGCCGCGACCTTCTTGCCCGATGTGGATGACCAAGTCGATCCACTCCGGATGATGGATGAACAACTCCAGGTATTCGTCGATGATCACCAGCAGAATCGGGACGGGCTCCAGGTCCCGCCCGGCGAGTCGCATCTCTTCGTACTCGTTGGCGTCACGCGCCCCGGCTTGGTTGAAAAGTCGGTACCGCCGGGCGATCTCGCCGTTGACGGCCTTGCGCATTCGCTCGGCCAAATGGCGGTCGTCCTTGCCCAGGTTGGACAACGAACCCGCGACATGCGGGAACCCCTGCAGGTCCTGGGCCGCCGATTCGAACTTCATGTCGACGAAGATCACGATGAACGTCTCGGGGGAGTGCGTCAACGCAATCCCGGTGCACAGCGACAGGAAGTATTCCGACTTGCCCGAACCGGAGGTCCCGATCACGACCGAGTGAAACCCGAATCCACCAAAGTCCTTGGCGCGCAGGATGATTTGTTGCAGTTCGCCGCCCTGCTTGACGCCCACCGGCATCATCGCCCATTTGTGGTCGCCGCGGCCGCGGCTTTCGCCCCAGAGCCGGTCGACGTCGAGTTCCCGGGGATCGCCGATGCCCAGCGCGCGCAGCAATTCACCGCCCTGGCTGTCGGTCTCCGATAGGTCTCCGGCGCTCATCGGGGACCAACGGGCGAGTGCTCGCGCGTACCGGTTGGCGGTGCTTTCGGCGAGCATGTCCGCCACGGCATAGAACGTGCCGCGGTGGGTGAGCCGGCCCTCGCGCAGCGCGAAACGCTCACTGTCGTCGGTGAATCCGACACCCACCCCGGCCCGGATGGCCAGCCGCAACACGGTGATGCCGGCCATGCCCTTCTGCCCGGTGACGCCTTCCCACTGCTCGGGGGTGCCGACGTTGTCGTCCACGATCACCCAGTGCGGTCCCAGCGCCAGGCCGGTGCTGGACTCGATCGGCGATGGCATGGACGTCGGGCTCATGCCGACCGGCGGTGTCCACGGTCCACGACCCTTGCGGTGCAGCTCGGCGTCGAGCGCCTCTTCCAACTCGGTGGGGGAGGTGAAGATCAACCGGCGCAGCCCACACGCGTCGAACATTTCGTCATGCTGGTTGTGCGGCAGCCACACCAGCCAGGACCACAACTCGGGGTGGCGGGTGACGACCATGACTTTGAGGTCGCTGGAGCTGTGGTAGACGGCCAGCGAGCACAGGACCGAACGGGCCAGGCTGTGCAGCTCGCCCGGATCGTCGCCGACGAAGCTGAAGCCGGGCTTCGACCGCAGGCTGAGCACCTTACCGATGCCGCGGATCTTGCTCTGCTCGAGGATGAAATCCCTTAGCGCACCGCCGGTTACGGGCTCGAGCTCTTCGCCGATCGGAACATCGGGCCACTGCAGCGACACCGCGGATTCGCTGGCTTGCTGGATCCCGATGCCCAGGCGGACGTCGAGGAAGTCCGGGTCGGCCGGGCGTCGTTCCCACATCCGCGGCCCACCGATGACGGTGTCCAACCGCTGCGGATCGCCGTGGACGAAAAGCTGGCTGCGACGCTGATTCTGGGCCGCGCGTTGCACTTCGTCGCGATCCTCGTCGAGCTGGCGCAGATAGCTGCGGCGCTGCTTTTCTTGTTCGCCCCAACTGATCCGGCGCCCTCGCCCCAAGCGCCCACTGAACATCAGCGTGCCGAACCCGACCAGACCGATCATCGGGAAGAAGCCCGACTGCAGGGATCGAATCCCCGACGCGTACATCACCACCAGCGTCCCGATGATTCCCACCAGCAGCGCGGGAATCGCGATCATCAGCAGGATGTTGCGGGGCTCGCGTTCGGGCAACGCCAACGGTGCGGCAACCGCGATGCGCACCGGCGGAACGTTCGGCGCGGGCTTGCGGCTGCCGCGGACGAAACCTCGTTTGGACATCGCTATTTAACCCCCGCCTGCCAGCTCGTTGTTGAGATCGGGAATCGGTGCCACCGCACCGCCTCCGGACACGGCATCGCGCGCGACCAGGGCAGCGTCGCGACCAATCGCCGGCCCTGCCGCGAAGGTACGCACGATCGGCCAGGGCGCTTGCACGGCCAGCCGTGGATCCAGTCCTAACGCCTGCAAGGTGGCGTGATCGGATTGAATTCCGTACCGAACACCTTGCGGTGAAATCCAATACAAGCTTTCCCGGCTGTCGGCCGTCGCGACACCGCTGGTGGTCGTCACGAAGTTCGCCGCACCCGGCAAAATCAATGTCTGTTGTGCTTCAGCGGAGTTGGGGTCGCGGTCATCGCGAACCAGGTGTACCACCCGGGAATCCATCCCGATCGATACGGGCAAACCCCGGCCGGTGAAGATCGTAATCCTGGCCTGCGGGTCGCCGGGCTGCTTCTCCCAGCCCACGCACGTCGCCGGGTTTGCCGAGGTGTCAACGAATTCCAGCTTCTCCGACGGGTAATAGTCGACGTCGAGCACGTCGACTACCGGGATCTGAATCAGCTTGTCGGGGGCGACCAGGGTAGGCGTCGTCGAGCCCTCTGAGTCCGCGGTCCGCAACAAATCGGCGACAAAGCTGGTGATCTTCTGTACGCCGTCGGGCAGCAGCACATAGAAGCCGTTGACAGCGCCGTTTGCGTCCCGGGTTTCCAGCACCCTGCCCACGATGGATCCGGGCAGCAACCGCGAGGGCGTGCCACGGCCCGGAATCACCGGCAGCACAATGGGTTCCGTTGACGGCATCGCGTCGAACAACGCGTTGGAGATTTCGATCGGGTAGGTGACACCGGGGTCGAGACCCAGGTTGAACGTCACCGACCGGTCCGCCGGATCAATGCGAGACCGCTGCCCGTGCCAGATCACATACGTCGCGCCCTTGTGGGTTGCCAGGATGGCCTGCTTGGGACGCATCGGCTCCGACCGGCCGACAGGGTCGAGCTGACCGGCGATGGCGGTCACCACGGGAGCGGTTCCGCTGCCGCGGGCGGCGGCGGCGTCGCAGACCGACCAAGCCGATTCGGCACTGGCCGTGATCGGCAAGCTGTCCGGTGCGCCGGGAATGCCGATGATCGGGCCGGTCGGGTACTTCGCGATCTCGCCGGCTCTGACCCACGTCGGAGCGCCGGCGTTGCCGACCGCCAAGCGTGCCGAGGTCAAGTTCAGCGCGGGGTAGAGCCGACCGTTGATTTTCGCGTAGACCGCACCGGTGTCGCGATCGCCGATGATCGACGACTGGCCGATCAAGCCCGAGGGCTTCATGACATGCAGGAGCGCCATCCAGCCGACGCCGATGAGAACGAGCACGATCGACAGCGCCACGGCCGCTTGCTGTTTGCGGTCGTCGTGCTTCATCCGGACCGAGAAGCGGGTGATCGCGGCGCGCAGCCGCCGGTTGTAGAACAGGTGCCCCGAATTCTGGTCCCGGTTGGACAGATTGAGTGGCACGGTCATTCTCCTTTAGGCGGTCGATGCAGGGTGCCGCATCGACACCGATATCAATGCAGCTCGCCGCCGTACCTGGCTCGATTCTCGGCTTCTGCTTCTTTCCGAAGCGCCGCGATCGCGAGGTTCAACCTCTCGGCCAGCTCTGCGTGGCCATAGCCGGTCGTCACACCGGGATGCAGCGACAGCTCGACCAACTTGCCGTCGGAATTTGTCACGACGCGAATATCCCCCAAGTCCACGCTGTACGTGACCGTCTCGGCTTGCGCGACAAGGGCTTCCCACTTGTCGGCTGCCTCGCTCAGCTCACGGAGAACGGCTTCGACGAGATCCTTGTCGCTCAGATTCGTGCGACCGCCCGACCCCGCCACCATGTCAGTATCATCGACCCCTCCAACCAGCGTCAATTCAGAGTTTTGCTGCTGACTTGGGCTGGTGAGCTCGGGGGAGTGGGGGGCAGCCCATTACCCGCGGGGCGTCGACCGGTGAGGCTATCGAGCGGCTTGAGAACTCGCAGGCACCCAACCGCCTCCTCCGCGATGATGCGGCCCAGCGACGTGTAGGCGGCGAATTGCGCTTCGGTGAACCACTGGTCGGAGGTGGGGTCGTGCGGAAAAATCGGGGTGGACGCCGCATACGTCAGCAGCCAGAACGGGCACCGTTCGCTCAGTACCGCCTTCGCGAAGATCAAGGTCCCGGTGCTCTCGTCAAGCCCCGCCGCGGCCGGGTATGTGATCGCACCCTGGACGACCGCCCCGCGGGTTATTCGGCTGTTCAGGCTGGCTAGCGCATCGTCTTTGGCGAACTGCTTTCCCGACCCCGGGGTGATGCTCTCGACGGAATAAGGGCCCGTGCGGTTTAACGTAACCTCCACGCCCAGTTCATATCTCGCCAAACGAAGCGCGTCTGTGAGGCCGACGGGTAGCGGCGGAGGATCGCCCCCTCCGTCGATCACGATAATCAGTCGGCACCGGCGCCGCAGGGCCTCGACCAGGCCCGAATTATCGTAGTGGCCGCCGTCGGTGACTTGCACCAGCCGCGCGTCGCGGTCGTTGATACCGAGGATCTCCCGGTAGAGGTAGCCCCCGCCCCGGATGCTCGGTAGCGATTTCGGCCATACCCGGGGGAGCGGGTCGGAGCCCGAACCGTTCGGGGCAGTGGACTCCCTGAGTTGGCGCACGAAGTTCGGGTTGGGCAACCAGGTGCCGAGGCGGGCACCGGAGATGGCGAGCAGCTTCTCGACGCCCTTGTTCTGGCGTCCCATCGCCGAGGCGAACGCCGCACCGCTCACGGCGACCGCCGCCTCCACGGTCAGGTCCCGTCGAATTCGGGGCGATGCCGCCTGGAACAGCTTGTCGGTGTGGAACCAACCGAGCTCGGGTCCGCCGACGTAGTCCGCACTCATCACGAACGAGACGGCGTTGAGGCCGGGCGCGGGCTTGTCCGGGCCCGAGATCGTGGCCGAGCATGCGAACACGAATTCTGGGCCGTTTGTCGTCCGGCCATACAGGTGCAGCCAGGTGGGTTCGGCGTCGTCGTACTGCGCGGCTTGGCCTTTGACTCGGCGCACGGCGAAGGTACGGGCGAGGCAGCGACGATAGAAGGGATGCAGGCTCAACGACGTGACGTCGGCAAACCCCAGGAACAATGCGACGAACGCAAGGCCGCCCAACCACCAGACCTGGGGCGGCACGTTGAGGACGCGTTCGCCCCATCCGGTTTGCGCGCAGAACTGGAAGGCGCCGGCGGCAAAGCTGCCCAGCAGTGCCAGCCACACCACCGAGAGCAGGGCCAGGGTAGCCAGGGTCAGCAACAGCGAGACGACCTCCGGCGGCAACAGACGTTTGAGCAGCCGCGGGGACGACTGCGTGCCGATGCTCTTGCTCAGCTTGTGCCTGTCGCGCCAGACGATTGCGACCAGTGCGGCCACGTAGTTGACGCCGACGACACCGGACAGCGCGGCGAACGCACCGCCCGCGCTCGATGGTGTGTGGCTGCCGGGTGCCGAGCACAGCAGCATCAATGCCGGCAAGGCGATCGTGAGCGCGAAGATCACCAGCGCGAATAGGGCGTTCGCGCGGGCCAAACCCAGCGCGTGGATCATCCGGCGTTCGCTGCACCGACTGTTCGATCTCCATTCGGTGATCAGCACGTACACGGTGCACAGCACGGCCAATACCGCAAAGACTCCCACCGCCCAGTACGCGCCGGGATGGGTCACTAATGACGCCGACTGTGGGGTATTCGAGCCGGCGGCCGAGGACTTGCTGGAGATCGGCGGGAATGCGGCGATCGGAACGACGGCCAGCAGCAAGCCTGCCACCGACCCCGCGATCACCGGAACGCTGAAAATGATCGCCAACGAAGCCACCAGATTCTTGAACACTTCCGCCAGTGCCCGGATCAAACCCAGCGGTGAATCGGCGAGATAGCTCGATCCCCGGCGGATATGGTCGAACTCCGCCGACCCCTCTTCGAACCGTTCCGAAATGTCGACGATGTTCGGCTTTGGCTTGAGTTCGTCGCCTTCGAGCTGCTCTTCGCGCTTCTGTGTGGGGTCGACCAGTTGGCGTTGTACCGCCAGCAGCCGCGCACCGGCGGCGTATCCGCCCCCCGACACCGAGATCACGTAGTCGAGGCCGTCCAACAATGTGGCCGCCTTCTTTCTTCCGGTGCTCGAGCTTGCCACTGGACCGGTAGCGCTACACGGTTTGGAGAACACCTGCATGGCGCCCATCGACACACATGCCGACCGCACGCCTCCGCCCGAAAGGCACAGTGCCCGAAGCGGTTCCGTTCGGCGTTTCAGTGCGGCGGTGACTCCCGGGACGCTATAGGCTCGCTGCCAGCTCCGCTGGTTTTCGATCACGGCCTTGAACGGCTGGCCGGAGTCTTTCATAGCCTCTTTGACGGCCGCCTGATTCGCTGTCGGCTCGGGCCAAGCCTTCGGCGCCAGCACCCCATTCCACCAAGGCGCCGGTCGAGCCCCTTCACCCGCACCCAGGCCCAACCACCGAAATACCTTGAAGGATCGCAGGATCTCGAGTATCGATGCCCGCTCGGTGCGCCGCCATCTCCGTACCCTGCGACACTTGCCTATCGTGTTGCGCAAGACGATCGCAAAAAACGCGAATATTCCGGTTGCCCCCACTGCGATTGCGGAGAACTTGATGGTGGCCGCGGCTGCGACGGCGGTGCGCCAACCGGTTCCCGCCTGGTTCAACATGTTCCACACCAGAAGGACTTCGATCAGGTTGGCGACCACCGCGATGAGCACCGCGGCGCCGATGAAGTTGGCGGCTTGGCCGCCCAGCTTGGAGCCCGCCCGAGCGCGATAGAACAATGCGCACCCTGCCAGCACCGTCCCGTACGCGGCGATCCACCAAAGGTTGCAATGTAATGCTGCCGGAAATGCCGATCTGACGTCGGCGATGGTGGATCCCGGGTCTCCGAACGTGTAGTGGGTCCACTTTGGTCTAAACGCTCCTCGCACCTCGATGCAGCCGAGCACCGCGCCTATGCCGATCAATCCGAGCGCGATGGTTACTGCGCGTGGCGACCGAAATGTAAGCATTCTCGCCTCCCAAGCCAGACGGATTAGTTGTTGGCCAACCCGGCTATCGGATAGCCGCTAGGTTGCCGCGGTCTTCAATTCATCGGGCGCCGTTGGCGACTCCCGCGTGAGCACCGATGCGGTGAACCACCACGAGAAGGTGCTCAGCTGCCGCTTAGCCGTCAAAGACGTTGTGCTCGAAGGGGATATCGGCGGCCAACTTGGTGAGTCGACGGCCTCAGTCCTCGCAATGACGTTCATAGTCCCAGCGCTCCAACCACGCCGAGAGGTGGTGGATGCCGACGCTCATGACGATCAGCACAAGGCCTTCTACGACCATCACGAGCTCGTTCATAGCCGCTCCATCTCACGGGACATCGCCGCTTGTTCCAGGTAACTCGGCCGCGTATACGGGTACTTCCGAGGCGGCCGAGGCTCGACGCTTTGCATCAACCGATGCCAGAAAGCAACGAACCGAGGACGCGGGGCTGCGACGGGCCGTGGGGCGACACCGGCGGCGGTTGCGAACATCACCTGGCGTTCGGTGATCAGAACGGTCGCCGGCGCGGTAGCGACGTGGCCTTGTGCGTGCACCGCAACAGGTTTCGCGACCGCACCGGCTTCCGCGAGCGGCGCGTGGTCGGTGGATCGGTGACTGGGCTGCGTGGGTGCCGCGGCATCGCGAGGTGACACCGCCGGTTTGGGGATGACTAGCATTTCGATCACCTGAGAGGAGTTTGCGTCCGGTGGGTCCGGCCGTCGAAGAGAAATTTACGAAGTCAACTGCATGGACGCATGCGTAGTGGACTACCTGTTCTCTAGTGAAGAACCCTCGCGATAGCGAATCGGCGACTAGCCGTCAGCTCTCGGCGGTCCACTGACTGGCCGGTCGCTCGTCCAGCTTCTGGAACCACGCCAGGTGATAGTTCGCGGAGATCGTGTCGCCGGCGACGCTGCTTTCGGTAGCGGCTAGCAATAGGCAGTTGAGCAATAGCGCGGGCACGACATCCGGATACTGGCTCAGGAGCTGATAGCGCGCGGTGTCGAGATGCACCCGCAGCAGGTCGGCTTCCTCTTCCACGACACCCGTTCCCGCAGTGGCGGCCTTCGCCAGGGTGTGCACCAACCGCGGAAGTCCGTCGCGCCAGTGCGTGACTCGACCCAGCTCCCATCCGAGATCCTCGACCGCCGGCAGTTCGCGAGCCTGCACCGAAGATTCCGTCGCGGCGAAGTCCGTGGCCCGGCCGACTCGATCGCCGGGGGTGTAGGTGGCGGTCCGGGTCGCCTCGCCGAGCCATGCCGAGGCCTTGCCGGTCCGACGTCCGGGCGCCAACAACCGCACGCCCACCGGAAGCGTGATCCCGGACGGGATCCAGCCGTGGGCGAGATCGGTGACCAACAGCGTCGTACCGTCCGCGAGATCCCCTATTGCCCAGTTCAGCCCGGGTTCTTGGCGGACAACGAATGCCAAGAGCCGGTGCAGTCGTTCGGAATCCGATTCAGCTTCGACTCGCGCCGCCGGGGCGCTGACAGGCTCCGGCTCGGGTTCCGGTTCAGCTTCCGGTTCCGCCTCGCTGACGGCCTCCGGCTCCGCCTCGCTGACGGCCTCCGGCTCCGGCTCGCTGACGGCCTCGGGCTCCAGCTCGGGCCGCACGTCCTCCGGAGGGAGCAACTTCGGCAATTGCGCGGTCTCGGATTCGGCATCGGCTGGGGCGAGCGGGACTTCCGGTAGCCCCGGAATCGCGATGTCCACCGTGGAATGCTCGGACGGTGCTCGATGCCGGCCCCCGGAAGAATCGCGCTCGTCGTCGGCGGAAATCTCCGATTCCGGCTCGTCGGCGACGGGCTCTGCGGGGACGACCGGGATGACTTGCGTGTGATCGAGCGACCGACCGCTAACAACGGGCTCTTTCTCCGGAACTACCGGGATGACCTGGGTTTCGTCGATCGCCGGCGCGACGACGTCGGGTTCGGCCGCCGGGACCGCGGGGATGACTTGCGTCTTCTCCAGGTCGGCCGTGCTGAAACGTCGAGCGACCTGCGCAGTTTGACGTCGCGCGCGCACCTGCGCCTTCATCAATTCCAGCTGGCGCATCGTCGATTCGACTCGCCGCACGGCGCGGGCACGGGCTTCGTCGATGACGCGGGCCTCCGCCGCGCGCCGGCCCACGTCGGTGAGCCCCGATCGCTTGACCATCCCCAGCTGCTTATTGGCGCTGGTGGTGATCCGCTGCAGGTCTTTCTCGAGATACTCTGCGAGCGCGGTGGTTTCGTCTGTCACGGTCGACAGCTCGGCAGGCCATAGCCCACCGATCACCCATGGGGTGCAATCGACAGGAGAGCTGAAGGCCGGCATCGACAATGATTCCCGGGTAGCTCTCCGGAGGCGCTGGCGCGCCGTCTTTCGACCGAAGATCGCCACCGGGTCAGACTACCGACATACTCCGGGCGCTCTTTACTAAAGGTGAATTGTGCGGGTGTAAGGGGCTCGGTAGCGTAAGGCCATGGCTGATTCTGCGCTGCAGCAGCAACTCGACGAGGTGCGCGTCCTGCTCGGCCGTGCCCGAGAGTTGTTCGGCGCCAATCCTATCGAGCCTCCGAGCGACATCGCACCGGATCCCGACGCCGCCAAAACCTGGCTGATCTAGGCTCGGTCGGCTAGTCCGCGCCGTCGCGGCGGCGCAGCTTGTGCGCCAACAGCTTCTCAATCGCGGCATCGAGGTCGTTCGGGGTCGGGACCTCCGCCGACGGGGTGTGTCCGGCCGCCACGATCTCATGGCGAACTTCCAGCAATGCTTTGAGCCACGACACGTCCGCGGTCAACAGGATGCCCTGGGCCAGGGTCGCGGCGTCGGTATCCATCGCCTCCTCGCTCAGCGCAACGCTGTGCATGTACCCGCCGCGGCACGAGCGGACCAGGATATGTCCGCTCGGGTGAACGGTGTCGAACGCGGGATTAGCGTCTGTCATCGACCGCCGTCGACGACGCGGCCGAGTTCGCCGGCCGCATCTTGTTCATGCTGATCCCAAGTCGTGGCAGACACGGTCAGGTTGTGCGCCATGTCGGCGTGGTCGTCCGCTTGTTGCTCATAACACTGGCGCCGGAGTTCGAGCAGTTCGCGGCCGGCGTCGCGGAGCTCACCGAAGATGGGCCCCAGTGAGTCCAGGCTCTCCTGGATGGCGGCGTGCGACGACGGAACGGTGCGCAAGTAGTCGGAGGTCTCCTGGTGATGCGTCGCGGCTTCACGTAAGTGCGCGGGCACCACATGGATTCGATCTGCCATCCGCTTTCTCCTGTTCCTGCGCCGCCGGTCGGGCCGGCGAATTCACTATTGTCCAGTGGTCGGCGTGGCCGCCGGCCGGGTCGGTGTCGGTGCGTCGGTCCTGGCTGGCGCGGTCGCGGTCGCCGCGGCCGGCGGATGCTCCCAGCCTAGAAAGCTCGGGCCGCTTACGGTGGCGATGTGCTGAATCTGGCCGTCGAGAAGCGCCTTGGTGTGGCCGAGGGCCAACGCATGGCGATCGGTGAAAATCCCGATATCTCCCGGCACGACTTGCACCGGATCAACGGGGTTGGCCACCGCGGTTCCCGGCGCGGGAATGGTGATCCCCTGCTGATGGAACGCATCCGGGATCGACGCGCCGCCCACCGCGGCCTCGATGGCCGCCGCCAGCTGCGGGCTGGCCGCGGTCACCGTCTCACCGTCGGGCAGGGTCACCGCCGTCGGGCCGGTAGGTGGTGATTCGGCCGTTGAGACATCCTCACGGGGGTCATCGTCTTCGTGCTTGTCATCCGATTCGTGCTCGGCTGGGTCCGCCTCGAGGTCATCGTCGTCCAATCCCGCCAGTGCCGGATCGGTGTCGCTGCCCTCTGGACGCCCGGGAAGCGCGCCCGGCATACCCCAACCGCCCATCGAACCTGGCCCGGGCGCCGGGCCCAGGCCAAGGTTGGGAATGCCGGGCAGCGCCGGCGGCATCGCCGACGTCGGCGCGCTCTCGGTCGGGCCCGGACCCGAATCCCCGGCCAATAGGCCAGGGTCGTCCGCCAGCAGCGAATCCAGCAGCGGATCACCTCCGGCGGCGGCAGCGTCCGGTACCCGCTCGGGCGCGGCAACCGCCGCGGGCCGGGTCTCGCCGGCAATACTCGCTGGGCTCTTCGACGCGTCATACAGCGACGTCCACGCGGCCATCAGCGCTGACTTCGAGGTGTCGTCCAGGCTGGCGGTCATGACCACGGCGCGGATGTCTCGGAGCTTGCCGATCAGGAATCGCTGAAAGTCGCGGGCGCCCGCCGGAGTGTCCAAGTCCGACCGGGTTTGCACCGCAGCCTCGGTCTCGCGCTGCAGGGCGCTCAGCGCGTCCGCGCCTTCGACCGTCTTCAGGTGGGCGTTCATGATGGCCGAAATCACTTGCAGATCCAGCTGAGAGCTTGCCGAATTCTGGTGTGCCAGCGCTGCTTCGGCGCCCGCGATGGCTTCCGCGGCGGCACCCTCGGGCCGCTGCGGCGGACCAGCCGGTCCCGCGCGCGAGCCGAACAGGCCGGGATGCTGCCGGCGGATCTTGGCCAGAATCGCGTCGAGTTGTTCCGGACGTGTGGTGGGGGTGACCACGGCGGCCAGCTCGGTCGGCGTCAGCCCGGTCTGCCACGCATTCGGGTCGCCGGTGCGGTCGCGCACGACTCTTACCGTGGCCAGTAGCTTGTCATACGTCGGCATCGGCTAACCAAACGGCGCTGCGGCCCAACGCGGGCGATGTCGCGACCCCTCCATGCCGGCTGACAGTACTGAGGCGCTCTGCTGTCGACAATTCACCGCGGTGCGGCTGTGGATGAACTTTCGCGCGCTAGTCCGCCGATACGCCGTACTCGCCCCGCAAGCTTTCCAGCACAGCCGTTTTCGCGCGATCGAGCGCGCGCGCATCCGCTACCACCGCCGCGATCTCACGTTGTTTTGCAACCAGAAACTTCTGAAACTCCCTCGCGCCCATGGACGTATCGAGGGCCGGGCTGTTGTGCTGTGGAACCGCGCGCTCGATCTCGTCGGCGATCGCATCCAGACGCCTGATGCTCTCCCGCGTCGCGGCGTGCGCGCTGGCGAGCACTTCCATCAGCGCACGGTCTGCCTCGGCGACCGAGTCATGCTGACTCGCCATCGCCGACTGCCGCGCCTGAATGGCGGCTAACGAAGGGCCCGTCTGTTCCGACATCCGTTCAACCCACTCTCATAGCGGCCGCCGAATCGCGACGTAACTGCCCAGCCGGCTGATCCGCACCGAGGCACCCGAATACGGTGCCTCGACGACGAGGTTGTCGCCGATCGCCATCTGCACGTGCCCCGTGTGCGGAAAGACCAGATCGCCGGGCCTCACTTGCGAACGGGGCACTGGAATTCCGTCGTTGATCTGCTGGTACGTGGTGCGGTCCAGATGAATACCTGCCTGCGCATACGACCACTGAACCAGTCCCGAGCAGTCGAACTGATCGGGGCCGGTCGCACCCCACACATAGGGGCGGCCCAGTCGAGATAGCGCCGCGCGCACCGCAATTCCGGCGCGACTGCTCGGCGCGGGCAGCCGCAGTCCGCGATGGTGCAGTATGCGGTAGCGCAGTGCCCGCAGCGCCGCCGAATGCCGTCGGGCGCGCAACCGGGCGGTCAATACGTGTGCCCGCTGCGCGCGAAGCCTCGCGGCCCGACGGCGCATGGCCTCGCGCTGGGCCATTGGCGTGATCGGGGTGGCGGCGGCATCGGCACGGGCCTCGTCGAGAACGTTCTTGGTCAGCGCACGGGCCTGCGCCCGGTCGCGGTGAGCGCCGGCGATGACGCCCGCGGCCGCGGCGTCCGTGCGGGCCGCCGCGCGCAGCAGTTGGTGGCTGCGGCTCACTGCGGACCGGTAATTATCTTGTTCCACAATGCTATTCAGCGTCAGGGTCGGCACGACAGGTGCATCCAGCGGCGGCGGCCGAGTAGCCCCGGCGAACAACTGATGCGCGCGGCTCAACGCCTCGATATCGCTTTCGGTCATCGGTCCCCCTCGCCGTCACCCTGGTCGGTGCCGTCTTGACGCGCCGACCCCACCGCGTCGGTGAACGCGCGAACGCGGGGGAGTACCCCGGCCGGGATCACCCCGCGATTGCGGATGTCCCACATCTCGTCACTGCTCACCCCGAGCAGCGCGGCGATGATCGCGTCCGGCAGTGACGACTGCGCGCAGGCCCGGTCGAACCGCGCGCTCAAACTGGTCGGCATCCGCTTCAGCAGCGCGCTGCGCGTTTCCTCGAGGGCTTGCAGATGCTCCATCAGCCGGTCGGTGGAGTCCGCGCCGGCGTTCACGGCCACCCGCCATGAGCTGGCGGCGAGCATCTCGGCCTTCACGCACTGCGCGATCACAGAGAGAATATACGTCTCATATTCGTTTGATGTCGTCGCCGGCAGTCGATCGATGACGGATTTGAGCGCATCGAGCTGGGCTTCGGCATAGCCTTCCAGCACTTCGGTGTCGCTGTGGCGGTCGACAACCACCGCTCCGGCCCGCGGCTGAGACATGGTTTCGGGGTGCTGCGCGGCGATCAATCGGGCCAGCTCGGCATCCGGATCGGCGGCCACCAACAATCGCGAATACGTGCCGGGCGGCAGGCCCAGGCCGTTTTCAACCTTCTGAACTGTGCTTTTGTGGGCCTTGCGGGCGCCGCGCTCCAGATAGCTCAATCCCATGATGCTGACGCCGGTCGCGGCAGCAAGCTCCGCTAGGGACCAGTCGCGCGACTCGCGCAGCGCCCGGATAGCCGCACCTGCCGATTCACGGCTCACCCGCTGGCTCCGGCCATAAGCCGGATGTTACACAGCCGGACCGCTATCGCTATGTATATACGTTTTTATCACGTTTCTCTTGCGCGGACCTCGCAGTTGTGTATACGCTTTTGTCTACGTTTCATTCCGAGCAAGGAGACTGATATGGGCCACCCCTGCGCAACCGACCCGGAACTGTGGTTCGGCTACCCCGATGACGACAGTGGTGACGGCGCGGCCAAGGCGCGTGCCTATGAGCGGTCGGCCACCGAGGCGCGGATCCAGTGCCTGCGTCGCTGCCCGTTGGCACAGCAACGGCGGTGCGCTCAGTACGCCATCGCGCATCGGGAGGAGTACGGCGTGTGGGCCGGCGTCAAACTTCCCGGAGGCCAGTACCGAAAGCGCGACCAGCTGGCTGACGCCCACGACATCCTGCGGCGCATTGCCGACGGCGAGATCAACTCCCGTCAGCTGCCCGAGAACGCGGCGTTGCTGGCACGCAGCCAGCACCAGAGCATCCCGATGCCCGCCGTGGTGCTGCACCTCCCGATCGCACAGGTGGGTCCGCGTTCAGCCGCCTGACCCGTGCGCCGCGCCTCGTGAACGTTTGTCAACCCAAACGACGAAGTATTCGACCGCGCCGGAACATCCGGCCGTCGACCCCGCGGTGGCCATGCAGGTACTGCGGCCGCCGGGCGGGTAAACCGTCGGCCCCGGGTACGGTCGCCGTATCACGCCCGCAACGAAGGGTGCACGGTGAGCAATCTCGAGACCGCGCCGGCCGAAGTCGCCTGCGGCGCTTCGCGGGTTGCGGGGACCGAGGTGCTGCACCCGCGAGAGGTACCGCTGGGTGGTCCGCGCGCCATCCGGGTGCAACGCACTCTTCCGCAACGGCAGCGCTCGTTGATCGGAGCGTGGTGCTTCATCGACCACTACGGCCCCGTCAAAGCGCGTATGGATGTTCCCCCTCATCCGCATACGGGACTACAGACGGTCAGCTGGCTGTTCAGTGGAGAAGTGGAACACCGCGACAGCGCAGGAGTGCACGCCATCGTCCGGCCGGGTGAGTTGAATCTGATGACCGCCGGCGCAGGGATTTGTCATTCCGAGGTTTCGGTCGAGTCGGATGCCGTTTTGCACGGCGTGCAGCTGTGGGTCGCCCTGCCCGATTCCGATCGCGCTAGCGGACGCGACTTCGCCCACCATGTGCCCGACCCCATCTCGCTTCCCGGCGCGCTGGCGCGAGTGTTCTTGGGTGAGCTCGGCGGCAGCCGGTCCCCAGTGCACACATTCACCCCGCTGCTCGGCGCCCAGATCGATCTCGACGCGAACGCCGAGCTGCATCTCGAGGTCGATCCGGCGTTCGAGCACGGCGTGCTCTGCGATGCGGGCACCGTGGCGATGAACGGCACAGATCTGGCGATCGCCGACCTCGGCTACCAAGGCCCGGGCAGCACCGCGGTCAAGCTACGCAATGCTGGGGATCGACCGGCGCGGGCGGTGCTGTTGGGGGGTACCCCGTTCACCGAAGAGCTGCTGATGTGGTGGAACTTCGTCGGGCGTACCCACGACGAGATCGTCGGCTATCGCCGGCAATGGGAAGACGCCGACGTGCGTTTCGGCGCCGTCGAGGGCTACCGGGGCTCAGTCACCCGACTGCCGGCCCCGCCGCTGCCGACCGCTCGGTTGCGGCCACGACCAACACCGCACGGACCGAATGGAGAGGAAACCACATGACAACCGATAAGACCGGCGCAGAAACCACGGTCGCCGAGGGGCATCAGACGTACACCATCGCCGTCGAGGGCAAGACCGTCGGCCACGCCGACTTCGCCGACCGGGGCGATCAGCGGGTTTTCTACCACACCGTCGTCGATCCCGAATTCGGCGGACGAGGCCTGGCGACCATCCTCCTCGAGGAGGCGCTGAACAAAGCGCGGGAATCCGGCAAACGGATCGTGCCGGTGTGCTCGATGGTCGAAACGGTGCTCAAGAAGCATCCCGAATTCAACGAGCACACCGACCCCGTCACCGCCGAGGTCAGGGGCTGGGCGCTGACCCGGCCGAGCAGCTGAGGCAGGTCCTCGCGGCACGAAGGCTTTACTGCGACAACTGGTCCGCGTCGGCCGGCGTCATCGGCAGCTAAACGTTGCTTGGGCCTGGCGGCTTGCGCATTCACCGGGTATCGCCTAATCACATGACATACCGTGTTCTAGCAGGATTGCTGGGCAAAACGGGCATCCCGATACGCGGCATCGGGGCCGCATACCGGAGCCCTGGGGCCTCCCAGCTAATTCAGAGGTCTCCGTGAGCAAAATGGTTGACGCAGGCGGTCAGCCCCGACGATGGCATCGTGTTGGTTTGCCGTTCACCGCAGCCACCGGCGCTGGGCCTGTTCGATCGGGAGGGAAAACGTGGATTACGCACTTCTGCCACCGGAGGTCAACTCCGCGCGCATCTATGCCGGGCCTGGCTCCGGACCGATGCTGGCAGCTGCGTCCGCGTGGGACACGCTTGCTGCCGAGCTGCATTCGACAGCAAGCTCGTATCAGGCAGCAGTCACCGAGCTGACTTCCGGACCTTGGCTGGGCCCGGCGGCGGCGACCATGGCCGCGGCCGCCGCCCCGTATGTGGCCTGGATGCGTGCCGCGGCCGAGCGGGCCGAGCAGACGGGCAGACGGGCCATCGCGGCGGCCGCCGCCTACGAAGCCGCCTTCGCGGAGACCGTGCCGCCCCCGGTGGTCGCGGCCAACCGCAGCCTGCTGGCCGCGCTGGTCGCCACGAACCTCCTCGGGCAGAACACCACGGCCATCGCCACCACCGAAGCGCAATACGGCGAGATGTGGGCCCAGGACACCGGGGCAATGCAGAGTTACGCGAGCACCTCGGCGTCGGCCACCACACTGGCCCCCTTCGATTCGCCCTCACCGAGCACCCGCACGGACGGGCCCGCGGACCAAGCCGCCGCGGTCGCCCAGGCCACCGGCAGCACCGCGGGCGACGCGCAGCGCGGCGTCTCGTCGGCTCAGCAGGCCTTCTCCGCGGTTCCCAACGCGCTGATCAACCTGGCGAGCCCACAAGACGCCTTCGGATTCGGGGGCCGGGACCTACTGGGCCTGCTGGCGGACCTGAGTGCGGTTTTTCTCGATCCGGAAATCGGGGCGGCGGGCTTTGCGGCCGACACCTCACTGGGCACCACGGCCCTTCCCTACGACGTCGGCGGGTATTGGACCGGTGTGCACACCGACGACATCGTCAGCGGCTGGGCGGGCGTGCAACCGTGGCCGGGCAACGCACCGGCGCCGCCGACGAGTTTTCCGATCATCAACGAACCCGCCTCGACAGTCTCCGGGCAGTTCCGCCACGCCCCATCGGTCGGGCGGTTGTCGGTGCCGCCGGCATGGGTGTCCGCCGCCCCCGAGCTGCGTGCGATGGCGACGGCGCTGCCGGCCGCGACCGTCGGCGCCGCCGCGCAAGCCACCGGCTCCAGCGCGGGCAGCCTGTTCAGCCAGATGGCCCTGGCGAGCATGGCCGGGCGCGCAATGGCCGGAACCACCGGCGGAGGTGGCGCAAGATTCCAGGAGCGCATCGGGATGGCCGCGCCCAAGGCAAAGGACGCGCCGCCGGCCGAGCCGGTCGACGTGCCACCGACACCAATGGGCGGCCCGATCACCAGCATCGCCGCCGAGCTACGCGAGCTCGCCTCGCTGCGGGACGCGGGGATTCTCACTCAAGACGAATTCGTCGAGCAGAAACAGCGGCTGCTGCCGCGTGATCCCTAAAGTCTGGCTAGGCCAAGTGAGCGCTGGCGTCGTGTAATTCCGTGCGGCGCAATGCCATTGGAGTGACGGCTAGCACGTCGCCGCCCTCGACCACCGCCCGCGTAATCGGCGTGAGCGCTTGGAACAGCGCCTCCACCTCGTCGTCGCTCAGTGCGTCGAGCGCCGACAGCCCGAGCGCGTCGGTGCTCGATTCGACGTGGTCCTTGAGTTCGGCGCCCGCCGCGGTGAGCGAGCCGTCGTCGTAAAGCAGGCCGCGCTCGGCCAGCCGTTGTTCGCGGTGACGCCATTCGCTGTCGTCGTAGTCGCGGGTGCGGGCGATGTAATCGCGCGGGACGCGGTCCGCCGCGGCGTGCAACACGTTGCACTCCCGGCCCGAGATGCCGGCGGCGGTCAAAACCGCCACATGGCCGTCGCCGCGGTGCTCGCGTAGCAGCGTGGTGGCATGCCACAGCGCGGCCAGCGGACTGTCCGGCCACGGCAGCGCGCGGTTGGCGGCGAACAAGGGTCGCCCGTCTACGCCCGCATGACGTGCTGCCTTTCCTGCCAATTCTGCTGCGGTACTGACGTTTTCGTCTTCTTTCAGGCCGTAGCGGCGCAGCGCCGCGACCGCTGACTCCTGCCGAGCGCGCAACGCGGCTTCCGGACCGGCGATCTGCCATGCCGCCGGCAAGGCCTTGGCGACACGTTGGGGGGCGAAGTTGTGAAAGATCGCGGTCACCAGTTCCGGCGACGCCATGCCCAGCGGGGCGGACCGGGCCGCGAAGTAGCCCATCCAGAATCCTCGGTACCCCAACTCGTCGAGGGCCTCCCGCGCCTCCGGCGCGAAATATGTCACCGCGTGCACGGGCTCGAATCGATCGTAGAAGCGTCGCGCCAGCTCCGATTTTCTGCGCACGCCTGCAGTTAACCACTGCCGCTGTGCCTGACCGATCCCGATTCGACGGAATCGACCTGTGTCACCGGCCGAGCATCGCCGGCCGCCACCGACAGAAAACCCCGGCCAATGGCCGGGGCGATGCTGTGGTGGGCGAAGGGGGACTTGAACCCCCACGTCCCGAAGGACACTGGCACCTGAAGCCAGCGCGTCTGCCATTCCGCCACTCGCCCGGGGAAAACAACCGATGGACCATATCACTGTAGTGGCCGTTCGCCATAACCGCGCCCGTGGCCGGCCCAGCCCGTTCTGCACCCGGCTGCCAAGCCTCGGAATCGGTTTGACCAGCATGGATGCGATTCTCAGAGTTCTCACGGTGACGCAGCCTCGCCGTATCCCGATACCATGCATGAGTGATGCGACACGCGGGCAAGTCGTTTGCCTTGCGCCGGCGATTTACCGCGACAAGTGCGGGCGAGCGCTGAGGCATGGGTAGCCAAAGGGGGCTGGCTGCCCGGATCGAGCGCAAGCTCGAGTCGACCGTCGGCGATGCATTTGCCCGAATGTTCGGGGGATCGATTGTCCCCCAAGAGGTTGAGGCGTTACTGCGCCGTGAAGCCGAGGACGGCCTGCAGCCGCTTGGCGGAAACCACCTTTTGGCGCCCAACGAATACGTCATTACCCTCGGTGTGCACGACTTCGAGAAGGTGGGCGCCGATCCGGATCTGACGTCGAGTGGTTTCGGTAGATACCTGGCCGACTACATCCATGAACAGGGGTGGGAAACGTATGGTGATGTCGTCGTTCGGTTCGAGCAGCTGCCGAACCTGCATACCGGACAGTTTCGCGCCCGCGGCGCTGTCAACCCCGATGTCGAGCCCCGCCCGAAGGTCAATGAACCCGCCCCGCCACAATCAAATCAGGCGTTCAGCGCAGAACCAGGAGTAGCACCAATGACTGACAACTCGAGCTACCGCGGTCAGGGGCAGGGGCGTCCCGGCGACGAGTATTACGACGAGCGTTACGGACGTCCGCAGGACGACCCACGTGCCGGCCAGGAGCCGCAAGGCGGACCCGACCCTCGCGCGGGGTACCCGCCGGAGCAGGGCGGCTACCCACCCCAGGGCGGATACCAGCCGCCTCGCCCTCCCGAGCAGGGCGGCTACCAAGATCAGCGCGGCGGCTACCCCGAACAGGGCGGCTACCCGCCGCAGGGTGGCTACCCCGAACAGGGCGGCTACCCGCCGCAGGGTGGCTACCCGGGCCAGGGCGGCTACCAAGATCAGGGTCGCGGCTACCCCGACCAGGGTCAGGGCGGCTACCCGCCGTCATATGAGCAACGTCCGCCCGCCGGTGGCGGCTATGGCGGTCAGGGCTACGACCAGGGCGGCCAGGGCTACGACCAGGGCGGGCAAGGTTACGACCAGGGCTACCGCCCGGGCGGCGGCTATGGCCAACCCGGCGGCGGGCAGCAGCCCGGCGCCGGCCAGCCGGGCTACGGCGGCGGTTACGGCGAATACGGTCGCGGGCCCGCTCGTCCCGAAGAAGGCGGCTACGCACCCCCGGCCGCGCCCGAACCGCAGCGGCCGTCCTATCCCGAGCAGGGTGGCGGATACGACCAGGGTTATCAGCAAGGCGCCCCGGGCTACGGCGGCCAGCAGGAGTATGGCGGCGGGGACTACACCCAGTACGCGGAGAACGTCCCGCCCGGCGGGTACGGCCCGGGGGCCGGTGCCGGATACCCCGAGACCGCCCACCGCGACTACGAATACGGACAGCCGGGCGAGTACGGCCAACAAGGCGGCGAGTACGGCCAACAGGCCGACTATGGCCAGCAGGCCGGCGGCGGCTACGGCGGCTACGGGCAGGGCGGTTATGGGTCCGCCGGAGCGGCGGTCACGCTGCAGCTCGACGACGGCAGCGGCCGGACGTACCAGCTGCGCGACGGCTCCAACATCGTCGGTCGCGGACAAGACGCCCAATTCCGGTTGCCCGACACCGGTGTGTCACGGCGCCACCTGGAAATCCGCTGGGATGGACAGGTCGCGCTGCTGTCCGACCTCAACTCCACGAACGGCACGACGGTGAACAATGCGCCGGTACAGGAGTGGCAGTTGGCCGATGGCGACGTGATCCGTTTGGGCCACTCGGAGATCATCGTTCGGATCCACTGAACGCACCGGGCACAAGCTGCCGTGCTTCGCCC
The DNA here is from genome assembly GCF_010730355.1 of Mycobacterium florentinum. Taxonomy (NCBI): domain Bacteria; kingdom Bacillati; phylum Actinomycetota; class Actinomycetes; order Mycobacteriales; family Mycobacteriaceae; genus Mycobacterium; species Mycobacterium florentinum. The sequence goes on from NZ_AP022576.1 coordinate 3,665,875, forward strand.
CGCGTCGACCGCCCTCCAAGTATCGTGACGTTGCTTGGTTTCATGAGGTGCGGCGCCAGGACGGAAAGGACGCCAGATGCAGGGACTGGTACTGCAGCTGACGCGTGCCGGATTTTTAATGCTGTTATGGGTGTTCATCTGGTCCGTCCTCCGGATCTTGAAGACTGACATCTACGCACCGACCGGTGCGGTCATGGTGCGCCGCGGTTTGGTGTTGCGCGGCACGTTGCTGCCATCCCGCCAGCGCGGCCATGCCGCCCGCTATCTGGTGGTGACCGAAGGAGCGCTGGCAGGTGCACGCATCACGCTCAGCGGGCAGCCGGTGTTGATCGGACGTGCGGACGACTCGACGCTGGTACTGACCGATGACTACGCCTCGACGCGGCACGCCCGGCTGTCTCAGCGCGGCTCGGAATGGTACGTCGAGGATCTAGGATCGACCAACGGCACTTACCTTGACAGGGCGAAGGTGACCACTGCGGTACGAGTTCCAATCGGAGCGCCGATTCGGATCGGCAAGACGGCAATCGAGTTGCGCCCGTGACCCTGGTCCTGCGATATGCCGCCCGCAGCGATCGCGGCCTGGTACGCGCCAATAACGAAGACTCGGTCTATGCCGGCGCTCGACTTCTGGCCCTGGCCGACGGCATGGGCGGCCACGCGGCCGGCGAGGTGGCGTCCCAGTTGGTGATCGCCGCGTTGGCTCACCTCGACGACGACGAACCCGGTGGCGACTTGCTCGCCAAGCTCGATACGGCGGTGCGTGCCGGCAATTCGGCCATCGCCGCACAGGTGGAGATGGAGCCCGACCTCGAAGGGATGGGCACCACGCTGACCGCAATCCTGTTCGCGGGCAACCGTCTTGGATTGGTGCACATCGGGGACTCGCGCGGGTACCTCTTCCGCGACGGCGAGCTGGCCCAGATCACCAAGGACGACACCTTCGTCCAAACCCTGGTCGACGAGGGGCGCATCACCAAGGAGGAGGCGCACAGCCACCCGCAGCGGTCGCTGATCATGCGGGCGCTGACCGGCCACGAGGTCGAGCCCACTTTGACCATGCGCGAAGCACGTGCGGGTGATCGCTACCTGCTCTGCTCGGACGGGCTGTCCGATCCGGTCAGCGACGAGACGATCGCCGAGGCTCTGCAGATTCCCGACGTTGCCGAAAGCGCTTACCGTCTCATCGAATTGGCGTTGCGCGGCGGCGGTCCCGACAACGTGACGGTCGTGGTCGCCGACGTCGTCGACTACGACTACGGCCAGACCCAGCCGATTCTCGCCGGCGCGGTATCCGGTGAAGAAGACCAGCTGACGTTGCCCAACACCTCGGCAGGCCGGGCTTCTGCCATCGGCGCACGTAAAGAAGCCGCCAAACGTGTTGTGCCACAAGAGGAGCCGGTCCCGCGTCCCCGCTTCGCATGGCGGCGGACGTTTATCGTCGCCACCCTAGTGGTTCTGCTGGCACTCACCGGCCTGGCCATCGGGCGGGCCATCATCCGGAGCAACTATTACGTCGCCGAATACAACGGCATGGTGTCGATCATGCGGGGAATTCAGGGCTCGCTGCTGGGCATGTCTCTGCACGAACCCTATTTGGTGGGCTGTCTCAACGCACGCAACGACTTGTCGATCATCGGCTTCAGCCAATCCGGTGGCCACCTCGACTGCCGGCTCATGCAATTGCAGGATCTGCGGCCTGCCGCACGCGCACAAGTGTTGGCCGGGCTTCCGGCCGGGACTCTCGACGAGGCCGAATCCCAGCTGAAGGAATTGTCGGCCAACAACCTCCTGCCGCCCTGCCCGCCACCCCGAGCGACCTCGCCCCCGGCTCCACCGAGCCCGGCGACCAGCGCGACGACACCGCCGAGCGCCACCGCGCCCCCCGCCCCTTCCAGCGGCACCCCACCCACCAGCACGCCGGCAAGCCCCAGCCCCGCCAGCACCACTCCAGCAGCGCCCGCGACCACGTCGCCCACGACTCCTCCCCAGACGGTGACTACGCTCCCGCCACTCCCACCTCAGCCGGGCATCGACTGCCGGGCGGCTGCATGACCACACAGGTCCAACCGCCGGTCACGCTCGCGCCATCGCTGCCGACTCGGCGCAACTCCGAGCTGCTGTTGTTGTGCTTCGCCGCGCTGATCACCGTCGCCGCGTTGCTGATCGTCGACGCCAACCAGGCACGCGGCCTGGGCTGGGGCGTGGCCAGTTACGGGCTGGGCTTTCTGGCCTTGTTCGGAGGCGCACACCTGGCCGTTAGGCGCTTCGCCCCCTACACCGACCCGTTGCTGCTGCCAATTGTGGCGCTGCTCAACGGACTTGGCTTGGTGATGATCCACCGGCTCGACCTTGTCGGCAACGAGTTCAACGGTCGTCACCCCAGCGCAGCCCAGCAGCTGCTGTGGACCCTGGTCAGCGTCGCCGCGTTCGCACTCGTCGTCACCTTCCTCAAAGACCACCGGCAGCTCGCGCGCTACGGCTACATCTTTGGACTCACCGGGCTTGTCTTCTTGGCCGTACCCGCCATCCTGCCGGCCGCACTGTCGGAGCAGAACGGCGCCAAGATCTGGATTCGCCTGCCGGGCTTCTCAATTCAGCCCGCCGAGTTCTCCAAGATTCTGCTGCTGATCTTCTTCTCCGCGGTGCTGGTGGCCAAGCGCGGCCTGTTCACCAGTGTCGGCAAGCACCTGATGGGGATGACCCTGCCCCGCCCGCGGGACCTCGCGCCGCTGTTGGCGGCGTGGGTGATCTCGATCGGTGTCATGGTCTTCGAAAAAGACCTCGGCACTTCGCTACTGCTCTACGCGTCGTTTCTGGTAGTCGTCTACCTGGCCACGCAGCGCTTCAGCTGGGTCGTCATCGGGCTGGTGCTGTTCGCCGCGGGAAGCGTTGTCGCGTATTTCATTTTCGCGCATGTGCGGACCCGCGTGCAGATGTGGTGGGACCCGTTCTCCGACCCCGACGGCAGCGGTTATCAAATCGTGCAGTCACTGTTCAGCTTTGCTACCGGAGGCATCTTCGGCACCGGTCTGGGCAACGGCCAACCCGACACAGTGCCGGCCGCGTCCACCGATTTCATCATCGCCGCGTTCGGTGAAGAGCTCGGACTGGTCGGGCTGGCCAGCATCCTGATTCTGTACACCATCGTCATCGTCCGGGGCATGCGTACGGCGATCGCGACACGAGACAGCTTCGGCAAGCTGTTGGCCGCCGGTCTGGCCTCGACGCTGGCGATCCAGCTGTTCATCGTCGTCGGCGGTGTCACCCAACTGATTCCGCTGACCGGACTGACCACACCGTGGATGTCCTACGGCGGATCCTCACTGCTGGCCAACTACGTGCTGTTGGCCATCCTGGCGCGCATCTCGCATAGCGCTCGACGCCCGTTGCGATCCCGCACGCGCGACACGTCGCCGCTCGCGGCGGCCGGCACCGAGGTGATTCAGAAGGTATGAACACCTCTCTCCGCCGGATCTCGATGACCGTGATGGCGCTGATCGTGCTCCTCCTTCTCAACGCCACCATGACGCAGGTGTTCGCCGCCGACGGGCTGCGGGCAGACCCACGCAACCAGCGGGTCCTGCTCGACGAGTACTCCCGCCAGCGCGGCCAGATCATCGCCGGTGGCCAGCTGCTGGCCTACTCGGTGGCCACCGACAGCCGGTTCCGTTTCCTGCGGGTGTACCCCAACCCCGCGGTGTATGCGCCGATCACCGGCTTCTACTCGTTGCGCTATTCCAGCTCCGGCCTGGAACGTGCCGAGGACTCGCTGCTGAACGGTTCCGACGAGCGGCTGTTCGGACGCCGGCTGGCCGACTTCTTCACCGGCCGCGATCCCCGCGGCGGCAATGTCGACACCACGATCAACCCCCGGATGCAGCAAGCCGCCTGGGACGCGATGCAGCAGGGCTGCGGCGGGCCGCCGTGCAAGGGAGCCGTGGTCGCCCTGGAGCCGTCCACCGGCAAAATTCTGGCCATGGTGTCCTCGCCGTCGTATGACCCCAACCTGCTCTCCTCGCACGACCCCGAGGTCCAGGCGCAGGCATGGCAGCGGCTGCGCGACAACCCGGACAACCCGCTCACCAACCGGGCGATCTCGGAGACCTACCCACCCGGTTCGACGTTCAAGGTGATCACCACCGCGGCCGCGCTGCAGGCCGGCGCCAAGGACGACGAACAGCTGACGGCCGCGGCCACGATCCCGCTGCCCAACAGCACCGCCACCTTGGAGAACTACGGCGGCACGCCGTGCGGCGACCAACCGACCGTCTCGCTGAGCGAGGCCTTCGCCAAGTCGTGCAACACCGCATTCGTCCAGCTGGGCATCCTCACCGGGTCCGAGGCCCTGCGTAGCATGGCGCATTCATTCGGCCTGGACAGCAGCCCGAGCGTGATTCCGCTTCAGGTGGCGGAATCGACTGTTGGGATAATCGCGGATGCCGCCGCTCTCGGGATGTCTAGCATCGGGCAGAAGGACGTGGCGCTGACCCCGCTGCAGAACGCGGAGATCGCGGCGACCATCGCGAACGACGGCGTGACGATGCAGCCCTACCTGGTCGAGAGCCTCAAGGGACCGGATTTGGCCAACATCAGCACGACTGCGCCCTATCAGCAGCGTCGCGCGGTATCGCCGCAGATCGCCGCTAAGCTGACAGAGCTCATGGTCGGTGCCGAGAAGGCTGCACAGCAGAAAGGGGCCATTCCCGGCGTGCAGATCGCATCCAAGACCGGTACCGCAGAGCATGGCGCCGACCCGCGGAACACCCCGCCGCACGCGTGGTACATCGCATTCGCGCCCGCGCAATCGCCGAAGGTTGCCGTGGCGGTGCTGGTAGAGAACGGTGCCGACCGCCTGTCCGCAACCGGCGGCGCGCTCGCCGCGCCGATCGGACGGGCCGTCATCAAGGCCGCACTGCAGGGGGGCCCATGAGCCCGCGAGTTGGAGTGACGCTGTCCGGCAGGTACCGGCTGCAGCGCCTCATCGCCACCGGCGGCATGGGCCAGGTGTGGGAGGCCGTCGACAGCCGGCTGGGGCGGCGCGTCGCGGTCAAGGTTCTCAAGGCGGAGTTCTCCCAGGACCCCGAGTTCATCGAGCGGTTCCGCGCCGAGGCGCGCACCACCGCGATGCTCAACCACCCCGGCATCGCCGCTGTGCACGACTACGGCGAAAGCCAGATGGACGGCGAGGGTCGCACCGCCTATCTGGTGATGGAACTGGTCAATGGTGAGCCGCTGAACTCGGTGCTCAAGCGCACCGGCCGGTTGTCGCTGCGCCATGCGCTGGACATGCTCGAGCAGACGGGCCGGGCGCTGCAGATCGCGCACGCCGCCGGGCTGGTGCACCGCGACGTCAAACCGGGGAACATCCTGATCACCCCGACGGGGCAGGTGAAGATCACCGACTTCGGTATCGCCAAGGCCGTCGACGCCGCGCCGGTCACCCAGACCGGCATGGTGATGGGTACCGCCCAATACATCGCGCCGGAACAGGCACTGGGCCACGACGCCACCCCCTCCAGCGACGTCTACTCGCTGGGAGTTGTTGGCTACGAAGTGGTTTCGGGTAAGCGGCCGTTCACCGGTGACGGCGCCTTGACGGTCGCAATGAAGCACATCAAGGAGCCCCCGCCGCCGCTGCCGCCCGAGCTTCCGCCCAATGTGCGCGAACTCATCGAGATCACGCTGGTCAAGAACCCCGGCATGCGCTACCGCAGCGGGGGCCCGTTCGCCGACGCCGTGGCCGCGGTCCGCGCCGGCCGCCGTCCCCCGCGGCCCAGTCAGTCACCGCCACCCGGACGGGCCTCGCCGGCGGCCATTCCGTCGAGCCCGCAAACCCGGTCCGCCGCCGCGGTCAGTCCCCGCACTGCCGCACCGCGGCGGTCCCAGCCGACGACGAGTCGCCGCCAACCGCCGGCCCGTCGCACCTTTTCGTCGGGTCAACGCGCGCTGCTGTGGGCCGCCGGGGTGCTGGGCGCGCTCGCGATCATCATCGCGGTGCTCATCGTCATCAATTCGCGCGGCGACAATCAGCAGCAGCCTCCGCCCCCGACGGTCACCGACACCGGGACGCCGCCGGCCAACGGGCCCCCGCCGGCCAGCAAGACCCCGAGCGGTTCGGCGCCGAGTTTGCGGCTGGATTGGACGGATCGCGGCGCGATAAGCAATTCTGGATTGCAGAGCAGGCCACCCGATCTGAGCTGGGCTACCCCCTCAACGCCCAGCCTGTCGCCGGCCCGAGGCGAGACACCGTAATGACCACCCCGCAACACCTGTCCGACCGTTATGAACTGGGCGACATTCTCGGTTTCGGCGGCATGTCCGAGGTTCACTTGGCCCGCGACGTTCGCTTGCACCGCGACGTCGCGGTGAAGGTGCTGCGCGCAGATCTTGCCCGCGACCCGAGTTTCTATTTGCGCTTCCGTCGCGAGGCCCAGAACGCCGCGGCGCTGAATCACCCGGCCATCGTCGCGGTCTACGACACCGGCGAGGCGGAAACCCCCGCCGGTCCGCTGCCCTACATCGTCATGGAGTACGTCGACGGCGTCACGCTGCGCGACATCGTGCACAACGACGGACCGCTGCCGCCGCGGCGCGCGATCGAGATCATCGCCGACGCCTGCCAGGCCCTGAACTTCAGCCACCAGAACGGCATCATCCACCGCGACGTCAAGCCGGCGAACATCATGATCAGCACTACCAATGCGGTCAAGGTGATGGACTTCGGCATCGCCCGGGCGATCGCCGACAGCGGCAATAGCGTCACCCAGACCGCGGCCGTTATCGGGACCGCGCAATACCTCTCGCCGGAACAGGCCCGGGGCGATTCCGTCGACGCCCGCTCCGATGTCTACTCGTTGGGCTGCGTGCTGTACGAAATCCTCACGGGGGAACCACCTTTCACCGGAGATTCGCCGGTTTCGGTTGCCTACCAACATGTCCGGGAAGACCCGGCGGCACCGTCGCAGCGGCACTCCGGTATTTCCCCGGACCTGGACGCCGTCGTGCTCAAGGCGTTGGCCAAGAACCCGGAGAACCGCTATCAGACGGCCGCGGAGATGCGCGCCGACCTGGTTCGGGTGCACAACGGGGAACCGCCGGAAGCGCCGAAGGTGCTCACCGACGCCGAGCGGACCTCGCTGATGGCAACGGGATCTGGCTTCGGGAATCCGCGGACCGACCCGCTGCCGCGCCAGCGCCTCACCGACACCGACCCCGATCGGATGGGCGGTCCGGTCGGTCGCTGGGTCGTCGCGGTCGCCGTGCTGGCGGTGCTGACGATCGTCGTCGTGATCGCGTTCAACACGTTCGGCGGCTCGACCCGCGACGTGCAAGTGCCCGACATGCGCGGCCAGGTATCCGCCGATGCCGTTGCCGCCCTGCAGAATCGCGGCTTCAAGACGCGCACGCTGCAGAAGCCCGACTCGTCGATCCCACCCGATCACGTCATCAGCACCGACCCCGGTGCGAACGCGTCCGTGGCGGCCGGCGACGAGATCACGATCAACGTGTCGACCGGACCCGAGCAACGCGAAGTACCCGACGTGTCCTCGATGAGTTACTCCGACGCGGTCAGCAAGCTGAAGGCCGCCGGGTTCACCAAATTCAAGCAGTCGAACTCGCCGTCGACCCCCGAGCTGCTGGGCAAGGTGATCGGCACCAACCCGCCCGCCAATCAGACGTCGGCGATCACCAACGTCATCACCGTGATCGTGGGCTCCGGACCCGAGACCAAACAGGTCCCCGACGTCGCGGGCCAGACCGTCGACATCGCGCAGAAGAACCTCACGGTCTACGGCTTCACCAAGCTCACCCAGACAGCGGTGGACAGCCCCCGCCCGGCCGGCGAGGTGATCGGCACCAATCCGCCCAAGGGACAGACGGTTCCAGTGGATTCGATCATCGAGCTGCAGGTGTCCAAGGGCAATCAGTTCCTGATGCCCGACCTGACCGGCATGTTCTGGACCGACGCCGAACCACGGTTACGCGCGCTCGGCTGGACCGGGGTGCTGGACAAGGGCGCCGACGTCGACGCCGGCGGCTCCCAGTCCCACAAGGTGGTGTATCAGAACCCGCCCGCCGGCGCCGGGGTCAACCGGGACGGCATCATCACGCTGAAGTTCGGTCAGTAGCCGCCGGGTCGGGGAAATGCGGCCGCACCGCGGAACGAACCTCGTTCTCCAGGCGGCGGATCAGGGTGTCGTCGCGCGACCACCCGCAATCGGCGAGCCAGTTGGCCAGCATCCGGTGCCCGCCCTCGGTGAGGATCGACTCCGGGTGGAACTGCACACCGTGGATCGGCAACTCGGTGTGCCGCACGGCCATGATGACCCCGCTGCGGGTGTGGGCCGTCGCCTCGAGCACCCGCGGCAGCGATTCCGGCAGGATGGTCAGCGAGTGGTAGCGGGTCGCCGTGAACGGATCTGGAAGTCCTTGCAGCACACCAGCATTGGTGTGGTGGACGCTGCTGGTCTTGCCGTGCAACAGTTCGGGTGCGCGGTCGACGGTGGCACCGAAGGCGACGCCGATGGCCTGGTGCCCGAGGCAGACGCCGAGCAGCGGGGTGGCCGCCGCCGCGCACGCCCGGACCAGGTCGATCGATGCGCCCGCGCGTTCCGGGGTGCCCGGCCCAGGGCTCAGCAGCACACCGTCGAACTGCGCGGCGATGGCGGCATGGCCACCTGGGGGGTCGGAAAGCCGGGGGTCGTCGTTGCGCCACACGTCAGCCTCGACTCCGAGTTGCCCCAGATATTGCACGAGGTTGAACACGAAGCTGTCGTAGTTGTCGACAACCAGGATCCGCATCGTGTCAGGTTACCGCTCTGCCGAGCCCCGGGCCCCGCTCAGTGGGCCCTCAGTAGCCGACGGGGCCGGCCGGCTGCGCGAAATGCATGCGGACCGGTTCGCTGTGGCCGACCAACTGCACGTCGGGTTTGGCGTCCTCGTGGTAGCCGAGCCCGAACCGGACCACGTACTGCTTGTAGAGAGTCACTAGGGGAGCGGCGGCCAGGGCCGCCTGCATGGCCGCGGCGTTGCCGATAGCGGTGATCGTGTACGGCGGGCTGTAGGTACGCCCGTTGAGCAGGAGCGTGTTGCCCACGCAGCGCGGTACCGACGTCGCGATGATCCGCTGATCCTGCATCTGGATCGCCTCCGCCCCGGCGCTCCACAGGGCGTTGAGGACGGCCTGGATGTCTTGCTGGTGCACCACCAGGTCGTCGGGGGACGCATCGCGCGGGAAGCGACCGTTGGCGTCGCGCTGGGCGTCGTCGAGCGCCACCACCAGCCCCGGCCCGTGCACCGGAGTCATGTCCGCGTCAGCGGCCAGTTCAGCCGAGCGCCGCAGCATGGCCGCCAGTGCGGCATCCGAAGATCGCAGATGCGTCGAATCGATCTTGCCGGCCAGTTCGTCGCGTTCGGCCTTGAGGCGATTCACCGAGGCCTGCGTCTCGCGCACCAGGTCGACCAGCCGCGGTGCGTCGCTGCGGCGGATCTCGGCGCCGCCGGATACTCCGTGGGTGGCCGCCAGCAGCAATCCGGCCAGCAAGCAAACCAACGGGACACCGAAGCGCCACGGGGAGCGGCGGGTCTGGGTCATCGAGTCTCCAATTTCCTGGTCGGGGGGCCAGGTGGGTTAATCTCGTAGCCAAGTCCTGCGTGTAGCTATAACCGCTATCGTTGCACCCCGTCCCGTTCACCGTGATCCCGAGGTAATCATGCCCAAGTCCAAGGTCCGCAAGAAGAACGACTTCACCGTCAGCGCGGTCAGCCGGACGCCGGTGAAAGTGAAGGTCGGCCCGTCCAGCGTGTGGTTCGTCGCGCTGTTCGTGGGACTGATGTTGATCGGCCTCGTTTGGCTGATGGTGTTCCAGCTGGCGGCGGTCGGCAGCCAGGCACCGACCGCCCTGCACTGGATGGCGGAACTGGGTCCGTGGAACTACGCGATCGCGTTCGCTTTCATGATCACCGGTTTGTTGCTCACGATGCGCTGGCACTAACCAAGATCAAATGCCGAATGAATTCATCTCGGGGTCGATCCGCGGCTAACCCAGCAACCTTGTGACCACCCAATCACACGCGTGTGATTTATCCCCACTGTTGATAGCTGATGTGGATAACTGCATCGGCAGTGGTGGGAGGGGCTGAGGACCGCATGCAGCAAACACAGTGGGAGCCGCGCGCTGCGGGAGTCGCTGGTTGTGGCCTCGGCGGGTTTTTCATGGCTATCGCCAGTGTGACCGTAGTCACAGACGCGCCGGGGCGCGTCCTGGTGGGGATTGCCGGGGTGGGTCTGCTGTTGTTTGCGGGCGCGACGTGGCGAGCGCGCCCGAAGCTGGCAATTACCCCCGCCGGGCTGGTGATCCGGGGATGGTTCCGGACGCAGGTATTCCAGCACGCCGACATCAAGATCATCCGGATCACCGAGTTCCGTCGCCTCGGCCGCAAGGTGCGTTTCCTCGAGGTCGAAACGGCCGACGACAGCCTGGTGCTGTTCTCCCGGTGGGACCTCGGCACCGAGCCGCTCGAGGTGCTCGACGCGCTTACCGAAGTCGGCTACGCCGGTCGAAACGGCGCCGCGCCGGCGTAGCCAGAAGACGATCTAGGAGATCGTGATCGACTCGATGACGACCGGGTCGGTCGGACGGTCGTTGCCGTCGGTGGACGTCGTCGCGATCGCGTCGACCACCTTCTGCGACTCGGGCTCGATAACCTCGCCGAAGATGGTGTGGCGACGGTTCAGGTGCGGCGTCTGTCCGACGGTGATGAAGAACTGCGAGCCGTTGGTGCCCGGGCCCGCGTTGGCCATCGCGAGCAGGTAGGGCTTGTCGAACTGCAACTCGGGGTGGAACTCGTCGGCGAACTGATAGCCCGGGCCACCGCGACCGGTACCGGTCGGGTCGCCGCCCTGGATCATGAAGCCCTGGATCACTCTGTGAAAGACCGCGCCGTCGTAGAACGGACCGGAAGGACTGCCCGACGCGTTTTGGGTCGAGTACTCCTTGGTGCCCTGCGCCAGGCCAACGAAGTTGGCGACCGTCTTGGGCGCGTGGTTTCCAAACAGGGCGATCTTGATGTCGCCGCGGTTGGTGTGCAGTGTGGCAGTGGCAGTCTGAATCGGGCTGTTGGTCACGACACCAGAGTCTGCCATTGCCCGCAGACCCGTCCGCACCGGGTGTCGCTCGGGGCAACCGGGTGCCGAAAATCCCACCATCACGCGGCAATAGGCGCGCCGGTCTTTCTATGGTGGCAGTCTGTAGGTTCCACGGCCCGGCACAGAAAGGCGGCAGATGAGCGCTAAGGCGGAATCCCAGCTGACCCCTAGGCAGCGACTGTCCCGGGGCCTGACGTACTCGGCGTTGGGACCGGTGGACGTCACCCGCGGTGTCATCGGCCTGGGGGCGCACTCCGTGCAGTCCACCGCCTCGGAATTGCGCCGCCGCTACCGCCAGGGTCAACTGTCTCGCGAGATCGCAGCGGCGCAGGAGTCGATCGCCCAGGAGCTGGCCGCCGCGCAGGAAGTGGTTTCGAGCCTGCCGCAGGCGCTGCAGGACGCGCGCAAATCCCGGCGCCGCCGGGGCAAGCGCCCGTTGCTCGTTGCGGGAGCCGTCGCCGTGGTCGTGCTGGCCGGCGGCGCGGCCGCGTTCAGCATCGTGCGGCGCTCCACCCGCCGGGACAACCCCGAGCCGTCGCCGCGGCCGCCCAGTGTGGACGTGCAGCCACGGCCCTGACGCCGGCCCGGCAGTAGGCCGCAAATTTCACCAATTGCACTGCGGCCATTCGCCATCCGTTGTATCGCGCTACCTAGCAGCGCTGTCTGGATCGCCTTACAGTTGCGGCCACGGGGGCCGAAATGAACGGAGCGGTCAATTATGTCTCGTCTGACGAAGAAGGCGATCCTGGGTGCGGTCCTGATCAGCGCGGTGCTGTCGGTGACGGCGACGGGATGCGCCGGCGCGCCGGCACCGACGCAAATCACCACCCAATAGGGCCGATCGCCGGGGGCCGGCACCGAGCGTCGCACGTCATCTCAGGTCGGCGAAACACTTGTGCGGCTGAGGAACTCACCACAGCCGTCTGGGTCGATTTCACCTCGCGGCCGTAGTTCTCGCCGTAATATCGTAGCCCGCAAGGAAAGGTTGTGCGCCCATGGAGATCCGCGCGTTGGTGGCCGCGTTGGCCACGGTTGCCGTTGCACTCGGTATCGGCATGATCGTCGCGCCCGCCGCGCAGGCGGACCCGCCGTACGCCAATTGCAAGGCTGCCGCGGCCGACGGTCGCTACAACATCCCGCGCGGTGATCCCGCCTACCAGCAAAAGCTAGACCGGGACAACGACGGCATCGCCTGCGAATCGCACTAGGCGACTGATTCAGTCGTCGATGTGGTTTGGCGGCTGCCCGAGCGGAACGGGCTGCGCCGGGTCAACCGGGTAGCACTCCGGCGGCGGGGTGATGTCCTCGATCACGCCGCGGCCGCCGAACACCGGGTAACTGGGGCCCTGGTGGCACCGCTCCCAAACCCCATTCGGGCCTACGGGTTTGTCGCAATAAGACTCGCCCGGAACGATGGTGGCCTGACAGCCCGCCGACGCGGGTGGAGCCATTCCGATGCCAATTCCAATTCCGCCGATCGTGAGTGCCGCCCCCAGCGTCACGGTGCCGGCAACCCGCGCTGATTTCATCATGAGCCGCACGATACAGCTAATAGTGTAGGCGCGCCCGCCAAGTGGGGTCATTGCCTAGCAGCAAATGGGCGTGGTGCCGCCGATGCGGCTCAGGGGCCAACGTCGAAGGGGGAGCCGGTAATTCGGCGCACTGGCCAGAATTCCGATCGCCGCTATCAATTTGTGGAGCCTAGGGTGTGTGGAGCCTAGGGGAATCGAACCCCTGACACCTGCCTTGCAAAGGCAGTGCTCTACCAACTGAGCTAAGGCCCCTCTTCCCGGTTAACGGGTGTGGGATCAACCGCTGCCACGTGCCAAATTTCGACCCCGCGGCGTGACCGCATTACCGCCGCCACCAAGGCAATCAGTGCCAACGGCAATGCAAGTCTCACACAACGTCTTGACGGGCACATGGTTGTGGGCCTAGGAGGACTCGAACCTCCGACCTCTTCGTTATCAGCGAAGCGCTCTAACCGCCTGAGCTATAGGCCCGTACTCGCGTACAGCCGAGCGACGAGATTACCGCAATCGCCGCCCCACCCCAAACCTGCACTAATCCCGGTCGGCCAACGTGACTTCGATGCCGCCGATCAGGTCGGTCGTCAGGTTGTAGACGAACGCGCCGATCGTGGCCATCGCCGTCAGCAAGACGATGTTGACCAGGCCGATCAGCACGGCGCCACCGAAGATCGTGCCGCTCGAGACCAGTTCTCCACTGCTGCCGCTGGTGTTGTTCAGGAGGTCACCGACGTTGCTGTTGAGCTTGGCCCACACGCCCATGCCGCCGAGCACGAGGTAGAGGAACGCTACGGCGATCATCCAGACGAAGAACAGCGCCACCGAAAGCATCAGGGACACCTTCAAGGTGCTCCACGGGTCGATCCGGCGGACCTGCATGCTGGCCCGCACCGGGCCCCCTCGGCGCCGCGGCACCTGAACCAGGCTGTCCCGGTTCTCCCGGGATTCCGTGCTCGTCGTGCGCCCCGAGCCCGCCGGCTGCGACGAATCCGAGCTGCGCTCCGACGTGGTGCTGCGCTGCGATCCGCGCGGAATCCCGCCGGACAGGTCCGGCAACTCGCTGGCGTAGGCCTCGTTCGTCGGCCCGTCACCGCGACTCGGCGCGTCGAAGTCGTCCCGCCTCGACGGAGCTTGCCCCGCAGTGTTGCCACCCGAAATGAAGCGGTTCAGCCGGGCGTCGACACCGGAAGGCGGGCCCTGCGGCCGCGCCTCGGTCGGCGGTTCGCTCGGCCGATTCCCGGCGTTGGCGGCGCGGGCCGCGCCGCGCTGCCACGGCGGCGAATCCCCGCTCTGGGTGGGCGTCCCGCGCGGGTGTGCGCCGGCACGCTCGGCCGAAACATCCCCGTTCTGGCTGTCGCCCTTCTTGGGGGCACCCGGCTCGCTCGGTGAGGTCACCCCGACTCCTTACCTCCGCTGCCTGGGCCGCCCGGTCGGTGGCCCCCGCATTGTCTCTGGTCGGGCTGAGTCTAATTGCCCGCGTCCGGTGGCAGTCCCTTGGCAGGCGCCTGCCCGGCCCGCAGCCCCTGTTGGGCTAGCTCTCCGGCCCCTCGCCGCCGTCGCCTTCGTCGACCTCGTCGTCGGCGCTTTCCTCGGCGTTACGGGCAATGGCCAACAGCGTGTCGCCCTCACCCAGGTTCATCAACCGAACGCCCTTGGTCTGCCGCCCGGCCTTGCGGACCTGGCGTGCCGCGGTGCGGATGACCCCGCCGCCCGATGTGATCGCGTAGAGCTCGCTGTCGTCGTCGACGATCAACGCCCCGACCAAACTGCCACGCCGGCGGTCGTACTGAACGGTCAGAACTCCCTTACCGCCGCGACCCTGCACCGGGTACTCCTCGATCGCGGTGCGCTTGGCGTAGCCACCGGCCGTGGCCACGAGCAGGAACATGCCTTCCTGCACCACATTCAGCGACAGCAGCCGGTCGTCCTCGTTGAATCGCATGCCCTGCACGCCGGAGGTGGCCCGGCCCATCGGTCGCAGTGCCTCGTCGGTCGCCGAGAACCTGATGGATTGCCCGTTGGCCGAGACCAGGAGCAGATCGTCCTCGGCCGAGCAAAGCACGGCACCGACCAATTCGTCGCCGTCGCGCAGGTTGACAGCGACGATCCCGCCCGAACGGTTGGAGTCGAAGTCGGTCAGCTTGGACTTTTTGACCAGACCATTCTTGGTGGCCAGCACCAAATACGGCGCGTCCTCGTAGCTGCGGATCTGAATGACCTGAGCGATGCGCTCCTCCGGCTGGAAAGCCAACAGGTTGGCGACGTGTTGGCCGCGCGCCGTCCGCGACGCCTCCGGCAGCTCGTACGCCTTTGCCCGATACACCCGCCCCTGCGTGGTGAAGAACAGGATCCAGTCGTGCGTGGAGGACACGAAGAAGTGCGCGACGATGTCGTCCTGCTTGAGGCCTGCCCCCTGCACACCCTTGCCGCCGCGTTTCTGGCTGCGGTAAAGGTCCGTCTTGGTGCGCTTGGCGTAGCCGGTTTCGGTGATCGTGACGACGACGTCCTCGCGCGCGATCAGATCCTCGTCGTTGACGTCGCCGTCGGCCGCGATGATCCGGGTCCGCCGCGTGTCGCCGTGCTTCTCGACGATCTCGGCGAGTTCGTCGTGCACGATTCCGCGCTGCCGTTCCGGCTTGGCGAGGATGTCTTCCAGGTCGGCGATCTCGGCTTCGATCTTGGCCAGGTCGTCGACGATGCGCTGGCGCTCCAGGGCGGCCAGCCGGCGCAGCTGCATGTCCAGGATGGCCTGGGCCTGGATCTCGTCGATATCGAGCAGGTCGATCAAACCGGCCCGGGCGATGTCGACGGTTTCCGATGCCCGGATTAGCGCGATGACTTCGTCCAGCGCGTCCAGCGCTTTGACCAGACCGCGCAGAATGTGGGCCCGCTCGTTGGCTTTTCGCAACCGATAGGTGGTGCGACGGATGATCACGTCGAGTTGGTGCGCGACGTAGTAGCGGATCATCTGGTCCAGCCGCAGCGTGCGCGGCACGCCGTCGACGATCGACAACATGTTCGCGCCGAAGCTGGTCTGCAGCTGGGTGTGCTTGTAGAGGTTGTTCAGCACCACCTTGGCCACGGCGTCGCGCTTGACCTCGACGACGATCCGCAGGCCGACCCGGTCACTGGACTGGTCCTCGATGTTGGAGATCCCGGCGAGCTTTCCGTCGCGGACCTGCTCTGCGATCGACGTGATGAAATTGTCGTGGTTGACCTGATACGGCAACTCCGTGATGACCAGCGCGGTCCGGCCGCGCGAATCCTCTTCTACCTCAACGACTCCGCGCATCCGGATGGAGCCGCGGCCGGTGGTGTAGGCGTCGTGGATCCCCTGCGAACCGACGATCAGACCATGGGTGGGGAAGTCCGGGCCCTTGACCCGTTCGCAGACCGCGGCCAGCGTCGCCTCTTCATCGGCCTCGTGATTGTCCAGGCACCAGAACACCGCCTCGGCGAGTTCGCCCAGGTTGTGCGGCGGGATGTTGGTCGCCATGCCGACCGCGATGCCGCCCGAACCGTTGGCCAGCAGGTTGGGGAACCGGCTCGGCAGAACGGTCGGCTCCTGCACCCGGCCGTCATAGTTGGGGATGAAATCGACTGTCTCCTCGTCGATTTCGCGCAACATCTCCATGGCCAACGGCGTCAGCCGCGCCTCGGTGTACCGCATCGCGGCGGGCGGGTCGTTGCCCGGCGAGCCGAAGTTGCCCTGCCCGTCGACCAACGGGTAGCGCAGCGACCACGGCTGCGCCATCCGCACCAACGTGTCGTAGATCGACGCGTCACCGTGCGGGTGGTAGTTACCCATCGTTTCGGCGACCGACCGCGCCGACTTCGCGTGGCTGCGGTCCGGGCGGAACCCGGAGTCGTACATCGCATAGAGAACCCGGCGGTGCACCGGCTTGAGGCCGTCACGCACCTCCGGAAGCGCGCGGCCCACGATCACGCTCATCGCGTAATCGATGTAGCTGCGCTGCATCTCCTGCTGAATGTCAACCGGTTCGATGCGGTCGACGGAGTCGTCACCCGGGGGCAGCGTGGTGTCAGTCATGTAGTCCTCGTTGGTCGATCAACGGTGGCCGGTCTGATTGCTCAAACATCCAGGAAGCGAACGTCTTTGGCGTTTCGGGTGATGAAGCTGCGGCGGGCGTCGACGTCTTCGCCCATCAGGATGGAGAACAGCTCGTCGGCGGAGGCGGCGTCGTCGAGGGTGACTTGGCGCAGTACCCGGACGGTGGGGTCCATGGTGGTTTCCCACAACTCCTTGGCGTCCATTTCGCCCAGACCCTTGTAGCGCTGGATGCCGTCGTCCTTGTTGATCTTTTTGCCCCCCTTGGCGCCGGCCTCGAGTAGGCCGTCGCGTTCGCGGTCGGAGTAGGCGAATTCGGGATCGCTGCGTTGCCACTTCAACTTGTACAGCGGCGGTTGGGCCAAGAACACGTGGCCGTGTTCGATCAGCGGGCGCATGAAGCGGAACAGCAACGTCAACAACAGCGTCGAGATGTGCTGGCCGTCGACGTCGGCGTCGGCCATCAGCACGATCTTGTGGTAGCGCAGCTTGGTGATGTCGAATTCGTCGTGGATGCCGGTGCCCAGTGCGGTGATGATCGCCTGGACTTCGGTGTTTTTCAGGACGCGGTCGATGCGCGCCTTCTCCACGTTGATGATCTTGCCGCGCAGCGGCAGGATCGCCTGGAACATCGAGTCGCGGCCGCTTTTGGCCGAGCCGCCGGCCGAATCACCCTCCACCACATACAGTTCTGACTTACGCGGATCGGTGGAACGGCAGTCGGCAAGCTTGCCCGGCAAGCCACCCAGATCGGTCGCACTCTTGCGCCGCACCAACTCTCGCGCCTTACGCGCCGCGATGCGGGCCTGCGCCGAGGACACCGCTTTGTTCACAACGGTTTTCGCCTCGGACGGGTTAGCCTCGAACCAGTGGGTCAGCTGTTCGTTGCACACTTTCTGCACGAACGACTTGACCTCGGTGTTGCCCAGCTTGGTTTTGGTCTGGCCCTCGAACTGCGGTTCGCTGACCTTCACCGAGATCACCGCGGCCAGGCCTTCCCGGATGTCGTCGCCGGTGAGGTTGGCGTCCTTTTCCTTCAGCAGCTTCTTGTCTTTGGCGTACTTGTTCACCACCGACGTCAGCGCACTGCGGAAGCCCTCTTCGTGCGTGCCGCCCTCATGCGTGTTGATCGTATTGGCGAAGGTGTGCACCGACTCGGAGTATCCGCCGTTCCACTGCATGGCGATCTCGACCTCGTGGCCGGTGCCCTTGCCTTCGAAATCGATGATGCTCTGCTGAATTGGGCTTTTGGTGCGGTTGATGTGCTTGACGAAATCGACCAGGCCGCCCGGGTAGTGGAAGGTGCGCTTCTTCACCTTGTGCGGGGCGGTCGACTCGGCGGCCTTTTCTTCCGCCGTCTTGGGTGCTTCGGCGGTGTCGCTGACGACGTCGTCGACCACCTCGTCACGGGAGACTCGCTCGTCGGTGAGGTTGATGGTCAATCCCTTGTTCAGGAATGCCATTTCCTGCAGTCGGCGCGCCACCGTCTCGAAGTCGTAGTCGGTGGTTTCGAAGATGTCGGAGTCGGCCCAGAACCTGATCGTGGTTCCTGTCCTCTTGGTGGCCTCACCCTGTTTCAGCGTCCCGGGTACCGCTCGGTCGTAGTACTGCGACCACTCGTAGCCGTCTCGGGCAATGTCCACCTCGAGCCGTCTCGATAGCGCGTTGACGACCGACACCCCGACGCCGTGCAAACCACCACTGACGTTGTAGCCACTGTTCTCGCCGCCGAACTTGCCGCCGGCGTGGAGTTGCGTCATGACCACGTCGACGGTCGGTGCACCGGTGGCATGCATGGCGACCGGGATCCCACGGCCGTTGTCGGCGACTTCGACGCTGCCGTCGTCGAGGATGCGCACATCGACCTGGTTGGCGTAGCCGGCCATCGCCTCGTCCACCGAGTTGTCGACCACCTCCCAGATGAGGTGGTGCAGGCCTCGCTCGCCGGTAGACCCGATGTACATGCCGGGGCGTTTACGGACGGCCTCCAGGCCTTCGAGCACGGTGATCGCTGACGCGCCGTATTCGTCTTGCGCCTTCTTCTTCTGGGCAGCCACGGTCGGAATGCTCTCCTCGGGGTTTCATGCGGGCGGATCCAGTCACCGCAGCAGTCGCATCCCTCCACTCTACCGTGATCGGGGGCCGGGACCGATTTTCTGGGCGCGTTTCTACCTATCTGGACGCGCCGTGCGCTTAATTTCTCTATTGACGCCGCGTCCGGACGTGCGCAGCGGGGGTCCGTTTCGTTCTCGCGGATCTGAGGGGGCTAACCTTTACGTCTTGTTGATGGGAGCAATTGTCGCATTCTGTAGCTAGTGGGGTCGCGTGGTGGGGACCTGCGGTGGGAGTGCTGCAGTCCGGCGGCGTTTGGATGGAAAGGGTTTCAGCCGTCGAGAGTGCGTGTTCGTTGGCCACTAGCCGGTTGCCCTAACAGGAATAATATATAACAGATCTGTTATGCTCTCGTCGTGAGTTCGTACGGTGGAAATCTGATTCGCGAAGCGCGCCGCCGCGCCGGACTTACACAGGCCGAACTCGCCGCGCGTGCCGGCACCGCGCAACCCGCCGTCGCCCGGTGGGAATCAGGATCCACCGCCATCAGCCTCGACGATGTGATCCGGTTGATCCGACTGTGCGGGCTTGACCTCGAATTACACATCGTGACCCACGACGAAAGCGACCTGGCACAGGCCGCCCGCCTTGCTCACCTTTCGGGGCAAGATCGGCTCGATCGCCACTCACGTCTGGCACGCCAACTCAGAAAGATGCGCGAGGCCTGACATGGAACTTGATCTGGAAAGACTGTTCCAGGTGCTCAACCGCCACAAGGTGGTCTATGTACTGATCGGCGGCCTCGCCGCGGTCTATCACGGTTCCCCTTTCCCTACCGAGGACGCCGATATCACGCCTGATGGTACCCCTGCCAACCTCACCCGCTTGGCTGCCGCTCTACGAGAGCTCAACGCCAAGATTCGTACGGAATCCGTGCCTGAGGGCCTGACTTTCGCTTGCGACGCAAGGGGATTGGCGGCCGCTCAGACGTGGAGCCTCGTCACCGACGCCGGCGACCTCGACGTTGCGTTCGAGCCTTCTGGCACCCACGGTTACCGAGACCTCCACCGCGACGCTACCTCAGTCGAAATCTACGCCACCACAGTGGAAATCGCCTCACTGAGCGACGTGATCCGATCCAAACAGGCGGCCAACCGTCCAAAAGACCAACGCGTACTACCCACACTCCGGGAAATCGCCAACCGCGCCTAGTGACAAGCGCGCATCGAACTGGCGGCCTTGATCTCGGTTGCCGCCGATATCGGGCTTATTCGGTCCCCGGTGTTGCCGGGGTGCAAGGCCCGGAAGCAATCCTTGTGTGGCAGCGGCTTTCCTTGCCGGACAACGTAGTTAGCTTGACCCCCACTGAGGACTAGCTAACCGAATCCAACGGTATCGGCGGGCTGGTGAGCTGGATACCCGAATTGCTGCGTTGCATGAACCGGCGCTCGAACCTGCCCTGGATCTGCCTGCCGTCCAACTTGCCCGCGAGCACGGATGAACGCCTCAATTGTGTCAGCCGTAGGTGTCGCGCGGGCCCCGGCCGGAGATGTGTCGGGGTCCCTTTCGCCAGGAGGGGGCGGCCGGGCCGGTGATTTTCAGCGACGTCACCACACCGTTGCCCACGGCGGCCGCGATCTTGGCCAACAATTGCGCCTGGATCATCCGCAATTGCGTGGCCCAGGCGGTGGATTCGGCCGTCACGCTGAGGACGCCCTCGCTCAGCGCGGTCGGAGTCGCGTGGTCGGCGATCTGCTGACCCACCACCGACGCCCAGTGCCCGAGCACAGTGCCCTCGGCGACGCGGCCCGACCAGCCGCGCTTTTTCGCGAGGTCGCGGGCGACGCTTCCCATGGGTTGTGGATCGCGAACGTCGGGTCCCGGCCCCGACCATCTTCGCCGTTGCCCGGCGACCCGGCGCGGGACGGCATTGCCGCCGCGCCCGCGCCCGGCGTCCTTGCCCTGTGCGCGGGCCGCCGCACGCGCCTCTTCGAGGGTGCGTCGCACCAAGTCGATACCGCTGAGCCCACTTGGTGTTTCGGCGGGTGCCGCGTCGTCGCCGCTGCCGGTCATGGTTGCATCACCGAAACCCGGCCGGTGTCATCGTCTTGCAAGTCGATGTGCACCCGCCTAGCGTCCCAGCCCGCCGGGATATCTTCCAGTACCGCCGCGGTTACCAATACCTGTTCCGCCGATTCGGCCACTGCGGCCAGGGCGCGGCGGCGGGCGGCGTCGAGTTCGGCGAACACGTCGTCGAGCAACAGCACCGGCTCGCTGCCATCCTCACGAAGCAACTCATAGGCCGCCAGCCGCAGCGCAATCGCAAAAGACCACGATTCCCCGTGGCTAGCAAAGCCTTTCGCTGGTTGATCACCGAGACGCAGCTCCAAGTCGTCGCGGTGCGGGCCCACCAGACACACCCCGCGTTCCAATTCGGCGCCGCGCCGCGCCGCCAGTGCGGCCAGCAGCGCGGCTTCCAAAAACTCGCGGTCGGTACCCGTGGTGTCTTGCGCACCCTCGATACCCAACCCGTCGATGCTAGTTCGGTAGTTGATTGCCGCCGGGCGCGAACCCGGCGCCAGCAGCTGGTATGCCTTCTCCACCTCCGGTGCCAGCTGATTCACCAGATCGATCCGCGCGGCCATCAATTCGGCGCCGTGCTCGGCCAACCGGCTGTCCCACACGTCGAGGGTGTCCAGCGCGCCATGGTCGCCTCGATGCCGCGATCCGACCGATGACTTCAACAACGCCGTGCGCTGCCGCAGCACCTTCTCGTAATCCGCGCGCAGCGCGGCGACCGCCGGGCGCCGCACGGTCGCCAAGTCGTCCAGATAACGACGCCGGTCCGACGGATCCCCGCGGACCAGCGACAGGTCTTCGGGAGCAAACAGCACCGCTCGTAATACCCCGACCACCTCGCGAGTACTGCGCACCGGCGAACGGTTCAACCGGCCCTTGTTCGCCCGGCCGGCGGCGATCTCCAAATCGATCGCACATTCGCGGCCCTCGTTCACCACGATCGTCGAGATCACGGCTCGATCCGCTCCCGCGCGGATCAGTGGAGCGTCGGTTCCCACCCGGTGGGACCCCAAAGTGGTCGAATACCACAGTGCCTCAACCAAATTCGTCTTCCCAAAACCGTTGGGGCCGACGAACACCGTCCGGCCCGGTTCGAGCTCGAGGTCGGCGTGTGCCCAGGACCGAAAGTCACGCAGTCCCAAATGCCGGACGTACACCTATCCGGGCAACCGAACTGGCATCAACAAGTAGACGTAATCCGTGGGCAACGCGGAAAACGGACCGGTGCCCGTCGGATGGCTGTCCTCGTCGAACGCCGGACGCAGCAACGCCGGCTTGCCCGGCGTAGTGAAGCCGAACGACACTCGGTCGGCCTTCACCGAGCTGAGCCCGTCGGTCAAATACGTCGGGTTGAACGCGATCGTCAACGGTTCGCCGGCGAAGTCGACGGCGAGTTCCTCCTCGGCCCGTCCCACGTCGTCGGCGCCGGCCGAAAGCCGCAACGAACCCTCGGCGAATTCCATGCGCACCTGCGCACCCCGGTCCGCCACCAATGCAACCAACTTGATAGCCTCCGTCAGCTCGGCCACGTTGATCGTCGCGACCGCGGTGTGCTCGGCCGGCAACAACTGCCGAAACTTCGGGAACTCGGCGTCGAGCAGTCGCGTAGTGCTGCGCTTCCCGTTGCCGCTGATCCCGAGCAGCCCGTCTTTTCCGACTCCGGTGCCGGCGCCCAACGACAACCGAACCTCGGAACCGTCCGTACCGGTTTTGGCGGCTTCGGCCAACGTCTTGGCCGGTACCAGTACCGCCGCCTCGATGTCGGACGACAACGCCGACCACGTCAGCTCACGAACCGCCAGACGGAACCTGTCGGTGGCGGCCAAAACGACCGTCTCACCCGAGATCTCGACCCGGATGCCGGTCAACATCGGCAACGTGTCATCGCGGCCGGCGGCAATCGCGACCTGACCGATGGCCTCGGCGAACAAATCCGACGGCAAGGTCCCGGTCTCTTCCGGCAGCGTCGGCAGCGTCGGGTAATCCTCAACCGCCATCGTCGGCAACGAAAACTTGGCACTGCCGCACGTCAGCGCGACTCGATTGCCGTCGACGTAAAAGTCGATCGGCTTGTCCGGCAATGCCCGAGTGATATCTGACAACAGTCGTCCCGACACCAAAACACTTCCAGGAGAAGCGATTTCGGCCGCAATCTGTGCCTCGGCGGAAACTTCGTAGTCGAATCCCGAGATCGTCAAACCCTCATCGGAGCCGGTCAACAACACGCCGGACAGCACGGGAACCGCCGGACGGCTCGGCAGGTTCTTCGCAACCCACGACACCGCGTCGGCAAAAGATTCTCGGACCAGGCGAAACTTCAGATCGGTGAGACCAGCACTTGTCGTCGCCACGTCCATAGCGTCCCTTCACCTACCAAAGTTCAAAATCCAGGGCCCCGCAACGAACGTCCATGACGGGTAACGCGTCACGACGTCCACAACGGGAGTCGAATCACAACCGTAGAGCTTCTGCGCCCATCTTGAAAGCTAATCGCAAAGGCCGACAAGCCGAGTGGACGACAGCTTCGCGGGTGCTGTGTAGCGACGTGTCCCCAAACCTGTTCTTCAAAGAAGAAACAACGAATAGATCTCAGTACCAGTATTAAGGCCTGTGCATTCTGGGGACAGACCCACAGCGGTGCAGCTAGCACGGCGATCTGCTTGTGGATGACACGGTTGGTAACTGTGCAGCCGATGTTGGGCCACTGGGGATGGGTCGGCGGTGTGCAGGTCAGCCCAGATCGCTGCACTGTTATTTGGCACGTTTGTACACAATGCTGCGCACATCGTTGGGGTGTGACTGGAGTTACAGACGTGCGGGAAGTTTTTTGAAAAAGTTTGGCGCGCGGTGGCCGAAATCAGCGCTTGGAGCGCTGACGGATGCGAGTGGTGAGTTCTTTGACGTGATCGAAGACCTCACGCCGCTCGGCCATCTCGGACAAGATCTTTCGTTGCGCGTACATGACCGTGGTGTGGTCCCGGCCGAACGCCTGGCCGATCTTCGGGAGTGACAGATCGGTGAGCTCGCGACACAGGTACATCGCGATCTGGCGCGACTGAGCCAGCGCCCGGGTCTTGCCGGGCCCGCGTAACTCTTCGACCGTGGTGTCGAAGTATTCGGCGGTGGCGGCCATGATGGTCGCCGCGCTGATTTGCATGGTGCTGGCATCGGCGATCAGGTCGCGCAGCACGATCTCGGCCAGCGACTTGTCGATCGGCGTCTTGTTCAGCGAGGCGAACGCGGTGACGCGGATCAGGGCTCCCTCGAGCTCGCGGATGTTGCGTTCAATGCTGCTGGCGATGAGCTCGAGGACATCGTCGGGTACCGCGAGTCGTTCCATCTGTGCTTTCTTGCGCAGAATCGCGATACGGGTTTCCAGTTCGGGCGGCTGGACGTCGGTGATCAGGCCCCACTCGAACCGGGTTCGCAGCCGGTCTTCCAGGGTGGCGAGTTGTTTGGGTGGCCGGTCCGACGAGATGACGATCTGCTTGTTGGCGTTGTGCAGCGTGTTGAAGGTGTGGAAGAACTCTTCCTGGATGCCTTCTTTGCCCTCGATGAACTGAATGTCATCGACCAGCAGCACATCGACGTCGCGGTAGCTGCGCTTGAACGCGACCTTGCGATCGTCGCGAAGCGAGTTGATGAAGTCGTTGGTGAATTCCTCGGTGGACACGTACTTGACGCGCATGCCAGGGAAGAGCCGCTGCGCGTAATTGCCTGCGGCATGCAACAAGTGGGTCTTGCCCAACCCGGACTCGCCCCAGATGAAAAGGGGGTTGTAGGCGCGGGCCGGCGCTTCGGCGATGGCCAGGGCCGCGGCATGGGCAAACCGATTCGAGGCGCCGATGACGAAAGTTTCGAAGGTGTAGCGCCGGTTGAGGCTGGTTCCGCCGGCGGCCGCGGCGGCGTCGTTGCTGTGCGGCCGTTCGGCGAAGTAGTTGGGCCAGTTCTGCTCGACGCCGATCGCTTCACCGTTTTCGTCGGCCTCGTCAGCGTCACTTGACGTTTCTAGCCCGACGTCATCGGTGAAGGTGTCGCCTTGCGGAATAGGGGCGTCGTCCGCGTCGTCGGCGGGCGGAGCGATGCGCACTCCCAGTTGAATCTGTTGGCCGAGCCGTCGGCTCAGCGCATCCGTGATCGGGGTGCGCAGATGCCGCTCGATCTCGTTCTGCACAAAACTGCTCGGCACCGACAGCAGGGCGAAGCCCTCGACGATGGTCAGCGGCTGAACAAGATTGAGCCACGCGCGCTGCTGCGGGGTGAGCGGGGTGACAAGAGTCGTGCGATTACCGGGGGCACCGTCCGTGTCGGAATCGCCGTTGAGTTCAGAGACGACCGCATTCCACACTGTCGTGAAACCAGAACCGGGGTCATCGGTCAACGACGCATCTCCCTGGTCCGACATCGAGGCGCAATCATGCTGGCGACAAAGCAACTGTCCACATAGTTATACACAGGTGTGGACAGGATAGGCGTACACGGGCCGCAACCTACCGGCGACGGCTCGCGATCCACGGACTGGAGACAACCCGGGCTAGGTCGCCTGCACAGCAGGTAGATCCGCCATCATGCTTCGTTGTCGAGCGCCGCTCCGGTCTGAAACGGCATTGCCCGAAGCTAACAGTTTTCCGTGCGGCTGCCAACAGTTCTGCTGTATTCCAGTCACGTTCTTTAGGGTGTGCCAGGGCGTGCTGCGGCTTGTCGAAGATGTCGTGCCGGAGGGCCGCGCCGGAAGCCAAGATTTCAACCCGGGTGTCAGTGCGACCGTTGGGGCAGGCCAAGTTTGACCCAGCGAACGCTCGTCAGTACCCTCATACAGTCGCCCGAAAGTCGGCGATACGGCTGCGACCCAGGAGTTATTCGCCCGGGGACCGCGCCGGCCAGCAGCATGAACTACCTTTCGACCGAATCACGAAGCAATCTAGCTGAGCCAAACGTGAACGGCCGGATGGCGGGGACAAGCTTCTAGCGAAACAGAACGAGGAGAACGCCGTGGCCAAGGGCAAGCGGACCTTCCAGCCGAACAACCGACGCCGGGCGCGGGTGCATGGCTTTCGGCTGCGCATGCGTACCCGTGCCGGGCGCGCCATCGTGTCTGGGCGGCGCCGCAAGGGCCGCCGCGCGCTATCTGCCTGATCTGATCCGACAGGCGTGTTGGCGGTGCTTCCCGCGCGCAACCGCATGAGGCGGTCACGGGAATTCGACGCGACAGTGAAATATGGGGTGCGCACCGCGCAGCCCGATCTCGTCGTCCACGTGCGGCGCGGAGATGAAGGCGAACCCGGCCCGCGGGTCGGGCTGATTGTCGCGAAGTCCGTCGGTTCGGCCGTCGATCGTCATCGGGTCTCGCGCCGGCTGCGGCACGCGGTCGCCGGCATGCTGACCGATCTCGATCACCGCGATCAGGTGGTGATCCGCGCGCTGCCGACCAGCCGCCAGGTGTCGTCGACGTGGTTGGAGCAAGAGTTGCGCAGAGGCCTGCGCCGCGCCTTCGAACGCGCGGGGACGGACCGTTGACCGTGACGGCGCCGGCGCGCGCGGGAGTGGGTGTTGCAAGCAGGACCGTGGTGCGCGGGGTGGTCTTCCTGATCCAGCTGTACCGGCACATGGTGTCACCCCTTCGCCCGGCGACGTGTCGCTTCATGCCGACCTGCAGTCAGTACGCCGTCGAGGCCCTCACCGAATACGGGTTGATTCGGGGGAGCTGGCTCGCGGCGGCCCGGCTCGCCAAATGCGGACCATGGCATCGGGGAGGATGGGACCCGATACCGGAACGTGCCTCAGAACACCGGGATAGCCGGGTGGACGTTGCAGACACCAGCGCCGTCGGGGATGACCCGGCGCCGCGAGGGGAGAGTGAACCTTTTGTCGTTTGATCTGTTTAGCCTCGACTTCGTCTACTACCCGGTGTCGTGGATCATGTGGGTTTGGTACAAGCTGTTCGGCGCCCTGTTGGGACCCTCGAACTTCTTCGCGTGGGCGCTGTCGGTGATGTTCCTCGTCTTCACCTTGCGCGCGCTGCTCTACAAGCCGTTCGTGCGGCAGATCCGCACCACCCGGCAGATGCAGGAGCTGCAGCCACAGATCAAGGCGCTGCAGAAGAAGTACGGCAAGGATCGTCAGCGCATGGCGCTCGAGATGCAGAAGCTGCAACGCGAGCACGGGTTCAACCCGATCCTGGGCTGCCTGCCGATGCTCGCCCAGATCCCGGTGTTCTTGGGGCTCTATCACGTGCTGCGCTCGTTCAACCGGACGACGGGCGGCTTCGGACAGCCGCAGATGTCAGTCGCCCAAAACCGGTTGACGGGTAACTACATGTTCAGCCCGACCGACGTCGGGCACTTCCTGGACGCGAATCTGTTCGGCGCTCCGATCGGTGCGTCCATGACGCAGCGCACCGGGTTGGATGCCTTCATCGATTTCAGCCGGCCCTCAGTCATCTTGGTGGGCGCCCCGGTGATGATCTTGGCGGGCATTGCCACCTACTTCAACAGCCGGGCATCGGTGGCGCGGCAAAGTCCCGAGGCCGCCGCCAATCCGCAGACCGCCATGATGAACAAAATGGCGCTGTACGTGTTCCCACTCGGCGTCGTCGTCGGCGGTCCGTTCCTGCCGTTGGCCATCATCCTGTACTGGTTCGCCAACAACATCTGGACCTTCGGCCAGCAGCACTACGTCTTCAACATGATTGAGAAAGAGGACGAAGCCAAAAAGCAAGAGGTGCTGCAACGCCGGGCGGCCAACGCACCGGCGCCGGGAGCCAAGCCCAAGCGCAAGGCAGCGCCGGCCGGTGGCAACGGTGCTCCGCCGGCGGACGACGACAGCGCATCGACGACGGATGCCGGGGGCGGCGGGACCGAAGGAAAGACAACGGACGCGACACCCGACAAACCGGATACGGCCGGAGGCGCCGATGGCCCGGCCAACCGCGCGCCCCGACCCGGGGCTCGACCAAAGCGACGGAAGCGCTGACGAACAGTGCCACAGCTTTACCGGGCCGTCTCCGGAGAGTGACCCGAATGAGACAGGGACGGACCCATGGATGAGGGAGAGAAAATGACGGACGCTGACACCACCGAACGCGAGTTGGACACCCAGCTGGTGGTCGAGGACGAAGCCGAGGATGCGACGGCGGCAGAGGCCGGTGCGGACGATGGTGACGACCTGGAGGAGCGGTTGGTCGCCGAGGGCGAGATCGCCGGCGACTATCTGGAAGAGCTGTTGGATCTGCTGGACTTCGACGGCGACATCGATCTGGACGTCGAGGGCAACCGCGCGGTCGTCAGCATCGACGGCAGCGACGACTTGAACAAGTTGGTGGGCCGCGGCGGCGAGGTGCTCGATGCGCTGCAGGAGTTGACGCGGCTGGCCGTCCATCAGAAGACCGGCGTGCGTAGCCGGCTGATGCTCGACATCGCGAGCTGGCGCCGACGGCGCCGCGAGGAACTGGCCGCCCTGGGCGACAAGGTGGCGCGGCGCGTGCTGGAGAGCGGCGAGCGTGAAGAGCTCAAGCCGATGACGCCGTTCGAGCGGAAGATCGTCCACGACGCCGTCGCGGCGGTCGACGGAGTCCACAGCGAGAGCGAAGGCGTTGAGCCGAGCCGCCGCGTTATCGTCCTGCACGATTAGTCGGGACCGGGTTACAGCGGTGTAGTTCACCCCGCGCGCACGGTGCTTTAGGTCCGAAGACCGGAGGAATGTTTCACGTGAAACATGTCGGCGGATCCGATGGGGCAGCGGCGCCGGCCGACGCGGGGAACCCTGACGGGCCCGGCCCGGCACCCGCTGCGGCATCGGACATCTTCGGGCCGCGGCTCAACACCGCGACGGCCTACGCGGAGATCCTCGCGACGACCGGAGTGGAGCGCGGATTGCTCGGCCCCCGGGAAGTCGATCGGGTCTGGGACCGCCACCTATTGAATAGTGCAGCGGTCGCCGAACTGCTCGAGGACGGCGAACGGGTGGTCGACATCGGGAGCGGAGCCGGGTTACCGGGGATACCGTTGGCGATCGCGCGACCGGATCTCGAGGTCGTTCTGGTGGAGCCGCTGTTGCGCCGCAGCGAGTTTCTCAAAGAGGTCGTCGCCCAACTAGGGTTAGCGATCGAAGTGGTGCGCGGTCGTGCCGAAGAACCCGGGGTACGCAAACGCTTCGGTGACCGAGATGTCGCGGTGTCGCGAGCGGTTGCGGCATTGGACAAGTTGACGAAGTGGAGCATGCCGTTGCTACGGCCGGGTGGACGCATGATTGCGATCAAGGGGGAGCGTGCTCCCGACGAAGTCCAGGAACACCGGCGTGGGATGGCAGCGCTGGATGCAGTTGATGTCAGGGTGGTGACATGTGGCGCGAGCTATTTGCGTCCGCCCGCAACCGTGGTGGTAGCGCAGCGCGCAATGCGATCGGGACGCGGGTCGGCACCAAGGGCGGACAGGAGAAAGCGATGAGCTCTCCCCGGGATCGGTCCGGAGGCTCGAGTCCAAGCGTGGAGCACCCGCATCCGGCGGGGGCGCCCATCGCGCCGCCACTTGCGCCGGAGGAGGCGGTGCCGCTCGCGGACGAAGCGCCGAGCGAAACCGCGGCGGATGTTTCACGTGAAACATCGAACGAATTCGACACCCCCATCGGGGCCGCGGCGGAACGTGCGATGCGGGTGCTGCACACCACCTACCCGCCGTTGCGCCGGCCCACCCGGCGCCGCGTCTTCACGGTCGCGAACCAGAAGGGTGGCGTCGGCAAGACGACGACCGCAGTCAACCTCGCCGCCGCGCTCGCGCTGCAGGGACTCAAGACGCTCGTCATCGATCTCGATCCACAGGGCAACGCGAGCACGGCGCTCGGCATCACCGATCGTCAAGCCGGCACACCCTCGTCGTACGAAGTGCTGCTCGGCGAGGAGACGATCGAGACCGCACTGCGCCGCAGTCCGCACAGCGACCGCCTGTTCTGTGTGCCGTCGACCATTGATCTGGCCGGCGCCGAGATCGAATTGGTCAGCATGGTCGCGCGCGAGAATCGATTGCGTAACGCTTTGGCTCAGCTGGACCACTTCGACTTCGACTACGTCTTCGTGGACTGCCCGCCGTCACTGGGTCTGCTCACCATCAACGCGCTCGTCGCCGCGCCCGAGGTGATGATCCCGATCCAGTGTGAGTACTACGCGCTGGAAGGTGTGTCACAGCTGATGCGCAACATCGAGATGGTGAAGGCACACCTCAACCCGCGGCTCGACGTGACGACGGTGATCCTCACGATGTACGACGGCCGGACCAAACTCGCCGACCAGGTCGCCGAGGAGGTGCGCCGCTACTTCGGTGACAAGGTGCTGCGCACCGTCATCCCGCGCAGCGTCAAGGTGTCGGAGGCACCCGGGTACAGCATGACGATCATCGACTACGACCCCGGTTCGCGCGGGGCGATGAGCTATCTCGACGCGAGCCGCGAACTCGCGCAGCGTGACTGATCACCATCCGTGAAGGGACGACAATGACGCAGCCGTCACGCAGGAAGGGCGGCCTCGGCCGAGGCCTGGCTTCCCTGATTCCGACCGGCCCCGCCGAGGGCGACACGGGACCCGCGACCCTTGGTCCCCGCATGGGCGACGCGGCCGCCGATGTGCTGATCGGCGGGCCTGCGCAGGCCACCAACGAAATGGGTGCGGTGTACCGCGAGATCTCGCCGTCCGACATCGAGCCTAACCCGCGTCAGCCGCGCCAGGTGTTCGACGACGAGGCGCTGGCCGAGCTGGTGCACTCGATCCGCGAGTTCGGTCTGTTGCAGCCCATCGTGGTGCGCGCGGTCACCCCGTCACCGGGCGGCGCGCGCTACCAGATCGTGATGGGGGAGCGGCGCTGGCGGGCCGCCCAGGAGGCGCAGCTGGCCACCCTCCCGGCCATCGTGCGGGAGACGACCGACGACAACCTATTACGAGACGCCCTCCTGGAGAACATCCACCGGGCACAGCTGAACCCGTTGGAAGAAGCGGCGGCATACCAGCAGTTGCTCGATGAGTTCGGCGTCACCCACGACGAACTGGCCTCGCGGATCGGCCGGTCGCGGCCACTGATCTCCAACATGATCCGGTTGCTCAAACTGCCGATCGCCGTGCAGCGCAGAGTGGCGGCCGGCGTGCTGTCCGCCGGCCACGCCCGGGCGCTGCTGTCGCTGGAGTCGGGCCCGGAGGCGCAGGAAGAGTTGGCGAGCCGGATCGTCGCGGAGGGTCTGTCGGTGCGCGCCACCGAGGAGGCCGTGACACTGGCCAACCGTGGCGACGCGGCGGCCCCGACACCACAGCGCCGCAAGCCGATCCAGATGCCCGGTCTGCAAGACGTCGCCGATCGGCTGTCGAATGCGTTCGATACCCGGGTGACGGTCAGTCTGGGCAAGCGCAAAGGGAGGATCGTCGTCGAGTTCGCCTCGGTCGAGGATCTACAGCGAATTATCGACACCATGACCCCGCCCAAGGCATGACCCGTTACCCGGTGTAATTACGTCACTGTGACACCGCACGGGTTCTGGACGTGTGCCTGGCTCCCTCAAACACGGAGATCCGGTGTGTATCAAGCCTTTTCGGCATTCGCCCTGCGGCGGCATCGCACCGCGGAGCGTTTCGGCGGCCGCGTCGGCGTGGCAGTGCCAACACTGGCCCGAGAGCGACAAACTCTCCTATCCTGGAGGGGTTGGTGGTGCACCTCAGCCCGGGACACCCGGGCCTGCGGCAGTGGGCCGCGATACGCACGGAAGCCGGGAGGCAAGTGTCTGCTCGAATCACGCCCCTGCGGCTCGAAGGCTTCGAGCAGCTTCCCAAGCACGCGCGCCGCTGCGTCTTCTGGGAAGTCGATCCCGCGACCCTCGGTGATCAGGACCACCTCGCCGACCCCGAATTTGAAAAAGAGGCGTGGCTGTCGATGGTGATGCTGGAGTGGGGATCGTGCGGTCAGGTCGCGACCGCGATTCCCGACGAGCAAAGCCCGACCGACCCGCCCTGTCTGGGCTACGCGCTGTACGCCCCGCCCGGCGCGGTACCGCGGGCACATCGGTTTCCGACGGCGCCGGTGTCTGCAGACGCGGTGCTGCTGACGTCGATGGGTATCGAACCCGGGCATGCCGCCGACGACTTGCCACACGATCTGCTGGCTCGGGTCATCGACGAATTGATGCGCCGCGGGGTCCGGGCGCTGGAGGCCTTCGGTCGCACCCCCGCGGCGTCGGAGTTGTTGGATCCCGGCCTCGCCGATCGCGACGTCCAGCCGGTGCTGGAATCCCTCGGTGACTGCTCGGTCGACCGCTGCATCATCGATGCGGAGTTCTTGAAAGACGTGGGTTTCGTTGTGGTGGCACCACATTCGTACTTCCCGCGGCTGCGCCTCGAGCTGGACAAGGGCCTCGGGTGGAAGGCCGAGGTCGAGGAGGCGCTGGAGCGGCTACTGGCGAATGCTCAGCTGCAGCAGCCGGTGGGCGCCGGGTCTGCGGCGGGAAATACGTTGCAGAACAAGCAGAACGGTTAAGTACCGCCGAGGCGGGTCGTCCGTTCCACCGACAATTCGTGAGCCAGCAGCTCGGCGAAGGTGAACGTGCCCGTCGGCCGGTCGTTCTTGCCGAGCAGGTAGAGCCGCTTGACCGCAGCGAGGATGCCCTCGGCGATCGCATCGCGGGTTTGAGTCGCGAGCAGCCTGTCCCGATCGCCCGGGTTGGTGATGTAGCCGACGTCGACCTGCACGGTGGGCATCCGGGTCAGCCGCAGCAGGTCCCAGGTGCGGCCGTGCGTCCGGCAATCCCGTAACCCGGTGCGGGCCACCACTTCTCGCTGAATGAAGTCGGCGAGATTACGGCCGATCGTCGACACCGAGCCGTGCGAGTTGCCGAAGTGGAACGAGGCCACCCCGTTGGCCGAAGGGCTGACCTGAGCTTCGCAGCGCAAGCTGATCATCAGGTCGGCGCCGACGTTGTTGGCGGTGGCGGCACGTTCGGCGTCGGAGGGGCTGCGGTTGGTCGGCCGGGACAGGAAGGTCTCCATGCCGATGGCGGTCATCCGGCCCTCCAGCCGACTGGCCAAGTCCCACAAGATATCTGCTTCGCTGACCGGGCCGGCCGGCCCGTGTGCGATCAGACCGTGGTCGTCGCCGCCGCGGCCAGGATCGATGATGATCCGCTTGCCCGAAAGTCGAGGACCTGAGCGGCGGACCAGCTCTTCCTCCCGAATGGCGTGGGGCGAACCGCCGCTGACCCGTGAACTCAGAAAGTACAAGGAGCGCAAGGTTTCCGGGCCGCAGATGCCGTCGGCGGCCATCCCGTACTCGCGTTGATAGGACATCAAGGCGTTGTGCGTCTGCAGGCCGAAATGTCCGTCGACCAGACCCGTGTAGAAACCGAGGTCCTGCAGCCGAGCCTGCAACGTCGCGACGTCGTCCCCATAAAGGGGAGCACCGAATTGGTGGTACAGCGTGCGCGCACCGAGCCGGTAGGAAGCCTCTTTCAAGGCCCGGTAGGTCGCCTCGCCGACGATACCGTCGACGAGCAGGCCGCGATGCTGCTGGAACGCGCGGACAGCCTGATCAAGCTGGGCGTCGAAGACGTCGACGGCGACGTGGCGGCCCGTGGTGAGATCGTCTTCGGCGTTGTCCAATAGCCCTAGTGCAGCAAGCGAGGCCCGGATTTCGGTCACAGCTGCGCTGCGGTCACCACAGCGCAGAGCGTCGCCGTTTTCGCGGCGCGGACTCGACATACCAAGGGCCCTCCGGGACAAACTGACAGGCTTACAAACCCACTACAGCTAATCGGTATTGTCGCAGATCCTTCTCGATTTCGGGAAAACCCCAGGCCAACCGGCGGGGCATCGCCGTAAAGCGCCGATGCGCTCAGGTGAGGTCGGGGACCGCGTCGGAAAGCTCGCGCAGCAGCGCCGCCTTGCCCTTTGCGCCGACGATTCGCTTCACCGGCTGGCCGTCCTTGAACAGGATCATCGTCGGGATCGACACCACCTGGAAGTCACGCGCCGTCTCGGGATTCGCGTCGACGTCGAGCTTGGCGACGGTCAACTGATCGGACCGCTCAGCCGCGATCTCCTCGAGAACGGGCGCGACCATCTTGCATGGTCCGCACCACGTCGCCCAAAAGTCAACCAGCACAGGCTTATTGCTGGACAACACATCCGCGGAGAAGGAGGCGTCAGATACTTCCTTTGTGGCCCCGGCTTTTTCGGCGTCGCTCATCGTGGTGCTCCAATCAAATCAGTATTATCCGCACTTCCGGCCGCCGACCTCTTGCCGGCGACTTCCGACTCTTCGTGGTCGGCCAGCCAGCGCTCGGCGTCGATGGCCGCCGCACAGCCACTGCCCGCAGCGGTGACGGCCTGGCGGTAGGTGCGGTCCACCAGATCGCCGGCCGCGAAGACACCGTCCAACGTCGTATATGTGGTGTGCCCCTTGACAAGTACGTAGCCCTCGGCGTCGACGTCAATCGCGTCGCGCACCAGGGCCGAGCGCGGATCGTGGCCGATCGCGACGAACACGCCCGTCACCGGGAGCGTGGATTCCTCGCCAGTTACGTTGTCGCGCAACCGCAAACCGGTGACCGTCGTCTCGCCCTCGACCGAGAGCACGGTCTGGTTGGTCAGGAATCGGATCTTGTCGTTGCTGCGCGCCCGCTCGAGCATGATCTTCGACGCCCGGAATTCGTCGCGCCGGTGCACCAGCGTCACGCTGCGCGCGAATCGGGTCAAGAACGTCGCCTCTTCCATCGCCGAGTCGCCGCCGCCGATGACGGCGATGTCCTGGTCGCGGAAGAAGAACCCGTCGCAGGTGGCGCACGCGCTCACCCCGCGGCCCAGCAACTCCTGCTCGCCGGGCACCTGCAGGTAGCGCGCCGCGGCGCCCATGGCCAAGATGACGGCCCGGGCCTTGTAGGTCTCACCTTCGGCGGTGACCACCGACTTGACCGGTCCGTCCAGCGAAACGGATTCGACGTCTTCCATCCGCAGGTCCGCCCCGAAGCGCAGCGCCTGCTCGCGCATCTGGTCCATCAGCTCCGGGCCCATGATGGCGTCGCGGAAGCCGGGGTAGTTCTCCACCTCGGTGGTGGTCATCAGCGCACCGCCGAACGATGTCCCCTCGAAGACGAGCGGGGCCAGCTGCGCGCGGGCCGTGTAGAGGGCTGCGGTGTACCCGGCCGGACCGGAACCGATGATGATGACGTCGTGGACTGTGTCATGAGCGGTGTCGGTCATACGAGCCTTTCAGCTACAGATTTCTTCAATCGTGTCGAACGCCAGCGTAGGCGTGGGTGTTCCCACTCGTGTCGCGCAACACGTGGCACCACTTTAAGGGCGCGGGATCTGGGTGCTGGCTAATAGTCCCGTATCGGCGGCGCTGCAGTTCAGCGCCACCGCAAAGACCGCTAGGCCGGCCGGACTATCGGCGGGCAGCACCAGCAGCACGCCGGGGCGGGCATTGATCTCGATCGGCCGCGCGCCGAGCACCGGCGTGGACGAGGAATAGCCGAGACCGCCGAGGCAGGAGGCCCGCCGGGCCGGGTCGGCGAGCGGACCGTAGTCGGGAGTGCGGCCCAGCAGGCCGACGATCTCGGCCGCCGACAGCGGGATCGCCATCGGCGGGGTCGACACCGTGATGTGCATGGCGGTGGTCGGTGTACTCGGCGCGGGCTCGGGCTCGTTGAGCAGTGCCGCCGTCCCGAAGCCGATGGCCGCGAGTACCGCGCCGACACCGGCCACCCCGGCCGCAACCCGGGTGGGGCGGATGCGCGGGCGCGCGGCGTGGGAGGCCACGCCCGAAGCGCCGCCGGGGCCCGCCGACCGCAGCGCCGTGGAGATTCGGTCGGTCACCTCGGCCGGTGGTTCGGGGGCCGACTCCGGATCCGCGGCGACGGCCGCGACATCGCGCCGCACCTGGTTCAATGCGCGCAGCACCCCCTCGGCATCGGGGTCTTCGCGGACTTGCCTGCGCAGCCGGGCGGCGGCTTCGTCGTCCAGCAGACCCGCCTGCAAATCGGCGAGCGACTCGACCGTCGGCGGTGGGTCCGCTCCCGCATTCCGGGGATCCGGGTCGTGATCCGCCGGTTCGTTCTCCGCTTCGCCCATCCGCCCCAGTGTCCGTCATGCCCGGACCGGCGCTCGCGCCCGGCCCGTCAGCGCTGGCCGGCGGGGTGGTCGGGGGTGGTGTGGGCGCCGGCGTCCAGATAGCCGAGCAGGTAGGCAAGCCGCACCCGGGCCCGGGCGCACCGGCTCTTGACCGTGCCCTCGGCGATGCCGAGCAGCGCGGCGGTGTCGGCGATCGAGTAGCCCTGCATGTCGACCGCCACGATGGTGGCGCGCTGTTCGAGCGGAAGTCGCATCAGTGCGCGTTGCACCAGCATGGCCGTCTCGACCTGAGCCGTGCGGTCGGGCACCGGATAGACGTCCTCGAGCGGTGCGGTCCGGTGATATTTGGTGCGCCGCAACCGATCCAGGCAGGCGTTGACCACGATCCGATGCAGCCAGCTGCCGACCGCGGCGTCATACCGAAACGAGCCGGCACCCCGGTGCGCCGACAGCATGGCGTCCTGCAGCGCGTCTTCCGCGTCCTCGGGCGTGCGGGTGGTCAGCCGGGCCAGCCGGTGCAGCTGACGCCGGTGCCGACCGAACAGCTCCCCGAAGGCGTAGCGGTCGCCGGCGACGTGGGCGGCCAGCAGCTCGGCATCGCTGCGTTCCTGCTGGATGTACCCCCCGAAGCCCACGGCCGGACAGTAACCAATCGGTTGCCGTGCGGCACTTCACTCGAAGGGGCGGTTGTGAGTCTAGGACGCGGCCGCAACAGTGATCTCGGAGAAGCCGGCCTGGCTCTTGCCGTTGGTGGTTCCCAGCGTGGAGATCCACACCAGCAGGTTCGACGTCGGCGCGCCGGCCCTGACCGGGATGACGTTGTGACCGGGCTTCAGCGTGAACGCCGTGGCCAGCACGGTGGTGTCCTCCAGCTTCGCCGGCGAAGCCGTCGACGCGGACCGAATCTCGACCTTGGTGCCGGTGCTCGGCGTATCGATGCTGACCTGGCCGATCACGGTGGGTTTCGGCAGCTGCAGGATCAACCCTTCGCCCTGCTTGAAGTTGGGGAACGGGACGGCGTCGGTATAGATCTCCGTCGCCCAGGCGGTGGTGGGGTCGCCGTCGATCGCCTGCCCGGCCGTGCCCGGATTGTCGGGCTCACCGTCGGGTGCGTACACGGTGGCCCGGGTCGGTTTGACGATGCTGCCCGCCGGTGCGGGATTCGCCGACGACGAGGTGTTCGACGAACTCGGCCCGTTGAGTCCGAGCTCGTCCTTGTTGAGGCCACCGCCGACATTGCCGAAGATCTTGCTCACGATCGACGCCAGGACCAGCAACGCGACCACGATGATGGCGAGCGCCGCGGTGCCGCCGATGATCAGGTTGCGGCGCCGGCGCGCCAAGATCGCGTACGCCTGCCCGTTCGCTTGCGGGGTCGGAGGTGGCGGCGAATCGTCGATCGGACCCAACACCTCGGTGCGGTCGGCCACCGCGGTGGCCTGTTGTAGAAGGTTCAAAAGTGTTGATGCGCTGCGGATTCCGCCGTCTTCTTGGACCGCTCGGACCGCGACGGCCGAGATCTGGAAGGGAATGTCACGATCGATGGTGTTGGGTTCGACGGGAAGGCCCGATGCATCTCGCCCGGCCGGCGCGAGGCCGCTGCGCACCCCGAACTCCGGCAGCGGCCACCGGTTGACCAGCAGGGCATACAGCGAGGCGCCGATGCCGCGGATGTCGTCCTCCGGATTAGCGTCGGGCATCGTCGCCGGGTAGGCGAGCACCACGTCTCCGTCGATGCTGACCCGCACCCGGCTGGGGTGGTCGATGGACAGGGCGACGCCGGCGCGGTGGGCGGTGTCGGCGGCGGCGGCCAGCGACTGCATCGCCCGCACGGCGCCGACGGGCGAGGGCGCGGTGTCCGCCACTTCCTGCAGCGAGCCGCCGCGGATCCACTCCGCGACGACCAGGCCACCGCGACTGGTGTGCACGACGTCGAGCACCCGGGCGATGCCGGGTTTGTCGATCCGGCTCAGGCGCAGTGTGCGGGACAGGATCTCCTGCAGGACCTCGTCGGGCAGGGCGCCGTCCGGGTCGACGAACGTGAGCGACACCTGCCGGTCCAACGCGGTGTCGAGGGCCTGCCAGAACTGCAGGGGCGGCGCACCGCCGTGGAAGACCAGCAGCCGATACCGGCCGCCGGCGATGCGGGCGCCGGGAACCAAGTGCCCATCGTCGCCCGGCGATTCCGTAACACGTTCGCGGACGAAATCGCCGTCGCGCGGCTCCGACGGGGGCGGGCCCGATGGCTCGGGCGTGGGCTCGGCCGGAATGTCGGGCTGGAAGTCGTCGGCAGCCGGGCGCGGTCGGTCGCCGCCTGAACCCAAACTGGAGCCAGGGCCGGATGCGGCGCTCTCCAAGGGGCGGTCGGTCACCTCCGGTCCTTTCACTAGCCGGGCGTCGCCTGCCCGATCCGGAGGCCTGCGCCGGATCGGCTCCTGGACCGCATTAACCCCCGGCGGCGACGAATTCCTCTGCTCAGGGTACGTGACGGCGCCCTGCTGAGACGATCCCCGTGGCACAGCCGCCGGGCCGGATTCCAGCGCCGGCTGCGGGCCGGTGCGGCGGCCACGGCGCCGGACGGCCGCGATCGCCGCCACCGCTTCGGGGACATGCGCGCGAACCATGACCGCGACCATGATCGGCAGCATGATGAAGCCCAGCACCAACAGTCGCAGCAACGAACCGGCAGCTCCACCGTGTGCGGTCAACCCGGCCAGCCCCAGCAGCCGGTCGGCGATGTGGGCGATGAGCCCGGCGAGCATCGACGCGACGAGCGTCACCAAGACCGTCCGCACCTCCGCGACCCCGACCAGCTGGCCGCCGGCCGGCAGCAGGGTGCGCCGCAGCAGGTAGTAGCCCACCAGCGCGCCGGTGAGGAACCCCAGCCCGTTGGCCAGCCCGAGGTATCCGGCCACCAGCTGGGGGTCACTGGTCAGGTGCGGCGCGAGCACCGAGCCGGCGATCTTGACGGCCGTGATGACGAGGATGATCACGATCGGTGTCCACGGCTGCTCGCGCGCGTAGAACACCCGCAGCTGCAGCAGCACCAGCCCGTAGGGAATCAAGGTGAACGCCGACAACGCGATCGCGGCACCCAGGTATCCGGCGTCGACCCCGCCGAAGTGGCCGTAGGCGAACAGCGCGCTGCCGATCGCGGGCCCCCCGACGGTCATGAACGCCACGATCGGGATCAGCGTGATCAACGTCAGCCGGGTGGCTAGTGACAGGTCGGCGAGGACGGCCTCGGTGTCGTCGGCCGCCGCGTTGCGGCTCAGCCTCGGCATCACCACGGTCAGCACCGTCACGCCGATCATGCCGAACGGCAGCATCAGCACCAGCCACGTGTAGTTGTA
The DNA here is from genome assembly GCF_010730355.1 of Mycobacterium florentinum. Classification (NCBI taxonomy): domain Bacteria; kingdom Bacillati; phylum Actinomycetota; class Actinomycetes; order Mycobacteriales; family Mycobacteriaceae; genus Mycobacterium; species Mycobacterium florentinum. The sequence goes on from NZ_AP022576.1 coordinate 3,705,200, forward strand.
GATCGCTGGGCCGGAAGCCGCTGCGGTACTGGCGATTTGGTTACCGACCACCAGGCCGAGCTGACTGATCAGCACGTAGAGCACCATCGCGGCGGCCATCGTGCCGAAGCGCTTGAGCCGTTCGTCGATGCCCCACAGCGGCCGCAGGCTCACGCGTTCGCGCCGCAGCGCGACCAGCAACACCGCGGTCTGTGCGAACACCCCCAACGTGGTGCCGATGCCGAGCACCAGCAGCTTGGCGTTGCCCATCCGGACGGGATCGACCGACAGCTCACCGGGGACGGCCAGGTACACCGCCAGGGTCGCCAGGGCGACGACGTTGTTGACTACCGGGGCCCACGCCGTCGGCCCGAAAACGTTGCGGGTGTTCAGGATTGCCATGAACACCGACGTCAGGCCGTAGGCGAGCACCTGCGGCAGCAGCAGGTAGGCGAACGCCGTGGTCAGCGGCTCGTTGACCTGCGGGCTACGGCCCAGCATCAACCGGACCAGCAGCGGCGCGGCCACCACCGACACGATGGTGGCGAACACCAGCAGCGTGGTGGTCACCGTGACCAGGCGCCGGACGAACGCGGCGCCGCCGTCGGGGTCGCTCTGCTCGGCCCGTGCCAGCACCGGCACGAAGATCGCGGTGAAGGTCGCCTCCAGTACGAGCGCGGCGACCAGGTTCGGCAGCTGGTTGGCCACCGAGAAGGCGCTGGACAGGGCGGCGCCCAGGATCGCCGCCAGCACCACGATCCGGCCGAACCCGGTGATCCGGCTGACCAGTGTCGCGAGCGCCATCGCCCACGATCGCGAGACCAGGGCGGCGTCGGACAGCTCAACCCGCCGGGTGGGCAGGTCCGTCACCGGGGGCAGCGGTCCCGTCGGCGGCGGAATCCGGTTTGGTGGCGGCGGTGGCGGTTGATGCCGCTGCGGGGGTTGCTGTGGATGGGACCGCCGGTAGGCGGGGTTCATACTCGGTGCTCTTCGTCGACGCGATCGCCGACCTCACGCGCTGGCTCGGCGGGATGGTGGTGGGGCGGGTCGGGCCGGTCCAGGTCGGCGCGGTCGGGCTGGCCGCGGAACCGATGCCACAGTCGTCGCCCGGCGAGCAGCACCAGCACCGCCGCCGCGGTCAGGGTGATCGCGAACAGCACCTTGCCGTAGGCGTTCGAGTGCACCGACATTCGCACGGGCTCGCCCAGCCGGGTGCCGTCCGGGGTTCGCAGCGTCACGTCGATCGCGACGCGCTGGGTGAAGTTCACCTCGATCGGCACCCGCAGCGGCAGGTAGCCGGGCGGCAATTCGATCTGCCCGACGTCGGTCACGGTCATCCCGGGCGGGGCGTCGACCTGCAGGCGGACCTTGATCGGCACGGCGAGCCCGTTGTGCAGCGCCACCGGCAGGGGACTGTGCTCGGTGGCCAGGGTGTAGGAGCCGCCGGGGTTGACGATCGTCACCGCGCCGAACAAGTCGTTGATCGTGTTGCCGACGACGGCCAGCCGCTGCTGGGCCTGCCCGTTGCGGCCATCGGGCGGTTCCGACTGGCTCAGCGAGCGCAGCATGTCTTCGCGCAACGGCGCGGTGTACTGGATGCCGGTCAGGCCGGTGCGCTCGTCGGTGCTCAACGCCGAGGTCAGTTTCCACAGCCGGCCGGCCTGGCCGTTGATGTCGGCGATGACGTTGTCACCGAATCGGCCGCGCTCCGGGGCGGGGACGTCGAGTGGCTGCGGCGGCCCGGGGCGGGCCGCGGCTTCGGCGATCACCGCCGGAAGTGGCCGGGGCACCCCCAAACCGGACCGGATCGTGGTGGCCAGCGCCGTCAGGATCACCTGCGCGTCATCGGCTGCCAGGTTCCATGTGGCCGGCGGGACCAGGAGCTGGGTGCGCGGCGGGGCGTCTTTATCCAGGGCATGCCAGAAGATCGAGCCCAGGGCGTCTTGGCGCCGCGCGGTGTTCGAGTCATGCGCGAGCCGCACCGTCAGCGACGGGTCCAGATAGGTCGGGACGCTGGGGCTGTTGCCCGCCCCGGCCAGCGCCGCGCCGACGGCCGGGTCGAACGGCGCGACCACCACCTGTGGGGACAGCCGCCGTGGTGCGGTGTCGACGCCGTCGGCTCCGGACGACGCCGGTGAGTCGGGGGCGACCAAGTCGCCGGCGGCGACCGCCACCGTGCTGTTGTTGGCATTGAGCAGATCGACCGCGCCGTTGGTCAGCGGCCCGTCGGGCAACAGGGTGGCGCCGCGGGCCGACGGGACGTCCAGGATGTGGTCGACGATGTCGCCGACGCTGGTGGTGGCGATCGCGCTGAGCCCCGGATCGTTGACGCGTTGCAAGGCGTCGAGGTCGGCTTGCGCGTAGGGCAGCGGGGCGACGCAGGTGCGATGGGCGAGTGCGCGCAACCGGTTCAGCCAGCCGGTCGCGGCGGTCTGCCCGTTGCCCGGATGCGTCGGGGTGCCTGGTTGCTGCGCGGGCCCGTCGGGGGAGTTCGACACCACGTAGCCGGCCGTCATCGCGTTGACCGTGACCAGCAGATCCGGGTCGATGGCGAGGCATAGCGCCCGGCCGACGGCGCCGTCGGGATCGACGTCATGACTGGTCGCGACCTCGGCCGCGGACAGCAGGATGTCCAGCCGGCCGCCGGTGGCCAGCGAGGTGGCCAGGTCGTCGTCGACCAGCCGGACTCCGATGGTGCCGCCGGGTTGACCCGGGGACAGCCGGGGACGGTCGGCCAGCGGCCACAGCATGGTGATCCACACGGGCTTCGAGGTGTCCGGCGCGACCGCGGATTCCAGGGCATCGGCGTGGTCGGGCGGCACCCCGATCACCGGCAGCAGGAACCGGGCGTTATCGAGGCGGGCGGGGGCGCCGTAGTCCGGCGTGCCGTTCGCATTGACCAGCAAGGGGTAGATCCCGGGCTGGTTGATCCCGAGGGACGACTTGGCCACCGAGCGCAGCGGCGCGGACAGGGTGAAGCCGACCTCTTGGCCACGCTGTAGTTCGGGTGCCACCGTGAGGAAGTCGGCCGCGGGCTGGTATTGATCGGTGGCGCCGTCCAGGGAGGTGCGCAGGCCCGCGGACGCGGTGACCGCGGCGGCATGTTCGAGCCGGACCATCACGTCGCGGACCGGGCGGTCACCGATGTTGGTGACCATTCCGCTGACCGTGACAACCGACGGGCTCGTCGTGGTGACGACGTCCGGGGTCACCTGGTCGATGCGGACGCGAACGAACGGCGTTGACCCGGGCTCGTTGGCCGCCGCGTGAGGCATGCCGACGGGCCCGGTGAGCAGCACCGCAAAACCGGCCACGATGCCGATCACGACGGCAAGGCGCAACAAACCGGCCCAACAGAGTCGCGGCGCGGTCACGGCCCCGGCCCGTGACCGTTCTTACGACCGCAGGGTTTGTCGCTATGCCGGGTTCGGGAATGGGTTTGCGGGTTGCGCCGGGGCGTGCTGGGCGGCAGCGGCGGCAACGAGGCGGGGCCGTCGCTCTGCAGCTTTCCGATCAGCTCGTTGGCGACCTCGGCGAGGCGACGTTCGTCGGCGTAGGCCAACCTCGACGGCAGCTCCTGCATCGGCACCCACGCCACCTCGGCGACTTCGAGGTCCTCATCGGACAGCTCGCCACCGGAGAAGCGCATCAAATAGTGGTGCACGGTCTTGTGCACCCGACGGCCGTCGGTGACGAACCAGTAGTCGATGCGCCCCAGCGCGGCCAGCACGCTGCCGCGAATGCCGGTCTCCTCGGCGACCTCGCGAATGGCGGTCTGCTCGGCGGTCTCGCCGAGTTCGATGTGGCCCTTGGGCAGCGACCACAGCATGCGGCCGCGCCGGTCGATGCGACCGATCAAGGCCGCGACCTGGGCGTCGAGCGGGCCGTCGATGCCGTCGATGACCAGGCCGCCCGCGGAAGTTTCGTGCACGGTCCGCAATCGGTCCGGCACCCGGCGGGGTGCGCGCGGCCGGCGCCGGTTGCCCGCGGTCGAGTCGGCGGTCACTTTGGCTTCGGCGTCGTTTTCGGACGCGCCGCCACCGCCACGACCGCGACGGCGCCCCCGACGTCGACGTGGTTTGGCTTGTTCGCCATCCGACACCCAAGCGATAGTAGCTGGCACGACCTGTTCTTTCGGACACACTCGCCGCTGGTGCGGGCGCGACGACGGCCCGACGCGATTTGAAGGCCGCGCTTCTCAGCGGGCCGTCCCGGCCCGCATCGTCACGCGACTAGGCTGATCGAACGTGTCCGAAGCCGCGAATGATGTGGAGCTGCTGGCGTCAGCTCTCGTCTCTCTCAGAGAGCACCACGAGGTGCTGAGCGGACTGGGCTCCTTGTTCGAGACCGCTGGGCACGACTTGTATCTGGTCGGCGGATCGGTGCGCGACGCGCTGTTGGGCCGGTTGAGTCCCGATCTCGACTTCACCACCGACGCCCGGCCCGAACAGGTGCAGCAGATGGTGCGGGGGTGGGCCGACGCGGTCTGGGAGACCGGGATCGAATTCGGCACCGTGGGCGTCGGCAAGGACGAGCACCGCCTCGAGATCACCACGTTCCGCGCCGACAGCTACGACCAGGTGTCGCGTAATCCCGAGGTGAAGTTCGGCGAGCGCCTCGAAGACGACTTGGTGCGCCGGGATTTCACCGCGAACGCGATGGCGGTGCGCATCACGTCGGCCGGGCCCGGCGAATTCCTTGATCCCCTAGGCGGTTTGGCGGCGTTGCGGGCCCGCGTGCTGGACACCCCGGCGGCGCCGTCGGTGTCCTTCGGCGACGACCCGCTGCGGATGTTGCGCGCCGCGCGGTTCGTCTCGCAGCTCGGGTTCACCGTCGCCCCGCGGGTGCGGACGGCGATCGAGGAGATGGCCCCGCAGCTGGCCCGGATCAGCGCCGAACGGGTGGCGGCCGAGCTGGACAAGTTGCTGCTCGGCGCGGACCCGGTCGCCGGGATCGACTTGCTGGTGCAGACCGGAATGGGTGAGGTCGTGCTGCCCGAAGTCGGCGGCATGCAGATGGCCATCGACGAACACCACCAGCACAAGGACGTGTATCAGCACTCGCTGACGGTGCTGCGCCAAGCCGTCGCGCTGGAAGATGACGGGCCCGATCTGGTGCTGCGCTGGGCGGCGCTGCTGCACGACATCGGCAAGCCCGCCACCAGGCGCCACGAGGACAACGGCGGCGTGAGTTTTCACCACCATGAGGTTGTGGGCGCCAAGATGACACGCAAGCGACTGCGGGCGCTGAAGTACTCCAAGCAGATGGTCGACGACATTTCGCAGTTGGTGTATCTGCACCTGCGGTTCCACGGCTACGGCGACGGGAAGTGGACCGACTCCGCGGTGCGCCGCTACGTCACCGACGCCGGGCCGCTGCTGCCGCGGCTGCACAAGCTGGTGCGCGCCGACTGCACCACCCGCAACAAACGCCGGGCCGCCCGGCTGCAGGCCAACTACGACCGCCTCGAGACGCGTATTGCCGAGTTGGCGGCCCAGGAGGATCTGGCGCGGGTGCGTCCCGATCTGGACGGCAACCGGATCATGGAGCTGCTCGATATCCCGGCCGGCCCGCAGGTCGGTGAGGCGTGGCGGTTCTTGAAAGAGCTACGGCTGGACCGCGGTCCGATGTCCGACGAGGAGGCCACCGCGGAGCTGCTGGCGTGGTGGAAGACGCGTGGGAACGCTTAACCGTTTGCGATATCCGGGCGCCGAGGGGTTCTAGGATTTGCCCATGCCGTTGGGCGAGGGGGCGCAGTTCGCTGGCTATACCGTGGTGCGGCTCGTGTCGTGAAGAGCCACGTCGACCTGACCAAGGATCCACCGGTGTGGGTTCGCAAGCCCGGGAGCTGACCCCGGCACGAGGAACCACTGAGGGTCGACCCGCGTCGGAAAGGCTATGGATTACTGCCTTTCTGGGGACGGTGGCACAGCGGCGATGTTCCACGGTCAGCCCGACCTCGATCTCGACCACGATGGCCGGTTCGAATCGATCGGGCTGGACTTCGACCACGACGGCATGCACGACGACGCGCTCGGGGATTTCGACGGCGATGGGCTCGCCGATCATGCCGTGCTCGACCTCGACAACGACGGCACGCCCGAGGCGTACTTCACCGACGACGGGTCGGGAACCTGGGCGGTAGCGGCGGACCGGGGCGGGGGATTGCACTGGTACGGACTCGACGGCGTCGAGCACACCGGCGGTCCGCTGGTCGATTTCGACGGTCACGGCCGCCCGGACGATCGGCTCGTCGACATCGACGGCAATGGCGTGGCCGACCGGGTGCTGTGCGCGGATCAGAACGGCGTGACCGGCTATGTGGACACCGACGGCGACGGCCGCTGGGACGTCCGGTTATCCGATACCGACGGTGACGGCTCGGCCGATGGCGCTACCAGCCTTTGACGTGGTGTTTTGCGCCTACCACGAGTGGGTAAATCAACGCCTGTGCAGCAGGCAAAAGAACTGAAGTGACAGACCCCGATGCCTGTCTACACTCTTATCAATATCCAGGTCGGGGAGGCCTAGGGAAATCGAAGGGGAGAAACACATGCCAAGCTCAACCGTTGTCACACCGGAACTGCTGCGCGCTTCGAAGCAAAAGATCGAAGCGCGACTGCAAGAGGCGGCCGCAATCGCCAATCAGTACTTGAGCGGCCACGAGAACATCGTCAGCGCCACCGGGTGGGCCGGGCAGGCCGGATCCACATCGCTGAACACAGCGGGCCAGATTGCGCATGACCTGCAGCAGATCATGACCGGCGGTAACCGATTGGCTCACGGCCTCGGTCAGACGGCCACCCTGATGGAGCACCACGAGGCCGATTCAGCCCACAGCCTCAATGGCGTGTTCGGCGGAGTTCAGTCCACCTAAGCCCGCAATCCCAACAGCTTATTTACCGTAAGGAATAACGAACATGTCAGACCACATTGTTTACAACCACGCAGCGGTCAGCGGCCTCACCGGCGACATCGCGTCGCAGGCGGCGCAGCTGATGGAAATCCACGACGACGTTCTCCACATCACGCAGTCGTTGGCCGATTTCTTTCAGGGTCACGGCGCCACAACCTTTTTCGACGCGCAACAGCAGATGCTGCACGGGCTGCAGGACATGATCCAGACCGTCAGCCTGCACGGGCACACCGTGGGCAATGTGCACGAGGCTGCGATCATTGCGGACCAGAACACATCTCTCTTTTTCGCGTAGACCCGGCTTGGCGGGGCGCACCTAGCGTGCGCCCCGCACTTGGCTCTAAGGGAAGACCGTGCTTACCACCTCTCTAGAAGGCCTCTGGGTCCTTCAGGTACTTACGGGCATCGAGGTCCTGGCTCCCGAGATGGGGCTGCGGCCGCATTTGCCCAGCGTCGAGCCCAAGCACAAGGCGCTGGCCCACCCGGTGACCGCGGAACTGCGGGCCGCGGGGGCCATCGACGAAACCGACTCCGTCGACGGCGCGATCGTCGAATGGCTGACCGTGCTGTCGCGCCGCGACATCGGGCTGCTGGTGCACTTCCGCCTGGCTGACGACGGCGAACCGGCGCGCGCCCTGCTCGCGAGGTTCGCGCACTGGTGGGTCGCCATCGAGCGATCGGGAGAGTTGGTCCGGATCAGCGGCGCGGGCATCGCGGACAACGAGGGCACGGCCAGCGCGGCGCTCAACGCGCAGATCGAACGTCTTTGTGGCGCAAACGATCCCGCACCCTTGCGTCCGGTCACGCTGGACGCCGATGCCATGCGTGCCGCCGCCACCGACCAGGCAGCGCTGCACGAGTTTCTGGGCAATCAAGGGCTCGACGCCGATCAGGTGCACATGCTGAAACTGGCTACCGATCCCGGTCGCTCGGCCCAGGCGTCGATCGTCGCGCTCCAGTCCGGCGTGGAAACCGGGTCGCCCACCCGGACCCATTTCGAACCGGGCGCGGTAACGATCATCGATACGCCGGAAGGTCGTGTAGTCGCCGAGCAGGTTTCGTCCGGCGGCACGAAGTGGATGATCGTCGCGCCGGGGACCAAGAGCAACATCGGTACCGCAATCAACCATATGGTGCGGCGGTTACCGGCAGAGCGGGAATGGCATTCGTACCGAAAAGTCGTGTAGTCGAAAGGCAGTGTCAAAATGATAGCATCGGCATCGTGACGAGCCCGTGGACGGGCTCATCCAATTCTCCGGAACAGGGCGGACCGACTCGCCGAGAAGCGCCCGCCGCGCAGTACCAAAATCAAGACTCAGTATCCGGAACATTACGCATTTCCGATATGGTCGCCCCGCGCAAAATTCCGCCGGGCGGCGGCTGGCGCAAATTCCTTTATCAGGTGTCGGGCCACGTCATCAACTTCGGCGAATCGCCGTCGGAGAGACACTATCGCGAATTGCAGGAGCGCATCCGACGGCATATCCGCAAGCAGTACGTGGTCGGAGTCGTCTCGGGAAAGGGCGGCGTCGGTAAGACCACGATGACCGCCTGCATCGGTGCGGTATTCCGGGAGTGCCGGCCCGAGAACGTCGTCGCGATCGACGCCGCCCCAGGCTTCGGCACGCTGGCCGGCCGGATCGACGAATCCCCGCCGGGTGACTACGCGGCCGTCCTCAATGACACCGATGTGCAGGGCTACGCGGACATCCGAGAACACTTGGGGCAGAACAGCCTTGGACTCGACGTGCTGGCCGGCAACCGCGCGTCGGATCAGCCGCGGCCGCTGGTGGCCTCGATGTTCTCCGGAGTGCTGGCGCGGCTGCGGCGCACCCACACCGTGATCGTGGTGGATACCTCCGACGACCTCGAGCACCCCGTGATGAAGGCGGTGCTCGACGCGTGCGACACCCTGGTGTTCGTTTCCGGTCTCACCGCCGACACCTCGTTGCCGGTGACCCGTGCGATCGACTTGCTGCGCTCAATGGGCTACCACGAGCTGGTGTCTCGCAGCATGGTCATCCTGAACGATAGTCGCGACAAGTACGACGGGGAGTCGCGCACTTATCTCACCGAGCGCTTCGCACAATCGGGCGCAACGGTCGAATTCATGCCGTATGACCCATTCCTCGCAAAAGGCGGGATTATCGATACCCGGCATGAGCTGAAGAATAAAACCCGCCTGCGCATATTCGAAATCACCGCGGCATTGGCCGACAAATACATTCCAGATGCGGACAGGCCGCGTTAATGACCCCGTACGTGGGTAAGGTTTCGTTTCCAGCCCGATGTGCGGTCGCGGTGGTGTGTGGAGAACACCTGGTTTCGCAGGTGTACCCGGCCTCGGTGCCCATCGAGGCGTTCATCGACAACGTCGTCGAGCTGCTCAACGAGGAACTCAAACGCCGGGGCTTCACCGGACTCGAGCCCGGCGTCGGATACGAACTCCAGAAGGCCAACGGCGTCCGGCTCGACGTCACCAAGACGTTCGACGAACTCGGCGTCGAAGACGGCGCCACACTCACCCTGGTTCCCGCGGTGGCGGGCGAATCGTTCGAGCCGCAATACGAGTCGTTGTCCACCGGTCTGGCCCGGGTCGGGAAGGGCCTGTTCGAGCCGGTGACGCTGCAAACCGCGGCGCACACCGCGTTGGTGATCCTGGCGATGGTCTCCCTAACCCTGATGGGACTGGCTGTGCGCCAACGCTTCTCGACTGACTCCCTGACGCCCACCATCGTGACCGGCGTGGCCGGCCTGCTGATCGCCGGTGGTGTGACCACGGTGTGGCGTTGGTGGCCGGGTCGCGTCGACATGGTCGACGGGCTCGGCTGGATTGCGGTACCGCTGCTCACGGTCAGCCTCGCGTCCGGCGCGCCCGGGCATGTCGGGGCCGCGCACGCGTTCATCGCGGCCCTGACCGGTGCGGTATTGACCTGCGGAATCACCTCCGCGACAGGGCGTCACGCCAATGTGGCGGCGACAGTGGTGACCGTGCTGGGACTGGGTGGCGCGGCCGCCGCGGCCCGGATGTGGTGGCCGGTGCCGGCGCAATGGCTGGGAATGTGCACCCTTGTCGCCCTGCTACTGCTGCTGACCATGGCCCCGACGATCGCGTTGTGGGTCGCGCGGATCCGCCCGCCGTACTTCGGGTCGATCACCGGCCGCGATTTGTTCCGGCGCAGCGCGGGTCTGCCGGCCGACGCGGTGTCGCCCGTCGAGGAGGGCGCCGACGAGGAAGCCAATTCCGATACCACTGCGCGCGGTGCCCAGATCGCGCTCGCGGCGGTCCACGCCAACAACGTCCTGACCGGGATCTGTGCGGGCGCTGGCCTGGCCCTTCCCCTCGCGGTGTGGGCCACGCTGATGCCGGGCCAGGACCGCGGCATGCCGGCCGCCGCGCTGGCCGGACTGTTCGTGGTGATCTTCATCAGCCGGGGGCGGGCATTCGCCGACAAGCGGCAGGCGATCGCCCTGGTGTGCGGCGCGGCGGCGGCGTTGTGTGTCGGGGTCCTGAAATACGTTGTGCACGAGCCGACTTCATCGGGCTACGGCGTGCTATGGGGAGCATTGGTACTGGCCGTCTTCGGCGGGGCCGGTCTGCTGGCCGCCCTGCTGGTGCCGATCACCCGGTTCACCCCGCTGGTGCGGATGACCGCCGAATGGGTGGAGATAGCGGCGATCATCGCGGCCCTGCCGCTGGCCGCATGGATCGGCGGATTGTTCACCTGGGTGCGCATGCGATGACGCAGACGGCGTTCACCGCTCGCGCACTGACCCGGCGGGTAGCCGCCTTGGCGCTGACGAGCCTGCTGGTCGTCTTGATAGCGGGTCTTCCCGCAGCACAAGCGATTCCGCCGCCGGTTGTCGATCCCGGCCGGGTACCGGCCGACGGCAAGCCGGCGGCCGACCAGCCGATGCGCCAGGCCTTCGCGTGCGCACGAACGATCACCGTGGCCGATCCGAACGTGGCCCTGCCCGCGCCCGGGTTCACGATGCTCAATGTCAGCAAGGCCTGGCAGTACTCGACCGGGAACGGGGTGCCGGTCGCGGTCATCGACACCGGCATCAATCCCAGTCGGCGGCTGCCGGTGGTCGCGGGCGGCGACTACATCATGGGCGGGGACGGACTGAGCGACTGCGACGCGCACGGAACCGTCGTGGCGTCGTTGATCGCCGCTGCGCCGCAAGGAACTCCGATGCCCGCCCCGATGCCGAGCGCCCCGGCCTTCCCGCCACCGGCGGGCCCACCGCCGACCGATGCGGGTGCGCCGCCGCCCGGCGGACCACCGCCGCCGCCTGCGCCTGCGCCGCCGCCGTCGCCGGTGACGATCACCCAAACGGTGGCCCCGCCGCCGCCACCGCCCCCACCCGACGCTCCCGCGAACGGGCCTGGGGACCCGGCGCCCGGCCAGCCCGACGATCCCGAGGTGCCACCGCCGCCGCCGGGCGCTCCCGACGGCGTCGCCGGCGTCGCCCCGCACGCGACCGTCATCTCCATCCGGCAGTCCTCGCGCGCGTTCGAGCCGGTGAATCCCGGCGGCGGCGACTTCGAGGGACGCAAGAAGGCCGGCACCATCGCGACACTGGCCAGCGCCATCGTGCATGCCGCGAACATGGGCGCCAAGGTGATCAATATCAGTGTGACAGCGTGTGTTTCGGCCGCCGACCCGCTGGATCAGGGCGCCATCGGCGCCGCCGTCTGGTACGCGGCCACGGTCAAGGACGCGGTGATCGTCGCCGCGGCCGGCAATGACAGCGAAGACGGCTGCGCCCAGAACCCGACGTTCGACCCGCTCAACGCTTCCGATCCGCGCGACTGGCATCAGGTCAAGACGGTGTCGTCGCCGTCCTGGTTCTCCGATTACGTGCTGTCGGTGGGTGCGGTCGACAACACCGGCGCACCGATCAACAAGAGCCTGGCCGGGCCTTGGGTGGCCGCGGCGGCACCGGGCGTCGGCGTCATGGGGTTGTCCCCGGAAACCGGCGGACCGGCGAATGCCTACCCGCCGATCCGCCCGGGCGAGAAGAACATGCCGTTCTGGGGAACCAGCTTTTCCGCGGCATACGTCAGCGGGGTGGCCGCCTTGGTGCGGGCCAAGTATCCGGGACTGTCCGCACACCAGATCATCAACAGGATTCTGCAGACCGCACACAATCCACCCCGCGGAGTCGACAACCAGGTTGGTTACGGCGTGGTCGATCCGGTGGCCGCACTGACATTCGATGTGCCTCCGGGAGAACGGCTTTCACCGTCGGCCGCGAGCCGCATCGTCCATCCCGCACCGCCGCCGGCGCCACCCGACCACCGCGCCCGCAACGTGGCATTGGTCTTTGCCGGCGTGGTGGCGGCGGCCATCGCGGTGGTCTCGTTGATCGTTCGAGCGCGGCGGGAGCGATGACGGCCGCCACGAAGCTGACGATCATCGTCGCGATCTTCCTCGCCGCCCTCGTCGGATGGGCAGCGGGTGGATACCCCGGTGCGGCAGCGGGTTTGGTGATCGGAATCGCCGTCGGCGTGATTCGGTGGCGGGGCCAGCCGATCTGGTCCTGGCTGATTCTGTGGTTGCGGCGGCGGCGGCCGATCGCGTGGACCGAGCCGCTCACGGTGGCCAATGACCGGGCCGGCGGTGGTATCCGCTACCAGGACGGCGTCGCGGTAGCGGCGGTCCAGGTGCTCGGAAAGGCCCATACCCCAACGTTGTTCACCGGGTCGACCGCAACCTACACCGACAACTCGTTCGACATCACCGAGCTGATGCCGCTGCTGCACCAGTCCCTCGGCCTCACCCTGGATTCGCTCAGCGTCGTCACCGCGGGAGCCCGCCGGCGCAACACCGGTGACTACCCGCGCGTGTACGACACGTTGATCGGTACGCCGCCGTATGCAGGCCGGCGTGAAACCTGGCTCATCGTGCGCATCTCGGCCCTCGACAATGTCGAGGCGCTGCGCGGGCGCACCTCGGTGGGCACCGCGACGCTGGCCGCCGCCCAGCGGATCAGTGCGGCACTGCGCCAGCACGGCATACGCGCCAAGGTCGCGACGGCCACCGACATCGTCGAGATGGAACGGCGGCTGGGCCGCTCCGCGCTGGACGCCTCGAATCGGCGCTGGCGCTCGGTGCGCGGCGACAGCGGTTGGTTGACCACCTATTGGTACCGGCCCGGGGACATCACGTCGGAGAAACTGGCGGAGGCGTGGTCGGCGCGCGTCGACGGGATCGTGCAGAACGTCACGCTTTTCAGCGACGGCTCCGCGACCGCCACCGTGACCGTGCGCAGCGCCCAACCACCGACGGCGTCGTTGAGCATGCGGCTGCGGACCCTGCGGGGTGAGCAGGCCCAAGCCGTCGCCGCCAGCCTGTGCGGTCCGTTGCCGCGGCTGCGCGGCATCCGTCGCGGCGCACTGCGCGGCCCGCTGGTCGTGCCGATCGGACCGTCGGGTGTGCTGCTCGGCAAGGTCGCCGGGGGCAACCGCATGCTGCTGCCGCTCGACGACGCCGGGGAGTTCAGCCGGGTGCACGTCGCCGCGGAGGACGCGCTGGCCAAGCGGTTCATCATCCGCCTGGCCGGTGCCGGCGAACGGATCACCGTGCACACTCGAAACATGCAGCGGTGGGCCAGTGTTCGGATGCCGGACATCGCCGTGACCGATCAGCCGAAGCCGGTGTCGGGCACCACGGTCAGCATCGTCGACGGCAGCATGTCGCCGGCGCCGCGACCGAACACCCTCATTTCGATCGGAGGGCCGGGCGAGCCCTACCGGGGGACCGCGAATGTGCTGATCACCCAGACGGGTCCCGCGACGGTCGACGTGATCGCGGCGGAGGGTCACCTGCACACGGTCGAAGTCGAGCTGTTCCGCGCCGAGAATCGATACGTATCGTCGGAACCGATGGCATTGCGAACCCCTGATCTCGAAGCGGCGGATACCCCATGACCAGCAGCACGACGCCGGCCGCCGCGCGTAAATATTTCGACGCGGCGATGGCGTTGCTCGACAGCGACGTCACCGCGGCCGCGGCCCGGTTCCGGGAGGCAACCGAAGTCGACCCGTCGATGGCCGACGCCTGGCTCGGCCGGATCGCCGCCGGTGACGAGGCGTTGTCGACCGTCGAACAGCTTTACAACTACGGCAGCCGGCTGCACCGGGAGACCAACCGGATCGGGGCGCGCCTGTCGGCACCGATCAAAGCCGGTCCGTATCTGTCGATTTCGGTGACCGAGGCCTCGCACGCCGGCCTGGCGCTGGCAAGCGCCCTCATCGACGATCGGCAATACGAGAAAGCCGAAGCGCTGCTCGGGGATTCGACGCTGCTGGATACCTGGGAAAACCACCAGTGGAAGCAGTACATCGAGTCCTACCTGATGTTCGCGACGCAACGGTGGCCGGACGTGATCGCGGTGGCCGCGGCCATCTTGCCGCCGCAGGCCATCATCATGTCGGCCGTCACCGCGGCCACTTGCACGCTGGCCGCGCACGCCGCCGCGCATCTCGGCCAGGCGCGGGTCGCGCTGGAATGGACCGACCGCGTCGAGCTGCGCTCCGGGTTCGGTGGGCCGACCGAGACGCGGCGTCAACACCTCGAAACCGTAGTCACCGCAGTCGATCCCACCGACTTCCCGTTGATCGCGGCCGACCTTGCTTACGTGCGGGGAATGGCGCATCGCCAGCTCGGCGAGGAGCCCAAGGCGCAGATCTGGTTGTCCAAAGCCACGATCAACGGAGCATTGATCGAGCCCGCCAAGCAAGCGCTGGCCGATCCCGCGCTGCAACTGGTCGTCACCGATGAGGACGCGATCAGTTCTCGTAGCAACAAATGGGATGTGACCACCGAGCTGTCGGAGCAGCAGCGACAGGAGGAGGAGCACCAAGAGCGGCGCACCGAACTCCTGCAGGAGGGTCGCGCGCTGCTCGACAACCAGGTCGGATTGGCCGACGTCAAACGCGCGGTCGCCGAACTGGAAGATCAGATCGAGGTGCGGGCGCTGCGACTGGCGGCGGGGCTGCCGGTGGCCAACCAGACCAACCACATGCTGTTGGTCGGTCCGCCCGGCACCGGTAAGACCACCACCGCCGAGGCGCTGGGCAAGATCTACGCCGGGCTGGGCATCGTGCGGCATCCGGAGATCGTCGAAGTCAAGCGGGCCGATTTCTGCGGAGAGCACATCGGCGCATCGGGACCGAAGACCAACGAGCTGATCAACCGGTCGCTGGGCCGCATCCTGTTCATGGACGAGTTCTATTCGCTGGTCGAACGCCACCAGGACGGTCGGCCGGACATGATCGGCATGGAGGCGGTCAACCAGCTGCTGGTCGCGCTCGAGGTGCACCGGTTCGACTTCTGCTTCATCGGCGCGGGATACGAGAAGGAAGTCGACGAATTCCTCACCGTGAACCCGGGTCTGGCGGGCCGGTTCAACCGCAAACTGCGATTCGAGTCCTATACGCCCGACGAGTTGGTGGAAATCGCCGTCCGCTACGGCAAACCGCGTGCCACGGTTCTCGATCCCGCGACCGCCGAGGCGCTGAAAGCCGCGTGCGCGACGCTGCGCGGCTATCGTGCGCCCGATGGCCAGCACGGCATCGACGCCATGCATAACGGTCGGTTCGCGCGCAATGTCGTTGAGCGCGCGGAGCGGCTCCGGGACTCGCGGGTGGCCGCACAGCATCGCGTCGACAAAGGGTCGGTGACGGTGGAGGATCTGCAAACGCTACGTACCCAGGACGTCGTTGCGGCGGTGAAGGACGCGTGTGCGGAAAAGCATGTGCCGATAGTGCTTTGATCAGGCACTAACCGCTCGCGAATTTGCTCGGGCCCCCGGTGGCCAGCGTTGCGGGAAACGCGTTGTCCCCGCGGCCGAAAAGCTTAAGATGCACGCAGGCCCGCGACCGGGACAGTGCGGTCACGAAACCAGGCTGACGAATGGAGCGTCCGGCGGTGCACCGTATCTTCCTGATCACGGTGGCATTGACGCTAGCCATGGTCAGTGCACCTCCCGCCGTAGCGGTTGCGCCGCCCTTGATTGACTCGACGGCGGTACCACCCGATGTGACGGGTCCCGATCAGCCGCTCGAACAGAAGCGCGTCTGTAAGGCGCCGTTGTCGCTGCCCGGCACCAATTTCCACGATGCGCCATGGCCGAATACCTACCTCGGTGTCACGCAGGCCCAGAAGTTCGCGACCGGCGCGGGAGTCACGGTCGCCGTGATCGATACCGGGGTGGACGCCTCACCACGGGTCCCCGCGGAGCCGGGTGGCGACTTCGTCGTCAAGGACGGCAACGGGCTCTCCGACTGCGATTCGCACGGGACGCTCACCGCGTCCATCATCGGCGGGCGTCCCTCGCTGACGGACGGCTTCGTCGGTGTCGCGCCCGATGCGCGGTTGGTCTCGGTGCGCCAGACGTCGGAGGCGTTCGAGCCGAAGGATTCCCAGCCCGATACAGGCGACCCGAACGCCACGCCGGCCGCGGGCTCCGTCCGCAGCCTGGCCCGCGCGGTGGTGCACGCCGCGAATCTGGGCGCCGGCGTGATCAATATCAGCGAGGCCGCCTGTTTCAAGGCCAAGAAGCAGGTCGACGAGACGACCTTGGGCGGAGCGCTCAACTACGCGGTCAACGTCAAGGGCGCGGTCGTCGTCGTCGCGGCCGGCAACGTGGGTGGGGATTGCCAGCAGAATCCGCCGCCCGACGCGTCCATTCCCTCCGATCCCCGCGGTTGGCAAGGGGTTCAGACGATCGTCACCCCCGCGTGGTACGCGCCGCTGGTGCTCACCGTCGGGGGCGTCGGGCAAAACGGAGCGCCGAGCGAGTTCTCGATGCACGGACCATGGGTGAGCGTGGCGGCGGCCGCCGACAACGTGATTGCGCTCGGCCCCGGCGGCGACCCGGTGGATGCGTTGTCGGGCAAGGAGGGTCCGGTGCCGATCGCCGGGACCTCGTTCGCCGCGGCGTACGTGTCCGGTCTGGCGGCGCTGGTGCGACAGAAATTTCCCGACCTGACGCCGGCTCAGGTCATGCACCGGATCATCGCGACCGCGCGCCACCCCGGCGGCGGGGTCGACGACTCCGTCGGCGCGGGCATCATCGATGCGGTCGCCGCGCTCACCTGGGACATCCCACCCGGTCCGCCGGCGCCGGTGGATCCGGTCAAAGCGATTCAAGCCCCGGTGCCCGTGCCGGGCCCCGATCACGGGCCGATCGATGCTGTCACGATGGGGGTCATGAGTTTGATCGTCGCGCTGGGATTGGCCGCGTTGGTCGGGCGAGCCCTGAAACGGCGCTGACGAAGCTCATGCGATCACTACGACTCCGGTTCAGCAGCGGTCACGTGATGTGGACGGCTGCCCTCGCGCCGCTGTGCATCCTGCTGTTCATGGGCACCCGATACCACTGGGCCGGCCCGACGCTGGTGGCGATCGGCGCTGTGGTCGCGACCGTCACCTTCCGCGGCCGGCGTCTCACCGGCTGGGTGGTGGCGATGTTCGCCTGGCTGTTGCGACACCGCAGGTCTCCCGAACTCCCCTCGGAGGCCGAGGTCGGTGCCACCGTCCTGCCCGGCGACCACGTGGCCGTGCGCTGGCAAGGCGACGATCTGGTCGCGGTCATCGAGCTCATTCCGCGGCCGTTCACCCCGACGGTCGTAGTCGACGGGAAGGCCAACACCGACGACGTGGTCGACACTCGGCTGCTGGAGCAGTTGCTTGCGGTGCACTGTCCCGATCTGGAGGCCGATGTCGTGTCGGCCGGCTTCCGGGTCGGCAACACGGCATCCGCGGAGGCGCGCAGCCTGTATCAGGAAGTGATCGGCCGTGATCCGGCGCCGGCCTACCGCCGGACCTGGATTGTGATGCGCGCCGATCCACGGCGCGCTCAGGCGTCGGCCCGGCGTCGCGATGAGGGGGCCAAAGGGATCGCCCGCTACCTGGTGGCGTCGACGACACGGATCGCCGACCGGCTGGCCAGCCATGGTGTGGATGCCGAATGTGCGCGCAGTTTCGACGATTTCGACCACGCCACCGAGATCAGCTTCGTGCGGGAGAAGTGGTCGAAGATCAAGGGGCAGGACAACTTCACCGCCGCCTACATCGCACCCGGCGGCCCGGATGTGTGGTGGTCGGCGCCCGCCGATCACACCATCACCCGGGTCCGCATCGCCGCGGGGCAGGCGCCCCGGTCCACGGTGCTGCTGACCACCGCCGACAAGCCGAAACGGCCGCGCGGGTTTTCGCGGGTATCCGGTGGCCAGCGTGCCGCGCTGCAGGGCCAGACCGTCGTCTCCGGCCGTCACTGGCAGCTGCCGATCGGGTCGGCGGGCGTACTGGTGGGCGAAACGGCGAGCAAGTATCCGGTCTACATGCCGTTCGACGATGTCGACGCGAGCATCAACCTGGGTGATGCCCGCGCCTTCATGCAATTCGCCGTCCGTGCGGCGGCCGCGGGCGGAACCGTAACGCTCGCAGCGCATTTCCAGGAATTCGCCGACCTGATCGGTGCGGAGGTCGGGCCGGAGTCGAAGGTGGCGTGGCCGCACGCGACGACCTATCTGGGCCGGCATTCCGGCGTGGACCGGGTAATCCTGCGCAACAACGTCATCAGTACGCCACGACACCGCCAACTGCCGATCCAGCCGGTTACCCAGCCCGACGAAAGCCGCTACCTGGCCGCGCTTCCGGGTCGCCGGGACCGCTCCTGACGGTCCCGGCCCAGCGAGCCTGGATGCCAAGATGAACAGGGATTTAACTGCATTCGTGGTGCGGCGCGCCGCCTTACACTAAGAGTCTGCGTGGCCGAGGCACTCGCCCAGGCAGGCCAGCGATCCCCGACGCAAAGGATGATCTGACGTGCAACCACACGAGCATCCGCAGGCCACTGCGGTGATGGGCGAATTCAAGAAATTCAGCGACGTCCTCGAGGGCGCCTTGAAGCAGAGGGGCACCGGCTCCTTCACCGCCAAGGACGAAACCGAGACGGTCGAGGTGGTCATCAACGGTGACATGTGTGTGACGCAGGTAAACATCGAGGACGGCCTGTTGCGGCGGGGCGCCGAGACGGTGCAGGAGCGCATCAACGAGGCGCTGATGAGGGCGAACGCCGAAGCGTCGGCGAGCATCGAGGCCAGCCAGCTGGCGACCTTCGAAAAGCTGACCGAAATCGTCGACTCGCTGCAGAAGATCACCGGGGAGGACTAGGCGAGACGACGTTCGGCTGCGGGCTAGCGTTCAGGGGATACGGTCAACCGGTGCAGCTGTTCGTCGTGGGGCCGCCGAGGTGCGGGCTGACCACCGGCACCGAGCGCAGGAAATGGCCGACCCGGCCGGCCCGCAGGCGGTCATGAGCGAAATCGCCGGCCCCTGCGCGATCTGGGGCGAGAAGAACCCGAGGTATGCGATGAAGCTGGACATCCCGCGGCGATGCTTACCCGACGCAATCGTGGCATTCGTTCTGCGCGATCCGCGTGAGGTCGTCAACTCCTGCACCATGCGCTTGCGCCCCGGGACCGCATCGACTCCGACGATCCAGCCTGGCCGCAGGTCGACGAGCTCGCACAGCGCTTCGGTTCCAACTGAACGGGTTTGAGAAGCGTGCTCAACGATTTGTTGCAGGCGGAAAACCCCGCGGTCTGTTTCGTCACCAATGTCGGCGACGCCGTAATGGCGCTGCCAACGTTGCGCGCGCTGGGCGAAATGTTCAGCTCCCCAATCACATTGATCTGTCCCAAGGCCGCATTCGACCTGTGCTTCCGGGAGGTAAGCCGTCGGCTGGTGGATGTCACCGGGCTTCCCCTGACGGGTCCGCCCCCACTGCCGGGACGACCGGAGCGGCCTCTCGATTACGAGGCACTGGCCTCAGAGATCGGTCCCGTCGACGTCTTCATCGACACATTGCCGTGGAGTTCGTTGTCGAGCGTGCTTATTCGTCCGCTGCTGCAACGCCTGGCACCCGCGACGAGTATCGGGTTCTCCGCCGGTGTTTACGACGTCGTCGTCCCCAAGGGGGAGTGTCACGCCGCGGACCTGACGTTCAAGCTGGCACAGCTATTCGACCCGTCGCTGCGCATCGAGAACTACGCGCAGCCGCTCCCCATACCCGCGACCGTGCAGGAGCAAGCCCGATCGGCCCGGGCCGCGGCTCCCGCCGGGGCCAAGGTGCTCGTCGTGCACGCGGACAGCAATTGGACGGAGAAGTGCTGGCCGGTAACCAGATTCATCGATCTGCTGGACCGGTTCTTGTCGCGCCACCCCGAGTTCGTGGTCTGGGTGGTCGGGATGGGCTACGAGGAGCTCAACGTGGGACGCCACGGTGATCGCGTCTTCGCGCAGCTCGGGCTGCCGCTCGACCTCACCATGGGCCTGGTCGCAACCGCAGACCTTTTCGTCGGGATAGATTCCAGCATGCTGCACGCCGCCGATCTGGCGCGGGTGCCGGGCGTCGGGCTTTTCGGCCCCACGCGCGCCGCGACATGGGGGTTCAGGTTTGCGCCGCATCGTCACGTCGAAATGAGCACCATGGCCGATATCACCGTGGAGGCGGCCCTGGATGCGATGGAAGAGCTCGTCGATCGGCGTGATGGCGATGTGCTGCGACGCCACGGCCCGGCCGT
Source organism: Mycobacterium florentinum (assembly GCF_010730355.1). Classification (NCBI taxonomy): domain Bacteria; kingdom Bacillati; phylum Actinomycetota; class Actinomycetes; order Mycobacteriales; family Mycobacteriaceae; genus Mycobacterium; species Mycobacterium florentinum. The sequence goes on from NZ_AP022576.1 coordinate 3,725,698, forward strand.
TTAAGCTCTCGCTGGAGGTTGGTCGGGTTTGAGCGAGATCACTGTTCTACAAGGTGGGCGCAGGTCAAGCGTCGAGCCCGACATGCTTGCCGGCCTGCTGCGGGCACGCACCCCGGCGGTGTATTTCTCCACGCTGATCGGGGACGCGCTGCTGACGCTGCCGACGCTGCGGGCGCTGGCCGAAATGTTCACCGCCCCAATCACGTTGATCTGCCCCAAGATCGCCTTCGACCTTTGCTTCCACGCGGTCAGCCCCCGCCTGATCGACATCACCGGTATCGCCCCCGGCGGACCTCCGATCGGGCGGGAAGCAAGTCAAACCCTCGACTACGACGCCCTGGTGGCCGACATCGGCGCCGTAGACGTCTTCATCAACGCTGTCCCGTGGGACGTCCCGTCGAACCTTTTCATTCAGCCCCTGTGGCGCCGCCTGGCTCCCACCACGAGCATCGGTTTCCCGACCGACGACGACTACGACATCATCATCCCGAGAGATCTGCCGCACGCGGCCGACCTGACCTTCAAATTGGCCCGGCTGTTCGATCCGTCGCTGCGGCTCGAAAGCTACGACCAGCCAGTGCCTCTCGCGCCGTCCGTGCAACACGCGGCACGCTCCATGCGCGCCGCCGTGCCCGCCGGGGTCAAGGTGCTGGTGGTGCATGCCGACGCGGGCTGGACGGAGAAACGATGGCCGGCAACCAGATTCATCGACGTGCTGGACCGCTTTTTGTCGCGCCACCGCGACTTCGTGGCCTGGGTGGTGGGGATGGGCGACGAGGAACTCAATGTCGGGCGTGAGCGCGATCGCGTCTTTCCCCATCTCGGGCTGCCGCTCGACCTCGCGATGGGCTTGGTCGCGCACGCGGATCTGTTCCTGGGTGTCGACTCGGCGATGCTGCACGCCGCCGATCTGGCGAAGGTGCCCGGCGTCGGCCTTTTCGGGCCGACCCGCCCTGAACTGTGGGGTTTCAGATTCGGGCCGCACCGGCACGTCGATAGGAGCTCCATGACGGAGATCACCGTGGAAGACGTGCTCGACGCGATGGAAAGCCTTGTCGCAGAGCATGTCTAACCGAAGCGACGGGCCGCGGCGCCCGTATGACGGCGTCGACCTCGGCGCGCTCGGTGGTTCGACGAATGAAGATCTTGTCGCCGCGGTGCGCCAGTTCTACGACATCGCCATGTTGTGGCACCGGGAGGAGCCGCCAGATTCCCCGGATCGCGGGGACATTGCGGCGAAGGCACTGCACCTGCATGCGCTGAACTTTGCGCTGTGGCATCACGAAGACGCCGTCCGCCGACCGGGCGCCGACGACCATGAGGTGGCTCTCCAGAAGCGGCGCATCGACAATGTCAACGCGCTGCGAAACGCGGCCATCGAAGACATCGACGCCGGCCTGCTTGATGGCGTGGAGCTGAATCCAACCGCACCGCTGCACACCGAAACTCCCGGCACCATCGTCGACCGGCTATCCGTTCTTGCGCTGCGGATTGTGCACACGAATCGTGCGGACCGGCCCGGTGCCCGCCTGGCGGTGCTCGACGAGCAGTACGCCGATCTGTTCGGCGGGCTTGAGCAGTTTCTCGCGCGCCTGCTGGCCGGAGAGGTCCGCTTCAAGGTGTACCGGCAATTCAAGTCGCCGGCCCAACGTAACTACTGCGATTTGTTCGAGGAGCGCGATCAATAGGCCGCGGCCGCCCACCATCGCGTCCAGTCGAGGTACGGGTCCTTGTGTCCTTCGTACTGAAGATGAAGTGCCAGTGACGGTATCGGGGTGAAGAGGGCAACCTGCTCGCGCCAGATCGTATTGATGGTCGATGCCTCGAAGATGTGGTGCTCTTGGCCGTAGGGCGTGCTCGAGTGTCGGGCAAGCAACTCGAAGAGCTCCCAATTTCGTCCCAGCGTCTCGAGCTCTATCCAGCATGTGTTGGTGGTGTGCGTGTTCGTCCGCCAGTGCCGCTCGGTGCCGTATACGACTCGGCAGTCCTCCCGGCTGAATATCGGGTGCCGATAGTTATCCGGGTCGTCATAGGGGTGCAGTGCTACTTCCCGGCCGCCCAGTTTGTCCCGGAGAAGCTTGTGTACGTCGAACATCTCCTGGATCGCCGACGGGGTGTGCAAGTAGTCGTCCTCGACGAGATAGACGAGCTCGCGCGCATCGTCGCGCGCCCTGGAGAATGAGGCTAGGCAGGACGCGTTGTATCCCCGGTCATCGAGCGCGATGAATTCGACCGGGTGGTCGCAGGTTTCGAGTATCCGGTGCAGGGTCGGCAGCACCTCGGGGGACGAGTGATCGTCGAAGACCCGCAAGATGATGTCGCCCTCCGCGCGATTGATCGACGTGACGAGCGATTGCGTACAGCGAAGCATGACTTCGCTCTTCGGTGCATCGACATAGCGCTGCCCACCGTGCACGTTGATCTCGGAGTGGGTCTGAAGGTGAATGTCGAGTTTCATATCGTCACCTGTCGCAGGACCGGAGCAGCATCGTGCGAAAGACCGCGGACCAATCCGAGTCCGAGCCGCGGATACCCGAGGTTATCTCCATGAGCAGCAACCGTTCTAGGTTCGTGGACGTGGTGAGTCACCCTGAGCTGCAGCAGCGCTGCGCGCAGCCGATCCACCACGCTCGGGTCGAGATCGCCGCCGAGGCGCACGCCATCGATGCGCGCGCCAATGTGGGTGCCCAATTGGGTGACGGTGAGGGCGATTTCCGCCGGCCTTACCATCGCGGTGGTCCCTCCTGAATACGGGCGTCTCCGGTGGCGCGTGATGCGGGTGCTGCATTGACGCACATGCGCGTGGCGATGCGAAATATACCCATCCGTACCTCTTCGGGCGGCATATCGCGATTCGCCAGACAACCGTGGCCATTGCGGATGGCGTTCGTGCTGACCACATAGTTCGCTAGCCGACCCAATGTTAGTGTTACGCAATGGGTTTGTATTGGATCGCGAACCGCGCCGAAAAGGAGGTGGAGAACTACCGTTCCGAGTCGGAGTGGCGGCGCAAATTCGTGAGCGAACTCAAATCCCGCCGAGTCGATGTCGTGCTCGATGTCGGCGCTAATTCAGGGCAATACGCCGGCCGCCTTCGCGAGGCGGATTTCGACGCCCGCATCGTCTCGTTCGAACCCCTCTCCGAGCCATTCGCCCGGCTGCGGCGCAGCGCCACGAAGCTCCCGCCCTGGGATTGCCGGCAGTGTGCCCTCGGCGATTTCGACGGGGCGGTCTCGATGAATGTCGCGGGCAACGCCGGCGAGAGCAGCTCCATCCTGCCGATGCTGCAACGACATCGGGACGCGTTCCCCAGGGCAAATTACATCGGCACCGAAGACGTGACCGTGTCCCGGCTCGACTCGATTGCCGCCGAGGTCCTGGTGCCGAGCGAGGTGGCGTTCCTCAAAATCGATGTGCAGGGGTTCGAGAAGCAGGTGATCGACGGTGGCCTAGCGACGATCGGCGAGCGTTGCGTCGGCGTGGAATTGGAGCTGTCCTTCGAACCCTTGTATGACGGCGGAATGCTGATTCAGGAGGCGCTCGACCGCATGGATTCTTTGAGTTTCATGTTAAAGGGATTGGTGCCCGGCTTCGTGGATATGCGCACCGGCCAAGTGCTGCAGGCCGATGGCGTGTTTTTCCGCGGCGACGATTGACGTCGGGTCGAACCGCACCGACATCGGGACAACTCACCCCCGCCGAAATCGCGGTCTTACCGAATGGACCGCGGGTGAATGACCGGGGATCGGAGTTTAACCGCCGATGTCGGCGAGCTGAATCGGATACCGCTCGGCTCAGAGTGTCTCGTCATCTCGGAAAATTGCTCTGTGAAACCGCAAGAGCCGCAACGATCGGGTGCAAAAATCGGTGCACGGCGGCCCTGTTTGGTGGATTACGATTGCACTCGATCGTGGTCGGAGCGCCCATCGCACCGTCCGCATGTCCTCGCAAGACGAAAGAGGTGGTCAGTGATGACACCGCATCTTGCTGCCAGGCGGGACGGTCACCCGGTCCGGTCGCCTGGGATCGCGACGTCCGGCGATGTACCCGCCGGGCGAGCAAGCGATCTTGCGGCACAACACAATCGGCATTCCGCGAGTTCGTCGGTTGCCGATCGGGCCGGCGCCGGCAGGAAATGAACTCCCGAATACAGGGCCTTGGGCACAAGGAGAATGAGCCGAAATGACGCAGACGGTAAACGTCGAATACCAAGAACTCATGGCGCGAGCCGACGAAATCGAGGCGGCGCTCCCGAAGATGCCCGTGGGCAACCCGCAGGCGCCGTGCGCTCTCTCATTTGTCCGCGATGCCGCCGTACAAATCGCGATCAACGCCGACTCGTTGCGGCTGTACGTCCAAGCGTGCCAGCGGGAGTGGAGTTCGCTGGCGAAGTCCCTGCGGAACGCGGCCAAGGCGTATGAGGAAGCCGACGAGGGTGCGGCCGAGGACATCAACGCCATCAACATGGACGGGACGTCCGGCTCCTCGGCGAAGGTGTCCGCCAACGACAAGGTCTCGCTGATGTGCGACCCGGACTACATCCCGGCTCCGCCACCGCCGCCGCCGCCACCACCGCCGTTTCAATACCCCTACTACGAGGTGAGACAGGCGGCGACAGACATCGAATCTCCCGACCAGGGGACGGCGTTTCGGGCGTTTGCCGCGGAGTGGAACAGCTACCAGCTGAAATTCCAGCAGCTGGCCTATCGGTTCCGGCCGTTCGTGAACTGGGAGGGTGACGCGAGGGCACAGGTCGAGTCGAATTTCACGTCACAGAAGCAGTGGATATTCGGCATGGTCACGCAGTTCACGACGCTGGCCAGACAGGCCCAATTGGTCGCTGACGCGCACAAAAAGGTCAAGGCCACCACCCCCGTCTACGACTCGGAGACCTACTCGCAAGACGGCGAGCATCCGACGTCTTACGAAGTACGGCAGTGTGACTATTGGTACAAGTACTACGTCGAACACAAGAGTCCGTATACGTACATGGCTCTGGACTGGTACAAGACTTTGCAGACAAAGTCGGAGACCGCGTTGGCGACCTATATGTCGGCCGCTCAAATTCCCCTGGCGCCGGCAAATCCGACCGCACCATACGGCGCGTATGTCATACCCGATCCGGCCGATGTTCCGGACGTTCCGGACCTTCCTGACGGATCCCTGCCCACCGATCCGTCGGCCAACATGCCGATGATGCCCACCATGCCGACGCTGCCGTCCGGGATGGGCGGTACACCGCAAACACCGCCGACCCCGGATGCCCAGGCGCTGGTGGACAAGGCGATGCAGAAGCAAGGCCTGGGCAAGGGCGGCGCCGGCGGAATGAAGCCGGCCTCGGTCGGCGGAATGGGCGGAATGCCCAAGATGCCACTGCAAGGCGCCACCGGAGACGGCGAAGCGTCGTCACGCCCGGCCGCGGCAGCGGGCCCGGGGCCGGCGACAGCGGGCCTGGGCAAAGGGCTTCCCGGCGTCGGCGGAGCGGGCGGCGGTATGGGCGGCATGCCGATGGGCGGGCAGGGCGACAAAGGCGGCGGGAAGGGCAAGCGCATACCGGGAGCCGACGAGGACGCGCTCTACACCGAGGAGCGGGCGTGGACCGAGGGCGTCATCGGTAATCGTCCGCGCAAGGGCCCGGCCGAAAAACAATGACTCAAAGCGACCGGTCGTCCGCAGTCGATGCGTACGTTTTGGTCGCCTACGTTCGCGAATTTTGCCGCAGTTAGCCTGTCCCGACCTCGATTACGCTTATTAACCATGATGTCTGGCATGCAGCACGTCCCGCGTTGCGAGAGGAGTAGCTGATGGGCCTCGCAAAGCCGACGGGGGGATATGCCGCGCAGATGATCGATCCGGGCGGTTGGCCGGATGTCGATGAGCAGGCCTTTTACGACCGGGCCCAGCAGTACACGCAGGTGCTGCGACAGGTCACCGACGTTTTGGAGGCCTGCCAGTCTCAGCGGTCGGAAATCTTCGACGCGGGTATCTGGTCGGGCAGCGCCGCGGGTGCCGCCAACACGCAGCTCGGGACGCTGATCGACGGTTTGGTGACGCTGCAGAACGGGCTGGCCACCGTGATTACCTGGCACAAGTATGTGGCCCGGACGATCGTGCAGGCCAAGTCGGACGTCACCGACAACGTTGTCGAGGCTCATCGGACGATCGCGACGCTGGAGAAGGACACCAGCATGGACGACGCCGAACGCATCCAGCAGATC